>CAVRTQ010000033.1:0-174487 GCA_963724195.1 uncultured Solirubrobacteraceae bacterium | reverse complement strand
ACAGCAGCCGTTCAGCGTCGGCTAGCCATTTTGTAAGCCTACTGACAAACACATATTTGTGTTGATGGAGGGACACTTCGCAATCCGGCGCTCATGAGAATCGCGGTCTTGACCCTGTCGACAGGGCGTTGATAGGCATCAACACATCGATACCAACCCCACCCATGGCGGCTGACGAAATGGCCAAACAGGGAACGCTCCTCCGGCGAGGCATGACGTTCGCCGAGTGGAAGGACGTGGGTCGGCGTCTGGCGCGCATCGCTGACGGTTCGGCATGGGCGCTCGGCGACTGGATCATCTACGGACAGGAGGTCTACGGGCGCCGCTACCAGGAGGCGCTGCGCGCCACGGACCTCGACTACAAGACGCTGCGCAACTACGCCTGCATCGCCCGGCGGTTCCCGCCGGCGCGCCGCCGGCTCAGCCTCAGCCTCCAGCACCACGCCGAGGTGGCCGCGCTCGACGAGGCCGAGCAGGACCTCTGGCTGTACCGCTGCGAGACGCTCGGCTGGTCGCGGCGTGAGCTGCGTCGCCAGCTCGCGGCGCGCGCCGGGAGGATCGTCGACGAGGTGGAGCGGGTGACCGTGCGGGTGCAGGTCTCCGCCGAGCGCGAGCGCCGCTGGCGCGAAGCGGCGACGGTCGCGAACTGCCCGCTGCCGGAGCTGCTGACCCGCGTCCTCGACGAGGCCGCAGACTCGCTCCTGCTCCCCGGCGGACGCCGCACGGACCCGCGTCTGGCCCTGGTCGCCGCGTCGGCCTGACCCGCTCGGAGATGTCCCGCCGCGGCGGGACATCTCTCCAACCCGAAGGAGCCCGAGTGCGCGCCACGATCCCTCAGACCACAGCCCACAAGGCCGGTGTGACGTCGCTGTCGGTCGGGCAGCTCTCGATCGGCCCCGTGCAGATCGGCCGCCTGTCGGTGTCCGACTTCCACGTGGGCATGACCACCAGCAAGGTCATGCTGCGCAACTTCCGGATCACGGTGACGGTCCACCTGTCGCTCGACTGGTGGGTGGGCGTGAAGATCCCGTTCGACGGCTCGCCGAGCTGGAGCGGCACGATCGACCTCGGCGCGCCCGACGTCACGCTGAGCCTCGGCGACGTGCAGGTCCCGGCCCTGCAGAACCTGGACATCGACATCGAGCAGCTGACCGCGGGCCCGATCGCGGCCACCGCGTCGCCGCTGACGAACCTCTCGCTCGGCACCGCCGTGGCCGAGCAGATCCGTGCGCAGAACATCACCGTGCCGGCCCAGGGGTTCGCGATCGCCGGGCTCGCCCTCGCGGGTGCGCGGGCCAGCGACATCAGCATCCCCGCCGTCTCCGTCGACAGCGTGGACATCGGCCGCGTGCACGGCGAGGCGCTGCCGATGGGGACGCTGAGCCTGGCCAACATCGGCCTGCCCTCCGCGTCGGTCCAGGACGTGCAGAGCGACAAGATCGTCGTCGACGGGACCGCCCAGGAGTACGTGATGCACTGCGACGCGGGGCTGCTCCGGATCGCCCTGCACATGACCCCGCAGGCCCGCGGCGAGATCGACCACCTCGCGTTGACGGGTCTGTCCGCGTCCGCGAGCATCGCGGCCATCGAGCTGCAGAATGTCGTGGCGCCTTACGAGCTGTTGAACCTCAAGCTCTCGGACGTCGGCCTCGAGCAGATCACCATCCCGGCGCTAGGAGTGTCCTGAGATGACTTCGCCGCCTGCGGACGGGCCGTCACCCGTCCGCATCGACGTGCCCACCGAGAAGGTCGACGCGACGCTGGACCTCGTCGAGATCCTCAACAGCATCTCGGCCGGCATCGAGAACCTGCGCGCCGAGCCGCGCACCCGGACGGCCGTGTCGGCGGCCGCCGAGGAACGATTGACGTCGATCAGCGACCTCGCCAACCGGCTCGCCGCCGAGCTCGCCGCCGTCCAGGGCGAGGCGCCGGAGCTCCAGCAGGCACTCGAGGCCGACAGCGCCGAGCGCAACCAGTAGAAGGAGTGAAGGTGACGACAACGCTGGCCCCCGAGCGCACACTGGCGGCGCGCGACCTGCTCGCCCGCACGACGGTGGAGCTGGACGCGCTCTTCCAGGACAGTCCCGCCGGCCCGATCCCGCGTGGGCGCAGCCAGGGCACGATCATCGCGGGGCCCGGCCGCTTCTTCGCCGCGCCGCTGTCGCGCGTGCTCGGCCTGCTGTTCTGGCGCGGCAAGCAGTTTCACCCGGAGACGAGCGATCTCCACAACCTGATCTCACCGGCCGGGATCCAGGCGATCCGGGCCCGGACGTTCGAGCAGGGCAGCTGGCTCGACGATCGCCCGTGCGTCGTGCTCGAGTACGCGCAGACGTCCACCGTCGCCGGCTGGATCCGCGACGAGATCCGTGAGGTCTCGCCCGGCGTGTACCTCGGCCTGGTGTGGGGCGTCGGGCGCCTGTTCGGCGGCCACCGGTTGATCCTGCGGTTCGCGCTGACGTTCCCGCCCGGGGACGCCTGATGGTCGACGTGCTGCGCACCCGCGCACCGCAGATCCTCGGCGCCATCCGCCTGTTCAACGGCGTCGCCGCGCTGCTGTTGCCCGAGGTCATGGCCCGTCGCCTCGGCAGCGACCCGGAAGCCGCGCCCGGGTCCCAGTACCCGCTGCGGATGTTCGGGGTCCGGACGATCGTGCTCGGGCTCGAGCTGCTCCGCGGCGACGAGCAGACCCGCGCGCGCTCGCTCCAGGTCGGCCGCTTCATCCACGCCTCCGACACGCTGTCGGTGGCGCTCGGCGGCGTGCGCCGCCAGCTCCCGGCGAAGACCGCCGTGCTGTTGACGCTCCTCTCGAGCTTCAACACGCTGCTGGCGATCCTCGGCGCCGGTGCGGCCAAACCGCCGGCGCGGCGCGGCGTGCGCGACCGGCTGCCGTTCTGAGCCCGGCTCAGGCGATCGCGAGCGGTTCCGACCCCGGGAACCGCTCCGCGCCGGTCGGCTCGACGTGCTCGTCCTGGTTCATGTGCTGGCGCAGCTTGGCGAGCTCGTAGTACATGGTCAGGCGGGCACGGTTCGAGCTGCCCAGCGGCCGGTGCTCGGGCAGTGAGTGCCACGGGTTGAACCGCAGCACGTTGGCGAACGCCATCTGCTCGTCGGACGCGAAGTGCTGGCGCGGGAGCCGGAGCCGGGCGACGGTCACGTACGGGGACAGGTGCTCGGGCCACTTCACCGTCGCGTCCTCGATCGGCATCCGGAACGGGTCCGTCTGCACCTGCACCATGAAGTCGAACGTCCACGCCCCGGCCTCGAGCGTCGCGCGCAGCGCCTCGTGGAGGTAGTTCTCCGCCGGCACGGCGGGGATCTTGCCGCGGGCGGGCGAGCACGGCTTGACGGAGTACTGCACGGCCTGGCCCTCCCCGAGCAGGAACGGGACGTTGGTGTAGTACTGCACCTCGAGCGGGCTCGACTGCATGGGGGAGTAGAGCCCCTGGAAGATCATGTGGAGCGCGTGGGAGTCGAAGGGGTTCATGAAGTACATGAAGTCGGCCTTGCGGCGCACCCACTTCTGCAGCTTCGCGTTCTCGCGGATGTCGGGCGTGACGAAGCTCGCGGGCGTGACCAGGATCAGGTCCTGGGTGTGCTGCTCGTCCTCCATCAGCTTGGGCCCGTCGACGCCCATGACCTTGATGCCCATCGAGCACTGACCGAGGTCGTGCAGGTCGGCCGGCACGTGCGGGCCCGGCCCGGCGAGCCGGACGTAGGCCGCGTAGGTCCGCGGCTCCTTGAAGAGCCCGTGGCGCAGGCCCTCCGGGATGTCCTCGAGCACCGTGAACTCGGCCCGCATGACGCCGTAGGTCTTCGAGTTGCCGAAGCGCTGCGCGCCGCCGGGCGGGTAGTTCTCCCGCGTGAAGGCGGAGATCTCGTCGATCACGGAGCGGATGTTGCGCGCCTCGTCGTCGGGCACGAACTCCTCGACGAGGGCGAGCCCCGGGTCCGTGCGGCGCGCGTTCTGCCACGCCTGGAGCGCGCGGAAGATGGGTGGGCGCAGCCAGCGGTCGAACGGCTGGCGGTAGAGGAACTCGAACCGGCGCTCGATCCGCCAGAACACCATGACGAGGTCGTTGAGCGGCCGCAGGACGAAGAACGTGAACGCCTCGAGCAGTGGGTTCATGGTTCGCGATCGTAACCCGCGGGTTGACACCGCGCAGGCCCTCGAAGAGCTTCAGCGGGATGGCGCACGTCCCAAGGAGGCCCCGATGAAGTCGTCCGGCTATCGCGACTCACTCGGCTGGCGGATCTTCGATGGCCTATCCACGGCCATCGATCGCCGGCGTAGTTGGGATCGGCTGCCGACCGCCCTGGGGCTGGTGGTGCTGATCGGCGTCCGCAACGTCCTGCGCAAGCAGAACCTCTACGACACCGACCACCTGCCGTCAGGCGGCGTGCCGGAGACGCCGGAGTTCAAGCCCGAGTACCTGACGCAGCGCTCGCCCGACGGCTCCTACAACGACCTCGAGCAGCCCGCGATGGGCCGCGCGGGCTCGCGCTTCGGCCGCAACATGCCGTTCGAGCGGCTGCCGCGCGACGACGCGCGCGCCGTGCTGGAGCCCAACCCGCGGGTCGTCAGCCGGGAGCTGCTGACCCGCCACGAGTTCACGCCCGCGACGACGCTCAACGCGCTGGCCGCGGCGTGGCTGCAGTTCATGATCAAGGACTGGTTCAACCACGGCAGCGGGACCTCCGACAACGCCTGGCTGATCCCGCTGCCGGAGGGCGACGACTTCCCGCGCAACCCGATGGTGATCCCGCGCACGCCACCGGACCCGACGCGGCCGGCGGGCGCGACGGACCTGCCGACGTTCATCAACCACGAGAGCCCGTGGTGGGACGGGTCCCAGCTGTACGGGACGAGCCTGCGCGCCCAGCACGCGGTCCGCACCCGGCCGGGGATGCCGGACGACGACGGCAAGCTCAAGCTCGGGGCGGGCAACCAGATCCCCTATCCGCACGAGAAGGCCTACGACCCGCGCCAGGTGCCCGGGTTCTGGCTCGGGCTGAGCCTGCTGGCACGCGTGTTCGCGCTCGAGCACAACGCGATCTGCGACCGCCTGCACCAGGCCTACCCGAGCTGGGACGGCGAGATGATCTTCCAGCGCGCGCGGCTGATCAACGCCGCGCTGCTGGCCAAGATCCACACGATCGAGTGGACCCCGGCGGTGATCTCGCACCCGACGACCGTGATCGGCATGCGGGCGAACTGGTTCGGTCTCGCCGGCGAGCGGATCTACCGCACGTTCGGCCGCCTGAGCGCGAGCGAGGTCATCAGCGGCATCCCGGGCTCGGAGGCGCAGCACTACGGCGTTCCGTACTCGTTGACCGAGGAGTTCACGTCGGTCTATCGCATGCACCCGCTGATCACCGACGACTGGACGTTCCGCGGGCACGGCGACCACGCGGCGATCGTCGACTACGCGTTCCGCGAGCTCACCGGCCCGCAGGTCACGCCGATCGAGGACGAGCTGTCGCTGACCGACCAGCTGTACTCGTTCGGCCACACGCATCCGGGCGCGATCTGCCTGCACAACTTCCCGCGCGACCTGCAGCACTTCGTCCGGCCGGACGGCGAGATCGTGGACCTGGCGGCCACCGACATCCTGCGCTCGCGCGAACTCGGTGTGCCGCGCTACAACGAGTTCCGCCGGCTGCTGCACCTCCCCGCGCCGTCGCGGTTCGAGAGCATGACCGCGAACCCGCAGTGGGCGGCCCAGCTGCGCCGCGTCTACGGCGACGTCGAGAAGGTCGACCTGACGGTCGGGATGTTCGCCGAGCCGCTGCCGAAGGGCTTCGCGTTCAGCGACACGGCGTTCCGGATCTTCATCGTGATGGCCTCGCGGCGGCTCAACAGCGACCGCTTCTTCACCCAGGACTTCACGCCGCAGATCTACACGCCGGAGGGCATGGCCTGGATTCGCGACACCGACATGTCGAGCGTGCTCCTGCGCCACTGCCCCGAGCTGCGCCCGGCCCTGCGCGGCCTGCCCAGCGCGTTCGCGCCGTTCAACAGCGCGCTCCGGATGTCATGAGCACCGACGTCCGTGTGGTCACGTTCAACGCGGCCGCCGGCAACCCGAAGATCAAGACCGTCGAGACGGAGTTCCTGGACCTGCCGTTCTACCGGGAGGCCCTGGAAGACGCGCCCGGCGCGCCGGTGCTGGCGCTGCAGGAGGTCGGCTCGGGACAGGCGCGGGCGTTGCGTGAACGCGCGCGCGGCGCGCCCTGCCAGGTGCTCCAGAAACGCCGTCCGGGTCTCGGCAACGCGCTCGTGGTGCCGGCGCGCTACCGCGTGCTGCGCGCCCGCCGCCGGTACTTCGTGCTGAGCCAGTTGCGCGGGACGATCGACGGCCTGCGGTGGTGGGCGAAGGAAGGGCACAAGCCCAACTGGCGCCAGTTCGGCGAGCTGCGCATGTGGGTGGAGGCGCGGGTGCGCGACAGCGTGACCGAGCGCGAGTTCACGGTGCTCACGACGCACCTGTCCGTCGAGCCCAGCCTCAAGCGCCGGCAGGCGGAGCAGGTCGTGCGCCGCGCCCGGCGCGCGGCGCGCCGCGGCCCGGTGGTGCTCGCGGGCGACTTCAACGTGCCGGCGAACCCGCGCGGGCGCGACGTGGAGATCGCCGCCATCCTCGGCCGCCTGAAGGACGCGGGCAGCGCGCAGCCGGGTCGGCGCCCGAACATCGACTACGTGCTGACCGACGGCTTCGAGCCGGTGAGCTCGAAGGTCTGGATGGGCGATTCGCTCTCACTGCCGTCGAGCCCGACCGCGGAGCTGATCAGCGACCACTACGCCGAGGACGACGTGCTGCGCTTCACGGTCCCACGGGGCGCGCGGCGCGGTGCGGGACAGGTGGCGTTCGGCGCGCGCGCGACGATCCGGCGTGACCGCTTGGACGACGTGCGGACGGCGCTCGCGGCACTGGCCGGGCCGGGGGCGTTCGCGACGGCCTTCCCGTTCGCGCTGATGGACGGCGTGCACTTCGGCCGGCTGCTGATCATCGACGACGAGCTCGATCCGGACGGCGTGCTCGTGCCGGCCAGCCTGCTCTACATGAGCGAGGTGGACGCGCCGCTCGCGCGCCACCTGCAGCAGCTGACGACGATCGCCGGTCCGGCGCTCGACGGCGTCTTCAGCCTCTGCGAGGGCTACCCCGACGCGCCCGATCCCGCCGCCCGGCTGGCGTTCCTGGAGGCGGCGTACCTGCCCGCGCAGGCCCGCTACGTCAACACCGTCGGTCGCACGTGCCGGCAGGTGCTCGACGAGGCCTACCTGCGCGAGGCGATCCAGGCGTTCCTCGACCGCGAGCGGTTCGACCTGCCGGCCGATGTCCAGGGCGTGCGGCGCGCGATCCAGCAGTTCGTCGTGGATGAGCCCTCACTGGCGTGGGCGCGCCACCGGGCGCCGCGGCCCCCGCTGCGCTTCCGGGTGGGGGAGGCGCTGCACTTCCTCGCCACCGTCGCGCTGCTCGTGGTCCTCACCCCGCTGCTGGCGGTCGTGCTGCCGATCTGGGCGCTCGTGCTGCGCTACCACGAGGCGCGCGACCCCGCGCCCTACGTTCCCGTGCCCGCCGAGCACGCCGCCGAGCTGTTCGCGATCGAGGATTTCGTCACCCAGAACCAGTTCAGCGCGATCGGCTGGGTCAAGCCCGGCTGGTTCCGGCGCACGACGCTCATCGCGGTGCTGACGGCGATCGACTTCGCCGCGCGGCACGTGTTCCGGCGCGCCGATCTGGCCGGCGTGAAGTCGATCCACTTCGCGCGCTGGACGATGCTCGAGGACCGCCGCCGCGCGATCTTCACCAGCTACTACGACGGCAGCCTCGAGAGCTACATGGACGACTTCATCGACAAGGTCGCGTTCGGCCTCAACGCGTCCTTCAGCCACGGCGTCGGGTACCCGCGGACGTGGTTCCTGTTCTTCTCCGGGGCCAAGCGCGAGGAGGAGTTCAAGGCCCTCCTGCGCAACCGCCAGATCCCGACGCAGGTCTGGTACTCCGCGTATCCGCACCTGTCCGCCCCCAACGTCAACGACAACGCGCTGATCCGCTCCGGGCTCTTCGGGGCCATGTCGGACAAGGACGCCGAGACCTGGCTGCGGCGGCTGTGAGGAGGACGTATGAGCACGCTCGAGCGCGATGACGTCCAGGGCCTGGTGGTGCGCGGCTACGGCCGCCTGAAGGGCGCGCGGTACCTGCTGGGCACGATCACCGATCCCGCCGCCGCCCGCCGGTGGCTCGCGGACCTGGCGGTGTCCACCGGGGCCGACCGCCAGGCCGACGAGGCGGTCAACGTCGCCTTCACCGCCCCGGGCCTCGCCGCCCTGGGCGTGCGCGACGACGTGCTGAGCCAGTTCAGCCACGAGTTCCGCGAGGGCATGACCGAGGACCACCGCCGGCGCTTCCTCGGCGACGAAGGGACCAACGCGCCGGAGGGCTGGGCCTGGGGCGGGCCGGGCGGCGACCCGATCCACGTGCTCGTCCTCGTCTACGCCGGCGACGAGGACGCGGTCGACGCGGCCGCCGCGCGCCGGCGCGCCGAACTGGGGGAGCGCGGCGTGCACGTCTTCGAGACGCTCACGACCGCGCCCTTGAGCGACCGTGAGCCGTTCGGCTTCCGTGACGGGCTCTCGCAGCCGCACCTGGCCGGCGAGCAGGAGGGCGCCGCGCGCGACGCGGTCCAGCTCGGCGAGGTCGTGCTCGGCTACCCGAACGAGTACGGGCGGCTGACCCCGCGGCCACTCGTGGAGGGAGCCGCCGATGCGCTGCCCGCCGACCCCGGCGGCTCGGGGCGCGGCGACCTGGGGCGCAACGGCACCTATCTCGTGCTGCGCTCGCTCGAGCAGGACGTCGACGGGTTCCACGCCTACTGCGCCCGGGCGACCGAGTGACGACCGCGCCCGGCAGCACCTGGAGGCCAAGCTCGTCGGGCGCTGGCCCGACGGCACGTCGCTCGCGCTCGCGCCCGAGGGCGAGCGCCCGGAGCTCGCGAGCCAGAACGACTTCGGCTACTTCGAGACCGACCGCCACGGCCTCGGCTGCCCGATCGGCGCGCACGTGCGCCGGGCCAACCCCCGCGACACGCTCGATCCCGCGCCGGGCACCGACCGCTCGATCGCGGTCAACAAACGCCACCGGCTGCTGCGCCGCGGCCGCAACTACGGCGCGCCGGGCGGGGCGCAGGGCATCCACTTCATCGCGCTCGGCGCGAACCTCTCGCGCCAGTTCGAGTTCATCCAGCACAGCTGGCTCAACGACCCGAACTTCAACGGGATGCAGGCGCAGGGCGACCCGTTGCTCGGGTCGGACCCGAATGCGCGCGTGTTCGTGATCCAGAGATCGCCGGTGCGTGAACGGCACGTGGACCTGCCGCAGTTCGTTCGTGTGCGTGGCGGCGCGTATTTCTTCGTTCCGGGTGTTCGGGCGCTGCGGTTTCTCGCCGGCGCGCGCGATTGACCGTCGTCGCGAGTCGCGCATAGGCTCGGTTGGACCCGCTTCGCATCCCCTGCGGCGAGGAGGAAAGGCGTTCCATGAAGGCAACCGTTCCCAACCTTCGTGCCGCTCGGGCGAGCGTCGGCCACGTCGCCGTCGGACAGGTGGCCGTCGGCCCGATCAGCATCGGCCAGCTGGTGTTGCGCGACACCAAGATGGCGATCAACTCCGGCCAGGCCCTCATGCAGGGCATGCGGATGACGATCAAGCTCAAGTTCGTCCTGTCGTGGCGCGTGCAGATCCCGCTGCCCTGGCCGTTCGACGACATCGACGTCGGCGGCGACGACGCGAACCTCGGTACGGCGGAGATGACGTTCGCGTTCCCCAACACGAGCATCCCGAGCCTGACCAACATCAACCTCACGTTCCCGCAGATCACGGGCGCCAACGTCACGACCACGGCGGACCCGATCACCGGCCTGGCGCTCAGCAGCGTCGTGGCCGACAACATCGCCGCGACCAACGTGTCCCTGCCCACCGCGGGCTTCACGCTCAGCGGCCTCGGCCTCGGGTCGGCGGGCATCGACGGGCTCGGGGTGCCCAGCACGCGGATCGCCGGCGCCAAGGTCGGCCGGGTCAAGGGCGCGCCGCTGAACCTCGGTGCGCTCGTCCTGCGCGGGCTCGCGCTGCCCAGCGCGGCCGCGAACAACATCTCGAGTGGGCCGATGGACATCCCGTTCGTCCCGCAGGTCCTGTTCAACATGCCGCCCTCGCCGCTGGACCTCGGCGTGCTCACGGTGCAGCTGAAGATCTCCCCGTCCGCCAGCGCCCATGTCGATCGCCTGCTGCTCACCGGCGTCAAGGCCAGCGCGAACGTCGGGACGATCGAGGTGCGCAACGTGACGCTCCCGTACGAGGCGCTCAACCTCACCCTGTCGGACCTCGGCATCGAGACGATCGAGATCCCCACGATCGGAGTGGCGTGACATGACCCAGCCTCCACGTCCGCAAGTGCCGGAGCAGCCGGCGATCGTCGTCCAGCCGCCGCCCGCGCAAAAGCGCGTGAACGTCGGCATCCGCACGATCCTCAACGCGCTCAGCGAGCCGCCCGTCGCGACGCGGTCGTCGAAGGCCGCGCTCGCCCCGGAGGCCGTCAAGCGGCGCGAGAAGATCGCGCGGCTGGCGAAGGAGCTCCGTGTGGAGCTCGATGCCCTGGCCAAGCTCGAGAACGTCGAAGACGACCGGTAGCGGTGCCCGGCAAGATCGGTCTCGTCCTCGCCGGCGGGGGTGCCCGCGGCGCCTACGAGGCGGGCGTGCTGTCGGTGCTCCTGCCCGCCTTGGAGCGACGCGGCGAGCGCGTCAGCATCTTCGTGGGCACGAGCGTCGGCGCGCTGAGCGCGACGTTCCTGTCCGCGGTCGGCCCTGAGCGCAGCGCCGCCGCGCTGGCGGACGAGGCGCTGACGCGCTGGCGCGCCGTGGTGGCCGACAAGGTCTACAAGCGCCCGCTCGAGCGGCTGCCGCTGACCGCGGTGGAAGGGCTCGGCGCGTTCTTCGGGATCAAGGGCGTGCGGCTGCGCAGCCTGCTCGACAACGCGCCGCTGACCGAGACGCTCGACGCCTGGATCGAGTGGGACACGCTGCACGCCAACGTGGCGAGCGGCGCCGTCGACGCCGTGGCGGTGATCGCGACGGCCGCGCAGGACGGGCGCAGCGTCGCGTTCGTGGAGACGGCCGGTGCGGTGCCGGCGGACGGCGAGAAGCTGCGCTGGATCGGGACGAAGCTGCGCACCGAGCACGTGCGCGCGTCCTCGGCGATCCCGATCGTGTTCCCGCCGGAGCGGATCACCGAGCCGGCGGACGCGGCGGGCTGGTACGTCGACGGCGGCACGCGGCTCAACACGCCGATCAAGCCCGTGATCGACCTGGGGGCGGAGCGGTTGATCGTGATCGCCCTGGACTCGGTCGGCGCGCCGGACGGCGGCTCGGACGCCGAGCCGACGTTCGGCGACGCGGCGCTGCACCTGCTCGACGGGACGCTCGTGGACCCGCTCGTCGAGGACGCGCGGATGCTCGGCACCGTCAACCGGCTCGTGCAGGCCGGCGACGGGGAGTACCGGCCGATCCCGTACATCTTCATCGCGCCGGAGCGGCGCGGCGCGATCGGGCGGATCGCCACCGAGGTGCTGCAACGGAGCGCCGGGCCGCTCGGCTGGTTGCGCTCGCCGGAGACCAAGGCGCTGGTGCGCGTGCTCGGCGGCGCCGGCCCGAGCCAGGGCGCGCTGCTGAGCCTGCTGCTGTTCGAGCCGACGTTCATCGAGCGCCTGATCGACCTCGGCCGCGCCGACGCGCAGCGCTGGCTGGACGCCGCGCCCGCCGGCGATCCGTGGCACCTCGACACGCTCGCCACGCGGCCCCGGTGAGCTGAGCGCGACGAGATGCCCTACGCGCCGCGCTGGTACGCGCCGCCGCTGAGCTCGCGCGCGAACGCCTGCAGTCGGTCGAGCGCGGCGGCGTAGCCGCTGACCTTCATGGCCTCGTCGAACGGCATCATCAGCGTCACGGGGCCGTTGCCCTCGTCGAGTTCGAGCTCGATGATCAGCGTGCCCGGCCGGGGCATCGGGTGCGGCGGGCGCTCCGGGAAGCCGCCGCGCTTCATCGCCGCCACGACCGCCTGCAGCTCCGACGGCTCCATCCGCCCATCCCACGAGCCGTTCCCGGTGCGCGAGAAGTGCTCGAGCTTCGCGTTGCCATCGTCGTCGATCTCCAGCGCGATGCGCCCGAACGGGTCGTCGGGCGCGTGCTCGTTTCCGGTCGAGAAGTAGATGCTCACGGCGCGAAGGTTAGGCCGCCCGCGTTCGGCAGCGTCCACCACCATTGCGCTCAGTCCAGCAGGATGCCGCTCGCGTCGGTCATGTCGTCGTAGAGCATGCCGATCCCCTCAGGGTCGAGCAGCTGCCACTCGTCTGCGGCTTGACGGAGCGTGGCGAGGAATCGCGTTCAGGCGCGGTGTGTGGACGCGGGCGGCCGCGCGGTTGTCGTGTGCGGGGCGTGGCAGGCTGATCGGCACGTCCTGCGGAGTCCAGGCCGAGCGTGCGCGGGAACCACGCGTCGGTCGCAAGTGATGTGCACGAAGTCGCGCGTCGCCCCAGATCTCGACCGGCGGCCGTCAGCTCATGCAGTGCTTGGCGAAGTCCGGGTCCACGCCGGGGCGCAGACGCTCGAGCAGGGCGCCGACCCAGGGGACATCGCCCTCGCGCAGCTCGCCGTTCTCCCACCAGCGAGCCGTGCGGGCGTCGCGAGCCAGCGTCCGTCCGGCGTGTCGTCGAACGGAAGCTCGAACGGGCTCGGCCTCGCCTCGAGGAACGCGCGGTCTTCGAACGGCTGCAGGTCCGCGCCGTCCTCCGCCACCGTCACCAGACGAAACACGCCGCGGCCTCGCCGGCGTCGAGCACGGTTTCCGCGAACCCGTGGAGGTCGCTCGTCGCGCGCCGCCCAGTCGCGAACGCCTCGTCTGCGAGCGCGACCCATTCGGTCGTCACCACGGACCTTCGATCTCGAACGGGCCGTCGGCGTGGTCGTTGATGAACCGCACCTTGTCGACGGACCCCCTTCGCTGATCTCCTCCCGCATCGTCCGGCGCACGAACTCCTCGACCGTCTCCCGGTTGGCTGCGTGCAGCGGGTTCTTGGGTTGCGGATCGATGATGTCGATCGGCGTGTACGGACGGTGCCGTATGCGCGTCGGCGGCACCTCGGGTCCTTCTCGCGCGGGGTGCGCTGGCCCTTCGCGCCCTTGCCGGCCAGCTGGTTGGCGGCGTCGTCCATGTTGCGCGCGACCGCGTCCGTCTGCTCGCTCGCCTGATGTCCTTGAGCTGCATGACCTCTTGGTCCGCGTGGTCGTCGACGTCGCCGCCGACGCGGTTCGGCGCCCCGAGCTGCGACGTTGTGGTCCTTCGCCGCAGGCGCCGTGCCGCGCCCGTTCGAGCTCCGCCGTCGCCGCGCCCTTCTGGCCCTTGCAGGTTCTCCAGCAGGCCGTTGAGCGGCGGTGGGGTTCTGCAGCCTCGCTCGCCGACAGCGTCGTTGATGTTGCGCAGCAGGCCGGGGAATGCTCCTCGCGCCTGGCGGCGTTGGAAGTCGACGCTTGTTCGCGACCGAGATCCGGGACGCCGCGCTTAGTCAGGCCCTCGAACACCTCCGCCGCCTGCGGCGCTTCGATGGCGCGTCAGCGCGATCTTGTCGGGGTCCATGCCCGCCGCGAGCAGGCGGTTGACGACCGCGGGATCGGCACCGGTCTCCGGAGGATCTGCTGCTGCCGCCGAGCGCGGGAGGTCGGCCGCACTCGTCCCACGAGTTTGTCGGCGCGTTGGGTCGCGGGCCGGGGGTCGAGCCGCCGTGCGCGGGCGGCCGGCCGCCGGCGGCCGCGGCGTCCAGGTCGTCCTGGATCTGCTGCCAGTGGCGCGGCTTGACCTCGGTCCCCGGCCGCACGGTCGGGTTGCCGGCGTGATCGGGGATCGCGTTGCCGCCCGGGCCGCGCTGCCAGTAGTCGCCCATGAGGCTGTCGTCGGTGTGGACGTTGGACGTGTTGCCGCCGCCGCGCGCGAACGCGCGCGGGTCCACGTACTCGTCCATCAGGCCCATGCCGTGACCGAGCTCGTGCGCGTGCGTCGTCGGGTGCGACTGCGTGTACCAGTTGACCTGGTCCGCGCCGCCCGGGCCGGGGTGGACGGCCACGCGCGTGTGCGCCTGCGCGGCGTCGTCGACGAACTCGACGTTCACGTGCACGCGGTCGCCGTTGGGCAGGACCTTGCCGCCGTTGTAGTACTCGTCGACGCCGCGGAGCGCGTCGTCCTTGACGCGCGCGAGGTCGTCCGGACCGACGCCCGCCTGGCCGTCCAGCTTGACCTTCATGTTGATCTGCGTGAGCGGGCCGTCGTCGTAGTTGGTGAAGCGATAGGCGTCGTAGTTGCCCTCGCCGGTGTAGCCGTACGGCGAGCCGTCCGGGTTCGTCATCGGGCGGCCGTGGCGGTCGACCATCTGGTCCACGCGGGTGTTGTGGACGTTCCGGCCCGAGGCGAGCGCCTGCTCCTGCTGCTCCTTGTAGAACTCCTTGAGCTGCGCCTGCGCCTTGTCGTACTCGGGCCCCTTGCTGACGCCCGTGACCCGGTCGATCCGCTCCTGCAGCGGCGGCGGGTTCTCGACCTTGGCGGACTGCTCGGCCGCATCCCGCGCGACGGCGTCGGCGTCGTCGGTCACCTCGGGCTTGCGGCCCGTGGTCGACGGTTCCTCGTGGGCGGCGCGCGTGGGCGTGGTGGGCTTGGCGCCCGCGGCGTTCGGCTTGACGACGTTCGGGAACCGGCGCTCGAGCCCCTCGCGCGTGGCGTTGCCAAGGCGCGTGCCGAGGTTCGCCGCGCCGCGGAACGGGGCGGAGATGATCCGGCCGGCCCTGGTGCTGAGTCCCTTGCTGCCAAGCGACGCGAGCTTGCCGCCGACGGTCTTGAGGCCGCGGCCGAGCGCCTGCGCGCCCCTGCCGAGCGCGCTGGACGCGAGCTTGGAGCCCAGCCTGCCGATCGTGCTGTTGGCGACGCTCGTGCCGAACTTGCCGGCCACCTTGGACCCGATCGTGCCCAGGCCCTTGCCGAGGCCCGGGATGAGGCCGGTGACGCCGCCGATCAGCACCGCCGTGCCCAGGCCCTCGTTCCACTTCTTGCCGGAGGCGAGGTTGGTGACGATCTGGCCCGCGCCGGAGCTGATCGCGCCGATGATCGCGCCGGCCACCACGAGCACCGCGAGGCCGGAGCCGAACGTGGCGATCACGAACGCGGTCAGGGCGACGGCGACGATCAGGCTGACCCAGAAGCCCGGGTCGGTCAGCAGCTTGGCGACGAACTCGAACGCGGCCTTGAGCTTCTCCGCGACCCACTTGGCGGCGGAGACGATCTTGCCCCACAGGCCGCCCGGCTTCTTGGGCTCTTCCTTGGACGCCGCGTTGACCTTCGCCTGGCCCTGGGAGACCTTGCCCGCGTTGTCGCCGGGGATCTTGGCCGTGCCGCCCTGGACCTTGGCCTCGTGGGCGGACATCTCGGTCTTGGTCTTGTTCAGACCCTCCGAGAGCTTGCCCTTGACCTTGTCCTTGGAGGACTTGACCTTGCCCGTGTAGTTCGTGACGGTCTTGTCGCCCGCGGCCGTGGCGGACTTCGCGGTGCTCTGGACCTGCGAGCCGACGTTGGCCGCGAGGCTGGACGCGCCGGTCTGCGCGCCGGTCGCGGTCTGGCTTGCGGAGGCGGACGCCCCGGAGGCGCCCGCGGCGAGCCCGGTCTTGGCCTGCTTGGCCGCGCCGCCGGTGGCGTTCGCCGCGAGCTTGGCGGTCTTGCCGCCGGCGACGATCCCGCGCGCGCTCATGTCCTTGAGCTGGCCCTTGACCTCGCCGCTGACGCCGTCGGCGTCCTCGCGCGTGACCGGCGCCTTGTTGACGAGCGCGCGCATCTTCGCCGCGCTGGTCTTCAGGCCCTTCATCGAGGCCGCGTACTGGGCCTGGACGGCCTGGCGCGCCGTGCCGGCGCCCTTGGCGAGGGCTTGCTTGGTCGAGGCGACCTGGGAGGAGATCTGCTTCGTCGCCGCGCCCTGCTGGGCGGCGAGCGAAGCTGACGTCTGCGAGCCGACCTGCGAGAGCGACGTCTGGCCCGCGCTCACGCCCTTGGCCACGGCGCTGTCGGCCTGCTGCTTGACCGCCGAGATGTTCGCCATCGCGTCCGGCAGCGTCTGCTTGATCGCGGTCGCCGCTTCCTTGCCCTTGGCCTGGAACGCCGAGCCGACCTTCCCGCCCTGGCTGTTGACGCCGGAGACGACCTGCCCGCCCTGGGACTTGACCTTCCCGGACGTCTCGCCCGAGACCTTGGACGCGACCTTCGCGTTGCCTTCGGCCGCGGCCTCGTTCGCGCCGCCGCCTCCGCCGGACTGGCCCTGGACGGAGGACGCCGCCGAGTCGATCGTGCCCTTGACCTTCTGGCCGGAGGCGGTGACCGCCGACTTGCCCTGGTTGGCGAAGTCCGCGCCGGTCTGCGTCGCGGCGTTGGCGGCGTCGTCGACAGCGCTCTTGGTCTTGGTGGTCGCCGAGCCCTTCCAGGTCGTGACCTGGCCCTTGGCCGTCGCGCCCGCGGCGGTGACCTTGCCCTTCGCGCCCGCGATCGCGGCCGTGACCTGGCCCTTGGCCCGCGTGAACGCGCCGCGCACCGCGCCCATGTGCGTCGTGCCCGCCTCGGACACCTCGCGCTGGTGCTTGCCGACGGTCTGCGCGATCGCCTGGTTGGTGCGCTGCTGGGCCTGCTTGAGCCGCTGCGCCTCGGCCTGCGTCGACTCCGCGATCGCCGCGTTGACGTGCTTGCGGCCTTCCCTGATCGACCGCTTGCGCTCGCGTTCGGCTTCGCGCGCCTCTGCGGCCGACTCGTTGATCTGCGCCGCGGTGTAGCCCTCGCCGAGCAGCGCCGCCTCGTCCTCGCGGCTGAGCTCGTCGGACTCCTCGGCCTCGTCCTCGACGTCGTGCTCGGCCTCGGCGGGCGCGGCCTCCGCCTCGCCGCCCTCGGACTCGCCACCAGCAGCCTCGGCGCCTTCCTGCTCGCCGCCCTCCGGCGCATCCTGCTTGTCGTCGCCGTCCTTCTCGGCGGCCTCGGGCGGCGCGGCGTGCTCGCTGCGCTCCGTCGCCCTTGGCCTCGGGTTCCTCGCGCTCGGCGGGCGCGGCCTGCGCGGGCTCCGCGGCGGGCCCCTTCGCCTCGGCTCTCGTCCGGGCCCTTGTCGAGCGGCGCGGGCTCCGCGACGGCGGCGGGCGCCGCGGCCGGAGCGGGCGAGGGCGTCGCGGCGGCGGGAGCGGGAGCCTCCGTCTCGGCGCCGGCGGCGTCCAGCGCCTCCGGTCCGCGCTGGTCGGCCCGGCGTCGAGGGCGGCGGCGTCGGGCGCCGGCGGTGCCGTCGCGGCGGTCGGTCCGGGCGCGGCGGTCGCGGGCGGTGCGGTGGCGGCAGTCGGTTCGGGCGCGGCGATCGCGGGCGGTGCCGCGGCGGCGGTCCGTTCGGGCGCGGCGGTCGCGGCGTGGCGCCGCGGCGGCGTCGCGGCGCGGCGGTCGCGGGCGGTGCCGCGCCGCGGCGGTCGGCTCGGGCGCGGCGGTGGCCGCCGTCGGCCTGCGCGGCGGCCGTCTCGGCGCTGCGCTGCTGCCGCCGCGGGCGCCGCCGCGACGGGCGCGGCGGCCCGGCGATGCGGCGGGCGCGCTCGTCGTCGGTGCCGCGGGCGCGCTCTCCGGCGCGGCCGACTCCGCCGCGGCGTCGGGCGCCGCCGCCTCGGCGGCCGCGGCCTCGAGGTCCGGCGGGGCCTGGGCGGCGGCGGCCGAGAGCGGGCCGGCGCCGGCCGCGGAGGCATCGAGGTTCGGGGACGCGGCGCTCGGGGCCGCGGGGGCGGGCGCTTCCGGCACCGCGACGGGCGGCGGGGTCGGCACCTGGGCGGGCGTCGGGTTCGTCGGCGGCGCCGTGGCCGCGGCGGGCGGCGCGGGCGCGGCCGGCTCGGACTCCGCGGCTTCCGGTCCCGCGGCTTCGCCGGCCTCGTCGGCGCCCTTCTCCGGCGCGGGCGGCTTGGCCTCGGCGGCGACGTCCTCGCCGTCGTCCTCCATGTCCTCTTCGGCGCCCTGCGGCGCGGTCTCGCCGCCGGTGGCCTGGGTGAAGACGGCTTCGGCGTCGGACTTCGGGTCGGCGGAGTCGGCCTGGGCGCCCGCGGCCTCTTCGGCGGGCGCGGCGGGCTTCGGCGCGTCCTTGGCCGTCTTGGCCTCGGGGGCGCTGTCGGCGGGAGCGCCGCCGTCCTGCTCGGCCATCTCGGCCGTGTCGGCCTTGATCGCCTGCGCGGGCGCCGGCTGGGCGGGGGCGGGCGTCTCCTTCGCGCGGGCCTTCGCGGTCTCGGCGGCGCTGTCGGGCGACTCGCCGTTGCGCTGCGCGAGGTCCGGGTTCTCGGCCGCGACCGCGGCGGTGATCGCCGACGGCGCGACGCGCGGGTGCTGCCCGCGGCGCTGACCACGCACGAAGTTCGCCACGGCCGCGTTGCCGGCGCCCTGCTGCATCGAGAGCATCTGCTGCACGCTCATGCCGCCGGGCAGCGGGCCCTTCGGCATCGACGTCGCGGCCTCGGGCGCAGCCGCCTGTGCGCGTGCGGCAGGGGCCTGCTCAGGCGCGAGCTCTTCTACTCGCTCAGGCACCCTTCAGACCCCTCGACAAACAGCAGTACGACACCGGAATGCGGTGAAGGGTACGAGACGACGCGGCGATTCGTCGCGCCCAACGGGCACCGTTTCGGGCACTCGCCGAATTGGCACACATTTGTGGCAAACGCGTGTAGACCCGTAACGCGGGTCCGCGCAACGCTTCGGTCGTGCCACGCGAGCGTTCAGCAACGTTCCCTGGGAGGGAACCGGAGTGAACGCTCGCGTGGCGCAGATCGCGGCGCGCCAGCTCGGGTGTCGTCGACACCGACGATCTGCACGCGTGCGGGCTCACGAACAAGGCGATCCTCTCGCGGGTGCGCGGCGGGTTGCTGTTCCCCCTTTATCGGGGTGTGTACGTCCTGGCCCACCCGAACATCGAGTTCAAAGCGTGGTGTCTCGCGGCGGTCAAGGCCTGCGGCCCCGGCGCCGCCCTCTCCCACTGGGCCGCGGCCGTCCTCTGGGAGCTGCTCGAGCCCACCGGCCGCTACCCCGACGTGATCGCCGCCACGGTCAAGCGCCATGACGGCATCAACACGCACCGCGCCGACACATTCGACGCCACCACCTACAAGGGCATCCCCGTCACGACGCCCGCGCAGACGATCATCCACCTCTCCGCCGTCGCCGACTTCAAGACGCTGCGCCGCGCCGTCAACGAGGCGCTCAACCGCCGCCTGATCACCCTGCGCGACCTCATCACCCACAACCACCGCGGCGCGAAGCAGCTCCGCGCGGTCCTCGCCACCGCCGCGCCGACGCGCTCCGAGAACGAGAACGCCGTCCTGCACCTCCTGCACGACGCCGGCATCCCGAAGCCACTCGTCAACCCGGCCATCGCAGGGCACCAACCTCATCCCCGACTTCCTCTGGGCCGACAACGCGCTCGTCCTCGAGACCGACTCGATGGCGCTACCACGACCACTTGCTCGCCCGCGCCGACGACCGGACCAAGACAAGCGTCCTCGAAGCCCTCGGCTACACGCGTCATCCGCACGTCGTGGGCCGAGATCACGTCGCGGCCGGACCGCATGATCGCGCGCGTCAGCGCGCGCCTCGGGCAAGTCCCACTACATGCGTCGTAGGACGGATACCCTAGGAGGGATGTCGCTGCGCCTCGTCCTCGCCGTGCTCACCTGCCTCACGCTCGTCGCCTGCGGCGGGGGAGGAGAATCTGCAGCACCGGCCGACCCGGTGGAGCAGGTCCCGGACACGCCGGGCCTGCGCGAGGCCGTGCGCGAGGCGCAGAAGCCCGACCCGACGTCGTTCCCGCCCGCGAAGGGCAAGACGCTGCAGCAGATCGCCGACCTGGTGCGGTCCGGGCCGCAGGCCGCGCTCGCGACCTCGGTCCTCACGACGGGCGAGAACCGCTTCACGTTCGGCGTCATCGGCCAGGACGGCAAGCCGATCTATGGCCCGACCGCGATCTACATCGCACCCGACCCGACGCAGCCGGCGCAGGGTCCGTTCGTCGCTCCGGCGGACATCCTGCTCACCCAGGACCGGTACAAGAGCAAGCAGGCCGCCACGGACACCGACCCGTTCGCCGCCGTCTACGCCGCGAACGTGGAGTTCGAAAAGGCGGGCCGGCACGCCGTGCTGGTCGCGACCCGCAACAACGGGACGCTGGTGGGCGCGCCGACGCAGGTGGAGGTCAAGACGAAGGCCGCCGACAAGATCCCGGACGTGGGGGAGAAGGCGCCGAAGGTCGAGACCGACACGCTCGAGAGCGTCAAGGGCGACGAGGCGATGCTGGACACGCGCGACCCCGCGAGCGACATGCACGAGAACTTCGCCGGCGTCGTGGGCAAGAAGCCGGTCGCGCTGCTGTTCGCGACCCCGCAGCTGTGCCAGTCACGCGTGTGCGGGCCGGTGGCCGACATCGCGCTGCAGATGCGCGCGAAGTACGGCGACGAGATGGAGTTCATCCATCAGGAGGTGTTCGTGGACAACAACCAGCAGAACGGCCTCCGCGACCCGCTGAAGGCGTTCAACCTGCCGACCGAGCCGTGGTTGTTCGTGATGGACAAGCAGGGCAAGGTCACCGCCCGCCTCGAAGGGTCCTTTGGTGTGGACGCCTTCGAGACGGCGGTGAAGACCGGCCTCTAACGAGCGGGTTCGAGCAGCGCGCGATACATGACGTGGAGACCCACGCGTCCGAGCACCGGATGCGCGAACGCTCCGGGGACGGTGCCGACGATCTCGAAGCCAAGCCGCTTGTAGAGCTCGACTGCGGCGTGGTTGGACTCGGCGACGGCGTTGAACTGCATGCCGGCGTACTGCTGTTGCTTCGCCCAATCCAGCCCGAACCGGCACAGCGCGGTGCCGACGCCCCGCCCGCGTGCGTCCGCCGCGACCATGAAGCTCGCCGTCGCCACATGCGCCCCGGGTCCGGGTCGATTCGGGCCCATCTTGGCGGTCCCGAGCACTCGTTCGCCGTCGAGCGCGACGACCGTCAACCCCGGCGGCGACTCGACCCAGAGGTCGTGCGCCTGCTCGGCCGTCATGGCCGGGTCGTACGTGAACGTGTCCGCCGCTCGGACGATGTCGCGCACGATCGGCCACACCTTTGGCCAGTCGGTCTCGTCGAGTTCGCGGATCTGCATCCGCCACCACGGTAATCAGGCCGGCGGTTCGGCGTTCGGGTCGTACGTGAACGGGTCGTACGGCAGGTCACCGTGCTCGCCGGGCGTCGAGAGGTCGTAGGTGCGCAGCTCCCCGCTGGCCTCGTCGAACGCGACGGCACGTTCGAGGCTGAAGGGCGGGTGATCGTCGGCGCTGCAGAGCGCCGCGAGCTGCGCGGAGACGAGCTGCATCGCCTTCATCGTGCGCACCCGCGCGGCGAACAGGTCGCGGCCCACGTGGACGGCGTTGTCGCGGAGCGCCTCGGCGGAGACGGGCGTGACGCCGTCGATCGCGGCGATGTCGTCCTTCGCCCAGCGGGCCAGCTCGTGGGTGGTGCGGTCCAGGATCGCGATCCGGGAGTAGAAGCCGTAGAAGAGCTGGTGCAGCGCATCCGGCCGGTCGGCCTCGGGGACGGCCTCGGAGTACTCCTTGAGGCTCTCGGCCAGGGTCGGTGCTTGGGGCATCGCGTGAGCGTGGGGGTTGGGCTGCTCCACGTCAAGAAACTGGCCGCTGGTTCCAGGAACGCGCAATCTTCTTGCTTTCTGACCGGAGAATCTTGCGCGCATCTTGAGTCCAAGATGAACGTCAGTCAGGAGTCGGGGCATGCTGACCCGAGGGGCGCTCGCCCTGCTCGCCGCCGTGGCCGTGCTGCGCGGCAGCTCCTATCTCCCACGTGCCGCGACGCGCTGCTGGTCACGTACCTGAACTCGCCCGTCGCGATCCTGCTCGCTGCCGCGCTCGCGGGCGAGGCGTTGTCGAGCGGGGAGGCGCTCGGGCTCGGCGTAGTCTTCGCGGGCATCGCCATGACCTCAGGCGCCGTCAAACTTCCCCGCCTGCATGGACGACCTCGACCAGCGAATCGCAGGCCTGCTCCGCGAGGACGGCCGTGCAGGCCTTCATCGACATCCGGTTCGCGGGGACGGCGCGGATGGAAGACATCTGGAAGGCGCGGAAGGGTGCCGTGCACCTGCAGGAGCTCCGCGCCTTGGCTGCGCGGCAAGCCGGAGGTGACCGGCACACGCACCCGGATCATCCTCGAGGCGCGCAGCACCCCGAGAACTAGCCGCCGGAGGGTGGACAGAACCACCGCGCCTACCACGTTGTCAACGGAGATCACCGCCGCCTGAACGCTGACGCCGAACGCAGGAACGTGTCACTTGAACACCACTTCGGTTTGGTCTGAGCGTTCGGTTGGAGAGGACGCAGGGCGTGACCTCCGTCCTCGATGCGATTCCCGCGGCCCAGCGCCGGGCCAGCAGTCAGATCCGGGTCGCCTCAGTGCCGGCCGGCCACGTCTATGTCCGGCATCTGAGCGACCCCGACGGCGTGGACGCCGTCGTCCGTCTCCCGGACATCCCGCCCGCCGACGGGTGCCGCGTGCCGGGTGGATGGTGGCCGCCGGCCATGCTCGACGCGGACTGGATCGCGGCGCATCACGCCACGTTCGACGTCTTCCACGTGCACTTCGGGTTCGACGCCAAGACGCCGGAGGAGTTGCGCGCCGTCGCGGACGCGCTGCGGCGTGCGGGCGTCCCGCTCGTGGTCACCGTCCATGACCTGCGCAATCCGCATCACCCGTCGCCCGAGCTGCACGACGCGCAGCTCGGGGTGCTGATCGAGCACGCCGCCGCCGTGCTCACGCTCACGCCGGGCGCGGCGCGGGAGATCGCGGCGCGCTGGGGCCGCGAGGCGACCGTGCTGGCGCACCCGCACGTCGTGGACTGGGACACGCATGGCTCGGCCTCGCCCCGTCCACGACGGGTTCGTGGTCGGGCTGCACGCCAAGAGCCTGCGCGCCAACATGGACGTGCCCGGCCGTCGCCGCCGTGCTGGCGGACGCCGTGGCCGGGCTGCCGGACGCGCGGCTGCAGATCAACCTCCACCACGAGGTGTTCGAGCCCGGCTCGCACTTCCACGACCCGGTCACGGGCGCGGGGCTGCGGCAGCTCGCGGGCGAGCGGGTGGAGGTGCGCGAGCACGACTACTTCAGCGACGACGAGCTGTGGGCGTACCTGTCGCGCCTCGACGTATCGGTGCTGCCGTACCGGTTCGGCACGCATTCCGGGTGGCTGGAGGCGTGCGTGGACCTGGGCACCGCCGTGATCGCGCCGAGCTGCGGGTTCTACGCCGAGCAGCAGCCGCTGTTCGAGTACCGCCACGACGAGGCCGGGCTGGACGCCGGTTCGCTCAAGGCTGCCGTCCGGGCTGCGTACGACGCGCGCCCGGGGCATCGGGCGAGCGTGGTCGAGCGGCGCGAGCAGCGGCGTGCGCTGAGCGCCGCGCACGAGGCGCTGTACGCGCGGGTGCTCGGGTGAGGATCGGGATCGTCGCCGCAGCGCGGTTCCCGATCGCGGAGCCGTTCGCGGGCGGGCTGGAAGCGCACGTGTGGGGCCTGGCCGAGCGACTGCGACGGCGGGGCCACGACGTGACGCTCTTCGCCGGACCGGGATCGGACCCGCGGCTCGGGGTCGAGTGCCTCGATCTGCGTCGTCCACAGGTGAGCGCCGCGGCCCGGGCGGACGTGAGCATGTGCGCGCCGGAGTGGCTGGACGAGCATCACGCCTACCTCGATCTGATGCTCCGGCTCGCGCGGACGGGCGCCGACGAGTTCGACGTCATCCACAACCACAGCCTGCACCACCTGCCGATCGCGATGGCTTCCGCCGTGCCCGTCCCGGTCGTGAGCACGCTGCACACGCCGCCGACGCCGTGGCTGGAATCCGCGATCCAGGTCGCGGAGGAGGACTGCCGCGTGACGTTCGCCGCCGTGAGCGCGCACACGGCCGCCGCGTGGTCGCACGTGATCTCCGACGCGCACGTGATCCACAACGGGGTCGACGTGGATCGCTGGTGCCCCGGCCCGGGCGGCGGCCCGGCCGGTGTGGTTCGGGCGGATCGTGCCGGAGAAGGGGCCGCACCTGGCGATCGACGCCGCCGTGCTCGCCGGCCAGCCGCTGCGGCTCGCCGGCCCGATCGCCGACCGCGCGTACTTCGAGCGGGAGATCGCTCCGCGGCTCGCCTTGGCGGGCGTCGACTACGCGGGGCATCTGACGCAGGCCGAGCTCGCGCGGCTCGTGGGGGAGGCGTCGGTCGCGCTCGTCACGCCGTGCTGGGACGAGCCGTACGGGCTCGTCGTCGCCGAGGCGCTCGCGTGCGGGACGCCGGTGTGCGCGTTCGCGCGCGGCGCGCTGCCGGAGTTGCTGGACGCCGCGTGTGGCCGCCTCGTCGCGCCCGGGGACGTCCGCGGGCTGGCGGCGGCGATCGGCGAGTGCACGGAGCTCTCGCGGGCGGCGGCGCGCCGGCACGCGGTGCGCGAGTGCTCGCTCGAACGCATGGTCGACCGCTACGTCGAGCTCTACGGGGCGCTCGCCCTCGCTGCAGTGTGATCGGCTACTACGTCCATCACCAGGGCGACGGGCACGTCACCCGTGCGGCCGCGATCGCGAGCGCACTGGGCGACGAGCCGGTCTGCGGCCTGAGCTCGCGCCCGCGGCCCGACGACTGGCCCGGCGAGTGGGTGCAGCTCGCCCGCGACGATGAGGGCCCGTTCGAGGGTGAGCGTCGCCGGCGGCGCGTTGCACTGGGCGCCGCGCGGGCATGCGGGCCTGCGCGAGCGGATGGCGCAGATCTCGGCGTGGGTGGCGACGCACGCGCCGCGCCGGTTCGTGGTCGACGTCTCGGTCGAAGTCACCGTGCTGGTGCGCGCGATGGGCGTCCCGACCGTCGTCGATGGCGCTGCCGGGCGTGCGCGACGACTTCGCGCACCAGCTCGGCTACCGGCTCGCCGACGCGATCATCGCGCCCTGGCCGGACTGGGCCGACGTCCTGCGCGGCGGCGAGCAGTGGCGCGCGAAGACGCATGGCGGTCGGCGCGATCTCGCGCTTCGAGGGCCGCGCCGCCGTGACCGCGCGCGCGGCGCCGGCGGACGCCGCGCGGGTCGGACCGTGCTCGTCCTGTCCGGGCGGGGCGGGACGGAGCTCACGCTCGACGAGCTCGCCGCCGCGCAGGCGCGAGACGCCCGGCTGGACGTGGACCGTGCTCGGCCCGCCCGGCCGCCGCTGGGTCGCCGACCCGTGGCCGCTGCTGTGCGCCGCCGACGTCGTCGTCACCCACGCGGGCCAGAACGCGATCGCCGACGTCGCGGCCGCGCGTCGCCCGGCGGTGATCGTCCCGCAGCCGCGCCCGTACGACGAGCAGGCCACGACGGCCCGCGCGCTGGACGCCGCCGGCCTCGCCGTCGTCTGCCCGCGCTGGCCTGCCGGAACGCTGGGCCGCGACGCTCGAAGCGAGCGGTCCAGACTGGGCGGCGACGGGTGGGAGCGCTGGAGCACCGCCGGGCGCCGCCAACCGCGCTGCCACGCTATTCGGGCCTCGCGTGCGCCCGCGAACCTAAAGGGGTCTGACCCCTTTATGTTGCGCACCGCGGTGATCACGATCGTCGCCGGGCGCCACGAGCATCTCCTCCGGCAGCGGGCGGCGCTCGACCCGTCGGTGCACCACGTCGTGGTCGGCATGGGCGACGGCGAGGCGGAGCGGCTCCGCGCGCTGCTCGGCGACTGCGCCGACGTGATCGGCGTGCCCGGCACACCGCGCGGGCTGCCGCTCGCGCAGGCGCGCAACGCCGGCGCGCGGCACGCGCTCGCGGCGGGCGCCGAGTTGCTCGTGTTCCTCGACGTCGACTGCATCCCCGGCGCCGGACCTGCTCGCGCGCTACGCGGCGGCCGCCGCCACGGAGCCCGCGCTGCTGTGCGGGCCCGTCGCCTATCTCCCGCCCGCGCCGCCCGGCGGCTATCCCGCGACCGGCCTGCGCGCGCTGGCGGACCCGCATCCCGCGCGGCCCGTCCCGCCCGAGGACGGCGTGCTCACCGGCGGCGACCACACGCTGTTCTGGACGCTCTCGTTCGCGGTCACGCGCGACACCTGGCACCGGGTCGGGGCGTTCTGCGAGGACTACGTCGGCTACGGCGGCGAGGACACCGACTACGGCCAGTCGGCCCGCCGCGCGGGCGTCGGTCTCACCTGGGTCGGCGGCGCGTGGGCCTACCACCAGCACCATCCGACGCAGTCGCCGCCGGTGCAGCACCTCGACGACATCCTGCGCAACGCCGCGATCTTCCACCGCCGCTGGGGCTGGTGGCCGATGGAGGGCTGGCTGACCGCGTTCGCCGAGCGGGGCCTCGTGGGCTTCGAGGGCGGGCGCTGGAAACGCGCCGCTGACGCGCTGACGCACCACTGATGCACGCCGTGCATCACGGCGTGAGCGGATGCGCATCGATTTGCGGTGCCGATGCAGGGACGCTCCGCCCATGTGCGCGCAGGACGCGAGGGGCACCAATGCGCGGCTGACGGCCGCGCACGAGTTCTTCCGCCGTGGGGAGGCGAACGCCGAGGGCTGGAGCATGCTGATCGCCAAGGGCCGCGGGTGGGAGTCCGCGTACCGCGATCGCTGGCGCCACGACAAGGTCGTGCGCTCCACCCACGGCGTGAACTGCACGGGCTCGTGCTCGTGGAACGTGTACGTCAAGGACGGCCTGATCACCTGGGAGAGCCAGGCCGTCGACTACCCGCAGACGGACCCGGAGCGCCCGAACCACGAGCCGCGCGGGTGCCCGCGCGGCGCGTCGTTCTCCTGGTACACGTACTCGCCCGTCCGGCTCAAGCACCCGTACATGCGCGGGAGCCTGCTCGAACGCTGGCGGGCGGCACGCGCGGCCGCGAGCGACCCCGTGACGGCGTTCGCGCAGATCGCGGCCGACGGCGGTTACCGGGCGGAGCGCGGCCGCGGCGGGTTCGTCCGCTGCAGCTGGGAGGAGGCGACCGAGCTGATCGCCGCGGCGACCGTGCACACGATCCGCGAGCACGGCCCGGACCGGGTGGGCGGGTTCACGCCGATCCCCGCCATGTCACCGGTGTCGTTCATCTCCGGGACGCGCTTCCTGTCGCTGATCGGCGGGCACACGACGACGTTCTACGACTGGTACGCCGACCTCCCGCCCGCGTCGCCGCAGACGTTCGGCGATCAGACCGACGTGCCGGAGTCGGCGGACTGGTGGGACGCGAGCTACATGATCGTGTGGGGCACCAACCTGCCGATCACGCGCACCCCGGACGCCCACTTCATGACCGAGGCGCGCTATCGCGGCCAGAAGGTCGTCGTCGTCTCACCCGACTACAGCGACCACGTCAAGTTCGCCGACGACTGGCTGCCCGCGCAGCCGGGCACGGACGCGGCCCTCGCGATGGCGATGGGGCACGTGCTGCTCAAGGAGTTCTGGGTCGACCGCCGCACCACCCCGCTTCGAGGACTACGGCAAGCGCTTCACGGACCTGCCGCTGCTGGTCTCCCTCGACGAACGCGAGGACGGCACCTACGTGCCCGGCCGCTTCATGCTGGCGTCCGACCTCGGCGAGACGAGCGAGAACGCCGACTGGAAGCCGGTCCTGCTCGACGCGACCACCAACCAGCCCGCGGTCCCGAACGGTTCGGTCGGCTTCCGCTACGGCGAGGCGGGCAAGGGGCGCTGGAACCTCCGGCTGGGCGACATCGACCCGGTCCTGACCCTCCACGGCCGCGGCGAGGCGGTCGAGGTCGCACTCCCGCGCTTCGACACCGGCGGCCCGGGCGGCTCGGCGATGCGCCGCGGCGTCCCCGCCACCCGGGTGGCCGGCCGGCTCGTCACCACCGTGCTGGACCTGATGCTCGCGACCTACGGCGTCGCGCGCGACGGGCTGCCCGGCGAGTGGCCGGAGGACTACGACGACGCCCGCGTCCCGTACACGCCCGCGTGGCAGGAGGCGATCACCGGCGTCAACCGCAAGCTCGCGGTCAAGGTCGCGCGGGAGTTCGCCCGCAACGCCGAGGTCAGCGGCGGGCGCTCGATGATCTGCATGGGCGCGGGCACCAACCACTGGTTTCACTCCGACGAGACCTACCGCTCGTTCATCGCGCTGCTGCTGCTCTCGGGCTGCGTCGGGATCAACGGCGGCGGCTGGGCGCACTACGTCGGCCAGGAGAAGATCCGCACGTTCGCGGGCTGGCAGCAGCTCGCGTTCGGGATGGATTGGCGCCGCCCGGGCCGCCAGGCCCAGGGCACGACCTGGTACCACACGCACACCGAGCAGTGGCGCTATGACCGCCTGCGCCCCGAGCAGTTCGCCTCGCCGCTCGGCGAGGGCCACTTCGCCGGGATGACGTCGATCGACGCGCACGCCAAGGCCGTGCGGATGGGCTGGATGCCGTCGTATCCGCAGTGGGACCGCAACCCGCTCGACCTCGCCGACGAGGCGACGGCGAAGGGCGTCGACCCAGTCGAGCACGCGGTGTCCGAGCTCAAGGCGGGCCGCCTGCGGTACGCCGTCGAAGACCCGAGCAACCCGGTCAACTTCCCGCGCGTGTTCTTCGTCTGGCGCTCGAACCTGCTCGGCTCCTCGGGCAAGGGCCAGGAGTACTTCCTGCGCCATCTGCTGGGCGCGGCCCACGACGGCCCGCTGGCCGAGCCGCTGCCCGAGGGCGAGCGCCCGACCGAGGTCAAGTGGCGCGACGAGATCCCCAACGGCAAGCTCGACCTGTTGGTCAACGTCGACTTCCGGATGACGACGACCGGCCTGTACTCGGACGTCGTCCTGCCGGCCGCGACGTGGTACGAGAAGCACGACCTCTCGATGACGGACATGCATCCGTTCATCCACTCGTTCAACCAGGCGGTGCCGCCGCCGTGGGAGGCGCGCAGCGACTGGGACTGCTTCGGCGCGATCGCCCGCGCCTTCAGCACGCTCGCCGCCGAGCACCTGGGCGTGCGCAAGGACATCGTCTCCGGCCCGGTCCAGCACGACACGCCGGGCGAGATCACCCAGCCGCTCGGTGAGGTCCGCGACTGGCGGGCGGGCGAGTGCGAGGCCATCCCGGGGCGCACGATGCCGGTGATGACCGTGGTCGAGCGCGACTACGGCGCCGTCGGCGAGCAGTGGGGCGCGCTCGGGCCGCTCGCCGAGCAGCTCGGCTCGACCGTCAAGAGCGCATCGTGGAAGCCCGACCGCGAGGTCGAGCAGCTCAAGGCCCGCAACGGCACCGTCAGCGGCGGCGTGGCCGACGGCCGTCCGTCGCTCGCGCGCCCGCAGCAGGTGGCGGAGACGATCCTCGCGCTGTCGGGGGTGAGCAACGGCCGCCTGGCGGTGGAAGGGTTCAAGTCGCTCGAGGAGCGCTGCGGCGTGCCGCTGGCCGATCTCGCCGAGCGCGCCGAGGAGACGCGGATCACCTTCCACGACACGCAGGTCCAGCCGCGGCGGGTGATCACCTCGCCCGAGTGGTCCGGCATCGACGAGGAAGGGCGGGCGTACGCGGCGTTCACCATCAACCTCGAGCGTGAGAAGCCCTGGCACACGCTCTCGGGGCGGATGCACTTCTACGTCGACCACGCCTGGATGCGCGAGCTGGGGGAGCAGCTCCCCGCCTACCGGCCGCCGATCGACCACCGGCTGATGCTCGCGGGCGCGAAGCCGATCGCCGCCGACGGCGTCCCGGAGATCGCGCTGCGCTACCTCACGCCGCACTCGAAGTGGTCGATCCACTCCGAGTACCAGGACAACCTGCACATGCTGACGCTGTTCCGCGGCGGCTCCGGCCTGTGGCTGAGCCCCGCCGACGCGGAGAAGATCGGCGTCGCCGACAACGACTGGGTCGAGGCGCACAACCGCAACGGCATCGTCGTCACGCGCGCGGTCGTCTCGCACCGCGTCCCGGAGGGCGTGTGCCTGATGTACCACTCCAAGGACCGCCAGATCGGCACGCCGCGCTCGTCGATCGACGGGCGTCGCGGCGGCACCGAGAACGCGCTGACGACGATCGCGATGAAGCCGACGCACATGATCGGCGGTTACGCACAGCTCTCCTGGAGCGCGAACTACTACGGCCCCACCGGCTCCAACCGCGACTCGATGACGATCGTCCGTCGTCGGCCGCAGGAGGTCACCTACTGATGCAGGTCAAGGCCCAGGTCGCGATGGTGATGAACCTGGACAAGTGCATCGGCTGCCACACGTGCTCGGTCACGTGCAAGCAGGTCTGGACGAACCGGCCGGGCACGGAGTACGTGTGGTTCAACAACGTCGAGACGAGCCCGGGGCAGGGCTATCCGCGCCAATGGGCCGACCAGGCGCGCTGGAACGGCGGCTGGGAGCTCGACCGCAAAGGCCGGCTCAAGCTCAAGGCGGGCGGCCGCGTGAAGAAGCTGCTGACGATCTTCTCCAACCCCGACCAGCCCGGCATCGACGACTACTACGAGCCGTTCACCTACGACTACGAGACGCTCGTGGAGGCGCCGCTCGGCGACCTGGACCCGGTCGCGCGCCCGCACTCGCAGCTCACCGGGCGCCCGATGGACGTCAAGTGGGGCCCGAACTGGGACGAAGGGCTCGCCGGCGGGCAGGTGTCCGCGCCACTGGACCCGCACCTGCAGGCCATGCAGGAGGAGGTCCGGATGACCTACGAGCAGGCGTTCATGTTCTTCCTGCCGCGGATCTGCGAGCACTGCCTGAACCCGTCGTGCGTCGCGAGTTGCCCGTCCGGCGCGATGTACAAGCGCGAGGAGGACGGGATCGTCCTCGTGGACCAGAACAAGTGCCGCGGCTGGCGCTACTGCGTCTCGGGCTGCCCGTACAAGAAGGTGTACTTCAACCACCGCACCGGCAAGGCCGAGAAGTGCACGCTCTGCTACCCGCGGATCGAGCAGGGCCAGCCCACGATCTGCTCGGAGACCTGCGTGGGGCGGATCCGCTACCTCGGCCTGATCCTCTACGACGCCGATCGCGTGCAGGCGGCGGCCTCCACGCCCGACCCACAGGATCTGCTCGCCGCGCAGCGCGACGTGTTCCTGGACCCGGAGGACCCGGCGGTCCGTGAAGCTGCGCTGCGCGAGGGGATCCCGCAGGACTGGCTCGACGCCGCGCGGCGCTCGCCGATCTACGACCTGGCGATCCGCTGGGGCGTGGCGCTGCCGCTGCACCCGGAGTTCCGGACGCTGCCGATGGTCTGGTACGTCCCGCCGCTCTCCCCGGTCGTCTCGACGCTCGAGATCGACGGCTATGAGGCCGATCCCGACGACGTCTTCGGCGCGATCGACCACCTGCGGATCCCGCTCGAGTACCTGGCCAACCTGCTCACCGCCGGGGACACGGAGCAGATCCGCTTCGTGCTGCACCGGCTCGCGGCGATGCGCTCCTACATGCGCAAGCGCGAGGTGATGGGGGAGACCGACGCGAGCGTGGCGGAGCGCGTCGGGCTCACCGCGCCCGAGCTCGAGCGCATGTACCGGCTGCTCGCGATCGCCGACTACGACGACCGCTACGTGATCCCGCAGGCGCACGCCGAGCTCGGTGAGCGGCTGATGCAGGAGCAGGGCACCTGCGGTCTGGACTTTGCCGGCGGTCCGGGCAACTGCGGCGCGGTGGACCCGCGTCCGGACACCTCCTCGCCGCACGTGCCCTACGACGGCGAGGAGTTCCACCTGATCGAGATCCTCACCCGCCACGAGCGGCCGGGCGCATGAGACGTCACGACCCGCCGTGGGCGCTGCTGTCCTACCTGCTGCGGTACCCCGACCGGGGCCTCGCGTCCGCCGGGCCGGAGCTGCGGGCCGAGATCGCCGCGCTGCCGCCGGGCGCGGTGCGCGAGGCGCTCGTGCGGTTCATGGCGAGCTGGTCGGACCGCCACACGGTGCTGGCCGCCCGCTACGTGGAGACGTTCGACCTGCGCCGCCGGGCGACGCTCGAGCTGACCTACTACGCCCACGGGGACACGCGCGAGCGCGGGATGGCACTGCTGCGCCTGAAGAAGCTCTACCGCGCGGCGGGGCTGCCGCTCGACAGCGCCGAGCTGCCCGACCACCTCACGGTGATGCTCGCGTTCGCCGCCCTGGCGCCGCCCGGCCACGGCGCGGCGGTGCTCGCCCAGCACCGTGCGGGCATCGAGTTGCTGCGGCTGTCGCTGCACGACCTCGGCAGCCCGTACGCGCACGTCCTGGACGCGATCGCGGCGCTGCTGCCCGCGCTCAGCGTCTCCCAGCGCTCGGAGGTGGCGCGGCTGGCCCACGACGGGCCGCCGGATGAGGCCGTGGGATTGGAGCCGTACGGGCCCCCGGAGGCGATGCCGGCCGGAGCGCGCGCATGAGCGCCGGGGAGACGCTGCTGTGGGTGATCCTCCCGTACGCCGCGCTGATGACGTTCATCGTCGGCCTGTGGTGGCGCTACCGCGCGGACCAGTTCGGCTGGACGAGCGGCTCGACGCAGATCTTCGAGCACAAGATCCTGGGCTGGGCGGGGCCCGCGTTCCACTACGGCGCGCTGGCCGCGATCGGCGGGCACGTGATCGGCCTGATGATCCCGAAGTCCTTCACGGAGGCGGTCGGGATGTCCGAGCACACCTACCGCTGGTTCTCGGCGGTGGCCGGCGCGGTCGCCGGGGCGGTGTGCATCGTCGGGTTCTTCGGCCTCGTCTACCGGCGCGCGACCAACGCGCGCGTGCGCCGCACGACCTCGCGCACGGACCTGGTGGTGTACCTGCTGCTCGTCGTGCTGATCGTCATGGGCTGCTGGATGACGATCGGCTACAACCTGGCCACGAAGTCCCCGTACGACTACCGGGACTCGATGTCGCTGTGGTGGCGGTCGCTGTTCATCCTGCAGCCCGACGTCGCCGCGGTGCAGGACGCGAACCTCCTCTACCGCGTGCACGCGATCATCGCGTGGGCGTTCTGGGCGGTGTTCCCGTTCAGCCGGCTGGTCCACATGCTCAGCATCCCGCTGCAGTACCTGGGGCGGCCGTACATCCTCTACCGGCGCCGGTACACGGGACGGTCCTCGTGAGCGAGGCGCGTGGCAACACCGCCCAGCTGGCGCTGGCGCTGCTCGCGTTCACCGTCACGTTCTACGGCTGGGCGCTGCTGGGCCCGCTCGGCCCGGGCCTGCAGGAGGAGCTCGGGCTCTCGGACGTGCAGCTCTCGGTGGTCGTGGCGGTGCCGGTGCTGCTCGGCTCGCTCATGCGCATCCCCGCGGGCGTGTGGTCCGAGCGCTACGGCGGGCGGCGCGTGTTCACCTGGCTGCTCGCCTACTCGATCGTGCCGCTCGTGCTGCTCGGGGTCGCGCACGACTCGTTCGCGGCGATCATCGGGCTGGGTTTCCTGCTCGGGTTCACCGGCGCGTCGTTCGCGGTCGGCGTGCCGTTCGTCAACCGCTGGTACCCGCCCGAGAAGCAGGGCACGGCGCTCGGGATCTACGGGGCCGGGATGGGCGGCACCGTGCTCGCCGGCCTGACGGCGCCGCGGATCGCCGACGCGCTCAGCGTCGCGGCCGTGTTCTTCATCGCGGCCGGCCTGATGGCGCTCATGCTGGTGGTGTGGATCGCGCTCGCCCGCGACGCCCCGGCGCCGCGGCGCAAGGCCTCGATGCGCGACCCGATCTCCGTGCTCGGCACGGGCACCCGCGCCTGGGCCCTCGTGCTCTTCTACTTCCTGGCCTTCGGTGGCTTCGTGGCCATGTACCTGTACCTGCCGAAGCTGCTGACGGGCGTGCACGATCTGACGAAGACGGACGCCGGCGCTCGCGCCGCGGGCTTCGCGCTGCTGGCGGTGATCGGGCGGCCGCTCGGCGGGGTCGTCTCCGACCGGGTCGGGGCCGAGCGGGTGCTGCTGGTCAGCTACGTGGTGGTGCTGGTGCTCGCGCTCGGGCTGGCCGCGGGCTACGACTCGATGGCCGTGCTCACGCTGTGCTGCCTGACGATGGCGCTCGCGCTCGGCTTGGCCATGGGCGCCGTGTTCAAGCTCGTGCCGGTGTGGTTCCCGGACCGGGTGGGCGCGGTGACCGGCGTCGTCGCGGCGGCCGGCGGGCTCGGTGGCTTCTTCCCGCCCTTGGTGATGGGCATCGTGAAGGCGGCGACGGGCGGCTACGCGCTCGGGTTCGTGCTCATGGCGCTCGTCGCGGTGGGCTGCCTACTGGTGCTGCGGCTGCTGCGCGAGCCGGTGCCTGCCGGTTGAACGGGGCTCATCCGCGGCGATCTCCACCAGCGTGTCGATGACGTGTTGCGCCTGGGCCGTCACCCGTGCCGGGTCGCAGACGAGCGCGATCGTCGTGCGGTCGAGCCCGGCGACGCGACGCAGCGCGACGCCATCCCACGGCTGCAGCTCCTCCCGGGTGGTGGCGAGGCTCCAGCCGGCGCCCGCGGCGACGAGCGCCAGCAGCTCGGCCGGGCACGACGTCTCCGGTCCGCGGCGGACGCTGAGGCCGTGCGCGCGGAAGACCAGCTCGACGTTCGCCCTGAGCGTGGCGTGGACGGCCGGCAGCAGCAGCGGCTCGCGGGCGAGGCGCTCGAACGGCACGGTCTCGGCCTCCGCGAGCGGGTGCCGGCGTGCGAGCGCCACCCAGCTGTCCGTGCGCGCCAGCGGCCGGGCGACGAGATGCGCGGGCTCGACGATCGGCATCGCGGTGACGGCGAGCGTCACGTCGCGCTCGAGTGCGTCGAACCCCTCGTCCGGCGCGATCGGGCGCACGGCGCACATGTCGGGGCCGAGGCGGTCCTGTAGCGCCGGGATCCAGCGGAAGCCGTACGCGCCCATGACCCCGAGCGTGAGCGGCGCCGCGCGGGCCGCGGCGACGCCGCGCTGCACGGCGGCGAGCGTCTGCTCCGCCACGCCGACGAGCGCGCGTCCGCCATCGGTCAGCGCGACGCCACGCCGGTCGCGGTCGACCAGCGGAGTGCCCACGAGGCCTTCGAGGTCGGCGATCGTGCGGCTCAGGGTCGACTGGGCGAGATGCAGCCGCAGGGCGGCCCGCCCGTAGTGCAGCTCGACGGCGAGCGCGACCAGCGCGCGGAGATGCCGGAGCTCCACGCCACTTGCCGCCAACCCTCCGTTGAGCACGTCGTTCATGGCTCGAAGCTAGGACCGTACGCCTCCGGCCGCGTCCGTGCCTTGCCGTCCAGCGGGTCCGTGGTTTCCCGCAGCCGCGGGCCTAGATCCAGCCTTCCTCGTACGCGATCCGCGCCGCCTCGGCGCGGGTCGGGGCGTTGAGCTTGGCCATCGCGGAGGAGAGGTAGTTGCGGACGGTGCCGGGCGCGAGGTGCACGACCGCGGCGATCGCGCTCGCGCTGCGGCCCGCGTGGACGTGGCGCAGCAGGTCCAGCTCACGCGGGCTGAGCGGGCACGTGCCTTCGGTGAGCGCGGTGGCGGCGATCTCGGAGTCCACGTAGCGGCCGCCGGCGTGCACGTCGCGCAGGATCCGGGCGAGCCGGTCGGCGGGCGTGGTCTTGGGCACGAACGCTCGCGCGCCCGCCGCCAGCGCGCGCCGGAGCACGCCGGGCCGCGCGTGCCGGGTGAGCAGGACCACCGGCACCTGCCGCGCGGCGAGGATCGCCTCCGTCGCCGACACACCGTCCAGCTCGGGCATCTCCAGGTCGAGCACGACGAGGTCCGGCTGGTGCTCGGCGGCCAGCTCCACCGCGGCGCGCCCGTTCCCGGCCTGCGCGACGACCTTGAAGTCGGGCTCGAGCTCGAGCAGCGTCGCGAGCGCCTCGCGGATGAGGTCCTCGTCGTCGGCCAGCAGGAGCCGGATCATGAGGCGGTCAGCCCACGGCCTTGTGCGGGGCGCGGCCGCACAGCTCGAACCCGCGCGGGGCGAGCGGCGTCGCCTCCACCCGGCCGCCGACGGCCGCGAACCGCTCGCGCAGGCCCGCGACGCCCGTGCCGTCGTCGTTGGGCACGACCACGCTCGCGACGCCGTCGTCGATCACGCGCACGACCACGTCGTCGCCGTCGCGTTCGACGGCGATCTCGCAGCGTGCGGCGCGCGTGTGGCGGAGCAGGTTCGTCGCGCCCTCGCGCACCAGCGACCCGAACAGCGGCTGCAGGGCGACCGGGACCGACTCCGGCGTGCCCTCGACCTCGGCGTCCACGCCCGCGGCCTGCAGGATGCCGACGGCGTTGGCCAGCTCGGTCGCGAGCCCGACGCGCCGGTAGCCCTGAACGAGCTCGCGCGTCTCCGACAGCGCCTGCAACGCCAGTCGGTGCGCATCCTCGGCGTGCCCGCGCGCCGCCTCGTCATCCACGCCGGTCAACCGCGCGGCGAGCTGCGCCTTCAACGCGATCGCCTGCAACTGGTGGCCCTGGATGTCGTGCAGGTCGCCCGCGAAGCGCAGCCGCTCGCGCAGCACGGCGACCTCGCCGGCCTGCGCGCGCGCACCATCCAGACGCAAGGTGACGTCCCAGATCCACACCTGGAGGAGGCCGGCGAGCGCGAAGGAGGCCAGGACGAAGGCGCCGGCCGTCCCCGCCTCGACGCTCGCGGCGAGCGCACCGACGGCGAACGCGGCGAGACAGCCGCCCCCGACGACCAGCCACCGACCGACCCGTCCGGCGCCGAAGGCCGCGCCGCAGACGACGCCGGAGAACGGCAGCACCCACATCCAGTGCGACTCCCCGTCGATCAGCGCGCCCCACAGCACGAGCCCGACCACCGCCGCCGCCCCCACCAGCGGGAGGGAACGCGGGGCGTCGTGCAGCCCGGCCATCCCGCCCATCAGCAGCCGCGTCTGGACGTAGCCCACGAACCCCAAGGCCACGAGCGCCGCGCCGATCGCCACGGGCGAGAGATCGTCGCGCGCGAACAGGTCACTGGCCGGGATCAGCACGACGAGCCCGGCGACGCTGAGCAGCGTCCACTGGGTCACCCGCCGCATCCACTGCAGGCCCGCCTCGGTCCGGTCCACACCGCGAACCTAGCGCGCCGCGTGACGCAATCGGGACAGGTCGTGACACGTGCACACGATCTGGTGACAGGTGGCCACTAACGCGACCGCGCCCGCGCCGACAGGCTGCGGGGCATGGCAGTGATCGAAGTGAGCGACCTGCGGTGCACCTACGGCGACCACGTGGCCGTCGACGGCATCGACTTCACCGTGCGGCGCGGCGAGATCTTCGCCCTGCTCGGCGCCAACGGCGCCGGCAAGACGACCACGCTCGAGACGCTCGAGGGCCACCAGGCGCCCGCGGGTGGCAGCGTCCGCCTGTTCGGGCAGGACCCGCTCCAGGAGCGTCGCGCCGTGCGGCGCCGCACCGGCGTGATGCTCCAGGACGGCGGGTTCGCGGGTGAGCTGACCGTGCGCGAGACCGCGGACCTGTGGGCGAAGCTCAGCCGCCGCGAGGGCGACGTCAAGACCGACCTCGACCGGCTCGACCTCGCCGGCCGCGCCGACGTCCCCGTCCGGCAGCTCTCGGGTGGCGAGACCCGCCGGCTGGAGGTCGCGCTGGCGATCCACGGCGAGCCGGAGCTGCTGATCTTCGACGAGCCGACGACCGGGCTGGACCCCGAGTCGCGCCGCCGCACGTGGCAGGTGATCGGCGAGCTCGTCGACGCCGGCTCCACGATCCTGCTCACCACGCACTACCTGGAGGAGGCCGAGGCGCTCGCGAACCGCGTCGCGATCATGCGCGACGGCCGGATCGCCGTCGCGGGCAGCCTCGGCGAGGTGTCCGCGCGGCTCCCGGCCCGGATCGCCTTCCGCGCACCGGCCGTCCCGCTCCCGCCCGAGCTGCAGGCCCTGAGCACCGACAGCCGCGTCGGCGAGCACGTGCTGGAGACGTACGCGCTGCAGGCCGACCTCACCCGGCTGCTCGAATGGGCAAACCGCCACGGCCTCACGCTTGATCGCCTGCACGCCCGCGGCGGCTCGCTCGAGGACGCGTTCATGGGTGTCGTCGCATGATCCGCGCGCTCGCATTGTCCGAGGTCCGGATCCTGGTCCGCAACCCGCTCGTGCTCGCCACGGCGCTGCTGCTGCCGCTCGGCCTCGGCGCGCTGATCGCGTCCGACGGCACGGACGGCAGCTGGGGCGATGTCGTCGCCATGCAGTTCGTGATGGTGCTGCTGTTCTGCGTCTACGCCACCGCGACCACGTCACTGGCCGCGCGCCGTCGCCAGCTCGTGCTCAAGCGCCTGCGCAGCGGCGAGCTCAGCGACCCGCAGATCCTCGCCGGCCTGCTCGCGCCGCTGCTGATCCTCGCCGCCGTGCAGTCCGTCCTGCTGATCACCTGCGCGGTCGCGTTCGGCGCCCCGCTGCCGGAGCACCCGCTCGTGCTCGTCCCGGCCTACGTGTTCGGGAGCGTGATGGCGGCCTCGATGGCGCTCGCCACGGTCGCGTTCACGGCCAGCGCCGAGCTGGCCCAGATCACCGTCGCCCCGTTCTTCCTGGCCGCGATCACCAGCGCCGCCTGGGCGCTGTCCGTCGAGGCCGGCGCGGTCACGTGGCTGATGGACCTCACGCCGGGCGGCGCGCTCGCCGACCTCGTCCGCCAGGGCTGGGAGGACGGCGGTCGGCTGCTGCCGCCGATCGCCGGCCTGCTGGTGTGGACCGGCGTCGGCTACGCGGTCAGCACGCGCTGGTTGCGCTGGGAGCCGCGCCGGTAAGCGTTCCGGCCTCGGGATTGACATCACGCCGCTTTGGAGAGGGCAGCCCCATGACCTGTGACCGCGACCCGCTCTGGCGGCAGCCCTGAGCGGTCGGCTGCGGCGTGCGCCGCGGCTCGCTGCGTGGCCGCGCGTCGTGAAGCGCACGCTGGTCTCGTTCTACGACGACCAGATGACGCAGCACGCGGCCGCGCTCACCTACTACTCGCTGATGTCGCTGTTCCCGGCGTTGCTGCTGGGACTGTCGCTGCTCGGCCTGGTGGGCCAGTACCCGGCGACGTACGACGCGATCCTCGGCTACCTCCGCGAGGTCGTCCCGTCCTCGCTGCTGCAGCCGCTCGACAGCTCCCTGCGCAACGCGCTCCAGGCCAAGGGCACGGCCGCGACCACGCTCGCGGTGAGCGCCGTCCTCGCGCTCTACGGCACGACGGGCGTGCTCGAGGCGGCCCGGCGCGCGCTGAACGTCGTCTTCGAGGTGGGCCAAGGCCGCAGCTTCCTGCGGCGCAAGACCGTCGACGTGCTCTCGACCGTCGTCCTGGGCGCGCTGATTCTCACCAGCTTGGTGCTGGTGTTCGTCGGTGGTGGCTTTGCCGAGGACCTGCTCGGGTTCGCCGGGCTCGGTGAGGACGCCGCCCGCGTGTGGAACTACGCGCGCTGGCCGGGCGCGGTGCTGATCGCGACCCTCGTGTTCTCCTTCCTGTACTACGTGACCCCGGACGTGCAGCACCGATCCTTCCGCTGGGTCACGCCCGGGGCCGCGATCGCGGTGGCGCTCTGGGTGCTGGCCTCGTACGGCTTCTCGCTCTACCTCACGCGGGTCGCCAACGGGGGCGCGATCTACGGCGCCTTCGCCGGCGCGATCGTGCTTGTCGCCTGGCTGTGGCTCACGAACGTCGCGTTGTTGTTCGGGGCCGAGCTGAACGCCGAGCTCGAGCGCGAGAAAGAGCTGACCGAGGGCGTGCCGCCGCACGACACCCTCAACCGACCCGAGCGCACCGGGGACTGAGGCCAGGCGCGCCGCGGCGGCGAACTCGCCCGGCGGTTAGGCTCCGGCTCGTGCCCGGATTCCGCATGCCGCCCGAGTGGGCGCCGCACACCCGCACGTGGATGGCGTGGCCGTCCTCCGGCTATCTGCTCGGGGACGAGCCGGAGGAGGCGCGGACGACGTGGGCGGCGGTCGCGCACGCCGTGCTCGAGTTCGAGCCGGTGACCATGGTCGTCGACCCGGTGGCCCTCCCGGACGCGCAGCGGCACCTGGACCCGCGCGTCGAGATCGTGCAGGCCCAGCTCGACGACGCGTGGATGCGGGACATCGGCCCGACGTTCGTGCTGGACGAGCAGGGCGCGCTGGGCGCCGTGGACTGGGTGTTCAACGGCTGGGGCGCGCAGGCCTGGGCGAGCTGGGGGCACGACGCGAAGATCGCCGCCACCGTCGCCGGGCACGCCGGGGCCACGCTGATCTCGTCACCGCTGGTCAACGAGGGCGGCGGCATCCACGTCGACGGCGCGGGCACGGTGCTGATCACCCGCACCGTGCAGCTCGACGCGGGCCGCAACCCGGACTGGGACGAGGCCAAGGTGGAAGCGGAGCTCGCGCGCACGATCGGCGCCGAGCGCGTGATCTGGCTCGAGCGCGGGCTCACCCGCGACTACGACGAGTTCGGCACGCGCGGGCACGTGGACATCGTCGCCACGTTCGCCGCGCCGGGCACCGTCCTCGTCCATCGTCAGGACGATCCGGCGCACCCGGACCACGCGGTCTCGCGGGGGATCGCCGAACAGCTGCGCGCACACGACCTGACGGTCATCGACGTGCCCGCCCCGCGGGCCACGCACGACGAGCACGGCCCGGTCGACTACAGCTACATCAACCACACGCTCGTCAACGGCGGCGTGATCCTGTGCGGCTTCGGCGAGGAGGAGGCGGACACGCGCGCGGCGCAGATCATCGCCGAGGCCTACCCGGGCCGGCGCGTCGTGCTCGTGGACGCGCGGCCGCTGTTCGCCCGCGGCGGCGGCATCCACTGCATCACCCAGCAGCAGCCCGAGGCCGCCTGATGCGCCTGCTGCCCGGCGAAGAGACCCGGCTGCTGCTGTTCCTGGCCGCGGAGCTGGCCCGCAAGCGCCGGGGCCGCGGCCTCGCGCTCACCCAGGCCGAGGCCACCGCGCTGATCGCCGACGAGGTCTGCGAGGCCGCGCGCGACGGGCGCTCCTACGCCGAGGTCGAGGCGTTCGGCTACACGGTGCTGGGGGAGAGCGACGTGCTCGAGGGCGTCGCGGATGCGGTGCCCAAGATCGAGGTCGAGCCCCTGTTCACCGACGGCCACCGGCTCGTGGTGCTGCACGACCCGATCCGGCGCGACGCGCCCCCGGTCCAGGAGCCGGTCGAGCCCGAGTGGCTGGAGGACGGCGTCGCGCTCGAGGTCGTCAACGAGGGCGCGGTCCCGGTCGGCGTCACGTCGCATTTCCACTTCTTCGAGACCAACCGCACCCTGCGCTTCGACCGCGCGGCGGCGTGGGGCCTGCGGCTGGCGATCGCGCCCGGCGCGAAGGTCGTGTTCAACCCGGCCGAGCCGCTGACCGTACGGCTCGTCCCGATCGCGGGCGCGCGGATCGTGCGCGGGCACGGCGGGCTCGTGGACGGCCCGCTCGACGCGGACGGCGCGCTGGACGAGGCCCTGGCGCTCGCCCGCATGCGGGGGTACCGCGGTGCCTGACCGCGTGCGCCTCGCCGACAGCGACCTGTGGCTCGAGCCCGAGGGCGAGCCGGACGCGATCGTCCCCGGCTGGGGCGGCACGATGCGCGACGGCCTCGCGGTGCGCGCGGAGCGCGGCGGGGTGGAGGTCGCCATCACCGGCGGCCTGGTCATCGACCCCGTGCTCGGGGTGCGGTACGCCAGCATCGGCGTGAGCGGCGGCCGGATCGTGAGCGTCGGCCGCGCCGGCAACCCGGACACGATGGACGGGATCGACGTCGTGCTCGACACCGCCACCGCCGTGCACGACGCGAGCGGCCTGATCGTCACGCCCGGCGGCATCGACACGCACGTGCACTGGCTCTCCCCGCAGGTCGCGGACGCCGCGCTCGCCGGCGGGCTGACGACGCTCGTCATCCAGGACCCCGGCCCGGTCTGGAACCTCGGCTGCAACCCGCCGGAGCTGCTCGCCACCGCCTGGGCGGCGCTCGACGCGTACCCGCTCAACGCGGCGCTGCTCGTCCGCGGCTCCTCCGCCCGGCCGGGGCCGGTCCTGCACGCCCTGCGCGCCGGCGGGGCGGGGCTGAAGATCCACGAGGACGTCTCCGCCGGGCCGGACCAGATCCGGACCGCGCTCGACATCTGCGACGCCGAGGACGTCCAGCTCGCGATCCACACCGACGGGCTCAACGAAGCGCTGTCGGTGGAGGACACGTACGAGGCGTTCGGCGGGCGCACGATCCACGCGTTCCACATCGAGGGCTGCGGCGGCGGTCACGCGCCCGACCTGCTCGCGCTCGCCGGCCGCGAGCGCGTGCTCACCTCCTCCACCAACCCCGGGCCTCCCGTTCGGCGCCGGCACGGAGGCCGAGGGCCGCGCGATGGTCACGGCCGTGCACCTGCTCGACCCGAGCGGCCGCAGCGGCGACCTCGCGATCCTCGACCTGCGCGTGCGCGCCCGCACGATGGCCGCCGAAGGCGTCCTGCACGACCTCGGCGTGATCCACATGATGTCCTCGGACTCGCAGGGCATGGGGCGCGCGGGGGAGGTCGTGCGCCGCGCGCTGCAGAACGCCGACTGGATGAAGGCCGTCCGCGGCGGGGAGGGCGAGCACGACAACGCGCGCGTGCTGCGCCACATCGCCAAGGTCACGATCAACCCGGCGCTCGTGCACGGTCTCGCCGGCCACGTCGGCGCTTTGACGCCCGGCCGGCTCGCGGACGCGGTGCTCTGGCAACCCGGCGCTGATGGGCGTGCGCCCGGAGCTGGTGCTGAAGGCGGGTATGGCCGCCTGGGGCGCCTCCGGCGACGGCAACGCCACGACGATGCTGTCCGAGCCGGTCCGCGTGCAGCGCCAGGTCGGCGGGATCGGCGGCGCGCCCGCGCGTGTCTCGCTCGCCTTCCTCGCGGGCAGCGCGATGGACGCGGAGCTGCCCACCGTCCGGGAACGTGCCCGGGTGGAGGGCTGCCGCGACCTCACCGCCGCCGACATGCTCCACAACGACCGCCGCGGCGAGGTCCGCGTGGACCCGCGCACCTACGCGGTCACGCTCGACGGCGAGGCCGTGGAGGCGCCGCCCGTGGACCGGCTGGCGTTCTCGGGCCGCTTTCTCCTAGGCTGAAGTCGTGCGCCACAACCCGAAGCACGCGGTCACGGACGAGGCGGTCGTCCGGCAGCTGATCGCCGAGAACCCGTGGGCGACGATCGTCTCCGAGCATGCCGGTGAGCTCGTCGCCTCGCACTACCCGATCCTGCTCGACGAGTCCTCCGAGCAGCTGGCGATCGTCACCCACGTCGGCCGGCCCGACGAGAAGGTCCACGGGTTCGGCGACCGTGAGGTGCTGCTGATCGTCGCCGGCCCGCACGGCTACGTGTCGCCGAGCTGGTACTCGCCCGGCTCGGTCCGCGGCGCCCACGTGGAACTTCAGCGTCGCCCACTGCTACGGCGTGCCGGAGATCCTCAGCTTCGAGGACAACGTCGCGACGCTCACCCGGCTCGTCGCCCACTTCGAGCAACACGTCGAGGAGCCCATGTACCTCGAGCGCGAGGTCGCGGACAAGATCGCGCCCGGCACCGTCGGCATCCGCCTGCCGATCACGCGCTTCGTCTGCAAGGTCAAGATGAGCCAGGACAGGGACGCGGCGTCCCAGCAGCAACGTGCTCGCGCAGCTGCGCGGGAACGGGCCGTACGCACAGCCCGCGCTGGCCGACGACATGGAGCGCGCGCTCAGCTGACGCCGTCGCCGATGGCGTACTCGTCGAGGCGCCACTCGCCGCATGGCCTGGGAACGACGACGACCGCCGCCCGGGTGCCGGGCGGCGGTCGGTCGTCACGGGAGAGAAGCCGAGGTCAGGCGGAGACCACCGCAGACGGGCTGGCCTTGGCCCGGCCCTCCTCCCGCTTCTCCGCGGGCATCAGCGCCCGGAAGGTCAGGACGCCGAACCCGAGGCCGGCGAGCAGCATGGCCACACCCATCACCGTGGCGAAGAGCGCGACCTGCTCGGCGAAGTAGGCGGTGTTCAGCGCGGTGCTGAGGGCGGTCTCGGTCACCCACAGGTTCCGCAGGCCGTTCTCGACGGGCTTGCCGGTCTGCTCGTTGATCGCGGCGGCCTTCTCGTCGTTGGTGTCCTTGCCGTTGGCGTCGAGGAAGCGCCCCATCTCGCTGTAGGTCCTGCCGCCGGTGGACTCGAGCGTGTGCTCACGCATGACCTTCGCGAACGCCTGCGCCTCGGCGCCGGTGTCGACGAGCTGGCCCGGGATGGTCGAGTCCTCGGTGCCGACGATCTTCTCGGCGGCGAGGTTGTCGCGGACGTAGCCGCGGCCGTCGATGCCCATGTAGATGGCGCCGATGCCGAACGCGATCAGGACGATGCTGGCGGCGATTCCGCCGTACTGGAAGAGCTTCCTCATGACGCTCACTCCCTCTTTGCTGCGGTGGTTGGTGTCTGCCACCACTCTTGCTCCGCCGGGGCGTCCAAGCCTCCGGAATCCAGCGCCGTCCGGCCTCGGAAAACCCGCAAATCTAAAGAGGGACAGTCCCGCTTTAGAAACTCAGTACGAGCGGGGCAGGCCGAGCACCTTCGTGGCGATGAAGCTCGTCACGAGGTTGTTGTTGACCGGCGCGACCTTGTACAGACGCGTCTCGCGGAACTTGCGCTCGACGTCGTGGTCGGCGACGAAGCCGTTGCCGCCGTGGGTGTCCAGGCAGGCGTTCGCGGCGGCCCAGCTCGCTTCGGAGCTGAGCAGCTTGGCCATGTTGGCCTCGGCGCCGCACGGCTCGTGCGCGTCGAACTTGCGCGCGGCCTCGTAGCGCATGAGGTCGGCGGCGCGGACCTGCATGTAGGCGTGGGCGATCGGGAACTGGACGCCCTGGTTGGCGCCGATCGGGCGGCCGAACACCTCGCGCTCGTTGGCGTAGGCGGTGGCGCGCTCGGTGAACCAGTAGCCGTCGCCGATGGCCTCCGCCGCGAGCAGGATGCGCTCGGCGTTCCAGCCGTCGATCACGTACCGGAAGCCCTGGCCCTCCTCGCCGATCAGGCTGCGACGCGGGGACGCGGAGGCCGCGGTAGCGAACCTGGTTGGTGGCGTAGTTGAACATCGTGCGCACCGGCGTGACCTCCAGCGCCTCGGGCGGGACGGCGCGCAGGTCGATCAGGAACAGGCTGAGGCCGTCGTCGCTGGTGCGCGCGAGCAGGAGCAGCAGGTCGGACTGCTCGATCCGGCTCGTCCAGTTCTTGTGGCCGTCGATGACGTACTCGTCGCCTTCGCGGCGCGCGGTCGTCTGGATCCGTTTCGTGTCCGAGCCGGCCTGCGCCTCGGTGATCGAGAACGCCTGCAGGCGCAGTTCGCCGCTCGCGATGGCCGGGAGATACGCCTGCTTCTGTCGCTCGGAGCCGTGCCGCAGGACGGCGCCCATCGTGTACATCTGCGCGTGACAGGCGGCGGAGTGCCCGCCGGAGCGGTTGATCTCCTCCATGATCACGCTGGCCTCGGTGAGGCTGAGCCCCAGCCCGCCGTACCCGGCGGGGATCAGCGCGGCCAACAGCCGCGACTCGGTGAGCGCGTCGACGAACGCCTGCGGGTACTCGCGGGCCTGGTCACGGGCGCGCCAGTAGTCGTTCGGGAACTCGGCGCACAGCGCGCGCACCTGCGCGCGGAGCTGGGGGAAGGGTTGCTCGTGGGTCATGAGATCGTGGCGCGGGCGGTCTCGCGGCCGCTGCGGTCGTGGACGGACGCTTCGCCGGAGTCGGTCACGGTCACGACCAGGCCTTGGTGCTCGAACAGCGGCGCGACGAGCCGGTACGCGCACGCCGTGCCCAAACCGCGCGCACGGGCCGCCTCGGCCATCGCCAGCGCCTGCAGCGGGCCGTGGGTGACCAGCCCGGGGTAGCCCTCGACCTCGCGCGCGTAGTCGCGGTCGTAGTGGATGCGATGGCCGTTGTAGGTCAGCGCGGAGAAGCGGAACAGCAGCGGCGGCGTGATCTCGATCGACCACTCGCCCTCGGCGACCGGGCGCGGCTCGAACGGCTCGTCCGGCGAAGGCCCGGCCGGCAGGTCGCGGTAGACGATGGTCTGGCGCTCGTCGACGCACGAGCTCGTCGCGCTGGAACACCTGCTGGCCGATCGTGGTGAACACGAGCCGACCGCTGCGGCCCTGCTTCTCGGTGGTGTCGAGCACCTGCGGTGCGGCGCGTCGCGGGCACGTCGAACCGCAGCGGCGCGAGCGCGCGGACCTCGCCGCCCGCGAACATCCGCCGCCGTCCGGGCTCGACCCCCGCGGCGACGTGCCCGTCGCGGCCCAGCTCACGCTGCGCCGGGCGGTCGAGCAGGTAGACCCAGTGCCAGAACAGCGGCAGCTCGTCCTCGGGCATCGGCACGCCCAGCAGCCCGGCGAGCGCCTCCGCCGGCCCGCGCTGGATCAGCTCGGTCACTGCGCTCACGCGAACTCCTCCCGGATGGCGGCATTGTGCTCGCCGAGCCGAGGCACCGGGCGCATCAGCGGCTCGCGCCCGGCGATCCGGACCGCCGGCGCGAGCGCGCTGACCGGCCCACCCGGCGTATCCACCGGGCGCCAGCGCAGGTGCGGGTGCTCGAACACCTCGCCGGGCGTGCGCAGCCGCGCGCACGCGATCCCGGCCTGCTCGAGCGCGGCCAGCACCTGCTCGACGGTGCGATCGGCAAACGCGTGCTCGATGATCGCGATCAGCTCCTCGTCGTGGCGGACGCGATCGGGGTTGTGCGGGAAGCGGTCGACGAGCTCGGGCCGCCGCAGCACCTCCCGGCACAGCACCGCCCACTCACGGTCGTTCTGCACGCCGAGGTAGACCGTGCCGTCCCGGGTCGCGTACGGGCCGTAGGGCGCGATCGTCGCGTGCCGGGCGCCGGTCCGGCGCGGCTCGGCTGCGCCGTACACCGCCTCGTAGACCGGCTGCGTCATCCACTCCCCGAGCGCATCCAGGAGCGACACGGACAGCGTGGCGCCGGTTCCGGTGCGCTCGCGCTCGTACAGCGCGGCGAGGATGCCGCTGTAGGCGTAGACGCCGGTGGCGATGTCGGCCACCGAGATCCCGGCCTTCGCCGGCTGCTCCGGCGTCCCGGTCACCGCGAGCACGCCCGCCTCAGCCTGGATCAGCAGGTCGTAGGCCTTCTTCTCGCTGCCCGAATAGCCCGAGATCGAGCAGTGGATGAGCTCGGGGCGGGCCGCTCGCAGCGTCGCCGCGTCGAGTCCCAGCCGCTCGGCCGCTCCGGGCACGAGGTTCTGCACGACCACGTCGGCCGCGGCGAGCAGCCGATCGAGCAACGCGCGGTCATCCGGCGCCTTCAGGTCCAGCTCGACGCTCTCCTTGCCGCGGTTGAGCCACACGAAGTAGCTCGACTGCCCGCGCACGCTGTGCCCGTAGGAGCGGGCGAAGTCGCCGCCGCCCGGCCGCTCGACCTTGATCACCCGCGCGCCCAGGTCGGCCAGGTGGCGGGTGGCGAGCGGCGCGGCGACCGCTTGCTCGAGCGAGACGACGGTGATGGCGGCCAGCGGGTGCACACCAGCGATGATGCAGGAGATGAGCGTGACTACATGGCAGGAGTCCCTGTTCCGGGTGCTCAAAGCGGGTGAGATCAAGCAGATCGCGTACGTGCCGGACGCCGGCCACGCGTTCGCGATCGAGGCCGCGCAGCGGGATCCGGAGATCCGCGACGTGGTGCTGACCACCGAGGAGGAGGGCGTCGCGGTGGTCAGCGGCGCGTGGCTCGGCGGTCAGCGGGCGGCGCTGCTGATGCAGAGCAGCGGGGTCGGCAACTGCGTGAACCTGTTCTCGCTGCTGACGGCGTGCCAGTTCCCGTTCCTCACGCTCGTGACCATGCGCGGGGAGTACGCGGAGTTCAACCCGTGGCAGATCCCGATGGGCCGGGCGACGCCGGGCGCGCTGGAGCTGATGGGCATTCACGTGCTGCGCGCCGACGCGCCCGAGGAGGTCGAGGAGGCCGTCGAGGCGGCGGTGCACTCGGCGTTCGTCGCCAACCAGCGGGTCGCGGTGCTGCTCGGGCAGAAGCTGATCGGGCGCAAGCAATGGTGACCCGGCGCGACTACGTGGCGGCGCTGCTGGCGCTGGTCCCCGAGGCGCTGGTCGTCACCGGCCTCGGCTCCCCGACCTGGGACGTGTTCGCCGCCGGCGACCGTCCGGAGAACTTCTACCTGTGGGGCGCGATGGGCGGGGCCGTGCCGCTCTCGCTCGGCCTCGCGCTGGCGCAGCCGGACCGCTCCGTGGTCACCGTCACCGGCGACGGCGAGCAGCTGATGGGCCTCGGCGCGCTGGCGACCGTCGGCGCGCAGCAGCCGCCGAACCTCACGATCGTCGTGCTCGACAACGGCCTCTACGGCGAGACCGGCCGGCAGCGTTCGCACACGGCGCTCGGGACGGACCTCGTCACGGTCGCCGGCGGCTGCGGGATCGCCGCGACGCTGCGCGATCCCGGCCCCGAGGATCTCGCCGAGCGCATCCGGGCGCGCCGCGCGACGACGTTCGCGCAGGTGCGCGTCGACGCCGACGAGCCGCCCCGGGCACTCCCGCCCCGGGACGGCGTCGCCAACAAGAACGCGTTCCGCGCCGCGCTCGGCCTGCCGACCTTCTAGCCCACGACGCAACACCTGGCGGCGCGATTCAGGCACCGCTGCGTCCACGGGCGGCGCGATTCACGCTCCGCTGCGTCCGTGCTTCATCGTGTCCATCCGGAAGCCGTCGATCCGGAAGTCGCGGATCCAGCCCTTGTAGATGTCGACCATCCCGTTCACCACGCGCGGGTGCTCGGTGAAGAGGTCGTCGAGGCCGAAGAAGTCGCCGTACAGCGAGTCCTCGCCGGTGAACGTCGTGTCGCCGCGGTTGTGGTAGAGCGTCACGTCGTTCAGCCACGCCGGGACCTTCACGGTGCGCTCGGCGTCCGGCACGAACGGCTGGTAGGGGAAGCTCGTCGTCGACCGACAGCGGCGGGAAGGCGTTCGTGCCCGCGTAGTCGCGGTCGTCGAAGACCGTGCCGGACGCCGTCTTGTACGGCGTCTGGTCCTTCGAGCGGTACGGCATCCGCGCGCCCTCGCGGTACTTGATGACGTCCGCGGTGTGGTTGGTGATGATGTCGAAGTAGACCTTGATGCCACGGCGGTGCGCGGCGTCCACGAGCGCGCGCAGGTCCGCGTTGGACCCCAGGTGCGGGTCGATCCATCGGGTGTAGCCGGTTCCGGTGGCCACCGGCAGGTCGTCGTGGTTGCTCCACTGCGACCACGAACCGGCGTAGAGCGCGGCGTCATAGCCGGCGACGGCGAGCGCGGCGATCTCGTGCGCCGCGGTCACGCCAGAGCCGCAATACACGCCGGTCGGAGTCCGTCGCCACGCCGAGCGCCGCGAACCGCTCGCGCAGCTCGTCGGCGTCCAGGAAGCGCCCGTCGGGCGTGAGGTTCTCGGTGGTCGGGGCGCTGGTGGCGCCCGGGATGTGGCCCGCCTTCGGGTCGATCGGTTCGGTCTCGCCGCGGTAGCGCTCGCCCGCGCGGGCGTCGAGCAGCACCCCGGAGAACTGCTGGACCTCGTCGAGGTCGAGCGTGGGCAGCTCGCCGCCGGTGAGGACGATGTCGCCCGGCTCGGGGACGACGTCGTCGACGTCGAGGTCCCCGCCGGCCGTGACCCACGCCGCGAGCGCGCCGTCGAGCAGCCGCACGTCGGGCACGCCCGCCCAGCGCAGCAGCCACCACGCGCGCGCCGCGGCGAGGTTGCCGTTCCCGTCGTAGGCGACGACGGGCACGTCCTCGGCGCACGCCCCAGCGCCGGGCGGACGCCTGCAGCGCCGACAGCGACGGGAGCGGGTGGCGGCCATCGGTCGGCTCGCCGTGCGCCGCGAGCTCGGTCTCGAGGTCGACGAAGACGGCGCCGGGGATGTGGCCCGTCCGATACTCGTCACGGCCTGGCGGCCCGCCGAGCATCCACCGCACGTCGAGCAGGACGACCTCGGGCAGCTCGCGCAGCTCGTCAACGCTGATCAGCACGTTCATTCCCGGCATCCTAGGCCGCACATTCACCCCCGAGAGGCGATGCGCGCCGGGCCTGCCCCGCGCGAGGGTGAGCGCCATGGCGGCCCCGACACGGACGGCGAGCCGGCGGCTCGCCGAATTGAGCGGGCTCGCCGCGATCGTCGGCGTCGTCGCCGCGCTGGGCGCCTGGGTGTTCCTCGAGGCGGTCCATCAGCTCCAGGTCGGCCTGTTCGAGGACCTGCCGGACGCGCTCGGGTACGACGACGGCGCCCCGGTCTGGTGGCCGTTGCCGGTCGCCGGGGTCGCGGGCCTGATCGTCGCGTACGCGATCGCGCGACTTCCGGGCCACGGCGGCCATTCCCCGGTCGGCGGGCTGAGCACCGGCGCGACACTCCCGGCGCACCTGCCCAGCGTCGTGCTCGCGGGCCTCGGGACGATCGGGTTCGGCCTCGTGCTCGGGCCGGAAGGGCCGCTGATCGCGATCGGCGGCGCACTCGGCCTGCTGGCCATGCGGCTGCTGCGCTCGGACGCGCCGCCCGAGCTGGCCACGCTGGTGGCCGCGTGCGGGACGTTCTCGGCGATGGCGCTGATCTTCGAGTCGCCGGTGATCGCCGCGGTGCTGATGATCGAGGCGAGCGGACTCGGCGGCAAGCGGATGAAGCTGCTGCTCGTGCCCGGGCTGCTGGCGGCGGGGATCGGGTCGCTCGTCTCGATCGGCCTCGGCTCGTTCGGCGGCCTCAGCGACGCGGACTACGCGATCGGGACGATGCCGCTGCCGGACTTCGACCGCCCGGACGTGGTCGACTTTCTGTGGACGCCGCCGCTGGCCGCGGCGGTCGCGCTCGGGACGTTCGCCATCTTCACACTCGCCCGCCGGGTGGAGCCGGTGGTGACGCCGCGCCCGTTCATCGCGCTCCCGCTCGCGGGCCTTACCGTGGCCGCGCTGGCGATCGCGTTCTCCGAGCTGGCGGACAAGCCGCAGAGCGACGTGCTGTTCTCGGGCCAGGATCAGCTCCCGGGGCTGCTGAGCGGCGCGGCGACCTGGTCGCTCGGCGCGCTCGCCCTGCTGACCGTCTTCAAGGGCGTCGCGTGGACGATCTCGCTCGCGAGCTTCCGCGGCGGCCCGACGTTCCCGGCGCTGTTCCTCGGCGCGACGGCGGGCGTGATGGCCTCACACCTGCCGGGCTTCGACCTCACGCCCGCGGTCGCCGTCGGGTTCGGCGCGGCGGTCGTGGCCGTCCTGCAGTTGCCGCTCTCCGCGGTGATCCTCGCGCTGCTGCTGACCGCGCAGTCCGGTCCCGGCGCCGCGCCGCTCGTGATCGTGGGCGTGGTCACCGCCTACCTGACGACGGTCGCCCTTAATCGCACCTCATCCGAACCGGATGATGCCCGCGCCGCCGACTCCGGCGACCGTCGGGAGTGACTCATCGCCCCAAGGGAGGAACCACCATGTCGATCCAGCCCGCCACGCCGCCCCAGCCTCAGGCGAGCAACGGCAACCGCTACGGGAACGCGTTCCTGAGCAGCGACGCGCCGGATCACCGGCTCCCGCAGGTCGGGATGCCCGCCGACGACGCCATGCGGCTGCTCGGCGAGGAGCTCGTGCTCGACGGCATCCCGATGCGCAACCTCGCGACGTTCGTGACCACGTGGATGGAGCCCCAGGCGCAGCGCGTGATCGCCGACAACCTGCACCGCAACTACATCGACCACGCCGAGTACCCGCAGACGGCGGAGATCGAGCAGCGCTGCATCCGGATGCTCGCGGACCTCTTCCACGCACCCGGGGAGACGACCGGCACGCGCACGCAGGGCTCCTCCGAGGCGATCATGCTCGGCGCGCTGTCGCTGAAGTGGAAGTGGCGCGCGCGCCGCGAGGCGGCCGGCAAGGCGGCGGACCGACCGAACCTCGTGTTCGGCGGCGACGTCCACGTCGTGTGGGAGAAGTTCTGCCGCTACTTCGACGTCGAGCCGCGCATCATCCCGCTGCAGAGCCACAAGTTCACGATCGGGCCCGAGGACGTCGAACCGCACGTGGACGAGAACACGATCGGGGTCGCCGCCGTGCTCGGCACGACGTTCACCGGCCACGCCGACGACATCGTCGGCATCGACGCACTGCTCACGCGCCTGCGCGACGAGCGCGGCCTGGACGTGCCGCTGCACATCGACGGCGCCAGCGGCGGCTTCGTGTGGCCGTTCCTGTACCCGGACTCCGCCTGGGACTTCCGCCTCGAGAACGTGCGCTCGATCAACGTCTCGGGCCACAAGTACGGCCTCGTCTATCCGGGCCTCGGGTGGCTGATCTTCCGCGAGCGCTCCGACCTGCCCGAGGATCTCGTGTTCTACGAGAACTACCTCGGCAAGCGCGACATGACGTTCACGCTGAACTTCTCGACCGGCTCGAGCATGGTCCTGGCCCAGTACTACAACTTCATCCGCTACGGGCACGAGGGCTACCGCTACATCATGGAGACGATGCAGCTCAACGCCCGGGGGCTGGCGGCGGCGATCGTCGAGCAGGGCGACTTCGAGCTGGTGGGCCCGGACGGCGCCGAGCAGCTCCCGCTCGTGGCCTTCAAGCTCGCCGAGGAGCGCAACTTCGACGAGTTCGACATCGCCTCCCAGCTCGCGGCCGAGCGCGGCTGGATGCTGCCCGCGTACACGCTCCCGCCGACGCCGAGCACGTGACGATCATGCGCGCGCTGGTCAAGCAGACGCTCGGGCACTCGCTGGCGACCACGCTCGCCGGGGACATCGGCGACGCGGTCAAGTCGCTCTCGGTCAAGGGCGGCCTGCACGAGCTCGACCGCCAGCGCGTCAAGACCGGCACCGGGTACTGAGGCGCGCGCCGCGGCGCTGCTCGCCGGCTCACAGCAGCGCCGCGACGCCCTTGACCGTCAGGTAGAGCCCGACGCCCCCGAAGATCACGATGATCAACCGATCCTGGTGCTCACGCGCGTAGGCCGTCAGCCGATCGAGCAGCGCCGCCGCCGACTGCGGCGACCGGAACGCCAGGATCAGCGCGGCGACCGGCAGCGCGAACCAGAGCGCGTTGTACACCGCGACCTGCGCGAGCGCCGACAGCGGAGCCGGCGACCCCGCCGCGATCGCGTTGAGGGCGATCAGGTACAGCAGCCCCGGGACGTGGGTGGCCACGCCCGCCACCGCCGCGGCGAGGGGCGACGCGTTGTGCAGCCGCTCGGCGATCTCCGACGTGCGCCCGCCCGTCCGGTTCCCGGGCCGGGGACGGGTCAGGCGCCCGCGCTGCACGCCCGCGGCGAACCCGAGCGCGGCGACGCCGGCCACCACGTCGAAGACGGCCGCGAAGGTGGACTCGCCCGCGGCCTCGCTGGGCCCCGCCGAAGCCGAGCACGACGACGAGCCCGATCGCGACGCTCGCGGCGAAGCCGGTGACCGTGAACACCAGCAGCGACCGGTGCGCCGCGGTGGAGCGCAGCAGCGCGAACACGGCAGCCTGACTCGTCGCCGGCCGCACCGCGCTGATCAGGCCCAGGATGAGGACTTCGAGGGGCACGGCCGGAACGGGTGATACTGGCGGACGCCGCCCGCCGCTACCTCATGCCAACCGGGTGATCAGCGCGCCAGGTACCCGCCGTCGATGATCAGCTCGGTGCCGGTGACGAAGCTCGAGTCGGCGCCCGCCAGGTAGGCGATCGCGCCGGAGATCTCGCTGCACGTGCGCGCGGCGGCCGAGCGGCGTGAGCGGCACGACGCCGCCCTCGGGCTCGTTGGCGTTCATCGGCGTGGACACGCCGCCGGGGCAGATCGCGTTCACGCGGATGCCGTCGGCCGCGAGCTCGAGCGCCGCGGTCTTCGTCATGGCGATGATCGCGGCCTTCGACGCCGTGTACGCGATGTAGCCCTCCGACCCGGTGACGCCGAAGATCGAGGCGACGTTGATGATCGAGCCGCCGCCGTTGGCCCGCATGGCCGGGATCGCGGCCTGCATGCCGAGCAGCGTGCCCGTCTGGTTGACCGCGATCAGGCGGTTCCAGGCCTCGAGCGTCTCCTCGACCAGCGGGTTGACGTGGATGATCCCGGCGTTGTTGACGAGCACGTCGAGCCGCTCCGGCACCGCCGCGGCCCAGTCGTCCGGGTTGGTCACGTCGAGGTGGCGATACACGATGCCGAGCCGCGCCGCGGTCTCCTCGCCGAGGTCGTCGAGGACATCGCCGATGATGACCTCGTAGCCCTCGGCGGCCAGGCGCTCGGCGTGCGAGGCGCCCTGGCCGCGGGCGCCGCCCGTGATCAGCGCGATCATCGCGCCACCGCGCACGCCGGGCCCGGTCGAGCGCCTTGTGCGCGTCCTTGAGCTGCTTGTTCCAGACCGCGCGCACGATGTCGATGCGCGTGTCGGGCACGTCGATCTCCGCGAAGTGGGCCGCGAGCGCCGACCGGCGCGCCGGATCGAGCTCGAGCATGCGCACCACGAGCTCGGTCTGCGTGGAGTAGACCGGGAGCTGCGGGCCGCGCGGGGCGGCGAGGCCGATGAAGTACAGGTTCTCCGCGCCCACCGGCAGCGTGAGCCCGGCGGTGCGCAGCGGCACGCCGTCGCGCTCGCGGATCGTGCCGGCGTCCAGGAACGGCAGCCGGACGTTGAAGCCGGTCGCCCACAGGATCGTGTCGAACTCGCGGCTCGTGCCGTCGACGAAGTGCACGGTCTTGCCGTCGAGGCGCTCGATCGCGCCCTTGACGTCGATCCGGCCGTGATGGATCCAGTACGGCAGCAGGTTGTTGACCACCGGCGGCAGCTCGTTCAGGTTGCGCGTCGCCGGCTCGGGCAGCCCGCGGTACGCGCGGGTCGGCCCGATGATCATGTCCGACATCAAGCGCGCGATCCGCTCGTTGACCTTCACCGGCAGCTTCGCCATCCACTTCAGCTCGGCGCGCGGCACGCCGAACACGGCCTTGGGCTGGAACATCTGCCCGCGCCGGATCGAGATCGTCGACTCCAGCCGGTGGTTGGCGGCGTCGACGGCCAGGTCGCAGCCCGAGTTGCCCGCGCCGACCGTGAGCACGCGCGTGCCCTCCACGTCGTCGATCGAGCGGTACGCGCCGGAGTGGATCTGGCGGCCGGTGAACTCGCCCGGGTAGTCCGGGATGCGCTGGTCCCACAGGTGCCCGTTACACACGAGCACGCCGGTGTACCGGCGCGTTTCACCGTCCGAGGTGGTCACGTCCCAGCCGTCGCGGCCGCCGGCGCCGATCGGCGTCGACGCGCTCCACCCGCACGCCGAAGCGGACGTGGGCGCGCACGCCGGTGGCGTCCGCGAAGCCCTCCAGGTAGCGGCGCATCTGGTCGCGGCTCGGGTACACGGGGTAGTCCGACGGCATCGGGTAGCCCGCGAAGCCCGACAGATCACGCGAGGTGATCAGGTGCAGCGACTCGTAGTCCGTGTGCCAGTGCCCGCCGACGCGATCGGTCTGCTCGAAGCAGTCGAACGCGATCCCGTGCCGCTGGAGGACTTCCATCGCTCCGAGGCCGGCCGCGCCGGCCCCGATGACGCAATACCGATCTTCAACCATGTCCGGCAGACTGCCGTGGCCGCGCCGCGCCGTCCATTGCCGATCCGCGACGCTCGCTAAAGGTTGCGCCTATACCTCGTCGAGCGCGAGGTGCTGCTCGATGATCCCGATCAGCGCCGTCATGGCCGCCGAGGCGGGCGCGCCGCGCGGGGTGATGAAGGCGAAGCGCTCCATCAGCGGCGGGTCCAGCGGCACCCACGCGACCCGGTCGGCCAGGCCGAGGTCGTCGATCAGCGACCGCGACGCGATCGTGTCGCCGACGCCGCGCACCACCAGGTCGAGCGCGGCCGCGGGCGATTCGACCTCCACGATCGGCTCGAGCCGCACGTCGGCGTCCGCGGCGCGGTCGTGGAGCTGGCGCCGGGTCGGATCGTCGTCGCCCGCCAGCACCTCCGGGAGCACGAGCTGCGCCGCCGCGAGCTGCTGGATCGAGCGCGGCTCGCCGCGCAGGCGGTCGCCGTCGGCGGTGATGTAGACCGCCTCGGTCGTCCACACCCGCTCGCCCACGACCAGCCCGCGCGCATCGACCGGCAGCGCGACCATCCCCGCCTCGAGCTCACCGCGGCGCACCGCGTCCGCCGTCTCGGTCGAGTTGCGGCTGATGATCCGCAGGCGCACGCCCGGGTACTGGCGCCGGAAGTCGGCGATCGCGGCGCCCAGCAGGTGATGGTGGGCGGTCGAGAACGTGCCGAAGGCGACCGTGCCGGACACGATCGCGCCCGCGTCGCGCACGGCCTCCTCGGCGTCGCGGGCCGCGGCCACCGCCCGCTCCGCCCGGGGGACGAGCAGCCGCCCGGCGTCCGTGAGCACCAGGCCGCGGTTCGTGCGCAGGAACAGCGGCACGCCGAGGCCCTGCTCGAGCCGCCGCAGCTGCTCCGACAGGCTCGGCTGCGACACGAAGCACGCCTCCGCGGCGCCCGACACCGAGCCGCGCTCCACCGCCGCGAGGAAGTACCGCAGCTGCTGCAGCGTCACGACCATCCGCGCAGGGTATAGGCACGCCCTCTACCGGGTCTCGGGGATCCGTCATGGACGTGGGCCCCGACCGGTGGAGGCTTGCGTCGATGAGCAACGTCGCCGTCGTCACGGGCGCCGCGAGCGGCATGGGCCGCGCGTGCGCCGAACGCTTCCTCGCGGAGGGCTACAGCGTCGCGGCGCTCGACCTCACCGAGGCCACGCTCGACGGTGCGCTCGCGCATCACCGCCGACATCACCGACCCCGCGGGCGTGGCCGCCGCGATCGAGCGTGCGGTGGCCGAGCTCGGCCCGCTCAAGGCCGTCGTCAACGCCGCCGGCGTCTACCCGCCGACGACGCTTGAGACCGCGTCGCCGGAGCTCTACCGGCGCGTGTTCGACGTCAACGTGCTCGGCACGGTGCTCGTCACCCAGGCCGCCGCGCCGCACCTCGTCGACGGCTCGGCCGTGGTCAACTTCGCCTCGATCGACGCCTTCGTGCCGTCGCCGGGACAGCTTCTGTACTGCGCGTCGAAGGCGGCCGTGGTCGCGTTGACGCGCTCGCTCGCGCTCGAGCTGGCCCCGCGCGTGCGCGTGAACGCGCTCGCCCCGGGCTGGGTCGACACGCCCGGCAACCAGCCACCGGGCGGATGGAGGCGGCGCTGGCCGAGTCCCGCTCGGCCGCGCGGCCACGCCCGAGGAGATGGCCGACCTCGTGTGGTTCCTGGCCGGCGGCGGAGGAGCCGCCTACGTCACCGGCGAGACGCTCACCGCCACCGGAGGCAGCGCATTCCGGCAGTAGCCGTCGCGACTGCGACACGGAACATCATCCGTTGCAGGTGATGGCGCGCGGCGGCGCCTCCGGGACCCTGCGACCGACATGCTGATCGCCGCGGTCGACCCCGACTCGTTCCTGGCCGTCGTCGCCGTCGCGCGCGCTGGCCGGCACGCTCGCGACCATGGCTCACGGCCCGCGGGCTGCTGGTGCCGACCGTCGTCGCCGAGCTCGTGCTCGGCGTCCTGATCGGGCCGCAGGTGCTCGGTCTCGAGGTCACGGAGTTCATGACGTTCTTCGCCGACCTCGGGCTCGGCATGCTGTTCTTCTTCGCCGGCTACGAGATCGACCTGCGCCGCATCGCGGGGCTGCCGCTGCGGCTCGCGGTCGTCGGCTGGCTGCTGTCGCTCGTGATCGCCTACACGATCGGCGGCCTGCTGGCGGCGGCCGGGATCGTGCTCTCGCTGCTCTACACCGGCTCGGCGCTCGCCACCACCGCGATCGGCACGCTGATCCCGGTGCTGTCGGACACCGGCGAGCTGCGCACGCGGATGGGCACCTACCTGCTCGCGGCGGGCGCCGTCGGCGAGTTCGGCCCGATCCTGCTGCTGACGCTGATCCTCTCGGGCAGGGCGCGATCCACAACGCGCTGATCCTGCTCAGCTTCGTGGCTCTGGCCGTCGCCGTCGCGCTGCTGGCCGTGCGGTCCTCCTCACCCCGCTGCGGCTGTTCGAGCAGACGATCGAGAAGAGCTCGCAGCTCGCGGTGCGCTGGATCGTCGTGCTCGTCTTCGCGCTCGCGCTGCTCGCGTTCGAGCTGGGGCTCGACCTGCTGCTCGGCGGGTTCGCGGCGGGCCTGATCACGCGCCAGCTGCTCCAGGAGCGCGAGGTGCCCGGGTTCGACTCCAAGCTCACCGCCGTGGCCTTCGGCGTGTTCGTGCCGTTCTTCTTCGTCGTCAGCGGGATGCGGCTCGACGTCGCCGCGCTGTTCTCGAGCGGGGGCGCGGTGGCGAAGATGTTCCTGTTCTTCGGCCTGTTCCTGGTCGTGCGCGGGACCCCGGCGCTGCTGCTCTACCGCGACGTCCTCAACCGGCGCGAGCGGCTCTCGCTCGCCTTCTTCGTCTCGACGCAGCTGCCGCTCGTGCTCGCGATCACGACGGTCGCGCGCGAGACCGGCAACATGCACGCCGACGACCGCGGCGTCGCTGGTGTGCGCCGCGGCGCTGTCCACGCTCATCTTCCCGATGCTCGGCCTCAAGCTGCGGGACCCGGCCCCGGTCGAGCGGGCGCCGAAGGCGGTCGTCGCGGCGTGATCCGCTCACCGCGCGTACTCCTCGATCCGCTCCGCGAGGATGATCCGCGCCGCGGCCTCGATCAGCGCGAGGTGCGAGAACGCCTGCGGGAAGTTGCCGAGGTGGCGGCCGGTCGCGGCGTCGAGCTCCTCGGCGTAGAGGCCGAGCGGGGAGGCGTTGTGCAGCAGCCGCTCCATCAGGTCGCGGGCGCGCTGGAGCTCGCCGATCACGGCCAGCGCCGACACGAGCCAGAACGAGCAGATCAGGAACGTCCCTTCCTTGCCCGAGAGGCCGTCGTCGGTCTCCTCGGTGCGGTAGCGCAGGACGTAGCCGTTCTCGGTCAGCTCGTCGGCGATCGCCAGCACGCTCGAACGCAGGCGCGGGTCGTCCCCGGGGAGGAAGCCGAAGATCGCGGCGAGCAGGTTCGAGGCGTCGAGCGCGTCGGTCTCGTAGTGCTGGCGCAGCACGCCGCGCGTGTCGACGCCGTGCTCGAGGATGTCGGCGCGGATCTCCTCCGCGACCGCGCGCCAGCGCACCTGGCGCTCGCCGTCGCCGCGGATCTCCGCGAGCTTGGCCGCGCGGTCCATCGCCACCCAGCTCATGAGCTTGGACGACACGTAGTGCCGCGGCGCGCCGCGCGCCTCCCAGATGCCCTGGTCGGGGTCGCGCCACGCGTTCATCGCGCACTCGGCCTGGCTCTCGACGATCGGCCACAGGCGGCGCGAGAGCCGCTGGCTGCGGCGGGTGTGGAGCAGGATGCAGTCCAGGACGGCGCCGTAGACGTCGTTCTGGCGCTGGTCGAAGGCGCCGTTGCCGATCCGGACCGGGCGCGCGCCGGCGTAGCCCGAGAGGTCGTCGCGCGTGGACTCCGTGAGGTCGCGCCGGCCGTCGATCCCGTACATGATCTGCATCGCGCCGTCGGCGTTGGGCTCGAGGTCGGCGACGTACTGCATGAACTCCTCGGCCTCCCAGTCGAGGTTGAGCCAGTGCAGCGCCTGCAGCGTGAAGGTGGCGTCGCGCATCCAGGCGTAGCGGTAGTCCCAGTTGCGCTCGCCGCCGGGCGTCTCAGGCAGCGACGTGGTCGGGCGCGGCGACCGTCGCGCCGGTCGGCATGTACGTCAGGCCCTTGATGGCGAGGATCGAGCGCGCGATCGGCTCGCGGAACGCGTGATCCGGAAGGCGGGCGCCGCTCACCCACGAGCGCCAGTAGCGCGTGGTGGCGTCCATCCGCGTCTGCGCCTCGTCGAAGCTCCCCGGCGCCGCGAGGCCGCCCGCCCACGACAGCGCGCAGTAGGCGCGCTCGCGCGGCCTGCAGGGTGTGGCGGGCGCGCACGCGGCCGCCCTCGATCCCCATCGCCATGTCGGTGGTCAGCCGCAGCGTCACGCCCGCGCCGCTCGCGTCGGCGCCGTGGCGGTCGTCCCGGAGCTCCCACTCGGCCGCGGTGCGGCCGTAGTCGAACACCGGCTCGCACACGAGCTCGACCTCGACCTTGCCTTCGATGCACTCGACGGTGCGGACGAGCATGTGGTCGCCGTCGTCGTCGGCCGGCGGGCGCGTGTGCGGGGTCACCGTGTCCTCGCCGGTGCGCGGGCCCATCGTCAGCGCGTCGCGGACGTCGATCCAGCCGCTCGGCGTGTGCCAGGTGGTGACGAGCGTGTTCGTGCCCGGCTCGTAGACGCGCGACGCGGGGACGTCGATCCCGAACGGCGCGATCCGGAAGTAGCCGGCCTGGCGGTCGAGCAGCGTCGCGAACACGCTGGGCGAGTCGAAGGCCGGCACGCACAGCCACCCGATGCCGCCGTCCGGCGCCACGAGCGCGGCGGTGTGGCAGTTCGAGAGGAAGCCGTAGGACGCGATCGGCGGGAACGGGGAGGGCGCGGCCGCGCTCTGGGGCTCGGCCGCGGGCACGGCGCGGGCGCCGTCGACGGCGGTCATGACTTCACCCACGGACCGTGCCAGCCACCGAAGCCGTGCGGCAGCTTCGCGCCCGCGTCCGGGCCCCAGGTCCCCTTCGCGTACGGATGCACCGGCGGCGGCGCGTCGAGCAGCGGCTGCATGATCCGCCACTGCTCCTCGACGCCGTCCTGGCGCGTGAAGCGCATCGCGTCGCCCCGCATCGCGGCGTTGAGCAGCACCTCGTACGGCGTGGCGGCTTCACCGCCCTCGTCCGCGAACTCCATGTCCATCGTCACGCGCTCCGGTCCTGGGGCATCGCCGCGCTGGGCGTCGAGCACCATCCGGATCCCGGTCGACGGGTCCAGCTTGATCACGATCTGATCGGGCTCGGGCGCCCGGGTCCCCCTGGGGATGAACCCGAGCCGAGGCGGCCGGCGGAAGACCAGGCGCGCCTCGGTCTGGGTCGTGGGGAGGCACTTGCCGGTGCGGATGAAGAACGGCACGCCGGCCCAGCGCCAGTTCTCGATGTCCAGGCGCAGCGCGGCGTAGGTCTCCGTCTGGGAGTCCGGCGCGACGCCGTCGATCGACCGGTAGCCCTCGTGCTGGCCGCGCACATAGTGGGCCGGATCGGCGGCATGGGTGGCGCGCAGCACGGCCGCGATCGCGTCCTTGAGCGTGCGCGGGTCCGACCCCGCCGGGGGCTCCATCGCGATCGCCGCAACGACCTGCATGAGGTGGTTGACGACCACGTCGCGCAGCGCACCGACCGGGTCGTAGAAGTGCCCGCGAGCGTCGACGCCGAAGTCCTCGGCCATCGTGATCTGCACGCTCGCCACGTAGTTGCGGTTCCAGATCGGCTCGAAGATCGCGTTCGCGAACCGCAGGTAGAGAATCTCCGCGAGCCCCATCTTCCCGAGGAAGTGGTCGATCCGGTACAGCTGCTCCTCGCGCAGATGGACCATGAGCTCGGCCTGCAGCGCGCGTGCCGACTCGAGATCGTGCCCGAACGGCTTCTCGACGACGACGCGCGCGTGCTCTGTGAGCCCGGCGCCGGCCAGGCCGCCGACGACCATCCCGAACAGCGAAGGCGGGATCTCGAGGTAGAAGACGGGGTGCTCTTTGCCCTCGAGCGCGCCCGCGACGCGCTCGAACGTGCGCGGCGTCGGCGAAGTCACCCGCGAGGTAGGAGAGCCGGGCGGCGAAGCGCGTGAACGTCTCCTCGTCGATCGTCTCGCCGCTGGCTTCGATCGCCGCGCGCGCGTGGGCGCGCAGGTCGTCATCGCTCCACGCGTCGGCCGCGACGCCGAGGATCGGGCACTGCAGGAGCCCCCGGCGCTCGAGCCGGTACAGCGACCGGAACGTCATCACCCTCGCCAGGTCGCCGCTGATGCCGAAGACGACGAGGACGTCTGTGGCGTGCTCGCTGCTCGCGTCGGTGCGCGGGCGCGGACTGACTGCCGTGCTCATGCCGATCACCGTCCCGCCCGGAGCCGCGCTGGGCGTCATCCCGACCGGATGAAAGCGCCGATCATGACATCAGCGATGCGGGATCCGGTTGCGCGTCGTCCGCCCAGTCGATCCGAGCCGCGTCCGAGCGGTCCAGCACCTGCGGTCCCCGGTGGCCGGTGAAGTAGTCCGAGCCCCACGCGATGAACGCGTCGACGCGATTGCGGGTCCCGGTCATCAACGCGGCGTGGACGCCGAGCCACGCGGCGAACGCGATCGGCCCGTGCAGCTCGTGACGGTGCGCGCCGACCTCGGCGATCGCGGCGCCGCGGCCGATCATCGCCATGATCCCCTTGTCGTGGTAGTGGAAGCTCTTGCCGGGTTTGCCGCGGCGGGCGGCGACGATGTTGTCGGCCGCCCACGCGCCGCTCTGCAGGGCGATCGAGCCGAGCTGCGGGTGCGTGCCTCCGTCCGGGGCGGGGATGTTGGCGACGTCGCCGACGGCGTACACGCCGGGGAACCCGTCCACGCTGAGATCCTCCAGCACGTTGATGCGTCCGCCGCGTCCCTGCGGCAGCCCGGCCGCGGACGCGATCGTGGGCGCCTTGATGCCGCCGCCCCAGACGACGCAGCGGGTGCTGATCTGCGTCCCGTCCGAGAGCGTGACGTGCCCCGGTCCGATCTCGGTCACCGCGCTGCCGAGGTGCAGGCGCACGCCCTTGCGTGCGAGCACCTTCGCGACGTAGTCGTGCGCGCGGTCGGAGAACGGCCCGAGCAGCGTGTGCCCGTGGTCGACGATGTGGATCCGCGCGTCCGAGACCGCGAGGTCGTGGAACTCCGCGGTCATCGTCTCGTGGATGAGGTCGGCGAGGGCTCCGGCGAACTCGACGCCGGTGGGCCCGCCGCCGACGACGACGAAGTTCAGCGCGCCCTGATCGATCAGTGCCGGGTCGCGGTCGGCGTCCTCGAACACGCCGATGACGCGGGAGCGCAGCCGCTGCGCGTCGTCGAGGCAGTACAGCGGGAACGCGTGCTCCGCGGCGCCCGCGGTGCGGAAGAAGTTCGGCTGCGAGCCGGCCGAGAGCACGATCGCGTCGCCGGTGAACGTCCGGCCGTCCGTGGTCGTGACGGTGCGCGCCACGGGGTCGAGTGACTCCACCTGCCCGAGCTTGACGTCGACGTTCTCGTCGTCGGCGAAGAGCTTGCGCAGCGAGAAGGCGATGTCGCTCGACGCCAGCTGTGAGGTCGCCACCTGGTAGAGCAGCGGCTGGAACTGGTGGTAGTTGTTGTGGTCGAGCAGCGTGACGCGCACGTCGTCATGGCGCGCGAGCCGCCGGGCGCAGCCGACGCCCGCGAATCCGCCGCCGACGACGATGACCTCGAGCTCATCCGGCATGGGCGTGCTCCGCTTGGGGCCGGGCGGCGCCGAGGCGGTCGAGCAGGTGGTCGCCGACCCGTAGCGCGTTGGCCATCGCGGTCAGCGCCGGGTTGACGGCGCCGATGCTCGGGAAGAAGCTCGTGTCGACGACATAGAGGTTGTCGACATCGTGCGTGCGGCAGTTCGCGTCGAGCACGGACGTCACCGGGCTCAGGCCGAAGCGGCACGTGCCGGCCTGATGCGCCACGCCGGCGACCGGGATCTCGTTCTTGAGGTACGCGTGGCGGGGCACGAGGTGGTGCTCGTGCAAGTGGGTGTGCTTGAGCAGGTGCTTGAGCTCCTGCAGCAGACGCTGTTTGGGGATCTGGTTCGTCGGCTCGTACGCGAGCTGGATGCTGCCGTCACGGCGCAGCGTGACCCGGTTCTCCATCCGCGGCAGATCCTCGGTGGAGAGCCAGAAGTCGACCGCGTGGCGCGCGACCTGATCGAGCGTCCACTGTGGCGCCAGCCGGGTCTGCAGCGGCTTCTCGCCGCGGTACATGTCGGCGGACGACTTGCCGACCATCTGGATGTTCCCGAGCGGGAACTCGTAGTCGTCGGACCCGAAGTAGAAGTCGTTGATCCCGAGCGTCTTCTGGAAGACCGTCGGGTTGGGTTCCTTCGACAGCGCGAGGACGGCCTGGCTGTTGTGGAACATGTAGTTGCGCCCGACCTGGCCGGACGAGTTCGCGAGCCCGTGGGGGTGCGCGGGGCTGACGGAATACAGCAGCAGCGCGGCCGAGTTGGCGGCACCGGCCGACACGACGACCAGGTCGGCCGTGAACGTCTCCCGCTCGCCGTCGCGCTCGACGACCACACCGGTGACGGTCGTGCCGGTCGTGTTGGTCTCCAGCATCACCGCCCGCGCGCGGGTGAGCAGCGTGACGTTCGGATGCTCCAGCGCCGGCCGCACCGCGAGCACGTCCGCGTCCGACTTCGCGTGCACCAGGCACGGGAAGCCGTCGCAGGTCCCGCAGCGCACACACTGGCTGGCCAGGGGGTCCTGCTCGTTCAGCAGCACCCCGCAGGGCGCGTGGAACGGGTGCAGCCCGGCGGCGGTGAGGTCGTCGGAGAGCTGCTGCATCCGCGGCTCGTGGCTGACGGGCGGGAACGGATACGGCGCGCTGGCGGGCGGCTCCGTCGGGTCCTCGCCGCGGGCGCCGTGCACCTGGTAGAGCTGCTCGGCCTGCGTGTAGTAGGGCTCGAACTCGTCGTAGCCGACCGGCCAGGCGGGGGACAGGCCGTCGGAGTGGGCGAGCTCACCGAAGTCCTCGGCCCGGAGCCGGTACAGCGCGGCGCCGTAGAGCTTGGTCGCGCCGCCCACGAAGTAGTGGATCTGCGGTTGGAACTGCTTTCCGTGCGCGTCGTACCAGGTGTCCGGCGACACGTAGCGGTTGTCGACGAACACGTCCGCCGCCGACCAGTTCTGCGGCTCTCGCGGCAGCCAATCGCCGCGCTCGAGCAGCAGCACCTGCTTGCCGGAGGGCGCAAGCCGGTGGGCCAGCGTGCCACCTCCCGCGCCGCTGCCGATCACGATCACGTCGTAGTGGCTCATGCGATCACCGTCCTCGCTTACTCTGCGACCGCCGTCATCCCGTCCGGGTGAACCAGCAACCCTTCGCTCATGGCCTTGGCGACGAGGTGGGCGCGCGAGCGTGCGCCGACCTTGTCCATCGCGTTGCGGACGTGCGTGCGTACGGTGTCGTGCGCGATGCCGAGCTCCTCGGCGATCTCCGGCCCCGTGTGGCCGAGCGAGACGAGCTGCACCACCTCGCACTCGCGGCGCGAGAGCGCCCGGGGGTCACCGCGCTCGTCCGGAGCGCGGCGAAAGCGCGGGCCCCAGCGCGACGTGTGCAGCACGACCACGAGGACCAGCCGACGGCCCGTGACGACCTCGGTGGCGGCGCCCCACTGCACGGTGACCGCGTTGCCGTCGCGGTGCTGGATCGTCGCCTCGCCGGTGAAGCGTCCAGCGTCCATCGAGCTCTGCCACTCGCCCTCGGTGAAGAGCGGGCCGGACGTCAGCAGCTCGGCGGCGGGGCGCCCCACCACCTCGGCCCGCGCGCGTCCGGCGAGCTGGACCATGCCCGCGTTGGCGTCGACGATCCGTCGCCCGCTGTCGAGCAGGAGCATCGCGTTGCGTGACTGCCGGAAGGCGCTCGAGAACAGGGCAGGCCACCCGGTGTCATGCGGCATGCGCGCGACGGTCGCGGAGCGCCCGCTCCGGCGCATCGCCCAAACGGGGTGATGCGCGTTCGCGCGCGGGCGGCGAACCTCGCCCGATGTCGTCCCCGCCCGCGCTCGCCGGCGTCCCGCGCTTCTCCTGGGCGGCGCGCTTCGCGACGCGTCAGCGCCTGAAGGGCAGCCTGTGGTTCGTCCCGCTCCTGTGTGCGGTCGCCGGGCCGTTGCTCGCGCAGTTGGCGATCACGCTCGACTCCAGCACCGATCCCCCCGAGGCGTGGCGCTACTCGGAGGAGACCGCGAGCGCGGTGCTGAGCGCGATCGTCAGCGCGATGGTCGGGCTCACCGGGTTCGTGGTCGCGTTCGGGGTGCTCGTGGTGCAGATGGCGACGCAGACGCTGTCGCCCCGGTTCATGCGCCTCTGGTACCGCGACCCGCTGCAGCGGGCGGTGCTCGGGATCTTCGTGGGCACGCTGACGTTCGCGCTCGCGCTCCTGCGCGGCGTCGGGCCGCAGTCCGTCCCGGACATCGGCGTCACCGTCGCCGCGCTGGCCGTGACGGTCAGCGTCGTGCTCTTCCTCACCTACCTGGACCGGTTCGTGCACAGCCTGCGCCCGGTGGCCGTGGCCTGGGCGGTGGCCGGTGCCGGCGCGCGCGTGTTCCGGGCCGGGCATCCCGCCGCTCCCGACGCGGCGGACGTCGTGCTCGACGACGGGCCGGCCCTCACCGTGGGCAACGCGTCGGCGGGCGTGATCCAAGCGGTCGACCGGGTCGGGCTCGTCGCGGAGGCGGCCCGTCACGACTGCCTGATCGTGATCCCGCACGCGGTCGGCGACCTGGTTCCGCACGGCGACGACCTGATCGAGGTCCACGGGCACGGTTCGCTTCCGTCCGCCGAGCGCCTGCGCGGGATGGTGGCGCTGGGCGAGGAGCGCACGATCGAGCAGGACACCGCGTTCGCGCTGCGGATCCTCGTCGACATCGCCATCCGCGCCCTCTCACCCGCCGTCAACGACCCCACCACCGCCGTCCAGGTGCTCGGCGCGCTGGAGGACCTGCTGCTGCTGATCGGCGAGAGCGACCTCGAGGGCCGCGGGACCCTGCGCGACGCGCAGGGCGACCCGCGCGTGCTGATCGCGGCGCGGCGCTGGGACGACCTGCTCGACCTCGCGCTGACGGAGGTCCGCGACTACGGCGCCTCCTCGACGCAGGTCACGCGCCGGGTCCGCGCGCTGCTCGAGAGCCTGGACCGGCGCGTGCGCCCCGAGCACCGCGCGGCGGTGGCCGAGCAGCTCGCCGCGCTCGATGAAGCCGTGGCCGGGCGCGCGGGTGACACCCTTTCGCGCGCGCTCGCGGCCCGGCCGGACCGCCAGGGCATCGGCGGGCCGTCCGCGGACACGCCGGACGTCATTCCGTCTTCGTAGCGCGCGCCCTGGCGAGGTCGGTGGAGATGTGCGTCGCCGCGGAGGTCAGGGGCGCGGCGAGGACGAGCCCGATCATCCCGAACAGGCTGCCGCCGGCGATCGTCACGATCAACACCGCCAGCGGGTGGATGCCCAGCGCCGCACCGAACGCGATCGGCTGGATCATCTGCTGCAGGATGCCGTTGGCCAGCAGCACGACGACGGCCATGATCAGCGCGGTCGTCGAGCCCTGCGACCCGAGCGCGAGCAGCACCGTGAAGGCGCCTGCCGACCACGCGCCCAGATAGGGGATGTACGCGGCGGCGAAATTGACGAGAGCGATCGCGCCGGCGTGGTCAATGTCGAGCACGACGGCCGCCACACCGATGACGATCGCGTTGAACGCGGCGACCGCCGTCACGCCCGTGAAGTAGCCGCGCAGCGCCTGGAGCGTCCGCCCGGTGACGGTGCGCCCGACGGCGGGCGGCACGCCCATGTGGCGTTCGGCCCAGCTGCGGATCTGCGGTCCGTCCTTGAGCAGGAAGAACAGGCTGAGCGCGGTGAAGGACAGGAAGATCGCCAACGAGCCGAGCACCTTCACGCCCGTGCCGACGCCGTGCACGAGCGCGTGGAAGGCCCCGCTGAGGCTGCTGCTGGCCGCCTCTTTCGCTTCCTTGGCCTCGTTGGCGCTGACACCGGCGTCCTTGAGCGTCGTCTCGAGCTTCCCGGCCGCGCCCGTCAGCGTGCTCTCGAGGCCGGCCGCCTGGCCGGCGACGCCGCCGATGATCAGGACGGTGAACCCGATGCCGACCGCGATGATCGCCACGAAGACGAGTGCGGCCGCGGCCGCGCGTGGCAGCCCGCGCCGGTGCAGCAGGCCGACCAGCGGCGAGAGCACCGCCGCCACGATCGACGCGGTCACCACCGGCGCGACGATCGCGTTGGTCAAGGAGAGCAGGGCGGCGATCCCGACCAGCAGCGCGGCCACACCGACGAGCAGCCAGGACATCATCCCGAGGTCGCGGAGCCACTTGGGCGCGGCGAACACGCCGCCGAGCTCGCCGGGCGCCAACTCGACGAACTCGGCAGGCGGGTCGCCGTTGGCCTTGGCGGTCGGTCGCTGACGGATGACTCGGCGCGAGGGCATGATCAGCGAAGCGTGCGCTTCCCGCACGCCGCGGGCATCACCTGGATCGGAGGATGCGGGTCAGGCGGGCCAGAAGACGGTGAGATCCGTCCGCGCGAGCTCGGACTTGAGCACGAAGCCCTGCGCGCCGCAGTCCTCAGCGCGGCGGTGGAGCGGGTCGCTGGAGACGAGCAGAACCGCGAGCGTCGGCTGTCCGCGAGTCAGTGCCCGCGTCAGCTCGAGGCCGCACTCCCCGCCGAGGTGCACGTCCACCAGGACGCCGTCGGGGGCGAGTTCGGCCGCGGCCTGGAGCGCGGTGCGCGGACACCCGGCTTCCGCGATGACGGTGAACCCGCGCTCCGCGAGCAGCAGCCGCGCGGCCCGCCGGAAGGCCGGGTGGTCGTCGACGATCAGGATCCGGGGCGGCATCCGCCTCATGCTCGCCACCGCGGCCCGCGGCTGCGATACCGCAGATGGGGGATCTACGTCTGAGCCACCCGAGGACGACCGGCGACGGTCTCCTCGAGCGCGAGCGCGGCCTCCGCTGACAGCTGATGCCGCACCAGCCGGCCGCCGCGGTCCGCGAGCGCCGCGAGCATGGCGTCGACGTGCTCCGCGCTCGCGAGCAGGAGCAGCGCCGACGACTTCTCGGGCACCTCGGCCCGCACCTCGTCCAGGAGCGCGTCGTGCAGCCGTGGCGCGTGCTGGGACTCGCTCATCCCGCCCACGCTGCCGCCCGCGACGAAGCCGACGGCGATCCCCATCGGCCCGAAGAGGAACCCGGCCACGGCGCCGGTGAGCGCGCCTTCGCTGGTGCGCTTGCCGATGACGTCGCCGCGTTCGTCGAGGTCGACGTACCGGCCCGCGAACGTCCCGCGCACGATGACGCGATCGTGCCGGTGGTGCTCGACGAAGGCGAGCTCGTGCACCCACGGTGCTTCGCGGGAGCCGTACTGCACGGCGGCGTAGGCGCGTTCGGCGCCCTCTACGTGATCGAAGACCACGAGCGCAAGGTCAAGGGTCATGCCTCGACCGTAGGCCGTGCGAGCGTGGACGGCGTCCCCCGATCCGGGTGATCCGGCGGAACTTCGCGGTGAGCCCGCGTCCGCTCACGAGCGTTCCGCGCCGGCCTCGTAGTGACGCCACGCGAGCACGACCCAGGTCGCGCCGATCAGCCCCCACAGCGCGAGCAGCAGGTCGTAGAAGACGTTGAACCACGTCAGGGCGGAGCCGGTGGGGTGGATCACCCACAGCTGCGCGTTGGGCCACACCACGTGCCAGCCCTCGTCCATCACGAGGGCCTTGGTGAGCATGACCGCCCAGCCCGAGGACTGGTCCCACAGCGCGTGCAGCGCGACGACGCCCAGGATCGTCAGCACGAGCCCGCGCGAGACACGGAACCGGCCCTCGCGGGTGCTGGCGAACAACGCGCCGCCGATCAGCGCCGTCCAGGTGATGTGACCGAACGGCGCCAGGACCGCGCGGAAGGCCTCGATCTCGAGGATGGCGATGACCGTCTGCTCCTTGAGGTTGTCGAGCAGCGTCTGCAGCGCGTAGCCGGCGCTCTCGAAGGCCGCGAAGCCGGCGCCGACGACGGCGCCGAGCACCATCCCGTCACGCGGCTCACGCCGGCGCACCTGGTGGGCGACCAGCAGCAGCACCGCGCCCTTGCCGATCTCCTCGATCCAGCCGACGGCGATGAACGTCCCGGCCGCCGCGGGCGCGAGGTAGGTCTCCAGCAGCGCGGTGCCGACGACGCCGACGGTCCCGGCGAGGAGGAAGCCGAGCACGACCTCCTCGGTCGTCAGATAGCCCGCGCGCCGGCGGGAGAGCGCGAACGCGGCCATCGTCACCGGGATCAGGAAGCTGCCGAGGATGATCACCGTCGGCACGAGGATGTTGTCGTCGGTGATCTGGGTGACGACGGCGGCGATCAGCCACGTGGCGAGCCCGCCGGCGAGCAGCAGCTTCCACAGCCGCGGTCGAGAGATGGACGAAGTGCTCAGACTCCGCGGCGGGCGCTGCGGGGGGTACGAGGGTGCTGGCCATGGTCCGCGACCGTACGGGCGCGAGCGCGGCGCACCGTCATCCGATCCGGTGTATGTGCGTCTGATCACGCAACCGTGGGATGGCAGGCCCTGCCTGTGGCCGCCAGCATGCAGGGCGTGCCGCGGAGGGGTGGCCCCAGGTCAGGCGCGCGGCCAGGGAACCCAGTGCGTGCGGAGCCGGCGGTCGAGTGGAGGGCCGGCTCCTGCACCCTGGGTTCCCGGCTGCCGCCGTCCACCCGACTCGAGCCTCACGGCTGACCCGTCCGCGTCAGCCGCTTCACGTCCCGGACGACGGTCTCCTCGAGGGCGTGCAGCCGCGGCGCCTTGAACGAGCGACCGCTGCGCAGCGTGGCCACCGCGCAGGCGAAGAAGCACGCCGCGCCGAGTGCCGTGTTCCAGTTGGCCAAGGCGAGATCGAGCATCGTGCCCTCCGACGGCACGACATAGCCCGCCACGGCCGCGATCGCGAAGAAGACGCACCCGAGCAGGTTCACGGCCGGCTCCCACCAGCCCTGCGTGCCGCGCACCGGGAGCCAGCCCCGGCGGGTCGAGGCGGCGTAGGCGATCACGCCCGACACGAGGAAGCAGATCGAGCCGAACGCGTCGGGGCGCCAGACGAGCTTGTCGTAGTCCGGGTTCGAGAGCGAGTTGTGCATCGCCGTGAACGTCGTGACGTTGAAGAACAGGGTGCCTGCGGACTGCACCGCGGCGGCCCACAGCGCCGCGCCGCGGGCGCCGAGCGAGAGCCAGACCTGCAGGGCGCCACCGCCGGTGAACAGCAGCGAGCCGACGAAGAACGTGACCGCGTCGGCACCTGGGCCCACGAGCTCCACATAGCCGGGGAACGGGCCGATCAGAAAGCACAGTGAACCGGTGGCGAACAGCAGTGCCATCCAGCGTTCGCGAGTCATCGCCGCAGCGTCGCGCACCGGCGGTGAGCGCGAATCGTCTGATCCGGGTGATCCGGGCATGGGCGCGATCGCCGAGTGTGGGAGGATCGTCAGGTTCCCGACAGCGACGCGCCTTCATGACGATCTCTTCAGACCTGTCGCCGTACCAGGACGATGCAGCGCGCTACGGCTGGACCCTCCGGGGCGCGTCGTCGATGGCGTGGGCACGGCGGTTGGCGTTGGTGGCGATCCTCCCGATGGTCGCGGTGACCATGACGCTCGGGCTCACGAGCGACCACCTGCAGCGCCCGCTCGACGCCGCGCTGTACTGGAGCTACCTGACAGCCGCCTCGATGGCGGTCGGTCTCCTGTGGTGGCACCGCCGCCCGGCCAGCCGCTTCGGTCCGCTGCTCGTCGCCTACGGGACGCTGAACTGGGTGATGTCGTGGCAGGGGGCCAACGCGCCGCTGCCGTTCGCGCTCGGCGTGCTCGCCGAGGCGCCGTATTTCGTCTTCACGATCTACCTCTTCCTGGCGTTCCCGATGGGCCGCTTGGAAGAGCCCGTCACGCGCTGGCTGATGGCCGCCCTGGTCCTCGGGGTGCTCGCGTTCTTCGTGCCGTGGGCGCTGTTCTCGCCCGTGATCGCCGGCGGCGGGCCGCTGACCGGCTGCGCCCCTGACTGCCCCGCGAACGCCCTCCAGATCGGCTCGGCGCCAACGGTGGTCGAAGTCGCGGGCAAGGCGGAGACCTACGTCGCCCTCGCGCTCACGACGGCCGTGCTCGTGATCTACCTCTGGCGGTTCCAGCGAGCATCCGCGCCTCGCCGGCGCGCGCTCGGGGCGGTCGCCGTGACGTCCCTGCTGTACCTGCCGGCCTACCTGGTCTTCACCTTCAGCGCCTGGGTGCTCAAGCTCGATCCGGGCACGCTGCTCACGCTGGCGTGGGCGATCGTGTTCGCCCGTGTGCTGCATCCGCTGGGCTTTCTGATCGCACTGGTGCAAGCCGACCACTTCGCCGGAATCGCGCTGCGGACGATGCTCGAGCGCCTCGCCGTCCGCCCGACCCCGGAGCAGTGGCGCGACACGGTGGCCGCGGCGCTCGGCGATCGCGACCTGCGGCTGGGTATCGAGATACCGCCGCGGGTCGCTTCCGCGAGCCCGACGGTGACGCGCTGGACCCGCCGCCGCCGGACAGCGGGCGCGCGTGGGTGTCGATCGACCGTGGTCACGAGCCGGTCGCGGCGATGGTCCTGGACGAGACGCTCGCCGAGGATCCGGAGCTCGTGCGCGCGGCGGTGATGGCGACGCTCGTCGCGATCGAGAACGGCGCGCTCGAGGGCGAGCTGCGCGCGTCGCGCGCGCGGCTGCTCGAGGCGAGCCAGGCCGAGCGCGAACGGATCCAGCGCGAGCTGCACGACAGCGCGCAGCAGCGGCTGCTGGCGCTGCGCATCCACCTCACGCTCGCGGGCGAGAAGCTCGAGCACCGTGAGGACCGGGCGGTCCTGCAGCGGCTCGACGACGAGGTCGAGCTGGCCATCCAGGAGCTGCGGGGGGTGGCGCACGGCTCGGTGCCGCCGATCCTGCGCGCGCAAGGCCTCGGTCCGGCGCTCCAGGAGGTCGCGCAGCGTTCCCCGATGCCGGTCCGGGTCGAGACCGACGGGGTGGGGCGGCAGCCTGACGCGCTCGAATCCGCGGTCTACTTCTGCTGCCTGGAAGGACTACAGAACGTGGCCAAGCACGCCGGCCGCGGCGCATCGACGACGGTGCAGCTCACCCAGCTCGACGGCCACCTGATCTTCAGCATCAGCGACGACGGCGTCGGCTTCGATCCCGGGGCCGTCGAACGCGGCGCCGGTCTGACGAACCTGGCCGACCGGGTCGGCGCACTCGGTGGTTCGCTGCGGATCGACTCCGCTCCCGGCCGTGGAACGTGCGTCGTCGGCGACGTGCCGGTGCAGCCTGAGCGGTAGTGGTCGCGGGACCCGCCATGCTCGAGACAGACCACCACACCCGCGTCGGCCGAAGACCTGACCTGGCTTGCCGGAGGCACGTTCCTCATGGGGAGCGAGGACTTCTACCCGGAGGAGCGGCCGGTGCGCCCGGTGCAGGTCGGCGGGTTCTGGATCGAGCCGCACGCCGTCACGGTCGAGGCCTTCCGGCGCTTTGTGGAGACGACCGGTCACGTCACCGTGGCCGAGCGCACGCCCTCAGGGGCCGACTATCCCGGCGTCGACCCCGCGCTGCTCGTGCCCGGCTCGCTGGTCTTCCAGCGGCCGCGCGCGCCCGTCGACCTCGACGACCACCGCGCGTGGTGGACGTACGTGCCCGGCGCGAACTGGCGGCAACCCGAAGGGCTCGGCTCCGACGTCGACACCCGCTCCCAGCACCCGGTCACGCATGTGGCGTACGCCGACGCCGCCGCGTACGCGGCCTGGGCCGGGCGCTCGCTCCCGACCGAGGCCGAGTGGGAGTACGCGGCCCGCGGCGGGCTCGAAGGCGCCCACTACGCGTGGGGTGACCACGCATTTCCGGGCGGGCGGGCGATGGCGAACACCTGGCAGGGCGAATTTCCCGTCCAGAACCTGCGCATTGGTGGCTACGACGGAACGTCGCCGTGGCCGGCCTTCCCGCCGAACGGCTTCGGCCTCTACGACATGACCGGGAACGTCTGGGAGTGGACGTGCGATCCCTCCAGCCGCGACGAGCGCAGCGGCGACGCGTTCCCGCGCCACGTCATCAAGGGCGGGTCGCACCTGTCCGCCCCGAACTACAGCCTGCGCTACCGGCCCGCGGCGCGCCAAGCGGAGACGATCGACACCTCGGCCGCGGACCTGGGTTTCCGGTGCGTCGTCCGGCCCGGCGCCCGCTAACGCGCGAGGCGGACCGCGACCACCAGGAACCAGAGGTCCAGGAGCGCGCCGACGCCGACGACGAGCCACTCCCAGCCCGTGACGGCGCTCGAGGAGATGGCCCACATCCACGCGTAGAGCACCGTCGTCCACGGGGCGATGAAGAAGCCGATGGCGGGGACGACCGCGGAGTCATACGCGTCGCCCAACTGCTTACCGAAGATCCAGTACCCGACGATCCAGGCCCGCGGCCACAAGGCGAAGACGAACAGCAGGGCGGCGAGGATGAGGCTGCCAGTCGGCTCTTGCGCCCGGGGGCGCTGGGGCCGAGGCAGCTGGCCGAAGGAAGTCATCGCGCGATGCTCGCCGCGGTCGCCACGCCGGTCGTCATCCAAAGCGGGTGATTGGGTTGACCTGCGCCGGTGGACCGCAGATAGTTGTCGCGTGGGGGATCGTTTCACGCCTTCAGGGGCCGCAGGACCGCTGTGGGCTCCGCCGGACGGCGCCGTGCTGCGCGTCGTGATCGCCGACGACTCCTACCTTGTGCGCGAGGCGCTCACGCACCTGCTCGACAGTGATCCCCGGGTCGATCTCGTGGCGACGTGCGAGGACGGCGCTCAACTGGCCGAGGCGGTGGCGGCGGAGGAGCCCGACGTGGTCGTCACCGACATCCGCATGCCGCCGTCAGGCGACGCGGAGGGCGTCATGTTCGCCAACCGGCTGCGCAGCAGTCACCCGCGGATCGGTGTCGTCGTCGTCAGTCAGTACGCGGACCCGCGATACGGCCTGGCGCTGCTGGACAAGGGCTCCGATGGCCGCGCCTATCTGCTCAAGGACCGCCTGCGCGATCGCGAGCACCTGCTGGCCGCGATGTTCGAGGTGGCGGCGGGCGGTTCTGTGGTCGACGCCAAGGTCGTCGAGGCGCTGATCACCGCGCGGGCGGCCGGCAAGAACGCGCCGCTCGCGGACCTGACGCCCCGCGAGCTCGAGGTCCTCGCCGCGATGGCGCAAGGGCGCAGCAATCAGGCGATCGCCGAGGAGCTCTTCCTGAGCAAGCGTGCCGTCGAGAAGCACATCAACATGATCTTCATGAAGCTGGGCCTCGCCCACCAGAACGACGTCAGCCGACGCGTCAAGGCGGCGCTGATCTACCTCGCCGGCGTCGATACGGGCGACGGCTCACTGGCCGTGTGACGGCTCACCCGGGCGCGTCGGCGAGCAGGCCGAGCACCCGCGCGTGGGCGACGGCCTCCGACCGCGAGCGCACGGCGAATTTGCGGTAGATCGCGTTCGCCTGGGTCTTGACGGTGTTGGCGGACACGAACGTGCGATCGCCGATCTCCCGGAACGTCAGATGCGTCGGGAGGTACTGCAGGATCTTCAACTCCGCCGTCGTCAGGGACGCCGTCCGGCGGCCGGCCGTGTCCGCGAACACGTCGGCCTCAGCGCCGGCCTCACGCAACCAGCGCTGCAGGATCACCGCCTCCGAGCAGCGTTCGCCGAGGCGCGTCGCGACGGCCAGCTGAGCCCGGGCGGTGTTGAGCTCACTGAGCTTCAGCGCGGTCCGCGCGAGCACGACGCGCACCTCGGCCTCGTAGAAGGCCGCGACGTCCGTCAGCCCGTCGAGCGCCGCTCCGGCGGCGTCCGCGTCGGACCGCGCGTCGTCGACCCGGCCCCGGTGCGCGCGGACCAGCGCGGCCACCGACAGCGAGAGCGCGCTCGTCGGGTAGCCGGCGAGGCCGTAGCGCGTCACCTGGGAGCGAGCGCGTGAGCTCAACTGCGCCGCGGTCTCCCAGTCGTCCGCGTCGATCGCCAGCAGCGCCAGTTGGGCGAGGCACAACGCGTGGACGTGCGGGGAGGACACCGCGGCGCGTCGCGCGCCGTCCTCGAGGCACTGCCGCGCCCGCTCGGCGTCACCCAGCAGGTGGGCGGTCATTCCGCGGATCAGCCCGCACAGGGCCTGGCAGGGGCTGCCCGGCTCGAGCAGCGCGGCCGCGTGCTCCGCCTCCTCGGCGGTGCGCACGAGGCCGCCACGGCCGAGCGCGGCGTGCAGCGCGGCCATGCCACCCTCGATCTCGCGGTCGCCGCCGGCGGCCGCGGCGGCCGTCAGCCAATGCTCCGCCCGTTCGCCCTGGCCATGCACGAGCTCCGTGCCCGCGGCCGCGAGCGCGAGCCGCGCGTTCGCGGCGATCTGGCTCGTGGTGAACTGGCTCAGCCAGCGCTCGACGCGCCCGCTCGAGCCCTGCTCGACCGACAGCGGCACGCCGGCCCAGACCAGATCGCCGGCGCGCCCGAGCTCGCGGGCGGCCAGCGCGTGGCTCAGCCCGCGCTCGCGATCTCCGGACTCCGCGTACCACGCGCTCGCGCGGCGGTGCAGCTCGGCTTCGAGGCCGGCGTCGGTGCGGGCCAGCTCCGCGCGCAGCAACGCGCTCAGCAGACGATGGTGCCGGTAGCGGTCGCCGGTGCGGTCGAGCGCCACGAGCGGGAAGCCGGCACGCGTCAGGCGCGAGATGACGGCGGCAGAGTCGGAGCGCTCGAGCACGCGGTCGCAGGCGGGCGCGGTCAGCACGTCGAGGATGACGCTCCTGCGCACGAACGACAGATCCTCCGTCGACAGCCCGGCGAGGAGCTCGTCCCGCAGGTAGTCCGCGACGAGACGGTCGGCGCCGCCGAAGCGCACCGCGACGCGCCCCGGAGCCGGTTGGCCGGCCAGTGCGCGAACGGCGAGCGAGACGGCGGCGGGCCAGCCCTCGGTGGCGCGGAACACCGCATCGACGTCGTCGCGTGCGAGTTCGAGCCCGGCGCCGCGCAGCAGCCTCGCGGTTTCGGCTCGCGTCAGCGCCAGCTCACCCTCGCGCAGCTCGCTGACCAGGCCCTCGGCCCGCAGCCGCGCCAGGGGAAACGGCAGCTCGCGGCGCGACGCCATGGCGACCGCGACGTTGTCGGGCAGCTGGGTGGCGATGGCCGCCAGCGTGTCCCGGGCCGTGTCGTCGCGCAGGACATGGACGTCGTCGAGCACGAGCACGATCCGCCCGTCCGCCGCGTCGGCGTGCGCGGCATCGACCGCTCGGGCCACGGCGCGCAGCAGCGCGCGGGCGCTGTCGTGCGCGGGGCTCAGCGTGAGCCAGGCGAACGGACGCGGGTCGCGCGTCGACCATTCCTCGAGCAGCAGCGTCTTGCCGAAGCCCGCCGGAGCGACGATCTCGACCAGCCGCTGCGGGCCCGGTGCCGCCAGCGCAGCGACGAGACGGGGCCTGGGCACGCCGGCGCGGACCGCGGGTCGGCGTTCCGGAGGGGCGAGCAACTGGGTGCGAACCGGCCTGAGAGAGGAGGCTGCTGCCGTCATGGGTGGGACCTTCCTCTCGCGCCGGAGGCCGGGCAAGGGCGCAGACCGGCAGGCCTCCGTGCGGTCTTCCTCGGGGTGTGTGCACCCCCTGCGCTCGTTCACGCGGAGTGGCTCGGCAGCCTCGCGTCACGGCAGACGGTGCAACCGCGGCGGGGACCACGTCGGCTCGAGCGCCTCATCCCGCGGCCAGTACAGCCGCAGCGCCAGCGTGAAGGCGCCAGCCGGTGTCGGCAGCCAGTTCGAGCGCCGCGCGCGGTCCGGCGGTTCGCGCTGGACGTGAACGGCCAACGCACCGTCCGGGTCGAGCGCCAGGCCGTGCAGGTCGCCGGACGAGCGAGCGCGGGCGGGATCTCCGCCGTAGGCGGTCAGCTCCCAGAAGCCGTCCGCGGGTGGTGGGGCGTCCGGAGCGAAGCGCAGCACATACCGGTGGTCGCTCGACAGCGGCAGGCCGTCCGCGTCGGTGCCGAGGCGTGCCAGCACGGTGTCGGCCGCCGGATCGGCGTCACGGCCGACGTGCGCGGCCGCCGCGCGGGCCACATAGTCCACGCCGCGCGGGCTCGCCCCGGAATCCACCATCCAACCGCTGCGGGTGAGCGGCCGCAGCCGCTGGGCCTCGGCGTGCACGGCGGCCCGGCCGCGCGCGAGCCCCACCGCGAGCCCGGGCGCGAGCGGCTCCCGCTCGACGAGCTCGCGCAGCCGCCCGAGTACGACGCGCACCTCGAGATCGGGCGGCTCCTGCTCGGCGAGTCGCATCACCTCGCCGAAGAACGCGGTGGCGTCCATGTCCTCGATCGGGAGCGCCGTCGCGTCGCGGAGGATCGGGACGCTCGGACCGGCGTCCACCGGCCCGCGCAGTTGGCTGAGCGGGACGACGCGGAAGCCGTCGTAGGCCCACTGGAGGTCCTCGCCGGGACGCTCGCCGACGGCTTCGAGGCGGCCGCCGAGGTGCACGGTGCGGGTGGGGGCGGCGATCGGCGTGAGACCCTGGGGAAGCGCGCACCCGTGGTGCCGTGGCCCGAGCAGCGCGAACGCGCCGCGCCACGTGCCGGTGGTGCGGGCGCCGACGGACGCGAAGACGTCGCTCCAGGCGTCGCGCAGCCACAACGCGTAGTAGCGGCCGCGCGTATCGGGCACGGTCAGCACGAGCGGTTCGTCTGCGAGATCGAGCCACGCGGAGCTCCGCAGCGTGTCCGGCGTGTCGCGGCCATGGACCAGCGTGTTCAGCGGCGCGCGCATCGTCGCCGGATCCGGCGCCGACACGGCGGTCGCCAGAGCCATCGCCCTGCGTCCCGTCACGAGCGGATACACGCGCACGAACGCCGCCTCGGCAATCGCCCACGCATCCCGGATCGTCGTGTCCGCGCGCATGTGTCCCACCGACGCTATGCCCAGTGTGCGAGCTTCGCGTCACCTGCTTTGGACGAAGCGCCTTCAATCATCCAGAGGGTGGAGCGCCGCGGCTTGCCCCGAGGTTCGAGACGAGCAGCGCCACGACGGTCACGAGATAGATCTGGCCGACGAGCGCCTCGGTCACCGCGAGCGTGTGGCCGAGGTCCGTGCGCGTGGTCAGGTCGCCGTAGCCGACCGTCGTGAGCGTCGCGAAGCTGAAGTACAGGCAGTTCGCGGTGGTTGCGGTCACGTCTTCGGCGAAGACGGGCGCGCCGCCCAGGCTGTCGATGGCGCCGTACGCGAACGCGCAGAACATGCCGATCATCAGGTAGAAGCTCAGGACGCCGAGTACGGCCTGGACCGTCGCGCCGCGGGCACGCAGGCCGCGGATCACGCCGACGGCGATCGCCGGTGGCGCGAACGCGACCAGCAACCCGCTCGCGATCCGGGCTGCGCCGGCGTCCGCCGTCCCGTCGACGGCCAGCACCGTGACGGCCGCGACCAGGATCGCGCCGGCGACGGCGGCCAGCCGCGCGACCCTCCACGTCACCTCGCCCGCTCGCAACGCCAGCACGAGCGTGGCCGCGCTCAGGGCGGTGATGATGACTTCCTGCCAGCGTCCTCCGGGAGCGATGCCCTGTACGAGGAAGAGCGCCACGAGCGCCACGAGCAACAGCCCGTAGCGCTGGTAGAGCACGCGTTCATGCCGGTCCATGCCGCGCAGTGTGCGCGTGGGCGTGCAGCCCTGTCGTCGTCCACACCGGATGAATCGCTTATCCCCCGAACCGGAGGATGCCGAGGCGTCTGCAGTGCTGGAAGGTGCGTGTCGTCGCCGCGCGAGCGCCGGCGGCTTCGGCAAGCCAACAACGAACGGAGAGGAAGCGATGGCGATTGGACCTGTCCAGCTGATCGTGCTGGGCTTCAAGCACCCCGAGTTCCACGGCGAGATCATCGACGAGCTCGAACGGCTGCGCGCGAGCGACGCGGTGCGAGTGATCGACTCGCTGGCCGTCCACAAGGACGCCGCGGGGGAGTACGAGGTCGTGCACCTGAGCAACCTGACCGAGGACGAGGCGATCGAGCTCGGCAGCAAGGTGGGCGCGCTCATCGGCCTCGGCATCGAGGGCGAGGAGGGCATGGCGGCCGGCGCCCTCGCGGGCGCGGTCGCGGGTGCCGACGGCGTCGAGGTGTTCTCCGACGAGGACGCGTGGGACGTGTTGGAGGAGATCCCGAACGATTCGGCCGCGGCGCTGATCCTGATCGAGCACCATTGGGCCGTCGGGCTGCGCGACGCGGTCATGCGTGCGGGCGGCTTCCGCATCTCCGACGGCTTCATCAGCCCGCTCGACCTCGTCGAGATCGGCCTGGTGACCGCCGCCGAGGCCCAGGAACTGCACGCCCACGAGACCGCCGGCGCGACCGCCGGCGGCTGACGAAAGGAGAACCGAGATGTTCGGATCACGCAGAGTTGCACGCCGTACCGGGCGCCGGACCGCGCGACGCGTCTCACGCCGCCGGTAGCGAACAGGAACCCGGCCCGCGGGGAGCACGATCGGCGCCCAGTCGCCGGACGTGCTTTCCGGGCGGGCCGGGGAATCAAAGTCATCCGGTTCGGGTGATGTGAATGCGCCCCGACGGGGCGAGAGTCGCAACGTCGAACCGACCTAAGGAGCAGTAGCGATGCGCCGGCTCAGAGATCGCGGTGGCCCCGAGGGGACTCGCTACACGATGCGCGAGAAGCTGTTCTCGGTCGGTGACGACTTCTGGATCGAGACCGACGGCGGCGAGCGCATGTTCAAGGTCAACGGCAAGGCCCTGCGAATCCGCGACACGTTCGTGATCGAGAGCCCCTCGGGCGAGGAGCTGTTCACCATCCAGGAGAAAAAGCTCACCGTGCGGGACAAGATGGAGGTCGAGCGCGGCGGGCAGACCGTGGCGACGATCAAGAAGGCGCTGATCGGCATCCGCGACCGCTACTCGATCGAGGTCGAGGGCGGGCCCGACCTGTCGGCCAAGGGCAACTTCGTCGACCACGAGTTCGAGATCGAGCGCGACGGCCACAAAGTGGCCGAGATCTCAAAGCGCTGGCTGCGGGTGCGGGACGCGTACGGCATCGAGGTGGCGCCCGGGCAGGACGACGCGCTGATCCTCGCCGTGACCGTCTGCATCGACCAGATGGGGCGCGGCTGAGCTCGTTCACTATCGTCGGGGCGCATGATCGTCGCGGCCGACGCGCGCTGCGTCGCGCTCGCCGTCGATCAGCTCCGCGCGTACGTGGCCGGGCGGCCGCTGCAGAACGTCGTGCGCTGATCACCGGGGCGGAGGCTGTCGCGTGGCCCGTTCCTCCGCGCGCAACCGAGCCACCGTCTTCGCGGGTTGCCGCACCGCTTGCTTCCACGTGACGCGCACGACGCGGTCCGGTAGGTGTCCGGTCCGGACCGCGTCGTCGTGGCGCGCGAGGTCGTTGTCGTGCGTGGCGGCGCCGTCGGCCTCGACGATCAGGCCTCGATGCGGCCAGCGGAAGTCGGGCTTGTACGGACCGAGTGGGACGTTGACGAGTGGCTCGTCGAAGCCGGCCTCGCGGATCAGGTCGTGGACGTAGTCCTCGAGGACGGACTCGGTGGGGACGAGGTCGGCGGCGATGGCCCGGAGTGGCTTCGACTTCGCGCGGGCGATGCTCGGCCGTGGTGATCGAGGTCGCGGTTGAACGCGTGCCGCACAGCGCGCCGGAACGCCGTGAACGGCAGCATCGAGGAGAGGTCGTCCAGCGTGCGCAGCACCGAAGTGACCGGGATGTTCTTGTGCAGCACGCGGTCCGGCCGGGTCGTCCGGTGCGTCTTGATGCCGGGATGCTTGCGCGTCGTCGGTCGCGGTCACGTCGATCCGCCGGCCGTCCCAGTCCACGAGTCCCCAGAGCGCCGCCGCGGCGTAGTGGCTCAGCGCGGCCTCCTTGCCGCACGCCTTCACCGCCGCCAGCCAGCGCCCCTCGACGGTCAGCTCGCGGTGCCCGACGGCGTAGACGCCGCGGTGCTTCTCGTGCAGGTGGCCGTTGCGCACCCACGTCGCGATCTCGTCGGCGCGACAACCCACACCCGCGCAGCTCCGCGGTCGTCACGACACCGCGCTGCCTCGCGGCGCAGCTCGGCCACCTCGTTGGCTGGGTTTGTCGACCTCAGGCCGATTAACCCGTCTCGCGTCGTTCATGCCCGGATGGTCGCCCGGCGACCGCTGTGACGGAACAAGACGCACTCCGCAACGAAACGCGCGTATCTTTGCACCGTGTCTGTGACGCTCGCGAGCGGGGACCTCGAGGCGACGTTCGTCCCCGAGGCGGGGATGATCGGCTGCTCGCTCAGGCATCGCGGCGAGGAGCTGCTCGGGCAGCGCGGCGGGCTCGAGGCGTACATCGCCGAGCGCAAGACGATGGGGATCCCGCTGCTGTACCCGTGGGCGAACCGGCTCGCGACCAGACGCTTCACGGTCGCGGGCCGCGAGGTCGACATCGATCCGGAGCGCACGCCGCTGCGGCTCGACGGCGGTGGGCTGCCGATGCACGGCCTGCTCAGCGCCGCGCCCGGGTGGCGCGTCGAGCACCAGGACGAGGCGACGCTCGAGGCGGTGTTCGACTTCGCCGCCGACGCAGCGCTGATGGCGGCGTTCCCGTTCGATCACGCGCTGCGCATCGACGTCACGCTCGACGAGCGGACGCTGCGGGTCGCGACCACGGTCACCGCGGGCACGACCGGCGTGCCGATCGCGTTCGGGTTCCATCCCTACCTCACGCTGCCCGGCGTCCCGCGCGCGGACTGGCAGGTCGAGCTCCCGGTCACCGAGCAGCTCGTGCTCGACGACCAGATGCTCCCGACCGGGGACCGCACCCCCGTCGACATCCCCGCCGGGCCGCTCGGCGACCGCACGTTCGACGACGCCTACCTCGCCCCACCGGCACCGTTCGCGCTCGAAGGCGGCGGCCGCCGGATCGAGCTCGCGTTCGAAGCCGGCTACCCGTACGCGCAGGTGTTCGCGCCGCCCGGTGACGCGCTGATCGCGTTCGAGCCGATGACCGCGCCGACCAACGCGCTCGTCAGCGGCGACTTCACACCGCTCGAACCGGGCGACAGCTACCGCGCGGTGTTCGCGATCACCGTTCGCTGAGGTCCCGCGCCAGCCGCCGGCGAAGTGATCAGGCATGGTTGCGCGGTCGACCGGGTACTGCGCGCGGCATGAACCGATACGCCGTATTGCCGAGCGTCGTGCTGGCCGTGACGTTGGGCCTTGCCCCCGCCGCCCACGCCGACACGCACTACGGCGGCACCGGCCTCTACAAGCAGACGCTCGCCGGCGAACCCGACGATCAGCCTGATCCGACGCGACAACGGCACGATCGACGCGCGGCTCACCTCGCGTACTCCCGGTGCCAGGGCTTCGCCAACTCGAGCGCGGTGCTGCGGGCGCGCGGGAAGCTCGAAGGGCATCACCTTCACCGCGACCGGCGCGCTCGCGCGTGCGCGGCATGGGCACGATCCGCGTGACGCTCACGGGCGCCGTGGCCGACCTGAACGCGACCGGTGAGGCGCACGTGCGGTCGCGAAGTGCCGCTCCTACAAGCAGCCGTTCGTCCTGCGCACCGAGAGCGCACCCGCGGGTGCGCCGGCGGTGCCCGCGCCCGGCACGCTGATGCAGGGCTTCAGCGCGCAGACCGCCGGCGGGTTCCGGATGCCGCTGTCGCTGCGGGTGACCAAGGGCGGGCGCGTGTACGCGTTCTGGAACGCGGTGCTCAAGTGCGGGCGGGTGTCGTGGCCGCTGCTCGATCTCACGCCGAGCCGGAAGATCGCCGCCGACGGCACGTTCGGCGGCAGCCAGACGTACACGATCCGCTACCGGGGCGGCTGGCGCGAGCGCTACCGCGTGACGTTCCGCGGGCAGTTCCTCGCCGACGGCGTGAAGGGCACGCTCCGGGCCCGGATGCAGCTCCGGGACGGCAAGCGGTCCTACGTGCCGTGCCGGCTCGGCACCACGACCTGGGCCGCGCGCGCGACGTAGACGCTCGAACATGCAAGCGCGCGCCTGAGCTATTCAGAATCTCGGGCGCGCGCGGTTGAGTACGCGGCATGAACGTCTTGCGCACCGTGTCGCTGCTCGGAGCGACGCTCACCATGGGACTCGTGACGGGCGCCTTCGCCCTCTACGCCCACGCGATCATGCCGGGCCTGAAGACCACCGACGACCGCACGTTCGTCGCGGCCTTCCAGGCGATCGACCGGGCGATCATCAACCCGTGGTTCATGCTCACCGGGTTCCTCGGCGCGCTCGTGTTCACGGGCGCGGCGACGCTGCTGCAGCTCGGGCGCGACCCGCTGCCGTGGGTTGCGGGGGCGCTGGTCGCGTACATCGTCGTGTTCGTGATCACGCTGGCGGTGAACGTGCCGCTCAACGACGCCCTCAAGGCCGCGGGCAGCGCGGATCCCGCGGGCGCGCGCGAGGCGTTCGACGAAGCGCGCTGGGCGGTGTGGAACCTCGTGCGCGTGGTGCTGTCGGCGGGCGCGTTTGTGGCCCTGTGCTGGGCACTTGTCGTCTACGACCGCACGTAAACCTGCAAGGAAACCAACCTGCTCCGCCTAGCATTGCCCGCCGCATGCCTCACTTGCGCCTCATCGTGGCGGCCGTTCTCGTGCCGTTTTCCCTCTGGCTGTTCCTGCCCGTGCCGTCCAGCGGCCAGAGCCTGCAGGAGAAGATCTCCAAGAAGGAACGTCAGATCGCGGCCAAGAAGCGCAAGGAGCGGGTGCTCACGAGCACGATCGAGACCTACAGCCGGCGCATCAACCTGCTGCAGGGCGACATCTCGACCCTGCAGGCGCGGCAGATGAAGATCGAGGCCGACCTCAACGCCAAGCGCGCCGAGCTGGACCGGATCCAGGACGACCTGCGCAAGGAGCGCGCCCGGCTCACGCGACTGCGCGCCCGGCTGGCCGAGTCGCGGGCGGCGCTCAGCGCCCGGCTCGTGCACCTGTACAAGGCCGACGAGCCCGACGTCGTGACCGTCGTGCTGGAGTCCGAGGGCTTCGAGGACCTGCTGCAGCGCACGGAGTTCATGCAGCGCGTCTCGCGCCAGGACGCGCGCATCCTCGACCGCGTGCGCAAGGCGAAGACCGAGGCGACGGCGACCGAGGCGCGGCTGGACCGCTACGAGGGGCGCCAGCGCAAGGTCACCAAGATCGTCTCGCAGCGCCGGCTCGAGGTGCTCGCGATCAAGAACCGCCTCGTCGACCGCCGCCAGCAGGCCGAGTCGGTCCGCACCGACAAGCGCCACGCGCTCGTCTCCACGCGCGCGGACCGCAAGCAGCTCCAGGGGCACCTCGTCGCGCTCCAGAAGGAGGAGGCGAAGGTGCGCGCCCGGCTCGCCGGCTTCAGCGGCACCGCGGGCCCGATCCGCCAGGGTTCGGGCGCGATGATCTGGCCCACCAACGGCGCGTTCACGTCACCGTTCGGCCAGCGCTGGGGCCGCCTGCACGCGGGCATCGACATCGGGGCGCCCGAGGGCACGCCGATCCGCGCGGCGATGTCCGGCAAGGTCGTCGTCGCGGGCTGGACCGGCGGCTACGGCAACTACACCTGCATCCAGCACGGCGGCGCGCTCTCGACGTGTTACGGGCACCAGTCGCGCTACGCCACGTCGGTCGGGGCGAACGTCTCCAAGGGTGACCTGATCGGCTACGTCGGCAACACCGGCAACTCCACCGGCGCGCACCTGCACTTCGAGACGCGCGTGAACGGCAACCCGGTCAACCCGATGGGCTATCTGTAGCCTCCAGCGTCCATGCGCAAGCGCGTGCTCGTGGTCGACGACCATCCCGCGGTGGCGCTGGCCTTGAAGCTCTACTTCAAGCGGGACGGGCGCTACGTGGTCGCCGCCAGCGCGGCCACGGCCGGGGAAGGGCTGCAGCTGCTACCCGGCGACTACGACGCGGTGCTGCTGGACCTGCACCTGCCGGACCAGTCCGGGGTCGCGCTCGTGCGGGCGTTCCGCGAGCGCGCCGGGGGCGTTCCACTGATCTTGTACTCGGCGTCTGACGACACGGCCGAGGTCGAGGCGGTGCGGGGGATGGTCGACGCGGTGGCGCGCAAGTCCGAGGTGGCGGACGCGATCGCGGCGCTGGAACGGCTCACCCGCTGATGTGGGAGCTGCGCTACGACCTCCACGGCCGCTGCGCCGTGCGCGTGGCCGGCGGCGAGGTGATGGCGCGGCACGTCGAGGCCGTGCCGAGCGCGCCGTGGATGATCGAGGCGCGGTGTGGAACCGCCCGCGGGTGGTTGCTGGCCACGGCCGTGCCGGACGACCCCGAGCGCGAGGCGGCGCGGCTCGAGGCGGAGGTGACGCGCCGGACGGCGCTGGCCCGCGAGCGCCAGGCGCTGGCGCTCGCCGCGCTGGACGCCGACCTGATCGAGCGCCTCACCCACCGCCTGCGCACGGATGTGATGACGCTCGGCGCGGTGGCCGAGGGCGCGCTCGAAGGCGTCTTCGCGGACGAGGCGGAGGAGGTGATGGCGGAGCTGCGGCGCACGAGCCAGGAGGCGCAACGCCGGCTGACGGTGGCGCGCGAGGTGATGACCGTGCTCGCGGGGGAGACGGGCGCGCCGGAGCCGATCGCCGCGACGCTGCGCGCCGAGCTCGAGGGCGCCGGACGCGACGCCGTCGTGGTGGCCGGCGACGAAGAAGCCTGGACGCTGATCCCCGGCGCGGGCTGGGCCGCGTGCGCCCGCCTGCTCGCCGCCGACGCGCGGTTCGCGGCGTTCGAGGTCGCGCCCGACGAGTGGGGGTGGCGAGTGAGCGCGGATGGCGACCTCGGTGCAGCCGCGACACATGGTCGTCGCGGCCGGTGGCCATGTGGCCGGCTCCGCGCTGATCCTGCCCGCCGCGGTGGGGTGATGGAGCTCCGGCGCCTGCGGCTGCTGCTCGAGCTCTCGCGGCGCGGGACGCTCGCCGCGGTGGCGGACACGCTCGCCTACAGCCCGTCCTCGATCTCGGTGCAGCTGGCCGAGCTCGAGCGGGAGGTGGGGGTGAAGCTGCTGCGCCGCGTCGGGCGCAACGTGCAGCTCACGCCCGCGGGGTGGCGGCTGGCGGAGTACGCCGAGCAGGCGCTCGCGGCGGACGAGGCGATCCTCACCGAGCTCGCGGGCCTCGGCGGCACGCCGCGCGGACAGGTGCGGGTGACGTTCGTCCAGACCTCAGCCCTCGCGCTGCTGCCGCACGCGCTGGGGACACTGGCCGAGCAGGCGCCGGACCTGCGCATCGAGGTGTTCCAGCGCGAGACCCGGCCGGCGCTGGACGAGCTGCGCTCGCGCGCGGTCGACCTGGTGCTCGGGATCGACTACGACCCCGCGCCGGTCGCGCGCCACCGCGACGTGGACCGGGTGGACCTGATCCGCGAGCGCGTGCTGATGGCGGTCCCGGCGCAGGACCCGCTCGCGGCGTCGGGGGACGCGATCTCCCTCGCGAGCGTGGAACACGCCGTCTGGGCCGCGGGCCACCAAGGCACCGGCCACGCCGCGGCGGTCGAGACGCTGTGCAACGGCATCGGGGGCTACGCGCCGGACATCCGCCACCGCACCGACGATGCGCTGATCCTGCGCGCGCTCGTCTCCTCGGGCCAGGTGGTGACCCTGCTGCCCGCGCTGATCGCGACCGCCACGGACCGGGTCGCCGTCCGCCCGGTGGCCGGCGCCGAGGTGCAGCGCACGATCTTCACGGCCGTGCGCGCCACCGCCGCCGGGCTGCCCGCGATCGTCCTCGTGCGGGCCGCGCTGCGGGCCGCCGCGCACGCCGCCGTCGCGGGCCGCGACGACGTCACCGTCATCCCAGAAAGTCCAGCACCTCCCGGCTGACCGACTCGGCGAACTCGTCGAAGAACCCGTGCCGCCCGCCGGCCGTGATGCGCACCCGCGCGCCCGGGATCCGGTCGCCGAGCAGCGCGGCGTTCTCCACCGGCGCCATCCGGTCGTCGCTGCCGTGCAGGACGAGCGTCGGGACCGCGATCCGCGGCAACCCGGCCCACGCGTCGTGCCCGGCGCTGACCCGCAGGTGCCGGCGCGCAGCGTCCGCGGTCAGCGCCGGGTCGCCGAGCAGGTTGGACTCACCCGACCACGCGGGCGTGTACATCAGGTCCAGCAACGCCGCCCGCCGCTTCGAGCGGTCCGGCTCCGCGAGCAGGCGCCGCACGTCCTGGCCCCGCTCGATCGCGTGCTCCCCGCCGGGCGTCGTGCACGCGAGGACCAACGCGCGCACCCGCTCGGGGTGGTTGATGGCCAGCATCTGGGCGACGCGCCCACCCATCGACGTCCCGTACACGGCCGCGCGCTCCACGCCGAGCTCGTCCAGCACCGCGGCCGCGTCGTCGGCGAACGACGCCGTGCTCCAGGGGCCCGGCGACGACGGGCTGTCACCGGTCCCGCGGTAGTCGAACGTGATCGTCCGGTAGCGGTCCGCGAACGGCTCGCGGAGCCCGTCCCACCACCGGTGCGAGTTGGCCTGACCCGGCAGCAGGAGCAGCGCCGGCGCAAGCTCGTGCCCAAGAACCTGAATCGCGAGGTCGCCCACGGGTTTGACGGTAGCCTCCGGTGCTCCTGGCGCTCGACGGAGGAAGGAACCCACGTGGCGAGTGAAGCGAAACCCGGTAAGCCTGCGGCGCGCAAAGCTGCGGCGGTCGTCGCGTCGACGAGCGCGAACGGCGACGGCTCACGGTTCAACGCCACCGACGAGAAGGCGCTCGAGGCGATCGTCGCCGCCCTCACCGCCGCCCGGGACGGGGATTTCACGGTCAAGCTGCCCGCCCGCCGGCGCGACGTGATCGGCGACGTGCAGACCCGCGTGAACGAGCTCGTCGCGCAGAACCTGCGGATGACCAGGGAGATCCAGCGCCTCGCGCGGGTCGTCGGCCGCGACGGCCGGATGACCGAGCGCGCGGCGGTGCCGGGCGCGTACGGCGGCTGGGCGGACAAGGTCGAAGCCGTGAACTCGCTCGTGGACGACCTCGTCCGCCCGACCACCGAGGTCGGACGCGTGATCGCGGCCGTGGCCCAGGGCGACCTCTCCCAGAAGATGGCGCTGACGATCGAGGGCCAGCCCGTCAAGGGCGAGTTCAGCCGGATCGGCCAGACCGTGAACGCGATGGTCGACCAGCTCGGCTCCTTCGCCGACGAGGTCACGCGCGTGGCCCGCGAGGTGGGCACGGACGGCAAGCTCGGCGGCCAGGCCGAGGTCAAGGGCGTCAGCGGCACCTGGCGGGACCTGACGGACTCCGTGAACGTCATGGCCGCGAACCTCACCGAGCAGGTGCGCCAGATCGCGCAGGTCACCACCGCGGTGGCCAACGGCGACCTCACCCAGCAGGTCACGGTCGACGCGCGCGGCGAGGTGCTCGAGCTCAAGCGCACGATCAACGCGATGGTCGCGCGGCTGTCCTCCTTCGGCGACGAGGTCACGCGCGTCGCGCGCGAGGTGGGCACCGACGGCGAGCTGGGCGGCCAGGCCCAGGTCTCGGACGTCTCCGGCACCTGGAAGGACCTCACCGAGTCGGTGAACGTGATGGCGTCCAACCTCACCGACCAGGTGCGCCAGATCGCGCAGGTCACCACCGCCGTCGCCAATGGCGACCTGACGCAGAAGGTCACCGTCGAGGCCAAGGGCGAGGTCGCCGCCCTGGCCGCGACGATCAACGACATGACCGACACGCTGCGCACGTTCGCGTCCGAGGTGACGGGCGTCGCGCGCGAGGTGGGCACCGAGGGCGTGCTGGGCGGCCAGGCCGAGGTGCCGAGCGCCGCGGGCACGTGGCGCGACCTGACCGACTCCGTGAACGTGATGGCCGCGAACCTGACCGACCAGGTGCGCCAGATCGCGCAGGTCACGACCGCCGTCGCGAGCGGCGACCTGACGCAGAAGGTCACGGTGGAGGCCAAGGGCGAGGTCGCGGCGCTGGCCGAGACCATGAACGACATGACCGACACGCTGCGCACGTTCGCCGAGCAGGTCACGGGCGTCGCGCGCGAGGTGGGCACGCTCGGGGTGCTCGGCGGTCAGGCGGACGTGCCGGGCGTCGCCGGCACGTGGAAGGACCTCACCGAGTCCGTGAACTCGATGGCGACGAACCTGACCAACCAGGTGCGCAACATCGCCGAGGTCACGACCGCGGTGGCCAACGGCGACCTGTCCCGCCAGATCACGGTCGACGCGCAGGGCGAGATCCTCGAGCTCAAGCGGACGATCAACACGATGGTCGACCAGCTCTCCTCCTTCGCCGACGAGGTCACGCGCGTCGCGCGCGAGGTGGGCACCGAGGGCATCCTGGGCGGCCAGGCCGAGGTGCAGGGCGTGTCCGGCACCTGGCGCGGCCTGACCGAGAACGTCAACCAGCTCGCGGACAACCTCACGAGCCAGGTCCGCAACATCGCGCAGGTCACGACCGCGGTGGCGCTCGGTGACCTCTCGCAGAAGATCACGGTCGACGCCCAGGGCGAGATCCTGGAGCTCAAGAACACGATCAACACGATGGTCGACCAGCTCTCCTCCTTCGCCGACGAGGTCACGCGCGTGGCCCGCGAGGTGGGCACCGAGGGCGAGCTCGGCGGCCAGGCCCGCGTCGAAGGCGTGTCCGGCACGTGGCGCGGCCTCACCGACAACGTGAACCTGATGGCCGCGAACCTCACCGACCAGGTCCGCAACATCGCCCAGGTCACGACCGCGGTGGCCAACGGCGACCTGACGCAGAAGATCTCCGTCGACGCCCAGGGCGAGGTGCTCGAGCTCAAGGAGACCATCAACACGATGGTCGACCAGCTGCGCGCGTTCTCCGGCGAGGTCACGCGCGTCGCGCGCGAGGTGGGCACCGAGGGCAAGCTGGGCGGCCAGGCCGAGGTGGAAGGCGTGTCCGGCACGTGGCGCGGGCTCACCGAGAACGTGAACCTGATGGCCACGAACCTGACCGATCAGGTCCGCAGCATCGCCGGCGTGACCACCGCGGTCGCCCGCGGCGACCTGACGCGCAAGATCACGGTCGACGCCCAGGGGGAGATCCTGGAGCTCAAGGACACCATCAACACGATGGTCGACCAGCTCTCGTCCTTCGCGGACGAGGTCACGCGCGTGGCGCGCGAAGTGGGCACGGAGGGCCAGCTCGGCGGCCAGGCCGAGGTCCAGGGCGTGTCCGGCACCTGGCGCGGCCTGACCGAGAACGTCAACCAGCTCGCGGACAACCTGACGAGCCAGGTCCGCAACATCGCGCAGGTCACGACCGCCGTGGCCCAGGGCGACCTGTCCCAGAAGATCACGGTCGACGCCAAGGGCGAGATCCTCGAGCTCAAGCGGACGATCAACACGATGGTCGACCAGCTCAGCTCGTTCTCCGGCGAGGTCACGCGCGTCGCGCGCGAGGTGGGCACCGACGGCCAGCTCGGCGGCCAGGCCGAGGTGGAAGGCGTCAGCGGCACGTGGCGCGGGCTCACCGAGTCGGTGAACCAGCTCGCGTCCAACCTCACGACGCAGGTGCGCGCGATGGCCGACGTCGCCTCCGCCGTGACCCAGGGCGACCTCACGCGGCAGATCACGGTCGAGGCCTCCGGCGAGGTGGCCGAGCTCAAGGACCGCGTGAACCAGATGATCGCGAACCTGCGCGACACGACCCAGCAGAACGCCGAGCAGGACTGGCTGAAGACGAACCTCGCGCGGATCTCGAGCCAGATGCAGGGCCAGCGCGACCTCGCGACCGTCTCGCGCGATCTGATGTCGGAGATCTCGCCGCTCGTGAACGCGCAGCACGGCGCGTTCTTCATGGTCACCGACGACACGCTGCGGCTGATCGCGTCGTACGGCTACAGCCGCCGCAAGAACCTCTCCAACGAGTTCCAGTTCGGCGAGGGCCTGCCCGGCCAGGCGGCGCTCGAGATGAAGAGCATCCTCGTCACCAACGCGCCGCCGGACTACGTGAAGGTCACGTCCGGCCTCGGCGAGTCGCTCCCGGTCAACATCATGGTCCTGCCGATCCTGTTCGAGGAGCAGGTGCTGGCCGTGATCGAGCTGGCCTCGGTCAACCCGTTCGTGGAAGTGAACCTGAGCTTCCTCGACCAGCTGAGCGAGACGATCGGCGTCGTCCTGTCGACGATCATCGCCAACAACCGCACCGAGGACCTGCTCGAGGACCAGCGCCGGCTCGCGCAGGAGCTGCAGTCCCAGTCGGAGGAGCTGCAGTCCCAGCAGGACGAGCTCAAGCGCTCCAACACCGAGCTCGAGCAGCAGGCCAAGTCGCTGCGCGCGTCCGAGGAGCTGCTGCAGACCCAGCAGGAGGAGCTGCGCCAGACCAACGAGGAGCTGCAGGAGAAGGCGGCCCTGCTCGCCCAGCAGAACCGCGACATCGAGGTCAAGAACGCCGAGATCGAGCGCGCGCGCCTCAGCCTGGAGGAACGCGCGGAGCAGCTCTCGCTCTCGTCCCGGTACAAGAGCGAGTTCCTGGCCAACATGAGCCACGAGCTGCGCACACCGCTGAACTCGCTGCTGATCCTGTCCAAGCTGCTCTCGGACAACCCGGCCCAGAACCTCACCGACCAGCAGGTGGAGTTCGCGCGCACCATCCACCAGGCGGGCGCCGACCTGCTGACGCTGATCTCCGACATCCTCGACCTGTCGAAGGTCGAGGCGGGCAAGATGGAGATCAACCCCGCGCCGCTGAACACGGGCGAGGTGATCGAAGGGCTCGAGCGCTCGTTCCGGCCCGTCGCGAAGGAGAAGGGGCTCGAGCTGGTGCTGGAGACCGCCGGCGAGCTCCCGGAGGTCGTCTCCGATGACCAGCGCGTGGCCCAGATCCTGCGCAACCTGCTGTCCAACGCGGTCAAGTTCACCGACAGCGGGAGCGTGAAGCTGGCGCTCCACCCGACGACCGAGATCGACCACCGGGGCGCGCCGTACGCGCTTGCGTTCGCGGTCACCGACACCGGCATCGGCATCCCGCAGGAGAAGCTGCGGCTGATCTTCGAAGCCTTCCAGCAGGCGGACGGGACCACGAGCCGCCGCTACGGCGGCACCGGCCTCGGCCTGTCGATCAGCCGCGAGATCGCGCGCCTGCTCGGCGGTGAGATCCGCGTCTCGTCCACGGAGAACGAGGGCTCCTCGTTCACGCTGCTGTTGCCGGCGAACCTGCCGCCGCAGCCCGAGCCCGTCGACCTCGAACCGGAGCCGGCGTACGCGGACGAGCTCCCGGCGCCGTCGGAGCCGGACCCCGACGTGCTCGGCGACGACCGCGAGCAGGTCGCCCAGGGCGATCGCGTCGTGCTGATCGCCGACACCGATGTCGATCGCGCCACCGCCCGCCTGGACGTCGCCCGCGCGGCGGGCTTCAAGGGCCTCGTGGCCATGCGCCCGGCGACGACGCTCGCGCTCGCGCAGGAACACCGCCCCGACGTGATCCTGCTCGGCCTCGGCGACGGCGAGGAGCCCGAGACGCTCGGCCGCCTCAAGCGCGACCCGCGTACCCGCCACCTGCCGGTGCTCGCGCTCGCCGCTGAGGAGCGCCGCCACGATCTGCTCGCGCACGGCGCCGCCGGTTTCCTCCCACACGACGCGGGCCCGGAGACGCTCGCGGACAGCCTGCGCGAGACGTCACAACTCGGCGGCCAGCGGGTACGCACCGTGCTCGTGGTCGACGACGACGACACCGAACGCAACAGCATCGCCGCGCTGATCGGCGGCGAGGACGTGCACGTCGAGGGCGTCGCGTCCAGCGAGGCGGCGCTCGAGCGGCTCGACGAGACCCGCTTCGACTGCATCGTGCTGGACCTCAAGCTGCCCAAGGCGTCCGGGTTCGCGCTGCTCGAGCGGATGAAGGTCGACGACCGCCACCGCAACGTCCCCGTGATCATCCATACCGGCAAGGCGCTGACCCGGCGCGAGGAGACACGGCTCAAGCGCTACGCGGAGTCGATCATCGTCAAGGACGCGGGGTCCGCCGAGCGGCTGCTTGGACGAGACGACGCTCGCGCTGCACCGCCCGCCGGAGTCGCTCGCGCCCGGCAGCCGCCGCATGCTCGAGCAGATGCGCGACGTCGACGCCGCGCTCACCGGCCGCCGGGTCCTGATCGTCGACGACGACGTGCGCAACGTGTTCGCGCTCACCAACGCGCTCGAGATGCACGGGATGCAGGTCAGCTACGCCGAGAACGGCCGCGAGGCGCTCGACCGGCTGCGGACGGCGGACGGCGCCGATGTGGATCTGATCCTGATGGACATCATGATGCCCGAGCTCGACGGCTATCAGACGATGGAGGCGATCCGGCAGATGCCGGCCTTCGAGCGGCTCCCGATCATCGCGCTGACCGCGAAGGCGATGAAGGGCGACCGCGAGAAGAGCATCGCGGCCGGCGCGTCGGACTACATCACCAAGCCCGTCGACGTCGACCAGCTCGTCTCGCTGATGCGCGTGTGGCTCTACGGTGACCGCGACTGATCTCGACCGCGAGCTGGAGAGCCTCGAGCTCGACCTCCTGCTGGAGGCGGTCTACCGGCGCTACGGCTACGACTTCCGCGGCTACGCGCGCGCTTCGCTGCGGCGGCGGCTGTGGCGACGCGCGGACCTGGAAGGGCTGCGCTCGATGTCGGGCCTGCAGGAACGGATCCTGCACGACCCGGGCTGCATGGAACGGCTGCTCGCGGACCTCTCGATCAGCGTCACCGCGATGTTCCGCGACCCGGGCTTCCACCGCGCGCTGCGCAGCGACGTGCTCCCGGAGCTGCGCACGCACCCGTTCGTCCGCATCTGGGTGGCGGGCTGCGCGACCGGCGAGGAGGTCCTGTCGGTGGCGATCGCCCTGCGCGAGGAGGGGATGCTCGACCGCACCCGGATCTACGCCACGGACATGGACGCGGACGTGCTGGCCCGCGCGCGCCGCGGGGCATTCGCGCTGGACAAGGTGCGCGACTACACGCGCAACTACCTCGCGGCCGGCGGGACGGAGGCCTTCAGCGCCTACTACGCCGTCTCGGGCGACCGGGCGACGTTCGACCCCGCGCTGTTGCAGCCGGTCGTGTTCGCCCAGCACAACCTGGCCACCGACCACTCGTTCAACGAGTTCAACGTCGTGATCTGCCGCAACGTGCTGATCTACTTCGGGCGCGACCTGCAGGACCGCGTGCTGCGGCTGTTCGACGAGAGCCTGCCGCGCCGCGGCGTGCTCGCGCTCGGCCGCAAGGAGACGCTGCGGGGCACCGCGATCGAGGACCGCTACGAAGCCGTGGTCGAAGCTGAGAGGATCTACCGACGGTCATGACCTGCCTGCGCCGTCTGATCGTCATCGGCGCCTCCTGGGGCGGCCTCCACGCCGTCGGTGAGATCCTCGCGGGCCTGCCCGCGGACTTCCGGCCCACCGTGCTCGTCGTCCAGCACCGCGCCGAGGATTCCGACGACCTGCTCGCCGGGCTGCTGGACCGCCGCGGGCCGCTGTCCGTGCGCGAGGTGGAGGACAAGGACCCGCTGTCGGGCGCGGGCGTGCTGGTCGCCCCGGCGGGCTACCACGTGCTCGTCGAGCCCGACCACTTCGAGCTCTCCACGGAGGCGGAGGTGCGCTTCAGCCGGCCGTCGATCGACGTGACGCTGGAGTCCGCGGCCGACGCGCTCGGGCCCGAGCTGGTCGGCGTCGTCTTGACCGGCGCCAACGACGACGGCGCCGTCGGCCTGGCCGCGGTGCGCCGGCGCGGCGGGTTCGCGATCGTCCAGAACCCGGCGACGGCGATGGTGGCCACGATGCCGGAGGCGGCGCGCGGATCGGCCCAGGTCGTGGCCGAGCTGCCGGAGATCGCCGCGCTGCTGACGCGACTCGTCGCGGAGGGACGCGCGTGAGCGATCAGCCCGCCGTCCTGCTCGTCGACGACCGCGAGGAGAACCTGATCGCGCTGCGGGCGGTGCTCGAGCCGCTGCCGTGCCGGCTCGTGTCCGCCAGCTCCGGCACCGAGGCGCTGAAGGCGCTGCTGCACCAGGACTTCGCGGTCGTGCTGCTCGACGTGCAGATGCCGACCATGGACGGCTTCGAGACGGCCGAGCTGATCAAGGGGCGCGAGCGCACGCGCACGCTGCCGATCATCTTCGTCACCGCGATCAGCAAGGAGCGCGAGCACGTCTTCCGCGGCTACGAGACCGGCGCGGTGGACTACGTCTTCAAGCCGTATGACCCGGGCATCCTGCGCTCGAAGGTGGCCGTCTTCCTCGAGCTGGACGCCAAGTCGCGCGCGGCGGCCCGCAGCGAGGCGATCCTGCGCGCGGCGTTCGAGGACGCGCCGATCGGGATGGCCCGGCTCGATCTCGAAGGCCGGATCGACGCGGCCAATCGGGCGCTGGCGGAGCTGCTCGGGCAGCGACCCGCCGACCTGCGCGACCGGCTGTTCGACGACTTCGTGCACCGCGAGGACGTCGATGGGCTGCCGATCGGAGAGGCGTTCGAGCACGAGGCGCGGCTGCTCGTGGCCGCGCGGCGAGCCCGTCCCGTGCCTGCTCAGCGCCTCGCGCGCGCGCCCGGGCGGCGGCCATGCCCGACGTGATCGTCCTCCAGGTGCAGGACCTGCGCGAGCGCCGGCGGGCCGAGGCCGAACGTGCGGAGCGGGTGCGCGAGCAGGCCGCGCGGATGGAAGCCGAGCGCAGCGCGAAGCGGATGGAGGCGGTCCAGCGCATCAGCGACGCGGCGCTCGGGACGCTCGCGTTCGACGACCTCGTGCGCGAGTTGCTCAAGCGCATCGTCGAGGCGCTGGAGGCCGACACCGCCGCGGTCGTGCTCAACGAGGCGGACGGCACGGTCGTCGTCTATCAGGCCGGCGAGGCGGCGGCGCCCGTCCGTCGACGCTCCAACGACGGCACCCCGGAGACGAACGGCATCAAGGTCGGCTCGCTGCTCGCGGGGGCGGTGGCGTCCACGCTCGAAGCGCCGCTGGTGGTCGACGGCAGGACGATCGGCGCGCTGCACGTCGGCACGCTCTTCGCCCGCTCGTTCACCGAGGATCATGAGGCGCTGCTCCAGCTCGCCGCCGACCGCGCGGCGATCGGCATCCAGCGCGCGCGGCTGTTCCAGCGCGAGCACGGGATCGCCGAGGCGTTGCAGCGCAGCCTGCTGCCGGCGCAGATCCCGCAGCTGCCGGGGTTCGCCACCGCCGCGCGCTACTTCGCCGCCGGCGACGGCTCCCAGGTGGGCGGCGACTGGTACGACGCGCTGGTCGGTCCCGACGGCCGGCTCCTGCTCGTCGTCGGCGACGTCGCCGGCCGGGGGATCACCGCCGCGTCCACGATGGGCCAGCTCCGCAGCGCGCTGCGCGCCTACGCGCTTGACGGCCACTCGCCGGGGAAGCTGCTCGAGCGCTTGAACGCGTTCCAGGTCGGCCTGCGCGATCGCGGGGGGATGACGACGATCTCGGTGATCGCCGTCGACCCCGAGAGCGGCGAGCTGCGGTACGCCAAGGCCGGGCACCCGCCGTCGCTCGTCGTCGACGCCGAGGGCCGCACGACCTGGCTGCACGAAGCGAACGGCCCGCCGCTGGGGGCGCTCGACGACCCCGTGTTCACGGAAGGGACGGCGAGGCTGGACGCCGGGCGGGACGCTCGTGCTCTACAGCGACGGGCTGGTCGAGCTGCGCGGCGAGCCGCTCGACCGCGGCTTCGAGCGCCTGGCGACGGCGACGATCGCCGCCCCCGACGAGATCGACCAGCTGTGCGACGGCGTGCTCGCCGGCACGCTCGCCAACCCCGCCGCCGAGGACGACGTGACCCTGCTCGTCATGCGCCGCGAGGGCGAGCGCCGGCGCGCGGTGGGGGAGCCGTTCCCGCGCCGCAAGACCGGCCTGCTCGCGCGCCAGCTGCGCGCCGGCGCGTGGCCGCACAACCGCGTGCGCTCGGCCGCCGTCGAGCTGCCGGGCGGCCTGCAGGCCAGCGCGGCCGCCCGCGGCGTCGTCGCCGACACGCTGTCCGGCGTCGCCTCCCGCGGCGAGCTCGACGACCTGCTGATCATGGTCACCGAGCTCGTCAACAACGCCGTCGTCCACGGCGGCGCGGCCGACGCCGGTGAGCGCGTGCTGGTGCACGTCGCCGCCGCCGACGAGCGCCTCCGGGCCGAGGTCTCCAGCCGCGGCGCCGCGTTCGAGCTGCGCGCGCCATCCGCCGTTGATGAGCCCGGCGGGTTCGGGCTGCTGCTCGTGGACCAGCTCTCCAGCCGCTGGGGCGTCGACGGCGGCGACGACTTCTGCGTCTGGTTCGAGATCGACCGCGCTACCGCGCCCGGACCGGCTTGACGACCACCTGTGCGCGCGGGCCGGCACGGTCGTCGGAGCGCAGCCCGGCCACGTCGACGCGCACCCGGTCCTCCCGCGGCACGCCGGGGATGCGCAGGCGGCGCTGGTTGCCGTCTCGCACGAAGACCTCGCGGCCGCCGTCGGAGGTGGTCGCGACGACGGTGTAGCGCGCCGCTCCGGCCGCCCCGCGCCAGGTCACGACGAGCGCCGTGCCCTGGCGGCGCACGCGCAACTCGCGTGGCTTGGCCGGCAGGCGCCACACCGGGGCGGTGTAGCGCGCGACGGTCAGCGTGTCCCTGGGCCTGCCGTCCTGCTCCACGATGGCCACGATCGTGCGAGCGCGGGCGGTGCCGACGGAGGGCGTGAACCGGACGGTTCCTCGCGCTTTGGTGGTGCGGTGGATCACGTTCGCGCTGTCGCGTCCCTGCTCGGCGAACGTCACGCGCTGACCGGGACGGGTCTCGAGCGTCCAGCGCAGGACGCGCGCGGCGCCCTTGCCGCCGCTGACTCGGGCCGAGACGCGCGGACGCTCGAGGACCGCGGCGGTGTCGACGCTCGCGATCGCGGGCGAGCCCGCCGCCGTGGTGACTCGCCACGACCCGGCGGGCCGGCGGATGGCGACGTGCGTGACGGCTTCGCCGGGGTCCTGAAGCACGAGGAAGTCGCCGGTCGCGACCGGCGCGCCGTCGGCGGGCGCCTCGACCCGCTGGCCGCCGGGACCTTCGAGGATCACTCGCGGGGGACCGCCGGCACCGCGGAAGCGGACGAGCGTGCCTTTCTGCTCGGCATCGAACCGCAGCGTCAACGGCCCGTCCTGCGCCGCCACGGCCGCACGGCGGGCCCGGTACGGGCCGACGTCGCAGGCGCCGGCCAGGACGCTGCCGTTCGGTTCATTCCAGCGCCGGCCGTACCCGGCCCGCAGCCAGCCGATCTGCCCGCAGGCGGCCAGCCCGACGCTTGACACGAGCAGTTCGGCGGCGGCGGCGCGCTGGCCGAAGACCAGCAGTTCCGCGGCGGCTTCCGCGCTGAACCCGCTGCGGGCGAGCCAGCCGGTAAGTTCGGCGCTGACGAAGACGGGCTCGCCACGGGGATTGCGCGACGCCACGTTCGGCAACCCGAGCGCGAACCGGACTCCGAAGTCGAACGCGCCGGACGGCCAGAGCTCGACGTGGCCGGTCGCGACGGGCAGGCCCATGAGCCGCGTCTGGCCGTCGGCGCGCCACCGGCTCGCGCTGTGGCCCGCCGGGCCGGCGATGCGATAGACGAAGCTGCCGTCGATCGCGACCGGCACCTGTCCGGCGACGGTCGGCCCGGCCTCCAGCGCCAGCGCGCCGTGCAGCTCGAACGGCGACGAGCGGACGCCGAGGTCCAGGCGCCGCAGCGCCACCCCGAACGAGATCGGCGTCCGGACGTTGTTGAGCCGGGCCGTGGCGCTCTGCAGCACCCCGTCGTCGATGACCCAGTCGGCCCGCGCCCGCAGCGGCGTCGGGCTCGCGACGACGAGCGTCCCGCTGCCCGTCCAGCGCCGGCCGGCCGGGTCCAGCAACAGGTCGAGCTGCTCGACGCGCACCGGGCCGAGCAGCACGTTGCCGACGCTCAGTGCCCAGCTCCGCCGCTGCCTGCCGATCGTGTTGTCGGTGACGATCGTCGAGTTGGCCGTCACGGTGGGGCAGAAGGAGCCACACGCGCGCTGCAGCGCCTCGAGGAACGGCAGCCGCACGCGGGCCTTGACCATGGCGCGCAGCGCGCTGTCGAACTCGATCTCGATGTCGCTCTCGACCGGCATCGCCCCGACCTTGCTGCCGGCGGACGCCTTCAGCGGGTCGATCGCGGCCCGCCCGCCGGTGAGCGCTCCGACGAGCATGCCGATCGTGCCGCGGTAGAACACGCTGCCGCCGACCTCGAGCGTGAACTCGCCGCGGCCGGAGTCGAGGCGGCGCTTGGCCGGATCCACGGTCAGGCGCGCGTCACCGACCGGCCGGAACCCGATGCCGTTCACGAGCACCAGGCCGGTCGAGGTCCAGCGCTCGCCGTCACGGGTGAGGCAGCCGATCGCTTCGACGGGACCGAAGCCGGCCTTGTCGGCGCAGGCGGGCGTCAGCGGCGGCACCGTGTCCGGCAGCGGCGGAGGCGGAGGCGGCGGCGGCGGAGGGGGCGGGGGCGGCGGGGGCGGCGGCGGCGTGGCCGACACGCCGGCCCAGTCCGGCTGGTCGTCGCCGATGCCGGAGCTCGTGTTCGTGAGGTTCAGCGCGGTCCCGCCGGCGACGGGCAGCGAGAAGATCTCCGCGTCGCCGTCTGCCCAGCTCGTGAACGCCAGCTGCGTGCCGTCCGGCGACCACGCCGGATCCGCGTCGTAGACGCTGTTCGTGGTGAGCGCCACCGCGTCCGTGCCGTCGGCGTCCATCGCCCACAGCTCCTTGGTCGGGTCGCCGGCGTTGGTGCCGTTCCCGCGCTCGAAGGCGATCCGGGCGCCGTCGGGACTCCAGCTCGGGTTCTCGTCGCTGACGAAGTTGGTCGTCAGCCGCACGCGGGGGTCCGTGCCCGCCCCAGGCGTGGCGCTCGCGGCGATCGCGTAGAGGTCGTAGCCGCCGGGGTTCACGTTGCTCTGGAAGGCGATCACGTCGGCGGTCGGCGACCACGCCGGGGCGAGGCTCGCGCCGACCGCGGTGTCGGTCAGCCGGCGCACGCCGCTGCCGTCGGCGTTCATCACCCACAGCTCGGGGCCGGTGGTCCCGCCGCCGGGCAACCCGCGGTTGCTCACGAACACGATGCGGTTCCCGTCGGGCGACCACGCCGGCGACTGCTCGCCGCTGCCCTCGATTCCGGTGCGCCGCTCCTGCCCGCTGCCATCGGCGTTCATGACCCAGATGTCCTGGTCGCGCACGAAGGCGATCCGCGAGCCGTCCGGCGAGAACGCCGGGTCCGACTCGTTCTGCGGCGTGGCCGTCAACCGCTGGACGTCGCTGTCGCCAGGTGCCGCCGTAAGGATCTCGGCGTTGCCGTGGCGGTCGGAGACGAACGCGATCCGCCCGTTCGCGCCGCTCGCCGGGACGGCTGACGAGAGGGCGACGAGAACGGCGAGCGCGGCGATCCCGGCGAGCCGGCGACCTCCACGTACGGACTGGAGCGAGGCAGGCATCGCTGACCACGATCGTCTCGAGGACGGGCGCGCGCATCGGCGGGCGCCCCTGACATCGACCCTGACATCGCGTCGCCGTCAGGCGGGAGGCGCCATCGCGAGCGCGGCCGCCAGCTCGCCCCGCCCGGGGATGTCGAGCTTGCGATAGGCGCGCCCGAGGTGGGTCTCGACCGTCTTGACCGTGATGAACAGGTTCTGGGCGATCTCGGCGTTGGCCATCCCCGTGGCCGCGAGCGCGGCGACCCGGCGCTCGCTCGGCGTCAGCGCCTCCACGCCGCCCACGAGCATTTTCCGTGGGTGCAGGCCGCTGGCCTCGAGCTCCGCGTGCGCCCGCGCGGCGAGCGCCAGCGCCCCGCACCGCCGGGCCCCGTCCAGCCCTTCGCGCAGCGCCGCGCGTCCCTCGCGGCGAGCACCCGACCGGCGCAACGCCGCCCCATGGTCGACGAGCGCACGGGCGTGCTCCAACCTGGACTCCGAGCCGTCGAGCGCGCTCACGGCCGCGGCGAACAGCTCCAGCGCGGCGGGCCCTTCCTCGATCATGGCCCGCGCCCGCAGCGCGACGCCCACCGCGTACGGCGCCCCGTAGCGGCGGGCGAGCTCCAGCTCCGCGTCGGCGAGCGCGCGTGCCGCGTCGCGACGCCCGAGCGCGACCTGCGCCAGCGCGGCGCGCGAGCGCCACGGGCAGAACGCCGGGTTCTCGATGCGCAGCGCCCCGAGCCGTGCGCCACAGCGCAGCAAGTCGTCGAGGGCGGCCGCGTGATCGCCCCGCGCGAGGCGCAGGTACCCGCGGGCGCCGAGCAGCTTGTCCGCCCCGGCCGCGTCCCGCAGCCACGGGTCCAGCTCCGAGCGCGCCAGCTCACGCTCGGCCGCTCCCTGCTCACCGCGCTCCACGAGGGCCTCGACGAGAAACGCCGCCATGTGCGGCACCATCCCCCACAGCCGCAGCTCGACGCCCAGCTCGAGCGCGCCGGCTGCCTCCGCGGCCGCCGCCGTCACCGCACCCCCGACGAGCAGGGCGTGCGAGCGAAACATCGCGGCGGCCGCGCCGCCGAGCGCGGACCCCCGTCGCCGGGCGTCGGCCAGCGAACGGTCGAGGTCGCGTTGCGCCTCGGCCACCGCGCCGGCCGTGGCCAGCGCGTGCAGCGCCAGGTAGCGCGCCGGGGAATCGGAGTTCTCCTCGCTCATCAGCGCACCGCCGGCGAGCGCGCGTCGCGCCACCTCCCGTGTGCGCTGCGCCGAGTCGCCGACAAGTGCGGATTCGATCGCGAGCTGGGCGAGGATCAGGCGCTCGCCCGGGGTGGCGCCCGGCACCGCGCGCAGCGCGGCGAGCCGTCGTTGGGCACTCGCGACCGTCGCCGAGGCGTAGCGCGAGAACGTGATCGCCTCGGACTCGAGGCGCAAGCGGAGCTCGGAGTCGTCGTCGCCCAACCCGGCGATCGCGCGCTCCAGCACGTCCAGGGCGCCGCCCATGTCGCCGGGAATCGCCAGCACGCGTCCCAGCACCAGCGCCAGCTCCGCGCGCTCGCGCGGCTCCGGCTGCAGCTCGAGCGCGGCACGGAGGTGCTCGGGCGCGCTCGGGTCGCCGGCCCGGGCGCACGCGAGACCCAGCTCGGCCAGCACGGCCGCGCGCGGGCCGTCGGGCGGGGGCTCGGCGAGCGCTCTACGCAAGAGCGAGCCGGCGACGTCGGCCGCGCCGCGGGCCAGCGCCCGCGCGGCGGCGGCGCGCAGCTGCGTCACCCTCCAGCCGTCGCCCTCCGGCTCGGTGTTGAGGATGTGCAGCGCGACGCGCTCGGCGTCGGCCCCGGCCGCGGCGAGCAGCCGCGCGGCGCGAGCGTGATAGTGCGCCAGCTGAGCGCCGGGAACCTCGCCGAGGATCGTCGCCGCGACGATCGGATGCGCGAAGCCCAGCGGCCGCCCCGGCCGCAGGACCCCTTCGCGGGCCAGCTCGTCGGCGGCCGCGGCCGCACACCCGGGATCGAGGTCCCCGAGTGCGCCCGCCTCGGCCGGCGAGCACTCCTCGAGCACGGCCACGCACTGCGCGAGGACGGTGGCGGCCGGTCCCAGGCGTCCCAGCCGCGTCAGCAGCGAGCGAGCGATCGAGCGTGGCCGCACGTCGCGCAGCCCGTCCGCGGCCTCGAGGGTCGGGGAGACATCCGCGGCGGCGAGGGCGGTGAGCAGCTCGACGACCAGGAACGGGTTGCCCAGGGTCGCGGCGCGACAGGCCGCCACGAAGGCCGGGTGGGGCTCGCCGTCGAGGTGGTCGGCCACGAGCCCCGCGACCGCCGCCTCGCTCAGCGCCGCCGGGTGCAGCGCCGGGCCGCCGCTGTCGGTGAGCAGGGCGGCGACCAGTGGCCGATCGCTCGGGCGGGTCGCCACCACGACGAGCGCGCGCAGGCCGTCAAGCCGTCCGACCAGGTAGTGCAACCAGCGCAGCGACGGCTCGTCACCCCAGTGCAGGTCGTCCACCAGCAGCAGCAGCGGGCGCCGGCCGGCCAGGTTCGCCGCGAGCCAGTAGAGGCCGTGCAGCTCGACGTTCGGCGACTCGGAGCCCGCGCCCAGCCCCAGCGCGGCCTGCGCGTGCGCGGCGGCGCCGGCGAGCGCGCGCTCGCGTTCGCCGGGACCCAGCGTCGCCAGTCGGCGCTCGAACAGCTGCGTGCACAGCCCGTAGGCGAGGTGCTGTTCGAGCTCGGCTCCGCGCGCCCACAGGACCTCGAACGACTCGCCGGCCAGTGCGCGCGCGAGCGCGAGCAGACGGGTCTTGCCGATCCCCGCTTCGCCCTCGATCGTCAGCAGCGCCCCGCCCCCGGCGCGTGCCGCCTCGAGCGCGGCGGCGATCCGCCCGCGCTCAGCGGTGCGCTCGAACAGTCCGCCACTCGGCGTGTCGCCCATGGACCAGCCAGACCATAGAGCAGACCGCTACCGCCGGGCACCGCCTCCACGTTCTTGGAGCGTCGATCCGAGATCGTTCGCTCGCCGTCGCATCTCGTACACCGCGCGTCTGAATCGCTGCGTCATTGGATAAGGCGGGGCCCATGGCCCCCCTTGCAACGCTATCCCGCGAGCGCGGACGGGAGCGTGACGTCACCGCGCTGTTCGAGCGCTACCGCCAAGGCGATGAGGGGGCGAAAGAGCAGCTCGTCGAGCGTTTTCTTCCGCTGGCCCGTCACCTCGCCCGTCGTTATCTCTCCGGTCCGGAGCGCGAGGACGTCGAACAGGTCGCCGCGCTCGGCCTGCTGAAGGCGATCGAGCGCTTCGACCCGCAGCGTGGGCTGGCGTTCACGTCGTTCGCCGTCCCGACGATCCTCGGCGAGGTCAAGCGCTACTTCCGCGACCTCGGCTGGACCGTCCGCGTCCCTCGCTCGATCCAAGAGCTCGTGCCCAAGGTCGAGAAGGCCACCGAAGCGCTCACCGGCAAGCTCGGACACACACCGACGGCTGAGGAGGTCGCCGCGTACTGCGGAGTCTCGGTCGAGGACGTGCTCGAGGCCCGCGGCAGCGCGAGCGCGCACCGCGCCGACTCGCTCGACCGCCCGGTCGCGGAGGAGGGCGAAGTCTCACGCGGCGACCTGATGGGCGACGTCGATCCCGGTTTCGCGCACGTCGAGCAGGCCGTGGACGTCCAGCGCCTGCTCACCGCGCTGCCCGAGCGCGAGCAGCGGATCGTGCGCCTGCGCTTCGCGCACGACCTCACCCAGCGCGAGATCGCCGAGCACGTGGGGCTGTCGCAGATGCACGTGTCGCGGCTGCTGCGTGACGCGCTGACGCAACTCGCCGAGCGGGCGCCGCGCTAGCCGCGCGGCGCCCGTCCGGGCCAATCTAAAGCGGGACTGTCCCGCTTTAGATTACGGCTGAGTGGTGCTCAGCGTGAACGTCAGGGTCTTGCTGTACGAGCCCGTGCGGAGCGGGTCGTTGGCCTTCACGAGCTGCTTGTAGGTGATCGTCACCGGGTCGTTGGAGACCGGAGCGGTCCACGACGACTTGGAGAACTCCACCCGCAGCGGCTCAGCCAGCGTGAACGCGCCGTTGGTCAGGTGACCGGGGTCGCTCACGGACAGCGTCGCACTCGCCGGCCGTCGAGATGACGTTGGCGGCCGACGTGGTCGTGTACTCCTTGGTGATGCCGGGCGTGAACGCGCCGAACACGCCCGGGCCGCTGAGCGTGAGCGACAGCGTGGCCGGGACGGTGCCGGAGACCGGCGCCTCGGGCGTGACGGCCGCGAGGGCGCAGCCGCTGTAGCCGCCCGTGATCTTGTTCTTCGCTCCGAAGTCCTTCACGTCGGCGCTGTTGCCCGAGCACTCGAGGGTGCCGTTGACGGTGCTGCCGGCCAGGATCGGGCCGTAGGCGCCGGCCAGGCGCGTGAAGCGCTCATTGGCGGTGACCTGCGTGTTGCCGGTGAGCGAGAGGCCGCCGCGGAACGTCGAGCCCGCGAGCGTGACGTCCTTGGTCGAGCCCGTGACCTTGGCCGCGCCGGTCACGGTGGAGCCGATGACCTGGACGGCCTCGGCGCCGGTCGCGGTCAGCGTGCCGCCGACCGTGGTGTTCTTGAGCAGGACCGAGGCGCCCGCGGCCACCGTCACGTTGCCGCTGACGGTCGCGCCGCTCACGCACGTGGTGCCGGTGGCGGCGTTGATCGACGCCTGGGTGCCGGTCACCGTGGTGGCGCAGGTCAGCTCAGCGCCGGGCAGCGCCGTGGCGGTGTAGGACTCCGGGATGGAGTAGTTGCCGGCCGGGTCGATCGCGCGGTGCTCGACGGAGTGGGTGCCGAAGCCCGGGATGAAGCCGCCGCCGGGGTGCGTGTCCGGCAGGTCCTGCTCGAAGCCGGCCTTGGAGATGCCGCCGGTGCCGAGGTTGCCGTAGGTCAGGGCCTTGACGACCTGGCCGGAGTGGCGGAACTCGTACGGCGACTGCGGCATCGGCTTCTCCGGGAAGCCGAAGTACACGAACCAGCCGTCCTTGTTCAGGCGGAACTGGCCGACGACGGCGGGCGTGCCCTCGTAGCCCGTGGTGTCGTCCTTCGGGTCCAGGAGCATGTCCCAGCCGTTGAAGTACAGGCCGTGGTCGTCCGTGGTGGACTTGGCCGCCGGCGCGGACAGCGTGCGGTGGGCGGTCGGGTCGACGTTGTCGACCTTCCACTCGACCGAGTCCGTCAGCGCGCCGTCGGTGACGGTCGCCCGCAGCGTGTGCGTGCCGACCGGCAGGTTCAGCGCGCCGAGATCGAGCGTGCGGCGGTTGGCCGGGTTCGGGACCGCCGCGCCGTTGAGCGTCCAGCTGACCGGGAGGACGCGATCGGCCGGGTGGTTGGTGTTGACGTAGACGAACTCGTGACCCGCGAGCGGGCGCGTGTTGGCCGTGTGGGCCGTGATGTCGGCCTCGGCCGGCGAAGCCGTCACGGTGGTGTCGCCGACCGTGAACGTGCGCGACTGCACGAAGCGCGAGCCGTTGAAGCCCGAGTCCGTCGCGGAGTTGTTGGCCGACGGATTGCGGACCCAGTCGATGCCGTCGGGGCCGACCGGGTCACGGACCTCGGCGTACACGACGGTCCCGGCCGGCAGGTTCAGCGGCTCCAGGTCCAGGTTGCGGCCGGTGCCGATCACCGGACCGGTCGCGCCGCCGCTGCGCCACGTGACGGTGACGGCGTGGAAGCGCGGGTTGCCGGGCTCGACCCACAGGACCTGGTCCTTGGCGACCGTGCCCACGGCCGTGTTCTGCACGTTCATCTGGCCGGAGTTGCGCATGCCGGTGACGCGGGCGACCATGTGCTCGAGGCCGATCTGGTCGAAGTCGAAGCCGATCCAGCGCATCATCGAGTGCGAGGACGGGCGCCTCTGGCCGCACGGGTACGTGCCGCCGCCCTCGTAGGTGCCGATCTTGCCGCCGGAGAGGCTCTCCTCGCCGATCCAGCGCCACCACTTCGTCTGGCGCGTGAGCATCTCGGACGCGGTCAGGATCGTGTGGTGGAACGAGTTCGGCTCGCCGCCGGTGTAGCACGGGCGGACCACGTCGCGCGAGGAGTACGGGTACTCGTCGGCGAGCGTGCCGAGCGAGTGGCCGATCTCGTGCAGCGAGATCAGCGGGCCCTGCGGTGAGCCACCCGAGGTGGTCGCCTGGCTGCCGCCGATGCCGCCGTAGGTGAAGGTGTTGAAGATCGCGAGCGTCTGCAGGTTCTGCGACGTGCGCGGGATGCCCAGGACGGGCGCGACGTAGGTGTCGATGATGCGGTTGTGGGCCTGGTTGCCCGTCTCGCACGGGTTCACGCCGGCCGGGTAGTACGGGGCGTCGGCCGCGCAGTTCAGCGGGGCGCCGCCGTAGACGGTGCCGCGGGAGAGCGGATCGGCGCAGCCGTTCTGGAAGATCATGCGCAGCGCGGTGCGCTTGCCGTCGATCGGGCCCTCGCGGACGCCGGTGTCGCGGACCGTGCCGTCGGCGGCGCGGACGCGGCCGTCGGGGTCACAGCGGACGCCGTAGTCGATCGAGGCGAGCTCGACGGCGTAGACGTTGATGTAGTTGCGGTAGGTGCGGAACGGCTCCGTCGCCCACATGACCGCGAGGTTGCGGTCCAGGTCGCGGCGGAAGAGCTCCTGCTGGTCCTTCTGGTACCCGTCGCCCATGATGATGAAGTTCAGGCGCTGGGCGGGCGGCCCGGTCACCTGGATCGGTACGACCTTCGGGTCAGGCAGCGGCGCCGGTGGATCCTGCGCGTTCGCCGTCGCGGCCAATAGGCCGAACAGCAGCGCAGCCGTCAGCAGCGCTCGTAGCGTCCTGCTCATACAAAACCCCCATCCTCGTGAACCCTCTGGAGCGAAGCTAGCCGGGGAAGGCCGGGGGCGCGCATCGGACAAGTGCCTGAAACCCGGTGCGCCAACATCGGACACTCGCTGAGCCGGGTGCGTGTGGGCCGCCTCGCTGCCGATGACTGGGGGCATGGCCCACGCACGTGTCCGCACGCGGCTGACCGGAGCGCTCGTAGCGCTCGTCGCGGCGTGCGCGCCCGCGACCGCCGACGCCGCGATCCCGCCTGCGCAGGTGGAGGCGCTGGACCGCCAGGGCGCGACGGAGATCGTCATCCGGCGCGAGCCCGGCCTGACCGCGTCCGAGCGCGCCGACGTGCGCGCCGACGCCGACGCTAGTCGGGGTTGCCTCGAGCCACCTCGATCACCGACGAATCGTCCAGTCGCCCGAGCCCGGCCTTCGAACCCGCGACGTACAACGCCTCGGCCGCGGCGGCGAGCGGGGTCGCATGGTCGACCGAACGGGCCGCCCCGGTGACGAGGCCCATGTCCTTGACGAAGATGTCGAGCGCGCTCTTGGCCTCGTCGAACGCGCCCTGAACCATCCGCTCGCCCCGGTCGTCGAGCATGAACGAGGCGGCGGCGCCGTCGCGGATCACGTCCCGGACGGCTCCGGCGTCGAGCCCCATGGCCTCGGCGAAGGCCAGCGCTTCGGCGGCCGCGGCGATGTGCACGCCGCACAGGAGCTGGTTGACGAGCTTGACCTTCTGACCGTCGCCGGGCCGGTCGCCGACGACCGGCGCGCTGCGGGCCAGGGTGTCGAGCAGCGGGCGCACGCGTTCGATCGCGTCCGCGGCGCCGCTGACCATGATCAGCAGGTCGCCGTCTCCCGCGCGCGCGACGCCGCCGGAGACGGGCGCGTCGACGACGGTGTACGTCTGCGCCCACTCGCTCCACCGCGGCCGGGCCGACCGTGGACATCACGAGCAGCACCGTGTCCGGCGCGAGCTCGGCCTCAGCCAGCGCGGCCTCGGCCTGGTCGGCCGTGGCGACCATGAGGACGACGATGTCGGCGTCCCGCGCCGCGTCGGCGGCGCTGGCCGCGTCGCCGCGGTCGGGCGCGACGTCGTAGGTGGTGATGTCGTGGCCGGCGTGGGCCGCGTACGCGGCCATCGGCGCGCCCATGGCGCCGAGGCCGATCCAGCCGATTCGGACCATGACTCGTCATCGTAGGGGCGGATGGAGACCCTCGCGGAAGCGCTGATGGAGAGCCTCGCCGACGGCGTGTACTTCGTCGGCGCCGGGGGCGAGGTGAGTTTCGTCAACCCGGCCGCGCTCGCGGTCCTCGGCTACGACGACGAGCTCGAGCTGCTCGGCGTCGACAGCCACTCGACGATCCACTCCCACCACCGCGACGGCAAGCCGTTCCCGCCCGAGGAGTGCCCGCTGCTGCGCCCGCGGACGACGGGGGAGACGGTGCGGGTCGAGCTGGACTGGTTCATCCGCCGCGACGGGTCGTTCGTGCCGGTGTCGTACGCGTCCGCGCCGATCGCGACGCCGGAGGGCCGCGGCGCGGTGGTGGTGTTCCGCGACGTGAGCGAGCGGCTGGCGGCGCGCATCGTCACCGCCGCGGACGCCGAGCGCCGCCGGATCGCGCGCGACCTGCACGACGGCGCGCAGCAACGGCTCGTCCAGGTGCTGATGGGCGTGGAGGAGGCGCGGCGCGACCCGGCGCGGGCCGCCGACGCGCTCACCCGCGCCGCCGCCGACGCCCGCCGCGCGATCGAGGACCTGCGCGAGCTGGTCAACGGCGTCCACCCGCTCGTGCTCACCGACCGCGGGATCGCCGTCGCGCTGGAAGAGCTCACCGCGAACGCGCCCGTCGTCGTGGACCTGTCCGTCACCGAGGAGCGCTTCGCGCCCGAGATCGAGGCCGCCGCCTACTTCACCGTCGCCGAGGCGCTGACCAACGTGGCCAAGCACGCCGAGGCGACGGTCGCCGACGTCCGCATCGCCCGGGACGGCGACGCGCTGGTGATCGAGGTCACCGACGACGGCCGCGGCGGCGCTCGCCTGAACCCCGGCCTGCAGGACCGGCTCGCGGTGCTCAACGGCACGCTCGAGCTCGTCCCCGCTCAGCAGGGCACGCGGCTGCGCGGCGTCATCCCGCTTTGAGCAAAGCGAGGACGGCCAGCACGCGCTGGTTCTCGGCCCGGTCGCGGCCGATGTCCAGCTTGCTGAAGATCGACGTCACGTGCTTCTCCACGGCGGGCGGCCCGACGGTCAGCCGCTCCGCGATCCCGTTGTTGGACAGCCCTTCGGCCATCAACGCCAGCACCTCGCGCTCGCGCGGCGTCAGGCCTGCCAGCGGGTCCGTCCGCCGGCGCCGGCCGAGCATCCGGGCGACCACCTCGGGGTCCAGCGCCGTGCCGCCGCCACCCACCGTGCGCACGGCGTCGATGAAGTAGCCCAGGTCCGCGATCCGGTGCTTGAGCACGTACCCGACCCCGCGCGCGTCGTCGCCCACGAGCTCGTTCACGTAGCGCTCCACGAGATGCTGGGAGAACATCAACACGCCCACCTCGGGCTGCTCGCGCCGGATCTCCAACGCCGCACGCAACCCGTCGTCGGTGAGGTCCGGCGGCATCCGCACGTCGATGATGGCCACGTCCGGCTTGTGGCCGCGCACCTTGCGCAGCAGGTCGGGGGCGTCCGCGGCGCGCGCCACCACTTCGATCCCGGCCTCCTCGAGCAGCCGCGCGACGCCCTCGCGCAGGAGCAGCTCGTCGTCGGCGATCACGGCACGCACGAGGGCGAGACTAGGAGATCCGCGAAGCGATCTCCAAGCCGAAGTGGGCACGCGCCGGCGGAGCCGGCCGCGCACACCAAGCGCCTAGCCCGAACGGTCGGCTTGATTGACGGAGGGGACTTGATCTCACGCGCCCTGGGTACGGTCGACCCGCGCGTGACAGAGCCGACGATCATCGCTCCCGACGAGGAGCTCGACATTGCGACCGTCGACGCGTTTCGTGCGGAGCTCCAGCGCGCCATCGAAGACGGCGCCAACGGCCTCGTCATCGACCTCAGCGAGGTCGGTTTCATCGACTCGACCGGGCTCTCGGCGATCCTGCACGCCAATTCCCAGCTCAAGCGCGACGGGCGCCGCCTCGCCATCGTGGCCCCGCGCGGCACCGCCGCCGCGATGCTCTTCACGCTGTCGGGGCTGCGCTCGGAGCTCGCGATCTACGACTCCACGCGCTCCGCCATGCGCAGCTGAGCACCGGTGCCGTCGGCACCTCGGCCTAGTGTGGACTCGGCCGTGCTGCTCTTCGACGAACCCGAACCCCCCGTCTCGCCGCTGGCGCCGTTGGCCGAGCGGATGCGCCCGCGCACCCTCGACGAGGTCGTCGGCCAGCGCGACATCACCGACCGCGGCGGCACGCTGCGCCGGGCGCTCGCCGACGGCAAGCCGCACAGCCTCATCCTGTGGGGCCCGCCCGGCACCGGCAAGACCACGATCGCGCAGGCGATCGCGCGCGAGAGCGATGCCGCCTACGAGTCGATCAACGCGGTCACCGACGGGATCGCGGACCTGCGCAAGGTCATCACCCGCGCGAAGGAACGGCGCGGGCACGGCCAGGCCACGCTGTTCTTCATCGACGAGATCGCCCGCTGGTCGAAGTCCCAGCAGGACGCGCTGCTCCCGCACGTGGAGGACGGCACGATCACGCTGATCGGCGCCACCACCGAGCACCCCGGGCACGAGATCGTCCGCGCGCTGCGGTCGCGGCTGAAGATCTACACGCTCACGCCGCACACGGACGAGGACCTGCGCGAGATCATCCGCCGCGCGCTCACCGACCCGGAGCGCGGCCTCGGATCCGCCCACTACGAACTCACCGAACCCGCGCTGGCCCGGCTGCTCGTGCACGCCGACGGCGACGCGCGCACGGCGCTCAACGCGCTCCAGGACGCCGCCACCACGCTCCCCGCGGGTGGGGAGATCGACGAGGCGCACCTGATGGCCGCGCTCGGCGCCCGGCCCGGCACCTACAGCCGCAAGGACGAGTACTACGCGGTCATCAGCGCGCTGATCAAGAGCATCCGCGGCTCGGACACCGACGCGTCGCTGTACTGGCTCGCGCGGCTCAAGCACGGCGGCGCGGACCCGAAGGTCGTCGCGCGCCGGCTGATCGTCGCGGCCGGGGAGGAGATCGGCACCGCCGCGCCCGGCGCGATCGCGATCGCGAACTCCGGGTTCGACGCCGTCGAGCGCGTGGGCGCGCCGGAGTGCTGGATCCCGCTCGCCGCGGTCACGAGCTACCTCGCGCAGTCCCCGAAGAGCTGGGCGGCGTACCACGGGCTCAAGGCGGCCGAGGCGCTCGTCGCCGCCACGCCCGCCTACCCGGTCCCGCCCCAGCTGCGCAACGCGGCCACCGCGGTCGACGAGCAACTCGGGCACGGCCAGGGCTACGTCCACGCCTCCCAGCCCGGCGGCGACCGGGTCGAGTTCATGCCGGACGCGCTGCGCGGGCGCAAGCTGTACCGCCCCTCAGGGTCGGGTCGCGACCAGACCCTGACGCAAACATTGGGGTGGATTTAGGGGTCACCCCTGATGTCAGCGGGCCCTTGACGCAGCAGTATGCGGGTCATGCTTACGACCCAGCCCCGGACGGCGCCTCGGCCCCGGCTTCAGCGCCGGGACCGCGTGCCGGAGCCCTCGGACGAGGCGCCCGTTGCCTTACGTCGTCGCGCGCACGCGCTCCTCGATGAGGGAGACGTCGCGCACCGCGCCGCGGTCGGCCGACGTGGCCATCGCGGCGTACGCCCGCAGCGCGGGGGAGACCACCCGGTCGCGACCGACCGGGACGTAGTCGGTGATCGCCTCGCGGCGCTCCTGCAGCTCCGCGTCCGTGACCGCCAGCTCGATCGTGCGGTTCGGGATGTCGATGTCGATCGTGTCGCCCTCCTCGACGAGGGCAATCGCGCCACCCGCCGCCGCCTCCGGCGAGACGTGGCCGATCGAGAGCCCGCTCGTGCCGCCGCTGAACCGCCCGTCGGTGATCAGCGCGCACGCCTTGCCGAGCCCGCGGCCCTTGAGGTAGGACGTCGGATAGAGCATCTCCTGCATGCCCGGTCCGCCCTTCGGTCCTTCGTAGCGGATGACGATCACGTCGCCTTCGCGCACGCCGCCGCTCAGGATCAGCTCCACCGCCGCGTCCTGGGACTCCACGACCCGCGCCGGGCCGGAGAACTTCAGGATCGACTCGTCGACACCCGCGGTCTTGACGACGCAGCCGTCGAGGGCGATGTTGCCGTACAGGATCGCGAGCCCGCCGTCCTTGGAGTGCGCGTGCTCGACGTCGCGGATGCAGCCGCCGGCCGCGTCGGTGTCCAGCGTCTCCCAGCGCTCGGACTGGCTGAACGCGCTGGCCGAGCGCACGCAGCCGGGAGCGGCGTGGAAGAGCTCGATCGCCTCGTCGGTGGCCGCGCCGCTGCGGATGTCCCAGTCCGCCAGCCACTGCTCGAACGAGTCGGTGTGGACGGTCTTGACGTCGCGGTTGAGCAGCCCGGCGCGGTGCAGCTCGCCGAGGATCCGGGGGATGCCGCCCGCGCGGTGGCAGTCCTCCATCAGGTAGGTGCCGTTCGGCGCGAGCTTGGACAGGCAGGGGACGCGGCGGGAGATCTCGTCGATGTCCTGCATCGTGAACTCGAGCTCGGCCTCCTGCGCGGCGGCCAGCAGGTGCAGCACGGTGTTGGTCGAGCCGCCCATCGCGACGTCCAGCGCCATCGCGTTCTCGAACGCCTCGCGGGTCGCGATCGCGCGCGGGAGCAGGGACTCGTCGCCGTCGTAGTAGTACCGGCGCGTGATGTCCACCACGGCGTGGCCGGCCGCCTCGTAGAGGGCCTTGCGCGCGGTGTGCGTCGCGAGCGTGGACCCGTTGCCGGGCAGCGCCAGGCCGAGCGCCTCCGTCAGGCAGTTCATCGAGTTCGCGGTGAACATGCCCGAGCAGGAGCCGCACGTCGGGCACGCGGACTCCTCGATGATCGCGATGTCCTCGTCGGAGACCTGGTCGGCGACGGCGTCGGCGATCGCGGTGATCAGGTTCACGCGCGTGCGCACCGTGCCGTCGACCAGCACGGCGGTGCCGCCCTCCATCGGGCCGCCCGAGACGAACACCGTCGGGATGTTCAGCCGCAGCGCGGCGTTGAGCATCCCGGGCGTGATCTTGTCGCAGTTGGAGATGCAGATCAGCGCGTCGGCGCAGTGCGCGTTGACCATGTACTCGACGCTGTCGGCGATCAGGTCGCGGCTCGGGAGCGAGTAGAGCATCCCGCCGTGGCCCATGGCGATGCCGTCGTCGACCGCGATCGTGTTGAACTCGCGCGGGATGCCGCCCGCCGCGATGATCGCGTCCGCGACGATCTCGCCCACCGGCTTCAGGTGCGTGTGGCCCGGCACGAACTGCGTGTAGCAGTTGGCCACCGCGATGATCGGCTTGCGCCCGAGGTCCTCCTTCTCGACACCGGCGGCGCGCAGCAGCGCGCGGGCGCCGGCCATGTTGCGGCCATGCGTGACGGTTCGGGAGCGCAGCTCGGGCATGTCGGTAAGGTAGCGGAATGGCCATTCCGCCGTGGGCTTCCTTGACGGTCGACGAGAAGCGCACGCGGACGCTGGCGGTCGCCGACGACCTGTTCGCCCGGGAAGGGCTCGACGTCGCGATGCCGGTGCTGGCCGCCGCGGTGGGCGTGGGCGTGGGGAGCATCTACCGCCAGGTCGGGGCCAAGGAGGACGTGATCGACGCGCTCGTGATCACGCGGGCGCACGCGTTGGTGCAGCGCTTCACCGCGGCGTTGGACGAGCCCGACGCGTGGGCCGCGCTCGAGCGCGCGACCTACGAGACCGCGCAGGACGGCGCCACCGACTTCCTCTCGCAGACCGCCTGGGACGACGCCGCCTCGCGTCGCCCCGCCGTGGCCGAGGCGCGCCAGGCGGCGACGGACGCGCTGGAGGCGCTGGTGGAGCGCGCCCGGCCGTGGCTCCGCGACGACGCGACCCACGAGGACCTGCGGCTCGTCTTCAAGTCCACCCGCGAGGCGGGCCAGCTCGATCCGGAAGGCGCCCGCCGGCTCGCCGAGCTCGTCCTCCGCGGCATGCGCCGAACCTAAAGAGGGACAGTCCCTCTTTAGATTCGCGCGGCGCCTGGTGGCGGCGCCGTTGTAGGTTGGGGGCATGGCCGCCGCTCAGCTCGCCATCGCCTATGACGGATCGCCCAGCGCGGCGAACGCGGCCCGCACCGCCGCTGCGCTGTTCGCCGGCGCCCGGGCGAAGATCGTGACCGTGCCCGCGCCGCTGCCGCACGGCGTGCACGCCGCTTCGCGCTTTCTGATGAACGTCCCGTCCGGGACGCTGGACCGGGCGCTCACCGAGATCACCGAGCAGACCGCCGAGGAGGCGCGCGTGATCGCCGCCGAGGGGGTCGAACACGCGGCCGGGCTGGAGGCGGAGGCGCTCGTCACCCGCCCGCACCAGCCGACCTGGGAAGCGCTGCTCGAGGCCGCCCGCGGCGCCGACGTCCTCGTCTGCGGCGCGCGTGGGCGCAGCGACTTCGCCCGCACGATCCTCGGCTCGACCTCCACGAGCCTGCTCCACCACGCCGACCTCCCGCTGCTGGTCATCCCGGACGCTCGTCGGGACGCGCTCGGACGGCCCGATCGTGGTCGCCTACGACGGCTCACCCGCGGCCGACGCCGCGATCGACGCCGTGGGGCGCCTCCTGCCCGGTCACGCGGCGCTCGTCGTGCACGTCTACGTGTCCCAGTACCGCGACAGCCACGCCGTCCGGGCCCTGGCTCACGGCGAGGTGGGGGAGATCGTGCAGGCGCTCGACCAGGCCCTCACCGACGAGGCCACGGAGACGACGCAGCAGGGCGTGGCGCGCGCACAGGCGGCCGGTCTCGACGCGACGGGCGAGACGATCGAAGCCTCCAAGGGCGTCTGGCGCACGATCACGGCACTGGTGCAAGACCGCGGCGCGTCCCTCGTCGTCACGGGCTCCCGCGGGATCGGCGGCGCCCGCTCGGTCCTGATCGGCTCGGTCTCCTCGGGTCTCGTCAGCCACGCCGACACGCCCGTCCTGGTCACGCACGCGCCCGAAATCTAAAGCGGGACTGTCCCGCTTTAGGTTCGCGGCTCGAGCGCGCCGGCGAGCCCGAGTCGGGTTCAGGCAGCCTCGGCGTGGATGGCGGTGCTGAGGCCGTCGAAGTGGTGATCGGCGAAGACCTTCGCCACGAGCTCGCCGCGGCTGCCGACGCCGACCTTCTCGTACACGGCCTTCAGGTGATCCTGGACCGTGTAGCGCGAGAGGTGCAGCTCGCGCGCGATCTCGCTCGTCGTGAGTCCCCGGGCGAGCGCGCGGGTCACGTCGAGCTCGCGCGGGGTGAGCTCGTAGGCGTCGACGATCAGCGGCGCGACCTCGCTCGCCTTCGCCGGCTCGATCACGACCGCGGTCGCGTCGCCCGTGTGCAGGCGGGAGGCGTGGATGAGCAGGAACACGCCGCTGTGGGTGCGCGCGAGCGCGCGGCTGGCCTGCCCGCGGGCGCGGGCCTCGGCGGCGGCGACCATCACCTCGCTCGGCACGCTGGCGCCGAGCGCCGGATCGACCAGCGGATAGGCGGTGTCGATCTCGTCGAACCAGGCGAAGGCCTCGGGCGTGGCGGTCTGCACGCGACCTTCGCCGTCGACGATCGCCATCCCCGGTCCGCGGCGCGCGTCGGGCTTCGCCGGGTGGGAGATGAGCGACGTGCGCAGCGCGCGGCCGACGAGCGGCGCGATCGTCTCCACGAACGCCACCTCGTCGTCGCTGAACCCGCGGGTCGTGCCCGCACGGTTGAGGTGCAGGATGCCCCAGGTGTGGCCGCCGGCGCGCAGTGACGCGCGCAGCTCGGCATCGGCGTCCATGTGCGTCCGGAACTCGCGCCAGCGGGCGCTGCGCTCGGGGCGCCCGCCGGTGGCGGCGTGCAGGTCGGCGACCGCGCGCGGCCCGCGCGCGAGGTCGTGGAACTTGTTGAAGTCCGGCACCTCGAACTCGTACTCCCAGAACGGGCGGCACACCGTCTGCGGCATGTCGTGCACCACACCGGCGCCCATCGCCAGGCCGGTCTGCGGGTCGGTCGCGGCCATGAAGAGCGCGTCGATCGGCATCGCCGCGCGCAGTTCCGCGGAGATCGCGTCGAGGAGGGGCCGGGCGGGAAGCTGTTCGCCGGCGAGGGCGTCGATCCGGCGTGCCGCTCGCGCGAAGGGGCTCGCTGTCATATCCGCGGGACCGTACGGAGCGGACCGGGCGGGCCGGAAGGCGGCTACCACCACCGCTGCGAGGAGGCTGACCGTCCCACCCCCCGCAAACGCGGGGGGTCGCTTGCGCGAAGTTCCCTGTGTTCGCGGGATCGACGCCAGGCCGCCGAAACCGGACCATCGCCGGATGCTCTCCGCGACGCTCCCCTCGCTCTCCGCCGGCTTCGTCCTCCCAGGCGACCCCAGCTGGGACCACGCCCGCTCCGGCTTCAATCTCACGCTCGACCAGCACCCGGCCGCGGTCGCGCTGCCCGCCGACGCGCGCGACGTCGCGGCGGCCGTGAACTACGCGCGCGCCGCCGGGTGGCGCGTCGCGCCCCAGGCCACCGGCCACAACCAGGGCCCGCTGGGCGACCTGGAGGGCACGCTGCTGCTCAACGTCGCGGGGCTCCAGGAGGTGCACGTCGATCCCGGCGCACGCCGCGTCCGGGTCGGCGCGGGTGTCAAGTGGGAGCGCGTCGTCGGCCGCCTGAACGCCTACGGGCTCGCCGGCCTGCACGGGTCCTCGCCCGACGTTGGGATCGCGGGCTACTCGCTCGGTGGCGGCATCGGCTGGCTCTCGCGCAAGTACGGCATGCAGGCCAACGCGGTGACCGCGTTCGAGCTCGTCCTGGCCGACGGCCGGCTCGTGCGCACGGACCCCGACCACCACCCGGATCTGTTCTGGGCGCTGCGCGGCGGCGGCGGGAACTTCGGCGTGGTGACCGCGATCGAGTTCGAGGTCCAGCCCGTCGATCAGCTCTACGCCGGCGCGCTTGTTCTTCGAGGTCGAGCGCTCCGGCGACATGCTGGACGCGTGGACCGCGCTGCTCCCGCACCTGCCCGAGGAGCTGATGTCGTGGGCGTCGATCATCCACTTCCCGCCGATCCCGGACGTGCCGGCGTTCGCCCGTGGTCGCTCACTCGCCGTGATCATGGCCGCGCACCTCGGCAGCGAGGCCGAAGGCCGGGACCTGCTCGCCCCGTTGCGCGCGCTCGGCCCGGTCCGCGACACGTTCGCGATGGTCCCGCCGATCGTCCTCTCCGACCTCGCCATGGACCCGCTCGACCCGCTCCCGTTCCAGCTCTCGCACGGACTCGTGGACGCGCTCCCGGTGGACGCGATGGTGGAGGCGAGCGAAGCGCTGACGTTGGTGCAGTTCCGCCACATGGGCGGCGCGCTGGCCCGCGAGACGCCCGGCGCCGGTGCCCGCGCGACGCTCCCGGGCGAGATCTGCGCGATGGCCCTCGGCGTCGTCATGGACGAGGCGTCGGGCCGGGCGGTGCGCGGCGCGCTGCGCGCGTTCGACGCCGCGCTGCGCCCGCACCGCGCCGGCGACTACCCGAACTTCGTCGAGGAGCCGTCCGACGCCAGCGGGTTCTTCGCGCCCGGGGTGTGGCAGCGCCTGCGCGAGGTCAAGGGCCGCTTCGACCCGACCGACCTGTTCGCCGGCAACCACCACATCCCGCCGGCGTGACCGGCGATCGAACGCGGCAGCCGGCTTCGCCGGCGCCATGCGCGATCGCTTGAAGATCGCTTCGCGGATCTTCTACAACGTCGGCTCGATCCCCCGGTCGAAGACCATCGCGCCGTCCGCGATCTTGTAGATGCCGTACGGGGTGAGCGTGATGTCGCCGTTCTCGTCGATCGAGTACGTGCCGAACACGCCCTCGCGGTCCTTGGTCGACATCAACGCGTCGACCACGGCCTCGCGGTCGTTGCCGTTGTCCCCGGCGCGCTTGATGGCGTCGAGCAGCAGGCTCATCGACTCGTAGCCGTAGACGGCATAGCGGTCGGGGTTCTTCTCGCCGTACTTCGCGCTGTAGGCCTTGAGGAACTCCTTGCCCGCGGGCGGGTACTGCTCGGGCGCGACGCCCGGGATGGTGATCAGGACGCGGGACGCGACGTCGGCGGGCAGGCCGCCTTCCTTGGGATCGAAGAAGCCGGTCTCGCCGACGCCCTCCGGGCCCAGCAGCGGCGCGTCGGGGAGCGCGACGGCCATGTCCTTGAAGATCTGGACGGCGTTGTTGGCCGTGATGCCGCTGTAGATGAAGCAGTCTGGGGCGGTGCCCTTGATCTTCGCGCCGAGCGAGCGGTAGTTGGCGGCGTTCTTGTCGATGCCCTCGTTGCCCTTGATCTCGAGGCCGACCTTCTTCGCCGAGATCTCGATGTTGCGCGCCAGGCCGGACCCGTAGACCTCCTTGTCGTTGAGGATGTAGGCGCTCGCGCAGCCCTCCTCCTTGGCGAGGGCGGCCAGCGCCGCGCCCTGGTAGGTGTCCTTGGGCAGCACGCGCGCGTAGGTGCGCTTGCCGGTCGGGTAGTACTTGTCCGGCTCACCGGGCTCGGAGCCGGGGTCGTTGGTGGTGATGCCGACCGCGGTGTTGCCCGGGCTGACCTGGGCGATGCCGGCCTCGTTGAGGATCGGCAGCGAGACCGCCGTCGCGCCGGAGTTGAACTCGCCGATGTAGCCGACGGCCGAGTCGTCGCCCGCGACCTTGAGCGCGTTGGCGGACGTCACGCCCGGCTCCCAGCCGCCCTGCTGGGCGGTGGAGTCGTCGAGCGACTCGTACTTGATCGGGAACTTGCCCGCCTTGCCGCCGGCCTGCTCGAGCGCGAGCTTCGCGCCGTTGACCGCGGCCTCCGACTGCGTCCGGGCCGCGCCCTGCAGCGGCAGGCTCGAGTAGATCGTGAGCGTCTCCTCCGATGCCGTCCCTGCTTGGTCGCCGCCGCTGTCGGGCTCGTCGCTGCCACAGGCCCCGAGCGCCAACGCGCCGGCCGTGAGCAGCACGCCGATCGTGCGCTTGTTCATCGTGTTCTCCCTCCCTCGAGTTCGGCTCGTGCGAGCCGTTTGGCCGCGGTCGCCCCGTGCGCCGCCAGCCCTTCCTGCGCCGAGATCGCGACGACTGCCTCCGCGATCTCGGTTCCCGCCGTGTCGTGATCGATGCGCTGGTAGGTCAGCGGCTTCAAGAACCGCGCGACCGAGAGCCCGCCGGTGTAGCGCGCGGCGTGGCCCGTCGGCAGCACGTGGTTGGTGCCCGTCGCGCCCTTGTCCGAGAACGCGACCGTGGCGCGTTCGCCGAGGAAGATCGACCCGTAGTTGCGCAGCCGCGCGTGGTACCAGGCGTCGTCGCCCGCGGTCTGCACCTCGAGGTGCTCGGGGGCGAGCTCGTCGCTGACCGTGGCCGCCGCCTCGCGGTCGCGGGTGACGATGATCGCGCCGTGGCCCTGCCAGGCGGCCTCGGCGATCTCCGCCGTGGCGAGCTCTTCCAGCTGTCGCGTCACCTCGGCGCGCACGGCGCGACCGAAGTCCTCGGAGGTGGTGATCAGCGCGACGGGCGAGGTGGGGCCGTGCTCGGCCTGGCCGAGCAGATCCGCCGCGACGAGCTCGGGGTCGGCGCTCTCGTCCGCGATGATCGCGATCTCCGACGGGCCGGCGAGCAGGTCGATGCCGACGCGGCCGTAGAGCTGGCGCTTGGCCTCGGCGACGTACGCGTTGCCCGCGCCGACGATCATGTCCACGGGATCGATCCCGCCCAGGCCGAACGCCATCGCCGCGAGCGCCTGCACGCCGCCGATGGCGAACACGCGGTCGGCGCCGCAGATGGCGGCGGCGTGGACGACGCCCGGATGAATCGTGCCGTCGCGCCGCGGCGGGGCGCACGCGACGACGCTGTCCACGCCCGCCACCTTCGGCACCAACACGGTCATGAACGCGGACGCCAGCAGCGGGAAGCGGCCCGCCGGCAGGTACGCGCCGACCCGCTGGACCGGCACGAGCCGATGGCCCGCGATGACGCCGGGGGAGACCTCGACCTCGAGATCGGAGAGCGTCGAGCGCTGGGCACGGGCGAACGCCTCGACCCGCGCCCGCGACCGCTCCAGGTGCTCCCGGAGCTCCGGGTCGATCTCGGCGCCGTCGATCTCCGCGCGCGTGAGCTCGAAGTCGTCCCGCTCCCAGCCGTCGAGGTCACGCGCGTAGCGGCGCAGCGCGTCCTCGCCGTCGCGCTGGAGCTCGAGCAGCATCTCGCTCACCCGCTGCGCGATCGCCGGGTCGTCCGTGGCCGATCTCGCCTCCGGCCGTTTGAGGAACAGCAGGTCCTCGTCTTCGAGCAGGCGCCTCGTGATCATGGATGGAAGGTGTCGCAGCGTGCGGTTCGGCACAATCCTGGCTTGCCATCGTTGAGCACAGGCTGAGCCTTCGTTGTGACCTTGCAACAGCTGCGGTACTTCCTCGCGACCGCGCACCACGGCACGTTCGCCGGCGCGGCCGACGAGCTCCTGCTCAAAGCGCCGTCGGTGGCGGAGCAGATCCGGCGGCTCGAGGCCGAGCTCGGGGTGGAGCTGTTCGCGAGCACGAAGCGCCGGCTGACGCTGACCGCCGCCGGGCTCGCCCTGCGCCCGTACGCCGAGCAGACGCTCGCGACCGCCCAGGACGGGGCCGACGCGGTTCGCGCGCACCGCACGCTGCGCGGCGGCGTGGCCTCGTTCGGCCTCCCGCGCAACGCGGAGCTCTACGCGCTGACCGATCTCGCCGCCGAGATGCACGCGCGCCATCCGCTCGTGGGGATGCGGCTGATCGGCCAGAACTCGGTCGAGGTCGCCGACGCCATCCGTGCGGGCGCGCTGGAGGCCGGGCTCGTCGTGCTGCCCGTCGACGACGAAGGCCTGGACATCGAACCGGTGATCCGCGACGAGGTCCTGTACGCCACGGCCGACCCCGAGCGGGCCGCGGCACCGGTCACGATCCGAGGCCCTGCGCGAGGCGCGCCTGGTGCTGTACGACGCGCACTACGGCAACAACGACCCGACCCGGCGTCAGGTCAACGAGCGCCTGCAGCAGCTCGGCGGGCGCCTCGAGCCCCACATCGAGGTCGAGTACCTGGCGGGCGCGCTGCGGCTGGCCGCGATGGGCGTGGGGGACACGATCGTCGCGCGCGCCGCGGTCGACGGCGGCCTGCTCCCGAACGGGCTCCTGACGACGCCGTTCGCCGAGCCCTTGTACGACACGCTCGCCGTGGCCAAGCAGCGCCACCTGCCGCTGTCACCCGCCACGCGCGAGCTGCGCTCGATCGCGCTGGAACGGCTCGCCGCCTTTGACCGCCGGCGCAACCGGACCGCACGTCCCGCGTGAATCGCAAGCGTTCCGGCCTGGGCTGCCCTCGCCGCGACCCGGCGGGCAAGTCCAAGGGCTGCAGCGACTTGGGCCGAACGGGTGCGGGCGCGAGCTAGGCTCGGACCATGGACGTTCCGGCGCCGCTCGCGCGCAGCGCCGTGCTGCTTCGCTGCCCCGTCTGCCACGGACCGCTGCGCGTGGTCGAGCGTTCGCTGGTGTGCGAGCAGCGCCACACGTACGACGTGGCCAAGCACGGCCACGTCACGCTCGCCCGGGCCGCGCCGGCCGCGGGTGACGACGCCGAGATGGTCGCGGCGCGCGTCGTCGTGTTCGACGCGGGCCACTACGCGCCGCTGACGAGCGCGCTCGCCCACGCGGCCCGAGCGATCGCGGCGAGTGCTGGCGGCGCCGCCGCCGGACCGCCCGCGCCGCGCGAGTCGTCGGGCGGCCCGGTCGTGCTCGACCTCGGCGCGGGTACCGGGCACCACCTCGCCGGCGTGCTCGACGCGCTGCCCGGCGCGCTCGGGATCGCGCTCGACACGTCGCGCCCCGCGCTCCGGCACGCGGCCCGGGCACACGCGGACATCGCCGCGGTCGTCGCCGACGTGTGGCAGGCGCTCCCGATCGCAGACGCCACGGTCGACCTCGTGCTCGACGTGTTCTCGCCGCGCAACGGGGCGGAGATGGCGCGCGTGCTCAAGCCCGGCGGCGCGGCGCTCGTCGTCATCCCGACGCCCGAGCACCTCGCTGAACTCGCCGACCTGCACGACGTCGACGTGGACCCGGAGAAGGTCGAGCGGCTCGAGCGCACCGTCGGCGCGCACCTGGAGCGGCAAGCGCGCGAGCCGGTGCGCTGGACGATGGACCTCACCGCCGAGGAGGTCGCCGCCGTGCTGAAGATGAGCCCGGCCGGCGCGCATCGGCGCGGGGACGAGCCGCCCCGCGCCGCGACCGTCACCGGGTCGGTCGAGCTGTGGCGCCTGAGCAAGTCCGGTGCACGCGCTTCGCCGTGACCGCGTAGGTTCACGGCACGCGCACGGAGCGGCCCGACCGCTTCAGGTCGCGGGGGCGCCGGCCGCCTTGGCGACGGGCACGGCCGGTTCCCGCAGCGCGCCGGAGACGAGCAGACCGAGCGCGACGAGCCCGCCGGTGGCGGTGAGCGCCTTCAGCGTCCCGACGTCGTCGGCGAGGAAGCCGATCAGCGGCGGCCCGGCCAGGAACGCGACGTAGCCCACCGTCGCCACGACGCTCACGCGGCCCGCGGCGTGGCGCGGATCGTCGCTCGCGGCGCTCATCCCGACCGGGAACCCGAGCGCGGTGCCCAGCCCCCACAGGATCGCGCCCGCCATCGCCACGGGCAGCGAACCGCCCCAGACGACGAGCGCGAGCCCGACGAGCGCGGTGAGGGAGAGCACGCGCAGCGTCGGCACACGGCCGTAGCGGTCGAGCACCGCCGGGCCGAACCAGCGGCCGAGCGTCATCGCGGCGAGGAAGAGCGCGAACGTGAGCGACCCGAGCGCGTCCGGCGCGCCGTAGCCGTCGATGGTCGCGACGGCCAGCCAGTCGTTGCCGGTGCCCTCGGTGAACGCGGCGGCGAACACGAACACGCCGATCAGCAGCGTGCGCGGCTCGGTCCAGGCCTTGAGCGGGTTTCCGCGCTGCGCGGTCTCCTCGGTGTGCTCGACGGCGAGGAAGTCGCGCACGGCGAGCGGAGCGGCGACCGCGATGAGCACCGCGACCGCGATCAGATGCGCCGTGGGGGAGACGTCCAGCGCGACCATCCCGGCGCCGATCAGCGCACCGGCGACCGTGCCGACGCTGAACCCTGCGTGAAAGCGCGGCATGATCGCTTTCCCGAGCCGCTGCTCCACCGCCGAGCCCTCGACGTTCATGGCCACGTCCCAGGTGCCGTTGCCGACGCCGAACAGGAACAGGCCGATCACGACCGGAAGCACGCTCACGGACTGGCCGATGCCCGCGGTCACCAGGCCGGCGGCCGCGATCAACGCCATCACGGTGATCGTGCGCGCCGCCCCGAGACGGGAGACGACGAGGCCGGCGAGCGGCATCGAGATGACCGACCCGATCGCCATCGCGAGCAGCACGAGGCCGAGCTGGCGGGGGGAGAGCTCGAGGCTGTCGCGAACCTGCGGAATCCGTGAGGCCCAACTCGCGAACGCGAAGCCGCTGAGGATGAAGACCGCGTAGACGGCGCGGGTGGCGCGCGTGAGGTTCACGGGCGGACGACCTCGATTCCGGCCTGCTCGTAGGGCGCGAGCGCCGCGGCGGAGGCATCGCTGACGATCGTGTCGATGCGCTCGGAGACGACGTGCGGCGCGGCCGTCCCGAGCTTCTCCGCCGTGGCCAGCACGACGACCTTGCCGGAGCGCTCGGCGAGCGCACGCATGACCTGCGCCTCCTCGCGCTCGCGCATCGTGAGCCCGAACTCGGGGTGGATCGAGCACGCGCCGACGAGCAGCACGTCGGGCCGCAGCGTCTGGATCTGCGCGACGGTCTCGGCGCCGACGAGCGTCCGCGACGTCCGGTCCAGCCGGCCGCCGAGCACGATCACGTCGACGTCGGGGAGGTCACGCAACGCGATCGCGACGTCGGGGCTGGTCGTGACGACGGTGGCGTTGAGCTCGGGCGCGAACCAGTGGGCGAGCTCGAGCGCGGTCGTCCCGCCGCCGATGGCCACCACCTGGCCGGACTGCACGGCCCGGGCGCCGAGCGCGCCGACGACCGCCTTGCCACCCGTGTCCTCCTGCGCGCGGTCCACGAAACGGCGCTTGCCGGGCGCGGGGCGCACCGCTCCACCGTGGACGCGCCGGAGCTGCCCGGCGGTTTCGAGCTCGAGCAGGTCGCGGCGCACCGTGTCCACGGAGACGCCGAGCCGGTCAGCGAGCTCCGCGGTCATGACCGTGCCGCGTTCGGCGAGGGCGCCGAGGATCGCGTCGTGGCGGGAAGGAGCAAGCATGATCCTGCATATTACCGCAGGATCATGCAAGAAACAGCAGAACGCCGCTCAGCGGTGCGGGCCGCGACCCCGGAACCGCTTCACGGTGGCGCCCTTGGCCACCTTGCCGCCGGTGGCCTTGGTCGCGCCGGCGATCGGCGTGCGCATGTCCTCCTGGATCTGCGCGGCGGTGAGCGCGCCGTCGTAGATGCGGATCTCGTCGAGCCGGCCCGCGAACCATTCGCGCCATACCGCGTTGCCGCCGAACCGCAGCGGATGCGTGCTCGTCTTCAGGCGACCGGTCTGGACCTGCGTGGAGACGAGCCGGCCGTCGGCGTAGGTGCGCAGCATCGCGCCGTCGTACGTGACGGCGACGTGCGTCCAGCGGTTCAGGCGCGGGAAGAGCTTCGCGAAGCGCTCGGCGCCGGTCGTCGCGCGGCCGGAGCCGGCGTACAGGCCGTAGGCGAGGCCGCGGGCGGTTTCCTTGAGCGCGAGCGTGCGGTGGCCGCTGTCGCGCGTGGGGTTGACCCAGGCCTCGACGGTCATGCCCGCCGTGAGATCCAGCCCGGAGCGGTCGGCGACCGTGACCCAGTCGTCCTTGCCGTCGAAGCGCAGCCCGCGGCCGAAGCGACCCGCGGTGCGGACCGGCCCGGACAGGCGCCCAGCGTTGCGGTTGCCGGACGCGTCGGCGGTGCTCGCGCCGCCCGCTTCGTCGAAGCCCCACGCGCCGACGAGCTTGGCGCGCGGCAGGGGCGGGCCGAGCGGGTCAGACGGGAAGACGCTCGGCGTCGGCGTGGGGGTGGCCGTCGGTCGGCGTGGCGTCGGGTGGCGGTGGCGGTCGGGGTCGCCGTGGGCGTGGCCGTGCGGTGGGCGTGGCCGGTCGGGGCCGTCGGTGCCGGTGGGCGTCGCGGTCGGGGTCGCCGTGGGTGCCGGTGGGGTCGGGGTCGGTGTGACGAGGTCCTCGGCCCACAACCCGCCCGACACGTGGCCGTCGCTGTGCCAATGCCCCGGCGCGGTCACCCACGTCGCCGGCAGCTCGTTCAGCCCTTCCGCCGCGGTCCACTGGCCGAGCTCCACGGCACCGGCCCCGTGGCGCCAGACGAGCTGGCCGGTCGCCCCGGGCGGGTTGAGCAGCGCGAGCCAGATCGGCTGGCCCGCTTGCGTCGGGACCGGAGCCGACAGCCGGGCGATGTTCCACTCGCCGGGCTTGGGTCGTCGATCACGGCTTGCGCGAGGCGCGCGGCGGGCTCCCAGCTGGTGTCCGAACGCTTGTACACGGCGAGCTCCACCCGCGAGCCCGTGTGCTCGGGGTCCAGGTACAGCCGGACGGTCCGGGCCGTCCCGGTGATGTAGGCCGTCATCAGGTAGGCGGCCCCGAACCGCGGTGCCGCCGAGGACTTGTTCGGGCCGACGACCTCGGCTCCGGCCAGGCTGGTGCGCGGCGGTCGGGTGAGTGAAGCGCTGAACGTCTTCGAGCCGGTCTCCGGGGCGACGATCTCGTGTGAGGAGGCGCCGCCGTCGGACCAGCCGGTGAACGTCCAGAACGCGTCTTCGAAGCCCTGTGGCGTCTCGGCCGCCAACGTCAACCGCGACCTGGCGAGCACCTTGTGCGTGAACGGCGTCCGCTGCGTCTCGCTGCCCAGCGACACGCGCATCCCCTGCGGGTTGCTGTTGACCGTCACGTCCGCCTCGCGCGGGTCCAGGCGCACGGTCTTCGACGTGCGCAGGCCGTCGGCTTCGACGGCGGTCAACGTCAGCAGCAGGTGCGCCGGCCACTCGTGGTTGGGGGTGACGAAGGAGCCGTGGTCGACCCCCGCGTAGTCCTGGATCGCGTGCGAGTGGCAGCCCTCCGGGTCCGTGCGTCCGCAGTGGCGCAGGGTCAAGGACCACGTCAGCGCCGCCGGGGGCAGCGCGTTGCCGGTGCTGTCGCGCGCGACCCCGGAGAACGCGCGCTCGTCGCCGACCAGCCACGGCGACTGGGGAACGTCGATCTCCAGCTCCGGCAGCTTGCCGACGGTGACGGTCTCGCTCACGAGGCCGGTCCGGCCGCCGGCGTCGGTCACCCTCAGGCGCACGTTCACGAGCCCGCGCCGCGTGTACTCCCACGACGGCTCCGCGGCGGTCGAGTCGTCGAAGTCGCCGTCCCCGTCCAGGTCCCACGCGTACGTGATCGCCTCGTCCTCGGGATCGAACGAGCCGGTGCCGTCGAAGCGCACGGTGAGCGGTGGTTCGGCGCCCGAAGGTGAAGCCGTGATCCGCGCCACCGGGTTCTGGTTGAAGGCCGCGATCCGGTGCACGCTGCCGCCGAACACGTCGGTGTACCAGAGCGTGCCGTCCGGCCCTTCGGTGAGCCACGCGGGTCCGTCGGCGCTGGAGGCGAACGTCTTCAGCTGCGACATGTCCGGCAGCCCGTTCGCGCCCTTGGGCGCGAACCAGATGCACTGGCGGGCGTAGTCGGCGAAGAACAACCCGCCCTGGTACGCCGCCGGGAACTGGTCGCCGGTGTAGAAGTGGACGCCCGAGATCGCCGAGGAAGCGGTGAGGCACTTCTCGCCCGGGACGACCTTCGTCCCGGTGCTGTAGCTGAAGTACGGCGCGACGACCGCGCCGGCCCCGTCCGCGTAGAGGTCCTCGCAGCTCTTGAGGTTCTGCAGGTCGTAGGTCGCGTTCCGCTGCGGGCCTTCGTAGCACGGCCAGCCGTGGTTGCTCACGCGCCCGAGGTCCTGGATGCGGTTGATCTCCTCGTACGAGCCCCAACCCACGTCGCCCGACCAGATCTCGCGCGTCCCGGGCCGGAACGTGAAGCGGAACGGGTTGCGGAACCCGTACGCGATGATCCGCCGCCGGCGCTCGTCCGCGTCCGCGATGGCGGGATTGCCCGCCGCGGCCTTGCCCGTGTCCGGGTCCAGCCGCAGGATCGAGCCGTTCAGCGAGACCGGCTGCCCGGCGGGGCGCCGGAAGCCCTGCGAGCGCAGCGCGCCGCCCTGCGAGCTCGGCGCGGTCAGCCCGGTCCAGGCGGGTCCGGGCGGATCGCCGCACGGGTTGTCGGTCTGCCCGAAGTCGGCGCGGTCGTATGAGGCACCGTCGCCGGCGCTCATGTAGAGCATTCCGTCGGGCCCGAACTCGAGCGAGCCGACGGAGTGGCTCGCGTACTGCTGGCAGATGTCCTCGAGCAGGACGGTCTCGTCACCGGCGAGGCTCAGCCGCGACAGGCGCGCATTGATCGCGCAGCCCCGGTCGTGGGCGCCGATCTCGTCCGGGCACGAGTCGCCCCAGCGTTCCTTGAGCGAGCCGGGCGGGGCCTTGTCGTGCGCGTAGGAGATGTAGAGAAAGCGGTGCCCGGTCTCGTCCCAGCGCGGGTCGAGCGCCAACCCGAGCATCCCGCGGTCCCAGGCGTCGAACACCGCCGGGCGCAGGTCGGCGAGCATCGTCGGCGTCGCGTCCTGGACGCCGTCGAACTGCCACACGATCCCGCTCTTGGTGGCCACGAACACCTGGCCGTCGGGGGCGAAGCGCACCACCGTCGGGGTCCCGAGGTTCGTCCACACCGTTGTGCGTTCGAACCCCGGGGGCAACTCGATCTCAGCGGCCGCGGGCGAGGCGGCCAGAAACAGACTCACCAATGCGGCGACGAGCGTGGTGAGGGTTCGCAGCACGCCTCAAACCGTACGCTCGCCGCTCAGGAACACCACCCCAAATCCGGTGGCTGGACGGATGTTCCCCTTAGACGGTGGTGAGCTGACGCTCGGCGGCGTCGAGGACGCCGGCGCGGTTCTTGTGCGCGCGCTCGTACTCGCGCACCCGCTTGACGCGGTCGTCGTCGGCTTCGCCGAGGGCCGAGCGGACGTCCGCCACGGTGAGCTCGTCGTAGCCGGCCCACGGCTCGTCGCCGCGGAGCGTGCTGATGCGGTTGACGACCGTCGTGCGGTTCTCGTGCCGGCGCTCGTAGCTGTCGACCTTGGCCAGGTCGATCTGCGAGAGCTCGGGCAGGCGGGCGTTGATCTCGTCGGCGGTCAGCGAGTCGTAGCGGGCGATCGCGAGGTCGCTCTCGTCGGCCACAGCGCCCTTGACCTGGCCCTCGGCCTGCGCGACGCCCGGGACCTTGCGGGCCTGGCGCGCGCTGCGCTTGACGGCCTTGGCGGCGGCCTTCACGGTCTCGCCCGCCCCGGTCTCGGCGATGTCGTAGGACCCGTCGGCGACGGTGAGCTGCGGGATCTCGCGCAGGACGCGCTCGAGCATCTGCTCCTCGTCCTTGCGGATCGACGCGGCGAGCTTGGCGGTGGTGTCGTCGCCGACCGCCTTGGCGAGGCGCTCGATCGCCGTGTACGTGGCGATCTCCAGCGCTTCGGTCGCGCAGGTGTCCTTGGCGTTCTTGAGCACCTTCTCCTCGCCGCCGGAGCCGCGGACGAGGTCGTAGGGCGTCTTGGCCAGCGCGACGGCCTGGCCGACCGCGGTCTCCACGACGCCGATGACGGCGGTCACGGGGTTCTTGCTCTGGCCGAGCGACCGCAGGCGACGGCCGACACGGTCGGCGTGGTCGCGCGTCTCGGCGAGGTGCGATTCGAGCGCGGAGCGGTAGGACCCGCGCGGCGTCATCGCGATCTGGCTCTGAAGCACGCGTACGAGCGCATGTTCGGTCGCGTGGGCTTCGTTCAGGTACTGGATCAGCTTCTGGGTGTCAGCGTGGGGCATAGGTAAGGGCTACCGTTTGGGTTCGCGGCGCAAACAACTGTTCGTGTCGTGTGACCGCCCGCACACGCGGCTGCGGTACCGTGCGTCCGGTGCCGTTGCTGCATCGCTCCGGCGATTCGAGTGAACCGCTGCTGGAGCCCTCGCGGACGATCCAGCTGCACGGTCAGCCCGTCAGCTACGTCGAGATGGGCAGCGGACCGGTGCTCATGCTCGTGCACGGCATCACCTCCAGCTCGCGGACGTGGGGCGCGGTGCTGCCGCTGCTCGCCGAGCAGCACACGGTGATCGCGCCGGACCTGCTCGGGCACGGCGCCTCCGGCAAGCCCCGCGGCGACTACTCGCTCGGCGCGCACGCGAGCAGCCTGCGCGACCTGCTGCTCGCGCTCGGGCACGAGCGCGCGACGGTGGTCGGGCACTCGCTCGGGGGCGGGATCGCGATGCAGTTCGCGTACCAGTTCCCGGAGCGCCTGGAGCGGATGGTGCTCGTGTCCAGTGGCGGGCTGGGGCGGGAGGTCAGCATCCTGCTGCGGGCGGCGACGCTGCCGGGGGCCGAGTACGTGCTGCCGGTCCTGGCCGGCAAGCCGGTCCGCGGGCTCACCTCGACCGGCCTGAAGGCGCTCGGCCGGCTCGGCATCCGCCCGAACGCCGACGGGATCGGGATCGGGGAGGGCTTCGGCTCGCTCGGCGACGTCGAGGCGCGGCGGGCGTTCCTGCACACCGCGCGCTCGATCATCGAGCCGTCCGGGCAGCGCGTGAGCGCGGCGGACCGCCTGTATCTCGCGTCGTGGCTCCCGACCCTGATCGTGTGGGGCGAGCGGGACCGGATGATCCCGGTCAAGCACGCGCATGACGCGCATGCGGCGATGCCCGACAGCCGGCTGGAGATCTTCGAGACCGCCGGGCACTTCCCGTTCAACGAGGACCCGGAGCGCTTCGCGCGCGTGGTCACGGACTTCGTCGCGACCACGGAGGCGCCGCCGTTCGACGCCGACCGCCTGCGGCGGCAGCTGACTAGACCCGACGAGCCGTAACCGCTTCCGGCAGCGCGGGCCCGCGCGAGTCCCACCAGCGGCTGATGCGGTGGCCTTCGATCTTCACCGCGATCGCGCGCAGCCGGCCGGCGCGCTCCGCACTGGTTCGCGCCCGGTTGCTCGACCAGCCGGAAGCTGCCGACCACGAATCCGTCCGGCGGCGCCAGTCTCCAGCTCGGCCCGCAGGTGAAGTTGCGGTTGAAGTTCTCGATCTGCTTGCGGTCGGTCAGCTCGACCCACCCCGACGCGCCGTTGGAGACGAACGCGGGCACCTCGAACTCCGAGGAGCAGCCACCGGGTGATCGTCGCGCGCATGCCTACGAGATACCCGGCTCAGGCCACTTCGCGCAACCTCCCGCTCTCGACCTCGTACACGAACCCCCGGATCGCGTCCTTCTTCGGCACGAACGGGCTCGCGTTGATCCGTCCGATCGACTGGCGGACGTCCTCATCGACGTCCGGGAAGGACTCCGCCGCCCACTCGGGCTTGACCCCCGTCTCGTCCTGGATCGAGCGTTTGAACGCATCGTCGGTGAACGTCAGCATGCCGCAGTCGGTGTGGTGGATGAGGATGATCTCCTCGGTCCCGAGCAGGCGCTGGGAGATCGCGAGGCTGCGGATCTCGTCGTCGGTCACGACGCCGCCGGCGTTGCGGATGACGTGCGCGTCGCCGGGCGCGAGGCCGAGGATGGCGTGGACGTCGATGCGGGCGTCCATGCACGCGACGACCGCCAGCTTCTTGCCCGGAGGCAGCGGCAGATGGCCGTGTTCGAAGGAGGCGGCGTAGGCCTCGTTGTTGCGCAGCAGTTCGTCGGTGACGGTCATCGCTCCGAGCGGTCGGCTTACGTGCAGTGGATGGTAGAGCGTCTCGCGCCGCGCTGATCGCTGCCGCGGTGCTCGGGGGCATCTGCGAGCTCGACTGGAAGCTGCAGGACGTCGTGGTGGCCGTGGTGCGCGAACTCGACGACGCGCCCGAAGACGTGCTCGTCCGTCCTGGGTAGGGTGGTGCGCGTGCCCGACGACGCCCTGCTGGCGGCGGCCGGGGATCTGCGACGTGCGTACCAAGAGGTGGACTGGGCGGCGACGCCGGTAGGCCCGGCGGCGTCGTGGAGCCCGGCGCTGCGCAGCGCCCTCGACCTCGCGTTGAACACGCGGTTCCCGGTCACGCTGTTCTGGGGGCCGGAGTTCGTGCTGCTCTACAACGAGGCCTACGTCCCGGTCCTCGCCGAGAAGCACCCGAACGCGCTGGGGCGGCGCGCGGTCGACGTGTTCCCCGAGGCGTGGGACACGATCGGCCCGTGGATGCAGGCGGTGCTCGACGGTGAGGGCGCGGTCTTCATCGAGGACGCGCCGGTCCCGCTGCTTCGCCACGGCCGGCTCCAGGAGTCGTACTTCACCTTCTGCTATTCGCCGGTGCGGGACGTCGACGGCCGCGTCGAGGGCGTGATCGACATCGTCGCCGAGACCACCCGGAACGTGATCGACCAGCGCCGGCTCGGGATGCTCGGGCGCCTGCGCGAGGTGCTGGCCGGCGCGCAGGTGGCCGGCGACGCGTTCGCCGCGGCGCTGGGCGTGTTGCGCGAGAACGCGGGCGACATGCCGGCGGTGGACATCGTCGTCGGCGAGCCGGGGTTCTTCGGCCGCGACGACCTGCGGCTGCCGCTGGGCGAAGGTCGGGTCCTTCGGGTCGCGTTGAGCGAGCACCTCGCGCACGACGAGACGTACTTCGGGTTCCTCCGGCTGGCGGCGGCGGCCATCGACCAGGCGGTGGACCGGATTCGCGCGCGCGAGGCCGAGGACGCGGTGGCCGAGGCGCTGCAGCGCAGCCTGTTGACGGAGCCGCCTGCGGTGGGCGGCATGTCGATCGCGGTGCGATATCGGCCGGCGGCGGAGCGGGCGCGGGTCGGCGGGGACTGGTACGACGCGTTTCTCGGGCCGGACGGGCAGCTGAACGTGGTGGTGGGCGACGTCACCGGGCACGACCAGACGTCGGCCGCCGCGATGGGCCAGCTCCGCAACGTCCTGCGCGGGGTGGCGTGGACGTTGGCGGACGGGTCGCCTGGTGCCGTGTTGCGCGCGCTCGACCGCGCCGCGGAAGGGCTCGCGGTGGGGACCTACGCGACCGCGGTGCTCGCGCGCGTGTGTGAAGGCTCGCTGCAGTGGTCGAACGCGGGGCATCCACCACCGGTGCTGATCGAGTCCGACGGCGCTGCCCGGTTGCTCGAGGCGGTGCCGGACCCGCTGCTCGGGCTGGGGGAGGACAGCCCGCGCGGCGACCACGTCGTGGAGCTGGAGCCCGGCTGCACGGTGGTCTTCTACACGGACGGGCTCGTCGAGCGGCGCTCCACGCCGCTGACGGCGCGCCTCGCCTGGCTCGTGGGGTTGTTGCAGGGCTGCGCGGTGCTCGACCCCGAAGCGCTGTGCGAACGGATCCTCGCCGCCGCCGGCGACCGGTCGGAGGACGACGTCGCGTTGCTCGTCCTGCGCGTGGACTAGGAGTTGGGTGTGCGCGCCCATTGGCGCGACGGCGGTGGTCCGCGATCCTGGGTGGCGTGTTCCGAGCACGCGAGCGACCGCGACCGGAGGAGAGGGAAGGGCGTCCAGCGCGTTTGGAGAGCCGTCCCGGGCCCGTTGCTCGCACGACGCCGGCGGGGGCACGCCCTCGAGCTGGGGAGCTGCGAAGGCTGCCCCCGCCGGTCGTCGATCTCGCGTCAGCGCGGCGTCGCCTCATCGCGGCGCTGGTGATCGCGTGCGGGTTGTTCGCCGGCGCCCTCGTCTTCCTCGACCGCCTCGTTTGACACAGTTTCGGCGCGGTTTCGGTGCAATCGCGTCTTGTTTTGCCGCGGCGGCAGGCCGCAGAGTGGGGGTATGCCCGCTCCCTTGCGCCCAGCAGGAAGTTTGCGGGGCATACCCCCCGGCAAATCGCCGCTCGGCAGCGCGATCTCATCACCTACGACCAGCTCGTCGCCCTCGGCCTGACTCGCGGCGCCGGATCTCGCGCCGCGCCTCCGCGGCGAGTTGCGGCGCGTCTATCAAGCGGCGTCTACACGTTCGGCTCGCTCCGCTTTCCCGCGAGGCCCAGTGCGCTCGCCGCGACCTTGGCGTGTGGCCCCGGCGCGGGCATCAGCCACTTCGCCTGCGGGACCCTGCTCGACGTCTCACGCTTCCGCTCCTCGCGCATTGATGTCGTTTCCCCGCGAAAACGCACCCTCGAGGGCGTCCGGGTCCACTACTGCCGCACGCTGCGAACGCGAGACATCACCACGATCAGAGGCATCCCGGTCACCCGCTTCGCGCGCCTCCTCGTCGACTTCGCCGACGTCCTGACCCCGTTCCAGCTCGCGAACGTCCTGCACATGGGCGCGTTCAAAGGTCTGGTGCCGCCGGACATCCCGGACGCCCCCGGCCGCCACAACCACAAGACCCTCGCCAAAGCCTTCGCCCTCCACCACAGCGGCAGCGCCGGCACGCGCAGCACCGCCGAGGACGTGTTCCTCACGTTCGATCTTCCGGAGCCGCTCGTGAACGTCGTGTATCTCGGCTTCGAGGTCGACTTCCGCTGGCCGGCGCAACGCGTCGCGGTCGAAGTCGACGGTCCGCACCACGGCCGCGCGTACAACCGCAACGCCGACATCGCGCGTGACAAGGCCCTGGTTGCCGACGGCTACACCGTGCTGCGCTTCAGCGCCGACGACGTGCAGCAACGCGGCCCCGCCGTCACCCATCTCGTCCGCGACGCGCTTGGCCGATAAGAAGACGCTCATGTTCGGTGGGTAACACTTAGGCCGTGCTCGAAGTCACCACGGCCGGATGGGCCATCACTCTCGGCTTGATCGCCGCGCTCCTGATCCTCGATCTAGGGCTCTCGGCGATGCGGCCCCACGCCGTCGGCTTCCGCGAAGCCGCGGCGTGGTCGGTGTTCTACATCGGCGTCGCGATCGGCTTCGGCGTGGTGTTCGGGATGGTGGCCGGCTGGGAGTTCGGCGCGGAGTACTTCGCCGGCTACGTCGTCGAGAAGAGCCTGTCGGTCGACAACCTGTTCGTGTTCGTGGTGATCATGACCACGTTCGCGGTGCCGGCCGAGCACCAGCAGAAGGTGCTGATCATCGGCATCGTCGTGGCGCTGATCCTGCGCGCGATCTTCATCGCGCTCGGCGCCGCGCTGCTGTCGGCGTTCAGCTTCATGTTCGTGATCTTCGGCGCGCTGCTGATCTTCACGGCCGTGCAGCTGTTCCGCCACCGCGAGCAGGATCCGAGCATCGAGGACAACGCGCTGGTGGGCTTCGCCCGGCGGCGCCTGCCGTTCACGGACCAGTACGACGAGGGCAAGCTGCGCACCCGCGTGAACGGACGGAAGGTGTTCACGCCGCTGTTCATCGTGCTGCTGGCGATCGGGAGCACGGACATCCTGTTCGCGCTGGACTCGATCCCGGCGATCTTCGGCATCACGCAGGAGGCGTTCATCGTGTTCGCGGCGAACGCGTTCGCGCTGCTCGGCCTCCGCGCGCTGTTCTTCCTCGTCTCGGGCCTGCTGGACCGGCTCGTCTACCTCTCGACCGGGCTCTCGCTGATCCTGGCGTTCATCGGCGCGAAGCTGATCCTGCACTTCGGCCACCTGCAGAGCGACGACATCCCGGAGATCGAGACGTCCACGAGCCTGATCGTGATCGTCGTCATCCTCGTCGTCACCACCGTCGCGAGCCTCATGAAGTCGCGTCGCGACCCGGACGCCCGCGCTCACGCCGGCTCGATCCGCGATCACTCCAAGCGCGAGCGCGATCAGTAGGTCCAGAACATGGCAGCACGGCCCGCGGCGCGGCTGATCGGCGAGGACAACTTCTACCCGAGCGAGCCTTAGCCGTTCGGCACGACGTAGTCGAACGTGACCCGCTTGGAGCCTTTAGTGCCGCGCAGGCGGTAGGTCTGCGCGGCGTTGGGCTGCAGCTCCTTCCACTTGAACCCGCCGGCCGTGCGCGGCAGCTCCAGCGGCCCTTCGCCGCGCAGCGAGGCCTCGAACTCCGCCATCCACGCGTGCGCGGCGTGGTGCGCGGCCAGGCAGGTGGCGCCGGTGGCCTTGAGCTTGAAGACGCCGAACGTCTTCTTCCCGCCGGGCTCGAACGGGTAGCGCAGGTCGCCGGAGGCGCAGCTGCGGGTCTTGGCCTCGGCCGCGGGTGCGGCGACGGTCAGGAGGGCGAGGGCGGCGAGAACGGGGAGAAAGCGGCGCATGGGTCGGCTGAGCCTACGGGCGCCCCGCAGGGCGGCGCGATAGGGGTGCCCGTACCGGACCGGTCGGCCTCCACGAGCCGCGCTAGTTTCGAGTGCCGGCGCCGGCCACGATCTCGGCCGCGATGTCGGCCGCGCGCCGGCGCGAATCGCGGGCGCTGGAGCGCAGCCGCTCGAAGGCGGTGAGCTGGTCGAGGCGGTGGCGCTCCATCAGGACGCCGACGGCGCGCTCGATCACGATTCGGTGCTCGAGCGCGTGCTCGAGTTGCTTGACGGTGCGTTCGTGCCGCTGGGCGCGCATCGCGGTGAGCAGCAGCCGTTCGATCAGCTGGGCGTAGGCCTGCAGCCCTTCGACCTCGGCGTCGTCCCACTCGTGCTCTGAGTCGCAGTAGGCGTCGAGCGAGCCGGCGATGCTTCCCCCGATGTGGATCGGGACGCCGACGACCGCCCGCACGCGCGTGTCGCGAAGTTCGCTGTGGATCTGGGGCCAGCGTTCGTCGGTCGTGACGTTGGTGGTCCGGACCACCTCGTTGGTGACCAGCGACTGCACGCACGGGCCCGTGCCGGCGCGCGTCTGCGCCTGCTCGAGCTCTCGGCCGTGGCCGTCGCTCGCCGCCGCGTAGTGCAGGACCTGCTCGTCGTCGAGGAACATCACGCCGCAGCCGGTCACCCGGAACAGCGAAGCCGCAGAGTCCACCGCTTGCTGGACGGCCTCGACCAGCGGCGTCTCGCCCTCGAGACCTTCGAGTTCCCGCAGCGTTCGGTGAAGTTCGTCGGCCGTTTCCACGGCCATGAGCTTAGGCGGCGAGGAGCCGACGACGCTGCGCCACGCTCTCAGGCGCGGTGCGCGGCGCGGTGTCGTGGTCGCGCACGAGCCACGTCCCGTCCGGGCGCCGGATCAGTCGCCCCGATCGCTCCAGGGCGGCGGCAGCGGTCGAGACCGACGGGCGCCGCGCCCCGACCAGCTCGCCGAGCATCCGGTGGCTCAGACACAGCGGAAGCACGACGCCGTCCGCCGTCACGCGGCCCCAGCGCTCGCAGAAGTGACGGATCACGGCGACGAGCCGCTCGTCCACGCGGGTGAGCTGGGCGATCGCCTTGACGGTCGCGAGCCGACGGGCGCGGGCCTCGATCCGCTCCATCAGCATCGCGGCGACCCCCGGGTAGGTGGCCGCGCGGGCCATGAACGGGGCGTCGAGCAGCGCGACGCGGCCGGCGGCCAGCACGTTCCAGCGCACCTCCGCGTCGAGCAGCGCGGTGTCAGCTTGCGTTGACCACGGGCGGATCAGGTCGCCGGCGCCCAGCAGCTCGCTGCTGACGTCGCCGGCCAGGACCACCTCGCGGGCGATGACGCCGCTCAAGAGGAGCAACCCCGCGTTGGCCGGCGAGGCCTGACTGAGGCGGCCGACCTGCCACGGGCCGGTGTTCAACGGGGCCCACGCGGCGCTCAGGGCGGATCGTGCCCGAGCGAAGGTGTCCGCGTCGAGCAGCGCACCCAGCTCGGCGTCGGCTTCCAGCAACAGCAACCGCGGACGCTGCGGCGCGGTTGAATTGGTGGTGGCGGACTGAAACACGTGACCCCTGTTGTCGGTTCGTCGGAACGAGGACCGATCGGCAGGGTCAAGGCCAACCGGTTATTCACCCTAGCAACGCTTCGGCACTCCTGTGCAGGGGTGTGTCAACGCCGCGAGGCACTACGAGTACGGGACAGTGGGCGTGGTGGATCAGCGGTCCGCTCGTCCCACCGGTGATCACGGCATGGAGCGGCCCGTAGCCGCGCGAGCCGACGATCAGCAGGTCGAGCTGCGCGCTCTCGGCGGCGAGTGCGGCCCACGGGCGGCCGTCGAGGACGACGGTCTCGGCGGCGGTGCCGGCTACGGCGTCGTCGAGCGCGGCGCGCATCGAGGCCTCGATCTCGGCCTGCGCGGACGGCGGCGTGCCGTAGAGCTCGAGCGGGATGACGGTGATGGCCTGCACGTGGGCGCCGGTCGCGTGCGCGAGGGCGAGTGCGGTCCGCAGGGCGCAATCGGCCTCGCGGGATCCGTTGTACGCGATCCCGATCTGCTCGAGCTGCGGGTCCAGCCGGGTGCGGAAGCCGTGGGGAGCGACGGCGACCGCGCACGGCGCGCCTTGGAGCAGGCGCTCGCCGGTGCTCCCGGGGCGGACGCGGCCGAGCCGGCCGGTGTGGGTGGAGCCGACCACGATCAGGTCCGCGGCTTCCGCCTCGGCCAGCTCGTGCAGACCCTGGGCGGGGGAGGGGGCGGCGAGCACGGCGGTGCGGATGCGGTCCGGCTCGATCCCCGGTCCGAGCAGCCCGGCCATGCGCCGCACGGCGGCGTCGACCTGCGGTGCGGTCGTGCGTGATGGCGGCGACGACCACGTCGCCGGTGAGGGGACGGGCGAGTTGGCGGGCGAGCGCCACCGCATCCTCGGAGCGGGCGGTGGCGTCGACGCCGATCAGGATGGTGCTCATGGGCTGGAGCCTCGCGGCCGGGCGGCTGCGGGGAAACCGTGGTCCGCCGCGGTCTCGATCCGTGGATTCCCGCGGTCTACAGCTCGACGAGCTTGTGCTCCAGCGCGTACCGCACGAGCTCCGCCCGCGTCGTGCGGCGCAGCTTCTGCTGGATGTGCGCGCGGTGCGTCTCGACCGTGCGCGTGGACAGGAACAGCTGTTGCGCGATCTCGCCGTTGGTGTGGCCCAGCGCGATCAGGCGGAGCACCTCCACCTCACGTTCGCTCAGGTCGTCGGGCGGGCCGGCCGGCTCCAGCGGCGCGGTGGCGAGGCGTGCGCCCAGCCGCGGGTTCAGGTACGTGTCGCCCTTGGCCGCGAGGCGGATCGCCTCCAGCAGCTCCTCGTCGGCCGCTTCCTTGAGCACGAACCCGAGCGCGCCGGCCTGCAGCGCCTGGCGCGCGAACGCCGGGTCGTCCTGCATCGTGAGCACGACGATCGCGGTGTCCTTCGCGTCCTCGCGCAGGCGCGGGATGGCCTCCAGGCTCGAGCCGCCGGGCATGTTCAGGTCCAGCACGAGCACCGTCGGGCGGTGCGCCCGCGTCATCCGCTCCGCGTCGGGCACGGTGCCGGCCTCGGCGATCACCTGCAGGCCGTCCTCGTTGTCGATGAGCATCCGCAGGCCCTGCCGGACGACCGTGTGGTCGTCGGCGATCACCACGGTGGTCTGGTCTCGGTCTGCTTGCTCTGCGCGCACGCTGGAAGCTTGCCAGAGGTCGTCGGTCACGACGGGGACGGTACGGGCGCTGCCGGGCCCGCCGTCCGTAGTTTCCCACGAACCTAAAGAGGGACAGTCCCTCTTTAGGATCGGGGTCGGGCTACGGATGGCGGGCCGGACGCGCGGCCGTACGGTGGCGCTATGACCACACAGCCGCCGCACATCGTCATCGCGGGCGGAGGCGTCGCCGCCATCGAGGCAGTGGCGGCGCTGCGCTCCCTCGCCGGCCATCGGCCGCGCATCACCGTGCTCGCACCGACCCAGGAGTTGCCGCCGCGGCCGGACGCGGTCGCCGCGCCGTTCGGGTTCGGGATGCCGAGCGCGCTGCCGTACGACGTGATCCAGCGCAAGGCCCCGTTCGACGTCCACGCCGGGACGCTCGCCCGGGTGCAGCCGGAGACACGCCGCGTGATCGACGACGCCGGTCGCGTGCTGGAGTACGACGCGCTGCTGCTGGCCGTCGGCGCGAAGCCGCTGCCCGCCGTGCCGGGGGCGATCATGTTCACCGGGCCGGCGGACGTCGCCGCCGTCGAGCGCGTCCTCGACGAGACGGCGCGGATCGCGTTCGTCGTGCCGCCGGGCTCGAGCTGGGCGCTGCCGGTGTACGAGCTCGCGATCATGGCCGCGACCGAGCTGCGCAACCGCGGGCGCGAGCCCGAGATCACGGTCGTGACGCCGGAGGCCGCTCCGCTCGCCGCGTTCGGGGCGGAGGCCGGCGCGGCGATCACCGCGCTCCTGACCGAACGCGGCATCGCGCTGCGCACGCACGCCCGGGTCGTCGCGGCCGCTGACGGCATCCTCGCCGTGGAGGGGGAACCGCACGTGCTCGCCGACCGCGTCGTCGCGCTGCCACGCCTCACCGGGCCCGGCATCGTCGGGTTGCCACAGGACCGGGACGGGTTCCTGCCGGTCGACGAGCACGCGCGGGTGCGCGGGGTCGAGGGCGTGTACGCGGCCGGAGACGCGACGACGTTCGCGCTCAAACAGGGCGGCCTGGCCACGCAGCAGGCCGACGCGGCGGCCGAGACGATCGCCGCTGACCTCGGCGCGGCGGTGCGGCCGACGCCGTTCCGGCCCGTCCTGCGTGGGCTCCTGCTCACCGGCGGCGAGCCGCTGTACCTGCGGGCGCGGCTCACCCCCGACGGCGAGCCGCTCGACGCCGCGGACGTCTCGCGGCGCCCGCTGTGGTCGCCGCCGGGCAAGGTCGCAGGGCGCTACCTCGCGCCGCTGCTGGCCACCGCGCGGCCGCCCGGCCTGGTCACGGGGGCTCTGCAGGACCTGGTGAAGACCGGGTAGCGTCCCCGCGCCATGGATCAACACCGTCTCGGGAGGCTGGTGGACGTCGGACGGTCGCTCGTCACCGAGCTCGACCCCGAGGCGGTCCTCCAGCGGTTGCTGGAAGTCGCGCGCGAGCTCACGGGCGCTCGGTACGCCGCGATCGGCGTGCTCGACGAGCGCCGTGAGCAGCTCGAGCGCTTCCTGACCGCCGGCATCGACCCCGACACCCACCGCGCGATCGGCGACCTGCCGCGCGGGCGCGGCGTGCTCGGCGTCCTGATCACGGATCCCAGGCCGCTGCGGCTCGCCGACGTGGGCGCGCACCCCCAGTCGTTCGGCTTTCCGCTCGCGCACCCGGAGATGACGACCTTCCTCGGCGTCCCGCTGATCATCGACGGGAAGGCCTGGGGCAACCTCTACCTCGCCGAGAAGGAAACCGGCGAGTTCACGGACGAGGACGAGGAAGCGACGGTCGTGCTCGCGGACTGGGCCGCGATCGCGATCCGCAACGCGCGCCTGTACCGCACCGTCCGCGAGCGCCGCGACGAGCTCGAACGCACGATGCGCGGCCTGGAGACCACGACCGAGATCAGCCGCGCGCTCGGCGGTGTGACGGACCTCGACCGCGTGCTGGAACTGGTCGTCAAGCGCTCGCGGGCGCTGATCGACGCGCGCGCGGCGGAGATCGCGTTGCGGGAGGGCGACGAGTACGTGCTCGCCGCGCAGGCCGGGGAGCACCCGGGCCACGAGGGCGATCGGATCGTCGCGCCGATGATCTTCCGCGACCGCATCGTCGGCACGCTCACGGTGATCGACCGTCTCCGCGGCGACCGCCCGTTCAACGAGGAGGACGAGCGGCTGTTGCAGGCGTTCGCGGCCAGCGCGGCGACCGCCGTCGCCACCGCCCAGAACGCCAGCGAGGAGGCGCTCAAGCGCGCGATCGAGGCCTCCGAGGCCGAACGCACGCGCTGGGCGCGCGAGCTGCACGACGAGACGCTGCAGCAGCTCGCCGGGCTGCGCATGCTGCTCTCCGGCGCTCGCCGCAGCGGCGACGCGACCCGTATGGCGGGCGCGATCGACGGTGCGCTGGAGCAGATCACGACCGCGATCGGCGACCTGCGCAGCCTCATCACCGAGCTGCGGCCGGCCGCGCTCGACGAGCTCGGCACCAAGCCCGCGATCGAGTCGCTGGTCGCACGCTTCGAAGGTCAGACGGACATCGCGGTGGACCTCGACGTCACCGACACGCGCTTCACGCCCGAGGTCGAGTCGACCGTCTACCGGCTCGTGCAGGAAGCGCTGACGAACATCGCCAAGCACGCCCGCGCCCACCGCGTGGCGGTCGAGATCACCGCCGACGACGGCGAGATCGCGCTGGTCGTACGTGACGACGGCACCGGCTTCAACCCGCAGCAGCAGTCGAGCGGCTTCGGCTTGATCGGCATGCGCGAGCGGCTGGCGCTCGTCAACGGCACGATCGAGATCCAGTCCTCGCACGGTGCCGGCACGGAGCTGCACGCCCGGATCCCGGCGGGTTAGGCGGATCGTTCCCGCGTGGTCACGGGGCGATCGGGCGGGTGAAGCGGCCGATCACCTCCACGACTTCGCGGCTGGGTACGCTCGGGCCCATGCGGCGCGTCACGATTCTCCTGCTCGTGCTGGCATTCGGCGTCGGCGGCTGCGGTTCGGAGGACGCGGACCGCCTGCGCGAGCGCGTCCAAGCGCTCGAGCAGCGGGCCCGCGCGGAGGCCGACCAGCTGCGTGAACGGTTCCGCGACATCCTCACCGAGCTCGAGCGCAAGATCCCGGAGGCGCGCCAGACCAGCCCGGAGGTGCGGCGCGGCCGGGAGGACGTGGACGAGTTCCTGACGACGGTGCTCGCCAACATCGACGGCTACTGGACTGAGACGCTGCGGGAGAACGGGCTGCCGGAGCCGTCCGTGTTCTACGTGTGGGTGCCGCCTGGCCGGCAGGCCGCGAGCGCGTGCGGGCCCGCGGGCGACGCCGCCGCGTTCTACTGCTCGGCGGACGACACGATCTACGTCTCCCAGCGGTTCGCGGCCGATCTGTGGGACGGAGTGCTGGGCCGGTTGCCCGGCGAAGGGCGCGCCGCGGGCGACTTCGGCGTCGCCTACGTGGTCGCGCACGAGTACGCGCACAACCTGCAGGCGGAGTTCGGCGTCTTCGAGGAGTTCCGCGGGGCGACGGTGCGGCCGCTGGAGCTGCAGGCCGACTGCTTCGCGGGGGCGTGGGGCAACTCGGTCTACAAACAGGGGCTCCTGAAGCCGGGCGACATCGAAGAGGCGATCGGCACCGCGCTCGCGGTCGGCGACTTCGACGTCAACAACGCGCAACACCACGGCACCCCCGACGAGCGCCGTGCCGCGTGGCTGCTCGGCTTCGAGAGCGGCGAGCCCTCGAAGTGCGTCCTGAGTGCTGAATAGTCGAACGCAGCCGACTGCGTCACGTCGTCCTGATCGCGGCGGCTACGGGCGGTAGCGTTCACCGCATGCGCCGCGTCGCGCCGTTGGCCGTCGCCGCCGCGCTCCTCGCCGGGTGCGGCGGCAGCGCGGGCCCGTCGCCGCGCGCGACGCCGGGCGGCGAGCCGCGCACGGGTGGCGAGCCCCGCGTGGGGGCGACGCCGTCAGCCGGCGTGGTGCCGCCGCTCGCGAGGCGACGCGTCCGCCGGCGCGGCGCCGCCGCTCGCGAACGGCGAGACGGCGCCGGCACGGCGCCCGCCGCGCCGCCCGGCGTCCCTGACGGCGGGGTCGCCGCCGGGCACGGCGCGGACGCCGGCGAGCGCTTCGCCCAACGCGTGCGCGGACGCGTCGAGGTCCCGCCGAGCGATCGCACGCCGCCGCTCGCGCTGCTGCGGCTGCAGACCGGCGCCGAAGCGGTCGTGCACGACTCGCCGGTCCGGCCGGCGCCGCGCCCCGCGGTGCGGCTCCAGCGGCCTGAGCTGCGCGCCACCGCGCTCATCCGCGACGCCGACGGCGGAACCGGGCGCGTGCGGGTGTCGATCGTCTACGCCACGCGCTGCGACGGCGTCGAGCGCCAGCACGCCGCGTACTTCCCGCCCGCCCAGCTCGAGACGATCCGGATCGCGCCCGGCGTCCGTGTGCCCGCCGAGCGCGTGCGCAGCGGGCGGGTGGCGTTCCCGCCCGGCTGCGCCGTCTCCGGCAAGGCGTTCGCCGAGGCGACGAACGCCCACAGCCTGGAGAGCTTCAGCGACCCGATCTGGTTCGAGTACCGCCCTTAGGGGTTCGTGGTCGAGAGCGTGAAGGTCAGGGTCTTCGAGTAGGTCCCGGTGCGCAGTGCGTCGCCCGCGCCGATCAGCTGCTTGAACGTGACGGTGACGGCGTCACCGGACACCGGCGCCGTCCACGCGCGCTTCGCGGTCTCCACCCGTAGCGGCTGGGGGAGGGAGAAGGCGCCGTTGGTCAGGTGGCCGGGATCGGAGACGCTCAGCGCCGCGTCGCCGGCGGTGCTCGTGACGGTCGCGGTCGTCGACGCCGTGTACTCCCGCTCGACGCCGGGCGTGAACGCGCCGAAGGTGGCCGGAGCGCCGAGCGTCAGGCTGAGCGTGGCGGGCACCGTGCCGCCGACCGTGCCCGGGAAGTCGTTGCTGAGCGCGCCGATGAACACCTGCGCCGTGCTGCCCGCGCCGAGGTCCACCGGGATCGTCAGCCGACCGTCGGGGCGCGGCGGTGACGGTGACCCCGGCCGCCTTGTAGGCCTTCCCCGCCGGGAACAGCGGCGGCGTGGTGACCGTCGCGGCGCCCGTGCCGGTGAGCGTGAAGCCCGTGGCATCGGCGCTGGAGAGCGTCGTCCAGGCCGGCTGGCGCGCGGCGTCGAACGCGATCGTCCAGCCCCACGCGTTGATCGTGTTGTCCGGGAGCCGGAAGTTGACCTGGGCGGGCGTGGGCACGTCACCGTCGAAGACGCGCTGGAACTCGGGCAGCGCGCGGCGCAGGCCGCGCTCCCAGTACGGCCACGTGTGCGTGCCCGGGCCCTCCTCCCACACGTGCGGGATGCCCGCGGCGGTGAGCCGGTTGTGCATGAGCGTGTTCTGGCCGTGCAGCGAGGCCTCGAGCGTGTCGACCGGCCGCGTCGGCGCGTCGAACGGGCCGGGCTGGCCGTTGCCCGTGCGCAGCCCGAAGTGCGCGTAGGTGCGGTAGTTCGGGATCAGGTACGTGCCGTCGCTGCCCTCCCAGCGCGCGATGTTCGCCGGCGTCTTGGGGCCGAACACGTTCTCGCCCGGGCCGAGCGCGAGCGGGTTCACGACGCCGCTGAACGCCTCGGCGGCCGCGAACAGGTCCGGGTGCCGGCCCGAGTACGCGGTCGTGCCGTGGCCGCCCATCGACAGCCCGGCGATCGCGCGCTCGCTCCGCTCCGGCTTGGTCCGGAACGTCGCGTCCACCCACGGGATCAGCTCGCCGATGTGGAAGCTCTCCCAGCGCGGGCCGTTGTTCACGTGGTTCGCGTACCAGCCGAACTGGCCGCCGTCGGGCATCACGACGATCATCTGGTACGGCTCGGTCGCGTTCTCCGCCGCGCCCTTGTCCACCCACGAGCGGTAGTCGTCGAACGCGCCGTGCAGCAGGTACAGGACCGGGTACCGCCGCGTCGGGTTCTCCGCGTAGCCCGTCGGCAGGATCACCCGCAGCCGCGTCGTCCCGTTGAGCGCGACGCTCGTCCCGACGTACTCCTTCACCCGCGGTGTCAGATCGGACGAGCTCGTCGTCGTCAACTGTGCGCTCGCCGAAGCGGGCAGCGCGCACGCCAGCGCCACCGCCGCGGCGCCGATGCCTCTCCTCAACATCTCTCCCCCTGGTGAGATCGTGTGAGCGGCGAAGGTTACACGTGTAAATGCTTAGGAGGTATGTCCGTGCTCGAACATCCACACCTCGCCGGGTGCGACCGGGCGGCGGCCGGCGAACCGCCGCGCGGTATTCGTGACCCGGGGGAAGCGGGACCGTACGGACACGCGCACGCCACCGTGCGCGACGGCGTACGAGTCCACCGCCGGGAGCACTGCTTCGCGCGCAAGCCCGCGCGACTCGGCGAAGAGCAGGAACTCGGCCACTGGGAGCAGCCAGTCGCCGGCCTCCATCGGACCCAGCACGGGGCAGTCAGGGAGCGCGAGAAGCCACTCGACATCCGTGTCGGTCACAACCACGGCTCAGACGATACGCGACACTGAGGGAACCTGAAAGTGATGTTTGGGCATCGTGCGGCCTAGCCCAACAGGGCTTCGAGCTGTCGCCGGACCGCGCGGCGCAGGTCCTCCGCGTCGACGTCGCCGGACGCGAGCGCCGAGATGCGCAGCCCGTCGAGCGCGGCGATGACGAGGCGGACGTCGATGGCGGACGCCTCGCCCAGCACGTGGTCACCCAGCGCGCGCAGCCCGCGGGCCCACTCACGGTGCACCGCCAAGGCTCCATCGGTGCCGAGCAGCTCGGCCTGGAGGCGGTAGAGCGCGACGGTCACCTCGCGCTCGGCGCCGACCTGCTCGAGCAGCCAGTCGGCGAGCTCGTCGGCCCAGGCGTGCACGTCGAAGGTGCCGAGCCGGTCGGCGATCGCCGCGATCCCGGCGACCTCGTGCTCGGCGGTCCAGACGAGGGCCGCCTCGAGGATGTCGGCCTTGGTGGCGTAGTGCCAGGTGGTCGACGACAGCGCCACGTCGGCCTCGGCGGCCACGCGCCGGTGCGTGACGGCGGCGACGCCCTCGCGCGCGACGATCCGCACGGTCGCGCCGACGATGGCGTCGCGAACGCGCTGCGAAGCCTCGGCGCGGGTGGCGGGCACCTCGACAACAGTACTAGTACGTCCGTACTTGTGGGGCGAGTACGATCGTACTAGATTTCGGTGCTCATGCGCGGATCAGCACAAACCCGACGGTCGTTCTTCGGTGTGGCCGGCGGCGTCGCGCTGCTGTGCACGATCGGCGGCGAGGAGATCGACGTCGCCGCCCCAGGCGGGCTCGACAAGGCCGACGCCGCCGCGGCGCGCGTGAAGCGCCCGCGCGCGAACGCCGCGCAGAACGTGCCGCAGATCCAGCCGCAGCCCGGCGGCATCCGGCGCGAGTACTGGATTCAGGCGGAGACCGCGCGCTGGGCCATCACGCCCAAGCAGACGGACGAGTGGCACGGCCGCGCGACGGGCGGGCGCAACGTGTTCACCGCGTTCGTCTACCGCTCGATGACCGCGGGCTTCGCCGACTATCTGGTCGACCACCCGACGATCCCGGGCCCGATGCTGCAGGCCGAGGTCGGCGACGTGCTCGTCGTGCACTTCCGCAACGCCGACACCGAGTTGCGCCAGGCCGTGACCATGCACCCGCACGGCGTGAAGTACAACCCGGAGTACGACGGCGCCTACATGGGCGAGTTCACGCGTGACGGCGGGTTCGTCGCGCCCGGTGAGAGCTTCACCTACCAGTGGGAGTGCGTGCCGGAATCCGTCGGCGCCTGGCTGTACCACGACCACGGGCCCAACCACACGCTGAACTCGTTCCGCGGCCTGTTCGGCGCGATCATCGTCCGGGCCAAGGGCGAGAAGAAGCCCGATCGCGTCCACAACCTGTTCGCGCACCAGCTCGCGCCGCCCGTGACGGGTCTGGAGCGCAATTTCCACTGCTTCAACGGCCGCGCCTACGCCGGCAATACGCCGATCCTGCGCGCCCGTCCCGGCGAGGACGTCGAGGTCAACGTCTTCGGGCAGGACTCGAACTACCACACGTTCCATATCCACGGCCACCGCTGGAAGGACGCGGCGGGGGCCTTCACCGACAACCCGGGGTTCGGGGCGAACGAGTCGATCCGGGCTCGCTTCGTGGAGGACAACCCGGGCCGTTGGCTCTACCACTGCCACGTCTTCTCCCACCAGGACGTGGGGATGGCGGGCTGGTACATCGTCGAATAGGAGAGAGATGCGCCGCATCGCCATCGCCATCGCTGTTGCCCTGCTGGTCACACCGGCTGCCGCCACCGCACAGACCTACCCCGAGCCCAAACAGCCCGGGCCGGTCGCCGCCAAGCCTGCCGGACCCTTCAAGACCCACACGGTCTGCAAGGGCAAGGGCAAGTGCGACTTCACCACGATCCAGAAGGCGGTGGACAAGGCGAAGGCGGGCGACACCATCCGCGTCCGCAACGGCACCTACCGGGAGGCCGTGCGCGTCGACGGGACCAAGAAGCGCTACCTGAAGCTGATCGGGAACCCGTCCAACCCGGCCAAGGTGCTGCTGAAGGCCAAGGGCAACATGCAGAACGGGATCGCCGTCAACGACGCCGACGGGGTGACCGTCGACGGCTTCATGGCCCGCGGCTACAAGGCCAACGGGTTCTTCTTCACGAACCTCAACGGCTACTCGATGAACCACCTGATCGCCCGCCAGACCGGCGTGTACGGGCTGTACGCGTTCAACACGATCGGCGGCGAGATCCTCAACTCCGAGGCCTACTACGTCAACGACGGGGCGTTCTACATCGGCCAGACCCCGCCGCAGAGCTCGCCGATCCGCACGATGGTCCGCAACGTCAAGGGCTGGGGCAGCCCGCTCGGCTTCAGCGCGACCAACATGCGCTACGTGACGATCACCAAGAGCAAGTTCTTCAACAACGCGCTCGGGATCGCGCCCAACGCCCTCGACGGCGAGAAGTACCCGCCGGCCGAGGACAACGTGATCATCGACAACGACATCTTCTGGAACAACTTCAACTTCCACGAAGGCCACCCGCCGTTCGCCAAGCGCGACACCGGCGTCGCCGCGCTCGCGCCGGTCGGCACCGGGATCATCCTGCTCGGCGGCCGCGGCAACCGGATCGAGAACAACCGCATCTACGGCAACTACCTCGCCGGCGTCATCGCGGTCGAGAGCATCCTCGTGGAGAAGACGCCCGAGGCGCGCGTGCTCCGCAACAACGTCATCCAGAACAACAGCTGGGGCCTCAACGGCACCGACCTCAACGGCCACGACGTCATGTACGACGGCAGCGGGACCAACAACTGCTTCACCGGCGCGACCTCGACGTTCCCGGAGGACGCCTCCACGTTCGCGGGCTGCGGCGGGACGAACGCCTTCAGCGCCGCCGTGCAGGGCACGATGCTCGGCTGGGCCGGCCCGGGCGCGCTCAACGGCTGGGTCAAGCGTCCCCACCCGTCCATCGCCGGGTACACCCCGCTCGAGGTGTTCAAGTGATCAAGCGCAGTATCGCCGTGCTCACCGGCGCCGCGCTGTTGGGTGCGGTGCCGGGTGTGGACGGCGCGACGAAGAAGACGGTTGAGCTCGGCGACAACTACTACGCCCCGAAGACCGTCACCGTGGCCAAGAACACGACGGTCACGTGGCGCTGGCCCGGCTTCGAGGAAGCCGGCGACGTGCACGACGTCAAGCTCAAGAGCGGCCCGAAGGGCGTCAAGAAGTTCCAGTCCGAGTCGGCGGCCACGGACTACAGCTTCAAGCGCAAGCTCACGGTCTCCGGCACGTACAAGATCGTCTGCACGCTCCACGAGGAGATGACGATGACGGTCCGAGTGCGAAACTAGGCGCTCGCACGCGGCTTGACCGCCGGGCTCGTCGTCGACATGGAGACGAGCCTGCGCGGCTACATCGTGACGCGCGACGAGGCGTTCTGGGACCTCCTGCGCGGCAAGAAGTCCTGGGGGGACATGCAGCGGCGCGGCTTTCAGACCGCGCCGGTCGATCAGGTGTCGAAGAGCAACTGACGGGTCGCCGCCCCGCCTACCAACTCACGGGTTTGTGCGCCAGGCTGAGCACGGCCTGCCAGGTCAGCGCGTCCGTGGTGCCGGTGACCGGCAACCCGCGGGCCTGCTGGAACGCGCGCAAGGCCAGGTCGGTCGCGTCGTCGAACGTGGACGTGACCGCCACCGTCGGGTAGGCGGACGCGAGCCGCTGCTGCAGCCACACGACCTGGTCGCCCTTGTTGCCGCGCGTGAGGGCCGGCCAGCCCGGGTCGACGGGCGGCAGGACCGGGGCGGTGACCGGCGCGGCGAGCGCCGCCCAGCCGGGCTCGGCCGTCGCCTGCCACGACCACCACGACAGGCCCGCGCTGCCGTAGGCGGCCCACAGCGCGCGGAACTGCGCGATGTCCTGCGGCGGGACGTTGCTGTAGGTCTGGCCGATGGGAGCGATCGGGACGCCGTAGATGCGGTTCTGGGCGAGGGTCCGGGCGGAGACGGCGTCGACGGTGCCGCCGATGTCCTGCCAGTAGATCTGCGGGAGGTTCGCGTTGGCGCCGCCCGGGCCGAGGAACACCGAGTACGGGACCCGCGAGTGGTAGTCCACGTACGGGAAGCTGGTGAAGCCGATCGGGTACGCCGGGCCGACCGTCGCGCGCAGAGCGCCCAGGTACTGCTGGGCGGCGGCGTACTTGTTCGCGTAGGCGCTCTCGGCGTCGATCACGAGGCAGTCGGCGCCGGCGGCGACCGCGTCGGCGCCCAGGGCCGCCTCGCCGAGCGGATCGTTGCCGTAGACGAACTGCCACGCGCAGACGCGGATCCCCTGGGCCTTCAGGGCCGCGACCAGCTCCGGCGAGAACTGCGCCCACCGGTTGGTGGCGCCGTCGGAGCTCTTGACGAACACGGTGGTGATGCCGGCGCTGCGGGCGCGATTGACGATCGCCGCGAGGTTGCCGCCCTCGGACTGCGCGAGCTGCCAGATCCACATGCCGTTGCCGCGGAAGATCTCGGGCAGCGCGCCGGGCGCGGGCGCGGGGGTGGGGGCGATCTGCGGCGGGGCGGTGACCGTGATCTTGATCGCGTTCGAACGGCGGCCCGCGCGGTCGGAGACCGTCACGCTCACGCTGCCGGCGCGCGTGCCGGCCGGGACCCGCGCGACGTAGCCGACGCGGCTGCGGTCGAGCTTGGTGGCGAGCGCTCCGCGCGACCACCGGAACGACACGCGCATGCCCTTGGTGACGCGCTTGCCGCTGATCTGGAGCTGGCGGCCGACGACCACTTTGACACCGGACTTGCAGGTCGCCGACGTGGCCGGAACGCAGCGGATCCGGGTCAGCTCCGGAGCCTTTTTCCGCGCTGCGTCGGCGTTTGCGGGCACCAGCAGGGCGGCGCTGCAGGCCGCGAGTGCGATCAGGGAACGGCGCCTCATCACGGGCAGCAAACGCATGTCCGGGTTAGAAGTTCCGGTCCGACCATTACGCTTCTCGACCAATGCGTCGGCGGTACAAGAACTCCGAGCGCCCGCCGCGCGTGGGTGCGGCCGTGCTGGCGAAGGCCTTCGCGGGCGTCTTCTTGATCTTCCTGTCGACCGGCGCCGGCGTCGCCATCGCCGGCTATCTGATGATCGCGCCGCCGATCGCCCCGTGCAGCAGCGACTGCGGCGACCGGCCGCAGACGACGATCGCTGACCTGCCGGAGGAGGAGATCGAGCCGGTCGAGCCGGGCGGCCCGCGCACGTTGCTCGTGCTCGGCTCGGATCGCCGCTCGAAGTACTCGAAGGACGCCAAGCTGGGCCAGCGGGAGAAACCGCACTCGGACACGATCGTGCTCGTGCGCCTCGATCCGAAGCGCCACCGCGTCGCCGTGCTCAGCCTCCCGCGCGACCTCGCGGTGACCATCCCGGGCTACGCGGACAACACGAAGATCAACCAGGCCTACGACGAGGGCGGCGCGCGCCTGACGCTGAACACCGTCCAGCACTTCTTCGAGACCGCCACCAACAAGCGGTTCAACGTCAACGGCGTCATCGACGTCAACTTCGACGGCTTCCAGCGCGCCGTCAACCACGTCGGTGGCGTGTACGTCGACGTGGACCGCAAGTACTACAACCCCGAGGGCACGGGCTTTGCCGCGATCGACATCGGGGCCGGCTACCAGCGCCTCGTGGGCTCGGACGCGCTCGACTACGTCCGCTACCGGCACACGGACTCGGATCTGTTCCGTGGCGCCCGCCAGCAGGACTTCCTGCGCCAGGCGTCCCACCAGCGCAGCGTGAGCGAGCTCAAGAGCGTCGGCGAAGCGAACGAGCTGCTCGGCATCCTGGGCGAGTACTTCCGCTTCGACAAGAAGTTCCTCAGCCGCAGCAACCTCGCGGGCATGCTCAAGACCGCGGTCAACCTGGCGATGAACGACACGGTGGTCAACCAGGTGTCGCTGACCGGGATCACCGAGTCCGAGGACCCGGCCGTCGACACGCGGCTCTACATCGGGCCGGAGAGCATCCAGAAGGCCTACGACGCGTTCATGACCGGCGAGGGCGCGCAGAACCCGGAGCGCAAGGAGGAGCCGCAGAAGGCGCCCAAGCGCAAGAAGGGCAAGGCCTCGACGGTCAGCGGCATGGTGAACGCCCGCCGCGCCGGCGAGGACATGGCCGTGCTCGCCGAGCCGCGCCTGAAGAAGCTGCCGTTCTACTTCCCCGGCAAGGTCACCAACCGCTCGCAGTACGTCAACGGGACGCCGCGCATCTACTCGCTGCGCGACGAGGACGGCCAACTGCACCGCGCCTACCGGATCGTCTCGTCCGTGGGCGAGTCGGGCGAGTACTGGGGCGTCCAGGGGCTCACGTGGCGCAACCCGCCGATCCTCGACAACCCGGACCGGATCCGCAAGACGGCCGGCGGCCGCGAGCTGATGCTCTTCTACGACGGGTCGAAGATCCGCATGGTGGCGTGGCGCACGCCGCGCGGCGCGTACTGGGTCTCGAACACGATCGGGCGCAAGGTGTCCAACGCGCGCATGGTCGAGATCGCGGCTTCGCTGCGACGGCTCAAGCAGTAGCGCGACTATCCGGTCCGCTTCGGGTTGGGAGCCCTTGATGCGTCGATTCGTCATCGCGACACTCGCTGCGCTGTTCGCGCTGCCCGCGACCGCCACCGCTGCGCCGTGCCCCGGCGCCGATCCGTGTCCGTACTCCGCCTCCTCGGTGATCGGCAACCGCTCCGGCGGTGTCCTGCGCTTCCCGCAGGCCACCGCCGTCGGCGCCGACGGCTCGGTGTACGTCGCCGACCAGTACTCGCACACCATCCAGGTCTTCGGCCCGGACGGCAAGTTCGTGCGGGAGATCGGCGACCCTGACCGGCTGACGTCGGTCGGCGCGGTCGCCATCGGCCCGGACGGCTCGGTGTACATCGCCGACGGCCGCGACCGGATCGACCGCTTCGCCGCCGACGGCACCTTCATCTCCGAGTGGGGGAAGACGGGATCGGGCGTGGGCGAGTTCCGCTTCGGCCAGGGCGGCGGCAACGACTCCGGCGCCGGCGGGGGACTCGCGATCGCCGACGGCTACCTGTTCGTGGCCGACACCCGCAACGACCGGATCCAGCGGATGGCGCTCGACGGCTCCGGCGCCACCGTGATCGTGCCCACGGGCGCGGTCAAGCGCCCGCAGGGTCTCGCGGCCCGCAGCGGGCGGCTGATCGTGGCCGACGACAACGGGCACCGGATGGTGGTCTACGACTACAACGGCGCCCAGCTGACGACGTTCGGGACCGGGCCGGGCAACAAGCCGGGCCAGCTCAGCTTCCCGTACGACGTCGGGATCGACGCGCTCGGCCGCGTGTTCGTGGCCGACAACATCAACCACCGCGTCGTCCGCTACGGCCCGGGACCGAAGTACACCTACCGGGGCCGCTGGGGCTCGTACGGCTCGCGGATCGGGCAGTTGCAGTACCCGCGCGGGATCGCGGTCGCACCCAACGGCGACCAGTTCGTCGCCGACCCGGGCGGCAACCGGATCGACGTCTTCGACTTCCAGGGCGCGCCGAAGGGGTTCTTCGGCAGCTCCGGGCGCGTGACCGGGCAGTTCATCCGGCCGCTCGGCGTGGCCACGGACGCGAGCGGCGTGCGCGCCGTCGCGGATTCCGTCAACGGCCGCGTCCAGCTCCTGAATCCCGACGGCAGCGTCATCACCGCGTTCGGCGCGCCCGCGCCCGGTCCGACGCTGCTGCCGGACCCGGTCTCCGTGGCGTTCGACGCGCGCGGCCTGCTGTACGTGCTCGACCAGCAGCGCTCCCGCGTGCTGGTCTTCGACCGAGGCGGCAAGATCATCCGCACCATCGGCAGCCGCGGCCGCAGCGCCGGGCAGCTGCTCGCGCCGAGCGCGGTGGCCGTGTCCGGCGGCGGGACGGTGTACGTCGCCGACACCGGCAACGGGCGGATCGTCCGGTACAACACCAGCGGCACCCACCTGGGCTCGATCGGGCGCTTCCGCAACGTGCGTGGCGTCGCGGTCTCCGCGGACGGCAGCCGCGTCTACGCGACTGATGCCGGCACCAACCGCGTCAGCGTGCTCACCGCGCAGGGCAACGATCTGGCCGAGATCGGCGCCGGCGACCTGCGCTCACCCGCCGAGGTCGCGCTCGACGGCGCCGGCAACGTGTTCGTGGCCGACCGCGGCAAAGACCGCGTGGTCGCGTTCTCGCCCGAGGGGCAGATGTTGCTCGCGTGGGGGATGCACGGAGTGGGGCAGGGGCAGTTCATGGGGCCGACCGGCATCTCGGTGTCCTGCAACGGCCTCGTGACGGTCGCGGAGGCCGACAACAACCGCGTGCAGCAGTTCCAGCTCCCGGCGACGACCGCCTGCGGCGCGCTCCCGCCGATCACGCCGCCGCCGAACCCGATCCTCGCCACGCAGCCGGACCCGGTGCCGCCGGACGTCTTCCTCGCCCCGACGCGGACCAGCGGGATCTTCGCGGCGCGTCAGTTCCCGCTGCGGGTGCGCTGCGACGTGCGCTGCCGGCTGACGGCCGTGGTGACGCTGACGCCGCGCGGGAAGAAGACGCCGGCCGTGAAGCTCGCCTTCACGCCGCAGACGCTCCCGGCGGGCAACACGGTGACCGTGCGCCCGCGGCTCAGCGTGGCGGGCCTGCGGTCGCTCGCCCGGGCGCTCAAGGGCAAGCGCGGGCTCACCGCCGACGTGCAGGTGACGGCCTCGACCGAGGACAGCTCACCCACCACGGTGACGCGGCGGGTGAACGTGACGGGCTAGCGATTGCCGAAGAGGCTCAGCAGGCTGATGAAGATGTTGATGATCGAGACGAAGATGCCGGTCGCGAGCCAGATCACGTCGTCTTCGGTGGCGTGCTTGCGCACGTAGTTGAAGTCGACCAGGATCAGCAGCGCGGAGACGACGAGGATCACGACCGAGATGACCGGCGAGAGCGAGCCGAGGCCGCCGAAGATCATCGAGCCGATCGAGACGATGACCGCCGCGAGCACGATGTAGGACAGCGGCTTCATCCAGCGCACCGTGTCCTTGCTCATGGCGAAGCCGGCCGCGCCCATGCCGAGGACGGTCAGCGCGGTGAGGCCGACGGCGCTCGTCACGGCGCTCGGGTTCGTGTCCACGTAGTAGGAGATGAACGGGCCGAGGCCGTAGCCGATCGCCGACGCGATCAGGCCGAGCCACAGGATCCCGAGCGAGCCGCGGCGGAGCGCCGGGACGAACGCCTGGGCGATCAGCATGCCGAAGCCCACGAACGAGAAGATCCGTGCGGTCCCGTACGCGAGGTCGCGGCCGAGCCAGGTGGTCAGCGCGCAGATGCCGAGCGCCGCGGCGACCAGGCTGAGAACCTGGCCCATGATGAGGGGAACGCTGCGTTCCCGTACGCCCGATGAGACCTCAATGAAACTCATAGCTCAAGGATAGTTATCCCCCGGTCACGTCGCGGCGGACGAAGTAGGTGAACGCCCACGCGAGGCAGGGGAGCCCGAAGACGGCGGAGACCCAGGCGGCCCGGATGATCGGCGCCCAGTCGATCGGGTCGCGCAGCAGGCCCTGCCAGGCGTTGAACTGCTGGGGGAGCAGGTAGGGGCGCAGGAAGTCCAGCGCCGAGACGATCCCGAGCAGCTGCATGATCAGCGAGAACATCAGGGTCGCGACCACGGCCGCGGCGCTGTTCTTGGTCACGGTGGAGAGCAGGATCGCGATCGAGGCGACGCCGAAGGTGGGGAGGGCGTAGGCGAGCGTCGCGCCGCCGAGCAGCAGCAGCGAGCGGCCCATCGAGATCTCGGTCCCGGACAGGCTGACGAGCGGGTCGAAGCCCCAGAAGATCGCCGCCGAGCACCAGGCCGACGCCGACGAACAGCGCGAGCGCGCCGAACGCGTAGGTGAGCGCGGCGAGCACCTTGGCCACGAAGATCTGCCAGCGGTCGACGGAGCGGGTGAGGATCGTCTTCAGCGTGCCGTTGCCGTCCTCGGCGGCCACGATGTCGCCCGCGACGAGCGCCGTGATCAGCGGGAAGAACCAGAACGCGCCGAAGAACAGGCCCACGAGCGGGATCGCGAGGCCGGACTCGCGCACGTAGTCGCCGAACGGGATGCCTTCGGGGCCGCCGTCGTCGGCGAGCAGCGACCCGATGAAGATCAGCGGGATCAGCAGCGCGCAGCCGAGCCCGATGTAGGTGCGCTTCTGCGCGGCGAGCTTGCGCAGCTCCCAGCTGTAGACCGTCTGGACGGAGACGGCGCGCGCTCATGCGGCGACCAGCGCCGGAGCGTCCTGCTCGGGCACGCCTTCGGTCATGCGGAAGAACAGCTCCTCGAGCGTCGCGGTCCGCGGGACCAGCGCCCGCAGGCCGATGCCGGCCTGGGCGAGCTCGAGCGTGAGGTGCGCGACGGCGCTCTCGTCGCCCTCCAGCGAGACGCCCTTGTTGGAGAGCGTGACGCCGGTGATGCCGTGTGCCCGGCGGGCGATCATCGCGGCCTCGGCGTCGTCGGTGGTGCGGACGTCGTAGCGGCCGGCCGTGGTGGCGATCAGCTCGTCCAGCGCACCCTCGTAGACGACGCGGCCGCGGGTGACGATCGCGACGCGGTCGCACAGATCCTCGACCTCGCTCATCAGGTGGCTGGAGAGCAGGACGGTGAGCCCGTCCTCGGCGAGCCGGTGCACGAGCGCGCGCATGTCGCGCATCCCGGCCGGGTCGAGGCCGGTGGTGGGCTCGTCGAGCAGGAGCAGCTTCGGGTTGCGCACCAGCGCCCCGGCGATGCCGAGGCGCTGCTTCATGCCGTGCGAGTAGCCGCGGACCTTGTCGTGCTGGCGGCCGGTGAGATCGACGGTGTCGAGCGCGTCCTCGATCCGCTCGGCCGCGTCGCCGCCGTCGAGGGCGGCGACGAGCTCCAGGTTCTTGCGCGCGCTCATGTACGGGTAGAAGCGCGGCGCCTCGACGAACCCGGCCACGCCGTCGAGGGCGCGGGCGCCCTCGAGCAGCGGGTCCCGGCCGAACAGCTTCGCGCTGCCCTCGTCCGGGCGGATCAGGCCGAGCAGCATCCGCAGCGACGTCGTCTTCCCGGCCCCGTTGGGGCCGAGATAGCCGTAGACGTCGCCGCTGCGGACGGTCAGGTCGACGTGGTCGACCGCCGTGAGCTCGCCGTAGCGCTTGACGAGGCCGCGAGCCTCGATCGCTGCGGTCACTTCAGTCCTCGGGCGGCGTTCTCGGCGGCGATCGGCGGGACGGAGCCGACGACGACGTACTGCACGCCTTCGCGCTGGAACGTGAGCAGCGTGCCGAGCGCCGTGGCCAGCTCGGAGCCCGTGGCCCCGTCGATGTTCACCTGCGGGAGCGTGAGGCCGCCGGGCGCGATGGCGGGCTTGCCGCTCTCGGCCTTGGACTGGAAGACGAGGATCTGGCCGAGACCCTGCCCGTAGGTGGAGACGGCGCCGGTCTTGTCACCGGTCTTGATCAGCCGCACGGACTTGCGCGGCAGGCCGGCGAGCTCATCCGGCGCGGAGAGCGGGAAGTCGAGCTCGGCCTGGACGTTCTCGACGCCCTCGACCGCGGTCGGCTTGCCCTGCGCGTCCATCCGCAGCGACGGGTCGATCTCGGTGACGCGCGCACCGTGCGGCGGCGTGGCGTCGACCTTGGCGGCCGGGATGCTCGCCGTAGGAGATGTCCGTGGCCTCGATCTCCAGCACCGGGTTGGCGTCGCCCTGGGCGTAGACCGCGGCGCGCAGCGGAACCCCGCGGGCCGCGTCCCAGGCCACCTCGGCCGCGCCGAGCAGGCCGCCGTCGTCCTTGGGCGCGACGCGCACGGTGTAGCTGGGCTGGCCGGCGGTGTTGGACGGCGTCGCGCCCGAGAACGTCCAGGCCTGGCCGAGCTGGCCCAGCGCGGACTGGATCCCGCCGAGGGTGGCGTCGCCCTTGCGCTCCGGCTGCTGCTCCCGGGACTGCAGCTTGCCGGTGAAGGCCTGCTTGGAGGCCGCGTCATAGATCAGGTAGCGCTCGCCGTCGGCGACGATCTGCGCGTCGCCGTTGGCCGACTGCAGCTCGAGGCGCAGCTTGCCGTCATTGGAGAGCCACAGCCGCCCGCTGGCGCCGGTGAGGGCGGGGGAGGCGGTGCCCTCGGGCAGCGAGCCGGAAGGGAGGAGGTTGTTCGTGAACTTGATGCGCGCGGTCACGCCCTCGACGGGCTTGGCGTTCGCGGCGTCGAAGAGCGCGCGATCGAGCGGCTTGGGTGCGGGCTTTTCGGCGGTGGTGAGTGCGGCCTGGGCGATCCCGGCGCCGGTCACGGCGGCGACGAGCACGGCGACGATCAGCAACAGGCGGCGGGTGGAGGCGGTGCGGAGTCGTCTCATTACGGTCCAGTTCTACGGGCGGACTTTGAGAGTTCTTTGACAACGAGCGTAAAGCGCGCGCCGTCGACTTGGACCCGGCCGCCGTGACGTTCGGCGATCGACTTGACGATCGCGAGGCCCAGGCCGGAGCCTTCGCCGCGGGCGCTGCGGCCGCGGTGGAAGCGTTCGAAGACGCGGGTGGGGTCGTCTGGACCGGGGCCTTCGTCCTCGACGGCGATGAACGCTTCGGTGCCGTCGCCGCCGACCGTCACGGTGACCGTGCCCGTGCCGTGCTTGTGGGCGTTGCGGACCAGGTTGTCGACGGCGCGCTGGAGCGCGTCGCGCTCGCCGCTGGTCCACACGTCCTGCTCGATGTGCGCGTCCGGCGCGAGGTCCGCGAGGCGCACGGGCTCGGCCTGGAGCGGTGCGGCCGCGTCCTCGCGGGCGAGGGCGAGCAGGTCGTCGAGCAGGGCGGACAGGCGCTCGGCACCGTCCGTGATGTCCTGGATCACGGCCTCGTCCGGCCCATGCTTGGCCAGGTACGCGGCGTTCCCGCGCAGCGCGGTGAGCGGCGTGCGCAGCTCGTGCGACGCGTCGCCGACGAAGCGGTGCTCGGCCTCCTGCGCCCGTTCGAGCGAGGCGAGCATCGCGTTGAGCGTGTGCGCGAGCTCGCCGACCTCGTCCGTCATCGGCGGTTCCGGCAGGCGGCGGGAGGTGTCACCGGCGCGGCCGATCTCCCGCGCTCCGGCCGACAGGCGCGTGAGTGGACGCAGCGCGCGGCGCGTGAGCCACGTCGCGAGCGCGGCGGCGAGCAGCCCGGCGAGCAGCGCGCAGACCGCGATCAGCACCCGGGCCCGGTCGACGGTCCGTTCGACCGCTGCGAGGTCGGACGCGACGACGACGGCCCCGCCGGAGGCCTCGCCGGCGCCGAGCTCGCCCAGCGGCGCCGTGTACACCCGGATCGGGTCGGTGCCGAGCCGTTCGTCCCCGAGCCGCGGCTGGCGGTCGCGCAGGACCCGCTCGTCGACGGGCAGCACGCGCCCGCCGAGCGCGGACGACCGCGCGACGATCCGCCCGGTCCGGTCCACGACCTGCACGAGCAACCCGCCGCCGTCGATCGCGCCGACCTCCGTGAGCTGCCCCGGCACCGTGGCGTTGAGCCGCGCGACGTCGGCCGCGCGCCGGCGCAGCGAGTCGTCGAGCTCCCCGCGCAGGTCACCGGCGAGCAGGGCGGGGACGGCGATGATGAGCAACAGGACGGCGAGCACGATCGCCGCGGCGGCCGCGGCGGCGACCCGCGCACGCAGCGTCACGGCGCCGCCGGAATCTAAAGAGGGACAGTCCCTCTTTATGTTCGCGCGTCATCCCTCGCGGTCCAGGCGGAAGCCGACGCCGCGGACGGTGTGGATCAGCGGCGGGTCGCCGAGCTTGCGGCGCAGGTAGCCGACGTAGCGGTCGACCGCGTTCGGGGTGGCTTCGTGCTCGCCGCCCCACACCTCTTCGAGGGCGAGCTCGCGGGTCACGACGCCGCGGGCGTTGCGCAGCAGCAGCTCCAGCAGCTCCGCCTCGCGGCGCGTGAGCTCCAGGTCGTGGCCGCCGCGGCGGGCGATGCCGTCCACCAGCGTCAGGTCGGCGAACGCCAGGGCGTCGGTCTCCGACGGCGGCGCGTTGCGGCGCAGCAGCGCCCGGACCCGCGCGGCCAGCTCGTCGGGATCGAAGGGCTTGACCAGATAGTCGTCGGCGCCCGCGTCCAGGCCGGCGACGCGGTCGGATACCGCGTCGCGGGCGGTGAGCAGCAGGATCGGCACGCGCAGGCCCTTCGCGCGCAGCCGCCGGGTCACGGCGAGCCCGTCGATCCCGGGCATGGTCACGTCCAGGACGATCGCGTCCGGGAGGTTGCGCTCCACGGCCGCCAGGGCGGCGCCGCCGTCGGCCGCGGCCTCGACCACGTAGCCCTCCGCGGCCAGCGTGCGCTCGAGCATCCGCCGGATCGGCGCGTCGTCATCCACCAAAAGAAGTGCGGCCACGAGACCCGAGGATGACAAAGGGCGACACCTTTTCCGAACGTCAGAGTCTTCTCAAGAAGTAGGCGTAGAAACCCCACGGATGGTGTGTGACATGGACGAGATCGAGACCCTTGTAGGGGATGCTCCGATGCCGGTGGCGTTGGATCGCAGCGGCGTGCCGCGGCACGTGCCGACGATCGTCGGCCGCTCCGCCTACCGCGTGGTGCGCGACGCGCTGCACGCGGCGGTGTGCGCCTCCGAGGCGTCCGTCGCGATCCAGTTCGTGCCCGGCGCGGTGATCGTGCAGATCGACGACGACGGCGGCGCCTCGCGCGACTTCGACGAGCTGCGGGAGCTGGCGGCCGCGATCGGCGGAGGTCTGCGGGCCACGCCGGAGCCGGGCGGCTTCAGGGTCCGGGCGTGGCTCCCGACCGAAGGCCAGCCGCCGTCTCTCGCAGCGCCTCCAGCAGCGCGCTGATCGCGGGCCGCCGCTCCGACCCGCGGCGGATGACGCCGGACACGGTCCGCGTCAGCGGGTCTTCGGCGATGTCGCGCGCGACCGCGCCCGGCTCGCGGTCCGGCCGCACCAGGTCCGGCAGCAGCGTCACGGCCAGTCCGTTCGCGACGAGCGCGAGCAGCATCAGCAGGTCGTTGGAGCGATGCCGGATGTCCGGCTCGAAGCCGCCGAGCGCCCGGCACGCCCGGATCGTCAGCTCGGCGTAGTGGGTGTCGGCCTTGCCCGCGGCCCAGACGTCGCCGGCGAGCGCGCTCAGGGGGATCGGGCGCGCCGGAGCGCGCGGCGGGGTGATCGACGGGCAGCACGAGCCGGAACCGCTCCTCCAGCAGCGGCTCCAGGTGCAGGCGCTCGTCGGGCGGGCGCGGATGGAACGGGTATTCGTCGGCGAGCACGACGTCCAGCCCGCCGAGCGCGAGCGTCGGCATCGTCAGCTCCGGCTCGGCGTCGGTCACCTCCACGCGCAGGGCCGGATGCCGGTCGGCCAGCCGGCGGAGGGCCGGGGCGAGCAGGAACAGCCCGGCCGACTGGAACGTCGCCACGCGCACGGTGCCGGTGATCTGCTCAGCGGTCGCCTGCAGGTCCGCCTCGGCCTCCTCCACCCGGGCGAGCAGGGCGTCCGTGTGCCCGACGAGCGTCTGCGCCGCCGCCGTGAGCCGCACGTTGCGGCCCGCGCGTTCCAGCAGCGGCACGCCCGCCTCCTTCTCCAGCAACGCGAGCTGCTGGGACACGGCGGACGGGCTGTAGTCGAGCGCCGAGGCGACCGCCCCGATCGTCCCGCGGTGGGCGAGCTCACGCAACAGGCGCAGTCGGCGGAGATCCAGCATCGTGAAGTAAGACTGCACGATATCCCTCAGAACTTCCAGTGGATACGGACGATCTTCGCTGCTCAAATGCCGTTCATGCAGCAGCGCACTGGAGCCCTCCTCGTCCTGGCCTCGGCCGTCGCCTTCGGCGTCATGCCGGTCTTCGGCAAGCTCTCGTTCGAGGCGGGAGTCGGCGTCGCGACGCTGCTCTTCGTCCGCTTCGCGATCGCCACCCCGGTCCTGTGGGCCACCGTCCTCGTCCGTCGCGCGCTCCCGCGTGACCGCGGGCCGGTGCTGCGGGCGCTGGCGCTGGGCGCGGTCGGCTACGCGATGCAGGCGGGCCTGTACTTCCTCGCCCTGGAGCGGATGGACGCCTCCGTGCTGTCCCTCGTCCTCTACAGCTACCCCGCGCTGGTGACCGGCGCGGCGATCCTCCTCCGGCGGGAGTCGGCCAGCCCGCGCCGGCTCGTCGCCCTGCTCACCGCGTCCGGCGGCCTCGTGCTGGTGCTCGCCGGCGCCGGCGTCGGGAGCCTGGACCTGGCGGGCTGCGCGTTCGGCGCCGGCGCCGCGCTCACCTACACCACCTACATCCTCGTCTCCGACGGCGTGACGAAGGCGCTCGACCCGCTCCCGCTGGCCGCGCTCGTCTCGACCGGCGCGATGGTGACGCTCGGCACCGTCGCCGCGGCCATGGGCGCGCTCGACTTCGGCTTCGACCCGGTCGGCTGGGTCTGGCTCGGCCTGGCGGCGCTCGTGAGCACCGTCGCCGCCGTCGTCCTGTTCTTCAGCGGGATGAGCCGCGTCGGCCCGAGCACGGCCGCGATCCTCTCGACGCTCGAGCCGCCGGTGACCGTCGCGCTCGTGTTCGTCACCTTCGGCGAGGCGCTCGGCGCGCTGCAACTGTTCGGTGCGCTCGCGGTTATAAGCGCCGCCGTGATCGTGAATCTCCCGACGCGCCGGGTGGCAACCGCCTAGAAAACGGGTAAATGAGGGGTCATGTCAAGGCCCCTCATCACGACCGCGCTCGCCGCGGTGCTGTTCGCCACCGTTCCGGCCGTAGCCGAAGCCAAGACCTACAAGGGCAAGAGCAGCCAAGGCCGGGACGTCATGGTGCGCACGGGCGCCGACGGGATCATCAACAAGGCGCGGATCGGCTGGCGCGCGCCCTGCGGTGGCGGCATCGTGTTCAACACCCGGACGGGCTGGCGGCCGCCGTTCGACTCCGCCACGCCCGACGCGTTCATGGACCAGGGCACCTACCGCGTCAACGCCGGCGACGGCGAGCGCGCGCGCATCACCGGCACGTTCGTCGGCCAGCGCGATCCGGCCACGGACCGCTGGTCGGGCACGCTCGCGATGAAGGTCATGGTCACCAAGCGCGGCAAGGTGATCGACACCTGCGAGCTCAAGCGCCTGCGCTGGAAGGCCAAGTAGCCTGGGAGGGGTGCCGAAGCTCGTCTCCGTCAACGTCGGAACGCCCCAGCAGCTCTCCGTCCGGCGCGGCCGGCCGATGATGAGCGCCATCGCCAAGCACCCGGTCGACGGTCGCGTCCGGGTGGAAGGCGTCAACGTCGCGGGGGACGCGCAGGCCGACCTGCGCGTCCACGGCGGGCCGGACAAGGCCGTCTACGCGTACGCGAGCGAGGACATCGCGTGGTGGGAGGACGTGCTCGGCATCGACGTCCCCGCCGGCATGTTCGGCGAGAACCTCACCACCGAGGGCGTCGACGTCACGAACGCCGTGATCGGCGAGCGCTGGCGGATCGGGACCGTCGAGCTCGAGGTCTGCCAGCCGCGCCAGCCGTGCTCGAAGCTGGGGCTGCGGTTCGGCAACCCGAAGATGGTCAAGCTGTTCGCTCAGGCCAGCCGGCCCGGCGCGTACCTGCGGATCGTCACCGAGGGTGAGCTGGGCGTCGGCGACGCGGTCGAGGTGCTCTCACGCCCCGACCACGGGGTGACGATCGCGATGGTCTCCGACGCGGTCTTCAAGGACCGGTCGCTCGCGGCGCGCGTGCTCGAAGCGCCGCAGCTCTCCGTGGAGACCGCCGCGGACCTGCGTCAGGCGGCCTGACGGGCGGCCGCGACGGCCAGCTGGTCGGCGCGGTCGTTGAGCGCCTTGTAGTCGAACGCGGCGCCGGTCTCGTGCCCGCGCACCCAGTGCCAGCGCACCTTCCCGAGCCGGTTGACCTCGGCCTCCAGCGCCACCAGCAGGTCCTGGTTCTTGACCGGCGTGCCCGCCGCCGTCTTCCAGCCCTTCTTCTTCCAGCCCGGCAGCCATTTGGTCATCGAGTTGAGCATCAGCTGCGAGTCGGTGACCACGACGACGTTCGCGCCGTCGGGCAGCGACTGGAGGCCGTTGAGCGCGGCGGAGAGCTCCATCCGGTTGTTCGTCGTGAGCTTCTCCCCGCCGGACAGCTCGACGTGATCGCCGCCATCGGCGGGGATGACGATCGCGGCCCAGCCACCGGGGCCGGGGTTGCCCGAGCAGGCGCCGTCGGTCCAGACGGCCGCTTCGCCGGGGAGGATTTCTACGGGTGAGTCCTTGCGGGCGGTTGCGGGGGCATTGCGTGAGTAGGGATAGCCTCAGTCTCGGACGCCATCGCGCCCCAGCGTCGATCGCCCTTCAGAACGCGATCTTCTCTGTCATGGACAATGAGTACATGCTGGACGAGCCCAAGAGCGAGATCAACTGGCGCGCCGTTCAGACGCTGCAACTGGGAGCGACGGGCTTCATCGTCTTCCTGATGGTCGGCATCTGGGCCGCGACCGGCATCGGTGAATACTTCTGGCCGATCTGGGTGTGGTTCGGGCTGTCGATCCCGCTCGCGGTGCAGTACGCGATCCGGCGGGCGCTCGACGGGCCACAGGCGATGGCGGGCGTTGTCGATCCACGCCGCCTTGTCCTGTGTCGCCGGCGCGATCCTGACGTTCATCTGGCTGGTCACCGGCTTCGGCTTCTGGCTCTTCTGGCCGCTGTTCGGGATGGGCGCCGCGCTGATCCTGCACGCCTTCCTCACCGCCTGGTGGCGCGCGCTGCACCCCAAGCGCGAGCAGGAGCTGAGCGACCGCGTGGACGTGCTCACCCGCACCCGCCGCGGCGCCCTGGACGCCCAGGCCGCGGAGCTGCGCCGGATCGAGCGTGACCTGCACGACGGCGCGCAGGCCCGCCTGGTCGCGCTGAGCATGCAGCTCGGCCGCGCCGAGGACCGCCTGGACGACCATCCCGAGGCCGCCGAGCTGGTGCGCAACGCCCGCGTCGAGGCCTCCAACGCGATCAAGGAGCTGCGGGACCTGGCCCGCGGCATCGCCCCGCCCGTGCTGGCCGACCGTGGCCTGCCGGCGGCCGTCGAGTCGCTCGGCGAGCGCAGCGCCCTGCCGGTGAAGGTCGACGCGCGGATCAACCGCCGGCTCTCGCCGGTCGTGGAGTCCGCCGCCTACTTCGTCGTCGCCGAGTCGCTCACCAACGCCGCCAAGTACGCCCGCGGCGCCGCCGCGAAGGTCACGCTGTTCGAGGAGAGCGGGCGCCTGGTCGTCGAAGTCGACGACAACGGCCCGGGCGGCGCGAACCCCGAAGGCAACGGCCTCTCCGGCCTCAAGAACCGCGTCGAAGCGCTGGATGGCATCCTGGTGGTGGTGAGCAACCCGGGCGAAGGCACCACCGTGCACGCAGAGCTGCCGTGCGAATAGTCATCGCGGAGGACCAGGCGCTCCTGCGGGAGGGCATCGTCGCCCTCCTGCGCGAGAAAGGGTTCGACGTGGTCGCGCAGGCCGAGGACGGCCCTGGGCTGCTGCGGATATTGAGCGGACACAAGCCGGACCTCGCGATCGTCGACGTCCGGCTCCCACCGACCTTCACCGACGAAGGCATTCGCGCAGCATTGGAGGCCCGGGCCAAGTACCCGGGCCTCGGCGTGTTGATCCTGTCCGCCTACGTCGAGCCCGTCTACACGGCGGAGCTGCTCGACTCCGGGGGCGAGGGGGGAGTGGGCTACCTGCTCAAGGAGCGGGTGGGGGACGTGAAGGCGTTCGTGGCCGCCGTGGAGAGCGTGGCCCGGGGCGGGACGGCGCTGGACCGCGAGGTCGTGTCCGAGCTCGTGCGCCGGCGCGACCCGGACGGCACCGACGGGGCGCTCGGCGCGCTCACACCGCGAGAACGGGAGGTCCTGGGCCTGATGGCCGAGGGCCGCACCAACACCGCCATCGCGCGGGCGCTCGTGGTCACCCCCGGCGCCGTGGAGAAGCACATCTCCAACATCTTCAGCAAGTTGGACCTGCCCGCCAGTGACGAGGATCACCGGCGGGTCCTGGCCGTTCTGGCCTTCCTGCGGACCGGGTAGGGCTGTCCTCAGTACGGGACGCCCGAGGGCCGCATGGTTCGGGGAGCCCTGCGGATCGATGATCCTCAGCATGCTCCCTTCCCTGGATCGCACGGCTCGCGACGCGGCCTACCTGACCTGCACGCTGCTCACCTCGATCGCCGCCTTCGCGGTGTGGGTGGCGGCGCTGACCCTGTCGCTGACGCTCGGCCTGCTGATCATCGGCCTGCCGGTCGTGCTCGGCGCGGTCTACGTGATGCGCTGGACGGCCGAGCTCGACCGCCAGAACGCGGCGCTCGTCTTCGGTCGTCCCGTCCGCGGGCACTACCGCTCGCACCGCGCCACCGGCCTGTTCGCGCGCGTGTTCAAGACGCTGCGCGACCCGCAGGTGTGGCGTGACTTCGCGTGGCTGATCACGCATTCCGTGCGTCGGCTTCGCGTTCGGCGTGATCGCGGTGTCGCTGGTGTTCAGCACGCTCAGCACGGCCGCGTTGCCGCTCTGGTCGTGGGCGCTGCCGGACGGCTACGACATGGGCTTCTGGAACGTGGACACGTTCCTCGAGGCCGTCCTGGCCGCGTGGGTCGCCCTCCCGCTCGGCTTCATCACCGTGTGGGTGCTGCGCGGCCTGGCCAAGTTCCACGCCTCACTGGCGGTGGAGCTGCTCGGGCGCTACTAGGTCGAGCACGCGGTCCAGGTCGCGCTCGATCTCGGGGTCGCTCCACTCGGCCACGTGCGCCGGGTGGTGGAAGCGGGTCGTGGCCTGCAGGAGCGGGCGACCCCGCTCGCCGACCATCTCCTCGAGCTGGCTGGTCAACCAGGCCACGTGCTCCTGCTCGACGGCGCTCTGCTCGGTCACCAGCGCCGCGTAGGTGGCGAACAGCTCCGGGTCCTCGAGGGCGACGGAGCGCTTCGCGTCGAGCAGGGCCTTCAGCCATTCGCGCGGGTCGTCGATCGGCTCGAGGATGGTGTGGAACTGGTCCAGCCAGCGTCGCGTGACCGCTTCCCGCAGCGCCTGCTTGGACGGGAAGTGGCGGTAGACGGCGCCGTGGCTGACCCCGAGCGCCCGCGCCACGTCGACGACGTTGGCCTTCTGGGGCCCGTGGCGGCGCAGGACGTCCTCCGCCGCTTCGAGGATCCGCTCGGGGGTCAGGGGCTGGGTCATACCGGCAAATGTGACATCTGCGCCGCCGGGTACCGGGACCCGGCCGCGGCGTCGGCGGGCACGGCGGCCTCGATCCGGTCCGTGTCGATCTGCAGCTCGAGCGCCTGCAGGGCCTCCTCGAGCCGTTCGCGACGGCGCGCGCCGATCAGCGGGACGATGTCCTCGCCGCGCGACAGCGCCCACGCGATCGCGGCCTGGGCGGGAGTGGCGCCGGCCTCGCTCGCGACCGCGCGCAGCGTCTCGACCAGTTGGAGGTTGTGGTCCAGGTTCTCGCCCTGGAAGCGCGGGCTCACGCCGCGGAAGTCCTTGGAGACGTCGCGGTCCTTGTTCCAGTGGCCGGAGAGCAGGCCGCGGCTCAGGACGCCGTAGGCCGTGATGCCGATCCCGTGCTCGCGGGCGGTGGGGAGGATCTCGGCCTCGATCCCGCGGCTGATCAGGCTGTATTCGATCTGCAGGTCGGAGATCGGGGCCGTGCCCGCGGCGCGCCGGATGACGTCGGCGCTGGACTCCGAGAGGCCGATGTGGCGGACGTGCCCGGCGTCGACGAGTTCCGGCGATGGCGCCGACGGTCTCCTCGATCGGCACGTTCGGGTCGGTGCGCGCGAGCCGGTAGATGTCGACGTGGTCGGTGCCGAGCCGGTTCAGCGTGTAGGCGAGGAAGTTCTTGACCGCCTGCGGGCGGCCGTCGTAGCCGGCCCAGCCGCCGTCGGCGTCGCGCAGCGCGCCGAACTTGACGCTGATCGTGACCGCGTCGCGGTCCTTGGCTCTGGAGTGCCTCGCGGATGAGCAGCTCGTTGTGGCCCATCCCGTAGAAGTCGCCGGTGTCGATGAGCGTGATCCCGGCGTCGATGGCGGCGTGGATGGTGGCGATCGACTCCGCCCGGTCGGCGGGGCCGTAGAGGTCGGACATGCCCATGGCGCCGAGGCCGAGGGCGGAGACGGTGGGGCCGGTGGTTCCGAGCTGACGTGACTGCATGGAACTAAGAGTAACAGATTTCAGATTCTGTCACTCCGTGGCAGGGAGCTCCTCGCCCAGTCAGCGCGGACCGCGGCGGACGCCAGCACGTCGGTCGAGCGGCTCGAAGTGCCGGTCGACGTGCAGCACGCCGGCCGCGTGCCGCTGCGCGCTCGCGGCTGGTCAGCGGCGAGAAGGCCGCGAGCGACGGCTCCAAGCAGTTCGCCGCCGCACTGGTCGGCGGTCCAGCGCCCAAGGGCACGGACGCGTACGTGCGCGGTGTCCGCTCGCGCTTCGGCGAGATCACCTCGGCGCGGGTGATCGACACCCGCAACCACCGCACGGGCCGCGGCAACAACGCCCGCACCTACCACCTCTCCGACGTGCTGCTGCAGACGGCCAAGGGCCCGGCGGTCATCGAGCTCGAGTTCGACGGCATGGGCATCATCAGCAAGGACATCTCCGAGGTCTACGAGCTGGAGCCGCGGGACGTCCCGGACGACGCGTTGTCGGACAACGAGTTCGTGGCGCTCGCCAAGGCCTACGACCGCCGCGGCGGCTACCCCGCGAGTGACCTCAGCGTCGCGACCGCCGAAGTTCCCGACGCCGTGACGAAGCGGCCGGCCAAGGTCCGTCAGCTTCAGCCGAAGATCACGCCGTCGCCCGAGCTCCGCGACGCGCAACGCCGGCTCAAGTGCGTCCAGCAGGCCAAGGGCGACGTCGAGAAGATGGCGGCCTGCGCCTAGCCGGCGCGGACGGCGTCGAACGCCAGCACGTCGGTGAGCGTCTCGAAGTGCCGGTCGACGTGCAGCACACCGGCTGCGTGCTGCTGGGCGCACGCGGCGATCAGCAGGTCCGGAGCGAGACCGGTGCCGGCCACGCGCGGCGAGTTCGCGCTGGGCGGTGAGCGCGGTGGCGAACGTCTCGGCATCCATGCGCAGATCGCGGAACTCGGCGAGGTCCTGCTCGAGTTGCGCGTAGTCGTCGGCCCCGCGGGCGCTGTAGAGGAGCTCCAGGCGCGTCATCGCGCACAGGCAGAGCTCATCGTCCGCGGAGGCGGTAGATCGTGCCGCGGACGTACGCGGACTTGTCGATCAGCAGGAGTCTCAACGCCAGGCGGCGTCGGAGAGGAGCTCGTCGACATCGACGAGCGAGCGTGCGCGATTCAGGGCGACGCGCTGGCGTTCGCGCCGCGCAGCACCATCCTCGGCGGCCGCCTCGGCGGCGATCGCGTCGCGACCGGTGGCGGCGAGGCGGATCAACAGCTCGCGCCGGTCGTTGACCTCCGGCCAGCGGCGCTGCGCGTCGTCCAGCATCCGGGCCATCTCGCCGGTGTCGGTGATCGCGTAGCGGGGCTTGGTCGTCGGCACTGGGGCGAGTGTAACACCAGCACCGACGGGTGTCACACCGCGCTAGTTGCCGACGCCGATGTGCGCGGTACTCGAGCACGGGCAGCGGCGGCCCCGCGACGACCTCCGGGGCTACTTGGCGTCCTCGTCCGGCGTTTCCTCGGGTTCGTAGACGGGGTCGGGCTCGGCTTCGGTGGGTTCCGGGGTCGCCTCCGGCGCGGGCTCCTCCGTCGCGGCGGGCTCGGGGACGCTCTCGGGCTCGGCGGCGGCCGCGGCCTTCACGTCGGCGAGCTTGGCCTTGATCGCGGCGGCGAGCTCGGTCAGGCGCGTGTCCAGGGCGTCGATGGCCTCGCGCGCGTCGGTCTGGGTGTCCGCGGCCTTCTGGCGCGCGGCGTCCGCGCTGTCGGCGGCGCCGCCGGCCTTGGTCCGGATCTCCTCGGCGCTGCTCTCGCCGTCGGCGATCAGCTGGTCGAGACGCTCGGTGGTGGTCGTGACGGCGGCCGCGAGCTCGTCGATCTGCGCTGACAGGTCCTCCGCCTCGTCGGCGACCTTCTCCTGCTGGACCTCGACCTGTTCCTGCTGGGCCTCGGCCTGCTCGGTCTGCGTCTCGACTTGCGCGTTGGCGTCGTCCAGGTCCTGCTGGAGCCCGACGGCCCAGATGACGACGCCGACGACCACGACCAGCAACGCGGCCGACAAGCCGATCCACACCCACGGGCGGTTTCTGCGAAGAGGTGCTCACCCCGGGAAGGCTCGGTCCCGACGGGGTGAGCGGGCCTCGCCCGCGGAGGACGACGATTACGCTCGCGCGCGTTCTTTGGCGATGAACTTGTCGAGCCCGGCCTTGGCCGTACCGCCGACCTTGTTCCGGAGCACGGGCGTCCAGCCGAGCGCCGCGCCCTTGGGGCCGAGCGCCTGACGTGACCACTTCCAGAAGCTGAACTCGTCGATGTGGTCGACGATCAGCCCGTCGGCGAACCGGAACGTCGCCCGCACGTCGTTGACCACCGGGCGTCCGGTGGCGGAGAACGTGTAGGTGGCGATCCAGTGGGCCGAGGCGTCGTCGTGTTCCGCGAGTTCGACCTTCAGGTCGCGCGCGGTGCGTGTGAGCATCCGCCACATGGCGCCGGCCTCGACGCCGGTCAAGTCGCCGAACACGGGGTCGCGGAAGTGGCCTTCCGGGGCGTACATGGCGGCCATCGCCGTGCCGTCTCTGCGGTCGAACGCGGCGTAGAACCGTTCGATCTGTTCAGCGCTCATTCCCTCCAGCCTCCCAGATCGTCGCGTTCAATGCCCGCTAATTCGGCGTCGCGGACGACGTTGGCGTAGACGCGCTGGCTGGCCGCCGAGAGCGCCTTCGGACCAGCCTCGCCCGGCCCCGTCGTCAACGCCCCAGCGTCGACGCGGCGCGGCGAGCTCGACTACTTACACGGGGTGTACCGGCGCCGCTGCGTCAGGACCTTGCCGTCGGTGAGCGCGACGGACACCGCGACCGTGAACCTCCGCTTCGGGAGTTTGCGCAGATAGAACGGCCGGTTGAGCTTCGTGCCCTTGAGCGTCGCGACCTGCTTGGCGTTGACCTTGACCGTGACCGACTTGACCGCGTAGCCCGCCGGCGGCTTCTTGAAGCGGACGGTGAGCTTGCCGCGGACGCACTTGGTCGTCGGGGGGAGCGTCGTGAAGGCGGCGAGCGCCGGCGAGGAGGCGGGCGGTGCCGGGCTCGCGGTCGGAGCCGGGAGGGGGAGCGGGTTCGGTTCCGACGTCGCCGCGGCGGTGGCGGTGGCCGTGGCGGTCGGGACCGCGGTCGCGGTGGCCGTTGCCGTCGGCGTGGGGGTCGGAACTCCGGCGCACGTCGCTCCTGCCGATTTGGTCGAGATCACCTCGGTGCGCCGGTGGTTTCCGCCGTGCACGCCCCAACCGACCGCGAACGCCGGGCCGCCGCCCACGACGAACGGGTCGCGGTAGTGCTGCGTGGGGGTCCCGGGGGGCGAGACGAGTGTCAGGTCGGGCCACGGCGCGGTCAGCGACGGCGCAATCGAGGCGTAGATGTCGTGACGTTGTTGTGGAAGTAGTCGCCGGCGACCAGGATCTCACCGGCCGCGTTGACCGCCAGCCGGGGGGACGACACCGCGCCGGCGAGCTTGAACACCTTCAGGTCCCAGGTCGCGCCGTTGAGCCGGCCGACGACGATCTCCATGGTCTGGTTCGACAACGTGGGCCAGCGTGTCCAGGCCGCGACGACCCCGTTCGGGTGGCGCACGATGGCCTGCACGCGGCGCCAGCCGTACTGCGGGTCCGGTGGCGCGCCGTCGTCGTCGAGCGTCTGGTCGGTCGCGCCCCAGGCGCCGTTGGTGCCGATGTTGAAGCGGATCGTGTCGTCGAACTCGCGGAAGTCGGCGATCGCGACCGTGCGGCCGGTGCCGTCGAACGCGACCTGCAGCGTGTCGAGCGTGTTCTGGTAAGCGTTGCGCATCACCTCGACCGCGGCCGTCCACGGCCCGCCGACGGGGCGGAAGCGCGAGAAGACGAAGCCCGGCGTCGGGCCCTTGTAGGCGACCACGGCCTGCCCGGTCGGGCTCATCGCGACGTGATTGATTCCGGCGACGCTCGAGATCAGGTCGGGCGCGCCCCAGGTCCCGCCGGCCGGGCGCACCGAGGCCCAGAGCCCGACGGGTGCCGTGCTGTCTTCCCAGACCGCGACCGCGTCGCCGTTGTCGCCGAGCGCGAACTGGACGAACCCGACGCCCGTGTCGGACACGATCGCCTGCGGCGCGGCCCAGGACCCGCCCGGCGGGCGGACGGCCGAGTAGTGCGTGGTCGACCCGCCGCCGCTGACGCTCCAGACGGCCATCGCCGTCCCGTTGGCCGCCACCCGCAGGCCGAGCGGCACGATGCCGTCGTCGACGTCGGTCAGCACCGTGCGCTGCCAGGTCACCGGCCCGGAGCCACAGCGCTCGTAGACGGCGAACTGGTCGTCCGAGTTCGCGTCGCGGTGGATCGTGCCGAGCAGGACGTTGCCGGCCGCGTCGGAGCCGACGAACGGAGAGGCGTCGCTGAAGAACGACCCGGGGCGCCAGGTCGGGTCCGCGACCTCGACCGGCCCGAACGGGTCCGCGCTGACCGCGAGCGCGGTCGGCACCGCCCCGAGCACCACGATCGCGGTCATGAGGATCAGGCGCCGGGGATTCATGTGCGCTCGATCCTCTTGGTGCTCGGCGACGGGCGTCAAGCCCACCCGGCTAGCCATTCGGGCAGCGTGTCGCCGGCGGAGGTCGCGACCGCCTCGGGTCGGTGGGGCCGCTCGCTCGTCGTCAATGCCCGCTAATCGACGTTATGTGAACTCGTAGAGCGAGGAGCCTCACAGCAGGACGATCAAAATATGGCGCGCACCGCCTACCCTCATGCGTCCGTGCGCATCGTTCTCGCCCTGGCCATCGCGGTGATGGCCCTTTCCGCGCCCGCCGCGGCGCAGGCCTGGATCCCGAACGATCGCGGGATCAAGGGCGCGGGCTGGCGGGCCGACCAGTGGAACTTCCTGCCCGGCACCGGCGTCGACGCGCCGCGCGCGTGGGACAACCTGTTCGCCGCGGGCCGTCCCGGCGGCAGGGGCGTGAAGATCGCCGTGCTCGACAGCGGCGTGGCGTACGCCAACCTCGGGCGGTTCAAGAAGTCGCCGGACCTCAAGCAGATCCGGTTCGCCAAGGGCTACGACTTCTGCGCGCGCAGGAGCACCGGCCTGGGCGCGTGCGAGGGCCGCGACCCCTACCCCAACGACGACTACGGGCACGGCACGCACGTGATCAGCACGATCGCCGAGACGCCGAACAACGCGCTCGGCCTGACCGGCCTCGCCTACGGCGCGACGATCATCCCGGTCAAGGTGCTCAACGCGCGCGGCGAGGGCGACGAGGAGACGATCGCCGAAGGCATCCGCTTCGCCGTCAAGAGCGGCGCGCAGATCATCAACCTGTCGTTCGAGTTCGGGTTGAGCACGATGTCGGCCACCCAGGTCCCGTTGATCGCGGCCGCCGTCCGCTACGCGCGCTCCAAGAACGTCACGATCATCGCCGCTGCGGGAAATACCGCGGCTGAGCCATGTCGGCTACCCGGCCGCGCTTCCGGGCGTGATCAGCGTCGGCGCCGTCACCGAGCACGGCTGCGTCGCCGTCTACTCCAACACCGGCCCGGGCCTGGACGTCGTCGCGCCCGGCGGCGGCAACGACGCCGCGCTGCCCGACCAGCCGAACTGCCGCCCGGACGGCCCGCACGGCCGCCCGATCTTCCAGCTCACATTCACCAGCAAGATCAAGCAGACGTTCGGCTACCCGACCGACTACTTCGGGACGAGCATGGCCACCCCGCACGTCACGGCCACCGCGGCGCTGATCATCGCGTCCGGCGTGATCGGCCCGAACCCGACGCCCGACCAGATCGAAGCGCGCCTGAAGGCGACGGCGACCGACCTCGGCGCGACCGGCCCGGACGAGACCTACGGTGCGGGCCTGGTCAACGCCGGCGCCGCTACCGCGCGCTAGTCCGAGCAGATCGAGGTCGACGTCCGAGAATGCCCCAAGCGAGGGCGACGGAGAGGTTGTCGCACGCGACGATCTATGAAGATGCGGCCGCAAACAGCTCTGTCGCCGGCAGAGGCGCCACGCCTGGGATCCGGGCGTCGAGCGCCTCGACATCACGGACCGAGCGATAGGCGCCGTCACGCGGATCGGCGTGCTCGATCACGCGGCGGCCTGCGAGATCGACTACCAGGTACAGAGGGACTCCCGCATCGGCGTACTTGCTCGCCTTGACGATTAGGTCACGGTGCAGGGAGGACACCGCTACTTCGATGACCAACTCGGCGGTCGCCGGGTGGTACGGGTCTGCGGCGCCGGTGGCGACGACCGCGACGTCGGGTTCGGGCTCAGTCCCGTCGGCCAGCGACAGCGGCGCCGCGGTGCGCAGTCGGTAACGGGAGCGGTCGCGGTCGGCCAGCCAATCAGCCAGGCGCTCGACCGCGAGCTCATGCTCACGCGACTTCGGGCTCATCTCGACGAGCAGGCCGTCGATGAGTTCCACGCGCGCGCCGTGGTCAAAGCCGCCGGCCTCGATGATTCGATGGTACGCGTCGCTGCTGTAGCGGTAGAGGGGCTCAAGCTCGGCCGCGGTCACAGCGCACAGGATAGGGCCGGCGGGCGGAAAGATCGAGGACAGGGCAATCGTCGCAACGGGCGTAGACGGACCGGTCAACGCCGGCGCCGCTACCGCGCGCTAGCCAGAACGTCGGCGACCACGACGCTCAGCCCGAGGTGCGGTGCGG
>CAVRTQ010000032.1:0-138157 GCA_963724195.1 uncultured Solirubrobacteraceae bacterium | reverse complement strand
TCCACAAGTCGTCCAATCGTCCAGGTGGATGCCTAACCCTTGGGTGGGTCGAGCGTTTCACGGGCCTCGACGTCAGCGTATCCCAGCTACTCCTATCCTTGCCAGCGTGTCCGGCACTGTGGTGATGAAGTTCGGCGGCACGTCCGTCGCCGACGCAGAGCGCATCAAGCGCGCAGCGAGGCGGATCGTGTCCGCTCGCGAACAAGGTCATCGAGTCGTGGCCGTCCTCTCCGCGCGCGGGAAGACGACCGACGAGTTGATCTCGTCGGCCGAAGAGGTATCCACGAACCCGGACCCGCGCGAGATGGACATGCTCCTGTCCACCGGCGAGCGGATCAGCTGCGCGCTGTGCGCGATGGCGATCAACGATCTCGGCCACCGCGCGATCAGCCTCACCGGCTCCCAGGCCGGGATCGTCACGGACACGAGCCACACCAAGGCCCGGATCCTCGACGTGCGCGCGGACCGCATCCACCAGGCGCTGGACGAGGACCTGATCGTGCTCGTCGCCGGCTTCCAGGGCGTGTCGACCGCGCGCGACGTCACGACGCTGGGTCGCGGCGGCTCGGACACCACGGCCGTCGCGCTCGCCGCCGCGCTGGACGCCGAGGTGTGCGACATCTACACCGACGTCGCCGGCGTCTTCAGCGCCGACCCGCGGATCGTGCCCGACGCGCGCAAGCTCCCGGTCGTGTCGTTCGAGGAGATGCTGGAGATGTCGGCGTCGGGTGCGGGCGTGCTGCAGTTGCGATCGTGGAATACGCACGCAACCACGGCATCCGTATTCACTGCCGGTCCTCATTCACCGAGGCGCCCGGAACGCTCGTTGTCGGAGAAGAGGAGACGATGGAACGCCCCCTGATCACCGCCGTCACGCACTCGCGCGACGAGGCACGCCTCACGCTGCTCGGCGTACCGGATCACCCGGGCGTGTCCGGCCGCATCTTCACGGCCCTCGCCGAGGCGAACATCAACGTCGACATGATCATCCAGGACGAGCCCGATGACGAGGGCGCCGAGGCGCACATGTCGTTCACGGTCCCGCGCACGGACCTGCGCCAGGCGCGCGCGGCGCTGGACCCGGTCGCGGCCGAGGTCGGCATCCGCGCCATCTCCGAGAACTCGGAGATGGGCAAGGTGTCCGTCGTCGGCGCCGGCATGAAGTCGCACCCGGGCGTCGCGGCCAAGGTCTTCTCCACCCTGGGCGACCAGGGCATCAACATCGAGATGATCTCCACCTCCCCGATCAAGATCTCGTGCGTCGTCAGCACCGACAGCGGTGGACCGCGCCGTCCGCGCGCTGCACGAGGCGTTCGACCTCGGGGCGGACCAGATCGAAGTCGAGCACCCGTTCGGAGCACCCGCATGAGCCAATACAAGGTCGCAGTCGTTGGCGCCACCGGCGCCGTGGGCACCGTCATGCTCGCCAAGCTCAAGGAGCGCGGCTTCCCGGCGTCCGAGATCGTCCCGTTCGCGTCCGCGCGCAGCGCCGGCAAGGAGCTCGAGGGCTTCGGCACGATCCGCGCGCTCGACGACGAGTCCATCCAGGGCTTCGACATCGCGATCTTCAGCGCGGGTGCGACCACGTCGCGCGAGTGGGCGCACAAGTTCGTCGCCGCCGGCGCGGTCGTCGTCGACAACTCGTCCGCGTTCCGCCGCGACCCGGAGATCCCGCTCGTGGTCTCAGAGGTCAACCCGGAGGCGCTCGAGGGCCACAAGGGCCTGATCGCCAACCCGAACTGCTCGACGATGCAGCTGATGGTCGCGCTCAAGCCGATCTACGACGCCGCCGGCATCGACCGCCTGAACGTCAGCACGTACCAGTCCGTCTCCGGCACCGGCGTGAAGGCCGTCAAGGAGCTCGAGGACCAGACGCGCGCGGCGCTCGCCGGCGACCCGCTTCCGGACCCGACGATCTACCCGCACCACATCGCGTTCAACGTGCTGGGCGGCGCCGGGAACTTCCCCGAGGGCGACGACCACACCGACGAAGAGCGCAAGATGATGTTCGAGACGCGCAAGATCCTCGGTGACGAGAGCATCAAGATCGCCGTCACCTGCGCCCGCGTGCCGGTGCGTAGCTCGCACTCGGAGTCAGTGACCCTGGAGACGCGTGACGACCTGAGCGTCGAACAGGCCCGCGAGCTGCTGTCGAACATGCCGGGCCTGATCCTCGTCGACGACCCGAGCACGCACGGCTACCCGACCGCGCTCGACAGCGCCGGCCGCGACGAGGTCTTCGTCGGCCGCCTGCGCCGCGATCCCACGCACGAGCGCGGCCTGCAGCTGTGGGTCGTGAGCGACAACCTGCTCAAGGGCGCCGCGACCAACGCCGTCCAGATCGCCGAGGTCCTCCACGAGCGGTCGCTGGTTCGGGTTTCAACGCCCGCGTAAGCGGTACCACATTCCCTAGCAAGACTTCCGCTCAGGACGGTCGGGGTACGAAACATGACAGGGCGGGCCTCCGGGCCCGCCCTGGTCGTTCTTGGGTAAGGGTCCGCGCATGCGCCTCTATCCCGCGTCCGCCACGGCGCGCACCCGGACCGCCACACGTGACCTCGTCGTCGTCGGGCTGCTGATCCTCTTCGCCTGGACCGGGATGAAGGAGCACGACGGAATCCTCGCTTACCTGGTCGGTCGCGGCATTCAGGACTCGGGCCGCGCCATCTCCGCCGCCACCCGCAACACGGCCGCCGCGGTCGAAGGCCCGTTCGCGGACGCCGGCAACGCGGTGGACGGCACCCCGTTCGTGGGCGAGCAGCTCGCCGGGACGCTCCGCAACGCGCCGAGCGGAGCGACGAGCGCCCTGCGGGCCACGGGCGACGACCCAGGCGACAAGATCGTCCAGCTCGCCCTCGAGCAGGATGCCAGGCAGACCGAGAAGGCCGCCGACTTTCACGGCTGCGCTCAGTGTTCCTGCTGCCGTCGGGGTCAACGCCCTGCTGGCCTTCACGCTCCCGGCCCGCGCGCGCCAGGTGGCCGGCATGCAAGTGGCCGAGCGCACGATGGAGCGGCGCCACCGGAGCACGTCCTCGCGGCGCGCACCACCTACAGCCTGGACTTCAAGAGCGCTGCACCACTACACGCCCGACCCGTTCGGGGACCACGCCCATTACTCGCCCATGGTCCCGCCTCAGCCGCTCGTGATCAAGTCGTCCAATCGTCCAGGTGGATGCTTAACCCTTGGGTGGGTCGAGCGTTTCACGGGCCTCAAACGTCAGCGTATCCCAGCTACTCCTATCCTTGCCAGCGTGTCCGGCACTGTGGTGATGAAGTTCGGCGGCACGTCCGTCGCCGACGCAGAGCGCATCAAGCGCGCAGCGAGGCGGATCGTGTCCGCTCGCGAACAAGGTCATCGAGTCGTGGCCGTCCTTTCCGCGCGCGGGAAGACGACGGACGAGCTGATCTCGATGGCCGAAGAGGTATCGACGTCGCCGGACCCGCGTGAGATGGACATGCTGTTGTCCACCGGCGAGCGGATCAGCTGCGCGCTGTGCGCGATGGCGATCAACGACCTCGGCCACCGCGCGATCAGCCTCACCGGCTCGCAGGCCGGGATCGTCACGGACACGAGCCACACCAAGGCCCGGATCCTCGACGTGCGCGCGGACCGCATCCACCAGGCGCTGGACGAGGACCTGATCGTGCTCGTCGCCGGCTTCCAGGGCGTCTCGACCGCGCGCGACGTCACGACGCTGGGCCGCGGCGGCTCGGACACCACGGCCGTCGCGCTCGCCGCCGCGCTGGACGCCGAGGTGTGCGACATCTACACCGACGTCGCCGGCGTCTACAGCGCCGACCCGCGGATCGTGCCGGACGCGCGCAAGCTCCCGGTCGTGTCGTTCGAGGAGATGCTGGAGATGTCGGCGTCGGGTGCCGGCGTGCTCCAGCTGCGATCTGTGGAATACGCCCGCAACCACGGCGTCCGTATTCACTGCCGGTCCTCATTCACCGAGGCGCCCGGAACGCTCGTTGTCGGAGAAGAGGAGACGATGGAACGCCCCCTGATCACCGCCGTCACGCACTCGCGCGACGAGGCACGCCTCACGCTGCTCGGCGTACCGGATCATCCGGGCGTGTCCGGCCGCATCTTCACGGCCCTCGCCGAGGCGAACATCAACGTCGACATGATCATCCAGGACGAGCCCGATGACGAGGGCGCCGAGGCGCACATGTCGTTCACGGTCCCGCGCACGGACCTGCGCCAGGCGCGCGCGGCGCTGGACCCGGTCGCGGCCGAGGTCGGCATCCGCGCCATCTCCGAGAACGCCGACATGGGCAAGGTGTCCGTGGTCGGCGCCGGGATGAAGTCGCACCCGGGCGTCGCGGCGAAGGTCTTCTCCACCCTGGGCGACCAGGGCATCAACATCGAGATGATCTCCACCTCCCCGATCAAGATCTCGTGCGTCGTCACCACGGAGGCGGTCGACCGCGCCGTGCGCGCGCTGCACGAGGCGTTCGACCTCGGGGCGGACCAGATCGAAGTCGAGCACCCGTTCGGAGCACCCGCATGAGCCAATACAAGGTCGCAGTCGTTGGCGCCACCGGCGCCGTGGGCACCGTCATGCTCGCCAAGCTCAAGGAGCGCGGCTTCCCGGCGTCCGAGATCGTCCCGTTCGCGTCCGCGCGCAGCGCCGGCAAGGAGCTCGAGGGCTTCGGCACGATCCGCGCACTCGACGACGAGTCCATCCAGGGCTTCGACATCGCGATCTTCAGCGCGGGCGCGACCACGTCGCGCGAGTGGGCGCCCAAGTTCGTCGCCGCCGGCGCAGTCGTCGTCGACAACTCGAGCGCGTTCCGCCGCGATCCGGAGATCCCGCTCGTGGTCTCAGAGGTCAACCCGGAGGCGCTCGAGGGCCACAAGGGCCTGATCGCCAACCCGAACTGCTCGACGATGCAGCTGATGGTCGCGCTCAAGCCGATCTACGACGCGGCCGGCATCGACCGCCTGAACGTGAGCACGTACCAGTCCGTCTCCGGCACCGGCGTGAAGGCCGTCAAGGAGCTCGAGGACCAGACGCGCGCGGCGCTCAACGGCGACCCGCTGCCGGACCCCACGATCTACCCGCACCACATCGCGTTCAACGTGCTGGGCGGCGCCGGGAACTTCCCCGAGGGCGACGACCACACCGACGAAGAGCGCAAGATGATGTTCGAGACGCGCAAGATCCTCGGTGACGAGAGCATCAAGATCGCCGTCACCTGCGCCCGCGTGCCGGTGCGTAGCTCGCACTCGGAGTCGGTGACCCTGGAGACGCGTGACGACCTGAGCGTCGAACAGGCCCGCGAGCTGCTGTCGAACATGCCGGGCCTGATCCTCGTCGACGACCCGACCACGCACGGCTACCCGACCGCGCTCGACAGCGCCGGCCGCGACGAGGTCTTCGTCGGCCGTCTGCGCCGCGATCCCACGCACGAGCGCGGCCTGCAGCTGTGGGTCGTGAGCGACAACCTGCTCAAGGGCGCCGCGACCAACGCCGTCCAGATCGCCGAGGTCCTCCACGAGCGTTCGCTGGTTCGGGTTTCAACGCCCGCGTAAGCGGCTACCACATTCCCTAGCAAGATCTTCCACTCAGGACGGTCGGGGTACGAAACATGACAGGGCGGGCCTCCGGGCCCGCCCTGAGTCGTTCTTGGGTAAGGGTCCGCGCATGCGCCTCTATCCCGCGTCCGCCACGGCGCGCACCCGGACCGCCACGCGTGACCTCGTCGTCGTCGGGCTGTTGATCCTCTTCGCCTGGACCGGGATGAAGGTGCACGACGGGATCCTCGAGCTGACCTCGGTCGGTCGCGGCATCCAGGACTCGGGCCGCGCCATCTCGGCCACCACCCGCAACACGGCCGGCGCGGTCGAAGGCGCGTTCGCGGACGCCGGCAACGCGGTGAACGGCATCCCGCTCGTGGGCGAGCAACTGGCCGGGACGCTGCGCAACGCGCCGAGCGGGGCGACGAGCGCCCTGCGGGCCACGGGCGACGAGCAGGGCAGCAAGATCGTCCGGCTCGGCGTCGAGCAGGTGCGGCAGACCGAGAAGGCCGCGAACTGGGCCGGCTGGCTGGTGTTCCTGCTGCCGTCGGTGACCCTGCTCGCCTTCACGCTCCCGGCCCGCGTGCGCCAGGTGGCCGGCATGCAAGTGGCCCAGCGCACGATGAGCGGCGCGCCGGAGCACATCCTCGCGGCGCGCGCCGCCTACAGCCTGGACTTCAAGACGCTGCGCCGCTACACGCCCGACCCGTTCGGGGACCTCGCCGAGGGCCGCCACGACCGGCTCGTGACGGCCCTGCGCCAGGAATCGGGTCTGCCGTAGATGCGTCATCACCGCGCGACAGCTCGCGGCGGCTCGGCCGCTTCGATGACCATGCGGGCGGGCCACGTCGGGGCGACCGGGTAGCCCCGCCGGCATGCCAACGAACCAGCTCACGGACGAGGCCCTGCAGACGCTCTCGGAGGTGGAGGCCGACGAGCCGGTCGTCGTCAGCCTCTTCTTCGACCTGGACCCGCGCACGTTCGCCGCCCCGCCGGCGCGCGAGAGCCAGGTCAACTCGCTGCTCTCCGAGCTCGACGCCCTGATCGACGACGAGGGCATCTCGCGCGACGCGCGCCAGTCGCTCCAGGCCGACCGCGAGCGCGTCGAGTCCTTTCTGCGCGACGATCCCGACGTCGAAGGCGCGGGTGCGCTGGCCGTGTACGCGTCGCACGCGTTTGACACCTTCATCGCGGTCAAGCTGCCGCACCCCATCGATTCCGCGGTCGCGATCGACCAGTGGCCGTTGCTCGAGCCGGTGGTCGGCCTGCAGGATCAGCGCGACTGGTGCGTGCTGCTCGTGACCCGGGAGTCGGCCCGCATCCTGCGTGGCGGGCCGACCGGCCTGCGGGAGGTCAACGACGTCCACACCGACGTCAAGAACCAGCACTCCAAGGGCGGCTGGTCGCAGGCACGCTTCCAGCGCTCCGTCGAGCAGGAAGTCGAGTGGCACCTCGAGCGGGCCACCGACCTGCTGATGCGCCAGTACAAGCGGCGACCGTTCGCCCACCTGGTGATCGGCGCCAACAACGAGTCGCTGCGGCCGGCGCTGACGAGCGAGACGCATTCGTACCTGAGCGAACGGATCCGCGGCTGGGTCGACATCGACGAGCGCCACGCGAGCCCCGACGAGGTGCTCGAGGCCGTTCGCGGCGTGATGGACGACCACCTCGCGCAGGCCGAGCGGGACGCTGTTCGACCGCTTCGGTCAGGAGCTCGCGACCGAGGGCCGCGCGGTCGAAGGGGTCGACGCGGTCCTCGCCGCGCTCGTCGAGCGCAAGGTCGAGACGCTGATCGTGCGCGAGAACGCCGAGGCGGCCGGCGTCAAGTGCGTCACCTGCGGGTGGCTGGGCAGCGCGGGAGCCCAACGCTGCCCGGTCGACGGAACCGCGCTCGACGCCGTCGAGAACGTCGTCGAGCCCGCCATCCAGGCGGCGATCCAGCAGGCCGCCACGGTGCACGCCGTCCGCGAGTCCTACGGCGCGGAGCCGCCCTTCTCCGCGCCGGTGGCCGCAGTGCTGCGCTACTAGCCGGCGGCGACGGCGCCCGCCGTCTCCCCCGCACCCGTCGACGCCACGACCGACGTCGACCAGTCGATGACCGCCGACGGCTTGACGACGTGCTTGTTCATGCCCAGCTCCTTCGGCTCCAGGCCGAACGCGAGGCCGAGGAGCTGGGGGAGATGCAGCACCGGCATGTTCAGCGGCCGGCCGACCGCGGCCGAGGCCGCGGGCTGCTGCAGGTCCAGGTTCAGATGGCAGAGCGGGCAGGGCGTGACGAGGCAGTCGGCCTCGGCGTCCATCGCGTCACCGACATGGCGGCCCGCCTGCTTGAGCGAGGCCTCCTTGTTCATGGTGATGATCGGGAAGCCACAGCACTTGTACTGGCCCGCGTAGTCCACGACGGTGCCGCCGAGCGCGACGATGAGCTGCTGCAGGTACGTGTCGCGCGGGTGGTCGCGGTCGATCCCGATCCGGTCCGTGGGCCGCACGATGTAGCAGCCGTAGAACGGGCCGACGCGCAGGTCCGTCAGCGGCCGCGTGACCTTGGACTTGACCACGTCCAGGCCGATCTCCTCGACCAGCAGCCACAGGAAGTGCTTGTTGGTGATGCCCTTCTCGTACGTGAGCCCTTCGGCCGAGAGCGTCTCATTGACGTGCTCGCGGTAGGGCGTGTTCCCGTCCAGGCGTTCCTGACACTCGCTCTGCGCGCCCTGGCACGTCGAGCAGATGTTCATCATCAGGTCGGCGCCGTCCGCGATCTCCTTCTGGGCGAGCGCGAACGTGCGGGCGTTCAGCGTGTCGGCGAGCTCCTGGTTGTGCTCGGCGATCACGCCGGCGCCGCAGCATGAGGCGCGGTCGAGCTCGATGAGCTCGATGTCCAGCAGCGGCGCGACCTGCGCCATCGAGCCGTGCAGCTCCGGGGTGAAGCCGCGGCTCACACAGCCGGGCCAGTAGGCGACTTTCATGCGGTCTCTTCCTCCTCGCCCACGACGTAGAGGTTGAGCTCGTAGCGCTCCTCGCGATCGTGGACATCGCGGAAGATCCGCTTGACCTCCTTGGAGGCCTTGTGCTTGTGCAGCAAGCGCCTTGGAGGGCGTGACCTTGCCGCGCTGGAGCGCCCGCAGGATGATCGGGAGCGAGCTGACCAGCTCGGGAACGGCGCGCGGGTGGAACTTGCCGCCGTAGGAGTCCGGCAGCAGGTCCGCTTCGTGCAACAGGCCGTTCTGCTCGATGTTCTTGACGAACGCCATCTCGTGCCGGTGGCCGTTGTTGCGGTCGTCGATGCCGTGGTCGGAGCCCGCGATCCGCCGCAGCCGCATGATCTGCGACATCGGCGCGACGCCCTTCGGGCACGCCTCGATGCAGTTGAAGCAGTGCGTGCAGTCGTAGATGCCGTGCGGGTCCTCGGCGAGGTCGCGCAGGCGCTCCCGCTGCTGGCCGTCGCGCGGGTCGCCGACGAAGCGGTAGGCCTTCGCCAGCGCCGCCGGGCCGATGAACAGCGGGTCGACCTCCATCGACAGGCAGTCCGACACGCACGCGCCGCACTGGATGCAGGCCATCGTCTGCGTGATGTCGATCATCGACTCGGGCGGGACGATGTACTCGCGCTCGGGCGGCTCACCGTCGGGCAGGAGCCACGGCGTGACGCGGCGCATCTTCTTCCAGTGGACCGCGTCCATGTCGACGATCAGGTCCTTGAGGACCGGCATGTTGCCCATCGGCTCGACGACGATCACGCCCTCGACCGCGTCCTCGAACGCCTTGTCGAGGTGCGTGTGGCAGGCGAGGGTCGGCTTGCCGTTGATGCGGACGCCGCACGAGCCGCAGATGGCGGCGCGACACGAACACCGGATGGCGATCGACCCGTCCTGGCGATCCTTGGCCTGCAGGATGCCGTCGAGCACCGAGCGGTGCCCGTCCAGGTCGATCTCGAAGTCGTCCCAGTGAGCGGCCTCACCGGACTCCGGCGAATATCGACGGATACGAAGGGTGTACTCGGGCACTAGTAGGTCCTCTCCTGCGGTTCCCACTTCGTGATGGTCACGGGCGAGTAGCTGACCTTCGGCGTGTCAGAGCCATTCAAGGACAACGTGATGTGCTTGAGCCACTCGTCGTCGTTGCGCTTCGGGAAGTCCGTGCGGAACTGCGCCCCGCGGGACTCCTTGCGTTCCAGCGCGCCGACGACGATGCACTCCGCACAATCGAGCATGTACCCGAGCTCGAGGGCGCCCAGCACGTCCTGGTTGAAGATCGAACCGCGGTCGTCGATCGTGGCGTGCTTGGCCTCTTCCTTGAGCCGGCGCACGATCTCGTGCGCCTCGGTGAGGCCCGCCTGGTCGCGGAACACGGCGACCTTCTCGTTCATCATCGTGCCGAGCTCGTCGCGGATCTCCGACACGCGGCGCCCGCCGGAGCGGTCCTTGATGTCCTGGATCTCGCGCTCGGTGTCGCGCAGCAGCGCGCGCGACGGCGTGATCGCGGCCATGCTCGCCGCCCGCGCCGCGGCGTGCTCGCCGGAGCGACGGCCGAAGATGAGCGTGTCCAGCAGCGAGTTGGCGCCGAGCCGGTTGCCGCCGTGGACCGACACGCACGCGACCTCTCCGGCCGCGTACAGGCCGGGGATCGACGTCTTGCCGTCCACATCGGCCTTGACGCCACCCATGATGTAGTGGCAGCCGGGCCGGATCTTGATCGGCTCGCGCGTGATGTCCACGCCCGCGAAGTCGCGCCCGATGTTCACGATCTCGCGCAGGGCCTCCAGCGTGCGCTTGCGCGGCACCTTGGTGATGTCCAGCGAGACCGTGCCGTCCGGGAAGCCGCGACCCTCGTTGATCTCGGTCTGCTCCGCCCGCGAGACCACGTCCCGCGACGCGAGCTCCATCTTGTTGGGCGCGTACTTCTCCATGAAGCGCTCGCCCTCGGCGTTGTAGAGGTGTGCACCCTCGCCGCGGGCGCCCTCGGTGATCAGGATCCCGTTCCCGGCGAGCGTCGTCGGGTGGTACTGGATCATCTCCATGTCCATCAGCGGCGCGCCGATGCGGTACGCCTGCGCCATCCCGTCACCGGTGCAGATGATCGCGTTGGTGGTGGGCTTGAACGCCTGGCCGGCGCCACCGGAGGCGAGAATCGTGGACTTGGCGGTGAACAGCTCCATCGAGCCGTCGCGGATGTTGCGGGCGATCGCGCCGACGCAGTGGCCCGCGTCGTCCTGCGCGAGGCCGGTGATGAACCACTCCTCGTAGCGGTCGATCTGCTCGTGGTGCTTCATCAGCTGCTCGTAGAGCACGTGCAGCAACGCCTGACCGGTGATGTCGGCGATGTAGTAGGTACGGGCGGCGGAGGCGCCGCCGAAGGCGCGAGTGCCGAGCTTTCCCTCGGCATTGCGGTGGAACGTGACGCCCGCGTGCTCGAGCCAGAGCACTTCGTTCGGGGCCTCACGGCACATGATCTCGATCGCGTCCTGGTCACCGAGGTAGTCCGACCCCTTGACGGTGTCGAACGCGTGCGATTCCCAGGAGTCGTCAGGGTTCAGAGCTGCGTTGATGCCGCCGGCGGCGGCGTTCGAATGCGACCTGACGGGGTGGACCTTGGACATGATCGCCACCGTCGCGCCCGCGCGGGCAGCTGCGAGAGCGGCCCTCTGGCCGGCCAAACCGGCACCGATGATCAACACGTCATGGACGGGCATTGCCGCACCTTATACGGCGCGCCGGGCTAAAGAGACGTTCGTTACGAGGGCTGCAGGCGCGCTTGTAGGGCGCGTGACACTTGGTCCATCGTCACGACGCCGCGCAGGTGGCCGTCGGCGTCCACGGCCATCAGCGCGCCGAGCCGGCGCAGCGGCTCGGACGTGACCAGCGCCTCCAGCGGCGTGTCCGTGCGGACCTGCGCGGAGTCGGCGACGTGGCTGCGGACCGCGACGCTGCCGTCCCCGTGCAGCGCGGCGTGCTCGACGGCGGCGCGGTGCGCGAGCCCGACGAACGTGCCGTCGCTCTCGGTGACCGCGAACCACGGCCAGCCCTGGTAACGCAGGAAATACTCGTCGTAGGCGCGCTCGGTCGGGATCTCCGCCGGGATCGTCACCGGCTCGGCGTCCATGATGTCGCCGGCCGTGATGCCCTCCAGACGCGTGACGAAGTTGCTCTGGGCGACCGCGGCGCGCGCGGACCCGCCGAGCATCCAGCCCAGCACGATGTACCACAGGCCCCACTGGTCGCGGCCGACGGCGATCACGTAGATGCCGTAGACGATCATCAGCGCGGCGAACGCCTGGCCGAGGTAGGCGGAGATCTTCGTCGCGGCGTGGCGGTTGCCGCTGACGGCCCACACGAAGGCGCGCGCGATCCGGCCGCCGTCGAGTGGGAACGCCGGGATCATGTTCAGCACGAACAGCAGTGCGTTCGAGAGGCCCGTGAAGGCGATCAGGACCTCGAGCGTCGTGCCCGACGCGAAGTCGAACGTCGCCGCGTGCAGGAGTTGATCGCCGCTGAGCGCGGCGCCGACGCCGAGGAACAGGATCGAGAGCACGAGCGTGACGGCGGGGCCGGCGGCGGCGACACGGAACTCCTCGCCGGCGGTCTCACTGTCGCGGTCGGCGCGCATGAAGCCGCCGAAGAAGAACAGGTCGATGCCGCCGACGCCGATGCCTTCGCGGCGCGCGGCGAGCGCGTGGCCGAGCTCGTGGAGCACGATCGAGCCGAAGAACAGGAACGCGGAGATGACCGCCGGGACGAACCCGGAGACGCTGCCGACGATCGCTTCCTCGAACCGCTCACGCAGCAGCAGAATCCACAAAAAGAGGATCGCGAACCACGAGTAGTGGACGCCGACGCGGAAGCCGAAGAGCTTGAAGAGCTGGAGGGAAGAGCCGCCGCCGAACACGTCTCATGAATGTTGACAGGCGGATCCTGCACGCTGCATGGCCAGGACTTCGTAGCCTGTCGCGAATGGCCACCACCGTCACCGTCACCGGAGCGGCCGGGCAGATCGGCTACGCGCTGCTCTTCCGGATCGCCTCCGGTCAGCTGCTCGGCCCTGACAAGCCCGTCCACCTGAAGCTCCTCGAGATCCCCCAGGCCGTCAAGGCCGCGGAGGGCACCGCGCTCGAGCTGTTCGACTCCGCGTTCCCGCTGCTCGCCGGGATCGACATCTACGACGACGCCCAGCAGGCGTTCGCCGGCACGAACATCGCGCTGCTCGTCGGCGCGCGCCCGCGCACGAAGGGCATGGAGCGCGCCGACCTCCTCGAGGCCAACGGCGGCATCTTCAAGCCGCAGGGTGAAGCGATCGCCGCGGGCGCCGCGGACGACATCAAGGTCCTCGTCGTCGGCAACCCGGCGAACACGAACGCGCTGATCGCGGCGTCCAACGCGGACGGCGTGCCCAAGGAGCGCTTCACCGCGATGACGCGCCTGGACCACAACCGCGCGATCGCCCAGCTCGCGCAGAAGACCGGCGCCGCCGTCTCCGACATCACCAACATGGCGATCTGGGGCAACCACTCGCCGTCGATGTACCCCGACCTGTTCAACGCCAAGGTCAAGGGCCAACGCGCTTGGGATGTGGTGAACGACGAACGTTGGGTCGCCGACGAGTACATCCCGCGCGTGGGCAAGCGCGGCGCGGAGATCATCGAGGCGCGTGGCGCTTCCTCCGCCGCCTCGGCCGCCGCGGCCGCGATCGACCACGTCCACGACTGGGTCAACGGCACGCCCGAGGGTGAGTGGGTGTCGATGGCCGTGCCGTCGACGGGGGCCTACGGCGTCCCGGAGGGGATCATCAGCTCCTTCCCGGTCACCACGTCCGGTGGCGAGTACACGATCGTCGAGGGCCTCGACGTCCCCGAGTTCTCGCAGGCGCGCATCGACAAGACGGTCGCCGAGCTCCAGGAGGAGCGCGAGGCCGTCGCCAAGCTCGGCCTCGTCAGCTAGAGCGTCTTCAGGAACACAGACCAGCGTGGTAGTGAGTCCCCGCATCGCGGGGACTCACTACCCGTAATTAACCCGCCACGCTCTCGCGGATGTGCCAGCCGCGGCCGGACTTGGTGACCTTGCCCTCCTCGGCGAGGCCGGGCATCACGCGGTAGAGGTAGTTCTGCTGAATCCCCATCGCTTCCGCGAGCTCGGGGATGGTGATGCCCGGGCGCTCCTTCACGAGGTCCAGCGCCTGCGCGGAGCGCGTTCCGCCGCCCTTGGGGCGCCCGCGCCGGGCGCCGCTGCCACCGCCGGCCGCGCGTTTGGGACTGCGGCGCGTGGGGGTGGCGCTGGAGGCCCGCGGCGTGCTGCTCGCGCCGTTGCCGATGCCACTGAGGGCGCTGTCCGCGGCCTGGAGCAGTTCGTACTCCTCGACGTAGGGCTTGAGCTCCTTCAGGCGCGCCTGAATCTCTTTGCGCTTCTCGTCGAGAAAGTCCGCCATACCAGTGTGATTATCACATTGCACCGCCGGTTGTGGGCAATGTGTTGCGGGTCAGCTTTCCAGCAGTGCTTTGAGTCGTTTCAAGGACTGGGTCGCCTCACGCTGGGGCACGCCGCCCACCACCACACGACTGGCCGCCGCACCGAGGAATCCGCCGGGAGCTTTGAACTCGTTCTCGTACTCGAAGTGAGTGCCGTCACCTTTAGCCGTGAGGCGGTACGCGGTTCGGGCGTACGAACCGGCGGGTCCGCGCCCTTCCCATGTGGCGGCGTGCGGAGGGTCGGCTTCGGTGAGCGTCCAGTGCACCTTGAAGTTCGCGTGACGCAGGCACAACGTCTGGTCCATCTCGAAGCCCATCTGCGGTTCACCGGAATCCGCTCGATTGATCTTGCGGTGAATCGTCACCCACTCGCTCAACCGCTTCGGGTCGAGCATCACCTCATACACCGCGTCCGGTGGAGCGTCGATGTCGATGTTGGCGCGTACCACGGTCATCGGTGTTGCCCCTCCATGTCGCGCAACGCTCGTTCCACCGCCGGCTCGAAGCGGTGCAGGCGCACCCCGAACGCTGCGGCGGCGCCGTCATCGCGGGGGAGCAGGTCGTGTTCCAGTGATTCCATCAACGGTTCGATAAACCCGGGGTCCTCACCCGCCACCGCCGCGGCCACCACGGACGCGACCGGTGTGAGGTTGAACCCGAGCGACACGGAAGGGCGGTCGATCATCATGACGTCAGCGATACGGCGCAGCATGTCCTGGTAGCTCATGGTGTCCGGTCCGCCCACGTCCCACGCACGGCCGGCGTGTCTCGGGGCCACCGTCGCGGCGGCGGACAGGAACTCCAGCACGTCGCGCCCGTCGATCGGTTGCGTGCGATTGGAGCGCCACGCCGGCAGGGCGAGCACGGGCAGGCGCTCGATCAACCGCACGAGGAACCGGAACGAGCGCGAGCGGGCGGCGATCACGATCGAGGCCCGCAGCGCCACCGACTCCGGCACGGCGTCCAGCAGCGCCTGCTCGACCGCGAGGCGCGACGCGAGGTGGCGCGACATCGACCCGTCGTGCGGGCTCAGCCCGCCCAGATAGACGATCCGCTGCACGCCGGCGTTCGCCGCCGCCTCGGCGAACCGTTGCGCCTGGACGCGTTCGGTGTCCACGAACGTGCCGGCGACGCCCTCCATCGAGTGGATCAGGTAGTAGGCGACCTCGATGCCGTCGAGCGCGCGCTCGAGCCCTTCGCCGCTGGTCGCGTCACCGAGCACGAGATCGTCGAGCTCGACGCCCGCCGCTCGCACCCGGTCCGCCGAGCGCGCGAAGCCGCGCACGCTGTGTCCGTCGCGGATCAGGCGCGGAACGAGCTCCGCGCCGACGTAGCCGGACACGCCGGTTACCAGGGTCTGCAAGCCGTCGCCCATTCCCTCAAGCGTGACACGCCGCGAAAAGCGCGCAGGTTGCGGGGTGCTCTTCCCGCAAGTGGGGCAGAAAAGTGGCTTTTACCCCGTATTTGCGGGGTCTTCACGGAATACCTGCGTTTTGCGGAAGTGGCGCTCGGGGAGGACTTGCAGCACCCGGGCGGCTCCGCTTTGATCGGCCACGTCCTGTGACCGAGTCGTGAACGAGGGGTCCTTCCGGGTGTCAGCCGTCGCCGCGCCACAACGCGCCAAGAGGTCGAAGAAGGTGACGTGCGAGGACTGCTTCTTCGCCCGCAACGGCCTGTGTGCGTTGAACCTCGACGAGGCCTGCCCGACCTACCGGCCCGACCACCCCGACGGGCTGCGGCCGCCGACGCAGTTGCGCTTCGTCTTCCGCCAGGAGCGCCGTCGCCAGGTCGGCTGGGCGTTCCCGACGGCGCAGGAGCAGGCCGCGTTCACGGCTATCGCTACGGCCGCTGGCGCGGCGCGAGCGATCAGCTGTCGAGATTCGCTGACGCGAATTCTCGCGCTAGTAGGCTGGACGGCGGTGTGCCGGGAAGCCTGGTCGGCGGTTTCGTACGCCGACCCCTGAGGTGATCTTCCTGTGGCCTTCGCCATCGCCGTCTTCGTCGTCGCCCTTGCGCTGATCGCGTCTGAGCGCGTCGACCGCACGAAGATCGCCCTGCTGGGCGCGACGCTCGTCGTCCTCGCCGGCACGCTCAGCCAGGAGCAGGCGATCGAGGCGGTCGACTTCAACACGATCGGCCTGCTCGTCGGGATGATGATCATGGTCCGGGTCACGGAGACGACCGGCGTCTACACGTGGCTCGCGATCCGCGCCGGCCAGCTCTCCAAGGGGCGGCCGCTGGCGGTGGTGCTCGCGCTGGCGATCACCACGGCGGTGTTGTCGGCGTTCCTGGACAACGTCACGACGATCCTGCTGGTCGTCCCGATCACGTTCCTGCTCGCCGACGCGCTGGACGTGGACCCGGTGCCGCTGATCGTGATCGAGATCGTGGCCTCCAACCTGGGCGGCACCGCGACGCTGATCGGTGACCCGCCGAACATCCTGATCGCCGGCCACACCGGGCTCTCGTTCGGCGCGTTCATCGCGAACCTCGCGCCGATCGTGATCTTCACGCTCGCCGTGGTCATCCCTGGGCTCTACTTCGCCTTCCGGTCGCGATTGCAGATCGCGCCGGAGGCGCGCGAGCGGGTGATGAGCCTGGACGCCGCGAAGTCGATCGAGGACGCCGGCGAGGCCAAGCGCACCGTCCCGATCCTCGTGTTGACGATCCTCGTCTTCTTCATCCACAAGCCGCTGCACCTGGAGCCGGCGACCGTCGCGCTCGCGGGCGCCGCGGTGACGCTGCTCGTGAGCCGGCAGTCGCTCGCGGGCACGGTCTCCGGGATCGAATGGCTGACGCTGTTCTTCCTGATCGGCCTGTTCGTGATGGTCGGCGCGCTGGAGGAGACGGGCGCGCTGGAGGAGGTGGCGAACGGGATCGCGTCCGTCACCGACGGCAACCGCACCGCGGAGCTGCTCGGGATCCTGTGGGTATCGGCGGTCGGCTCGGGCCTGGTGGACAACATCCCGTTCACGGCGGCGATGATCCCGGTGGTCGACTCGCTCGCCGACGACGACGCGTACTGGTGGGCGCTCGCCCTCGGGGCGTGCTTCGGCGGCAACGCGACGATCGTCGCAGCGGCGTGCAACGTCGCCGCCTCTGGCATGGCGGCGCGGGCGGGCCACCCGATCGGCTTCCTGTTCTTCCTGCGCTACGGGCTCCCGGTGACGCTCGTCTCGTTGATCTTCGCCACCGGCTACGTGATGCTGAGGTACGCATGAGCACTGAGGTCCTGCACATCGACGACACGCTCGAGGTGGCCGTGCGCCGCTTGGTCGAGCTGGACCTGCCTGCGCTGCCGGTGGTGGATGACCGCGAGCGCTTCAAGGGTGTGTTCGGCGAGCGCGAGTTCGTCACGGCGCTGTTCCCGGGCTATGTGGGCCAGCTCAAGGGCGCCGCGTTCCTGCGCGGTTCGCTCGACGCGGCGCTGGAGAAGCGCAACGCCTGCCGGTTCGAGGCCGTGGGCAAGCACATGAACACCGAGCACGTGGAAGTCGGCTCCGACCACTCCGAGCTGCAGGTGGCCGAGATCTTCCTCCACCACCGCGTGCTGATCGTGCCCGGTGGTCGACGACGGCAAGGTGGTCGGCGTGATCGCGCGGCACGGCTTCTTTCGGGACCTCGCGGAACGCTTCCTGGCCGCTCCGTGAACGACCGCATTCGCGAGTTCCTCCACGACGAGGCCGCGGGCGGCCTCGCGATCCTGGTCGCCACGATCGTCGCGCTCATCTGGGCCAACGTCGGCCTCGACTACGACGGCTTCTGGCACACCGAGCTCGGCCCGCTCGACCTGCACCACTGGGTCAACGACGCGCTGATGGCCGTGTTCTTCCTCGTCGTCGGGCTCGAGATCAAGCGCGAGGTCGTCGATGGCCGCCTGCAGAACGCGCGCACCGCGGCGCTGCCGGCCCTCGCGGCGGTCGGCGGCGTGGTCGCGCCGATCGTCATCTTCGTCGCGATCGTCGCCGGCGGCGACGGCGCGGAGGGCTGGGCGATCGCGTGCGCCACGGACATCGCGTTCGCGGTCGGGCTGGTCGCGCTGCTCGGCGACCGGGTGAGCGACGGCACGCGCGTGTTCCTGCTCGCCGTCGCGATCGTCGACGACATCATCGCCATCGCGATCATCGCGATCTTCTACGCCGAGGCCGTGTCGCTGCTGTGGCTGCTGGCCGCGGCGGCGCTCTTGGTGGCGATCAAGTTCTTCCCGCGGCTGTGGGTGCCGCTCGGGATCGTGCTCTGGATCGCCGTGCACGAGTCGGGCGTGCACGCCACGATCGCCGGCGTCGCGGTCGGACTCCTGCTGCCGGTGGCGATGGGCGAGGGTGTCGAGCATCGCCTGCACCCGTGGAGCGCGTTCGTGGTCGTCCCGCTGTTCGCGCTCGCCAATGCCGGCATCGCGCTCGGCGGCGGCGTGCTCGATGATGCGCTCTCCAGCAGGCTGACCTGGGCGATCGTCGCCGGCCTGGTGCTGGGCAAGCTGCTCGGCGTGAGCGCGGCGACGCTCGCCGCGCTGCGCGGGGGCGGCACGCTCCCGGAAGGCATGCCCCGCGCGCAGCTGTTCGGCGTGGCCGCGGCGGCCGGCATCGGCTTCACCGTGTCCCTGTTCATCGCTGACCTCGCGTTCGACGATCCGGTGCTCGTCGAGCAGGCCAAGGTCGGGATCTTCGCCGGGTCCCTGCTGGCCGGTCTGCTGGGCTGGGCGGTACTGTCCCGGGCCAGGAGGGTCTGACCGACGTTGCGAATCACGGTTCTGGGGAAGTCCCCGTCCTTTCCGGACGCGGGTGGCGCGTGCTCGGGCTACCTCGTCGAGGGCGGTGGGCAGACGGTGCTCCTCGACTGCGGGCCCGGCGTGTTCGCGAAGCTGCGCACGGTGGTCGACTACGCCGACGTCGACGCGATCGTCATCAGCCACCTGCACGCCGACCACGTGATGGACCTCGTGCCGTACGCGTCCGGCATCCGCTACCGCCCCTGGGACGGCGCGCCGCCGCACCCGCGGCTGATCGCCCCGCCGGGCGCGCCGGACGTGTTCACCAAGCTCTGCGAGGGCGGGAGCATGAGCCCCGACCACCTCGAGCTGGCGTTCGACCTGAGCGTGTACGACCCGGCCGAGCCGCTCACGCTCGGCGGGCTCGAGGTGCGCTTCCAGCCCGTCCCGCACTACATCCCGGCGAACGCGGTGGAGTTCGCGTGCGACGGCGCGCGGTTCACCTTCGGCGCGGACTCCGGACCGAGCGCGGACCTGGCCCGGTTCGCGGCCGGCACCGACCTGCTGATGGTCGAGGCCACGCTGCTGGAGCCCGAGCCGCCGGACGACCGCGGCCACCTCACGCCGTTCGAGGCCGGCGAGCACGCGGCGCAGGCCGGCGCGAAACGGCTGGTCTTGACCCACTACGCGGACGAAGCGGGCGTGGACTGGGTACGCGACGAGGCCGCGCGCGCGTTCGGCGGGCCGGTCGAGGCGGCGCGCGAAGGTTCGATCTACACGCTCGGCGAGTAAAGATCTCCTGGCCTGCGGCCGATCACAAGGCCTGTGACCCTCGCTACCGCCGCCATGGATGGCGTGCGCCTGCTTTCGCACCGGCCCTCCGTCCTCTATAAGGTCGAGCACCTCGCGTCGGAGCCCGCCGCGGGTGATATCGCCGTTGAAGGGCTGCTGATCGCCGGCCCGAGCTGGGACGAGCGCCTGCGGTCGGTCCTCAAGGCCCTGTCGATCTCCGAGCGCGCCTGCCTGTTCGCGGTGCGCCTCGCCGACGAGCAGAGCCTCCCGGTCCCCGCCGAGACGCTGCTCGACCGCACCCGCACGGACTGGTTCCCCGAGTTCCTCTCGCACGGCCGGATGCGGCCGCACTTCCAGCCGATCGTCGACCTGCGCACCGGGCAGTCGTACGGTCGCGAAGCGCTGATGCGCGGGATGCTCGGCAACGTCGAGCTGCGCGGCGCCGAGCTGCTCGCCGCCGCCGAAGCCCACGACGCGCTCTTCTCCTTCGACTACCGCGCGCGCACCGCCGCGCTCGAAGTCGGGCTTCCGCTGCTGCCGCCGGGCGAGATCCTGTTCGTGAACGTCGACCCGCGCGCCTCGCTGGACGTCGAGTCCACGATGCGCACGACGTGGCCGGTCGTCGGCCGCCTCGGCGCCGATCCGTCACGGCTGTGCCTGGAGCTCGTCAAGCCGGAGCGCTGCCTGGACCGGGACCTGCTGCTGGCGATCACGACCGAGCACCGCAAGCGCGGCGCGAAGGTGGCGCTGGACGATCTCTCCGGCGGGCCGGACTCACTGGCCTGCCTCGAGCTCATCCAGCCCGACGTGGCCAAGATCGACACCGCGCTCACCTCCGGCATCCAGCACTCCGTCGGCCGGCGCGCGCTCGTGAAGGCGCTCGTCGAGTGCGCGCACGAGCTGGGCGCGAAGGTCGTCGCCGAGGGCATCGAGCGCGTCGACGAGTTCCGCGCGATGGCCGAGCTGGGCGTGGACCTCGGCCAGGGCTTCTACTTCGGGCACCCGACCGAGAAGCCCATGGCCGTCGAGGCCCGGCTCGTGCGCCCCGGCTACTGCGGTACTGAACCGGCTGCAGCGTACTTCGCTCTAGCATCGGGCCGGATGGCCCAGGAGCGCGACCTCTTCGCGAACTTCGAGCAGATGCGGCGTCAGATGGACGAGCTGTTCGATCGCGGCTTCGCGCCGCAGCGCCGCGGCGGCTTCTCGCCGGCGGTCGACGTCTACTACGCGAGCGACCCGCCCCGGGCGATCGTGCGCGCCGACCTGGCCGGGATCGACCCCAGCCAGGTGTCGCTCGAGGTGCGCGGCCGTGAGCTCGTGCTCTCCGGCCAGCGCGAGTCCGAGCCGCCGTCCGACGACCGCGTCTACCAGCAGATGGAGATCGAGCGGGGCGCGTTCCGGCGCGTCGTCGCGCTCGGCGCCGAGGTGGACGCGGACGCCGCCGACGCCGCCTACGAGGACGGCATCCTGACCGTCGAGCTCCCCCTGAGCCGCCCGGCACGTCCCCGCACCGTCCCGATCCGCGGGACGGACCGTTGACCGCGACCCAGGACGAGCTCCCGCAGGGCCTGCCGGACCACCTCCCGGTCCTCCCGCTGCGCGACACCGTCACCTACCCGGACACGCTCACGCCGCTGGCGGTGGGCCAGGAGCGCTCGATCCAGCTCGTCAACGACGTGCTGGCCGGCGACCGGATGCTGGTGATGCTCGGCTCCAAGGACCCGGACCTCGACACGCCCGGCCCCGACGACCTGCACACGATCGGCGTCGCCGGCGTCGTCGCGCGCATGCTCAAGGTCCCGGACGGGTCGCTGCGGATCCTCGTCCAGGCCGGCCAGCGCGTGAAGGTCGAGGAGTGGATCGGCGAGGAGCCCTACCTCGTCGCGCGCGTCTCCGAGCTCCCGGACGAGGTGGAGGAAGGGCCGGAGCTGACCGCGCTGATGCGCAACGTCCAGCAGACGTTCACGCGCATCATCGACGAGGTCCCGTACCTGCCGGAAGAGCTGCAGATGGCGGTCGCGAACGTCGAGGAGCCGTCCTCGCTCGCGCACCTGATCGCGGGCGCGCTGCGGATCAAGGTCGAGGAGAAGCAGGCGCTGCTGGAGGAGGTCGACGTCAGCAAGCGGCTGCGGCGGCTGAGCGAGACGCTCGCCCGTGAGCTGGACATCGTCGCCATCGGCTCCAAGATCCAGAACCAGGTCATGTCGGAGATGGAGAGCTCGCAGCGCGAGTACGTGCTCCGGCAGCAGCTGAAGGCGATCCATGAGGAGCTGGGCGAGAAGGACCCGGCGGAGGCCGAGCTCGACGACCTGCGCGAGCAGCTGTCCGCGCTGGAGTTGCCCGAGGACGTGCGCAAGCAGACCGACCGCGAGCTCTCACGCCTGCAGAAGCTCCCGCAGGCCGCGGCCGAGCACGGTGTCATCCGCACCTACCTGGAGTGGATCGCCTCGCTGCCGTGGGGCAAGCGCACCGACGACAACCTGGACCTCGCGCACGCCCGGATCGTGCTCGACGAGGACCACTACGACATCGCCAAGGTCAAGGAGCGCATCCTCGAGTTCCTCGCGGTGCGCAAGCTCAAGCCCGACGCCACGGGCTCGTCGATCATGTGCTTCGTCGGCCCGCCGGGCGTGGGCAAGACCTCGCTGGGCCGTTCGATCGCGCGGGCGATGGGGCGCAAGTTCGAGCGCATCAGCGCCGGCGGTGTCCGCGACGAGGCCGAGATCCGCGGCCACCGGCGCACGTACATCGGCGCGATGCCGGGCACGATCATCCGCGCGCTGCGGGACGCGGGCGCCGCGAACCCGCTGTTCATGATCGACGAGATCGACAAGATGGGCGCGGACTACCGGGGTGATCCGGCCAGCGCCATGCTCGAGGTGCTCGACCCCGAGCAGAACGCGACGTTCCGCGACCACTACCTGGACGTCCCGTTCGACCTCTCCGGCGTGCTCTTCATCACCACCGCGAACACGCTGGACACGATCCCGCCGCCGCTGCGCGACCGGATGGAGATCATCCAGCTCGCGGGCTACACGGAGGAGGAGAAGCTCCAGATCGCCAAGCGCTACCTGGTGCCGCGCCAGGTCGAGCGCTCCGGCCTGAAGAAGTCGCAGGTGGCGTTCACCGACACCGGGCTGCGCGCCATCATCAGCGAGTACACGCGGGAGGCGGGCGTGCGCGGGCTGGACCGCGAGATCGCCTCCGCGTGCCGGAAGGTCGCGCTGACGGTCGCCGAGGGCACGCACTCCAAGAAGGTCTCGGTGACCGCGCCCAAGGTGCGCGAGCTGCTCGGCCGCGCGCGCTTCCAGGCCGACGTCAAGCGCCGCACGCAGGAGGCCGGCGTGGCCACCGGGCTGGCGTGGACGCCGGTCGGCGGCGACGTGCTGTTCGTCGAGGCCACCGCGATGCCCGGCAAGGGCAAGTTGACGATCACCGGTCAGTTGGGCGACGTGATGCGGGAGTCCGCCCAGGCCGCGATGTCGTACGTGCGCGGGCACGCCGACGGCCTGCCCGAGGACTGGTTCGCGCACCACGACATCCACATCCACGTGCCCGCCGGGGCGATCCCGAAGGACGGGCCCTCGGCCGGGATCACGATGGCCACCGCACTGATGTCGCTCGTCACGGGGCACCCGGTGCGCGATGACGTGGCCATGACGGGCGAGCTCACGCTGACGGGGCAGGTGCTGCCGATCGGCGGGCTCAAGGAGAAGGCGTTGGCCGCTCAGCGGGCGGGGGTGAAGCGCGTGCTGGCGCCCAGCCGCAACGAGCCGGACGCCGAGGACTTTCCCGACGCGCTGCGCGAGAACCTGGAGTTCGTGTGGGTGAGCGAGATCGGCGATGTGTTCGACGCCGCACTCGTAAACGGCCGAGCGGGGTATGCTCGGCCTCAAGACCAAGGTTGAAAGCGAGGCAAGCGAGGAGCCATGGCGAACAAGAAGGTCAAGAAGGCCGGGAAGGCGGCGCAGTCGGCGCGGACCAACCCGTACGTGACGCGGGTCATCGAAGACGAGGATCTGCGCCAGAACATCGTCCAGGCCTTCGAGTCCGCCCGCGACGCGTACTCGCGGCTGAACAACGGCAAGAGCCCGGCGACGCAGATCTTCGAGGACAAGAAGCTGCAGAAGCACATCCGGGAGACCGCCGGTGGCGTGCGTGACGCGAGCGTCGCGCTCTACGAGGCGCCCAAGAAGCAGAAGAGCGGCGGCGGCCTCGGTCGCGTCCTGCTGCTCGGCGTCGTCGGTGGTGCCGTGGCGCTGGCGCTCTCCGAGGGCCTGCGCAAGAAGGTGCTCGACGCGCTGTTCGGCGCCGAGGAGGAGTTCGAGTACACCTCGACCACTTCCTCGCCATCGAGTACACCGACCGCGGGCACCGCGGCGTAGCGATTTGTGAGAGGGCGCCCATCGGGCGCCCTCTTTCGTTTCGTAGGGTGTGGGCATGGCTTTGGACCATGTCTACGGGCTCTGCCTCGGTGGCAACGTGTTCGGCTGGACCGCCGACCGCGACGACTCGTTCGCCGTGCTCGACGCGTACGTCGAGGCGGGCGGGAACTTCATCGACACCGCCGACAGCTACATGCGCCCGAACATGGGCATCTCGGAGACGATCATCGGCGAGTGGATGGCCGCGCGCGGCAACCGTGACTCGCTCGTCATCGCGACGAAGGTCGGCTCGGACGGTGGGCTGTCCGCCGCGAACATCGCCCAGCACGTGGATGAGTCGCTCGCGCGGCTGCAGACGGACCGGATCGACCTCTACTACGCGCACAAGGACGTCGGTGACGTGCCCGTGGAGGAGACCGTGCGGGCCTTCGACCAGACGGTGCGCGACGGCAAGGTGGTGGCCGTGGCGGCGTCCAACGTCCCGCCGGACCGGCTGGTCGAGTCGTTGGAGCTGTCGGCGCGCGAGGGCCTGGCGGCCTACGAGTGGCTGCAGCCGCACTACAACCTGCTCGAGCGTGAGGGCTACGAGCGCGACTACGCGCCGATCGTGGAGCGGTACGGGCTGTCCGTGGCGCCCTACTACGCGCTGGCGGCCGGCTTCTTGACCGGCAAGTACCGCAACCAGTCGGCCGAAGGCGTGGCGCGCGAGGGCATGGTGTCCAGCTACCTCGACGACCCGCGCGGCGAGCGCGTCCTGGATGCGCTGGACGAGATCGCGCTGACGCGCGGCGTCTCCGTCGCCGCGGTCGCGATCGACTGGCTGCGCGCCAAGCCGGGCATCGTCGCGCCGATCGCGAGCGCCCGGACCGTCGCCCAGCTCGACGGCATCCTCCCGACCTTCACGCTCGACCCGAGCGAGATCACCAAACTCGACGAGGCATCGGCCTAAATGGACGCGACACGGCAGACCTTCCTGGACGAGCTCTACGCGCACGGGCGTGACGTGCCCGAGGCGCTCCGCAACGTGGAGCCCGAGACCGCCGAGCTGCTCGGGGTGCTGGTCCGCGCCCTCGGCGCCCAGCGGGTGCTCGAGGTCGGCACCTCCAACGGCTACTCGACGATCTGGCTCGGAGACGCGGTCGAGGCCGTGGGCGGCTCGGTCGTCAGCGTCGAGATCGACCCGGAGCGCACCGCGCTGGCCCAGGACAACCTCACGCAGGCCGGCGTCGACGCCTTCGTCGAGGTGCGCACGCAGGACGCCGCGGAGGCGCTCGCGGCACTGGAGGACTCCTCCTTCGACCTCATCTTCCTCGACGCCGAGCGGCGGGAGTACGCGTCCTACTGGCCCGATCTCGTCCGGGTGCTGCGGCCCCGCGGCCTGCTCGTGGTGGCGAACACGCTCTCGCACGCGAAGGAGCTCGTCGAGTTCTCCGAGCTCGTCTACTCGGCCGAGGGCGTCACCTCGACGCTGGTCACGGTCGGCGCGGGCGTGCTGCTGATCGTCAAGTCGCCTTGAGGCGGTATTGCTGCGGGGAGATGCCCTTCAGCCGCTTGAAGGCGGTTGAGAGCGCGAAGCTCGAGCCGTAGCCGACCTGCGGCGCGACGCTGCCGACGGTCGCTTCCGGCTCGAGCAGCAGGTCGGCGGCGAGCGCGATCCGCCAGCTGGTGAGGAAGCTCATCGGCGGCTCGCCCACGAGGTCGTTGAAGCGGCGGGCGAGGGCGGCTCGCGACACGCCGATGCGGTGGGCGAGCTCCTGGATCGTCCACGGGTGCGCGGGCTCCTCGTGGAGCATGCGGATGGCGGGGCCGACGACCGGGTCGGCGTAGGCGCGGTACCAGCCGGGGGCCTCGGGGCGGGCGAAGTAGGCGCGCAGCACGGCGATCAGCAGCAGGTCCAGCAGGCGGTCCAGCACGGCTTCCTGGCCGGGCTCGTCCTTGACGATCTCGTCGGCGAGCAGCGGCACGAGCGGTGAGTCGACCCGCAGGACGGTCAGCGGCGGCAGCGCGCGCAGCAGACGGCCGCTGATCTCGCCCGCGGACTCGTAGACGCCGGTCATCAGCACGGTCGAGCCCTCGGCCGTGTTGCCCCACGTGCGGGTGCCGTGTTGCGTCAGGAGCTTCAGCTCCTGCCCCTCCGGCGTGGTGCAGCCCTGGCCGGGGTGCACGAGGGCCTGGATCGGCGTCGCGGGGTCGTCGGCGATCGTGTACGGCCGGGGCCCGCGCGCGATCGCGACGTCGCCGGCCTGGAGGCGGACCGGCGCCTCGTCGTCGCTGAGGATCAGCGTCGAGCCGCGGACGACCGAGATGACGGCGATCGGCGCCTCGTCCTGGATGCGCACGGACCACGGCGGGTCGAAGGCGAGCTTCAGCAGGAACGCGCCGCGGGCCCGCGGGCCGTCGAGGAGTCCGGCGATGGCGTCCATGGCTTGGACGATGACGCATGCATGCGCGCATTTCAACTATGGATCGTCCAGGCTGGTTGCCGTTGAATCCGGTGCATGCTCACGCTCATCACCGGCGCCACCGGCAAGACCGGCTCGCGCATCATCGACCGTCTCACCGCCGCCGACCGCCCCGTCCGGGCCGTCTCCCGCACCACCGGGTTCGATTGGGACGACCACTCGACGTGGCCTGCCGCGCTCGCCGGCGTGGACGCCGCGTACATCGCCTACTACCCCGACCTCGCGCTGCCCGGCGCGGCGGACACCGTCGGCGCGTTCGCCCACGCGGCCGCCGCGGCCGGCGTGTCCCGCCTCGTCCTGCTCTCGGGCCGCGGAGAGCCGGAGGCCCAGCGCGCCGAGCGCGAGGTCGTCGCCGCGGGCGTGGACACGACGATCGTGCGCTGCTCCTGGTTCGCGCAGAACTTCAGCGAGACCTTCATGGGCGACGGCCTCCAGGACGGCGAGCTCGCGCTCCCCGCCGACGACACGCCGGAGCCGTTCGTCGACGCCGAGGACATCGCCGACGTCGCCTTCGCCGCCTTGACCCAGGACGGGCACGCGGGCGAGCTCTACGAGCTCACCGGCCCGCGCGCGCTGCGCATCGAGGAAGCGGTGGCGGAGATCGCCGCCGCCTCGGGCAAGGCGCTGACGTTCACGCGCATCACGCCGGAGGCCTACAGCGAGGCCCTGCCGCCCGAGCTGGCGGAGTTCGTCGTCTTCCTGTTCACGGAGTTGCTCGACGGCCGCAACGCGGAGCCCCAGGACGGCGTCCGTCGCGCCCTGGGCCGCGCCCCGCGCGACTTCGGCGAGTTCGCCCGCCGCGCGGCGGCCGCGGGGGCCTGGGCATGAGCTCCACCCTCGAGAACCCGGTGACCGGCGAGCGCTTCACGTTCACCGAGGTCACGCCGGAGCGGCTCGCGTTCGACTTCGCGCTGCGTGAGGGCGGGAAAGTGCCGATCCCGCACGTCCACGCCACGCAGACCGAGCGCTTCGAGGTCGTCTCGGGAACGGTGCGCTTCCGGCTGGGGCTGCGGTCGGTGCTCGCACAGCCGGGCGACGTGGTCGCCGTCCCGCCGGGCATCACCCACGCGTTCGCCAACGCCGGCGCGGGCGAAGCCCGGATGCGGATCGAGGTCACGCCCGCGCTCGAGATGCACGCGATGTTCACCGAGGTCGTGGAGCTGGCGCAGGCCGGGCGGATGAACCGGCGCGGGCTGCCGCGCAACCTGCGCGACCTCGCGACGCTCGCCCACGCCTACGCCGACGAGGCGCACGCGCCGGGACTCACCGCCCGCCTCCAGCGGTGGCTGATGGCGCCCTTGATCCGCCGGTCCCGAGACGGCGTGGGCTTTGGCGCGCGAGTCGCACCGCCGAACCTAAAGGTGCCTGGCACCTTTAGATGAAGGGCCAGGCCCTTTAGGTTTGCCAGGGCGCCGTGCCGAGCGCCATCGCGCGGCGGACACGGCGCTTGGCGAGCGCCATCCCGAGCAGGAAGGGCGGCTTGGGCGGCACCCAGCCGAGCTGCACGGCCATGCCCAGGTCGTCGCGGTCGGCCCGGTGCGAGGTGGCCAGGCCGTCGACGATCGTGAACCAGTGCGTCTGGCCGATCGTGGCCTCGCGCAGGGTGGCCGGGAACGCGTCCTTGACGTCGCCCGCCGCGTCGCAGAACACGAAGTCGCCGGTGTGCCGGACCGTCACCTCGCACCGGAGCGCGACGAGCGGGCCGTTCTCGACCGCGTCGAGGACCTCGATGTCGAAGCGCTCGAACGCGGAGCGCAGCCAGGCGCGCGTGGCGAGGAGGCCGAGCGGGCCGCGCTGCCGGCACTCGAGCGGCTCGTTGGCCGCCTCGTGGTTGACGTGGTCCGGCGCGACGACGCGCTCGGCCTCGGCGAGCGTGACCGTGTCGGCGGTGATCACTTCGAAGTTGGCGAGCGCGACGCCCACGGCGTCGGTGGCAACAGGCGAGCTCATACGGGACAGGACGTCGCCGCCCCGCCCGGCATTCCTACCGGTTGAAGCCGCCGATGAACGGCACCCAGGACGGGACGCCCCAGACGGCGACGGCGACGGCGATGGCCGCGACGCCGAGGACCACGGCGATGGCGACGATGATCCGCTGGGTGGCCGTGGTCTCCTTCGCGCTCTGCTTGGCCTGCTCGGCCTTCTCGATCGCCACCTCGAGCAGCCGCGCGGCCCAGGCGAACTCGAGCGACAGGATCGCGAGCCCGACCGGGATCACGGCCAGCGCGGGGCCGGGCAGGACGAGCATCGCGATCCCCGCGAGCAGCACGGTGAAGCCGACGATGACGAACCCGAGGCGCACGAATTTCGAGCGGCGGTCCGGTGGGTCGCCCGCTGGGCGCGCAGGCGCTCGATCAGCGATGGCTTGGCGGCTTCCGGCTCGCTCATTGCTCCTCGATGAAATCACGGACCTCGACCAAGGCTCCTGGCCGCTCGGCCGTGTCGGGCCGCGAGCTCGCCCCGGCACGCTTCTGCCAGGCGACCAGGAAGGGGTTGGGGTCCACGGCGTCGCCGCCGCCCGGATGGATCTCGAAATGCACGTGCGGCGGGGTGGGCTCCGCGTCGCCGGTGTTGCCGACGTAGCCGAGCACCTCGCCCTTCTCGACCCGGCGGCCGTTGACCGCGTTGGCCGAGAACGCGGACATGTGCGCGTAGAAGAACTGGTCGCCGCCGTCGGCGTAGACCCAGAGGCGGTTGCCGGAGATCGGGAGCGTGCCGACGTTGGCCAGCTCGCCGTCGGCCACGGCCACGACCGGGGTGCCGAAGTTGGCGAAGATGTCGTTGCCCTCGTGGGCCCGGCCGGTGCTGGCGCGCGGGGCGCCGAACGGCCCGCCGATCGTCGCGCTCCCGCCGACCGGGAACACGAAGCGCCTGCTCATCAGCCGCTGCCGCGACGTCTGGCGCTTGCGCTGCGGCTTGGGCGTGGCCGTCGGCTCCGGGGTGCTGTCCGGCGTCGCGGTGGGCGTCGCCGTGGCCGTCGGCTCCGGCGTCGCCGATCCCCCGCCGCCTGAAGCCTTCGCCGACACGTCGGCCACCACCACCCGCGTCCCGGCGGGGATGCCGTCCACGTCGGACGTGAGCTCCACGATCAGCCCGGCGCCGCCCTTGTTGGCGGTCACGATGCCCTGCTGGAACTGGTACGTCTTGGTGCCCTTGACCTCGTCGACTTCCTCGTCGCCGAAGACGAGCCCGCGCACGATCCCGCTGTACTTCACGCGGCCGCCGGTGGTCACGGCCTTGCGCTGCACGATCGACGCGGTCACCAGCCCGCCGAACAGCTCGAGGTCGTCGGCCTCCGCCGTCGCCTCCGCCGAGAGCGAGGAGGTCGACGTCGCGACGGACACGAACCCGTCGCCGAGCACGATCCCGTCGGGCGTGTCGGAGGTGACGCTGCTGGACGCGGAATCGTCTCCGGAAGCGCGCACCCGGGTCACACGCCCGAGGTCGCCGGTGATCACGGCGGCCGTCGCCGAGGCCTTCGACGTGCTCTGCGCGGGCGCGGACGTGACGACCAATCCCGCCACGAGCACGACCAGCACGAGCGCTGCAAAGGTTCGAACCGGCACCCAAAGAGTGTGCCAGACCGTACCTCGAGCCTGACGACCCTTCGCTACGGTGCGCCCTTCGTGCCGGACCCAGCGATCATCGCGGAGGGGTTGACGAAGTCCTACGGCAAGGTCCACGCCCTCCGCGGCGTCGATCTGCGCGCCGAGGCCGGTTCCGTGCTGGGGCTGCTCGGCCCGAACGGCGCCGGGAAGACGACCGCCGTCCGCATCCTCACCACCCTGCTCGAGGCCGACTCGGGCACGGCGCGCGTCGCCGGCCTGGACGTGCGCGCGAACGCCAAGGAGCTGCGCGGCCGCATCGGCCTCGCGGGTCAGTACGCGGCCGTCGACGAGAACCTGACCGGCTATCGAGAACCTCGACATGGTCGGCCGCCTCTACCACCTGGGCAAGCCGACGGCGCGCGAGCGCGCCAACGAGTTGCTCGAGCGCTTCGCGCTCAGCGACGCCGCGCATCGCCCCGCGAGCACCTATTCCGGCGGCATGCGCCGCCGGCTGGACCTCGCGGCCGCGCTCGTCGCGCACCCGCCCGTCCTGTTCCTCGACGAGCCCACCACGGGGCTGGATCCGCGCAGCCGGATCGGTCTGTGGGAGACGATCGAGGCGCGCGTGGCCGAGGGCACGACCGTCCTGCTGACCACGCAGTACCTCGACGAGGCCGACCGGCTGGCTGACCGGATCTGCGTCATCGATCACGGCAAGGTCATCGCCGAGGGCACCTCCGACGAGCTCAAGGCCCGCATGGGCGGCGAGCGGCTCGAGGTCAAGTTGCGCGACACGGGCGACGAGGAGAAGGCGATCCAGGCGCTGAAGGGCATCTGCGACGACGTCCACGCCGAGTTCCCGCTCGTCACCGTCCCCGGGAACATCCCGGTCGCGAACGCCGTGCGCGCGCTCGACGACGCGGGCGTGACGATCGACGACATCGCTGTCCGCCGGCCGACGCTCGACGACGTGTTCCTCACCCTCACCGGCCGCCCGGCCGAGGAGGAGGAAGCGGATGCCTGAGATGGTCGCCGACGCGCTGGTGATCCTCAAGCGCAACCTGATCAAGTTCCGCCGTCAGCCCGAGATGCTGATCGGCTACACGGTGCAGCCGATCATGTTCGTGCTGCTGTTCGTCTATGTCTTCGGCGGCTCGATCCAGGTCGGCATGCCGTACGAGGACTGGCTCATCCCGGGCATCATCGTCCAGAACATCACCTTCGGCGGCGCGCTCACTGCGGTGGGCCTCGTGGAAGACATGAAGAAGGGCCTGATCGACCGCTTCCGCTCGCTGCCGATGGCGCGCTCGGCGGTGCTGGCCGGCCGCACGCTCGCGGACGTGGTCGTGAACCTGTTCGGCGTGATCATCGTGATCGCGGTCGGCTACGTCGTCGGCTTCCGCTTCAGCACGAGCGTGCCCGAGGTGCTGTACGGCATGGTCCTGCTGCTGCTGTTCGGCTACGCGTTCAGCTGGATCTTCGCGCTCGTCGGTCTGTATTCCACGAGTGCGGAGAGTGCCCAGCAGATCGGATTCACCGCGATCTTCCCGCTGACGTTCATCTCGTCCGCGTTCGTGCCGATCGAAAACATGCCGGCGCCACTGGAAGCGTTTGCCGAAGTGAACCCGTTCACCATCACGGTGGATGCGATGCGCCATCTCTTCGTCGGCACTCCAGCGGGCAATTCCGTGTGGGGCGCGACGTTGTGGTCGATCGGTCTGGCCATTGTGTTCGCGCCGATGGCCGTAGCCAAATACCGTCACGTTTCCTCGCGCTGAGCTACAGATCACGCCGCCCGGTTCGCGCGCAGCGTGGCGACGCGCTCGGCCACCTCGCGCTCGTCGATCATGACCAGCCGATCAAGTTCGAGCACCTGGCGCTCGATCTCTGAGAGCAGCGCCGCGCACCGGCGTTCCATATCCTGGAGCGCCAATACCTGACGCTTGAGGCCTTCGACTACCCGCGGCGAAGATCCGCGCAGCAGCTCCGCGCGCAGCTTCTCACGCAGCTGTGCGGGCGGGGTGCGTGCGAGCTCGTCCCGGTCATGCTGCACGGCGCGCGCGGCGTCGGCGATCGCGGCCCGCAACCGCGCGCCACCCTTGACCCGGCGCAGCGCCGCGGTCGCGTCGGAGACGAGCGCGGCCAGGTCCGGGTCGAGCGCGCGCGCGGCCCGCGCCCGCGGCATGGACGCCTCCAGCGCGGCCTGTAGCTCGTCGGCGAACGTGCCCGCTGACGGCTGGCGCTCACCGGGCGCCTTGCGCAGCGCTCGCTGTACGACCGCGTCGAGCCCCTTCGGGACGTCCGGCCGCACGTCGTGCAGGGTCGGGGGCCGGACCCGGCGGTGCGCGAGCAGCTTGGCCTCGAAGCCGCGCTCCGGGAATGGCACCGAGCCGGTCAGCAGCTCGAAGACCACGCAACCGAGCGCGTAGACATCGGCGCCGATGCCGACGTTGCCGTCGATCTGCTCGGGCGCGATGTAGTTGAGCGTGCCGACGACCGCCCCGGCCGGCGCGGTGTCGTCACCGTCGTCGGCGAGCCGCCGGCTCAGACCGAAGTCGGTCAAGAACACGCGGTCCCCGGCACCCAGCAGCACGTTGGCGGGCTTGACGTCGCGGTGGACCAGGCCGCGCGCGTGCGCGGCGTCCAGCGCTGCGGCCACCTGGGTCGCGATCCCGACGGCCACGGGGGGCGCGAGCGCACCCGCGTGCGTCAGGCGGGTGCGCAGATCGTGGCCGTCGACGAAGCGCATCGCCGCGAACAGGACGCCCTCATGCTCACCGGCCTGGAAGATGTCGACCACGTTCGGATGGTCGATCGTCGCGGCGAGCCGGCACTCGCTGATGAAGCGCCGCCGGAAGCCGGGATCGACGGCGAGCGCGGGGTGGATCACCTTGATCGCCGTCACCCGCCCGAGCATCAGATCGGTCGCCCGGTAGACCGCGCCCATGCCGCCACGGCCGACGAGCTCGTCGATCCGGTGCTGCGCGAAGGTCGTCCCGATCAACGCGTCGTCAGGCATCCGCTTCACGATCCTTGACAAGCGACGTGGGAATCAAGTTGGCTTGCCCGAAAAGGTGTCGAGGAGTACCCCTTGGTGTCCTGGGCAAAGGGCTCACGAAGCGCAAGCATCCCTGGTATGAACGCGGCTCGCAGCTCGGAGTGCCGGTGACCGCCACGCGTGCGCGGCGCGTGACCCGCAGCTTCGGCTGGACGACCACCCCGGGGCGGCTCCGGCTCGCTGCGCTCGCGCTGGCGCTTGCTGCCGTGACGTTCGGGCTGCTCGTCGCGACGACCGTCGACCGTCACCGTGACGCGGCGCGCGCGGTCGCGGTGGAGACCGAGCCACTGCTGGTCGCCGCCGCCGACCTGCACGTCGCGCTCTCGGACGCCGACGCGACGGCAGTCACGACGTTCGTCACCGGCGGACAGGAACCGCCGGAGCGGCGGCGGCGCTACCTCGCGGACGTTGCCGCGGCGACGACGGCGCTCACCACCCTCTCGCGCAGCGTCGACCCCTCGCGCGAGACCGGCGGCGCGGTCCTGACCATCGCCCGCGAGCTGCCGGTCTACACGGGGCTGATCGAGACCGCACGGGCGAACAGTCACCAGGGACATCCGGTCGGCGCCGCGTACCTGCGGCAGGCATCCGGCGTCATGCGCGAACGGATCCTCCCAGCGGCCGTGCGGCTCTACGCGGTCGAAGCGCGCCGTTTGAACCGCAGCTCCCGCGAGGGTGCGGCGAGCCGCGGCCTCGTGACCGTGGCTGTCGCCGCGGGCGGGCTGCTCGTGCTCCTCGTGCTCGCCCAGGTCTATCTCGCGCGGCTGAGCCAACGCGTCTTCAACGTGCCGCTCGTGACGGCCAGCATCCTGCTCGTGGTGCTCGCGGGCTGGGCGCTGGCCGCGCTGGCCGCCGAGCAGCGTGCGCTCGTGCGCGCTCAACGCGACGGCTCGAACCTGGTCCAGGTGCTGTCGGCCGCCCGCGTGCTCGCCTTGCGCGCGCAGGCCGACGAAGGTCTCGCCCTCGCCGCGCGCGGCGGCGGCGACGCCAGCCTGGCCGACTTCGATGCGACGCTGAAGCGGCTCGGCGTCGAGCCGGGCGCGTCCGGTCTGCTCAGCGAGGCGACGGAACTGGCCGAGACGCAGGGACTCGACGACGAGGTGCTCCGGCTTCGCGACCGCGTCCAGGACTACGGACGGCTCCACGACCGCGTGGTGACGCTCCAGTCCGGCGGCCGCTTCGCCGCGGCCGTGCGTCTCTCGACCGGACGCCAGCTCGCGCTCGCCGACGCCATCCGCACGGAGCTGGACCGCCTGATCGCCGCGAGCCAGCGGCGGTTCGCCGCCGCTGCCCACGACGCCAACCGCAGCGTCCGCGGGCTCGGCGTCGCCATCCCCGCGATCACGCTGGCGTGCGCGCTGCTGGCGGTCTACGGCATCCAGCTGAGGAGCAGGGAGTATCGATGAGGCTCGCGATCCTGTTCACGTGCGCGCTGCTCGCCGTCGGTTGCGGCGAGATCTCTGACCGCGCCCTGGACGTCTCGCTTCCCGCGCTGGAGAGCACGCCGTCGCCGGCGGCCACACCCGCCTCTGCGGCGCCCGTGGCTCCGCGGTGCGGAGATCCCACCCGTAGCGTGCGCCCGCCGGCGACGCTTCCGCAGCCGGACGACCTGCCCGCGCGGTCCTTCATGCGCAGGATCGTCGAGCGCGGGCGCTTGATCGCCGGCGTCGACCAGAACACGCTGCGGTTCGGGTTCCTCAACCCGCTGACGGGCGAGCTGGAGGGCTTCGAGATCGACCTCCTGCGCGAGGTCGCCCGCGCCCTGCTCGGCGATCCGAGCGCGATCCAGTTCAAGGTGCTCACCTCGGCTCAGCGGATCGACGCGGTGCGTGAGCGTCGCGTGGACATCGTCGCGTCCGCGGTGACCATCAACTGCGACCGCCGTGAGCAGGTCGCGTTCACCGTCCCGTACTACGAGGCCGGCCAGCGGCTGCTCGTTCGCACCGGGTCGCCCGTGACCGGGCTGCGCGACCTGAGCGGCAAGCGGGTCTGCGCGACGGTCGGCACGACCTCGATCAAGAACCTCCGCGCCGCCGACGTCGGCGCGATCCCGTACGGCGCGGCGCAGCGCACGGACTGCCTCGTCGCGCTCCAGCAGGGCACCGTGGACGCGATCACCGGTGACGACGCGATCCTGCTCGGGTTCAAAGCCCAGGACCCGTATACCGAGATCGTCGGCGCGCGCTTCTCGCGCGAGCCGTACGGGATGGCGATCAACCGCGCCCACCCGGAGTTCGTCGCGTTCGTCAACGGGGTCCTGGCGCGTCTGCGGGTGGACGGCACCTGGGCAAAGCTCAACGATCGCTGGCTCGGTGAGCTGGCGCAGCGCCCGCCCGCGGCGCGCTACGGCGACTGAGATGACGCTGGACGAACTCGACCAGCTCCTGCGGCGGCTGCGCGACGCGGCGCAGCGAATCGGCGACAACCTGCTCGACCTCGAACTCGACCAGGTCCGTATGACGCTCGACCAGACGCGGCTCGAGGGCGACAGCGAGGCGCGCTGGCGTGTCGCCCGCGACACCCTCGCGCAGCTGTGGCAGTGGCTGAACGCGCTCACGGAACTGCTCGCGCGCGCGGCCGAGCTTCGCGGCACGCGCGCGCGGATCTCGAACCCGCAGTGCCTCGAGCTGACCGCGCTGCTGACCGGGCAGTCGATCACGTTCCGCAGCGACGACATCCCGGTCCACGAACGCGAGCTGCTCGGCGGCGCGGTTGCGACCGCGCGCTGCGCGCCCGAAGAACTGCTCACCCGGATGGCGGCGGCCTTCGACGCGATCAAGACCGTCGTGGCCGCCGTCCACGAGGCCTGGGAGACGTTCCAACCGCGAGTCGCCGCGCTCCACGCCGCGCTCGAGCCGCTCGGCCGGCCCGCCGACCTGCAGGCCATGACCGCCGCGCTCGGGGAGCGCCTGGCGAGCGATCCGCTGAGCGTCCTCGCCGCCGAGGTCGCCGAGGTCGAGGCGGCGATTCGACGGCGTGGGGAGTTGCCCGCGGAGGTTGAGCGGCTCCGCGCTCGGCTCGAGCAGGCCCGTGCGGCGGTATTGGCCGGGCAGGCGGCGCACGCCGAGGTCACGGTGAAGATCGCGCGGGTCGACCTGCCCGAGCCGTTGCCAGAGGCGGTGCTCGAAGGCGCGCTGGAGGCGATCGATGTGCTGGCGCGCGACGGTGAGCGGGCGGATCTCGACCGCTGCACGGCGCAAGTCGAGCAAGCGCTCGAACAGGCAGAGCGCGTCGCCGACGCGTGCCGCGCTCCGCTGGCGCGCCGAAATGAGCTGCGAGGTCTGCTCGACGCCTACCGCGGCAAGGCACGACGGCTCGGGGTCCTCGAGGACCGCGAGCTCGACGCGCTCCACGAGACCGCGCATCTGGCGCTGCACACGGCGCCGACGGACCTCACCGACGCCACGCGGCTCGTCCGCCGCTACGGCGACGCGCTCTCCAGCGGACCAGAGGTACGGCGATGACGTGCGCGGACTCGGCGTGCGCCGGTACCGTCGTCGACGGCTACTGCGACGTCTGCGGCATGGCGCCGCGGCGCGACACGGCCGGCACGGCGACGACCGGCGGCCGCCGCGGAGCCGGCAGCACCCGCACCACGGCACGGCTGCGCATCGGTGCCGGGCTGGTGGACATCGCGCCCGTCGGCCGCCGCGACCCCGCCGGGGCCGTCATGGACAGCCCGGCAGTCGGCGAGCATCGTCGCTTCTGCGCGCGTTGCGACGAGCCGGTCGGCCGCGGGGTCGACGGCGTGCCCGGACGCGCGGAGGGATTCTGCCGGCGCTGTGGTGCTCCCTTCTCGTTCGTGCCCAAGCTCAACGCCGGTGACCTCGTGGCCGGGCAGTACGAGATCGCCGGCTGCCTCGCTCACGGCGGGCTCGGCTGGATCTACCTGGCGCGCGATCGCAACGTGTCCGACCGCTGGGTCGTCCTGAAGGGCCTGCTCGACAGCAACGACCCGGACGCGATGGCCGCGGCGCTCGCGGAACGGAGCTTCCTGGCGGAGGTCGAGCACCCCAACATCGTCAAGATCTTCAACTTCGTCGAGCACGACGGCTCCGGCTACATCGTCATGGAGTACGTCGACGGCACGAGCCTGCGCGATCTGCTCAAGGCGCGGCGGGCGGCCGGCGGCGGCGCGCTCGACCCGCTGCCGGCCGCCGAGGCGATCGCGTACATGCTCGAGATCCTGCCCGCGCTCGGCTACCTCCACGAGCGGGGGCTGCTGTTCTGCGACTTCAAGCCCGACAACGTCATCCAGACCGACCAGGGCCTCAAACTGATCGACCTCGGCGGCGTCTACCGAGCCGACGACGAGTCCAGCCCGATCTACGGCACCGTCGGCTTCCAGGCGCCTGAGGTTGCCGAGACCGGCCCGACGGTCGCCTCGGACCTGTTCACGGTCGCACGGACTCTCGCCGTGCTGTGCACGAACTTCCGCGGCTATCAGACCACGCACCAGCACACGCTCCCGCTGCAGGAGTCGGTTGCGCTCTACACCCGCTACGACTCGCTGTACCGGCTGCTCGAGAAGGCCACCGCCGCCGATCCGCGCAAGCGCTTCCTCTCGGCCGAGGCACTCAGCGACCAACTGCTCGGTGTCCTGCGGGAGGTCGTCGCTGCCGAGCAGGGCAAGACGATCACGGCGCAGAGCACGCTGTTCACCGCCGACCCCCACGCGCGCACGGACCGTGTGGGCTGGCGCTCGCTGCCCGCCCCGCGCGTCTCCGCCGACGACGCGGCGGCGAGCTATCTGGCGATCGTGACGGCTCCCGATGCGCACGTTCGCCTCGACCTGCTGCGCAAGGCGCCGGAACGCACCGTCGAGGTGGAGTTCCAGACCGTGCGCGGGCTGATCGAGACCGGGGATCGCGCTGCGGCCGGACGGCTGCTGGACAAGCTCAGGGGCCGTGTCCACCGTGACTGGCGCATCAACTGGTACCGGGGTGTCTCCAAGCTTGCGGGCGACCGGGCCGCCGACGCCGAGCGGCACTTCGAAGCCGTCTACCGTGCCGTCCCCGGCGAACTGGCGCCGCGGCTGGCGCTGGGGATCACGGCGGAGCTGACCGGAGCGCCGTCGGCGCTGCACTGGTACGAGGTCGTCTCGCGCACCGACCCGTGGTACACCACCGCGACGTTCGGGCTCGCGCGCTGCGCGCTCGCCGCGGGCGACCGCGAGCGCGGGCTGCGCGCGTACGACCACGTTCCCGCCGGTTCGAGCGCGCACGCCCAGGCGCAGGTCGCCAAGCTCGAGTGCCTGCTCGAGGTCGAGGACGGCGCCGCGCCCGACCTGGCGACGCTGAAGGCAGCCGGTGCGCTGCTCGAGTCGCTCGAGGTTGGGGGCGAGGAGCGCGCGCGACTGACCGTGGATCTGCTTCTGGGCGCTCTTGCGCTGGTCGAGAGCGACGTTGACATCCGCGAACCGGTACGACTCGTCGGACACGACCTGACCGCCGACACGCTGCGGTTCGGGCTCGAGCGCACGTACCGCCTGCTCGGGCGCTTCGCGACCACCGCGGAGGAACGCATCCGCTGGGTTGACTGGGCCAACCGCGTGCGGCCCAGGACGTGGACATGACCGCGACAGCGTTCGTGTGCTCGCGCTGTGGCGCGGCGACTGCCCGCGGTGATCATTTCTGCGAGCAGTGCGGTGGACGCCTCGCGCGCGAGGCGTGCCGCGCTTGCGGCGCGGGCGTGGACGAAGACGGCTTCTGCGTTCGCTGCGGCGTGCGTGCCCGTGCGCCCGGCGCGCGCTTGGAGTTCGACGTCGACGGTGCGGCCGCCGTCAGCGACCGTGGCCGCGTGCGACCGCACAACGAGGACGCGCTCTACCTCGACGCTGGTGGCCCGGGGGTCGCTGCGGTCGTCTGCGACGGGATCTCGGCGTCGACGAACGCCGCTGACGCCGCGACCCGGGCGGCTGAGGTGGCCGGCAGCGTGCTCTCGGATGCCGTGCGCGGTGACGCCGAGTTGCGCGACGCCATGGCCACCGCGATGCGCGTCGCCCAGGCCGCCGTCGCGCAGCTTGCCGTCGATACGCCCATGGACCCGCCTGCGTGCACGCTCGTCGCCGCGGTGTGGCGCGCCGATGAGCTGATCGTCGGCTGGGCGGGTGACAGCCGCGCGTACCTCGATAGTCAGCAACTCACCACCGACGACGCCGAGGCGCACGCGGTCACCCGCTGGCTCGGGGCGGACGCACCGGAGGTGCCGCCGCACATCGTCGCGACCGCCGCCGCGGACGGACGGCTCGTGCTGTGCACGGATGGACTCTGGAACTACCCGTCAGCCATGGCCGAGTTGCGTGCAAGCGGCCCGCCGCCGGTCGTCGCCGGCGCGCTCGTGCAGCGCGCGCTCGACGCGGGCGGGAGCGACAACATCACCGTCATCGTCGTCGAACTGCCCCTGGCCGGGAGGGCCGCCGCATGAGCCGGTTCACTGCCGAGACCTACCAGAACGAGTTCCTGCCAGTCGGCGCTGAAGAGGTCAACGCCGTCGTCACGGTCACCGCCGACGGCGCCGCCGGGCCCGTGCGCGGCACGGGCGCCGCCGCCGAGATCGTGATCATCGATACTTCCGGCTCCATGGGGATGCCGGGCGCCAAGCTGCGCGCGGCGATGCACGCGACCGGCGTCGCGATCGACAACCTCCGCGACGGCGTCGCGTTCGGCGTGATCGCCGGCACGCACCGCGCGAGGGCGATCTACCCGCGCCGCGGGCTCGTAGCGGCGTCCGCCGAGACGCGCGCGAGCGCCAAGGCCGCCGTCAGCGAGCTCAAGCCCGGCGGCGGGACGGCGATCGGCAAATGGCTGGCGCTCGCCAATTCGACGTTCGCCGCTCATGAGGAGGCGATCTGCCACGCCATCCTGCTGACCGACGGCGAGGATCGCGACGAGACGCCTCGCGAGCTCGCTCGGACGCTGGAGGCCTGCAAGGGGCGGTTCCAGTGCGACTGCCGCGGCATCGGCACCGACTGGCTGGTCGCCGACCTGCGCGAGGTGGCCTCCGCGCTGCTCGGGACCGTCGACATCATCCCCGAGCCCGACGCGCTCGCTGCCGACTTCCGCGCGATGATCGAGGCGGCCATGAGCAAGGAAACCGGCAACGTCGCGCTCCGGCTGTGGACGCCACAGGGCGCGGCGGTCGCCTTCGTCCGCCAGGTCTCCCCCGTGATCGAGGACCTGACGGCGCGCGCCGCGGACGTCGCGGCCCAGACCGTGGACTACCCGACCGGCGCGTGGGGCCGCGAAGCGCGCGACTACCACATCGCGATCCGGGTGCCGGCGCGTGCGATCGGCGACGAGATGCTCGCGGGCCGGGTGAGCTTGGTCGTGGACGGGCAGGTCTCCGGCCAGTCGCTCATCAGAGCGATCTGGACCGACGACGAGCGGCTCTCGACGCAGATCAACCGCGAGGTCGCGCACTACACCGGGCAGGCGGAACTCGCCGCGGTCATCCAGGAGGGCTTGGAGGCGCGCAAGGCGGGCGATGGCGACACGGCCACGCTCAAGCTCGGGCGAGCGGTCCAACTCGCCGCCGACGGTGGCAACGAGGCGACCCTGCGGCTGCTCCGCAACGTCGTCGACGTCGACGATCCCGTGACGGGCACGGTGCGGCTGCGGCACGACGTCGACGTCGCGGAAGAGATGGCGCTCGACACGCGCTCGACCAAAACCGTACGGGTCTCGGGTCGGCGACCGTGAGCGCGGTGGAGTGCCCCCAGGGACACGCGTCGGCGACGGCGGACTACTGCGACCAGTGCGGGGCGCGAATCACGGGTGCGGCGGCCGTGCCCTGCCCAGGCTGCGGCGCCCCCGGCGGTGCCCAGTTCTGCGAGGCGTGCGGGTACGACTTCGCTGCAGCGCAGCCGCGGGCGGCAGCGGTGTGGGAGGTGGTCGTGCGCGCCGATCCTGAGCACTTCGCTCGCGTCGCGGCCGAGCTGGAATTCCCGGTGGGCGCCGCGCCGCGCATCGTCGCCCTCGACGAGCCGGAGTTGAGCATCGGCCGCTCCAGCCGCACCGACGCGCCGGAGATCGCCCTCGACGACCCCGCGGTGTCGCATCGACATGCACGGTTGTCGCGCGCCGACGACGGGTCCTACGCCATCGCCGACCTCGGTTCGACCAACGGCACGACGCGCAATGACGACGCCTTGGCGCCGAACACGTTGGTCGCGCTGTGCGACGGCGACCGGATCCACCTCGGCGCCTGGACCGAGATCGCGGTGCGAGTGGTCCGGCATGACTGAGCCGTCGGTCGCTCAGGCGGCGGCCGAGTTACGCGCGATCAACGCCGCCGAGCGCGAAGGCAGGCCGTTCCTGCTCGCGCGCGATGGCGCCGGCGCGCAAGTGCTGTTCGTGCTCGCGGCCGACCGTTGGCGGGTGACGGTCGGGCGCCGTGCCGACTGCGACCTCCCGCTGCGGTGGGATCGCGAGGTGTCGCGTACGCACGCGCTGCTGGAGCGCCTCGGCGATCAGTGGACGATCGTCGACGAGGGCCTCTCGCAGAACGGGACCTACGTCAACGGCGCCCGGGTCGTCGGTCGCCACCGGTTGCGCAACGGAGACCGGATCTGCGTCGGCGAGACCGTGCTCACGCTGCGCGACCCAGCCGACGACGAAGCCGAATCGACCATGCGGGGGCGCGTGGCCACCGGGCCAACGCTGACCCCTGTGCAGCGGCAGATCCTGATCGCCCTCTGCCGGCCGATGCATGCCGGCAGGTCCGCGACCCCGGCGACCAACCGCGAGGTCGCACTCGAGGTGCACCTGAGCCTGGACGCGGTCAAGGCGCACCTGCGCCACATGTTCGAGCACGCGGGTCTCGGGGACGTCGCGCAGAACGAGAAGCGGGCGCGCCTGGCCGCAGACGCGCTCGCCCACGCGACGCTCACGGCACGCGATTTCTAGGAGACCTTGATCTCGCCCAGCATCCAGGGGTGGATGGCGCACACGAAGGCGAGCTTGGCGCCCTTCTTCGCGGTGACCTTGAACGTCACCTTGCCCTTGGGCGGCAGGAAGATCGAGTCGCCGGCGACGTCGAAGCCTTCAGCGCCCGCCTCGACGAGGGTCTTGCCGACCTCCATCGTCTCCGGGTTGGCCTCGTGGGCCTCCATCAGCGGGCCGCAGGCCTTGCAGCCCATGATCTGCGCCGGCGTCTTGGGCAGCTTGGCGATCAGCGACAGCGTGTGGGGCTGACCTTCAGTGGACTTGTCGCGCAGCGTGACGGTGGCGCCCGACTTGACGGTGTACCGGTCGGCGTCCCAGCGCTGGTCGTCCTGGACGTAGGCGTTGGCCTTGACCTTCATGCCGCCGATGGCGGTGATCGTGTTCGCCTTGGGGGCGGCGAGGGCGGGCGCGGCGAAGGCGATGGAGCCGAGCGCGGCGAGCGCGAAGATGCGACGGATCATGGGCGCCATCCAAGAACGGCGGCGCCCGCGTGCATCAGGGATCCCCCTAGTCCGTAGGGCGAATTGACCCATCGAACCTCGGCGTACCTGGACCTACGGTGGGCCGCATGCTCAACGGAATCCAGCCGACCCGGGGCGAGCCGCTCCCGTTCGCCAAGACCATCCACATCCGCTCGTTCCGGCTCGAGAACGACCTCGTCGTCTACGCCGCCCCCGGCGTGAGCGGGACGGCTCGCGCGCAGTACCTCAACCACTGGCACGAGGCGACGTTCGGTGGCGGGTTCGCCGACGCGCCGCTGCTGGTCAACGAGGCCGACGCGCCCTGGGTCAAGGTGCCGCACACCACGTTCTCCGGCCGCCAGACGGTCGACGACGACTTCGAGCTGATCCCGATCCCGGGGCACACGCCGGGCGCGACCGCGTTCTTGTGGAAGCGCATGCTGTTCACCGGCGACTCGCTCTGGCTCGACGGCGACGAGTGGATCGCGGCCGTGCTGGACGACAGCGACCGCGAGGCCTACATCGAGAGCCTCGAGCGGCTGAAGACGGTCGAGTTCGACTACCTCGTGCCGTGGGGCGCGAGCGCGGACGGGCCGTGGTACGCGGAGGCCGACCCGGCCAAGCTGGACGCCGTCATCGAGCGGCTGCGGCGCGGCGAGGACCGTTAGCTTTCGATGCGGAGCGTGAGCGGGTCGGCTTCGAGCTGGAAGCCGGGTGTGGTGAGCACTTCGGCGAAGAACTCGGGCAGCGACGTGCCGGCCGAGGTCGCCTCGTAGCTCCCGAGATCGTGGTCGGCGTACGCGAACGTCGTGCGCAGCGGCCCGCGGCTCAGGCTGACCTCGAAGCGCTCGCCGACCGTCCCGTAGGCGGCCTGCAGGTCGCCCTCGTGCTCGGCCGCGAACTGCTGCCACACCGACCACACGCGAATCGGGTCGAGGGTGTCCGCGGGCTGCGGGCCCGGCTCGGCGGCGCCGGTGACGCCGCCGAGGGTGAGCAGCTCGCGCAGACGGGTCTCTTCAGGCGTCACGCAGCGAGCTTGGACTCGAGGAGCGCCGCCAGCTCGGTGACCGGGACGCGCTCCTGGGTGAGCGAGTCGCGGTCGCGCAGGGTGACCGTGTCGTCCTCCAGCGTCTGGTGGTCGACGGTGACGCCGAACGGCGTGCCGATCTCGTCCTGGCGGCGGTAGCGCTTGCCGATGTTGCCGCCCTCGTCGTACTCGGCGCTCATGCGCGTGCGCAGGTCCTGGTAGATCTCGCGCGCCTTCTCGGGGTGGCCGTCCTTGCGCAGGAGCGGGAGCACGGCGACCTTGATCGGCGCCATCGTCGGATGCAGGCGCAGGACGGTGCGCGTCTCGCCGCCGATCTCGTCCTGGTCGTAGGCCTCGCACAGCAGCGCGAGCATCGTGCGGCCGAGGCCGGCGGCGGGCTCGATCACGTGCGGGAGGTAGCCCTTGCCGGTCTGCGGGTCCTTCCACTCGAGCTTCTCGCGCGAGAACTCCGCGTGCTGGGTGAGGTCGAAGTTGCCGCGGTTGGCGACGCCCTCGAGCTCGGACCAGCCGATCGGGTACAGGTACTCGACGTCGCTGGTGCCGGACGAGTAGTGGCTGAGCTCCTCCGCGTCGTGCGGGCGCAGGCGCAGGCGCTCAGGGTCGATGCCGAGCTTGACGTACCAGTTCAGGCGCTCCTGGCACCAGTACTCGTACCACTGCTCGGCCTCCTCCGGCGGGACGAAGAACTCCATCTCCATCTGCTCGAACTCGAGCGTGCGGAAGATGAAGTTGCCGGGCGTGATCTCGTTGCGGAAGGACTTGCCGATCTGCGCGATGCCGAACGGCGGCTTCTTGCGCGCGTAGTTCAGCGTCTGCTTGAAGTCCAGGAAGATGCCCTGCGCGGTCTCGGGGCGCAGGTAGACGGTCGAGCCCTCGTCCTGGACGGGACCGATGTTCGTCTGGAACATCAGGTTGAACGCGCGCGGCTCGGTCAGGTCGCCGCCGCAGGTGGGGCACTTGACCGTCTCCGGATCCTCGCCGGCCTCGACGGCCGCCTCCTGCAGGTGGTCCAGGCGGAAGCGCTTCTTGCACTTGCCCAGGCACTGGACGAGCGGATCGCTGAAGCCGGAGAGGTGGCCGGAGGCCTCCCACGTGCGCGGGTGCTGGATGATCGCGGAGTCCAGGGCGACGATGTCGTCGCGCTCCTGGATCATCGCCTTCCACCACGCATCGGTGACGTTGCGCTTGAGGAGGACTCCGTAGTGCCCGTAGTCGTAGGTGTTGGCGATACCGCCGTAGATCTCTGAGGCGGGGAAGATCAGGCCGCGCCGCTTGCAGAGCGCGACGACCTCGTCCATGGTGGCTGCGGGCATGGGCCGCAGGATAGGCCACCTATACTCGACCGCCCCGATGCCGATTTACGAGTACCGCTGCGAGAACGGGCATCACTTCGACGTGATGCAGAAGATGACGGACAGTCCGGTGACGGAATGCCAGGAGTGTGGGGCGCCGGTTCAGCGCGTCTTCCACCCGGTGGCGGTCCACTTCAAGGGCTCCGGCTTCTACAACACGGACTACGGCACCGCCAAGCGCAACCGCCAGTCCGCGGCTTCCGCCGAGTCCGGTGCGAACAAGAACGACGCCAAGCAGGCCGAGAAGAAGTCCGACAGCTCGTCTTCGAGCTCGTCGTCGTCTTCGGATTCGTCCTCCTCTTCGTCGTCTTCTTCGGGCTCGAAGTCAGACGCATAAGCGTTTCTGATCCGGCCTGCCACGGATCTTCATTTGCGCTGAAGCGCGCGCCGGGCCAGACTCGGAGCGTCCATGTCTGCACGCCACGTCACGCTGCTCGCTGCCTTGTCCGCCATCTGGGGCGGCTCCTACCTGTTGATCAAGTACGCGCTCGAGGGCTTCTCGGCCGCGATGATCGTCTCCCTGCGGTGCCTGTTGGCGTCGCTGGTGATCTACGTCGTGCTGCGCGTGACGGGGCAGGCGTCACGCGCGTGGCGTGAGGTGCGCGAGCGTCCGTGGTGGGCGCTGATCCTGAGCACGACGGCGGTCACCCTGCCGTTCCTGCTGATCACGTTCGGCGAGCACGTCGTTCCTTCCGGGCTCACCGCCGTCCTGATCTCGCCGGCCTCGCTGTTCATCGCGCTGCTGGCGCCGTTCCTGCTGCCGTCCGAGCGGATCGACCGCCGCCAGGGCATCGGCATGTTGCTCGGGCTCGCGGGCGTGGTCCTGATCGTCGGCGTCGAGTCCGTGTCCACGCTCAAGGAGTTCCTGGGCGCGATGGCGATGGTCGGCGCGGCGTTCTTCTATGGGCTCTCGAGCTTCGTCGTCAAGGGCAAGTACGGCAAGTTGGCCGCCGTGCAGACGACGTGGATCAGCGTGACGCTGGCGGGTCTGGTGACGCTGCCGTTCGGGATCGCCACGACGCCGGGCCACACGCCCGACGCGGGCGCGATCTCCGCGCTGGTCGCCTTGGGCGTGCTCGGCACCGCGCTGGCGTTCGTCATCTACTACGAGCTGATCGTGGCGATCGGCGCCGGGCGCGCGGCGCTCGTCTCCTACCTCGCCCCGGGCGTGGCGCTGTTCTACGGCGCGGTCTTCCTGGACGAGACGATCACCGTCGTCGCGATCGTCGGTCTGGTCGTGATCCTCGCCGGCGTGGCGATCGCCTCGCGCCCGAAGAAGGTGGCCGCTCCGGTCGCCCAGCCGGCCATGGCGCGCGCTTCCTGACAGCGTGTTAGTTTCCGCGGCGTGGACCTGACGCTTTCGCCGGCGGAGGCAGAATTCCGCGACACGCTGCGCGCGTGGATCGCCGACAACCACCCGGGCAAGGAGCCCGAGGGTGACGAGGCGTCCTTCGCCTTTCGTCGTGACTGGCAGCGGGCGCTGAACGAGCGCGGCTGGGCCGGGCTGACGTGGCCGACCGAGTACGGCGGGGCGGGCGCGACGCAGATCGAGCAGGCGATCCTGTTCGAGGAGTTCGCGCGAGCGCGGGCGCCGCAGATGGCCAACGTGCTCGGGCTCACGATGGGCGGGCCGACCGTCATCGCGCACGGGACGGACGACCAGAAGGCGCGATTCCTGTCGCCGATCCTGTCGGCCGACGAGATCTGGTGCCAGGGGTTCAGCGAGCCCGAGTCGGGCTCTGACCTGGCGTCGTTGAAGACGCGCGCGGTGTTGGACGGCGACGCGTACGTCGTGACCGGCCAGAAGGTGTGGACGACGTACGCCCATCACTCCAAGTGGTGCATGCTGCTCGCGCGCACGAACGCCGACGCGCCCAAGCACCGCGGGCTCACCTACTTCCTGATGGACATGGAGCAGGACGGCGTCGACATCCGGCCGCTGGTCCAGATCACCGGCGAGGCCGAGTTCAACGAGCTGTTCATCGAAGAGGCGCGGATTCCGGTCGAGAACGTGGTCGGCGGCGTGGACAACGGCTGGCGCGTGGCCATCACGACGTTGATGCACGAGCGGGCCGGGCTGGCGTTCGCGCTGCAGGCGCGCGTGCAGGTGGCGCTGAGCGAGCTCGCGGATGAGTTGAAGGGGACGACCGATCCGTTGATCCGGCAGCGGTTCGCGCAGATCGCGATCGAGGCGCAGGTGCTGCGGCTGCTCGCGTACCGCGGGCTGACGTCGGCGCAGAAGGGCGGCGAGCCCGGGCCCGAGGGGTCGTTGGGCAAGTGGATGTGGGCCGACATCAACCAGGCGCTGACGACGCTCGGCCTGGACGTGCGCGGCCCGGCCGGGCAGCTCGTCGACGACACCTGGACCTACCGGTTCCTGCGCGCCCGCGCGAACTCGATCGAGGGCGGGACCACCGAGATCCTGAAGAACATCGTCGCCGAGCGAGTGCTGGGGTTGCCGCGAGCATGAACTTCGACCTGACCGAGGACCAGCGCGAGATCAAGCGCACCGCGCGGGACTGGCTCGCCGCGCGCTATCCGATCGCGCGGGTGCGGGAGATCGCCCTGGACGGCGGCGCCGATGACACCTGGGACGAGGTGGTGGAGCTCGGCTGGCCCGAGATCGCCGACTTCGGGATGGTCGAGCTGGCCGTCGTGGCCGAGGAGTTGGGGTCGGCTCTGGCGCCGACGCCGCTCGCCTCCCACTGGGCCGCGCGGCTCCTGCATCCGGGGTTGGAAGGGCGCGGGACGGTCGCCATGTGGGATCCGGGCGAGTCCGATCCCGCGGCCTCCACGATGGACGGCCTGAAGGGCACCAAGATCGCGGTGCCGGCCGCCGACGGCGCGGACGTCTTCGTCGTCACCTACTGCTTCCGGTCACTTCGCGGTGCCCGCCTCGGCGGCGTCCGTGGAGCCCGCCCGGGCGCTGGACCCGACCCGCCCGCTGTTCACCGTGCAGTTCGACGGCGGCGGCGAGGCGATCGCCGGCGACCACTTCGGCACGGCCTGGCACGCGATCGCGGTCGCCGCCGCGGCCGAGTCCGTCGGCGTCGCGGCCGCGGTCACGCGGATGTCCGTCGAGTACGCCAAAGAGCGCAAGCAGTTCGGTCGCCCGATCGGCTCCTACCAGGCCGTCTCCCACGCCTGTGCGCAGATGTTCCTGGAGACCGAAGGCGCGCGGAACGTCGTCCTGTGGGCCGCGTGGGCGCTCGAGCACGACCCCGAGAACGCCTTCATGGCGGCGAACTGCGCCAAGGCCTACGCGAGCGACGCCGCCGTGAACGTGTGCCGCTCAGCCATGCAGGTCCACGGCGGGATCGGCTTCACCTGGGAGCACGACCTGCACCTGTACTTCAAACGCGCCGAAGCCAACGCCCGCGCCTTCGGCGACTCGGGCTGGCACCGCGAACAGGTCGCGGCCGCCTACCTCTAGGGCAATCGAACGCGGCAGCCGGCTTCGCCGGCGCCATGCGCGATCGCGTAGAGATCGCTTCGCGGATCTCTAACGCAGGAAGCGGTCGATGGCGCGCTGCTTGGTCGCGTCGTCGACCGTGAGGCCCGCGCCGCCGTCCGGCAGCGTCACGGTGCCCGTCGGCTTGAGCACGTTGGGCTTGGCCGTGCCCGCGGTCAGCTCCGCGCCGACGACGCCGAGCAACGTCGGGCCGGACATGTCCGAGCGGATCGCCTTGGGCGCCGCCCACGCCACCCAGGGCAGCCGGAGGAAGGTCTCGACGGACGTGACCTTGTCCTTGATCGAGTTCATGATCTTCTGCTGGCGCCGGGCGCGGGTGAGGTCGGACTCGCGCGGGTTGCACTCGTTCTTGCGCGTACGGGCCAGCGCGAGCGCCTGCTTGCCGTTGATCTCCTGCTCGCCGGACTTCAGCCGCAGGGTGTAGCCGCCGTTCTTGGAGCCGCCGTTGATCCGCGACACGACGCAGCCGCCGCGATACGACACGCCGCCCAGCGCGTCGATCAGCTGCGGGAAGTTCTCGAAGTTGACCTCGACCAGGTGGTTGACCGGGATGCCGAGGTAGTTCTCGACCGTGCGGATCGCGAGCGCCGGCCCGCCGATGGCGTAGGCCGCGTTGATCTTGTTCTGGCCGCTGCCCGGGATGTCGACGACGGTGTCGCGCGGGATCGAGAGCGTCGCGTTCTTGCCGTCGCCGATCCGCAGCAGCAGGATCGAGTCCGACCGCGACGCCTGGCCGATCTTGTTCGCCCCGGGCTCCTTGGAGTCCTTGGTGCGCGCGTCGGAGCCCAGCACCAACACCGTGTTGGGTGAGGTGAGCGGATAGCCGGCCCCGCCCAGTTCATTGTCCGGCTGCGTCCGACACCGATGACGGACTGGATCTGCGCCGACACCAGGAACAGCACGAGCGAGATCGCGAGCCACGCCACCACGCCGGTGACGAGCCACCGCAGCACGCGCCAGAAGCCGAAACGCCGCCGGCGCCCAGGGCGCCGGCGCGGAAACGGGAGCCGACGGCGGCGCCGCGGCGGACCGGGCTCGTCCTCCCATCCGCTCGGGGGCGCCCTGCTCGCGCTGCATCGACGCCAGGCCACCGTCGTCGTCGCGCCGCCCGAACAGCTTTGGCTTCGAGCGGTAGACCTTGTAGGGCGGCTTGTCTTCAGGATCGGCCATGGGAGAGAGGCGATAGTGTGGCCGACTTATGGCCGAGGGCTACGTCATCGGCGTCGACCTTGGCGGCACGAAGCTGCTGGCGGGAGCGGTCGGCGCGGATCTATCTGTGATCCACCGTACCAACCGTCCTGTGTATGGGCTCTCACAGGACGAACTCGTGCAGATGATCGCCGATGCGGTCGACGAGATCAGAACGGCGGTCGGCGAGATCGAGGCGATCGGGTTCGGCATCCCGTGCACGTTCGACTCGCGCACGGGCATGGCGGTGCAGGCCGTCAACGTCCCGCTGAAGGACATCGCGTTCGGTGCCGTGATGTCCGAGCGGCTGCAGATGCCGGTCGTGGTGGACAACGACGGGAACTGCCACACCGTGTGCGAGACCCGGCTCGGGATCGCCCAGGGCGCGACCGACGTGGCGCTGCTCACGCTCGGCACCGGCATCGGCGGCGGGCTGCTGCTGAACGGCGAGATCTACCGCGGCTGGATCATGGGCGGCGCCGAGATGGGCCACATGATCGTCGACATGAACGGCCGCCCGTGCCAGGGCAACTGCCCGAACTGGGGCTGCCTGGAGTCCGTCGCCTCCGGCACCGCGCTCGTGCGTGAGGCGTCGCTGTCGGTCGCCCGCCAGCCCGACACCGCGCTCGGCCACGCGCTCGAGGAGGGCCGCGAGCTCACCGGCCCGCTGATCACCGAGCTCGCCACGGCGGGGGACCCGGTGGCCCGCGGCGCGATCGAGACGATCGGGCGCGCGCTCGGCATCGGCCTCGTCAACCTCGTGAACATCTTCAACCCGCAGGTGATCGTGATCGGCGGCGGCGTGATCGCCGCGGGGGAGCTGCTGCTCGCGCCCGCCCGCGAGGTCATGCTCGAACGGGCGCTCGCGCCGGGCAAGGACGTGGTGCGCGTCGAGGCCGCCCGCATGGGTCCCGAGGCGGGGATGATCGGCGCGGGCCTGCTCGCGCGGGACGTGCTCGCGGGGGTCCCCACGGGCGCCATCGAGTCCGGCGTCGCTCGCCGGGCGGCTCGCGACGCTGCGAGTCCTCGCCCAGAGGGCTCGCACTCGCGCGAATCGCAGGCATGAGCGCGAAGCTGGTCGTCTGCCCGACGCCGATCGGGAACCTGGAGGACATCACGCTGCGCGTCCTCACCGCCCTGCGCGACGCCGACGTGGTCGCCTGCGAGGACACGCGCCATACGCAAGGGCCTGCTCAAGCGCCACGGCATCAGCGCGACGCTGATCTCCTACCACGAGCACAACGAGCGCGCCCGGGCGGGCGAGCTGGTCGAACGCATGCGCGACGGCGCCACGGTCGCCCTCGTGAGCGACGCGGGCATGCCGCTCGTCAACGACCCGGGCTACGACCTCGTCCAGGCCACGATCGAAGCGGGGCTCACCGTCGAGGTGCTGCCGGGCCCGTCCGCCACGATCACGGCGCTCGTCGCGAGCGGGCTGCCCAACGACGTGTGGCGCTTCGCGGGCTTCCTCCCGCGCAAGGCCGGCCCGCTGCGGGAGGTGTTCACCGCACCGGAGACCGTCGTCGCGTTCGAGTCGCCCCGCCGCGTCGGCGCCAGCCTCAAGATCCTCGCCGAGCTCGACCCCGAGCGCCCCGCCGCCGTCTGCCGCGAGCTGACCAAGCTGCACGAGGAGATCGTCCGCGGCAGCGCGCAGGAGCTCGCGGCGAAGTACGCGCGGGAAGATCCGCGCGGCGAGATCGTGCTCGTGGTCGGCGGGGCGCCCGAGCCCGAAGGCCTCGACCCGAAGGCGGTCGCCGCGGTGAAGCTGCTGGTCGACGCCGGCGCCCGCTCGAAGACGGCCGCGAAGGTCGTCTCCGAGCTCACCGGCGCGCCGTCGAACGAGCTCTACCGCGCCTTGTTGACCTGATAGATCCCGATCATCCCGGCCATCATGTGCGACTCCACGTGGCAGTGGTACATCCACGTGCCGGGGTCGCGTTCCCGCCAGCGCACGCGCGCTGACTCGGCCGGGCCGAGCGTGATCGTGTCCACGGGCACACCCATCGGGTTGCGCCAGCGGTGGCCGTGGACGTGGAAGGTGTGGTGCTCGGAGCCGATCACGGCCACGTCCCACTGCACGAGCTCACCCACGCGCGACTTGAACACCGGCGTGTTGCCGACGAACGCGCGGCCGTTGACGGCCTGGAACTTGCCCATCGGCGAGAAGATCACCACGTACTCGCGGTCCGGCGCGCGCTCGCGCTTGCCGAGGATCGAGAGCATCCCGAACATGCCGCCCTCCAGCGAGGGACCCATCTCCGGCCCGTGGTCGTGGTACGGCCACGCGCCGACGGAGTCCTGGCCCGCGGTGAGCTTGTAGGTCCAGGTCTTCCCGGGCTTGACGTCGGCGTCGGGGCCGGAGAAGCCCGGCAGATAGGAGCCGTCGGAGTCGGGCTTGTACTCGACGCCGTGGAAGTGCATCGAGTGCGACCGGTTGAAGGCCGTGTCCAGGTTCTTGAAGTGCACGCGGATCTTGTCGCCGACCCGCGCCCGGATCAGCGGCCCGGGGATGAGGTCCGTGTTGCCGGAGCCGGGCGCCGTGACGTTCTCGATCGGCCGCTTCCAGCCCTTCGTGTAGCGCCGGTAGACGACCGTGCCGAACACGGTCTCCGCCGGCGTCAAAGCGGTGCCGTGGATCGCATCGCGCCCGTTGGGCGCGATGTTCAGCGTCACGGGCACGGCGGCGACCCAGTACTCCCGGGTCGCCGCAGAGGACGCCGACGGGGCGGCCAGGACGGCCGCCCCGAGGACCAGCAGTGCCGTCAGGCGTGTTCACTGGACGGTGACGGAACCCGGCCATGAAGGGGTGGATGAGGCAGTAGTAGGCGTACGTGCCGGGCGTGTCGAACTTGACGCTCGCGTCCACCGGCAGCGGCGACGCGGAGACGCTGTCCAGGGCGCCCGAGCTCCAGAACCCGTTGCCGTGCGTGGTCGGGCTCAGCGAGACCGGGGTCACGTCGCTCGGGTACAGGCCGCGCGGGTCGATCGCCGGGGACTCGAACGACTTGGCGATCGCGCCCATGTAGGAGGCGCCGTCGGTGATGTCGCCGGGGCCGAACGAGGCGGTGTGCGTCTCGTAGCTGCCCTTGCCCATCGTGAACTTGACCGTCGTGCCGGGCGCGACCGTGAGCTTGGCCGGGACCATGCCGAGGTACTCCAGGCCGCCCTTGGCGGTGGTGCCGAGCGCGACGGTGTTCGCCGCCTGCGCCTGGGTCTCGAGGCCCTTGGCGGCCTTGACCGCCGCGTCGGCCTGCTGCTTCACCGCGGCGGCGTCCTGCTTGGCCGTCGGGACCTTCGCGCCCTTCTTGACGACCTTGACGGACGCCTTCATGCCCGGATGGATGTCGCAGTAGACGGTGTAGGAGCCGGCCTTGGTGAACTTGACCGTCATCGGCTTGGCCTTCTCAGCCGGGAGCCCGGACTGGATCTCCTTGGCGCCGGTGTAGGTGAACTTCTTGCCGAAGCCGGCGGCGGTGAACAGCGCCGGGTTCGGGCCCATCGCGTCCTGGCCGTTGAACCAGAACGGGGCGCCGGCGGCGTCGAGCGAGCCCGCGACCTTCTGGCCGCTCGGGACGAGGAACGGCGTCGCGCCTTCACCCTTCTTCGGCACGTGGACGTTGTGGAACCCGGCCGGGATGAACGACACCGAATCACCGGCGGCGACGGTCAGCTTGCTCGGGAAGAACGCGTTCGCGACGGTGGCCTGGCCGAGCTTCTTGGCCGTGGCCGGGGGCGATCCGACGTACATGTCTTTGGTCTTGGCCTGTGCCATGGCCGGTACAGCAAGCGTGATCGCGGCGGCAGCGACCACGGTGCGGAGGAGGATCATGGATCCCAAAAAACGCCTCCGCGCAAGCGAAGTCAAGTTTTCCGGCAAAGTGTGGTGCTGGCACAGAGCGGCGGTGTGGATAACCGATCCCAGGTGGGCGGAGAACTCCATTTCCGCGCTGCTCCGGAAACGAGATAGTCGCCGCTGCATGCGCCGCGCCCTGCTCTCGATCGCCGCTGTTTCTCCTCCTCCCGACGGCCCCCGCGTTCGCCCAGCACGACCACGAGGCAAAGCACGACGGGCCGGCCGTCCCGATCTACAACGCGTCGTTCGCCGTGCCGCACCTGAACGTGCTCGCCGGCGACACGGTGACGTGGCACAACGCCTCGCTGCGCGCGCACGACGTGGCCGCCGAGGACCGCAGCTGGGCCTCCCCGCGGCTGCTGATGGACGCGATGTTCGAGTTCCGGTTCGGCACGCCCGGCACCTACGCCTACCTGTGCCGGCTGCACCCGACGATGCGCGGCGACATCGCCGTCCACCGCCTGCTGCTCGACGCCGCGAAGGAGCCCGCCGCTCCCGGCAAGCCGTACGCGCTCAAGGGCCGCGCCGCGCTGCCCGAGGGCGCGACGGTCTCGATCCAGGCAGGCGGCGTCGAGCAGACCACGGCCACCGTCGAAGCGGGCGGCGCGTTCACCGCCACGGTCACGCCGTCCACCACCGCGAGCTACACCGCCGTGGCCGGCGCCGAGTCCGCGCCGCCCGTCCAGGTGCTCGTGCTCGACCGCAAGGTCAGCGCCGCGCAGCGCGGTCGCACCGTCATCGCCAAGGTCACCCCCGCGAGCGCCGGCGCCACCGTCGTGCTGCAGCTCAAGCTCAAGGAGCGCTTCGGCTGGTGGCCCGTGAAGGTGGCGAAGACGAACGCCTCCGGCGCCGTGCGCTTCTCCATCGCCCGGGGCCGCAAGGTGCAGGCCCGGGTGCTGCTCACCGCCTCCGACGAGGCCACCGAGCTCGCCCGCAGCGCCACGTTCCGCCTACGCTAGGACGCATGTCCAGGATCCTGGTGGTGGGTGGGGGCGCGATCGGCGGCATCACCGCCGCGCTGGCCGACGCCGACGTCGTGGTGCTCGACGCCAATGAGGCGCACGCGGCCAAGCTCAACGACCCCGGCGTCGTCATCAACGACGGGGCGCCGGTCAAGGTCGAGGCCGTGACGAGCGTCGACCAGCTCGAGGGCGAGTTCGACTTCGCGCTGATCGCCGTCAAGTCGCCGCTGCACCCGGTGGTGATCCCGCCGCTGGTCGAGCGCGGTGAGATCGAGGCCTTCGTCACGCTCGGCAACGGCCTCATCCAGGACCGGATCGAGGCGATGGTGGGCGAGGGCAACCTGCTCGCCTGCCTCGTCGAGTGGGGCGGCTCCAACGTCGGCCCCGGCGAGCTGATCCGCGACTCGGAGGGCGGCTACGTCGTCGGCGAGCTCGACGGCATGCTCACCGAGCGGGCGCGGCGGCTCGCGAAGGCGCTCAAGCCGATCGGCACCACACGCATCACCGACAACGTGCGCGGGATGATCTGGACCAAGCTCCAGGTCAACTCCACCTTCACCGGCCTGTCCGCCGTCTCCGGGCCTGCGCTACGGCGGGGTGGCCGAGCAGGGCCCCGAAGCCGTCTACGCGCTGTGGGAGGAAGGCGTGCAGGTCGCCCGCGCGCAGGGCCTGGAGCTCGGCGAGATGCACGACGTCCACGCGTACGAGTTCGGTCCCGAAGGGCTCGCGCAGATGATGCGGCACATGGCCAACGTCCGGCCCTCGATGCTGCAGGACCTCGACGCCGGCCGCGAGACCGAGGTCGACGTCGTCAACGGCGGCGTCGCGAGCAAGGGTCGCGAGCTCGGCATCCCGACGCCGCACAACGACGCCGTGGTCGAGCTCGTGCACTCGATGGAGCGCGGCGAGCGCGCTCCCGACCCCAAGTACCTCGACTACGTCAGCGCGGCGCAGATCACGAGGGCGACCGCGAGCTGAATCCCGGCCGTCACGTACGCGGCGGGATGCACCCGGCCCTCGGCGCCACCGTCGAAGCAGTGGTCGGCGAGCTTGCCGGGGATCAGCAGGTCCAGGGCGACGAAGCCGACCGCCTGCGTGGCCACGCCCACGAGCCCGAACACGCCGGCGTCGACGAGGCCGTCCCAGCCGGCGCCCGTGAAGTAGATCGAGAACCACAGGATCAGGCCGAGGGAGACGAGCCCGGTGGCCGCGATCAACCCGGCCCCGCGGTTGCCCTCCATCACGTGGGTGCCGAGCTTGCCCGGGGTCAGCAGGTCGAGGGCGATGAACCCGATCAGGAGAACAGCAAGGCCCACGCCGCTGTAGGCCAAGGTCTGCAGGACGAGCTCAAACACTGGGAACGCTCCCTCTCTCAATCATCGATGACGTGCGGCACGAACCGCGACAGGTTGTTGGTCACGAGCCCGGTGGACTCGCGGATGCCGAGCCCGGCGGGCTCCATGTCGACGGTCCACACCCCGAGCACGGGATGGTTGCCGTCGTAGTCACCGAGGTCGGTGTACTGCTGGACGACGTACCCCTCTTCGCCGTAGCCCTGGTCGGGGCCGCGGTCCGCCTCATCGCCGTCGATCACGATCACCGAGTTCGCGCCCTCTCGCGCGAGCAGCGGCTTCTTGACGTAGCTCGTGAGCTTGTGCTGCTCGCCCTCGAAGTACGCGGGGAGCAGGTTCGGGTGGTCCGGGAACAGCCGCCAGAGCACCGGCAGGATGCCCTTGTTGGACCACAGCATCTTCCAGATCGGCTCGATCCACAGCGTCTGGCCCTGGTCGTCGCCCATGCGGTTGAGGGCGGCGTCCGCGAACTCCTCGTGGACGATCCACTCCCAGGGGTAGAGCTTGAAGACGCTGCGCATCGCGCGGCCCTGGCGGTCGACGAAGCCGACGTGCTCGTGCAGGCCCATCTGCTCGATCGCCATCAGCTCGCACGTGAAGCCCGCCTCGCGCGCGACCTCGACCATGTAGCCGGCGGTCATGAAGTCCTCGCCCGAGTTCTCGGCGTTCGTGTGCACGAAGTACACGCGGTCACCCGGGAGCCGCGGCAGCAGCTCCTTCCAACGCTGCACGAGCAGCTCGTGGACCATGTTCCACTGGTCGCCGCCCTTGCCGTAGACGTCCTGCACCCAGTGCCACTGGACCGCGGTCTCCACGAGCGAGGTGGGCGTGTCCGCGTTGTACTCGAGGAGCTTGAAGCCGTCTTCGCCGTACGCGAAATCGAACCGCCCGTAGATCATCGGCGGCTCGGACTCCCACGTCTCCTTGATCTTCGGGACGACCCAGCCCGGGATGCCGAGCTCCGAGAACAGGTTGCTCTCGATGATGTAGTCGCCGGCCTCGACGAGCATCTCCATCAGGAGGCGCACGCTGGCCTCCATCTCGTAGACCTCGTCGCTGGAGACCGTGTAGGCGTGCGTCTCGTGCCAGTACGGCATCATCGAGCCGTCGGGCAGCTCGGTCTTCCAGTAGATGAGGCCCTGCTGCTCGATGATCGTCGGCCAGCCCTGGCGGGGCTCAACCTCGATCCGGTACAACGCCGATCAGCCTCCGGACGAGCGGGACGACGAGACGGCGCGCCCGACGCCGCTGGCGCCGCTCTTGCCGCTGGCGCCGAAGCCGCCGCGGCGCGCGTTCTCGGCCACGTTGGAGGCCGCGACCTTCTCGCCGCCCGTGAGCCGGGTGCCGGGCGCGTAGCTCGAACCCCGGAGCGGGCTGCCGCCGTAGAACCAGAAGAACGCGCCGCCACCGCCGTTGCCGGCGTAGGCCTCGTCGTCGCAGTAGCGGTTCTCGACGATCTGGTCGTTCTGGTCCACGCAGTACGCGCTGTCGTCATCGTCGCCGCAGGCGGCGAACGCGATGGCGAGCACGGGTACGGCCATCAGAGACACGGCACGGGAACGATGGCTGCGGCGTTCGGTCACTTCGAATCTTCCTTCATGGCCTCGTTGGCGTGGATGCGGCGCAGGGCGTCGACGACCTCAGGATGGGACACGCGCGCGCGGATCTTGTCCATCTCCGCTTCCATGACGGCCATCACGTGCTCGATGTCGTCGTCGAGCTCGGGCGTCTCGTCGCGCCCGTGGATGCGCGCCTCGCGGATCTCGTCCGCGAGCAGGCCGGTGAGGATGGCGACGGAGCCGAGGCCGCCGGCCATCACGAACATGGCCACCCAGCGGCCGGCGATCGACTCCGGCGAGTAGTCGCCGTAGCCGACCGTGGTCAGCGTGACGATGGCCCACCACATGCCGTCGATCCAGTCGGCGTCCTCTTCGACGAGGCTGAAGAACGCCCCGCCGAGGACGACCGTGGAGACCAGCAGGTAGGCGCAGGCCCGTCCGGGAAACTGTGCGATGAAGCGCAGGATGCGGTTCAAGGAGACGCAAGGCTAACGGGAGTTGCGGACGATCTGCACGCGGTTCGAGTCTCGCTAACGTCTCGTGCGCGATGGCCTACTACGTCACGACGCCGATCTACTACGTCAACGCGGCGCCCCACCTGGGTCACGCGTACACCACGATCGGCGCCGACATCCTGGCTCGGCACATGCGCCAGCGCGGGGAGGAGGTCTTCTTCCTCACCGGCACGGACGAGCACGGCGAGCCCGTCGCGCAGGCGGCCGAGAAGCTCGGGGTCACACCCAAGGAGCTCGCGGACACGAACGCGGAGCGCTTCATCGCGCTCGGCCCGCGCCTGAACGTCACCAACGACTTCTTCATCCGCACGTCGGACCCGCGCCACAAGCGCGCCGTCCAGGACGTGATGCAGCGCATCCACGACAACGGCTTCACCTACAAGGGCACGTACGAGGGCCTGTACTGCCCGCGCTGCGCGGACTTCAAGAGCGAGCAGGAGATGGGGCCCGACCAGACGTGCCCGATCCACAAGATCCCGCTCGAGCCCAAGAGCGAGGAGAACTGGTTCTTCCAGCTCTCGGCCTTCCAGGAGCGCCTGGAGGCGCTGTACGCCGGGCGGCCGGACTTCGTGGCGCCGGGCTCCCGGTACAACGAGGCGCTGTCGTTCATCAAGGGCGGCCTCAACGACATCTCGCTCAGCCGCTCCAAGCTCACCTGGGGCGTCGAGGTGCCGTGGGACGAGGGGCACGTCTTCTACGTCTGGTTCGACGCGCTCCTGAACTACTACACGGCCCTGTCCTTCGCGCGCGAGGGCGAGGACCTGACCGACACGTTCTGGCCGGCGTTCCACATCATCGGCAAGGACATCCTCAAGTTCCACGCCGTCTTCTGGCCCGCGATGCTGATGGCGGCGGACATCGAGCTCCCGCGCGAGATCTTCATCCACGGCTTCCTGCTGATGAAGGACGAGTCGGGCGCCGAGCACAAGATGTCCAAGTCGCTCGGGAACGTGCTGGACCCGTTCGAGGTCATCGACCGCTTCGGCACCGACGCGCTCCGCTACTACTGCTTCCGCGAGGTCTCCTTCGGGCAGGACGGCGGCGTCTCCGTGACCGGGTTCGCCGAGCGCTACACGAGCGAGCTGGCCAACGACTTCGGCAACCTCGCCAGCCGCACGACCAACATGGTCGCGCGCTACTGCGACGGCGCGGCGCCCACCGTGGATCTCGACCCGGTGCTCGGCGCCGACTTCGAGGGGCTGCTGGAAACGGTGTCGGGGCTGCTCGACAAGGCGGAGATCACGCAGGCGCTGGAGCAGATCTGGATGCGCGTGCGGCGGCTGAACCGCTACGTCGAGGAGACCGCGCCGTGGAAGCTGGCCAAGGACGAGACCAAGGCCGACGAGCTGCACCAGGCGCTGCGGTCCTTGGCTGAAGGCCTGCGGGTCGTGACCGTGCTGCTGGTGCCGTACATCCCGGAGTCGACCGAGAAGCTGCTCGCGGCCCTCGGCACGCCCGACACGGCGCTCGCAGGCGCTCGGTACGGCGCGCATCCCGGCGGGCAGCCGGTCGAGAAGATCGCCCCGCTGTTCCCGAAGCCCGAATGATCGACAGCCACACCCACCTGCATGCCGACCCCGCGGTCGCGGCCGAGTGGGTGGAGGCCGCGCGGGCGGTCGGGGTCACGCGCATCCTCACGATCGGCACGGACGAGGAGTCGTGCGCGGCGGCGCTGGCGGCGTCCGAGGCGCACGCGGACGTCTTCTGCGCGGTCGGGCTGCACCCGAACTACACGACCGACTACGCGGGGATCGAGTGGCTGCGCGCGTACGCGCAGCACCCGAACGTGCGCGCGATCGGCGAGACCGGCCTGGACGACTTCCGCGACTACGCGCCCCGGGCCGACCAGGAGCGCGCGTTCGCGGACCAGATCGCCCTGGCGCGCGAGGTGGGCAAGCCGCTCGTGATCCACACGCGGGCGGCGGAGGACGACACCATCTCCACCCTGGCGCGGGACGCGGCCGGGCTGGAGGTCATCCTGCACTGCTTCTCGATGCCGGACCGGCTGGAGGAGTGCCTGGACCACGGCTGGTGGATCTCGTTCGCGGGCAACGTCACCTATCCGAAGGCGGCCGACCTCGCCGACGCGGCCGAGCGTGTGCCCCTGGACCGCATGCTCGTCGAGACCGACGCGCCCTATCTGACGCCGCAGGTCGTGCGCAAGGAGCGCAACCGGCCGGCGTACGTCGCCCACACCGCGCGCTTCATCGCCGAGCGGCGCGGGATCGCCTACGCCGAGCTCGACGCCGCGGTCGAGGCGAACGCTGCCAAGCTCTTCGGCTGGTGACGCAGCCCTCGATACGCCGCATGCGCGAGTTCGGCATCCGGCCGAACCGTGACCTGGGCCAGAACTTCCTCGTCGACTCGAACATCCTCGACGTCATCGGCCGGCTGGCCGAGCTGACGCCCGAGGACGTCGTGCTGGAGGTGGGCGGCGGGCTCGGCGTGCTGTCCGAGTACCTCGCCGAGCGCGTCGCCCACGTGCACGTCGTCGAGCTCGACCGCGGGCTCGAGGAGCCGCTGCGCGAGGCGCTCGAGCCGTTCGCGAACACCACGTTGCATTTAGCCGACGCGGTCAAGCTCGACCTCGATGCGCTGGACCCCGCCCCCACCAAGGTCGTCGCGAACCTGCCCTACGGCGTGGCCGCGACCGTGATCATCCGGACGATCGAGCTCGAGAGCGTCGTCGGCTGGGTGGCGATGGTGCAGAAGGAGGTCGGTGAGCGCTTCGCGGCTTCCGCGTCCACGTCCGCCTACGGCGTCCCGTCGGTGCTCGCCCAGCTCGCCTGCGACGTGAAGGTGGGACGCAAGATCCCGCGCAACGTCTTCTTCCCGGTGCCGAACGTGGACTCCGTGCTCGTGGTCCTGGAGCGCCACTCGCCGGCGCCGCCGCGTGAGCTGGTCAAGCTCGTCCAGCACGGCTTCAAGCACCGGCGCAAGGCGATGGCGAAGTCGCTCGAGCTCTCCGGCGGCGGGAAGGAACTGCGCGACCGCACCCGCGAGGCCCTCGTCGCGCTCGGCAAGCCCGCCGACGCCCGCGCCGAGTCGCTCAGCCCCGCCGACTGGCGCGCGTTCTACGAGCAGCTCGCGTGAGAGCGCCGGGCAAGGTCAACCTCTGCCTGCTCGTCGGCGCCCCGCGCCCCGACGGCCTGCACCCGCTCGTCTCGCTCGTCCAACCCACCGACCTCGCCGACGAGCTGACCTTAAAGGTGCCAGGCACCCTTTAGGTTCGACGAGGTCGTCTGCGCCGGTGTCGACGGCGAGAATCTGGCGCTGCGGGCGCTGCGGGAGTTCCGCGCGGCGACCGGGTGGGACGGGCCGCCGCTGCGGATCGAGATCACCAAGCGCATCCCGATCGCGGCGGGCATGGCGGGCGGGTCCAGCGACGCCGCCGCGGCGCTGCGGATCATCTCGGAGGTGAGCGGGATCGCGGTGCCCGACGACGTGCCGATGAAGCTCGGCGCCGACGTGACCGTGATGCTGCGCGGCGAGCGGGCGCTGATGACCGGGGCGGGCGAGTTCGTCGAGCCGCTGCCGGGGGAGAAGCCGCCGCTGATCGTCGTGCCGATCGACGCCGCGCTGGGCGCGGGCGAGGTGTACCGCGAGTTCGACGCGCACGATCCGGCGCGCACGCCCGAGGAGCTGGACGCGGCCGCGGAGGCCCTGCGACAGGGCGTCTTCGAGCCCGTCAACGACCTCGAGCACGCCGCCCGGCGGCTGTGCCCGCCGATCAACGACGCGCTCCGGGCGCTGCGCGAAGTCGGCGCCGAGCAGCCGATGGTCACCGGCTCCGGCCCGACCGTGTTCGGGATCAGCGACGACGCCGAAGCGCTCGCCTTCCTGCAGCGCACGTACCCGAGGTCCGTCTTCGCGTGAAGTTCACCTGGCTGCTCGCGGCGGTGGTGATCGCCGGCTGGCTGATCATCCGCCGGCACAAGCAGCATCGCTGGGTGCAGGTCGGCGAGGTGATCGTGATCGTCGGCGCGTTGCTGGTCGGGTTCGGCATCGTGCCCCTGCCGAACTTCGAGCACCTGCTCGAGGACGCGGGACAGGCACTCGGCAAGTGGACCTACCTCGCCGTCGGGCTGATGGCGTTCCTGGAGACGGGCGCGTTCCTGGGCTTCGTCGCCCCGGGCGAGACCGCGGTGATCGTCGGCGGGCTCGTCGCCGGCCAGGGCCAGATCTCCCTGCTGGCGCTGATCGCGATCGTCTGGGTGTGCTGCGTCCTCGGCGACCTCACGGCCTATGAGATCGGGCGCCGGCTCGGCCGCCAGTGGCTGCTCACGCACGGTGAACGGCTGCAGATCACCGAGGACCGGCTGGAGACGGTCGAGTGTTCCTGGAAAAGCGCGGCGCCGTGTTCATCGTGTTCGGGCGCTTCCTCGGCCTGGTGCGCCCGCTGATCCCGTTCACCGCGGGCGCGTCGCGGATGCCGCTCCGGCGCTTCTTGCCCTACGACGTGCTCGCCGCCGGCCTGTGGTCGATCACGTTCTGCACGCTCGGCTTCCTGTTCTGGCGCTCGATCGACCAGCTCACCACCTACGTGTCGCGCGGGCTGTTCGCGTTCGGGACGCTCGTGGTGGTGATCGGCGGGATCGTCGCGCTGATCCACCTGCGCCGCAGCCCCGAGGCGCGCGCGAAGGTGCGCGACTGGATCGACGCGCACGACGAAGAGCCGGGCTGGAAGCACGTCGCGAAGATCGCCCGCCCCGTCTGGCACCTGCTGCTCAGCCCGGCCGCGAAGGTCGCCGACATGGCCGCGCGCTTCACCGCCGACCGCGTCACGCCCGGCAACCTCGGCCTCGAGCTCACGACGCTGCTCGCGCTCGGGCTGATCGGGGCCTTCAGCTTCTTCCTGATCGGCGACGCGATCCTCAACAACCCGAACCCGCGCGATCGATCGCATGGCGGCCGACCTCGCCGACCAGTTGCACAACGAGACGCTCGTCGACATCGCCCGCGTCGTCACGGACATCGGCTCCTCGCCGGTCACGGCGATCCTGACGCTCGCCACCGCGATCTTCGCCGCCGTCAAACGGCGCTGGCTCGACGCCGGCGCGCTGATCGTCGGCTGGCTGCTGGTCTTCGCCGCGGTCCACGTCACCAAGACCGCCTACGACCGCGAGCGCCCGGCCGAAGCGTTCACCGACACCTTCAACGCCGCCTACCCCTCCGGCCACACCGCCTACGCGATCGCGCTGATCGCGATCGCCACCGTGCTGGTGCGCGCGGGGGTCGGCTGGGCGGGGCGGATCGCGCTCGTGACGGTGGCCGTGATCCTCGCCGTGATCGTCGGGATCACGCGCATCTACCTGCGCGCGCACTTCCTCACCGACGTGCTCGGAGGAGCCGCGCTGGCGATCGCGATCTGGGCCGTCGTGGCGACGTTCGCGTTGTTCGCCGGACGCGTTCGCCACAATGTCGGAAGCGAGACGACCTGATGACCGACGACGAGAAGACCTACATCATCATCGGAGCGGCCGCGTTCGTGAGCCTCGTGGCGTGGCTCGTGCTCGTGGTCATCCCCGCCTGGAAGAGCTACTGGCGCCTGCGCGACCGCATCGTCGCGACCGTGCTCAGCGTGTACATCCTCGCCGCGTTCGTGCTCGCCGGCACGGGCGTCGGCCTCGCGGCGCTGTGGTACTTCAGCGACCGCGTCGAGCTCTAGTTTCCGGTTCTAACCGAACGTCTGGCGGGCGCGAGTCTAAGCTTGTCGCTGTGTCCTCGCCCGCCCGCAAGGAGGCGGCGCTTCCCGACCTCGGTGCACTCGGGGCGATGTCCGATGCGGTCGAGTCGGGCCTCGGTCTTCCGGAGGTCGTCCGTGCCGCCGCCCGCGCCCTTGATGCGTCGCTCGTCCTGATCGACCGTTCGAGCTCCGTCTTGGCGGTCGCCGCGCGCTCGACGGCGGACGAACGGCAGCTCATGCGCGACGCGGACGGCGTCGAGACGCACGAGCTCCGGGTGGGTGACGCGGTGGTCGGCCGCCTGCGCATGCGGGCGCGCGGTGGTGGGCCGTCCGCGGCCGTGTTGCGGATCGCGACGACCATGATCGCCTCGGAGGTCGAGCGCCTGCGCGCGCCCGACCGCGCGTCGGAGGCCGCTCAGGCCGCATTCCTGACCGCGCTCCTGCAGCGCAAGGTCACCGACCGCGGCGACATCCTCGCCCGCGCCTCCGAACTCGGCGCCGACCTGTCCGAGGGCGGCGCGGTCGTCGTCGTCCGCGCGCATCACTTCGCGCCCGCCGACGAGGACTGGCGCGCCCGCGTGCTCGCCGCCGCCGAGCGCGCGGCGCGTTCCGGCGCTCCCGGCGCGCTCGCGGCCAGCCTCGACGACCACGTGGTCGTGCTCCTGCCGACGCCGGACGACACCAGCCTGCGTCGCGTCGCGGACGGCATCGCGCGCGAGCTGCACGCGTCCGTCCACGGCTTCACGTTCGCGCTCGGTCACTCGCGCGTGGCCCACGACCCCGTCGACCTGTACCGCGCCGGCAACGAGGCGCTGCTGGCCGCGAACGTCGCGACGGGCCACGACTCGGGCGACGACGTCGCCATGCTCGCGTTCGAGGACACCGGCGCCTACCGGCTGCTGCTGCCCGCGATGAGCGAGGACCCGGCCGAGCTCCAGCGCTTCTACGAGGAGACCGTCGCGCCGCTCGTCGCCTACGACGACCAGTACGAGACCGACCTCGTGCAGACGCTCGAGACCTTCCTCGACGCCGACGGCAACGTCGCCGGCACCGCCGCCCGCCTCTTCACGCACCGCCACACCGTGCGCTACCGGCTGGAGCGCGTGAAGGACCTCAGCGGCCTGGACATCGCGTCCACCGACGGCCGCGAGAAGCTCGGCCTCGGGCTGAAGGCGATGCGCGTGCTCGGCATCGCGGCGCCGCGCGGCCCGGCCACGGAGGCCGGAACCGCGGGCGGACGCGTGCGCCGCGAAGCGAAAGACCGCTAGGTCTCGACCGTCACGACGTGGCGGCCGCGCGGCTTGGGCACGCGCACGGTCACCTCGATGCCGGCGTTGGTCGCGGTCAGCGTCGTAGCCACGCGCCTGCCGTCCAGCCGGACGGTGCCGACCTTGGTGCCACGCGGGACGGTGGCGCCGATCCGCAGCCCGCGGACGTCGTCGCTGCGCAGCGTCACGCGCGTCTCGTAGATGTCGTCCTCGCGTAGGGCACGGACCGCGACCGCGCCCTCGTCGCCGATCCGGATCGAGTTGCCCGCGATCCGCTTCTGGCCCTCCGGGACCCTCGGCACGACCGTGAGGCTGCGCCGGCCGACGTCCGGCCGCACGCCGAGCTGCTGCGCGATCACGGGCCAGGCCGTGCCGTAGTGGCCCCAGGCCTGCATGAACATCGAGCGGCACGTCCAGCAGCGGTCGATGTTCCGGTTCTGGTCGGGCGACGGCAGGATCTCGGGCAGCGCGCCGGGCTGCTCGTCGAGCACGCCGACGGCGTTCGCGTCCGTGTAGCGGCGCTGTGACGCGCGCCCGTACTCGCCGTCGGCGACGGCCTTGATCGCGGTGTTGAGGCTGAAGACGATCTTCTCGCCCTTGCCCTCCGGGCCGCCCGTGCAGCCCGTGTGGAAGAGGCCGCGGTTGAACGGCAACGAGCCGCTGAAGCAGTCCGTCTCGCGCGCGTCGAGCGCCGTGTTGGCGTGGCCGCGCGGCGCGAGCCCGGTCTCCATCGGCGTGACGCCGATCCAGTGCTGCTGCTGGAGCTGGGCGTTGTTGTCGCCCAGCGAGTCCGCGTACTGGCTCGAAGCGGCGTTCCACCACGTCTTGTCGAACGCGGCGCGCAGCTTCGCGGCGAGCTGCCGACGCCCAGCGCTCCGTCGCCTGGTCGCGCTTGAACGCGGCCATGTCGATGAGGTCGGTGAACCCGCGGATCAGGTAGACGGTGTTGTCGAGCTTCTCGCCGCCCATGCCCTCGCGCTCGACGTTGCCGAGACCTTCCGGCCAGCCGTCCTTGTCGGCGTCGAGGTTGTCGACGACGTACCGCATGGCGCGTCGTGAGAAGTCGTAGAGCCGGTTGAGGAAGCGGTTGTCGCCGCTCCAGCGCCACACGAGCGCGACGGCGCTCGGGAACTTGACCGACTCGTCGGTGTTGCCCGCGTCCGTGTTCGAGCCGAAGTAGACCGAGCCGTCGGTGACGATCTCGTGCGCGACCTTGCCCGACTTCGCGTTCAACCGATCCGACACCTGTTGGAGCGCGATCAGGTGGTCCTTGATGGGCTCGAACTGGCCGAGCGCGACCGCCGCGAACGCCGTGTACTCGCCGTCGGTGGCGAACAGCCACGGGTAGTCGGGGTAGCCGGCGCCGATGAACGTGACCCGGTCGAGCGAGCCGATCGGGCGCGGGTAGGCCTTGCCGCGATCGACGAAGCGGATCGCCAGGTCCTCGGCCGTCTGCGTGAGGTCGGCGAGGTTCTGCTTGCCGTAGTCGACGGCGTTCTGGAGGCTGCGGTCGCCGGGAAGGTCCACGCGGCTGCGGCTGTGCAGCTTCGCGCGGGCGAGGTACTTGTCGCGCAGGGTCTCGTCCGGGTCATCGAGCGCCTTGGCGAGGTCGGCGCGGGTGGCGGCGACCGCGAACCACAGCGTGACGGGCTCGCCGAGCTCGACGCGGTAGCGGAGCTGCCCGCCGACGCCGCGGCCGATCGGGCCGTCGTCGCACGCCGACGGCGGCGCCTTCTCGTCACTCCCGCAGACGCGCCCGGTGCGCGGGCCGCGGAAGCCCGGGTCCGGTCTCCGCGCCGATCGCGGGCTGGCTGCCGCCCGCGAAGGCCGTGTGCGGGCCGTCGGCGAAGCTGAGCACGCCGTCGGCGGCCGTGACCGTGTCCTGCCCGTTGTCGGCCGCCGTCGGGTGGCCTTCGCTGCCGCTCCACGGGTAGGCGGGCAGCAGCTCGGAGTGCACGTCGACCTTGACCGTGTGCGTGCCGCTGCCCACGAGCGTGAGCCCGAACAGCGCGCCGCGGACGCCGTCGGGGGCGAAGTCGGTGCGGGTCATCTTCACGCCGTTGACCGGTGGCAGCTCGTAGCGGACGTAGCCGCGGCCGCTCGTGAAGCGGGTGGCGGGGCCGACCCATTGGTCGTCGACGCCGAACCAGACGCCGTCCGCGAGCTTCTGCGGCGGCGCCCAGATGCCGCCCATCTCGCCCGTGATGTGCCAGCCGTTCGCGTACCAGCCGCCGTCCTGGAAGCCGATCGCGTAGGCGCGATCACCCGCCGCGACCTCCCGCCGATCCGGCAACCGGTCGGTCGTGGACACCTCGTCCGCCGCCTGCGCCGCGGCCACCGGAAGCATCGCCAGGGCCACCAACACGCTCACCGCTCGCACCATCTCTGCCTTCCTCTCCCCTGGAGCGCTTCAGGGTTGCTACCCGAGCGGCCGACCTGGGTAACGGGGGTGCACGTCCCCTGCTGACCCGTCCCGTCGCCGTCCCACGATCGCCGATGTCGCCCGTCGCGCCGGCGTGTCCGCGGCTGCGGTGTCGTTCGCCGTCAACGACCGTCCGGGCGTCTCGGCTGGGACCCGCGAGCGGATCCTGATGGCGGCGCGTGAGCTCGGCTGGCGGCCGTCGGCGAGCGCGCGGGCGCTGACGCAGGCGCGCACGCGGGCGATCGGCCTCGTCCTGGCGCGTGACGCCGCCCAACTCGAGGGCGACGCGTTCTTCGTGCGGTTCCTGTGCGGGATCGGGCGGGCGCTCACCGCCGCCGACTACGCGCTGCTGCTGCAGCTCGTGCCGGAAGGCGCCGCCGCGGCGCTGCCCGCCTACGAGCGGCTCGCTTCGGCGGGACGCGTGGACGGCTTCCTGCTGACCGACGTGGAGCTCGACGACCCGCGGTTCGCGGTGCTCGAGTCCGCCGGCGTGCCCGTCGTGCTCGCGGGGCGGCCGGTGGGGGAGTGCCCGTTCCCGTCGGTGGAGACGCGCCACGACGAAGGGATGGACGCGCCCGTCGCGCATCTTGCGGCCCTCGGCCACGCACGGATCTCGTTCTTCGGCGGGCGCGCGGACCACGAGCACGTCCAGGTGCGCTTGGCGCGGTGGCGCTCGGCCGTGTCCGCGGCGGGGGTCTCGGAGGGGTTGGTCGTGCACGCCGACGATGACGTCGCAGGCGCCGCCGCGGCGGTCCTGGCCGGCGCGCCGACCGCCGTCGTGTGCGCGAGCGACGTGCTCGCGATGGCGCTGGTGGGCGCGGCGCGGGAGGCCGGGCTCGACGTGCCCGGCGACGTCTCGGTGACGGGCTTCGACGACTCGCCGCTCGCCGCCTTGGGCATGCCGCCGCTGACGTCGGTGCGCGTGGACTACGCCGAATTCGGCGAGGCCGCGGCGTGCGCCCTCCTGGCCGAGATCGGTGTGGCGAAGGCGCGCGAGTTCTCGCCCTCGGCGCCGGAGCTCGTCGAGCGGGCGTCGACCGGGCCGCCGCGGGTAGGGTGACGCGCCATGGCGATCGGCATCCTCACCGGCTCCGGCACCTACGTCCTGCCGGGCTTGTCCACCACCGGGTCTGAGCCCGTCTTCACCGAGTGGGGCGAGGCGTTCGTCTCGCACGGCACCTGGGGCGGTGTCGAAGTGCTGCACATCTCGCGCCACGGCGACGGCCACCCGCGGCTCTCCAACCACGTCACGCACCGGGCGAACATCACGGCGTCTGAAGCAGCTGGGCGCGACCGGCGTGCTGGCCGTGACCGTGTGCGGCGCCGTCGATCCGTCGGCGGAGCTCGGCTCCGTCGTGTGCTTCGACGACCTGCACTTTCTGTCGAACCGGATGGCCGACGGTTCGCTGTGCACGTTCTTCACCGAACCGGGCGCGAAGGAGCGCGGGCACTGGATCTCCGAGTCGCCGTTCTCGGCGGACCTGCGGCGCGCGCTGCTGACGGGCGCCGAGGAAGCGGGCGTGCACGTGCGGGACGGCGGCTGCTACGGCCACGTGGACGGGCCGCGCTTCAACACGCGCGCCGAGATCCGCGGGCTCGCCGCCGCGGGCGTCACTGCGGTGTCCCAGACGGCCGGGCCGGAGACCGTGCTGTGCGGCGAGCTCGAGTTGCCCTACGCGCTCCTGGGCTTCCTGACCGACTACGCGAACGGCGTGCAAGGACGAGGCGACGCCGGTCGAGACGCTCGTCGAGATGATGGCCGCGTCGACCGAGACGTTCGCGTCGATCCTGCGGGCCGCGCTCCCGCACGCCGCGGCGACGACGCCGGCACCTTCCGGCGTCGTCTACCGATTCGGGGCCTAGCCTCGCCCTGCGGGCTCGTTAGGCCTTGGAGAATCCCCCGAGGGCGATTCTCCAGCGACTCGGCCTCAGCGCTACCGCGTGACGCGGGTGGTGGCGTCGGCGGTGCCGGAGATCCGGAACGCGTCGTCGCGGAACGCCTCGGTGCGGGAGCGGCCGACGCGCACCGTGACGCCGTCGTAGCGCTCGGTGCCCTTGAGCTGCGCCTCGAGCTCTTTGAGGTTGCGCGGGCCCGGGTCGCCGCCCACGTCGCGTTCGTCGTCGTCGCCGATGATGATCGTCGTCAGGCCGTCTTCGCCTGCGTCGGCGTCCTGGCCGATGAAGCGGAACCGCTGGCTGCCGCGCGCCGCGTCGGCGGGGACACGGAACGGGTAGTTGCGGACGAGCGTGCCGCCGCGCACGCGCTGCAGCGAGACCCGGGCGCGCACCCGCTGGCCCGGCCGCACCCGCGCGGGGAGCTTGATCGAGCGGATGAACGCCTGGTCGGCGCCGCGCCGGACCTTGATCAGCACGTTGATGCCGGTGACGTTCGGTGGCGTGCCCGTGTACGCGTCGATCGTCGCGATCGCGCCCGCGAGGTCGTTCGCCGCGCCGCTGAGCACGGCGTTGAGCTGCGTCCCGTCGTCCGCCTGCGCCGCCGAGACCGACACGTAGCGATTGCAGAACCGGACCGGCTTGCTGATCTGCTGGATCGCGATCCGCGCGCACATCTCACCGGTGAGCCGGGCCGGGACGCTGTCGAGCAGGCCCGCCGTCGCGGACGCCACCGCGAGCGGCGCCACGAACGACGTCCACGACCCGCCGCTCGGCAGATCCACCGCGGACTCGTCCGCCGCGGAGGTGTTCACCGCGAGCATCCCGTTCGTGTCCAGGTCACGCGCGACCACCTGCACGGGAACCGTGTGCGGGAGCGCGCCGGTTCGGCCCGCGACCCCGTTCAAGCCGTCCGAGCTGATCGTCCCCAGGTCGTGGCCGGACGACGCCAGCTTGTAGGTGGTGCCGATCTGGCCCAGCGCCAGCGGGTTGTTGACGATCCGGAACACGTACGCGTCCTGCAGAAGGAGCGCGCGCCGCCCGACGCCCTCGAGCTGGTGGCCGAAGACCCACACCCGGTCGCCGTCGACGTACGTGACCGTCCCGACCGAGCTGGTCCGCACGTCGCCCGTCGAGTACCCGACCGCGACCGCGGAACCGGGCTGCAACGTCTGCGGCGCGAACGTCCCGAGCGGCCCCGGCGGCACCGCGAGCACCGGCCGCCCGGCCTTCGCCGAGGCCGTCGTCAGCGCGTTCGCGACCGACGGGGTGAGCCCACTCACGCTCATCGGCGCGACGATCGGCTTCGCCGACGCGAGCGCCGCCTTCATCCGCGGCGAAAGACCCTTCTGGCCGCTCGCGGCCTTCGTGGTGCGAGACACCGTCGCGTTCGTCCGGCCGGGCACGTCCACCGGCGTGCCGATGATCGCGTCGATCGGCGTCGCCAGCGCGGCCTTCCCGCCGTACTCGTTGATCGACTCGGAGATCGCGCCGATCACCCGGTTCGTGCCCGCGCCGTCCGGACAGTAGATCGGCGACCCCGAGAAGCCCGGGCCGATGCCCGTCGCGTCCACGGCCGGCCCGGACACCCCGATCAAGATCCGCGCGCCGGCCGTCGCCTCGCCGCCCGCCACGTCGAGCACATCCACGTTGAACGAGCTGATCGTCGTGCCCTGGACCACCGAGTAGCCCGTGCAGCGCATCCCCGCGCTGACCTGCCACAGCGGCATCGTCGGGTCGCCCGCGAAGGCCGGCGCGGCGGGCACGAGCAGGGCCGCGACCGCGGCGGCAACCGTAAGCAAACGCATGAAGCCGCCAGCCTAGGGCCTCGACGCAAGCAATCGACCCTTCCCCACGAAACTCTTACTCCCCGAGCACTTCCGCGCCGCTCGACGCGGCGCGTTCGCGCTCGTAGCCCCGCACCCACTTGCGCACGGCGTTGTCGCTCACCCCGTACCGCCGCCCAACCGCGCTCCACCCGTCCGCCGCCACCTCGGCCACCAACTGCTCATACGGCGGCCGCTCCACCCGCCGCGCGGCGTGTGGAGCGCCGGCGCGCGGCGCCGCGAGCGTTGCCCGCAGCCGCGAGAACAGTATCGCTGGCGTGCGGTGCTTGCGGTCGGAACGCCGCCCCGCAGCGCTCGCACGGCCGCTCCTCGAGCGAGCCTCGGTTCGCTTGCCGCAGTGCGTGTCCAGCGTCGCCGCGCAGTTCGGGCAGACGATCTGCAGATTCTCGATGCCGGTTGTCGTTCGCGACGCCGTTGATGTGATCGAGGATCAGCGCCATGGCCGCCCCTGCCACTCCTCGCCCTGGCCGCACAGCTCGCAGCGCGCGCTGCTTGAAGCCTTCGTCATACAGGCGCTGCTTCAGCTGGCCGCGACCGTAGGACGACTCCTCGACGAGGATCCGCGTCAGCGGGCGCCGGTCTCGCGCGGTCGGTCCTGGCGCGACTCGAGCGTGAAGTGATCGGTGGAGATGTCCCACGTCTCGAGCCAGCGCTGGAGGAGCCGGTAGTTTCCGCCGGCCGGTCGCAGCCCGAAGTGGCGGAGCACCTCACTCGATCGTGCTGGCACGATGCGACGACTTCGCGAAGTTCGGTCTCCGTGTACCTCGGCACGAACATATGTTCGCATCGAGGCCGGACGGAACCGAAGGCAGTTCACTGGGGGGCCTGGATTCGAACCAGAATCTCAGCGGAGTCAAAAGCCCGCTGTGCTGCCGTTACACCACCCCCCAGTAAATCGGCGAGCTAGTCATTCGAGTAGCTGCCAGCACCCTCGATACTACGATGCGAACGGTGTCTGCGCCCACCGTCGTGATCATCGCTGCCGGCGAGGGAACGCGCATGCGTTCCGCGCTGCCCAAGGTTCTGCACCCTCTGTGCGGTCGCCCGCTGATTCTGTGGCCGGTATCCGCGGCCGAGGAGGCCGGGGCCGGGAAGATCGTCGTGGTCGACAATCCGAAGCGCCGGCTCGAGGATCGGCTGCCCGAGGGCGTCGAGGTCGCGATCCAGCCTGAGCCCAACGGCACGGGCGGCGCGGTGCAGGCGGCCGCGACCCACATCGACCCCGACTCGACGGTCGTGATCCTCGCGGGCGACGTGCCGCTGATCACCGCCGAGGCGCTCGCCGCGCTCGTGAAGGCGCACGAGGACTCCGAGGCCCAGGCGACGATGGCCACGATGGAGCTCGACGATCCCGGTCAGTACGGCCGCGTGATCCGCGACGAGACCGGCAACGTCGAGAAGGTCGTCGAGGCCAAGGGCGGCGAGGGGGACGCGACGCCCGAGCAGCTCGAGATCCGCGAGGTCAACACCGGGATCTACGCGTTCGACGGCAAGGCGCTGCTCGACGCGCTCGACGAGCTCAGGCCCGACAACGCGCAGGGCGAGCTGTACCTCCCGGACGTGTTGCCGCAGATCGAGACGATCCAGGCCCACCTGATCGCGGACCCGACGCTCACGCTCGGCGTCAACGACCGCGTCCAGCTCGGCGAGGTCCGCAAGCTGGCGCAACGCCGCATCCACGACGCCCTCCAGCGCGAAGGCGTGAGCATCCTGGACCCCGACAGCACGCACATCGACGCCGACGTGCGCATCGGCCAGGACACGATCATCGAGCCGGGCACCTCCCTGAAGGGCAACACGCAGATCGGCCGGGACTGCGTCGTCGGCCCGCACACGACGATCACCGACTCGATCCTCGGCGACGGGGTGAGCATCCCGCACTCGTACGTCGTCCAGGCGCAGATCGACGACTTCTGCACGATCGGCCCGTTCGCCTACCTGCGTCCCGACGCCCATCTGCAGGCCAAGGCCAAGGCCGGCGCCTTCGTGGAGATCAAGAACTCGAACATCGGCGAGGGCACCAAGGTCCCGCACCTGAGCTACATCGGGGACACGGACATCGGCGCGAACACGAACATCGGGGCCGGCAACATCACCGCGAACTACGACGGCAAGCGCAAGCACCGCACGACGATCGGCGCCAACGTCCGCACGAGCGTCGACACCGCGTTCGTCGCCCCGGTCACGGTCGGCGACGGCGCGTACACCGGAGCGGGTAGCGTGATCACCGACGACGTCCCGGCCAACGCCCTCGGCATCGCCCGCGCCCGGCAGAAGAACATCGCGGACTATGCGGAACGGCCGAAGCCTTGACGACCGCCGCCTCTCCTACACTCCGCCATGCCGTGAGTGCCTTGTCATCCCGCCCTTCATCGGCCACGTCACTGCCGCTCAGCGGCTATGACAAGCGGCTGATGCTCTTCTCCGGCCGGTCCAATCCGGAACTGGCCGCGAAGATCGCCAACAAGCTCGGGCTCGGCCTGGGTGGAGTCACGCTCAAGACGTTCTCCAACGGCGAGGTGTACTGCCGTTACGAGGAGTCGATTCGAGGCGCTGACGTGTTCATCGTCCAGCCCACGTGCGGCAACGCAGCCACCGGGATCACCGCGAACGACGCGCTGATGGAGCTGCTGATCATGATCGACGCTGCCGTCGGCGCCTCCGCGCACCGCGTCATCGCGGTGACGCCGTGGTTCGGCTACTCCCGCCAGGACAAGAAGTCGGCTCCGCGTGAGCCGATCTCCTCCCGCCTCGTCGCGCACATGCTCGAGGCGGCGGGCGCGGACCGCGTGCTCACGATGGACCTCCACGCCGGCCAGGTGCAGGGCTTCTTCAGCAAGCCGGTGGACCACATGACGGCGATGTTCATCCTCACGCAGTACTTCAACGACCAGCAGCTCGAGGACCTGGTCGTGGTCAGCCCCGACGCGGGCCGCGTGAAGCTGGCGAAGAAGTTCGCGGAGAAGGTCGGCGCCGAGCTGGCCATCCTCAACAAGGAACGCCCCGCGCAGCAGGTGGCCGAGATCTCCTACGTCATCGGCGACGTCAAGGGCAAGACGGCCGTGATCGTCGACGACATCATCGACACCGCCGGCACGCTCCGGGCCGCGGGCCAGACGGTCAAGGACGAGGGCGCCAAGGCCGTGTACGCCGCCGCGACGCACCCGGTCCTGTCCGGCAACGCGTACGAGAACCTCGCGGCGAGCCCGTTCGAGCGGATCGTCGTGACGGACACGATCCCGGTCCAGCCGGGTGCGCCGGACAACATCACCGTGCTCTCCGTGGCCGACCTGCTCACGGACAGCGTCCGCCGCATCTTCACCGACGACTCCGTCGCCGAGGTCTTCGGCGGCGAGAACCAGCTGTTCTGAGCACCCAGCGCCTGCAACTGCTGCTCGGCCTCTCCGACGAGGAGCTGCTGCAGATCCTCGACAGCGACCCGCTCGCCGTCATCACCGGCGACGAGGACTACCGCCCGGAGGTCCAGATCCTGCTGCAGCTGATCGGCGAAGAGCCGCCGCCGAAGGCGTGGCTCCGCGGCCGCCCGCTGCAACTGCTCTTGCAGCGGGACTTCCAGGGCTTCGAAGCGGCGCTCGCCGAGTACCGCGAGCGGGGGCACGTGATCCGCAAGCGCGGGGGAACGAGCCCTTAGGCGAGTTCCCCAAACTGAACCGAGCCCGAAGGGCGAGGTTCAGTCGTCGTCGGGGTCCGGACGCTTCTCCCCCGGCCACGAACCAGTGAGATAGGTCCACCCGATCGCGCCGTAGCGATCGACGACCACCCGCGTGACCTTGAAGATCACGCCCTGCAGCGCGGCGGCGCCGATGATCTTGACCCACGGCGAGTACTCGGTCGTGGCCTTGGGCGGGTCCTCGTCGTCGATCTTCGTCCAGGCGAGGTTGAACAGCCGCTTCCCGAGCAGTCCGCCCAGGATCCCCAGAAAGATGCCGATCGGCTTGTAGATGAACTTCATCGGGGGCCGACATTACCCATTTTCGACGCGCTGGCCATTCGGCCGTTGCGTATTCCGACCGGCGGGCGGTAATGATGTTCGTCACGAAGACCGATACTTCGCTCAAGGACGGACGCGATGAACGAAGATCATTCAGACGACCTGCTCAAGCGAGCCCTCATCGATGCCGAGGCGGCCGCATCGGTCGCCCTGCGCGTCACGCCGCTCACGCTGTCTGAGGCCCTGACCGTCGTCTTCCACGGCCGCAAGGACCTCGGGACGATCCAGACCTACGTCGCGCACGGCGGTCGCGGGGCGGGAGACGCGGTGGGCAAGGACGAGCTGTTGCGCGTCCCGTGCGACCTGGACCTGGCCGAGGCCGGCGACCGCGCGGAGGCCGAGCACCTCTTCCAGGAGCAGGCCGCCGCACTACGCGACGCGCTCGTCGGCGCCGACACCGTGCTCGACATCTGGCGCGAGCCGTTCGAGGACCTCGCGCACGATCACGTCCGCGTGGACCGCCGCCTGCGCCTGGACGTGCGCCTGCCCGCCCCTCGGCTGCTGCCCACGGCGCTGGTGAGCCCGGAGAAGCAGATCGTCGTCACGGCCGTCTGCAGCGCCCGCTCGCTCGGCGAGGGCCGTCCGCCGATGGGGATCGCCGTCGGCCAGCAGGACGTGGTGCGCGTCTATCCGCTCCCCGACGACCCGGAGCGCTGCCTCGCCGACTTCCTCGAGGTCGCGGCCGAGCATGCGATGAACCTCGCCGAGCAGCTGGGCCGGCAGGAAGCCTCCGTCCAGCGCTTCCTCGAGCTCAACGGGGACGATTTTCATCAGACTGGGTAACCCGCCCCCCGCCCCCCGCCTTCCTATAGAACTCCGGTCCTCTGAGGCGGACCCGGGTGCTCATCGTCGTCGGCTTCGCGCTGTTCTTCTTCATCGGGATCAGCGCGATGCTGGCCCGTGCGCTGGCCGCCACCGGCACGGAGCGCAGCCGCGTGCTCGACGTGGCCGAGGCGCAGGCCCGCGGTGACGCCCGCGCCGTGCTGAGCGCCACCCCGGCGTGCGCCCGCCAACCGGCCTGCGTGACCGCCACGACCACGTTCGTGGATGAGCTCAAGCGCGGCGGCCGGGTCGAGATCCTCCAGTACGAGCCGAGCGTCCAGCTCCCCCTCACGCGCGTCACCGGCACCGGTCGCGTCGCCTGGCGGGCGGGAACGAGCCTGCCCGTCGTGCAGTGCGTGCGCGTCCGCCGTGACGGCCCGCTGTCGGGCGCGAAGGTCGAGCTGCTCTCGATCTCTGCGCCCGATCGGCAACGACGACGCCTGCCGCCCGAGTGCAACCGCAGCAACTTCCCGCCGGAGCGCGTGTTGAGATTCGCCGTGATGGCCCGCCTCCGCTTCCTCCTGCCGATTTTCGCGCTTTTCGTCCTGTTCCCGGCCACCGCGCACGCCCAGAAGCCCGACGAGCAAGCGCTCTACCAGGACGGTCCGGACGGCCGCTACCTGCTCGACGGCGACTGGCTGTTCCGGCTCGACGCCACCGATCAGGGCGTCAAGCAGCGCTGGATGCGCAGCGCGTCGAAGGCGGGCTGGAGCAGGGTCAAGGTCCCGAACGTGTGGAACCTCGGCGACGCCTCCAACGAGTCGATGGCCGGCGGGATCGGCTGGTACCGCAAGGATTTCGAGCTGCCGAGCGCGGACAGCGCGCTGGAGTGGGCGTTCCGCTTCGAGTCGGTCAACTACCGCGCGCGGGTGTGGCTCAACGGCGCGCCGATCGGCGAGAACGCGGGCGCGTACCTCCCGTTCGAGGTCCAGGCCGCGAACGCGCTCAAGCGACGCGGGAAGAACCGGCTCGTCGTGCGCGTGGACTCCAGGCGCCTGGACAGCGACTTCCCGCCGGCGCGCACCAACGCCGACGGCGTCCCGTCCGGCGGCTGGTGGAACTACTCCGGCATCCAGCGCGAGGTCTACCTCAAGAAGCTGGACACGGTCGACTTCCAGAAGGTCCAGGTCCGGCCGGAGATCGCGTGCGGCACCTGCGACGCGAGCGTGCGCATGGACCTCAACCTGCGCAACGTCACCGCGCGCGGCCAACGCGTCACGCTCACCGGCAAGTTCGGGGACCGCACCGTGAACTTCGGGTCCAAGACGATCGGGGCGGACGGCATCGCCGCGTTCACCAAGCGGATCAAGATCGCCAAGCCGCGCCTGTGGTCGCCGCAGAACCCGAACCTCTACGACGTCTCCTTCACCGTCCGCGTCGACGGGGCCAAGGTCGCCGGCTACAGCCTGCACAGCGGCATCCGCTCGATCAAGGTCTCCCAGGGCAAGCTCTTCCTCAACGGCGCGCCGATCAACATCCGCGGCATGGGGCTGCACGAGGACTCCAAGGCGGCCGGCTTCGCGATCGACAACGCGCGCCGCGAGGAGCTGGTGAAGCTCACCAAGGAAGCCGGCGGCACGGTGCTGCGCACGCACTACCCGTTCCACCCGTACACGCATGAGCTCGCGGACCGGCTCGGCCTGCTGATCTGGGAGGAGATCCCGGTCTACAGCGTCCCGACGCTGGTGCTGAAGGAGCCCGCGGTCCGGCGCGCCGCGGTCGACGAGCTGACCCGGATGATCGGCGCCCACGAGAACCACGCGTCGGTGATGCTGTGGTCGATCGGCAACGAGCTGTCCTCACAGCCCGGCCCGGTGCAGATCTCCTACATCAACGCCGCGGTCAAGATGGCGAAGGAGCTGGACCCGACGCGCCCGGTGGGCATCGCCGTCGCCGCCTACCCGAACTCGCTCTGCCAGGCGGCGCAGTACAAGTCGCTCGACGTGATCGGCTTCAACAACTACTTCGGCTGGTACCCCGGCCCGAGCGGGCAGATCTTCGATCGCACGAAGCTGTCCGGCTACCTCGACGCGGTGCGCGCCTGCTACCCGAACCAGGCGCTGATGATCACGGAGTTCGGCGCGGAGTCGAACCGTGACGGCCCGATCGAGGAGAAGGGCACCTGGGCCTTCCAGCAGGACTGGATCAACTACCAGATGACCGTCATGAACTCGAAGCCGTGGCTGAGCGGCGTCATCTACTGGGCGCTGAACGAGTTCTGGGTCCGCCCGGGCTGGGAGGGCGGCAACCCCCGTCCGACCGCCCCGATCCATCAGAAGGGCCTCGTCTCCTACGACGGGGTCAAGAAGCCCGCGTTCTTCGACATCCAGCGCTGGTTCAAGCAGACGGTCCAGTTCGGGCCGGCCGCTGGCAGTTAGAGAAATCCGCGAAGCGATTTCTCAAGCCGATCTCGCGCGGGCGTAGCCCGCCGCAAATCGGCCCGGGACGTGACCCGGCGGCGCGTCGGACGCGCCGGTTCGAGGGTCTTACGCGTGCGCACGGTCCGCCGGCCAGGGTCGGCCAGCTTGTCGTGCCCGGAGCGCAGGCGCTTGTCGGACTGAACGGCGAACGGCAGCGGAATCCCGCCGTTGGGTGACGTCTTGGGCTTGTCCGAGACGCGGTCGTTGCCGCCGCCCCCGGAGTCGTCCTCGTCGTCTGGGGACCATGTAGACGCGTTGTCAGAACGCAGGAACATCAGGAACAGCGCGCCGCCTAGTACCAGGGCCACAAGATGGAGGACTCCGAAGATCACGAGCAGCTCCGCGTCGGGGGACATTGCCCTTATGGATACCCGCGGCGGGTGGAGGGCATAACACATTCGCTACCATCGTCGGCCGCTCGTCGCGGCGCTTCACCCTGCCCGCCGCGACCTTCCAGATCATGTCCGACTCCACGAAGCTCTCTCTGACCGCCCGCGACCCCGAGGGCTCGCGTGCCACGCGCCGCTTGCGCCGCTCGGGCAACGTGCCTGGCGTCATCTACGGCGGTGACGGCGAGCCTTCGCACTTCGCCGTCGACGCGCGCATCTTGCGCAACACCCTTGCTCACTCCGGCGCGATCCTCGACATCGACATCGACGGCGGCACCGCCGCCCCGGTGTTGGTCAAGGACGTCCAGCGCCATCCGGTGCGCGGCGACATCATGCACGTGGACTTCCTCCGCGTGAACATGAACGAGACGATCCATACGACGGTCGTGCTCGAGCTGCTCGGCGCCGATGATTCTCCAGGCGTTTTCGAGGGCGGCGTGCTCTCGCAGGAGACGCGCGAGCTCAACGTCGAGGCGCTCCCGGGCGACATCCCGGACGTCATCCAGCACGACGTGTCCGGTCTCGAGATGAACGCCACGCTGCTCCTCAAGGAACTGACCGCGCCGAAGGGCGTCGTCTTCCTGGACGACCCGGAGGAGACGCTCGTCGCCACCATCACCCCGCCGACGGTCGTGAAGGACGACGACGACATCGAGACCGAAACGGCGCTCGTGGGTGAGGAAGGCGCTGAGACCGCGGGCGGCGAGGGCGCCGGCGAGGGCTCTGAGCCCGCCGCCGAGTCCTCTGACGAGTCCTGAAGGTCTTCGGCTCCACACCCGTTGACTGGCTGATCGTCGGGCTCGGCAACCCCGGGCCCGGCTACGCCGACACACCGCACAACGTCGGCTTCAAGGTCGCCGACGAGTTGGCGCGCCGCTGGGAACTCCCGCGCGCCAAGAAGAAGTTCGCGGGCGAGCTGGCTGAAGGCCGGACTCGCCCCGGGGGCATCCCCGGGTCGCCCTGCTCAAGCCGCTCACGTTCATGAACGAGGCGGGCCGCAGCGCCGGTCCCGCGCGCGGCTCGTTCAAGCTCGAGCTCGACCAGGTGCTCGTCCTGCACGACGAGATCGACCTTCCTTTCGGTGAGATCCGCACTCGCCTGGGGGGTGGGCTCGCCGGCCACAACGGCCTCAAGTCGCTCAAGCGCGAGATGGGGTCCCCGGACTTCCATCGCGTGCGGATCGGCGTCGGCCGTCCGGACTCGAGCGACCCGGAGATCGTCGCCGCCTACGTGCTGGGCAAGTGGCGGCAATCCACCGCCGAGGTCGCCGACCTCATCAGCCGCGCCGCGGACGAAGCTGAACGCTTAATCAACGTTTAGGTCACAGCTCGTCGCGCCGCGTCTAAGTCCATACAGATGGACGCGCGCACCGACGACGAGCTCCTCGCGGCGACCAGGACGCAGCCTGACGCGTTCGCGGTCTTCTACCGCCGCCACGTCGCCGGGGTGATCGCCTACTTCGCGCGGCGTACGCGCTGCGCGGAGACCGCCGCCGACCTGGCGGCCGAGACGTTCGCCGCCGCCCTCGACGGCGCGCACCGCCACCGTCCCGACAAGGGGCCCGCGGTGGCCTGGCTGTACGGGATCGCGCGGCGCCAGCTCATCCACGCCGCCCAGAAGGGCGCGGTCGAGGACCGCGCGCGCAGGCGGCTGGGCATGAACCCGATCGCGCTCACCGACGAGGGGCTGGAGCGCGTGGAAACGCTGGCCACCGCCGACGCGGCGTCCCCGCTCCTGCGCGAGGGCCTGCGGGCCCTGCCGCCCGACCAGCGCGCAGGCGGTGCTCGCCCGCGTGCTCGACGAGGACGAGTACGAGGCCATCGCGCGCCGCGCGTCCACGTCGGAGGCCGTCATCCGCAAGCGCGTCAGCCGCGGGCTCACCGGGCTGCGCCAACGCCTGGAGGGGAGCGGAGCATGAACAGCGACTTCGAACGCGCTCTCGAAGCCGAGTTGCTGGCCGCCGCCCGCCGCCGGACGGCCGCGCCTCGCAGGCGCCGCCGGCACCGCCCACGCTGCCTTCTCGCCACCGCGCTGGCCGGCGCGGTCGCGGCCTTCGCCGGGGTGCCGGCGCTCGTGGCCACCGACACCGTCACGCCTTCCGCGATCACGGCCCCGCCGTGCTCGGCGCAGGAGTCCCTCCTCGGCGCCGGTTCCTGCACCTCCGACCCCTTCTCCTCCCTCAGCCCATGAACAAGCTCCTCCCTGTGACCGCGGCCGGCCTCGTGCTCGCCGCGTGCGGCGGCGTGCCCGGAAACTCCGTGGCCACCGTCGACGGCGAACCGATCCCGAAGACCGACTACGACCACTGGAACACGGTCGTGCGCAAGCTCTCGCCCGGCATCAAGCCCGATGACGCCCGCAACCAGGCCCTGCAGGTCCTCGTCTCCTTCCGCTGGGTGGACGGCGAGGCCGAGCGGCTCGGCGTGAAGGTCTCCGACGCGGACGTCAGGAAATCGTTCGCCGAGCAGAAGCAGCAGGCCTTCCCGAAGGAAGCCGACTACGAGAAGTTCCTCAAGGACACGACGCAGACCGAGGCCGACATCGTCGCCCGCGTGCGGGTCGACCTGCTCGGCCAGAAGATCCAGGAGCAGGTGGTCAAGGGCAACGACAAGGTCTCCGACAAGGCCATCGCCGACTTCTACGCGAAGAACAAGACGCGGTTCGCGCAGCCGGAGAAGCGGGATCTGCGCGTGGTGCTGACCAAGAGCAAGCGCGAGGCCGACAAGGCGCACGCCGCGCTCGAGCGTGGCGACTCGTGGACGAAGGTCGCCAAGCGGTACTCGATCGACGACACGTCGAAGGCGACCGGCGGCAAGCTCCCCGCGCAGGCCAAGGGCACGCTTGACGCGGACCTCGACAAGGCCGTGTTCTCCGCTGAGCCGGGCGAGCTCGCCGGCCCGGTCAAGACCCAGTACGGCTACTACGTCTTCACGGTCTCCAACGTCATCGCCGCGTCCCAGCAGACGCTCGCCGAGGCCAAAGCGACGATCAAGCAGACGCTCGCCACCGAGAACCAGCAGAAGGCGCTGACCGCGTTCACCACGGAGTTCTCCAAGCGCTGGCGCGAGAAGACCGAGTGCGCCGAGGGTTACAAGACGTCCGACTGCTCGAACGGGCCGAAGGCGACGCCCACGCCCACACCGTCCGCCGCGGGGTACTGTATGCGATAACGTACGGATGTATGTCGCCGCGTGAATGGAATGCCGCCTCCTACGACCGGATGTCCGACCCGCAGCTCGCGATGGCGCGGGACGTCATGGATCGCCTCGACCTCCGCGGGGACGAGCGCGTGCTCGACGCGGGCTGCGGCACCGGCCGCGTCACCGAGGAGCTGCTCGCGCGCGTCCCGAACGGCACGCTGATCGCGGTCGACGGCAGCCAGGCGATGGTCGACCAGACACGCGAGCGGCTCGGTGACCGGGTCGAGGCGTTCGCCGTCGACCTGGTCGAGCTCGAAGTCACCCAGCCGTTCGACGCGATCCTGTCGACCGCGACCTTCCACTGGATCAAGGACCACGAGGGGCTGTTCGCGCGCCTGCACGCCGCGCTGCGGCCGGGCGGCAAGCTCGTCGCCCAGTGCGGCGGCGCCGGGAACATCGCCAACGTGCAGGCGGCGATCGACGCCGTCGGCCACCCGGCCTTCCGCGACTGGGCCGGCCCGTGGAACTTCGCCACGCCGGAGCAGACGACGGCGCGGCTGACCGCGGCGGGCTTCGTCGACATCTGGACCTGGCTGCAGCCCTGGCCGGTCGACCCGCCGAACCCGCGCGAGTACTTCGAGACCGTGATCCTCGGCACCCACCTCGAGCGGCTGCCGCCCGAGGACCGCGGCGCGTTCGTCGAGGACGTGCTGGCGCAGCTCGACGAGCCGGTGCGCGCGAACTACGTGCGGCTGAACATCCTCGCCAGGACCTGATCGACCCGCTCCTCGACGCTGCCGCGGACCTCGATCCACTCGCCGCGGATGTCGCTCGCGGAAGCGCTGCGTCATCCAGCCCCGGAGGTGCTCGCCGTCGCGGTACCCGTCCTGCACGAACGGGATGTCGTCGGCGGTGAGCACCGTGAGGGCGTAGGTCCGCGACGCCGCGATGGCCTCGACGTCCGCCGTGGACCGTCCCCGGTAGCGCTCCTGCCAGATGCAGGTGGCGAGCGCGTCGGTGTCGCACACGAGGACCGGGCCGGACGTCAGCGCGGCGCGGTCCTCGTCGCGCTGCTGGCGGCGGGCGATCATCGCGAAGTCGGCGTCCGTCCAAGCGATGTCGCTTGGCGGCGGCCGCGATACATCGCCGATCCCGCGCGCCTCGGTCACGGCGCGCCCGACCTCCGGCACCCAACTCGTCTGCAACCGCTCGGCGAGCGCGCGCGCCAGGGTCGTCGTCCCGGTCGACTCCGCGCCGGTGATCACCACGCGCCGGCACAGGTACGCGCGGACGGGCGGCGTGAGCTGGTCCCAGAACGCGGCGGGATCGGCGCGGACCTGCGTGCCGGAGATCAACCCCGAGCGGGGATGGCAGACGTGCTCCACGCCCCAGCGCTCGGCCAGCAGGTCGCCGTAGCCCTCGCCCGTGAACACCGCGTCGATCGGGTCGTTGAGCAGCCGCTCCATCAGCTCGATGTGCCGGTCGTGGACGTGGGGATCGTCGAAGTCGACGGGGATCTCGTCCCAGCCGGCCACCACGCGGGCGGCCGGGTGCCGTGCCCGCATCCACTCGCGGCGCAGGGGCAGCGGGATGCGCTCGGTCCTCGACCCCAGCACGAGCACGGTGACCCGCTCGCACTGCGTCAGCGCGTAGTCGACGAGCTCGTGATGGCCGGCGTGCGGCGGCAGGAACTTGCCGAGGACTAGGCCGTGACGGCGGTTCGCCATTGCCTCCATCCCTGGACGCAGAGGGCGAGGAACACGATGTAGACGAGCGCGGTCAGGTTCAGGTCACGGCTGAAGTACAGCGGCACGTAGATCACGTCCACCGCGATCCACACGTACCACGTCTCCAGCCGCTTGAGGTTCAGCAGCAGCTGCGCGCCGAGCGACATCGAGGTCGTGGCCGCGTCCCATCCGGGCGCCGCGCCGTGCGCCGCGCGCAGGATCGGGATCAGGATGAGCGTCGCGACGCCCACTCCCAGCGCGGTCCCGATCAGCAGCCGCGGGCCGGCGCGCCGAACCTTAAAGGTGCCAGGCACCTTTATCTTCGCCCACGTCACCCAGCCCATCACGCCGAGCGCGATGAACACGAGCTGGAGCGCGGCGTCGGCGAACAGGCGGGCGTCGGTGAACAAGATCACGAAGAACACGTTGTTGGCGATGCCGACGGGGAAGGTCTCGATCCGCTGGGCGACCGCGAGCGCCACGCACGCGATGCCCGTGATGAAGCCGAACAGCTCGGCCCAGGAGACGGGCTCCCCGAAGAGCTCGAAGACAGTTTTGGTCAGCACGACCATAACTGTAGCTCTTCTAGTCTCTACGGGTTGCTCCGCACCTTTCTGAGCCATCTCGAACACGACCCGGCGGCCGCGCAGTTGGCCAACGAGGGCGGATCGGCGTTCGTCTCGCAGTCGCTGCGCCCGTTCATCGTGGCCGCGCTGGCGGACCAGGACGCGAAGCGCCCGGCGCTGATCGTCGTCGGCGACGACCGTGCCGCGCGTGATCTCGCCACCGATCTGAAGGCGTGGCTGTCGCCGCGGCCCGTCCGCTACTACCCGAGCCGCGGCGTCGCGTACGAGTCCCACCTGCAGCCGCCGCCGCACCTCGTCGGCCTGCGCGTCGCCGCGCTGGACGCGCTGACGGACACGCCCGAGGGCTCCGAGCAGCCTGTCGTGGTGGTGTCCGCGACGGCGCTCTCCGAGAAGGTGCCGGACCCGAAGCTGCGCCCGCACGGGTTCATGCTGCGCGTCGGCGACCTGATCGACCTCGAGGAGGTCGCGCTCGACCTCGTCGCCGCCGGCTACCACCGCATCGACCAGGTCGAGGAGCGCGGGCAGTTCGCCATCCGCGGCGGTCTGCTCGACGTCTATCCCGCGACGGAGGAGCGCGCGGTCCGCGTCGACCTGTTCGACATCGAGATCGAGGCGCTGCGCTGGTTCTCCACCTTCACCCAGCGCAGCCTGGGGGAGACGGACCACGTCGAGATCTCGCCCGCCGCCGAGCTCGCGCCCGAGCACCGCGAGATGGCGGAGATCGCGGCGAGCGACGCGCCCGAGGACCGGCCGGACATCGCCGAGCTGCTGCCCGTCGAGCAGTTCCAAGCGCTGCTGGACATCATCCCCGAGCGGACGCAGATCATCGTCGCCGCCGAGGAGGACGTGGAGCCGACGCTGCGCGACCACTGGGAGGACGTCTGCGCGGCGTTCGACGACCAGGACGCGCGCGACCTCTACGTCAACCCGACGAAGATCAACGAGGCGCTGGCCGAGCGGGCCGAGGCGCGCCTGAGCAGCATCTCGCAGGACCAGCCGATCATGATCCGCGCGCAGGCCGCCGACTTCGCCGCGCGCAACATGCACGAGGCGGAGTCAGAGCTCGAGAAGCTCGTCCGCTCCGACTACACGACGGTCGTCGCGTGGCCGCAGATCGGCGCCGCCGAGCGCGCCGCGTACAACCTGGACCGCATCAAGGCCTCGCTCAACGGGGCGCGCAAGGGCCTGATCTTCACCGAGGCCAGCCTGCGCGACGGCTTCGTCGCGCCGGGTCTCAAGCTCGCTGCGTTCCCCGAGCACCGGCTCATCCATCGCAAGAAGGCCTCCACTCGGCCCACGCGCAAGGGCCGCGGTCTGCTGCGCAGCTTCACCGACCTGCGCACGGGCGACTTCATCGTCCACGAGGACCATGGCGTCGCACGCTTCGCCGGGTTCGACACCAAGACCGTCGCCGGCACCACGCGCGACTACCTGAACCTCGAGTTCCAGGGCGACGACAAGGTCTTCATGCCGGTCGACCAGCTGGCGAAGATCTCCCGCTACCTGGGCGCGGACGGCGGCGCGCCGACGTTGAGCAAGCTCGGCGGCACGCGCTGGGACAAGGTCAAGGCCCGCGCCCGCCGCGCCGCGCAGGAGCTCGCCGGCGAGCTGCTCAACCTGTACGCGGAGCGCAAGCGCCGCAAGGGCCACCCGTTCCCGGAGTTCTCCGAGGAGCTGCGCGACCTCGAGGCCAACTTCCCGTACCGCGAGACGCCCGACCAGCGCGACGCGATCGACAACGTGATCGCCGACATGGAGTCCGAGCGCCCGATGGACCGCCTGATCTGCGGTGACGTCGGCTACGGCAAGACCGAGGTGGCGCTGCGCGCGGCGGTCAAGGCGGCGAGCGACGGCAAGCAGGTGCTGATGCTCGTCCCGACGACGATCCTCGCCCAGCAGCACTACGGCACGTTCGTCGAGCGCCTGCGCGACCAGCCCTTCGAGGTCGATCACGTGTCGCGCTTCCGCAGCGCCGCCGAGCAGCGCGACGCGGTCAAGCGCTTCGCCGAGGGCAAGATCGACATCCTGATCGGCACGCACCGCCTGCTCTCGCGCGACGTGCGCGCGAAGGAGCTCGGGCTGCTGATCGTCGACGAGGAGCAGCGCTTCGGCGTCAAGCAGAAGGAGCTGATGCGCCAGCTCAAGCTCAAGGTCGACGTGATCTCGATGTCCGCGACGCCGATCCCGCGCACGCTGCAGATGTCGCTGGCCGGGTTGCGCGACATCTCGGTGATCGAGACGCCGCCCGAGGGCCGGCGCCCGGTCAAGACCTACGTCGGCGAGTACGACGAGCAGCTCGTCAAGCAGGCGCTCGAGCGCGAGGTCGCGCGCACAGGCCAGGCCTTCTTCCTGCACAACCGCGTCGACGACATCGACGAGACGGCGGAGCGGCTGCGCTCGTTGTGCCCGAAGATGACGTTCACCGTCGCGCACGGGCAGATGGACGAGAAGACGCTCGAGGAGCGGATGATGGCCTTCCTGCGCGGCGAGGCCGACGTGCTCGTGTCGACGTCGATCATCGAGTCCGGCATCGACATCCCGCAGGCCAACACGCTGATCGTGGACCGCGCGGACCTCTTCGGGCTGTCGCAGCTCTACCAGATCCGGGGGCGTGTGGGTCGCTCACGCGAGCGCGCCTACGCGTACCTGCTGTATCCGAGCGCCGCCGCGTTGACGCCCGAGGCCGCGGACCGGCTGTCCGCGCTGAGCGACTACACGGAGCTCGGCGCGGGCTTCAAGGTCGCGATGCGCGACCTCGAGCTGCGCGGCGCCGGCAGCCTGCTCGGCGACGAGCAGTCCGGCCACGTCGCGGCGCTCGGCTTCGAGCTCTACATGCAGATGCTCGACGAGGCCGTGCGCGCGATGGATCCGGAAGAAGATGGTGAGGAACCGCCCGAGCCGGTGCGCCTGGACATCAACGTCGACGCCTACGTCCCCGCGGACTACATCCCGTACGAGCAGGCGAAGGTCGACGTGCACCGGCGCATCGCGGGCGCGCGCGAGAACAGCGAGCTGATGGAGCTGCGGACCGAGCTCGAGGATCGCTTCGGCGAGATCCCCGACCCGCTCGACAACCTGATCACCTTGCAGCAGGCCCGGATCAAGCTCGGCCGCGCAGGCGCGACGGCGGTGTCGTTCAAGCAGGGCCGGCTGGCGGTCACGCCGATCGACCTGGACGCCGCCACAGCGCGTCGTCTGCGCGAGATCCTGCCCGGCGCGAACTACGAAGCCGGCCGCTCGCAGCTCTCGCTCAGAGTCCCTGACGATCCGTCAGAGAGATTCCCCGCCGTGGTGCGGGCGGCCGACGCTTTGTTGAGCGTCCGCGTTGCTGCCTAAAGGTCCGGTCAAAAGAAGTGGGGTCCCCAGAACCCACCGCTACCATGCGCTGCCGGGAGAAGGTCAATTTCCTCGCTTGCGCCGGGCGGTTCTGCCTCGGCAACAACCGTACGTCCATCGATCCCCTTCTCAGGCACTAAATGATCAAGGCTGCTCGCATCGCACTTAGCCTCACCGCCGTAGCCGGCGTGGGGGCGACCTTCGCCGCTTGTGGCGGAGTTCCCGGCAACGCCGTCGCCACTGTTGACGGTGAGGCCGTCGACAAGACGGAATTCGCGCACTGGATGAACGTTGCGGCGAAGTCCACCGGCCAGCCCAACGCGGCTGTTCCGGACCCTGAAGCCGGCTATGCCAAGTGCATCGCGGCCAAGCGAAAGGCGACTCCGGCGCCGGCCAAGGGCCAGCCGAAGGTCACCGACGCGCAGCTCAAGACGCAGTGCACGCAGGAGTACGAGCAGCTGCGCAACCAGGTGCTTCAGCTCCTGATCTCCTTCAAGTGGATCCAGGGCGAGGCCGAGACGATGGGCGTCAAGGTCACGGACGCGGAGGTCAAGAAGTCCTTCGCCGAGCAGAAGAAGCAGTCCTTCCCGAAGGACGAGGACTACAAGAAGTTCATCCAGACTTCCGGCCAGACCGAGGCCGACATCCTGCAGCGCGTCAAGCTCGACCTCCTGTCGAACAAGATCCGCGACAAGGTCGTCAAGGGCAAGGACACGGTCTCCGACAAGGCGATCGCCGACTTCTACAACAAGAACAAGGCCCGTTTCGCCCAGCCCGAGAAGCGTGACCTGCGCGTCGTGCTGACCAAGGGCAAGGCTGAGGCCGACAAGGCCAAGGCCGCGCTCGAGAGCGGCGACTCCTGGAGCGAGGTCGCCAAGGAGTACTCGATCGACGACACGTCCAAGGCGTCCGGCGGCAAGCTGCCGGCCCAGGCCAAGGGCACGCTCGACAAGGAGCTCGACGACGCCGTCTTCTCCGCCGACAAGGGCGAGCTCGTCGGTCCGATCAAGACCCAGTACGGCTACTACGTCTTCTCGGTGAGCGACATCACCGAGGCCTCGCAGCAGACGCAGGCGGAGGCGAAGGAGACCATCAAGCAGACGCTCCAGTCCCAGAACCAGCAGACGGCGCTCGACAAGTTCGTCAAGGACTTCACCGCCCGCTGGAAGGAAAAGACGGAGTGCTCCGAGGGCTACAAGACCTCGGACTGCAAGAACGGCCCGAAGGCCACCCCGACCCCGGCCCAGGGTGCGCCGCCGGCCCAGGGCGCGCCGCCGGCCCAGGGCGCGCCGCCGGCCGAGGCGCCGCCGGCCGAAGCCACGCCGGACGGCTCGTAGGTCTCGGCATCATCTGACTCTGGTCGAAGCGCCGCCCACGGGCGGCGCTTCGTCGTTAATACGCTGTGCGGATGGAATCCGCTGGCGACGCCGTCGCGCGTCTGGATGAGCTGACCCGGAAGCTGCGGCGCGAGTGCCCGTGGGATCGCGAGCAGGACGAGCGGTCGATCGTCCCGCACACGGTGGGAGAGGCGTACGAGCTCGCCGCCGCCGCGCAGAGCGGGGACGACGGCAAGATGGTGGACGAGCTCGGTGACGTGCTCTTCCAGGTGCACTTCCTGTCGCTGCTGCTCGAGGAGCGCGGCACGGGGTCGCTGGCGCAGGTGGCCGAGCACGTGCACGCCAAGCTCGTGCACCGGCACCCACACATCTTCGGCGAGGTCCAGGCCGACAACGCCGGTCAGGTGCTGCAGAACTGGGACCAGATCAAGAAGGGCGAGGCGGGGCGTGAGCCGGGCATCTTCGGCGACGTGCCGGAGAACCTGCCGGGGCCGCTGTACGCGCTCAAGACGCAGCGCCGAGCCGCGTCCACGGGCTTCGACTTCGACCACGTGCCCTACGACGGCGTGACCGGCGAGCTGGAGGAGCTGGAGGCGGCCAAGACGCGCGAAGAGACGTTCCACGAGGTCGGGGACGTGCTGTTCGCGGCGATCAACGTCGCGCGCAAGCTGAAGGTGGACCCGGAGCTGGCGCTGCGCGCCGCGGCCGATCGCTTCCAGGAGCGCGTGGAGGGGGCGGAGGAGATCGCCAAGCGCGACGGGCACGAGTGGGAGGCGCTCGATACGGAGGCGCAACTCGGCTACTACGTGCGAGCCCGTACCCTCCTGAGGAAATGAGCCAGATCGAATCCGTACATTCGCGCCAGATCCTTGACTCCCGCGGCAACCCCACCGTCGAGGTGGAGGTCACGCTGCGCTCTGGCGCTCACGGCCGCGCGGCCGTGCCCTCCGGCGCCTCGACCGGTGAGTTCGAGGCCACCGAGCTCCGCGACGGCGGCGACGCCTACCTGGGCAAGGGCGTCACGAAGGCCGTCGGCAACGTCAACGGCGAGATCGCCGAGGCCGTCGCCGGCCACGACGCGTCCGACCAGCAGGGCCTCGACGCCAAGCTGATCGAGCTCGACGGGACCGACAACAAGTCCCGCCTGGGCGCGAACGCCATCCTCGGCGTCTCGCTCGCCAACGCTCGTGCCGCCGCCGCGGAGGAGAACCTCCCGCTGTGGCGCTACCTGGGCGGCGACGCGGCCCGGATCCTGCCGGTGCCGATGATGAACGTCGTCAACGGCGGCGCGCACGCGGACAACAACGTGGACTTCCAGGAGTTCATGGTCATCCCGGTCGGCGCGACGTCCTTCGCGCAGGCGCTGCAGACGGGCGCCGAGGTGTTCCACAACCTCAAGGCCACGCTGAAGAAGCGCGGCCTGAACACCGCCGTGGGCGACGAGGGCGGCTTCGCGCCGGACCTGGAGTCCAACGAGGCGGCGCTGCAGGCGCTGATCGAGGGCATCGAGGCCGCCGGCTACACGCCCGGCGAAGACGTCGCGATCGCGCTCGACCCGGCCGTCTCGGAGATCTTCAAGAACGGCAACTACGAGCTGGCCGGCGAGAGCCGCACGCTCTCGGCCTCCGAGCTCGCCGCCTACTGGACCGACCTCGCCGCCCGCTACCCGATCCTCTCGATCGAGGACGGCATGGACGAGGAGGACTGGGACGGCTGGAAGGCGCTCACCGACTCGATCGGCGACAAGGTCCAGCTCGTCGGCGACGACCTGTTCGTGACCAACGTCAAGCGCCTGCAGAAGGGCATCGACACCGGCACGGCCAACTCGATCCTGATCAAGGTCAACCAGATCGGCACGCTGACCGAGACGCTGGCCGCGATCGACCTCGCGCGCTCGAACGGCTACACGGCCGTCATGTCGCACCGCTCCGGCGAGACCGAGGACACGACGATCGCCGACCTCGCCGTCGCCACCGGCTGCGGCCAGATCAAGACGGGCGCGCCGTCGCGCTCGGATCGCGTGGCCAAGTACAACCAGCTGCTGCGCATCGAAGAGGCCCTGGGCGGCGACGCCGAGTACCCGGGCCGCTCCGTGTTCCGCAGCTAGTTCAGCCCTGCGGGCGGTCCATTGCAGAGGAAGGGAGCCTGCCGCGTCGAACGAACGCGGCAGGTATGGACCGCCGCTCCATCGGGATTCGCTGGGACCGACTTGGGCGCTGGGCGCTCATCGGTGTCTTCGCCCTTGTGCTGTACCTCTACATCGGGCCTGCCCTGACGTGGATGTCCACCTATAAAGAGGCTGCGCGCCAGCGCCAGGCCGTGGCCGAGATCAAGCAGGAGAACGAGCGCCTGCGCGCGCGCAAGGCCGAGCTCAGCGCTCCTGGCGCGATCGAGCGCGAGGCACGCCGCCTCGGCATGGTCAAGGCCGGCGAGCGGGCCTACATCGTTGAAGGGCTCGACTGAGGTAGCGTCGCACGGACGTCGGATTCGCGCCGGGGGCCAGACACAGCCGGGGCCCCGCAACGAAGACGACGGGAGGGCGAAATACAATTTCCGGCTGTCGTCGTACGAGACCGCCCGGGAGCAGTGGGCACAGGGGGTTCAGCGCCTCGATGAGGCCTACCCCGAGCAGGTGCCGACGCTGGAACGCGTGACGCGCGTGATCCAGAACGAGATCCGGCGCCGCGTCGGTGGCTCCTTCACGCTCGACGAGCTCGTCGAGTTCTACGACGAGGGCACGGGCTGGTGCACCGACCTCGCGGTCGAGGAAGCCCCGGAAGAGCCGTTCGCCTGGGACGCCCGCATCGTCGCCGACGCCGCCTTCGGCCGCTACAGCCGCAGCGCGCGCGACTTCGCCGGCGGCCGTCGCATCAGCTAGGATGCGCTCGGGCCGCCCTCACGGGCACGTGTCAGAGCGTCGCACGAAGTCGTAGAAGCGCCACGCGGTGACGAAGCCGAGGCGCTCGTAGAGCGGTCGCGCGAGGCCTTCGTCGTCGGCGACGATCCACGCCACGTCCTGGCCGCCCGCGACGAGGGCGGCGGCGACGAGCGAAGCGCCGAGGCCGGTCCCACGGGCCCGCTCGGTCACGTACAGGGCGTCGATCTCCACCGCGCCGGGGCCGGCGGCCAGCATCACGTAGCCGGCCTCGCCGGCCATGAACGCGCGCATGCCGCGGCGGGCGAGCACGGGCTCCTGGGCGGCCATGAAGGCCGCGTCGGCGTGCTCGCCGTACCACTCGGTACGTAGAGCGCGCGTGCTGCTCAGGGGCACTTCGCGGACGTCGTGGCGCACCGCCGGAGGCGGTCCGATCCGGCCCATCATCGTGTGGCGCTCGGTCGCCCAGCCCGCGGCGTCGAAGAACGGCCGCGCGGCTGCGCCCGTGGCCTCGTCCTCGATGTCGAGCTTGCGGTGCGCGCAGTCCGCCAGGTACCGATCGGCCGCGGCGAGCATGGCCGGAGCGGAGACGCCCGCGGCCTCGACCCGCACCACGTTCACGTCCCAGTAGTCCGGGACAGAGGGTGTGCGCAGCACCGAGCCGTGTTGCCACGGCTCGACGCTGTCACATTGCAACGCATCCTGCGAACGCCGGAAGGCGATCGCGTCAGTCGTCGTCGGAGTCTTCACTCCCGCCGGCTCGGCGGATCACGATCTGGTCTTCCTCGATCGTGATCTCCACGGGACGGTGTCCCGCCCAGTGCTCGGCGTAGATGGGATCGTCCTGGATCGCGGGGTCCAGCCACAGGCCGTACCCCTCCTCACCATGGTCGAACGTGCCCTCGAGCGGACCCGCGGGCCCGGAGCGGCGGCGTGACCGGCCACCCCGGCGCCGTGCGGCGCGCTTGGGCTTCTCGTCGTCCTCCGTGGCAGCGGTTGCTGCAGCGGCGGCGGCTTTCTCTTCTTCTTCTGCGGCCTTGCGCGCTGCCTCTTCGGCGGCGCGGGCCTCTTCTTCAGCGCGACGCGTAGCTTCCGCCTCGAGTTCTGCGGCGATCTGCGCATCGTCCTCCGCGCGCAGATCCACCTCCTCGACGGCGGCGCCGTTGTCTTCGGCGTCGGGCTCGAGGCCCTGCTCGCGCTTGAAGGCTTGGATCTGCTGGACGGTCACTTCCAGCTGGTGTGCGATCCACGCATCGGTACGACCCTGTCGCACCCACCCGCGGATCTGGTTAAGCTGAGGACGCAGGGACCGGCGGCTCATAAGAGGCCCGGAGACTAGCGCATAGGGTCCAGCGATCATCTAGGGGCTCATCGGGTGCAAGCCCCATACCGGATACTCCAACCACAACTAGCCTCACCAGTGCTCACCTCGCGGGCAGAAGCGGGTCTGCCCGGAGGAACGAGTCGGAAATCGCCAGGGAGGCGGCGGCATGCTGGTACTGACACGTAAGTCCAACCAGTCGATAATGATCGGCGACGACATCGAGGTCTCCGTGCTGTCGATCATGGGCGAGAAGGTCCGGATCGGCATCCAGGCTCCTCGGGACATTCCGGTGTTCCGCAAGGAGGTCTACCTGGAGATTCAGCAGGAGAACGTCGCCGCGGGCGCATCAGCGCGCGCGGAAGTGGACGACGCCCTCAAGCGGTTGAGCGCGAACAAGTAGACAGTTAGCGGCGGATATGGCCCCTCCGCCCCACACCCGATCAATCAGCGACCTCAACTGCGGCGTCTTGGCCCCCTACGAGGGGCTGAGCACGTAGTACAGCGTCGCGAACATCGCGTACGTGACCACGGCGGCCGTCGCGATCAGGACGAGCACGAGCAGCCAGAAGCGCATCGACCCGTGCCGGTGCGTGCGCTTGGCCTGCCGCTCCGCAGCGCGCCGCTCGGCGCGCTTGCGTAGCTTCTCGCGCCGCTCGCGATCGTCTTCGATCTCCTCGAAGAACTGATCCTCGATCTCGGCGATGCTCTGCCGCATGCGCATGGGTGACTAACCATAGTGCAGCCGCGAAGCGCTGCTGAGCCGCCGCGCATGGCGCCGACGCAGTCGGCTGCCGCGTTCGGCGGCCAACGCCCTGACGTGGCACCATCAGCGTCATGTCCAGCCTGCAGGCGCCGGCGGGGCTTCAGCCCTCGGCCTCGTACTCGTTCACCATGCGCATCGAGCTGCGTCAGCTTCCGGGCGCATTCGCCTCCGTGGCCCACGCGGTCGGCGCTGAAGGCGCCATCCTCGGCGCCATCGACCTGGTCCGTGTCGACCAGCGCGGCGTGATCCGCGACGTCACCGTCGCCTGCGTGGACGCGGCGCACGGCGAGCGCGTCGTGGCCGCGGTGCGCGCGCTCGAAGGCATCAAGGTCACGAGCGTCTCCGACCGCACGTTCCTGATGCACAAGGGCGGCAAGATCGAGGTCCGGCCGAAGGTCTCGATCAAGACCCGCGACGACCTCTCGATGGCGTACACGCCGGGTGTGGCGCGCGTGTCGTCCGCGATCGCCGCCGACCCGGAGTCCGCCTGGACGCTGACGATCAAGGGCCACTGCGTCGCCGTCGTCTCCGACGGGACCGCCGTGCTCGGCCTGGGCGACATCGGCCCCGAGGCCGCCATGCCCGTGATGGAGGGCAAGGCGATGCTGTTCAAGGAGCTGGGCGGCGTCGACGCGTTCCCGATCTGCGTCAACACCAAGGACGTCGACGAGATCGTCAAGCTGGTGGAGCAGATCGCGCCCACGTTCGGCGGCATCAACCTCGAGGACATCTCCGCCCCGCGCTGCTTCGAGATCGAGCGCCGCCTGAAGGAGTCGCTGGACATCCCGGTCTTCCACGACGACCAGCACGGCACGGCCGTGGTGGTGCTGGCGGCGTTGCTGAACGCGTTGCGGGTCGTGGGCAAGCGCGCGGAGGACGTGCGCGTGGTGGTCGTGGGCGCGGGCGCCGCGGGCCTGGCGTGCGCGAAGATCATCCTCGAGCACGGCGTCAAGGACCTGATCTCGTGCGACATCGGCGGCATCCTGCACCCGGACCGCACCGAGCTGACGGGCGAGCTGGCCGCCATGGCCGCCCGCTCGAACCCGCGCGGGATCAAGGGCACCGCCAACGACGCGCTCGTGGGCGCGGACGTCGTCGTGGGGGTCTCGGCCCCGGGCGCGTTCAGCGCGGACGCGGTCAAGACGATGGCCAAGGACGCGATCGTGTTCGCGATGGCCAACCCGACGCCCGAGGTGCAGCCGGAGGCGTGCTGGGAGCACGTCGCGATCATGGCGACGGGCCGCAGCGACTACCCGAACCAGATCAACAACGTCCTGGCCTTCCCGGGCATCTTCCGCGGGGCCCTGGACGTGCGCGCCCGCGGGATCGACGAGGCGATGAAGCTCGCCGCCGCCCGTGCGATCGCGGCCGTGATCCCGGAGGAGGAGCTCGGGCCCGAGTACATCGTGCCGAGCGTGTTCAACCGCAACGTGGCGCCGGCCGTGGCCGCGGCGGTCGCCGCCGCGGCCATCGAGTCGGGCATCGCCCGCCGTGACCGGCTCCCGGTTCAGGGAGCCCCGCCCACGGAGGAGATGAAGCTACCGGGCTTCTAGCTACGCGCTGACCGACGAGGAAGCCTCGTCGTAGACCTTCACGAAGCGCAGGTAGTTGTCGGCGATCTTCTGCGACTGCTCCTCGCGGTCAGCGCCGTCGAGGTAGGCCTTGAGCGGGTCCCACCAGATCGAGCGGCCGATGGCGAAGCCGATGAAGCCCTCGACGGGCGCGGCGGCCTGCAGCCACTGGTCGACCTTCTCGTTGGAAGCGCCGCGGCCGAGGAGGACGCTCTTGACGTTCTCGCGACCCTCGCCCTTGCGGGTCTGGTCGGCGAGCATCTGCGCGTCCTCCTGCGTGTCGACGCCCTCGATCTTCCAGACGTCGACCTCGACGCCCTCGTTCTGGAAGTGCTCGATGACGCGGCGCATGAGCTCCGGGCGCAGCTCGGCGTCGTAGCGGTCGGTGTCGCCGCCGACGGACTCCAGCTGGGCCGGCTCGGCCGGGACGAGCAGCTCGAAGAGGAACTTCTTGCCGTTGGCGTGCAGCCAGTCGGCGAGCTCCTTCAGGCGCTTGGTCTGACGCTCGTTCATCTCGGCGTCGCCGTCCGGGTTGTACCGGACGAGCACCTTGGTGGCGAGCAGGTCGTACTTCTCGATGTGGGCGGGGAAGTCCTCGCCGAACTCGAACTGGAACTCGTTCGACGCCGGACTTCTCGGCCGGCATCGTCAGCGACAGACCCGCCGCCTTGGCGGCCTCGGGGATCGTGCCGCCGAACTGCTCGTCGACCAGCACGCCGGCCGTCTTGGGATCGAGCCCGGCCGCGACGGCCTTCTCGACGCCTTCGTAGATCAGCTGCTTCGCGTCGACGATGATCTTGGTCTCGTCGGGCGTCGGGTCGCCCTCGATCCCGAACATCTTCTTCTGGAATGACCCTCGGTGATCGAAGGCCAGGATGTACAGCTTCCCGTCGTAACCGAGGGCCATCTGCGTCTACTCCTCTTTGGCGATTGGAACCGCAGATCAGTATGAAGGCTTGCCGTGAAGGCCACGACTTCGCGCTCGGCTCGTACCCTTCCCGCCCACATGGAGCCGAAGTTCAGTGGCCCCGCGTACACGGTCGGCATCGAGGAAGAGCTGATGATCCTCGACCCCGACTCCTACGCGCTGGTCAACGCGATCGACGATCTGCTCGAGGACTCGCCGGACGGCGACATCAAGCCTGAGCTCATGGAGTCCGTGCTCGAGATCTCGACCAAGCCGTGCGCGGACCTGCGCGAGGCGGGTGTCGCACTGCGTTCACTGCGACGTCAGGTTCGAGACACCGCGGAGAAGAAGGGCTTCGTGATCGGCTCGGCCGGCACGCACCCGATGGCGCGCTGGGAGGACCAGCGGATCACCGCCGCGCCGCGCTACCGCGATCTCGTCGAGGAGCTGCGGTTCGTCGCCCGCCAGGAGATCATCTTCGGCCTGCACGTGCACGTCGGGCTCGACGACCCGAACAAGGCCATCCACGTCGCGAACGGGATGCGCGTGCACGTGCCGATCCTGCTGGCGCTTGAGCGCCAACTCGCCCTACTGGCGCGGCGACGACACCGGGCTCGCCTCCACGCGCATGCCGATCTTCCGCGCGTTCCCCCGCGTCGGCATCCCGCCCTACTACAAGGACTGGGACGACTACGTCGAGCGGATCGGCTTCATGGTCGAAGCCGGCGTGATGGAGGACTACACCTGGCTCTGGTACGACGTGCGGCCCCATCCCAACTTCGGGACGGTCGAGATCCGCGCGATGGACGCGCAGACCCACGTGGAGCACACGCTGGCGCTGGCGGCGCTGATCCAGGCCATGGTCAAGGAGCTCGCCGAGCACTTCGACGCGGGCAAGCAGCTCGCGGCCTACCCGTTCGAGATGCTCGACGAGAACAAGTGGCTCGCGTCGCGGCACGGGCTGGAGGGCGAACTCGTCGACCTGCCGTCGCGGGACACCGTCTCCACGAAGGCCCTCGGCAAGCGGCTCCTGGACCGGCTGCGCGAGCACGCGCAGGACCTCGGATCCGACTCCGAGCTCGACGGGATCAACGACCTGCTCGAGCACGGCAACGGGGCATTCCGTCAGCGCAAGGTGTACGAGGCGAACCGCGACTTCAGTGAGCTGTTGCAGGACATCGTCGAGGCCTCGGGTCCCTAGGCACGAATTGGCGTCGAGGCGGACGCGCGGTCAGCGTAGACTTGGTTCCCCCTCATGAGCAGCGGTCCAGACCTCTACCTCGTCTGCAAGAGCTGTGGCGCCGAGGTGTCCCCGTACATCACGGAGTGCCCCTACTGCGGCACCCGGATCCAGAAGCGCGCGCCCAAGCTGGATCGCGGGGGTGTACCCAAGGCTTCCAAGCGCGCGAAGCGCTCGCGCCCGCAGCTCCCGCGCCTGCGCCCGAACGAGATCCCGGGTATTCGTGCTGACCGTCGCGCCTGGGCTGTCTGGCTGCTCGTGCTCGTGCCGGTCATCGTCACGCTCGCGGTCAAGACGCACCCCGAGTGGCTGGCGGATCTCACGTACGGCGCCGGCTTCGACGAGCCCTGGCGCGCCTTCACCGGCACCCTGGTCTACACCACCGCCGGGTACGAGGCGGTCGCGCTGGGCGCGATCGCGCTGTTCGGCTGGCTGCTCGAGAAGCGCCACGGCTGGTGGGCGCCGCTGCTCGTCTACCTGGTCTGTGGTGTGGGCGGCGCGTACGTCGCCGCCGAAGTCTTCGACGAGAGCATCGTCCGCGGCGCGAACGGCGCGGCGCTGGGCATGCTCGCCGCCTGGACGATGCGCGACGTGCTCGGCCGCCGTGCCGGGCGCGAGGACGACAGCGACCTGTTGGGCGTGCTGGCGATCGCCGCCGTCCTGGTGCTGCTGCCGCTGGCGACCACCGAAGCCTCGGGGATCGCTGGGATCGTCGGTGGCGTGGCCGGCATCCTCTTGGGGCTCGTGTTCGCGCGGATGCGCGAGCGCTGAACTTCAACGGCGAGCACACCGTCGGCGACGCGTCAAGTCATTTGCGCTTCGCGTGCAAATGACTTGACCCGCCGCGGCCGGCGTGCTGTTTGCGGGTGAGGCGGGTGCCCCGCACTGCGTGAACGCCTTGGCGTTCACGTCTTTCACGCCGAGGGACGGTCCACGCCACGCGAGCGTTCACTAACCCGCGAATACGCGAGTTAGGCATCGCTCGCGTGCCTGGGTGGCGCGTTGCCGCTCGCTCGCCACGCGAGATGCGACTGGTCAACCGCTGGTTGACCAAGTCGGCGTTCGCGTGGCACGAGCGGAACGCCAAGCCTCACTCGGCCCGCAACACGGCAGCCGCTGGCGCGCGTGCCGCCGCCCGGCCCGGCACGGCGCTCGCCAGCACCGTCACGGCCAGCACGAACGGCACGCACAACGCGAGGGCGAACGGGCCGGGGACGCCGATGATGTCCGTGCCCTCGCTCGGGCTCATCGCCGTCATCACCGCGCGGAAGATCACCAGCCCGAGCGGGATGCCGACGACGATCGCGATCGCGCCCAGCGCCGCGCCGCCCGCGTTGACCACGCCGAGGACGCCGCGGGGCGTGAGGCCGACGGCCTTGAAGATCGCGAAGTCCCGCGCTCGTTCCTTCGTGACGAGGAGCAGCGTCGCGAGGAGGTTCACGAGGCCGACGGCGACGAGCAGGAGGCTCGAGCCGAGCAGGATCGGGCGGACGTCGGCGCGTTCGCCGCGGACCTCGTCCTCCGGGAGCTCGGCGGCGGTGCCCGCGGCGGCTTCGAGGCGCCGGGCCGCGGCGCGGGTGTCCGTGCCGGGCACGAAGTTCGCGATCACGGCGGTGGCGTCGACCGGCTCCGGCAGCGTGGTGGCGGGGAAGATCAGCACGCGGCCGTCGTCGTCGGGTTCGACGTGGCGGCCGACGAGCGTGAGCGTGACCGGCTCACCGGCGACGCGCACGGTGACGCGGTCGCCGACGGCGACGCCGAGCGCCTCGTAGAGGCCGCGGCCGGCGATCGCCTCGCCGGGGCGGGCGAACATCCGGCCGTCGGGGACGGCGTAGGGGAAGGCCTCGAAGCCGTCGCCCACGGCGCGGGCGTGCAGCTCGCCGCGCGGGCCGGCGACCTGGAAGCCGGCGATCGTGGTGGCGGTGGCGACGTCCGGGTCCTGCTGGGCGGCGGCGAGCGCGGACGGCTCCTCCAACCGCACGTCCCACGGCTTGGCGCGCAGGGCGGGGTCGTCGATCACGCGGTGGAACGTGGCCTCGACCGAGAGCGCCGCGACGAGCGTGACGACCATGAACGTGAGCGCGGCGATCGTCAGGGTCGCGCGGGATCGGCTCGTGAACGCGTCCTTGACGCCGAGGCGGGCGACCGTCGGGAGGTGGAGCGCGGTCGCCAGTCGCGCCGCGCGCGAGGCGTGCCCGTTGCCGACCCCGCGGCCGAGCGCGAGCGCGTCGATCGTCTTCACGCGGCCGGCGCGGAGGGCCGGGACGGCGGTGAAGAGCGCGACGGCGGCGAGGATGAGCCCGAGCGCCACGACCAGGGGGAGCGGGGCGAGCGCGCTGGGCGTGGGGGTCGCGAGCACGTTCGACATCGGCTCGAGCAGCAGCGGCGCGATCGCCGCGCCGGCGACGAGCCCCAGCAGCGCGGCCACCAGGCCGATCGCCAGGTATTCGCCGACGAGCAGCGCGACGATCCCGCGCGGCGTGAAGCCGACGGCCTTGAGCAGCCCGATCTCGCGCCGCTGCGCGAGTACGCGTCCGCCGATCACGGTCGCGACGGTGAAGCCGACCGCGAACAGCGCCAACAGCGTGTTGATCCCGATGACGAGCGCGTTCGTGCGCGTCTGGTCGGTGATCGTGTCGCGCACGTCGTGCCAGTCGGTCAGCGCGAGCCGCGTGCCGGGCAGGGCGCGGCGTGCGGCGGCGGCGAACGCGGCGGTGGCCTCGGGGTCGCGCAGGTGGACGGCGACGCGGCGGCCGGGCGCCCGCACGCCGGTGCCCCAGACCAGGCCCGGTCCCCAGCGCGGGTACGTCGCCTGCTGGGTGGTGACGGCGAGGCCGGTGACGGTGCCGAGCGGGAACCGGTCACCCACGCGGAGGCCGACCTCCCGCGCGAAGCTGCGCTCCACGAGGACCTCGTCCGCGGCGGCCGGGAGCCGCCCGTCGGTGACGCGCGGCCGGTCGATCGCCGCGTTGGCCGCCGGCAGCGCCTCGAGCCCGACCTCGGTCACGCGCCCGCCGAGCGTCGCGCTCGTGTTCTCCCGCGCCCTGGCGTCCGAAGCGGTGACGCCCGGCAGGGCGGTGAGCGCGGCGACGTCCGCGTCGCTGAGCTCGCCGTAGAGCGCCACGTGGGCCCCGCGCGTGGCGGCCATCGCGTCCGCGAACGGATCGTCGAGCCCGGCGCGCAGCGCGAGCGTCACGACGAGCGCGGTGGCGGCGGCGAAGATCGCGACCGCGGTCAGCGCCGTCTGCCCGGGACGGGAGAAGAGGTCCGCGCGGGCGAGCCGCACGGCGGCGCGCAGCGCGCCCGCGCGGCGCCCGCCGGCGGCGCGTGCCGCTCGCGCCGGCCGTGCCGCTGGGCCGCCGTGCCGGCCGTGCGCCGGACTCGTCGCTCCCACCGGCGCGTGGCGTGTCGTCGTCGCGCGCCATGTCACACCTCCAGCTGCATCAGACGGGCGACGGACTTCGTGTCGCCCTGTTCGAGCCGGGTCTCGTGGGCGACCGCGCCGTCGCGCATCGCGAGGACGCGGTCCGCGCGGGCGGCGACCCGCGCATCGTGCGTGACGAGCACGATCGTCTGGCCGCGCTCGTCGTGCGCCTCGCGCAGCACCGCCATCACCTCGCGGGCGCTCGCGGAGTCCAGCGCGCCCGTCGGTTCGTCGGCCAGCAGCAGCCGCGGACGGTTGATCAGCGCGCGGGCGATGGCCACGCGCTGCTGCTGACCGCCTGAGAGGCGCGTGGGGGACGTGTCGGCGTGCTCGGCAATGCCGAGCGAGGTCAGGAGCTCCCCCCGGCGTTCGCGGGCCTCACGCGGCGAGAGGCCGGCGAGCAGGCCCGGCAGCTCGACGTTGTCGGCCGCGGACAGGTTGCCGATCAGGTTGAAGAACTGGAAGACGAAGCCGATCTCGTCGCGGCGCACGTGCGCCCAGCGCGCCTCGCTCAGCCCGTCGACGCGGCGGCCGCCCAGCTCGATCTCGCCCGCCGTGGGCCGGTCGAGCCCGCCCAGCAGGTTCAGCAGCGTCGACTTGCCGCAGCCGGAGGGCCCGGTGACGGCGACGAACTCGCCGTCGGCCACCGAGACGTCGACGCCGCGCAGCGCGTGCACGCCGCCTTCGTATTCGCGGGTGAGGCCGCGCGTGACGATCACGGGCTCCATGGGTCAGCTCCCCATTCGTTGTTCGCAGAGGTCGAGCCACTTCAGGTCGGCCTCGAGGTGCAGGGCCGCGCCTTCGACGAGCAGGGCGGAGACGTCGTCGCCGGTCGCGACGTCGTCCAGCTCCCGCAGCGCCTGCAGGTACGCGGCGCGTTGACGATCGATCAGCTCGAGCGGGTCCGCGATCCCTGCGGCCCGGGCGAGCACCAGCTTCACGAAGAAATCGTCCCTCAGCCGTGCGGCCGGCGTGGCGTCCGCCACCCACCCGCGCAGCTCCATCCGGCCAGCCTCGGTCAGCTGGTACACGCGCTTGTTCGGCCGCCCGTTCTGCGCGACCGGGTCGTCGTCCACGAGCCCGTCGCGCTCCAGGCGCGAGAGCGTCGTGTAGATCTGGCCCGCGTTCAGCGGCGGCAGCACCGACCCGAACTGCTGCTCCATCGCCTGCTTGAGCTCATACCCGTGGGCCGGGCCGTTCGCGAGCAGTGCAAGCAGTGGAAAACGCATCTAGATACTCGTTATATATATCGAGTATCTAGACTGTCAAATCACCGCACGGAGAGCGCACCTCGCGGTCCGGCGACCAGGCGGCCGACCCGCCAGCCGTCGATCGAGGCGCCCTCAGGGAGGGCGGCGAGGAGGCCGCCGGAGGTCATCGCGTCGCACACGAGCCGTGCGCGGGCCGGGTCGACCGGGCCCCAGGAGGTGAACTCGTCCGCGTCGCGGCGGTTGCGCTTGGAGCCGCCGGCCAACGCGCGTTCGTCGCTCAGCAACTCGAGCACGCCCTCGATGGCGGGCACGGCCTCGGCGTCGATCTCGGCCGCCAGGCCCGAGGCAGAGGCCAGTTCGTGGGTGTGGCCGAGCAGGCCGAAGCCGGTCACGTCGGTGAGCGCGTGCGCGCCGGCTGCGCGCGCCTGCACGGCGGCGCGGGCGTTCAGCGTCGTCATGACCTCGATGCCGCGGGCCACGAGCTCCGGCGAAGCGAGGCCGCGCTTGATGGCCGTCGCGATCGTGCCCGCCCCCAGCGGCTTGGTCAGCCACAGCACGTCGCCCTCGCGCCCGCCCGCGTTGGTGAGCACCTCGTCCGGGTGCACGACCCCCGTCACCGCCAGCCCGTACTTGGGCTCGGGATCGTCGATCGAGTGCCCGCCGACCACGGAGGCGCCCGCCTCGGCCACCGCGTCCCCGCCGCCGCGCAGGATCTCGCGCAACACGTCCGGCCCCAGCGTCTCCAGCGGGTAGGCGACCAGGTTCAGCGCGGACACCGGCGTGCCGCCCATCGCGTAGATGTCGGACAAGGCGTTCGTGGCCGCGATCCGCCCGAACGCGTACGGGTCGTCGACGATCGGCGTGAAGAAGTCCGCCGTCTGCACGATGGCGATCTCGGCGCTCAACCGCACGACGCCCGCGTCGTCGGAGGTGTCCGTCGCGACGAGCACGCGCGGGTCCGTCGGACGGGGCAACGAGGCCACGATCGGACGCAGGTCACCGGCGGAGAGCTTGCAGCCGCAGCCCGCGCCGTGGCTCAAGGATGTGAGAGGCACCGTCATCGCGTTCGTATGATGGCCATCAGTGGCCGGACGCCGTGCGTACACCGACGCCGAGGTCGAAGCCGCCGTTCAGGCGCTCACCGACCCCGCGCAGCTCGAGCAAGCCCAACGCCTCGTCGCGGAGAACGCCCCGACGCTGCAGCGCATCCTCAACACCGCGCTCAACGAGGCGGAGTGGTTCGACACCGCCCACCAGGAGCTGGTGCTCGAGGCGGCCGGCAAGGCCGACATCGAGGAGCGCCTCCAGGCGGTGCAGACGCTGCTGGCCGAGGAGATCCGGGTGACGATGATGATCGGGGCGGCAGTGGGCTTCGAGCTCGCCCACCAGCTGATCGACAAGGAGGACAGCTAGATGGCAGCAAGCGTCCGGTGGCTGGGTCATTCCGCCTTCCACCTCTCCGGAGGCGGGGCCGACGTCCTCGTCGACCCGTTCCTCAACCACAACCCCAAGGCGGCGGCGCAGCCGGACGAGGTTCCGGCCGACGTCATCCTGCTCACGCACGGGCACGGCGACCACCTCGGCGACACCGTCGAGATCGCCACGCGCACCGGCGCGGTCGTCGTCGCGATCGTCGAGCTGGCGACCGAGATCGCCACGGAAGGGGTCGACGTCCGCGACCCGAACCTCGGCGGCACGGTGCAGTTCGACTGGGGCTGGGTCAAGCTCGTTCCCGCCTGGCACACCGCGGTCAGCCCCAGCGGCACCGCGCACATGCCCGCCGGGCTGCTGATCCACTACGGCGGCCACCTCATCTACCACCTCGGCGACACCGCGCTCTTCAGCGACCTGCAGCTCATCGGCCGGCGCGGCGACAAGGTCGATCTCGCGCTCGTCCCGATCGGTGGCCACTACACGATGGACCGCTACGACGCGGTCACGGCGGTCGAGTTCGTGAACCCGTCCCAGGTGATCCCGATCCACTACGACACGTTCCCGCTCGTGGCGACGGACGCCGAGGCGTTCAAGCAGGACGTCGAGAACGCCGGCTTCTCGCAGGTGTACGTGCTCAACCCCGGCGACACGCACGAGCTCAAATGACCCACGCCGTCGTCCTCATCAAGGCCGAGCGCGAGGCGCTGGCCGACCTCGGCGGTCAACTCGCCGAGATCGAAGGCGTCGCCGAGGCCTACTCCGTCACCGGTCAGTGGGACTTCGTCGCCATCCTGCGCGTGCGCGACCCGGCGGGCGTCCACGCCGTCGTGACCGGCCAGTTCTCCAAGCTCGACGGCATCAAGGACTCCGAGACGATGCTGGCCTTCGAGGCGTTCTCGCAGCACGACCTCGAGGCGCTGTTCTCCATCGGAAATTGATTTGCTCGTCGCTCCGCCCCACCGTCCCACGCTCAAGGAAGAGCTCGCCCGCCTGCCCACGCGCTTCCGCTACGCCGCCATCGCGGTGCTGGCGCTGCTCGCCGTGGCGGCGATCTTCCTGCTCGCGGGCGGAGCGACGGCCGAGAACGGGACGCGCGTGGTCGTCGAGGAGCCGATCGCGTTCAACCTGCGCTACCCGGACGGCATGGAGCGGGTGTCGAGGCGACGCGCTGTTGCACCTGCAGCGGCCGGGCAAGGACGAGTTCACCGTCGAGCCGCTCGAGTTGCCGGCGTACACGGGCGATGTCGGCGGCGTGTTGCCCGTCGAAGCCTCCCGCGAGGTGGAGCGGCTCAAGGAGCGGTTCCCGAACCTCGAGCTCGTCGAGGAGGGCAAGGTCCGCATCAATCGCGCGGCCGGCTACTCGCTGGTGTTCCGCGCGAGCCGCAGCCCGCGGATGTACGGGCGGCTCGTGCTGCTGCCCGAACCCGTCCCGGGCGCCCGGACCGGCGTGAAGCTGCTGATGCTCGCCACGCCCGCCGGCGGCGCCGGCAAGGCGCGCGACGTCGGCACCTCCGGCGCGGTCAAGACCCCCTACCGCTCGTTCCGCTTCGGCACGGAGGGCCCGTGAGGGCGACGCTCGCCTGGCGGCTCGTGTCGCTGTCGAGTGCTCGCCCGGAGGGCTCGCACTCGCGGGCGAGTAGGGTCCTCGCGTGATCGACTACGACCACTTCGCCGCCGTCGACATGCGCGTCGGTCAGATCGTCGCCGTCGAGGACTTCCCGGAGGCGCGCAAGCCCGCCTGGAAGCTCACGATCGACTTCGGTGAGGAGCTCGGCACCAAGCGCTCGAGCGCGCAGATCACGAACTACACCCGCGAGGAGCTCGAAGGCCGCCGGATCGTCGGCGTCGTGAACTTCCCGCCGCGGCAGATCGGCCCGGTGCGCTCGGAGGTGCTGGTGCTCGGCGCCTCCGACGAGGAGGGCCGTGTGATCCTGCTCGCGCCCGACACCGACGTGCCGCTCGGCGCTCGCATCCACTGACTGAGCGCTAGTGGAGGCGCGGAGTCTCTTCGACCGGCGCCTGCGAGGGCGTCGGCGTCGACTCGACCTGCGGCGCGGGCGTCGACGACCGGAGCGGGCGGCGCCTCGGGCGTCGCGGGCTGCTCCGGCGTGGCCGAGGGGGTCGGGTCGGGCTGCGGAGCCGGCGGCGTCGGGACGGCGGCGAACTCCGGGCCGGTGGCCGGCGGCGGGGTGGGCTGCGCGGCGGGCGGCGTGAAGGTGCCCGAGCCCGGCTCGGCGGTGCCCTGCGTGTCGGTCGGCAGCGCGGTGGTGTCGCCGCCGCGGCCCTCGGCGGGAGCGGGAGCGCCGGCGCCCGGCGTGGCCGTACCGGTGGCGGCCGGGGTGGCGCTGGCGTCCGGAGTGGCGCTCGCGGTGGCCGTGGCGGTGGCCTTCGGCTCCGCCTTGTCCTGCTTGGCGGACGGAGCGATCGGCGTGATCTTGCGCTCGGCGGTGGCCGTGATCGGCTGCGGCACGGAGGCGACGGCGACCGGCGGGGCGGTCGCGGCGGCCGCCGGAGCAGCAGCAGCGTGCTTCGGCGCGGCCTTCGCCACGACGGTCCGCTCGACGCCCGGCTTCGTGGTCGCGTGCTGGACCTCGACGGCGCCGGCGGTGACGATCGCGGCGGCGGCCAGACCCGCGCCCAGCTTGGTCGCGACCGTGCCGAAGCCGACCTGCAGCGCGGCGCCTGCGCCGGCCGTGCCCGCTCCGGCCGCCGCGGCGCCGGTGCCGGAGGCGGCCGCGGTGGTGCCGATGTGCGTGACGAGCAGCTTCTTGAACAGCAGCAGCGGCCCGATCGGGAACAGGGCGGCAAGCGCCTTGTTGTTGCTGCGCAGGTACTTGCGGAAGTCGGTGCAGCGGTCGCAGGTGCGCAGGTGGCGGCGGACGGGCGCGGTGGTGCGCTTCAGACCCTCGGCGACCTCGCCCAGCTCGATCCGGACCTCGTCGCAGGAGAGCAGGCGCGCCTCGGCCGCCTCGGCCAGGGACACGCGGGCGCGGACGAGCAGCGACTTCACCGACGGGACCGTGGTCTCCATCGCCTCGGCGATCTGCTCGTACGACAACGCGTCGATCTCGCGCAGCAGGAGCGCCGTGCGCTGGGTCTCCGGCAGGTCCTGCACGTCCGCGATCAGGAGCCGGAACTCCTCGCGCTTGTGCACCTTGTCGGCGGTCGTGAGTCCGCCCTCGGACAAGTGGATGTCCATCGAGTCCATGCCCACCGCCTGCGTGCGGCGCAGGTGGTTGAGCGAGCGGTTGCGCGCGATCCGGTACAGCCACGGGCGCACGTTGATCTCGCGCTCGTCCGCGAGCATCGCGTTGAAGGCGGCCGCGAAGACCTCCTGCAGCACGTCCTCGGCGTCCTCCCGGGATGAGAGCATGTGCCGGCAGAACGCCAGCAGCCGCGACTGGTAGCGGGCCACCAGCGCCTCGAACGCGCCGTGGTTGCCGCGCCGGATCAGGGCGACGAGGCGCTCATCCGACTGCAGGCGCAGCAGAGGCGAGCGGCCGTGGAGGCCAGAGTGGTGTAGAGCGGAAGCTTCCAAACGAGTAGCGGAGCGGCAGAACCTTGCCCACGTGCAAACCATCGGCGCGCGGGGAAGTTGCGGCGATGCTCGTCCCAGAGTAGCTGCGCTTTCGCGGGTTCCGACGCAGCCCTCCCCCACAAGGGGGTGGCGGCGCCTACTACGATTTCGCCCGGCCCGGGTGGCGGAATTGGTCAGACGCGGTCGGCTTAAACCCGATTGTTCTTTGGAGCGTGTGGGTTCGAGTCCCACCCCGGGCATTGTCATGGCGGACGTCGCGATTCGACTGCAGCCGCGCGCCAAGCGTGAGGAGGTCGTCGGCGAACGCGCCGGCGCCATCGTCATCCGCGTGACGGCCCCGCCGGTGGACGGGAAGGCCAACGCGGCGCTGTGCGCGTTCATCGCCAAAGCGGCGCGCGTGCCGAGCTCGCACGTCGATGTGGTCCGCGGGCAGAGCTCGCGCGACAAGGTGGTGCGCGTGGAGGGCGTGACGCTCCAGGCGCTCCGCGCCGCGTTGCTCCGTTAAATGTCCGAGCGCGGACACCCCGCGGCACGCGCCGTGCAGCGCGTGCCGCGGGGTCAGCGCGCGGACTAGGCCGCGGCGGAAGCGGCGGCTGCGCCTTTGCGCAGGAAGCCGCTGAGGATCGCGCCGGCGAGGCCGTCGCGACCGGAGATCTGGAGGGACTCGGTGGAGCCCTCGGGGCCGAGTGCTCGCACCCACGCCGCGACCGTCCCGCGCACGGACGCCGTGGGAGTGGCACCGCCCACCTCGGACACCTCCACGTGACCGCCTCCCAGCGTCACGAGGTATTGGCGTTCCGGATGGTCGCCGTCGGCCTCCACGATCAGCTCGACCGTGCCTTCCAGGCCGGCCGGCGGTTCGAGGAGCCCTGGCGCCAGGCGGAAGATGGCCCCGACATTGACGTCCTCACCGGGGCGCGGAGCGCTCCACGTCCAGTCGTAGCCCCAACGCGCGAGCGCGCCCAGCACCGGGATCAGCTCCCGGGAGCGCTCGGTCAACTCGTAGTCGACCCGCGGCGGTACCTCCCGGTACCGCTGTCGCGTGAGCAAGCCGTCGGCGACCATGCGATTCAACCTCGAACGCAATTGCTCGGTGGAGATTCCGGGCAACACACGCTGGAGCTCGACGAATCGGCGCGGACCGGCAGCGAGATCACGGATGATGAGGAGCGTCCATTTGTCACCTACGAGGTCCAGGGCACGCGCGTCGGGCGACCACTGATCGTATGGATGACGTTTGGGCGGTGGGACAGGTGGTATGAGAGGCCTCCCTGATGCGGCCTTAGAGTCCGCGCAGAATACCTGCTTTTACGACGGAAGGTTGCTGGTATCGACATATACGGCCGATGACATGGATGTGATCACGAGCGCAAGTTCCCGCGAGTTCGAACGTTGTATGGCTGCGACGGGGGCTATTGCTTTCGCGTCTGGGGAACGACACGAGATCAAGGATGCACGGAATGGGTGAGGTCATACGGCTGGAGGACCGCCGCGCGCGGCGCCGGCCGGAGACACCAGGGGAAGCCGTCAGAGCGGAATTCCTCTTCGACCTCGCGTCGCCATTTACGTATTTGGCGGCGGAGCGGGTCGATCGAGCGTTTGATGAGGTGACATGGACGCCGGCGTGCAGCCGCACGCTGCGATGCGCGTCCATGCCCGCGGACTTCGGCGATGTCCAGGAGATCGTCGACCACGCTGAAGAGCGCGCCGCTGCGCTGCGCCTTCCGCTGCAGTGGCCCGAGCGCTGGCCGATGGCCGTGCCGGCCGCCATGCGCGTCGCGCACTACGCCGCCCAGCAGGGCCGGGGTGGGGCGTTCGTGCTCGCGGCGACGCGGCTCGCGTTCGCCGGCGGGTTCGACCTGGACGACCTCGAGATCCTGACCGAGGCGGCGGCCGCCGCGGGCCTGCGGCTCGACGGCTGCCTCAAGGCTGCGCGCGAGGAACGGCGCGACGGCGCGATGGAGGCGGCTGCCCGCCGTCTGCTCGGCGCGGGCGCGGACCGGCTGCCCGCGCTGTGGGTTGATCGCGGCGTGTTCTGGGGCGAGGACCGAGTAGGCGACGCGGCGGCGACCGCTCGCCTGCACGCCGCCGCCCTAGGGGCTGCGCATCGCCCAGGGGGCGATGCTTCGGCGAGTTCGCCGAGTCGGCGCTGGGCGCGCGGCCCCGCGAACTCGCTAGGGCGAGACCAGTCCGGCGAGAATCAGCGAGTCAAACGACTCGCGCGGGCGCTCCAGGTTTCCCGGGCGACCGTCCCGCAGGATCGGGTCCTCACGGTCCGCCTCCGCGAGCAGGAGCTCGAGGTCGGCGTCGCTGAAGCTGAGGGTGGGCTCGTCGTTCACCCCAGTGACGCTAATCACACATGCGCGCCCTGTCATCGACCCGGGCGGCGCGACCCCCCGCCCGGGGGGATAGATTCCGCCGCGCCTATGCACGACGAAGCCACGCGGCTGCACGGCGGCCGCCTCATTGCCCGACGCTTGAAGGCCCACGGCGTCACACGGCTGTTCACGCTCTCGGGCGGCCACCTGTTCTCGCTCTACGAGGGCTGCAAGGACGAAGGCATCGACATCGTCGACACCCGCCATGAGGCGACGGCCGCGTTTGCGGCCGAGGGGTGGGCGAAGGTCACGCGCCAGCCGGGCGTCGCGGCGCTGACCGCGGGGCCCGGCGTCACCAACGGGATGAGCGCGATGGCGAGCGCCAAGCAGAACCACTCGCCGATGATCGTGCTGGGCGGGCGGGCGCCCGCGTTCCGCTGGGGGCAGGGGTCGCTGCAGGAGATCGACCACGTGCCGTTCGTACGGCCGATCGTCAAGCTCGCGGCCACCGCGGGCACCACGCCGGAGATCCCCGGACTGGTCGACGAGGCGTTCGCCGTCGCCGGCCGGCCGTACAGCGGCCCGGTGTTCCTCGACTTCCCGCTCGATGTGGTGTTCTCGGAGGCCGAGGCCGACGAGGCGCGCGAGGTCCAGGCGCCGCGCGCGGAGCAGCCGGACGGCGACGCGATCGAGCGGGCGCTCGCGCTGCTCGGCGAGGCGGAGCGGCCGGTGGTCATGGCCGGCACCGACCTCTACTGGGGGCGCGGCGAGGACGCGCTGCGCGAGCTGGTCGAGCGGCGCGGCATCCCGGTGTTCCTGAACGGGCTCGGGCGCGGCTGCCTGCCCGCCGACCACGAGCTCGCGTTCGCGCGGGCGCGCAAGACGGCGCTGGGTGAGGCCGACGTCGCGCTCGTGATCGGCGTGCCGATGGACTTCCGGCTCGGCTTCGGCAAGGCGTTCAGCGAGGACGCCGAGGTGGTCGTGATCGACGTCGCCGAACCCGAGCGCGAGCACCCGCGTCCGGTCGCGGCCGAGCTCTACGGCGATCTCACCACATCCTTGCGCGGGCTCTTGGGCGACGGCCCGAGCACGAAGGGCTGGGTGGCCAAGCTGCGCGAGGAGGAGACGGCCAAGCGCGAGGCCGAGCGTGAGCAGCTCAGCGACCCGCGCGGCCCGCTGCATCCGATGCGCGTGTACGGCGAGCTTGCGCAGGTGCTCGACCGCAACGCGATCGTGATCGGCGACGGCGGCGACTTCGTCTCCTTCGCGGGGCGCGTCGTCGACTCCTACGAGCCGGGCTGCTGGCTCGATCCCGGACCGTTCGGGTGCCTGGGCAGCGGGCCGGGCTATGCGCTCGCGGCCAAGCTCGCCCACCCCGAACGCCAGGTCGTGCTGCTGCTCGGCGACGGCGCGTTCGGCTTCAGCGGCATGGAGTTCGACACGCTCGCCCGCCACGGCGTGAACGTCGTCGGCGTGATGGGCAACAACGGCATCTGGGCGCTCGAGAAGCACCCGATGGAGTTCCTCTACAACGGCTGGTCGGTGGCCGCGGACCTGCGGCCGGAGACGCGCTACGACACCGTGGTGGAGGCGCTCGGCGGGCACGGCGAGTTCGTGACCGCGGCGGACGACCTGCGGCCCGCGCTGGACCGCGCGTTCTCGGCGGGCAAGCCGGCGCTCGTGAACGTGTCGACCGATCCGACCGTGCCGTACCCGCGCTCGGCCAACCTCGCTTAGCGAGTCCGTTAAAAGAAGCCGCCCGCGGCGGGGGCGGGCGGCTTCAAAGTGGCCCCGTCAGGACGGGCAGGGGTACGTGCCTTGATGGGGCCTTATTGGGTGGTCCCGACGGCGGGAGGCGCCGATGATGCGGCATCGCCAGGACCTATGTGTCGGCGGACGGCGGCGGGAGGCACGACCGCCCTTCCGACAGGCGTGATTCTCCACCTTGTCCCTGTGCGCTGCCATCGAACACATGTCCATTCACGGACATTCTGGACTCGATTACGGTGCATCGGCCAGAGTTGAGAGCGCGAGTCCGAAGAGGATGTCGTGCTCGGAGGCTTCGACCTGTTGGAGGTCGAAGGACGCCAGTACTTCTAGCAGGATGGCGATTCCCGCAACGATCACGGGTGCCCGAGCGGGGTCGAGTCCGCGGACCTGCCGGAGCTCCGCGAGGGGCAGGCGGGAGAGGCGCTCGTAGAGCTCCGTCAGGCGCGCGCGGGTCAGGATGTGGCCCTCGATCCGCGCTGGGTCGTATTGCTCCAGGCCCAGGTCGATCGCCGCGCACTGGGTCGGCGTGCCGGCGACGGCAATCGCTTTCCCCGCGCGCGGGTGCGCGGGAAGCGTGACGTCGGCCCGCAGCGCGGCCAGTTCGTCTGCTGACGGTGGGTCCGAGTGCAGGTGACGCTCGGCGTGCCGGACGACGCCGATCTGGGTGGAGACGTGGAACGTGACCTGGTCGCGGACACCGATCACCAGCTCGGTCGAACCACCGCCGATGTCGATTACGAGGACCGGGTGGTCCTCTTCGCGGCGTGCGATTGCGCCGGCAAATGTGAGTTTTGCCTCGTCCTCTCCGGCGAGCATTCGGGCCGGAAAGCCCAACGCGTCCGTCACGCGGCGCGCGAACTCGGCGCCGTTCGCCGCGTCCCGGACCGCGGAGGTCATCACCGCCGCCGCCGGTGCGTCGTCGATCAATTCCTTGTAGCGCTCGAGGACGTCCAGGACGCGTCGCATCGGCGCCTCGCCGAGCCGCCCGGTGGCGTCGACGCCCTCCCCGAGGCGGGTGACGACCGACTCGCGCGTGCCGTCCGTGATCAGCAGGCGCGTGGAGTTCGAGCCGATGTCGACGGCGGCGACCCGCTTCATGCGACGCGGTTGGGCATCTCCTCGCCGGCGAGTGCGGCGAGCAAGTTGTCCACGGCGAGGTCCGCCATGCGCGAGCGCGTGCGGACGGTGGCGCTGCCGACGTGCGGGACCACCAGGAGGTTCGGGGCGGTCAGCAGCGGGTCGTCCATCGGGAGCGGCTCGGGTTCGGTCACGTCGAGGCCGGCGCCGGCGATCTCCCCGTTGACGAGGGCTTCTCGGAGCGCGTCCTGGTCCACGGTCCCGCCGCGACTGGTGTTGATGAAGTACGCGGTGGGTTTCATCCGGGTGAACTGGGCCGCGCTCATCAGGTGGCGGGTCTCCGGCGTGAGCGGCGTGTGCAGGGAGACGTAGTCGCTGGTCTCGAGCAGCTCGTCGAGGCTGATGCCGGAGCTGCGCGAGCTGTGGACGATCTGCATCCCGAAGCCCTCGCCGCGGCGGGCCATGGCCTGGCCGATACGGCCCCAGCCGATGATGCCGAGCGTCTGGTCGGCGAGGTCGCCGCCGAGCAGGTGGCTGGGGTGCCAGGGCGCCCAGCGCCCTTCTCGCACTTCTCTTTCGCCCTCGCTGATGCGCCGCGCGATGCCCAGCAGGAGCGCGAACGCGATGTCGGCGGTGGCGTCCGTGAGCACGCCGGGCGTGTTCCCGACGGGGATGTCCCGTTGTTTGGCGGCGTCGAGGTCGATGTTGTCGGTGCCGACCGCGCAGTTGGCGATGGCTTTGACGGACGGTGCTTGGTCCAGGAAGTCGCCGTCGACCTTCTCGGTGACCGTGAGCAGCAGCGCGTCGGCTTCCTGCGCGCGGGCGAGGAACGCGTCCGGGGGCGGCGGCGTGCGCTCCTCCCAGACGTCGACTTCGTGCTGCTCCTTCAGGCGATCCAGCGCCGGGAACGGCAGGTCCCGGGAGATGAAGACACGGGCCATGTCGTGGGTAGGGTCGCAGGATGAACCGGCCGGTGCGGATCGGATGCTCGGGCTGGCAATACGACTCCTGGCGCGGCGGCGCGTTCTACCCGGAGCGGTGCCCGCAGCGGCGCTGGCTGTCGTACTACGCGCGCCAGTTCGAGACCGTCGAGGTGAACTCGACCTTCTATCGGCTCGCGAAGCCGGCGGCGGTCGCCGGCTGGGTCGAGCAGACGCCGGCGGACTTCGTGTTGACGCTGAAGGCCTCGCGCTACCTCACGCACATCAAGCGCCTGCGTGACATCGAGGAGGGCATCGCCAACTACTACGCGGCGATCGAGCCGCTGGTGGGGTCGGAGAAGCTCGGGCCGGTGCTGTGGCAGCTCCCGGGCAACTTCAAGCGCGACGAGGACCGGCTGGCCGAGGCCTGCGCGCTGCTCCCGGCCGGCCGCCACTGCTGGGAGTTCCGGCACGAGTCCTGGTTCACCGACGACGTCTACGCGATCCTGCGGGCGTACGGGTGCGCGCTCGTGTTCGGCGACCATCCCGAGCGGCCGTGGCAGCCGCTGGAGCTGACCGCGGACTGGTCCTTCGTGCGCTTCCACTACGGGCACCGCGGACGGCGCGGGAACTACAGCGAGACGGAGCTGCGCGAGTGGGCCGCGCGGCTCCGTGACCTACGCTCGCAGGCCGAGGTGTTCGTCTACTTCAACAACGACTGGGAGGCGTTCGCGCCCCGCAACGCGAAGCGCCTGAGGAGCCTGCTCGATGGATGACGACATCCGGTACGTGCTGACCGAGCTCAAGACGTGGGCGGTCGTGGGCTGCTCGCCGCATCCGTGGCGGGACTCGCACCGGATCGCCTCGATGCTCCAGGGCCGCGGCTACCGCGTGATCCCGGTCAACCCCGTGGCCGGCGACGAGCTGCTCGGAGAGCGCTGCTTCGACGCGCTGCCGGCGGACGAGGGAATCGAGGTCGTGGACCTGTTCCGGCGCTCTTCGGCGGTGGGCGAACACGTCGACGAGGCGATCGCGATCGGGGCCAAAGCGGTGTGGATGCAGCTCGGCGTGATCGACCACGCCGCCGCCGCGCGCGCCCGTGCCGCCGGCCTGCGCGTGGTCATGGATCGCTGCCCCGCGATCGAGCTTGCCGCGCCTTTGACGGCCCAGAACCGAGTGCTATTCTTTTACGTCCGCCGCGGGGTGGAGCAGTCAGGTAGCTCGTCGGGCTCATAACCCGAAGGTCACAGGTTCGAATCCTGTCCCCGCTATTCGAAAGCCACCTCTCGCCAGGTGGCTTTCGTGTTTCTGGGCCGCTCCTGCTCAGCGCGCGCGGCGGAAGATCAGCAGGTGCCCGTCCTTCTCGCCGTGCAGTGCCAGGTTCTCGATGAGCTTGTCGAACTCCCACCCTTCGGCGCCGAGCTCGTTGAGCTTGTTCTCCAGCTCCCCGCGGTCGAGCTCCTCGTCCTTGCGCCCGAGGAAGCCGTGCGTGAGGACGTCGGTCTTGTATTCGTAGGCCATCGGCGGAGCATAAGCTGGCGGCTCGTGTCGCCCATGCGGGTGCGGTTCTCCGCACCCCAACTGGTGCGGTGCGGGGAACATTGGGGTGGGTGCCTGATGCCGGGCCGCCGCCGCGGCGGCAGATTGCCGGCCATGCACGACGCACCCTTCTTCAGCCGGCGACGGATCGCCGGCGCCGCAGCCGCTCTCGTCGCCCTGGCGCTCGGCGCGCCGGCGGTGGCGCAGGCCGACTCGATCGCGTACATCAAGGCCGGCAACGTCTTCCTCGCCACCACGGACGGTGCCCGGGAGTACCAGGTCACGTTCGACGGCGGCTACTCGACGGTGTCGCAGGCCGACAGCGGCCGGATGGTCGCGCTGCGCGGTGACCGCATCCGCCACCTCGAGCGTGACGGCCGCGTGATCGCCGACATCGCCACCCCGGTCTCGACCACGACGGACCCGACGATGCAGTTCAAGGGCCCGTTCGACCCGGCGATCTCGCCGGACGGGACTCGGGTCGCGTACACGTACTACTGGCAGTACAAGACCTACGGACCGGGCTGCCAGCCGCCCTACTGCACGTTGACGCGGCTCTACCACGGCACGGGCTTCACGGATCCGAACCGCCTGACGGCGTGGGACGAGCCGGGCTTCAAGCGCCGCTCGGGCTGGATCGACGCCAGCTGGGTCGACAACAACACGGTCCTGCTGTCGAGCCCGTACATCCAGCCCAACGAGGACACGGTCCTGTGGTCGCCGAGCGCCGTGGACGACAGTGGGCTCAAGCGCTGGTTCGAGGATCACGCGTTCTCCGGCAAGGTCAAGGACTCGGCCATGTCGCGGGACAAGTCGGCGATCGCGACCGTCGTCGACGACGGCCAGCGGATCAGCATCGGCAACACGGTCGGCGGCTTCTACCCGGACTATCCGGAGCGCTGCGCGATGGCGCAGGACGAGGACCCGAACACCCTGCTCGCGAGCCCGACGTTCGCGGGAGACGCCTCGAAGCTCTTCTGGGCGGAGAACACGACCGGCGTCCACATGGCGACGCTGCCGAAGTTCACGGCCAAGGGCGTGTGCCCGGAGTTCACCGACGGCGGCAAGCTGCTCGTCGCGGGCGCCTCGAACCCGGACTGGGGCCCGGCCGACGTGCCGGCGGCCCGTCCCGCGCCGCAGGATCCCGGCACGAAGCCGGGGCCGAACAACCCGGTGCCCCGGGCACCAACCCGGTGCCGACCGACCCGGGCCCGACGCCCGGGGCCACGGTCAAGCTGACCGTCACGAAGGCCAAGCTGGCCGCCGCGCTCAAGCAGGGCCTGACGCTGAAGCTCACGGGCGCCAAGGACGGCAAGCACACGGTCAGCGCCAAGTACGGCAGGACGACCGTGGCCAAGGGGTCCGTGACGGTCAAGCGCGGCGCCGGCAAGGTCACGCTGAAGTTCACGGCGGCCGGCAAGCAGCAGCTCAAGCGCAAGACAGACGGCCAAGCTCGTCATCTCCGGCGCCGGCGCCAGCCTGAGCTACACGCTGAAGAAGTAGGGGGAGGCCGTACCCTGAGCACGGATGCTTGGGGGCCTGCTGGCGCGTGAGGACGAGCTCGCCGCGGTCTCGCGGACGATCGCCGGTGCCATGGACGGCACCGGCGCCGTGCTCGTGCTGGAAGGCCCGGCGGGCATCGGCAAGACCGCGGTGCTCGAAGCGGCGCGCGAGGCGGCGAGTGACGCGCTGGTGCTGCACGCGCGGGCGAGCGAGCTGGACCGCGGGTTCGGGTTCGGGCTCGTGCACCAGCTGCTCGACCGGGCCGCCACGCCGGAGCTGATGACGGGCGCCGCGGCCCACGCGGGCGTCGTCCTCGATCCCGCCGCCGGTCCCGCCGAGGACGCCGGCTTCGCGGTGCTGCACGGCCTCTACTGGCTGACCGCGAACCTCGCCGACACCGTGCCCGTCGTGCTCCTCGCCGACGATCTGCACTGGGCCGACGTCCCCTCGCTGCGGTTCCTCGAGTACCTCGCCCGCCGCATCGACGGGCTGCGCGTGGCGCTGATCGCGACCACGCGCCCGAACGAGCCGGGCGCCGCGAACGACCTGTTGGACGAGCTGCGCGCCTCCGCCACCGTCGTGCGGCCACGCCCACTGGACCGCGACGCCGCGGCCGCGATGCTCCCCGCCGAAGTCGTGGACGCCGCGCTCGAGGCCACGGGCGGCAACCCGCTCCTGCTGTCGGTGCTCGCGCGTGAGGTGGCCGGGACCGACGCGGTGACGCCGGAGCGGCTCGCGGAGCTCGGGGCGCGCGGTGTCGCGCCGACGGTGGAGCGGCGACTGCGGCCCTTGGGCCCCGACGCGCTCGCGGCCGCACGCGCGGTCGCGGTGCTGGGCGAGCGCGCGACGGCGGAGGACGTCGCGGTCGTCGCCGGGCTCGTCGGCCCCGCCGACACGGGCGCCGCGCCGGGTGCGGACGCCGCGGGCGGGTCCGGCGGCGCGCCGGGTGCGGCCGGGTCGGGCGGCGCCGCCGACACGGCGCGGATCGTGACGGCGCTTGACCGGCTCAACGCCGTGGATGTCCTGGACGGCCGCGCCTTCGTCCATCCGCTCGTGCGCGCCGCGGTGCTCGACGCGACGCCCGCCGGCGAGCGCGCGGCGCTCCACCGAGCCGCGGCGCTGCGCCTGCGCGAGCGCGGGCTGCGCGCGGGGGCCGTCGCGCCGCACTGGCACGCCGCGGAGCCCGCCGGGGACGCGCGCGCCGTCGCCGACCTGCGCGCGGCGGCCGCCGAGGCCGCGGCGGAGGGCGCCACCGATCTCGCCGCCGACCATCTCACCCGCGCGCTGGCGGAGGCGCCGGCGAACCGCATGGAGATCGCGCTCGAGCTCGGCGAGCTGGAGGTCCGCGCGCAGCGCCCGTCCGGGCAGGAGCGCCTGCGCGCGCTGCTGACCGAAGGGCTGGACGGCGACGCCGCCGCGCGCGCCCACGCCGCGCTCGCCAACCACCTCGTGCACACCGATCCGGTGGCGGCCGTCGCGGAGCTCGAGCAGGCCACCGAGGACGCGGCCGACCCGACGCTCAAGCTCCGGCTCGAAGCCGGTCTGCTCGAAGCGCTGCTGCTCGCCGACCCGGACCCCACGCGCCTGCGCGCCCGGATCGCGCGCGGGCTGGAGCAGGACCCGCCCTCGATCGCGGCGCTCGCCGCCGCGGCGAACGACGGTGCGCTGCGCGGGATGCCGACCGACGAGCTCGTGCCGCTCGCCGAGCGCGCGCTGGCGGGTGGCGAGCTGCTCGCCACGGTCGGGCCCGCGAGCTCCACCTGGAACCTCGTCACGCACGCGTTGCGGTTCGCGGAGGACGCGCGCGGCGCCGAGCGGGCGCTCGAGGCCGGCGACCGCGCCGTCCGTGAGCAGGGTCTGTTCGCCGCGACGCTGTTCGTCGAGCAGGCCTGGGGCTACTGGCACCGGGACTTCGGCTCGGTCGCGCTCGGCGCCGCGCGTTCGCGCAGCGGCCTGGAGGCGATCCGCGCGCAGGGCATGGTCACGACCGTGCCCGCGCTGAGCGCCGCGCTGGCCGAGAACCTGATCGAGCTCGACCAGCTCGAGGCGGCGGCGGCCGAGGTCGACGTCGACCTGGGCGCGGCGGCGCACACGTTCATCGAGCCGTTCGTGCTCACCACCCGCGGCCGCGTGCGCTTCCTGCTGCGTCGGCTGGACGAGGCGGAGACGGACCTGCGCCGCGTCGTCGCGTTCTGCGACGCGCGCGACTGGAAAGCGCCGAACGCGGCGCTCGGGCGGCTCCGGCTCGCTGAGGTGCTCGCCGCGTCCGGGCAGCCGGAGGAGGCGCTGGAGCTGATGGCGCACGACGTCGCCGCCGCGCAGGCCGCGCAGCGTCCGGGCTCACTGGGCATGGCACTGCGCCGGCGCGCGCTCGCGCAACACGAGCCGCACGTGGCGATCGCGACGCTCCGCGAGGCCGTCGCCGCGCTCGAAGGCACCGACCTCCGACGCGAGCTCGGCTGGGCGCTGCACGATCTCGGCGCGCGGCTGCGGATCCGCGGCGACCGGGTCGAGGCGCGCGAGCCGCTGCGCAAGGCGCTCGAGCTCGCGGCGCGCACGGAGTCCGCGCTGCTCGCCCGCCATGCGCACGCGGAGCTCGACGCCTCGGGCGCCCGCCCACGCCGCGAGCGGCTCGAAGGGGTGGAGGCGCTCACGCCCGCCGAGCGGCGGGTCGCGCAGCTGGCCGCGGAAGGGCTCACGAACCGCCAGATCGCGGAGACGCTGTGGGTGACGCTCAAGACGGTCGAGGTCCACCTCGGCCGCAGCTACGGCAAGCTCGGCATCAGCGGGCGGGGCCAGCTCGCCGCCGCATTAGGACTTGATGAGCGTGACGCGCACGTAGCCTGACGTTAGTTAGGGTGCCCTAATGCGTTTGATTCTGGCTTTCGCCGCCGCGGCGGTCGCTGGACTACCAGGGCGGCTTCGTCCTAGGCCCGCCGGCGAACGCATCAGACTGGGGCTGTGAGCCTGAAAGTGCGCCTGGTGGCGGAGTCGACCGTCGACCCGACGGAGCTGATCGTCCGCCGTGCGGCCGAGGACCTGCTGCTCGTGCTGTCGGAAGACCTCCCGGACCGCGTCGTGTCGGTCCCGCGCGGCGAGGCCGACGACGATGACTCCACCTTCGCCGCGGCGCTCGCCAACACCCGCGCCGAGCCGGGGTTGGAGCTCACGCGCCACGCCTTGGTCGACTCCGAGCTGCTGATGCTCAGCGGCGAGTCGTTCTTCGTCGCCACGCACGCGCTGTGGGCGGGCGAGCTGGACCCGCCGGAGGCCGAGCACGGCACGCTGATCGCCGTCCCGAACCGCGGCGTGCTGTTCGCGCACCCGATCCGCGACCGCGCCGCGGTGCGGATGCTGACGCCCATGCTCGAGCTCGCCCGGCGCTTCGCGGCCGCCGGCGGGCCGGGCGCGATCAACACGAACCTGTACTGGCTGCGCGGAGACGGGCAGCTGGACAAGATCAACCTCGAGGAGACCGAGCACACGATCGTGATCGCGCCCGCGAGCGATTTTGCTCAGCTCCTGGACCGGCTGTGACTACCTTTCGCGCCGGATGCCGGCGTGGACGGACGAAATCGAGATCGCGTACGACTTCGGGCACCTGTACGTGCTCGACGGCGCCGGCCACTGGAGCGACACGCCCGCACGGGTGGATCTGCGGATGCCGCACGTGGGCGAGTTCGGCGTGCCGGTCGCGATCGAGGGCTACAACGCCAAGCCCGCGCTGGACCTCGCGGCCTGGGATCACGTAGCCGAGTTCTCGCTGCGGGTGGTGTCGGACTCGCTCGCGTTCGCGTCCGGTGGCGTCGGCGCGGTGCGCGTGGGCATCGCGAACGGCGCCTACCGTGCGCGCTGGAGTGCGCGCCGGAGCGGGGCGTACCGCTTCCAGCTCTGGCCCGGGCCGCCCGCGGCGCCGCGCGCCGAGCTCAAGCGCCCGGCCGCGCCGGCCGGAGAGCTCGGGGACATCCCGGCGCTGCTGCACGACGAAGGCGTGCAGGCGGTCGGCACGGTGGCCGGCACGCGCGTGCGCGGCGACGCGCTGCAGCTCTACGTCCGCCTGAGTGCGTGGAAGGACCGCGTCTGGAACCGCACGCTGCGCTGCGACGGCGCCGTGCGCTGGCAGGCGACGAGCGAGCCGTTCACGAGCGCCTGCCTGCACGCCGAGCACCCCGGCCTGCTGCCGTACGCCGACGAGCGCGGCGGGCTGTCCTTCAACGGCGTCCCGCCGGAGCCAGACCGCTTCGTCGCTGCGCTGCGCGCCGCGCACCACGAGGAGGCGGGGGCGCACATCGCGTTCGAGGAGGGCGGCTTGGCCGAGCGCCTCGCCGTCGGCTACGGCCGCCTTGCCAGCGGTCCGGTCACGCTGCTGCGCCGCTACGCCCACGTCGCCGACGACCACGGCGTGGCCACGAACCTCACCGTCACCGGCCCGGGCCGCGGCGGCCTCACCCTGCTCGAGCTCGGCGACACCTACGTCGTCGCCGAGCGGTTCTCGATCGTCGAGACCTAAAGCGGGCCTGGCCCCTTTAGCTGTCTAGTCCGAGTGACGCGCTTTGTAGGCGTCGTTCTCGCGCTTCTCACCGCGTGCGAGGACGACCGCGTAGACGATCAGGCCCTGGACGAGGACCGGGAAGAGCACGACCCACAGGAAGAGCGACACGAGCGTGACCGAGAGGGCGTAGTCGGCGAGCAACAACATCGGCCAAAACGTTAGCTCATCGGCCGGGCGCCGGGGCGCCCGGCCGAATCGCCGGTCCTAGAACAGGCGGTACCGCACGGTCAGCTACTCCGCGGTGGCTTGGACGGTGGCCGTGCCGAGCAGCAGGCCTTCGGTGAACGCGGTGGTGGCGAACGCCTGGTTCAGCGCGCCCGCGGCCGCGGCGGTGAGCTTCAGGGCCGCGCCCGAGAGCGTGATCTTCCGGCCCTTCACGCCGGCTTTCAGCGCGGACAGGTCGACGGTCAGAATCGGGACACGCTGCCCGCCGACGAGCGCCGTCAGGTCCGGCGTGTCGTCGATGCCGATCGTGAAGTCGGTGAGCTCCACCCGCGTGGCCCCGCGGCTGAGCGCGATCCCGCCGCTGTGCGTGATCGACCCGGCGAACGTCTTCGCGTTCACGGTGCCGCCGGTGATCGGGAACGCCAGCGCGTCACTGCCGATCGGTGCCGCGGCGATCCCGAGGCTCTGCAGGGCCGCGCCGGCGCCCGGGTCCAGCGCGACGGTGGTGGTGCCGGACGCGAGTGAGACGGTCTCGGGCGTCGCCCGCACGGTCACGCTGCCGAGCTCCAGGCCCGCGCGGAACAGGTGCGTCGAGAAGGTGGTGTTCAGCGCACGGGCGGCGGCGCCGGTCAGGGACACGCGCACGCGCGTGATGCGGGTGTCGAGCCCGACCCGCGTGATCTTGGCGCGGCTCGTGTCCACGTTGAGCAGCGTCACGCGTGACTTGCCGACGCGCGCGCTCAGCGTGGACTTGCGCGCGAGCTTGATCCGGAAGGACCGGGCGCTGAGCGACTTTCCGCCGGCCGAGAACTTCAGGCCGCCGGAGTGCTCGATCGTGCCGGCGGCGCCGTCGAGCGACCCGCCGGTGATCGGGAAGGACACGCCCCCGCGCGCGGGGGAGATCGGTCGCACACGAACGCCGTTGGCGCTCAGGGCGCGCGCGACGGCGCTGTCGAGCTTCAGGGTCGTGCTGCCCGACGCGAGGGGCGTCTGGGCATGCGCAGCGGGCACGGCACCGAGGAGCAGCGCAACGGCTGCCCCGGCGACGAGGCGAGAATTCAAAGGGACTCCTCCGAGAATGCGGATGACGGTGTCGACTCCCCCTACGCACGCTGCGCCACATTCGGTTCTCGGACAACCGGATGCAGATGCGCCACGTAGTAGAGGCATGGCAACATCTCGGTGCACGTGGCTACGGGAGATCGCACAGAGCGGCGCTTGGCACGACGCCTCGCCGGGCGGGACCATGCGGCTCTGCGCGAGCTGTACGACCTGCACGGCGCGACGACGTTCTCGTTCTTGCTGCGCATGGTCGGCGACCGTCCGGCGGCCGAGGACGTGCAGCAGCAGGTCTACCTCGAAGCCTGGGAGCGCGCGGACCGCTACGACCCGCGGCGTGGACCCCTGGTCGCCTGGTTGCTGATGATCGCCCGTTCCCGTGCCATCGATCACCTGCGCCGGCGCGTCCCGGAGCCGCGCGACCCGGCGAGCGCCGTGGCGCTCGCCGATGGGCACGAGGAGGAGCGGGCGGATGCGCTGCTCGAGCAATGGCGCCTCGCCGCGGCGCTCGACCGGCTGCCGGAAGACCTGGCCGACGTCCTGCGCCGGCGCTTCTACCTGGAACAGAGCCAGACGGAGATCGCCGCAGCGACCGGCGTGCCGCTCGGCACGGTCAAGACGCGGATGACGCGCGCGCTCCGGCGCATGGCCGACGTGCTGGAGGAGGAGCAGTGAGCGAAGCCGTCGACTATCTCCTGGGCGAGATGGAGCCCGACCGGGCGGCGCGCTTCGCGGCCGAGCTCGAGCGCGACGCCGCGCTGCGAGCCGAGGTCGAGCGTCTGCGTCCGATCGTCACGCGGCTCGAGACGCTCCCCGGAGACGCGTGGGAGGGCGTGGCGCCGCCGCCGCTGCGCGTGTTCGAGGACGCGGGCACCACGGCGCCGTCGCTCGCCGAGCCCGTGCCCGCCTCACGCGAGCGGGTCGCGCCGCCCCGGCGCCGCCGCCCCTGGCTCGTCCTGCGCCCGGCGGTCGCTGCGCTGTGCGCGGTCGCGCTGCTCGCGGCCGGCACCGGGCTCGGCGTGCTGCTCGACCGCGACCCCGAGCCGGCGACACGACTCGTGCTGAGCCCGCTCGAAGGCGTCGACCCGGGCGCGAGCGGGCGCGTCGGCGTCACGTCCGATCGCGTGAACGTGCGCGTCAGCGGCCTGCCGCCGACCGCCGACGGGCAGTTCTACGAGATGTGGTTGCTGGGCGCGGACAAGCAGCTCGTCGGCCTCGGCTCGTTCCAAGTGGGCGAGGACGGGATGGCGACGCTCAAGCTGCCGCTCCCGGTCGACCCAGGCCAGTTCAGCTACTTCGACATCTCGCTCGAGCCCGGCGACGGTGACCCCGGGCACTCCGGCGTCTCCGTCCTGCGCGGCCCGACGGTCTAACGGCGCCGACGGGCGCGGAACTCGTCGAGCGCAACCGCCTCCGACGACACCTCCGGCGCGTCGAAGCCCGCGGCGGTCGCGTCCGCCGACCAGAAGCCCGGGTGCTCGTCCAGCCACCGCTGGGCATCCGCGCGACCCAACTCCAGCAGGCACTCGATGAACACCTCGTCGAAGAAGATGAACGACAGCAGCTCGCCCCGGGCCGCGGCCGCGCCGCCGCCGAGCAGGCGCGAGAGGAGCGCGAAGTCGGGTGAGCGCAGCGCCTTGAGCCCGCCGTAGCGCTCGCGGAACACGCGCTCGGCCAGTGCGCCGAGCTCACCGCGCCGCGACGGCGCGACGAGTGCGTAGGAGATGCGCCGGTACGGCGGGCGGCCCTGCGCCTCACGGTAGGCGCGGGCGGCGCGCGAGGTCCCCGTGGACGGGTGCTCGGCGAAGAACGCGTTCACGGCCAGCATCCGCCGCACGTCGTGCGCGACCTGGTCGAGCAGCAGGCCGTCCAGCGCGTTGGCGGCGACATCCGCGAGTCGCGGCGGGGCCAGGGCGACGCGGCCGGGCGAGGGGCCGCCGCGCTCCCCCGCGAACGGCTCGTAGCCGACCACGATCACCCGCTCCGCCCCCAGCGCCAACGCCGGCGCGATCGGCGCGTTGAGCCGCGTCGCACCGTCCACGTAGTGCCCGGCGGCGCCCAGCGGCGCGGTCACCTCGACGGGCGGGAACAGCAGCGGGATCGCGGCCGAAGCGCGCACGTGCTGGCCTTCCAGGCGCGTGTGCACGTATTCGATCTCACGGTCCGAGCGCGGCGGCGGCGACGCGCTCTCGACGAACCCGACCGGCACGCCGCGCTCGACCGACGTGGCCACGACGCACACGGCGTGCATCAGCTTCCCGGCGACGTTGGCGTGCAGCGCGTCCCAGTCGATCCAGTCCTCGAGGCTCTGCGCCAAGGGGGTGGGATCGAGCAACGACGCGGAGCGCAGCCCCGGCAACTCGAGCACCTCGCCCGCGAGCCGCAGCAGCCCGAGCCCCGTGCCGACGCCGATCACGGGCCGGATCACGTTGCCCTTGCGGACCGAGCGCCAGTGGTCGAGGAACCGCAGCGCCTGCTCTTCGGCGGGGAGCGCGGCGACGGCGGCCACGAACGCGGCGTTGATCCCGCCGACGCTCGTCCCGCACACGATCTCGACCTGCTCCCCACGCGCCTCCAGCGCCGGGAGCAGGACCGAGAGGGCGCCGGCCTCATATGCGCCGCGCGCCCCACCGCCGGGGAGGACGAGACCGATTCGCACCAGTCCCGGAAGGGTGCCCAGTGTTGAGGGGCCGTCGTTTGGACGGCCGTCCAAGATGTCCGCGCGCCGTCAGGACAGCCCGGCCAGCGCGGCCTCGCGTCGGTCTGAGCGGCCGTCAAGGCGCGGTCGAGCGCGCTGACGTTCGAGAACGTGACCTCGCTCGCGACGGCGCTCGAGCGGGGCGACGCGCAGCGCGAGGCAGGCGATGTCGTCGCGTGGGTCGGCCGTCCGCGCTGGAAACGGCCGGGCATTCGGGCGGGATCGTATTGCGGCGTGGCATCCTTGACGACGATGAGCGATCTCGAACGCCGCGGCGGTTCCCGCCTCACCCGCAAGCAGCGCGAGCAGCGCGCCTACCGTCTCGTGCTGGCGACCGGAGCGTTCGGCCTGGCCGGCACCGCCGGTCTCATCCTCGCGATCGTCGGCATCATCGGCGCCGGGCTGCCGATCCTGGCCCTGATCATCGCCGCGATCTGCTTCATGATGTTCCGGCGCACCGTGCGCTGAGTTAGCCCTCGATCGGGACGGTGAAGCCCTGCGCGTACTCGTTGAAGTCCGAGACGCGCACGGTCACCTCGAACGTCCAGTCGCCCGCCACACCGAGGGTCGCCGCGTTCACGACGTAGTGGCCCGGCCCGGCGACGTTCGGCTCGAGATCGATCTTGGCGATGTTGCTGGACGGCATCGCGGCGGTGAGACGGAGCTCCTCGGTGCCCTCGAACGGCGCGCCGGTCTCGCGGTCGAACAGGTAGACGTGCGTCTCGTTCGGTCCGACCTGGGCGGGATCGACGGTGACCTCCACGCGCGCCGGGCCGACGTTGACGGTCGTCGAGAACGGCTTGCCGGTGGCCTGCGCGGTGGACGGCGCGTAGCTCGAGAGGGCGCCGGTCACGCCGAGCGCGATCGCGCCGAGCACGAGTTCCGCGACGAGGATGCGCCGCAGCAGCACGCCGGTCTGGCCGGGTGAGCCGGTCAGGCGCTTGAGCGCCGGCACCAGCTTCTGCCGGTTGTACGCGCCGAGGGCGACGATGACGATCGCCACGGCGATCTTGATCAGCACGCTGCGGCCGAACGGCGTGTCCAGCAGCGCGCCCCAGCTGCCGACCTCGATCAGGCTCTGGACGACGCCCGTGAGGATGAGCGCGGCCAGCGCGGGCCCGGCGAGCGTCGAGAACCGCCCGACGACGGTCCCGAGCAGCGGCGTGCGCTGCTCCGGCGCGACGCCCGCCGTGGCGGCGCGCAGCGCGAAGACGAGCACGGCGATCCCGCCGAGCCAGGCGGCCATCGCCACCACGTGGATGACGTTGGCGGGCATCAGGATCGCGACGGGCTGCTGCACGCTCGTGTGGCCGCCCAGCGAGGGCAGGAGGGCGAGCGCGAAGAGCGGAACGGCCAGCGCCGCGACCTTGCCCGTGGACAAGGTGGCCACGGAGGGGGCGGGCGCCGGGGTCGAAGGGGCCTCGACGGTCGCGACGCCGCCGCCGTCACCCGGAGGGCGTCAGGGGGGTCGTCGGCGTCGCGATGTGGACGGGGCGCTCTCCGCGTTCGCGCAGCGGGCGGGTGGCCAGCACGGCGAGCACGACGAGCCAGGCGCCGGCGGCGATGCCCCAGGCGCGGCCGAAGCGGGTGCCGAGGACCTCGACGAACGTGTCCGGCCGGGCGGCGGACCAGAACGACGCGCCCTGGCCGATCGCGCCCTGCAGGATCACGGCGATGAACGCGGAGAGGAAGCCGGCGATGGCCGCGAACAGCAGGATCCGCTCCAGCCGGGCCGTGAAGGGCCGCGAGACCAGGCCCGCGGGCCGCCAGCAGAAGAGGAAGAAGATCAGCCCGCCCAGGCCGACGGCGATCGCCGCGTACTGGACGGCGCGGGCGACCGAGAGCGCGGTGTTCGTGACCGGGCCGGCGTCACCTTCGGAGGCGAGCAGCTGGTCGAGCGACGCCGTCGGCGTGGCGCCCTTGCCGACGGTGAAGACGTAGCCGCTCGAGATCGCATGGCCGTCCGCGGACACCAGGCGGTAGGTGGCCGTGTAGGTGCCGTCGCCGAGGCCGTCCTTGAGCTTGATCGCGATCCGCTCCTGGCGGTTCTCCGGGTGATAGGGCTCACCGACCTGGACCTCGGTGCCCGTCGCGTCGAACACGCGCAGGGCGCCGAAGCTCGCCTCGACCGCCTCGTCGAAGACGAAGACGACCTCCTTCGGCGCGGTGTCGAGTTGGGCGCCGCGCTCCGGGACCGTCGACTGCAGCGTCGCGTGGGCGAGCGCCGAAGCCGGCGCCACGAGCCCCGCGACGAGCGCGAGGAGGAGAGCGACGGCCCGCCTCACCACGCCTCGACGGTCTCTTTGGTGTTGCCGCTTCCATCCGTCGGCGCGCCGCCGCGGCGGCGGCGCACGATGAAGACGGCGATCGACAGGACGATGATGAGCGCGGCGAAGCCGAAGATCGCGCCGAGCGGCAGGCCGCCGCTGTCGAGCGGGACCCACGTGAGCGTGCCGGAGATATCGCCCTTGGTCCCGCCGACCGCGATCGGGATCTGCCAGTTGTCGTAGATCACGGTCTCTTTGCTCTTGTCCGTGAGCTGCGGCGGGTCGCCCTCGCCCATCCAGTGCATGCGATGGTCGTGCCACTCGAAGCGCCCGCTCTTGGAGAGCTCCTTCCAGGCCGGCTCGGACGGCAGGTTCTGCGGCACCGGGCTCTCGCCCTGGCGGTCGTCGTTGAGGTAGTACGCCTTGGAGTTGGTGTTGACCAGCACCGTCCCGTCCGCCTTGACCTGAGCGTACGGCTCGTCGTCCTCGTAGCCGAAGATCTCGACGTCCTCGTCGCTCGTGTTGTGGAGCAGGACGCGGTCGTCGAAGTTGAGGATCTCGACGTTGAGCCCGGTCGTGTTCGGCGTGACCGACTTCACGACGGAGCGGTAGTTCGGGTTGCCCTCGTGGGCCAGCGCGACCGGCGCCGCGACGAGCAGCGTCAGCAGGGCGAGCAGGGCGGCGGGACGTCTGATCATGGTGTGCGGCGGCGCAGTTGCAGGAGGAGGGCCGCGGCGGCCAGCGCGAGAGCCACCACGGACAGGATGATCGGGAGCGGCGAATCGGAGTCCTCGACCGTCGCCGCCGCGGGCTCGGCGTCTTCGGGGGCGGCGGTGGCGGACGCGGCGGGCGTCGCGGCCGCGCCGTCCTCGGCCTCCCCGCTTTCGCCGCCGGCGTTCTCACGCGGCGCGTCATTGGAGATCGTGGTCACGGCGGCGGGGTTGTCGGCATCCGGCTCGCCGATCCAGCGCGACGTGGACCCGTCGTCATAGGTCTGGATCGACTTCCAGACGATCTCACCCTCCTGCTCCGGAGTCGAGGCCAGGAAGGAGAACCGCGCGAAGCCGTCCTCGGCCAACTCGCCCTTCCACGTGATCGTCTCCAGGCTGCCGTCCGGGCCCTCCTTGTTCTCGCGCGTCCAGCCGTCCGGTTCCTCGAAGGAGAACGGCAGCACGTCCTTGGGCACCTGGAGGGTGACCTCGACGGTGTGGGCGTCCTTCTCGTTCGGGACGATCACCTGGAAGAGGACGGGATCGCCCGGGGCGGCGAGCGCTGGGCGCACCTGCACGTGCGCGGACGCGGCCGGCGCCGCGACGAGCGCGGCGACCGCAGTGGCAAGGAGCGCGCGCCGGATCACTTGAGCTTGAACTTGAAGCTGCCGGTCTGCGTGTGGCCGTCGGAGGCCTTCATCGTCCACTTGGCCGTGTAGGTGCCGGCCTTCTTGGACGACTTCAGCGGCACGCGCAGCCGCTTGACGTCGCGCGGGTCACGGCCGCCGTTGCCCCTGGAGACCGTGCCGCTCGGGCCGGTGACCGTGATCGAGCCGCTGCGGATCGCGGCCGTGAAGGTGACGCTGACCGTGCTGATCCGGGTGGACGCGGTCTTGTTCTTGCCCGGGTACGTCGACTTGAGCTCGGTGTGGGCGAACGCCGTCGCCGTCGCGATCGCGGAGACCGCGGCGGTGGCCGCCAGGACCGTGGTGATTCTCTTGCGCATGGAATTTCCTTGTTCTTCCGGAGTGGGCGCCACGCGGAGGGCGCGCGGCAGGGCTAACTGAGCACTGCGAGCCCGGAAGGGGGTGGCCGCATCGCCAGTGCTGAGGCGAGGGGCCCGCCCGTCGGCCGCACGACGAGTGCGAGCCGGGGACGTGGAATGCGCACGGCGGGACGCGGCAGCGGCGTTTCGCGACGCCGGTCGCGCAGGCGCTCGATCAGCGCCTCGCCCGGTCGGAAACCGCCCGCGAGCAACGCGAGCAGCAGGAGCGCCGGAGCCATCGTCAGAGCAAGGCCGGGTGACGCGACCACTGCGGACGCGAGCAGCACGAACATGCAGACGAACGCCAATACGCGCTTCATTCGTCACCGAGCATAGGCGAGAATTGGCGCGTCCGACAGATGTTCTGGCCAGATAGGGTGCATCTCGTGAAGACTCGGGCTTGTTTCGCCGCATTTGTCGCGGCCGTGACCCTCGCGGCATGCGGGGGCGATTCTGGAGACGAGGGCGGCGAGAGCACGCCCGCCGGTTCGCAGCCGGCCGCGGGGAACGGCGCGGAGCTGTTCACGCAGAACTGCGCCAACTGCCACACACTGGCCGCGGCCAAGGCCAACGGTCAGGTGGGCCCGAACCTGGACGACCTGCGTCCCGGTCCGGACCTCGTGAAGGCCCAGACCGAGAACGGTGGCGGCGCGATGCCGGCGTTCAAGGGCAAGCTCTCGCCTGAAGAGATCCAGGCGATCGCGGACTACGTGTCCGAGAACGCCGGCGCCTCGTATGCCCAGGGGGCGATGCTTGGCGAGTTCGGCGGCGCCGCGCGCTTAGCGCAGCGCCTCGCGAACTCGCGGCTTAGCGCGAGTTGCGCTGACCGGCGTGGCCGCGGCCTTGGCCCTGCGAGCGGCCGCGACGGCGACGGCTCGGGCCGCCCGTGGCGTGCGGGCGGGCGGTCGTGGAGGCGAAGCCGGTGCCCTCGAACTCGCCGTGCAGCTGCAGCGCGGCGGCGATCCGGCCGACGTCCTTGGCCTGCTCGGCCTCGACGAACGTGATGCCGATGCCCGTGCGGCCCGCGCGGCCGGTGCGGCCGATGCGGTGCACGTAGCTCTCGCGGTCGTCCGGCGCGTCGAAGTTGATGACGTGGCTCACGCCCTCGACGTCGATGCCGCGGGCGGCGACGTCGGTCGCGACGAGCGTGTTGATCCGGCCCGACTCGAACGCGGCCAGCGCGCGCTCACGCTGGTTCTGGGACTTGTTGCCGTGCATCGCGACGGCCTTGATGCCCTGGCCCTCGAGGCGCTTGACGAGCCGGTCGGCGCCGCGCTTGGTGCGCACGAAGACGAGCGCGAGCTCGGCGTCGTTGAGCTCGGCGACGAGCGCCGGCAGGCGGCTGTCGCGGTCCACGGCGCGGAAGCGGTGCTCGATCTCGCCGCGCGAGGACTCCGTCGGCTTGTGCTCGTGCGTCACGGCCTCGTAGGTGTACTCGGACGCGATGCGCCCGGCCTCACCGTCGAGGGTGGCGCTGAAGAACAGCGTCTGCCGGTCCTCGGGGCACTTGGCCACGAGCCGGTCGACGGCCGGGCGGAAGCCCATGTCGAGCATGCGGTCGGCCTCGTCGAGGATGAGGATCTCGACGTCGGCGAGCGACAGCGCGTTGCGCGCGAGCAGGTCCTCGAGGCGGCCGGGCGTCGCGACGATCATGTGCGCCGAGCGGGCCAGCTTGATCTGCTTCTCGAAACCGACGCCGCCGTAGACGGAGGCGACGCGGATGCCGCGCGACTCGGCCATCGGGCGCACCTCTTCGACGATCTGGCTCACGAGCTCACGCGTCGGCGCCAGCACGAGCGCCGCGGTGCGGCGGTGCTTGGGGTCGAGCATGTCGATGACGGGCGCACCGAAGGCGATCGTCTTGCCGGAGCCCGTGGGGGACTTGGCGAGCACGTCACGCCCGGCCAGCACGTCCTCGATCACGAGGGCCTGGATGGCGAAGGGGGACTCCATGCCGTTCTTGGCGAGCGCGCCCACGACGGGCTGCGACAGGCCGAGATCGGCGAAAGACTTCTGGGACAAACTGACTCCTAAGGGGGCGGCACTGGGGAGCGGCCGCGAACGATCTGGGGAGGCTGTGACGACCCCAAACCGCCCGGATGGCGGACTCAAGTGCGCTCGAACCTCACGGGTAGCCGGATGCCGCCCGTGCCTTGGATCCTAGCGTGCTCGCTCCGCTCTTACTTGATAGACAGATAAGAATCCACTCTCGAAGCCCTGACGGGACACCCGCAGATAGATGCGCCAGACGCGCACGCGCTCGTCCCCGCCGAGCTCCCGGGCACGGTCGAGGTTGGCCTCGAAGCGGTGCTGCCACTCGAGCAGCGTGCGGGCGTAGTCGTCCGGGAAATCCTCGACGTGGCGGGTGTGCAGGCCGGCGCGCTCGATCGCGGTCTGGATGCGGGAGACATGCAACGGCGCGGCGTCGGGCCACACGTACCGCTCCGAGAACGGGCCCGCCTCGGCGTCGCCGACGCGCAGCCGCGCGATGCCGTGATTCAGGAGCGTCCCGCCAGGCTTGAGCAGCGAGGCCAACTTCGCCATGTAGAGATCGACGTTCACCGAGCCGACGTGCTCGACCATGCCGATGGAGGCGATCGCGTCGAACGTCTCAGCGGGGCGGGAATCGGCTCCGCATTCGGCCGCCGATCTCGCGGTAGTCCATGACGCGGATGTCGACCCGGTCGGCCAGGCCCGCGGCCGCCGCCCGTTCGCGCGCCAGCTGCGCCTGCGGCTCGCTCAGCGTGATCCCGGTGACGTGGACGCCGTGCTCGCGCGCGGCGTGGATCGCGAACGCGCCCCAGCCGCAGCCGACGTCCAGCACGCGCATGCCCGGCTGGAGGCCGAGCTTCGTGCACACGAGCTCGAGCTTGGTGAACTGCGCCTCCTCCAGCGTCTGCGCCCCGCGGGACCAGATCGCGCACGAGTACGTCATCGACTCGTCGAGGAACAGCGAGAAGTACTCGTTCGAGAGGTTGTAGTGGTGGGTGACCGAGCGCTTGTCGCGCAGGGCCGAATGCCGCTTCCCGCGGGGTCGGAATTCCATCGCCGGCACTTTCGGCACGCGCCGTAGTGCGCCGGCCTTGACCGCGCCGCGCGCGATCTTCAGCTTGGTCGCGTTGTCCATCGGCGGCGGCGACCACTGCGAGATCAGCGCGAGCGCCGCGTCCATGTCGTCCACGTCGATCCCGCCGCTCACGTACGCGCGGCCGACGCCGAGCTGGGAGGGAGCGCGCAGGATGTGGCCGAGCGCGACCGGGGTGGTCACGTGAAAGGTGGGTCCGGCGTCTCCGTTGGTGGGCGGCAGCGTGGTGCCATCCCAGAGGCGGAGCGTGAAGGGACGGTCCGGCAGGGCCTCCGTCAATGCGGCGCGGAGCTCTTCAGTCACGTCGCGAGTTTGGCGGCCTGACGTTCGGGGGGAACGCGCACGACGTCCCAGGCCAGCCCGGCCTTCTCCAGAGCCCAGATCACCCACGCGGAAGGATCGAAGTTCCATCGCGACAAACCATGGCGAGCGGACGTGGGAAACGCATGATGGTTGTTGTGCCAGGCCTCACCGAACGTGAAAAACGACAGCCACCAGACATTCCGGGACTCGTCATCGGTCGCGAACCGGCGGCGGCCGAAGAAGTGGCACAGCGAGTTGATGCTGTAGGTCGCGTGGTGGAGCACGAGCATCCGCACCGCGCCGCCCCACAGCAGGCCGGTGAGGGCCGTGGCGAGGCTGCCGCCGATCGCCCAGCCGAGCAAGAACGGGACGATGAGCCCCGCCGCGACCCACAGCACGAACGTGCGGTTGATGAAGCTGACGATCGGGTCCTTCAGCAGGTCCGGCGCGTAGCGGGACTTCAGGCCGCGCTCGGTGTGGATGAACAGCCAGCCGACGTGCGCGTGGAACAGGCCGTTGAGCGCGCCCTTGAGGCCGTGCCCGTGGTCCACGTGCGGCGAGTGCGGGTCGCCCGGCTTGTCGGAGTACGCGTGGTGCTTGCGATGGTCGGCGACCCAGGAGATCACGGGGCCCTCGATCGCGGCGCTGCCGAGCGCGGCGAGAATCGCGCGCACGGCCTTGCCCGTCTTGAACGAGCGGTGCGTGAACAGCCGATGGAAGCCGACCGTGATGCCGAACCCGGTCGCGATGTACATGATCGCGAACACGATCACGTCGCTCCAGCCCAGCCATGAGGACCACACCTGCCAGGCCACGATCCCCAGCGCCAGGATCGGCAGGACGGTCACGGTGCCGGTCAGGAAACGGTCGAGGTTTTCGTTGGCGACGGGCTGGACATCGTCGCGCAGCTGCTGTGTAGCGGCCATCGCGGCCAGTTTGTCACGTCGCCGCAGGTTCGGGACGCGAAGTTGGTTCAGGGCGGTCATGAAGCCGCCGTCTACCGCTTCTCGTCCCGCTTCTCCGGCTTGAGCTTCTCCTGCGGCTTGGGTTTCTTCTTCTTGGGCTTCGCGGGGGTTTTGATCTTGACCGTGCGCTCCTCGACGCCGACCGGGCCGCTCGGCCCGCGGGCCTCGATGCGGACGCGGTAGCGCCCGCGTCCGGGCGGTTTCCACGCGAACGAGTGTGTCCCGCGCGGAAGCTTGGCGAAGTCGCGCGACACGCTGATGCCGCGCGCGCCCCACACCCGCACCTTGACGCTCGAGATCTTTGAGAGCTTGAAACGGACCGTGCGGGTGCGGTCCCAGCGCGTGCCCTTGAGCCGCTCCAGCCCGATCCGCGTGGGCTCGCGCTCGTAGCGCGCGAAGTCCCGGCTCGCGCGGCAGTAGGACCTCGCGTCGGTGCGATCGCACAGCCCGGCGAGGAAGCCCGCGGTCAGGTCGTGGTAGCCGAGCGTGGACTCGGCACCGTTCTCGGAGTACAGGGACCAGGCACCGGTGTCGTACTCGTCGATTTCGCGCCGCGCCGCGCGGTCACCGGCGCGGAAGAGCTTCGTGGCGCGGCCGGAGTGCAGCAGCGCGCCGGTATCGCGGAGGCCGAGGACCGCTTGGAGGCCGCCGTTGAACACGCGGTGCGAGGGCGAGAACGAGTACAGGAGGTAGTGGCTGCCGCCCGGGGCCGAGACGCGCACGCCGCTCGGCGGGGCCTGCTCGAACGCGCCGAGGGCCTGTTCGGCCGCCCGCTTCCAGCGCTTGTGGCCGAGCGCGCGGTAGCCGCGGGCGAGCGCTTGCGTCGCGGTGGCCTGCGTCATTCCGCTCACCCACGGCGGTGCGCCGGTGCCGTACGCGAAGTAGTACTCCCACGCGAGGTAGCCGCTGCGGCGGGCACCGAGCGAGGCGAGCCGGTCGAGCGAGCGCGTCAAGATCGCTGTGCGGCAGGTGTCCTTGGTCGTGCGCGAGCGCATCGCGGCCAGGCAGGAGCCGGCGATCGCGTTCGCCCGGCCCCAGCTCGCGAGCGGCTGGACCTGCAGGCCACGGCCCGGGTAGTACTGGAAGATCACGGGGTCGCGGCCGAAGGTGGTGCGGAAGCCGGACGCGGGGACGGGCTGGCCCTTCCAGAAGCGCACGTTCTGGCGCAGGATCAGGAACGTCGGGCGCAGCCGGTCGGCGGTCAGCATGCGCCCGGCCGCGAGGCTCCTGACGGCGTTGACCGTGTAGCCGAGCTCGGTGGCGGGGACGCCGGAGAGCTTGGACAGCGCAGCGTTGGCGTCCGCCCACTCCTGGCGCATCGAGTTCTCCGCCCCCGGGGTGATGCGGCCGGTGAGCCGCGCGACGCGCAGCGCCCCCTCGACCGTCTTGGAGCGCCGCATGCGCGCGATCTCGTCGCGGCGGGCCTGCTCGTAGGCCTCGCGCCGCGCGACGAGCGCCTCGAACCCGCCCGTCTTGGCCGGGAGGCGGTCGATCGTGTCGAACCGGGCGGGCGTCGGGACCGGCTCGGGGCGCTGCTCCTCACCGCAACCGGCGACCATCAGCACGGCCACGACAAGCATCCTCCACCACTTCACCCACTCCACCATGCCAGCAAATAGGGGAATATGAGCTAGACGATCGGGAAGGAGAGACGCCGCATGCAAGGACTCATGTCGCAATACCCGCTGACGCTGACGCACGTCTTCAGTCGCGCGGAGCGGCTGTTCCCCCACAAAGGCGTCGCAACGGTCACGGCCGGCGGCATCGATCGGATCACCTACCGCGAATGGGCCGAGCGCACACGCAAACTCGCGTCCGTGCTCGACACGCTGGGGATCTCCGAGGACGGCCGCGTCGCCACCTTCGCCTGGAACACCGCTCGCCACCTCGAGCTCTACTTCGCCGCGCCGTGCAGCGGCCGGGTATTGCATACGCTCAACATCCGCCTGTTCCCGGATGACATCGTCTATATCGCCGAACACGCTGAGGACGAGGTCGTGTTCGTGGACCGATCGCTGCTGAAGGTCTTCTGGCCGTTGGTGGATCGTCTGTCGACGGTGAAGGCCGTGGTCGTGATGGACGACGGCGTGCCGGAGGAGATCCCGGACGACCCGCGCGTGTACGACTACGAGGCGCTGCTGGCGGAGGCGACGCCCGCGGACTTCCCGGTGCTGGAGGACGAGAACCGGGCCGCCGCCATGTGTTACACGAGCGGCACCACCGGTCATCCGAAGGGCGTCGTGTACTCGCACCGCTCGACGGTCCTGCACTCGATGGGGGCGTTGGTCGTGGACGCCGCGGCGGTGAGCGAGAAGGACCGGGTGATGCCGGTCGTGCCGATGTTCCACGCCAACGCGTGGGGGCTCTGCCAGGCCGCGGTGATGGCCGGCGCCGACCTGGTGATGCCCGGCCCGAAGATGCAGCCGGCGGCGATCGCCGAGCTCATGGAAGGCGAGAAGGTCACGCTGGCCGCGGGCGTGCCGACGATCTGGATGGGCGTGCTGCCGGAGCTCAAGGGCCGCGACCTGTCGTCCTTGCGGGACATCGTCTGCGGCGGGTCCGCGGTGCCGAAGACGCTGAGTGAGGCCTACCGGGAGCAGGTCGGGCTGCCGATCCTGCAGGCCTGGGGCATGACCGAGACCTCACCGGTGGCGACGACGGGGCGGATCAAGTCGTGGCTGCTGGACTCGTCGGAAGAGGAACTGGCGGACCTGCGCGCGGCGCAGGGGACGCCGATCCCCTTGGTGGAGCTGCGGATCGCCGATCCCGCCACGGGCGAGGAGCTGCCCTGGGACGGCGAGGCGCGCGGCGAGCTGCAGGCGATCGGGCCGTGGATCGCCCGCGCCTACTACAACGACGAGCGCTCCGACGACTCCTTCACCGAGGACGGCTGGCTGCGGACCGGAGACGTGGCGACGATCTCGCCGGACGGCTACGTCCGGCTCGTGGATCGCACCAAGGACCTCGTCAAGTCGGGCGGCGAGTGGATCTCGTCGGTCGAGCTCGAGAACGCGATCATGGCCCACCCCAAAATCGCCGAGGCGGCCGTGATCGGCATCCCCGACGAGAAGTGGTCCGAGCGGCCGTTGGCGTGCGTCGTGCCCGAGGGCGGCGAGGAGATCACGCTGGACGAGCTGCGCGAGTTCCTCGCCGAGCGCGTGCCCAAGTGGTGGCTCCCGAACGACCTCGAGATCATCGAGGAAGTGCCCAAGACCTCGGTCGGCAAGTTCTCGAAGAAGACACTGCGCGAGCAGTTCGCGGAGCGCAGCACTACGGCCTGAACTCGCGGTCGCCGATGCCGATGGCGCGCAGCGCGGGCGCGCCATCGACGATCCGCAGCGGCAGCCCGTGGTCCGGCCCGAGCCAGGCTTCGATCCGCGCGCGGTCGCCCGAGACCTCGAGCCAGGTGAGCTCGGCCTCGCCGGCGGGCGGCGGCCGGTCCGAGCGGCCGAAGAACGGCAGGCACGGCTCGCGCAGCGCCTCCTGCACGCCGGCCAGGTACCCCACGCGCGTGCCGCGCCGGACCGTGTAGAGCTCGGTGCCCAGGCGCTGCGCGGTGGCGTCGACATCGTCGACCCGGCAGGCCCAGGCGACGAACCCGTCGCCCGCCTCGATCCGCTCGAGCAGCAGCGCGCCCACGGGCGACGCGGCGGCTTCCTCGCGGTCGCGGATCGCCAGCAGCTCCAGGTAGGCACCGCGTAGCGGGACGATCCGGTTGTGCGTGCCCTGCCCCACGTGGCTGCCGCCGGGCTCGACGGGCAGCCCGAGCTCTCGCTCCACCCGCGCTTGCGCGGTATCGAGGTCCCCGACACCCCAGACGACGTGGTCGAGCCGCATCAGCGGATGGTCCGCGTCGCCGATCCCGATCGCGCGCACCGCCGGCTCGCCCTCCACGACGCGCACGCCGAGGTCGACGCCGCCGAGCCACGCGCGCAACCGGGACGCGTCGCCCGCGACCTCGAGGAACGTGAGCCGCTCGCGCCCGCCTTCGCCCGGGCGCGACGTGCCCTGGATGAAGAACGGCAGCGTCGGCTCGTCCAGAGCCGCCTCGACGCCGGTGAGCTTGCCCTCCAGCCCGGCGCGCCGGATCGTCAGCACCCCGGTGCCGAGCCGCGCCGCCACGGCCTCGACGTCGTCCACCCGGACCGCCCACCCGATCAGCCCCTCGCGATCGAGCACGCGGCTCCCGAACGGGTGCGCGGCGGCCTCGTCGCGGTCGCTGATCGCGATCAGCTCCAGGTACGTCTCACCCAGGGGCACGATCCGGTTGTGCGTGCCCTGGCCCTCGTGCACGCCGCCGGGCCGCACCTCCAGGCCGAGCCGCTCGCTCGCCGCGTCGAGGTCGCTCGTGGCGTAGAGGACATGGTCGATCGCGAGTGTCAATGTGCCAACTCCGGATGCGTGTGTCGGGTCAAGCGGGGTCCGCGCGTCGTGAGACCATGAACTCCTCCTCACTCTGTACTACCGCGACGGCGAAGGCCCCGACGAGGGCACGCCGGAGTTCGACGCCGAGATGAAGATCTGGCGCGGCGTCATCGACGAGATGAAGCGCCTACCAGGTGGCGATCTCGCTCTGAGCCCATGAGCCCGAGCGGGCCGCCTTGGAGGGCAAACGCGCGCCTTCGGGTAGCGTCGAAGCATGATCGGCGCACTCATCCTCGGCTTCCTCGCGGGAGTCATCGGCCGGGTCTCATGCCCGGCGACGTCTTCCGCCATATGAGCGGACCACGTCCTGGCTCGTCTCGCTGGTCCTCGGCCTGGTCGGTGCGGCCCTCGGCTGGCTCCTGTTCACGTCCCTGCTCGGGATCGGCGACGAGGACGTCTTCGACCTCGGCGGCATCCTGTCCGCGATCATCGGCGTCCTGATCGTCCTCCCGATCGCGGGGTTCATCCTGCGCCGGACCGGGATGTCGCCGGAGCGCCCGCCCGCCGCGCGAACGTAGGTCCGCATACGGACATGCGGGCCTACGAGCTCGTTCGCCGGTCCCGTTCACGTCATATTCCCGCGGGTACGCCTCGCCCATGGCCGTCGCTGATCCACCCCCGCAGGATCTGAACCCGGAGACCGGCGAGTTCGAGACGCCGCTCAAGCGCGTCATCGGCCGGGGATGCTCCTCGTGTTCGTGGTCGGCGACGTGCTCGGCGCCGGCATCTACGCGCTCGTCGGCGTCGTCGCGGGCGAGACGGGCGGCGCGATCTGGACCGCGTTCCTGTTCGCCACGATCCTCGCGATCATGACCGCGTTCTCGTACGCGGAGCTCGTGACCAAGTACCCGGCGGCGGGCGGTGCCGCGACCTACGTCGACACCGCGTTCAAGGTGCCGTTGCTCACGTTCGTCATCGCCTTCACGGTGATGTGCTCCGGGATA
>CAVRTQ010000031.1:0-157482 GCA_963724195.1 uncultured Solirubrobacteraceae bacterium | reverse complement strand
TCGGCTACGTCCGGCTCGGGTAACGTCCCGGGTCCCATGGCGGACCCGAAGACGGAAGAGCTGCAACTCGAGGAGATCCAGCGCGAGCGCGCCGAGCGTGAGCAGGCGGACGACAGCGAGCTCGAGAGCGAGGAGCGCATCCACGAGGCGCGGGCGGAGAAGCACGCGTACCTGAAGGAGAAGCTCGCGGAGCGCGCGCGCTCGGAGGAGGAAAACGGGTAGTCGCTCTTGCATGAGCGAGCACCAGGAGCAGGCGGACCGCCTCGAGGCCGAGGCCGATCAGCTCGAGAAGCGCAACGCGGACCTCGGCGAGGACATCTCAGACCTCAAAGAGAACTGGGAGGCGATGCGCCGCGACGACAGCGTGCCCGGCGCCCCCTCGCCCGAGAGCGGGCTTCCGCCTGAGGCGAACGTGACGACGAGCGGCGACAGCCGCCTCAGGACGACGATCAGGACGAGCGCGCGCCCTGGCCTGACGAGTAGCGCCCGCCGGCGACGCTCGCGCGCCCGGCCTCGTCGGAGACGGTGCCGATCCGGCGCGTGCCCGGGTGGTGCGCGGCGAGGATCTCGGTGGCCTGGTCGGCCTGCGCTTCCGGGACCACGGCGACGAAGCCGCAGCCCATGTTGAAGATCTCCCAGGCCTCGGCCTCGGCGATCTTCCCGCGCTCCATCACGAACGCGATGATCGGCGGCACGGGCAGCGGGTCCTCGATCACGAAGCCGGCTGATTCGTTGAGGCGCAGCAGGTTCAGCAGTCCGCCGCCGGTGATGTGGGCGAGGCCGCGGACGTCGACGTCCGAGCGGATCAGGTCCAGCGCCGCGCGCACGTAGATCACGGTCGGCTCGAGCAGCGCGTCGGCGAGCGTGCCGCCCTCGAAGGGCGAGTTGAGATCCAGGTCCTCGACGACCTTGCGGGCGAGCGTGTAGGAGTTCGAGTGCAGGCCGCTGCTCGGGACGCCGATCAGCGCGTCGCCCGGGGCGATCGACTCGCCCGTGATCACCTGGTCGAGCGCGACGGTGCCGAAGCACGTGGCCGTGAGGTCGAAGCCGTTCGGTGACGGGTGGCCGCGGATGAGCTCGGGCAGGATCGCGACCTCGCCGCCCGGGATCTCCACGCCGGCGAGCTCGGCGCCCTTCTTCAGGCCGACGCCGATCTGCTCCATCACCTCGGGCACGGCCTGCTCGACGGCCAGGTAGTCCAGCAGCGCGATCGGCTCCGCGCCGACGCACACCACGTCGTTGACGTTCATGGCCACGCAGTCGATGCCGACGGTGTCGTAGCGGCCGGTCTGCTCGGCGAGGATGAGCTTCGAGCCGACGCCGTCGGTGCCGACGGCGATGCCGAGGTTCGGCGCCACCTCGAGCACGGCGGCGTAATGGCCGCTGGCGAGACGGCTGCGCGACGCGCGGCCGGGATCGATCGTCTTCAGGACGGAGACGAGCGCGCTGACCGCACGGTCGGCGCCATGTTGATCGACTCCAGCTTGGGCGTACGCGTCGGTGCTCACGCGCGCCGACGGTAGCGCACCGCGGCCGCGAGGACTACGCGTTCGACGGCGAACGGCCACAGCGGGCCGCGCTCGAGCCCGAAGCCCTTCAGCGCCGCGCGGGTGCCGACGAAGGACGCCGCCACGCCGGTGGCGACCAGTTTCCGGTCCGCCGTGCGGCGGCCGCGCCACGCCTTGAGCGCCGTCGCGCCGATCAGCACCGGTCCGGCGACCCCGAACGACAGCGCGGAGGCCTCGGCGCGCGTGTGGCCCAGCGCGCGGGCGGCGGCGAGCGTGGCGCCGGACCGTGACACGCCGGGGACGAGCGCGGCCGCTTGCGCCGCGCCCAGCGCGAGCCCCACTGTCGCGGCGGCGCGCGTGTCGCCGCCGGCCGGCGCGACCGTCGCGCGCCCGTCCCCGCGCGTCGCCGCGCCCGCCCAGTCAGCGGCCGCGAGCGCGGCGGCGCCGAGCAACAGGCCCGCGACGAGCCCGTCGAAGCGCTCCTCGATCGCACGCTCGAACAGCCCGCCCACGATCACGGGCGGCGCCAACGACAGCACGAGCACGCGCGCGTCCGGTCGCAGCCGCCACAGCGACGGCGCGAGCGCGAGCGCCGCGCCCGCGTGCAGCGCGACCTCGAGCTCCTTGCGGCGTGCGGCGTCCCACTCCGCGATCTCCCAACCCAGCAGCCGCGGGACGGCGGCGACGTGCGCGGACGAGGAGACCGGCAGCAACTCGGCGACGCCCTGGATCAGTCCCAGGGCGACGACCTGCGCGAGCTCAGGCGGACGACGACGCATCGGCGGTCTCGCCGGCGTTCCCGCGCCCGCGCCGCCAGCGGATGAACAGCCACGCCGCGCCGACGATGATCACCGCGACGACCGCGTAGTCGATGTAGTGCAGGTTGTCCTTCCAGTTCTCCCAGCGGTCACCGGCCTGCTTGCCGGTGAACACGAGCGCGAAGACCCACGGGATGCAGCCGAGCGCGGTCAGGATCGTGAAGCGCCAGAACGGCATCTTGGCGATGCCTGCGGGCAGCGAGATGAACGTGCGGACGATCGGGAGCATGCGCGAGAAGAACACGGTCGCGTCCCCGTACTTCTCGAACCAGTTGTCCGCCCACGCGAGGTGGTGGGGCTTGATGAACACCTTGCGCCCGTGCTTCTCGATCAGGTCGACGCGGCCGAAGTAGCCGATCGCGTACGCGATCCAGGAGCCGACGACGTTCGCCGCCACGCCGACGAAGGTGGCGAGGAAGAGCGAGTACTCACCTTCGGCGACGTTGAAGCCCGCGAAGAGCATCGTCGCCTCGGAGGGGATCGGCAACAGCGCGCTCTCGCCGACCATGAGCAGGAACACGCCGAGCAGCCCCATCTCGCGGACGACGTCCACGGCGAGATTGACGACAGGATCGGTTATGGACGCGTAGAGCACCCGGTGAGGGTAGTCAGCGTGGTTCGATACGCGGCAGCGTCAACGAGGTGATGCGCTGCTTGGCCCGGCGGATGTCCGTCTTCGGGCGCAGCATCTTGAGGATCATCACGGCCTGGTCGACGTTCGCCGCCACCGCCGGGCGGTGGGCGACGTCATAGGCGGCGAGCCGTTGCGCGACGTGGCGCTGGGCGCCGGCGACGATCAGCTCGCCCTTGCGCGCTCGCAGCGCGCCGGCGGCGTCGACGAGGCCCTCGAGCACGTTGTCGGAGACCGTCGCGGCCTCACTGAGGTCCAGGATCAGCCAGCGCACGCCAGCCGCGAGTGCGTCCTCGATCCGGCGGCTCAGCTCCGCCGTGTCCTCGAGCGCACCGGCGACGTCGATCTGGTGCACGACGTCGTCGAGCCGGTGCTCCTTGAACCCAACGGAGCCAGGCTTGGGTACGGCTCGTAGGGACTGGGACGTGAACATGGCTGGACAGTGCGGCGCGGGGCGCCATCGAGAGCGTAAGTCCCGCGCCGCTGGGCCGTCAAGCTTGCAAGCTCAAGCTCAGCCGATGAGGGAGCCCGTGAAGTAGACCGTGTCGCCGGTGTCTACGAGTTCGCGGGCACTAGAGTCCACGCCGCCCGTGCGCGTCTGGATCGACCTCACGAACTCCCCGCACGTGCTCGTCATGCGGCCCGTCATCGAGACGCTCCGGGCGCGCGGCGACGAGGTGCTGATCACCGCGCGGGACTTCGCGCAGACGCTCGGGCTGCTCGAGCGGTTCCAGCTCGACCACACGGCGATCGGCCACCACCGCGGCGGCAAGCTCGCGGCCAAGGGCGTCGGCCTGTTCCAGCGCTCGGGCGCGCTCGTGCGCTGGGCGAGCGGGCGCAGGATCGACCTCGCGCTCGGCCACGGCTCCAACGACATCTCGGTCGCGGCGAAGCTGCTGCGCATCCCGTCGGCGACGGCGTTCGACTACGAGTGGGCGCGCCAGCAGCACGCGATCAACTGCCGGCTGGCCACGCGCGTGGTCGTGCCCGACGCGATCCCGCTCGACCGGCTGGCGCAGTACGGCGTGACCGAGGCCAAGTGGCGGCCGTACGCGGGCCTCAAGGAGGAGTACTACCTGGCGGACTTCGAGCCCGACCCGGCGGTGCTCGCCGAGCTGGGCCTGGACGTCGCGCAGCCGCTCGCGGTCGTGCGCACGCCGCCGGCCGTCTCGCTCTACCACCGCTTCGACGCCCCGGTGTTCACGCAGGTCCTGCATCGCCTGAAGGGCGGGCAGGTCGTGGTGCTGCCGCGCACGCCCGAGCAGCGGGCCGAGCTCGCGCGCGAGGGCGGGTTCATCGTGCCCGAGCGGGCGATCGACGCGCAGTCGCTGATCGCCTACGCCGACCTCGTGATCTCCGCCGGCGGGACGATGAACCGCGAGGCCGTCGCGCTCGGCACGCCGGTGTGGACGACGTTCGAAGGCCGGCTCGGCGCCGTCGACGAGCAGCTGATCACCTCCGGCCGGATGCACCGGCTCGAACGGGCGGAGGACGTGGTGTTCGAGAAGCGCGACGGGGGCGAGCGCCGAACGGATTCGCCGGGACCCGAGCTGTCTTCACGGATCTTTTCGTGCGTTAGCCCTGCGTCTTTGCGCCGGAGCGCCCAATACACTGCTTCGGATGCGCCGCCGGCTCCGTAGCGCGGCCCTTCCGATCCATCGCCACTCCGCTCCGCAGTTGGCCATGGACGCGGGGCTGGTCGCGTTGGCTTACTACCTCGCCTACTGGTTCCGGTTCGACGGCGAGATCCCGGCGAAGTACTCGGACCTGTTCTGGCGGACGCTCGCGTTCGCGATCTGCGGGTCGCTCGTGTGCTTCGTGATCGCCGGCATGTACCGGCACTGGATGCGCTACTCGTCCCAGCGCGAGTACCTGAAGATCGCCGAAGGCACGGTGCTCGCGGTCCTGGCGCTGATCGGCTACGTCGTGATCGTCCAGCCCGTCCTGGTCAACTCCGTCGAGGGCCTGCGCCCGCTGACCATCCCGTCCGGCGTGCTGCTGGTCTTCGGCCTGCTGACCGGCGCGCTGATCACCGGCACGCGCTTCGTCGCGCACGTCATCTTCATGCGCGGGATCCGGGGCTGGCGCACGCGCCGCAGCGGCCGCAAGGTGCTGATCGTCGGCGCCGGCAGCGGCGGCCACCTGCTGGAAGGCGAGCTGCGCAAGAACCCGGAGCTCGGCTACCGCCCGATCGGCTACGTCGACGACAACAAGAAGGGCGCCGACATCCTCGGCACCACCTTCGACCTCGACGAGATCCTCGAGGACGTGGAGCCCGACGAGGTGATGATCGCGATCCCGTCGGCCTCCGGCGAGCTGCGCGGCCGCGTCGTGATCGCCTGCCGCGAGCACGGCGTGTCGGTGCGGACGGTCCCGACCGTCTTCGAGCTGCTGCAGGGCGGCAACCATCTCACCCGCCAGCTGCGCGAGGTGCGCGTGGAGGACGTGCTGGGCCGCAACCCGGTGCGGATGGAGATCGAGTCCGTCGGCGGCTACCTGACCGGCCGGCGCGTGCTGGTCACGGGCGCGGGCGGCTCGATCGGCTCGGAGATCTGCCGCCAGATCGCGCGGGTGAACCCGAGCCGGCTCGTCCTGCTCGATCACAGCGAGGCGAACCTCTTCGAGATCGAGCGCGAGATGGTCGACGAGCGCCACGTGCAGACGTCCGTCTCCGTGCTCGCCGACGTCAAGGACGAGGAGCGCATGCGGGAGGTGTTCGCCCAGCACGAGCCCGAGGTCGTGTTCCACGCGGCCGCCTACAAGCACGTGGGCCTGATGGAGGCCAACCCGATCGAGGCCGTGCGCAACAACGCGCTCGCCACGCGGACGCTGACGAACATCGCCGGTGAGGCCGGCACGCTGAGCTTCGTCCTCATCTCGACGGACAAGGCGGTTGCCCCGGCGACGGTCATGGGCGCGTCCAAGGCGCTCGCCGAGTGGGCCGTGGAATCCGCCAACGCGCGCTTCGGCGGCACGGCCTTCTGCGCCGTGCGCTTCGGCAACGTGCTCGGCTCGTCCGGGTCCGTGGTGCCGATCTTCCGGCGTCAGATCGCCGCCGGCGGCCCGGTGACGGTGACCGACCCGGAGATGACGCGTTTCTTCATGACCATCCCGGAGGCCGTCCAGCTCGTCATCCGGTCGGGCTCGCTCGCCAGCGGCGGCGAGGTCTACGCACTGGACATGGGCGAGCCGGTCTCGATCATGGCGCTGGCGCAGCAGATGATCGAGTTCTCCGGGCTGAAGGTCGGGCGCGACATCGGGATCGAGATCATCGGCCGCCGCCCGGGCGAGAAATTGCACGAGCAGCTCTTCAACTCGTACGAGACCCCCGAGCCGACCCCCGCGGAGAAGATCCGCCGGGCGGGTCGCCCCGGCGTGGATCCCGCCTGGGTCGAGTACGTGTTCGACAAGGTCGGGCTGCTCGTCGCCGAGGGGGACGCGGCCGCTCTGGCCGCTGCCGTCGCGGAGCTCTCCAGCGGCCGAACGGCCGTGGTCGAGACCTCCGCGGAACCGTCCGGGGGCTCAGCCTCCTAGACTTCTGGCCTCCGGCTCCATGGTTTTCCTCGCGTTCTCGCTTCAGGACCAGGTCGAGAAATACGGCGCGTACGTCGGTATCGCCGCGTTCTTCGGACTGGCCGTTCTCACCCTGCTGTACTTCGCCCAGGCGCGCGAAGTCAAGCGTCTGCGCGCATGGGCGGGTCGTATGCCCGAGCGCGCCGAGGACCTCGAGTACGCGTACGAGTACGCCGAAGAGGCGCGCCGCGGACCGGCGCCGCAGCCGCAGCCGGTCGCGCAGCCGCAGCCCGTGGCCCAGCCGGTGGTCCAGGCGCAGCCCGTGGCGGTCGCGCCGGCCAACGGCACCGTGGAGCTCAAGCCGGAGGAAGTGGCCGCGCTCGCGTTCGCGCGTGCGGCAGGGGTGCACGAGCCGCATCTGCCCAAGCCGCACACGGCTCCGGTCCCGGTTCCCGTGCCGGCCATGGCCACCGCGGCCGCGCCGGCGCCTGCGCAGACCGTCGCGGTGCCGCCCGCGCCCTCACCGTCCACCAACGGTGGCGGCACCGGCCACGCACCGCCGCCGGCCACGCCGGCCGCGCGCCGGGTGGAGCCGCTGCCGCCGCGCCGTACCCAGAAGCCGCCACCGCGCCGCGGGCCTGCCGCGCCGCCACCGCGCCGTGAGGGCAACGCCCGCGCGATGATCATCACGGCCATCGTGGCCGTGCTCGTGCTGGTCGCAGTGGGCTTCGCCTTCACCCAGCTCGGCGGCGACGACCCGACGACGAACGTCAGTCCCACGGCCACTCCGGGCGAGAACCAGATCGGGGACGATCCGACGCCCGAGGCCGGGGGAACCCCGGCGGCGACCGCCGAACCGGGCGTGACCAAGGAAGAGGCGCAGATCGTCGTCTTCAACGCCACGCGGGAGACCGGCCTCGCGAAGACGAACAAGGACCTGCTCGTCACGGACGGCTATCCCGACGGCAACATCGCGGTCGGCGATCTCGGCGAGGCCGATCAGGCGACGACGTCCACCGTGATGTACGCCCGCGGTGACAAGTCCGCCGCCGAACAGGTCGCCGAGGTCCTGGGCATCGAACGGGTCGCCCAGCTCGACGAGGCCACCCAAGCCGCGGCCGTCACCAAGGTGGAAGACCGCGATTGGAACGTGGTCGCGATCGTTGGCCAAGACAAGTCCACCACCGGCTAAGGCGGCGGCGATGCCGTTGGTCGCCCGGGTCACGTTCGTGATCCTGGTGCTCTCGACGTTCGCCGCGTTCTTCGTCGCCCAGCGGCTCAAGAGCGAGCCGCCGGTCATCAACGTCCCCCAGATCACGCGGTACTTCTCGCCCAACGGCGACGGGAAGAAGGACGTCAGCGACATCGCGTTCGTCATCAAGGTCGCCGACGAGGCGACCGTGGACGTCGTGAACCTCGACGGCGACCGCGTACGGCGCCTGATCGACTCGGTGCCGATGCAGCCGAACAAGTGGCGGCGGACGAGCTGGGACGGAAAGGACGACGACGGGAACGTCGTGCCGGACGGGCAATACCGGCTGCGCGTCGCGCTGCGCGACGAAGGCCGCTCCGCGATCGTGCAGAAGACGATGCGCGTGGACACCAAGGCCCCCACCCCCCGGGTGTGCATCGGTGGCCCGTGCTCGAGTCGAGAGGGCTGGGAGAACGTCGTCTCGCAGGGCAACCGCGAGATCGACCTCTACGTCCAGAGCCGGTCCCCGCGCTTCGCGACGATCTTCCGCGTCTTCCGCACCGACCAGGGCAAGCCGAAGCAGGTCAGCCGGTTCCAACGGCGCGGCCGGCGCGTGCGCTGGGACGGGCGCGTCGACGGCAAGCCACTGGACCCGGGCGTCTACCTCATCCAGGCGCAGGTGAACGACCGGGCGGGCAACCGTGGCCTGTCGGCCACGGAGTTCGAGCCCGGCGCCGTGAAGGGCCGTCCCGGGCTGACCGTGCGCGGCCTCACCGCCCAACCGCCCGTACGGCCCGTGACCGCCGGCGGGCGGACGGAGTTCTTCGTCGACGCCCGCGGCGCGGAGTACCGCTGGAAGGTCCGGCGCGTGGGACAGGGGCGGATCCTCAAGCGGGGCACGGCCAAGGACGCGAGCCTCGTGTTCCGCGCGCCGGAGGGCAACTCCGGCGCGTACCTGCTCGAGCTGCGGGCCGGCCGCTGGTCCACGAGCGTGCCGTTCCTCGTGCAGGCCAAGGAACGCTCCAAGGTGCTCGTGGTCGTCCCGACGCTCAGCTGGATCGGCTCGGACAAGATCGACGACAACCCGTTCGACGGGCTGCCGAACCAGCTCGCGACCGGCGACAAGGTGCGCTGGCCGCGCATGTTCTCGGGCGAGAAGGGGCTGCCCGCGGGCTTCGCAGAGGACATCGCGCCGCTGCTCGTGTTCCTGGACCGCCGGAAGATCCGGTACGACCTCACCAGTGACATCGACCTGGACCTCACGCGCAACCCGCGCGCGACCGACCGCGAAGGCGTGCTGCTCCCCGGCTCGCTGACCTGGGTCACGCGCTCGCTCGGCCAGCGGCTGCGCAAGTACGTGACCGACGGCGGCAAGCTCGCCGTCTTCGGCTCGGACACGCTCCGCCGCGGCGTCCGCCTGCGCGTGCTCAACGACGAGGACGCCGGCACGCTCGAGCGCCCGACGCAGCCCGCGGCGGCCGACCCGTTCGGCACGCGCGTCGCGAAGGAGCGGCGCGTCGGCGCGGCCGTCCCGCTCGTCCAGTACGAGCCCGAGGACACGTCGTTCGGCCTGATGGAGGGCGCGCTCGACCTGCCCGGGTTCACGCGCTTCGAGGAGGCGAGCTCGCTCGGCAAGGGCAAGGTGCTGGCGGCCATCGGCCAGCCGCTCACGGCGGAGGAGGAGCTCGAGGCCGCGCAGACGGGGAAGCCCGCGCGGGAGATCCGCTCGGCGCTCTCGGCCGTGCAGCTCGGCAAGGGCACGGTCATCCGCGTCGGGCTGCCGGAATGGCCGCAGCGGCTGGATGATCCGAACGTGGCGCAGGTGACCCGCAACATCTACGACATCCTCCGCGGCGTGCAACCGCGGATCCGGTCCGAGCGGATGAGCGACACCGCCGCCTTCCCCGAGTGGGTCCTGCTGGCCGGCATGGTGCTCGCGGCGGTGCTCGCCGCGGCCGCCGTCCTGGGCCGCACGGTGCGCGGCCGCGCGTGGGCGATGCTCGGCGCGCTCGTGCTGACGCCGGTGCTGCTGGTGGGCGAGATCTGGAACTCGCCGCAGGTGGAGACGGTGCGCGACCGTGGAGTGCTGGGCCTCGCCGCGGCCGCCGTCGGGCTCGCGGCCATGGCCGGCCTGGCCTGGCTGTTCGCGCGCCGGCCCGGGTTCTTCGCCGTGCTGGCGCTGGCGGCGCTGCCGTTCCGCGTGCCGGTCCAGGCGGGCGGGAGCACGGCGAACCTGCTCGTGCCGTTGTACGTCGTGATCGGCGCGGGCGCGCTCGCCTGGCTCATCCCGCGGCTCGCGGCGCGGCACGCCGGCACCCCGGCCGAGCGCGCGGGCGGGCTCGAATGGGTCCTGCTGGGCGGGATCGTGCTCTACGCGCTGCAGTCGGTCTACGGCGAAGGGCAGGCGAAGGCCTTCGAGCAGGTGATCTTCTTCTACGTCCCGTTCGCGCTGCTGTTCGTGCTCCTGCGCGGGATGGAGTGGACACGGCGGCGCCTGGTGTGGGGTGGCGGCGCGCTGGTCGTCCTCGCGCTGCTGTTCGCCGGGATCGGCTTCTGGGAGTTCCAGACGCGCCACCTGCTGCTCAACCCGAAGGTGATCGCCTCCAACCAGGTCGAGGAGTACTTCCGCGTCAACTCGCTGTTCTTCGACCCGAACATCTACGGGCGCTTCCTCGCGCTCGTGATGATCGGCCTGGCGTCGGTGTTGCTGTGGGCCAAGCGCCCGCGCAACCTGCTGCTGGCGATCGCCGCGCTCGTGGTGCTCTGGGGCGGCCTGCTGACGACGCTCTCGCAGTCCAGCTTCGCGGCGCTGCTGCTCGGGCTGGCCGTCCTCACCTGGCTGCGCTTCGGCGGCAAGTACGTGCTCGGGCCGGCGCTCGTGGCCGTCGCGGCGGCGGCGGTGCTGGTCTTCGCGTTCCCGGGCGCGCTGGGCCTGGACAGCTTCGACTCCGAGACGCTCGACGACGCCACCTCGGGCCGCGTCGAGCTGATGGAGGGCGGTGTGCACCTTGCGACCGAGCAGCCGCTGTCCGGCTGGGGGGCCGGGAGCTTCAACACCGAGTACCGCCGCGCGGAGGACGCGTCCGGGCGTGAGGCGACGTCGGCCTCGCACACGATCCCGATCACGGTCGCGGCCGAGCAGGGGCTGGTCGGGCTCGTGGCCTACGTCGCGCTGTTGGTGCTCGCGTTCCGGCGGCTCGCCCGCGGGGCGTGGCGGAACCCGGTCCGCGCGGCGATCCTGGCCTGCTTCGCCGCGCTCGTGCTCCACACCTGGCTCTACGCCGCCTTCCTCGAGGACCCCATGACGTGGACGCTGCTCGCGCTGGGCTCGGCGTTGGCGGCGCCCGTGCTGTCGCGGCGTGAGCCGGATGAGGACGTCGCCGCGGCCCTCAACGGGCACCGCAAAGAGCACGCCGAAGTCGCCCGCAGCCTGCGATGACGCCTCGCCCGGGACTCGCCCAGGGGGCGAGTCCCGCGCGGTCGTCGCGGCCGGCTTTCCGCGGCGCGTCGAACTGGCCGCCACGCTGGTTGCCTTCGGTGCGGCCGTGCTCGTGTGGTGGGTCACGCGGACGTATCCCAACTACGACTCCTACTACCACCTGGTCTGGGGACGGGAGTTGCTCAGCGGCTCGCTGCCGTCGTTTGAGGCCTACGCCGCGCCGACGCAGCACCCGCTCTACATCGCGGTGGCGGCCGTGCTGGGCCTCGTGTTCGGGGAGAGCGCGGACCGTGCGCTCGTGCTGCTGTGCTTTCTCGCGCACGCGGCGCTCGTGCTCGGGACCTACCGCCTGGGGGCGGCGGTGTTCGGGCGCTGGAGCGGCGCGCTGGCGGCGCTGTTCGTCGCCGCGAGCGCCTCGTTCCTGCTCTACGCCGCGCGCGGCTACGTGGACCCACCGTTCCTCGCGCTCGTCGTCTGGGCGGGCGTGCTGGCCGCCGAGGACCGCCGCGGTGTGCCCGTCCTGCTCGTCCTCGCCGGGCTCCTCCGTCCCGAGGCCTGGGTGCTCACGGGCCTCTGGTGGCTGTGGAAATCGCCGCCTGGGCGGGACTTGCCGATCGTGTTCATCGCGCCCGTCATCTGGTCACTCACGGACCTGATCGTCACCGGCAACCCGATCCACTCGATCCAGTCCACGAGCGCGCTCGCCGAAGATCTCGGGCGCGTGCGCGGGATCCAGCACGTGCCGGGGTCGTTCGTCACGTTCATCGGCTCCACCGTGCGCCCGCCGGTCGCGCTGCTCGCACCGATCGGCGCGTACCTCGCGTGGCGGTACCTCGGCTGGCGGCGGCTGCTGGTCCCGGGCGCGCTGCTGGTCGGCGGCATCGTCACCTTCGTCGGCACGGGGGTGCTCGGCCTCTCGATCCTCCCGCGCTACCTGACGGTGCCGGCGATCGCCATGTGCCTGTTCGCGGGCTACGCGCTGCTGGGGTTCACGGAGGCCGAGGGCCGCGTGCGCGCGATCTGGCTGCGCGTGAGCGCCGGTGCGGCGGTGGTCGGCGCGGTCGGGATGCTGATCCTCGCGCCGTCGCTGACGAACGTCACCGAGGAGATGCGGTTCATCCGCGCCACCCACGACAGCCTCGTCACGCTGCTCGACGACCCCGAGGTGCGTGCGGGAATGCGCTGCGGCACGCTCACCTTCCCGACCTACCGGCTCGTCCCGGACGCCAAGTGGCATCTCGAGCACGCGAGCATCGGCGCGCGATCGGCCCTCCGCCGCGACCGGGGCGTCGAGGTCTATGCGCTGAGCCAGAAAGCGCTGCGGCGCTACGGGTTCGCCGACGGGACGAACCCGAAGGTCAACCTGCCGAATCCGGCGTTTCGGCGCGTCGCTTCCGCCGGGCTCTTTGCGGCCTACCGACGTTGCTAGTCGCATCGCCCAGGGGGCGATGCTTCGGGAGTTCCCCCGAGCGCCCGCCCGCTCAGCCGACGCGGGAACTCCCGCGCTCGGATCCGAGCCGTCCGCTCTCGATCCCCAGCGCTTCGATCCGCTCCCACAGCGGCCGGTTCTGGTCGTGCGCGGACTGGCTGAGCGCCCACTCGCGCAGCTCCGCGTCCGGCTTCACCCGCGCGCCCGCGTGTGCGCGCAGGGCCGTGATCCACTCCTCCGGCGTCTCCGCGGTGGTGACCGCGCGCGCCCACGTGCGCACGCCCTTCAGGTCCCGGGAGATCGTCGCCCGCCCGAGCCGCGCGTACTTGAGGATCCGGTACGGCAGCCCGGTGTCGTTGAAGTCCGAGCGCTCGAAGGGCACGATGCCGACGTCGGCGCACGCGATCAGCCGCGCCGCCTCCTCGTCCGAGCGCCGGCCGAGCCAGATCAGATTGGGCGCCGTCCGGCAGGCCTGGAAGTCCTCGTCGTGGCCGGACTCGGCCTCGTGCCACTCGCCGATCAGCAGCAGCACGAGCTCCGGCATGCCCTCGGCGACGGCGCGCAGCAGCTTCCAGTCGGTGCGGTGGCCGAGGTGCCCGAGGGAAACCGCGACCACCGTGGCGCCGGGTTCGGGCGCGGGGAAGGAGTCGGCGGCGAGCGGGATCAGCTGCGGCTCGCCGGCCTCCGGGTCCACGAGCTCCCCGAGCGCGTCGGTGACGACGATGTTCACGCTCGCCCGCAGCGAGGCGGCGACGTGCAGATCCTGGAGCCGATCGCGCTGGCGCGGGGTCGCGTCGTAGGCCGCCTCGAAGCGGTCCCACTGCCAGTACCACAGCTCCGCGTCGGGGTGCACGGCGATCAGCCCGCGCGCGAGCGGGTACTGCAGCGGGTGGAAGATCACGATCACGCGCGGCACACCCGGCAGCCGCATCCGCCGCGCCTGCGTGGCCGCCAGCCCGTCGCCGACCGTGACCGGCAGGCGCAGGTAGGCGCCGTAGGACATCCGCGCGGGCTCGACGGCGACCATGCCGGGCGCGCTCAGCAGGTCCTCGGCCTGGTCGCGCAGGATGAAGGACTCGAGCGCGCGCGGCAGCAGCAGCACGCCGATCGGCGGCGGCTCGTCCTGGCCGACCCGCGCCGCTTTGGCGGCCGCGCCCGCGGGCCCCGCCCGCCACCCAATGCCTCCGGCCGGATCGGTCATATCGGACGGGCACGCTAGCGTCTGCAGCGGCGATGACGGGCTACTTGCGACGGCTGCTGCGGACCGGTGCCGCCTATCAGCTTGCCGACGCCGTCTCGAAGGTCATCGCGCTCGTGACGCTGCCGCTGTACACGCGGCACCTGACGAGCGCGGACTACGGCACGGCCGAGCTCGTCCTCACCACGATCATCCTCACCTCGATCGTGCTCCGGCTCGGGCTGGGGGAGGCGTTCGTGCGCTTCCACTATCTCGACGCCGACCCGGTCCGCCGGCGCCACCTCGCCCGCACGGCCACGGGCACGCTGCTCGCCATCACCACGGTCGCGGCGCTGCTCATCGCCGTCTTCGCCGCGCCCGTGAGTCGCCTGCTGCTGGGTACGGAGCAGGTCGACGTGGTGCGCGCCGGCGCGCTCGGGCTGTGGGCGTTCACCAACCTCGAGTTGGCGTACGCGCTGCTGCGGGTGGAGGAGCGGGCGCGGGACTTCGCGATCGCGGCGCTGATCAACGTCTTCCTCACCGTCGCGCTCACCATCGTCCTCGTGGTCGGGCTCGACCAGGGCGCGTTCGGCCTCGTGCTGGGCAACTACGCGGCCTCCGCGGCCGTGCTGCTCGGCCTGTGGTGGTTCGAACGCGACGCGCTCGGGTTGCCGTCCAGGCCGCAGCTCGCCCCGATGCTGCGCTTCGGGCTGCCGACGGTCCCGGCCGAGGTGTCCGTGTTCCTGATCTTCTTCGTCGACCGGATGTGGCTCTACCGCGTGGAATCGCCCGACGAGGCCGGCCTGTACTCGCTCTCGGTCAAGCTCGCCGGGATCGTCGTGTTCACGGTCAGGGCGTTCCAGTACGCGTGGCCACCGCTCGCCTACTCGATCGTGGAAGACGCCGAGGCGGCCCGGGTCTACGCCCGCATCACCACCTACTACGTCCTGTTCACCGGCCTGGTGGTCGCCGGGATCGCCCTGCTCGGCCGGTGGGTCGTGCGGATCTTCGCCGCGCCGGAGTTCTACGCCGCCCACGAGGCGCTGACCTGGGTCGCGCTGGGCTGGGCCCTCTACGGGCTGTTCCTGGTGTTGGTCGCGATGGCGGGCCGGGCGCAGGTCACGGTCCGCAATGCACCCGCCGCGTTGTGCGGGCTCGCGGTCAACGTGATCCTGCTGGTGGTGCTCGTGCCGTCACTGGGGATCGCGGGGGCGGGGCTGGCCCTGGTGGGTGCCTACGCCGTCATGCTCGTCGCGATGTGGGGGCTCACCCACAAGCTGTTCCCGGTGGCGTTCGAGTGGAGTCGCCTCCTCGGCTTCGTGGTGGTCGTCGGCGGGCTCACCACGGCGGGTGAGCTGCTGCTCCCGACCGACGGCGCTGGTGGGCTTCGTGAGCCGGGCGCTCGTGCTGGCCGTGCTGCCGCTGGCGCTGGTGGCGACGCGGTTCTTCCGGCCGGGCGAGCTGCGGGCGGCCCGCAGCCTGCTCAATCGAAGTCGACGCGACCCACAGGAGGCTCCAGCCGCCGGTTGAACTCCTCGGCGCCCTCCCGCAGCCCTTCGCCGCGGCGCGGGAAGAGCGTCGCGGTGACGTGCTTGAAGTAGCGCTTCGGATTGTGGCCGGGGAGGACGAGGGCGGCGACGGCCCGGATGGCGTACGTCCAGGCGGTGAGGCCGCGCACCGCGTAGGCCGAGAGCCACGAGTGGTGCTTGCGCATGTAGCGGTCGCGGTTGCGGGAGAACTCGACGATCCGCCGGCTCGGGACGCTGCCGGTCTGCAGCTGCTCGTGGTGGACGGCGCGGGCGGCGGGGACGTAGAGCACGTGGTGGCCGGCGTCCTGGAGGCGCTTGCAGAAGTCGACCTCGTCGGAGTAGACGAAGAAGTCGGTGTCGAAGTAGCCGATGTCCTCGGCCGCTGAGCGGCGCACGAGCATCGCGGCCGACTGCACCCAGTCCACCCGCCGCACGGCGTCGCCCGTGCTCTGCACGACGAAGCGCTTGTGCAGCCACAGCGCGGACAGCAGCGCGGTAGCCGCGGACGGGAACCGCCACGCCGAGGGCTGCTGCGCGCCGTCGGGCTGCACGAGCATCGCGCCGGCCGCTCCGGCCCGCTCGTCGCGGTCGAGCGCGGCGTACAGGGCGACGACGCATCCCAGCTCCAGCTCGGAGTCCTCGTTGAGCAGCAGGCAGAAGCGGCCCTGCGCCCGTTGGAGGAGCAGGCTGTCGTTCGCCGCCTTGCCCTGGCGCTCGGGCAACGCGATCACTTCCGTCGTCACCGGGTGGCGGCTGGCGGCCTCCACCGAGCCGTCCTGCGAGGCGTTGTCGAGCACCAGGACCTCGGTCTCGAAGTCCAGCGTGGCGCGTTCGCGCGCGATCGAGTCCAGGCAGTAGCGCAGCAGTCCACGCTGCTCGGTGTTGACCACGCAGAAAGAGAGCTCGACGGCCACGAGGGCTGCAGTCTGGCGCACGCGGCGCATGGGCATCCGCGTGCCGGACGCATGGAGCCGCCGGCCGCGATCCGGTCTTCGGCTCGGTCCCGTGAACCTGGTCAAGCCTTTCCTAAAGGGGCCAGGCCCTTTATCTAAACTGGGACGCGCGATGCGCGTCCACCTGGTCGACCCGGCGGCCTACACGCCGCCCTACGACCGGGCGTTGGCTTCGGCGCTCGCACGTGCGGGCGCCGAGGTGTCGTTGATCACGAGCGCGTTCACGTACGGCGACGTGCCGGACGCGCCCGGGGTGGACGTCGTCGAGGCCTTCTACCGCTGGGCGCCGGCGCGGGGACGACGGTTCGCGCGCCTCGCCCAGCACGCGCCCGACATGCTGCGGTACCGGGCACGCGCGTGCGGACGTCGTGCACTTCCAGTGGCTGCCGGTGCAGCAGGTCGACGGGTGGTTGCTGCCTCGCCGGCACCCGCGGCTATTGACCGCGCACGACGTGCTCCCGCGTGAGCCCAAGCCCGGCCAGCTCAAGGCGCAGCGCCGGCTCTACGAGCGGATGGACGCGGTCGTCGTGCACTCCGAGCACGGCGCGGCGCGGCTGCGGGACGAGCTGGGGCTTGATCCGGCGCTGGTCCACGTCATCCGCCACGGGACGCTGACCGGGCTCGACGTGCCCGGGCGAGGCGCCGTTCGCGGTGCCGGACCGGCCGGTGGTGCTGATGTTCGGCCTCCTGCGGCCCTACAAGGGCGTGGACGTGCTGCTGGAGGCCTGGGAGCAGGCGGACGTCGACGCCGAGCTGTGGATCGTCGGCATGCCCCGGATGGACGTGAGCGCCGTGCACGGGCGCAACGTGCGCACCGCGCTGCGGTTCGTGTCGGCCGGCGAGCTGGCGGGCGCGTTCCGCGCCGCGTCGCTGGTCGTCCTCCCGTACCGCGAGATCGACCAGAGCGGTGTCCTGTTCACGGCGCTGGCGTTCGGCAAGCCGATGCTGCTCACGCGCGTCGGCGGGTTCCCGGAGGTGGCGGCCACCGGCGCGGCGGAGCTCGTCGACCCGGGCGACCCCGAGGCCCTGGCCGGCGCGTTGACCTCGCTGCTGGGCGACCCGGCGCGGCTGGAGCGGATGGCCGCGGCCTCACGGGCCGCGGCGGAGGGCGAGTACGGCTGGGACGACATCGCCCGCCGCACGCTCGACCTCTACTCGGCGCTCCAGGCGTAGACGACGTAATCCGGCGGCGTCGGCGGATCGACCCGCGGCGCCACGCGCATCTCGCCGGTCTCGTGGAACCCGGACCTGCGTGCCACGGCCCGCGAGCCCGCATTGTCCTTGTGGGCGATCAGCTCCAGGCGCGTGATGCCCAGCTCCAGCGCGATGGTGCGCAGGTGCGCGACCGCGCGCGTGGCGACGCCACGACCGCGCGCCTCCTTCGCCACCCAGTAGCCGACCTCGGCGTAGCGGGCGTCCAAGTCGATCTCGAGCAGGCTGAATGAACCGACCAGCAGGCCGTCCTCGAAGCCGAGGAAGTTCCGTCGCCGCGGGTCCTCGCCGGTGATGTACGTGAGCGCGTGCTCGTGCGTGTACGGGCTGGGCACGTTGGTCCAGCGCGGAATCTCGGGGTCCTGGCAGGCCGCGACGAGCGCGTCGGCGTCGCTCAGCTGGGGCGGGCGAAGGGTCAGCACGGGTGGCCAGTCTGCCACCCTTCTCGCCGCCCGTGCGTGCGCTCTTCTGGATCTCTGCCGCCCTGATCGTCTGGACGCAGGCGCTCTACGCGCCCGCGCTGGCACTGCTGCGGCGGCTCAAGGGCTCGCCGCCCACCGCGCCCGGCGCGGACCTCACGCCGTCGGTCACGCTGATCGTCGCGGCGTACAAGGAGGAGGCGGTGATCGCGGCCAAGGTCGCGAACGCGCGGGCGCTCGACTACCCCGGCCTCGAGGTGATCGTCGCGGTCGACGGGGGCGACGACGGCACGGTGCACGGCGCCCAGGGCGCCGACCAGGTGCTGGCCCTCCCGCGCGGCGGCAAGTACGTCGCGCAGGACGCGGCCGTGCAGGTCGCGCGCGGCGAGATCATCGCGTTCAGCGACGCGAACACCATGTGGGCGCCGGACGCGCTGCGCACGCTCGTGCGCGCGTTCGCGGACCCGCAGGTCGGCTACGCGTGCGGGAAGGTCTCCTTCACGAACGAGGCCGGGACCAACCAGGAAGGCCTGTACTGGCGCTACGAGATGTTCCTGCGCGCCCAGGAGTCGGCGCTGGCCAGCGTCACCGGCGGCAACGGCGCCATCTACGCGGTGCGCCGCGCGGCCTACGACCAGGTCGACCCGACGATGGGGCACGACCTCGCGATGCCGTTCCAGATGGTCAAGGCCGGGTTCCGCGCCGTCTACGTGCCGGAGGCGCGCGCCACGGAGAAGATGGTCCCCTCGATCGAGGGCGAGTGGGCGCGCAAGCGGCGGATGATGTCCTACGGCTGGCCGATCGTCCTCCAGGGCGGCCTGCTGGACCCGCGTGGGTACTCGCCGCTGTACGCGCTGATGATCGCCAGCCACCGGCTCCTGCGCTACGGGACGCCGTTCCTGCACGTCCTCACCGCGCTGGCGACGCTCGCGCTGCTCGGTCGTGGCGGCGTCTACAAGGCGGCGGCGGCCGCGCAGCTCGCGCTGGTCGGTGCCGCCGCCAGCCAGAGCCGCGCGAAGCCCGTCCTCGTCGCCCGCTACTACGTCCTGACGACGGCCGCGCTCGCGCTCGGCCTGTACGACTGGCTGCGCCACGGCACCACGGCCGGCTGGGAAGCGCCGGAGGGAACCCGATGAAGCCGCATCGCCCAGGGGGCGATGCTTCCGCGAGTTCGCCGGAGCCGCCCGCCGAGCGCGGCGCCACGCGAACTCGCCAGTACCTGCACTCCCGGCGCAAGCGCGCGCTGGATCTCGCCGTGGCCGTGCCGTTGCTCGTGGTGAGCGCGCCGGTCGTCGGACTCGCCGCGCTCGCGGTGCGGCTCGAATCGGCCGGCCACCCGATCTACAAGCAGCGCCGCGTCGGCTTCGAAGGCCACGCGTTCGAGGTCTACAAGCTGCGCACGATGGTCTCCGGCGCCGAGCACATGGGCGCCGGGATGGCCGTGGACGCGGGCGATGCGCGGATCACGCGGATCGGCGCGATCCTCCGGCGCACGTCGATCGACGAGCTGCCGAACCTGTGGAACATCCTCAAGGGCGAGATGTCGCTCGTCGGCCCGCGCCCGACGATCCAGGTCCAGGTGGACCAGTACACGGACCGTCAGCGCCGGCGGCTCAGCGTGCGCCCCGGCCTGACCGGGTGGGCGCAGATCAACGGCCGCGCCTCGCTGCCGTGGAGCGAGCGGATCGAGCTGGACCTGGTGTACCTCGAGCGCGCGTCGCTGCGGCTGGACCTGCGGATCATCGTGCTCAGCGCGCGGATGGCCGTGACGGGTCACGGCCTGTATCGCGGCGAAACCGGCGGCTGGCGCGGTTAACGACGAAGGGGCGCCGAGCGGCGCCCCTTCGGGAAGTTCAGTGGGGCCGGCAGCGGCCTACGGGACGACTTCCGGGCCCTTGTCGATGTGCTCCGCGCGGAAGGCGCGGATGGCATCGAAGACCTGCGGGTTCATCGTGTCGCAGGTGAGCGACGCGTCCCAGGCGGTGGCGGCCACAGCGGCCTTCATGCCGGTGCCGTTCTCGAAGAGCAGCAGGTGGTGCCCGCCGTCCATCTCGTTGTAGAGCGTCTCCAGCTGCGCGACCGTGGTCGCGGGCGTGCCCGGCTTGTACTGGATGTCGATGCGGCCGTGCTCGAGCGTGTGGACGAGCTTGCCGAGCTCCGGCGTGTCACCCGCCGCGTAGATGCCGTCCTCGTACCACTGCGGGAAGTGGTTGCCCGACGTCGGCGGGTTCTGCTTGTAGTCCGAGGCCTTGAAGTCCTTCTCCTCGTGACCCGAGCCCTCGTTGGCCAGCTTCGGCTCGTAGGTGCACTTCGCGAGCGCCGCCGCCTTCTCCGGGTCGGCTTCCTTCTGCGCCGGGATGGCGGCCGCCGAGGCCGGAACCTCGTCGGACGCGCTGTCGTCGCCACTGAAGACCACGAACACGAGCACGGCGACGACGCCGACTACGGCCACCAAGCCGAGGAGGCCGCCGAAGACCATCTGCATGCGCTTGCGGCTTGCGGCTTTGGCGCGCTCAGCGGCTTCCTGCTCCTGGCGTTCGCGCTTACGACGTTCTTTTTCTTCTTGGCGGCTCGACATCCGGCGGGCGATGGTAGCGGTGGAACGTTGATTTACGACGCTCGCGCGCGGACATTAGCCGCCCGCGGGAGCCAACACTCGTCCAAAAAGGCTCCGATCTCGTCGGTGAGCCGCTTGGGAGCGACCCGCAACTCGATCAGCGAGTGGGCCTGCATGAGACTTCCATGAGGAAGTTCCTCGGCGAGCATACCGGCGTCGGAGAAGGGATGGACGAGGTCGAACTGATGGCCGATCACGAGCGCCGGCGCGGCGATCGCCTCCCGCTCCTCGCGCGGCGGCGCGATCCGGTCGAAGAACAGGCCCTGGAACACCGCGGCGCTCGGCGCCGGGTCCTGCCGCACCCAGTCGAGCAGGATGTCCGCCTGCCACGGCAGCCGCCGCCGCGGAATCAGGCGCGTCGAGCCGGGACACGGCGCGCGCGACGGGCTCGCCGGCGGTCAGGGTGATCATGATCGGCGTGAACGCGATCGCGCAGCCGATCAGCGCGTGGTCGAGCACGGGCATCTCGATCACCAGTCCGCGCACCCGCTCGGGCGCGCGCACGGCGGCTTCGAGCGCGACGTTCGCGCCGAGCGAGGTGCCGAGCAGCACGGCTTCGTCCGCCCCGAGCTCGTCGAGCAGCGCGATCACCTGCGCCCCGAAGGCCGGCATCGAGTAGCGCCACTTGTCCGTCGGGCGGTCCGAGTCGCCGTGCCCGAGCAGATCGAGCGTCACCACCCGGTGTCCACGCTCGGCCAGGGCCTGCGCCAGCGCTGCGTGCATGCGCTGGTTGAACAGCAGCCCGTGCAGCAGGATCGTCAGCCGCGGGCCGGCGCCGTACTCCGTGTAGGCGAGCCGCTGACCGCCGATCTCCAAGCTCGCCATGCCAGGATCGTAGTCATGCCGGAGCTCCGTCCCATGCGCGTGGAGGACGTGCCGGAGGTCCATGACCTCAACGTCCTCACCTTCGAGGCCCTGAGCGCGAGCCGCAACGAGCCGCCCGAGGAACGTCCCGACCCCGCGATGGTCTCCATCCGCTACCGGCATCTCGTCGAGCACGACCCGGACGGCGCGTGGGTCGCCACGCACGACGGCGCCATCGTCGGCTGCGCCCTGGCGCTGCGCCGCGAGGACGTCTGGGGTCTCTCGCTGCTGATCGTGCGCCCGGACATGCAGTCCAGCGGCACCGGCGGCGCGCTGCTGCGGCGCGCGAACGAGTACGCGGACGGCGCCCGCGGGCGCATCATCATGGCCTCGCCCGACCCGCGGGCGCTGCGGGCCTACTTCCGGCTCGGGCTGGACTTCCATCCCGCCGCGAGCGCGCACGGAAGGCCGAAGGTGCAGGCACCGGAGGGATTGCGCGCGGGTGACGTGAGCGACATCCCGTTCACGGCCGACGTCGATCGCCACGTGCGCGGCGCCGCGCACGGGGCGGACATCGGCGCGCAGCTCGAGATGGGCCAGGACCTGCTGATCGCGCCGGAGCGCGGCTACGCGGTGGTGCGCCCGGAAGGCGGCGTGCGGCTGCTCGCGGCGCTCGATGACGAAGCGGCGTCTGACCTCCTGCGCGCCGCGCTCGCCCGCGCCGAAGGGGACGTGCGGATCGAGGCGATGACCGCCAAGCAGCAGTGGGCGATGGCGGTCTGCGTCGAAGCGGGCCTCGAGCTGCGGCTCGACGCGGGCGCCATGTTCACGAGCGGCGACGTCGGTCCGTTCACGCCATATCTGCCTTCGGGAGCCTTCCTGTGACCGATCTGGCCTTTCGGCAAGTCACTTACCGGCCATAATTGACGCCATGTCCAAGACTCCCCGCTCGTTGAGTGGCAAGGTCGCCGTCATCACGGGAGGAGCGCGCGGCATCGGGTTCGCGCTCTCGCAGGCCCTCGCGCGCGAAGGGGTCGTGGTGGCCATCGGCGACCTCGACGCCGCCGCCGCCGAGGTGTCCGCCGCGAGCCTCGCGAACGGCTCGATCGGCCTTGCTCTCGACGTGACCGACCGCCCCGCCTTCACCGCCTTCCTCGACGAGGTCGAGCAGCGCCTCGGCCCGATCGACATCCTCGTCAACAACGCCGGGATCATGCACGTGACCCCGCTCGAGGACGAGGACGAGGCGTCGATCTCGCGCCAGCTGGAGATCAACGTGCGCGCCGTCATCCACGGCACCCAGGAGGCGATGCGCCGCATGCGGCCCCGCAACACGGGCCACATCGTCAACATCGCGTCGCTCGCCGGGAAGGCCGCCGCGCCCGGCCTGGCCACCTACTGCGCGACCAAGCACGCCGTGGTCGGGCTCTCCGAGGCCGTGCGCGCCGAGCTGCGCGGCACGGGCATCGAGGTCACGGTCGTGATGCCGGGCTTCGCCAAGACCGAGCTGGCGTCCGGCGTGCCGGACCTGCGCGGCGTCCCGCGGATCTCGCCGGAGGACATCGCGGCGCTCACCGTCGACGCGCTGAAGGTCCCCAAGTTCGACGTCTGGGCGCCCAAGCGCCTCGCCGGGGTGATCTGGACCGGAGCCGTCGTCCCGCGCCGCATGCGCGAGGCCGTCTCCCGCGCGATGAACTCCAACAGCGTCAAGGACACCGACGCCGCCGCCCGCGCCGCCTACGAGGCCCGCGCCGCGCAGAGCGCCCCGGCGCAAGAAGAAGAGCTGCGTCGCTAAGCCGAGCGCGGTCGCAGCAACGGTTCCAGCACGTCCGCGTCACGGCCCGCCGTGACGCGGATGGTGCGTTCCGCGCGCGACCAGGCGATCACGTCGAGCACCTGCAGGCGGTCCAGCACGTACTGGAACGCCAGCGCCTGCGCCTCGGACGCGTAGGTGCGGGCGATGCGGAAGCTCCAGCCTCCGTCGGCGGCGCTCTGCACCCGCAGCGTGCCGTCGCCGAGGATGGAGCGGACCTGGGAGCCCATGTAGAGCGCGACCGCGAGCGCCTCCGGGCGCAGCTCCAGGCCGGTGGGCACTTCCAGGCCGGTGTTCTCGGGCGCCGCCTCGAACGTGCGCGTGCCGCCCTGCTCCGCGCCGGCGAGCAGGCGCTCCCGACCGCTGGCGTCCGCGGCGCGGATCGCTGCCGTGCGATCGAGCGCCGCCGGGTCCTTGCGGTGCGCGCGCATGATGTCCCGCGCGGCGAGCAGCTTCCAGTAGTAGTTGGAGGAATCGTCCCCGAACGACGTGAGCAGCTCCTGGGCCGCCTGGTGGCGCTGCGGCGTGGAGTCGAAGTACAGCTCCACGTAGGGCCGCGGGCCGCCGCCGAACGCCTTGATGACGTTGTTCAGGTTGCCCATGCCCATGTGGTAGGACACGAACGCCAGGTCCTCGCGGCCGTCGAACTCCTCCAGGCCGAGCTTGAGGTAGCGAGCGGTGCCGGCGAGCGCCTTCGCGGGGTCGAAGCGGTCGTCCACCCGCCGGCGGGCGCGGGTCAGCGCCGCGGCGCGCTTCAGGTTGCTCGTCGCGTACCGCCGCGTCGAGGCGGCGCGTGTACGACCGGCTGCGCTCGAGGTCGATGTCCATGTCGAGCAGGTTCTGGCCCGTCTCCGCGAGGATCTGCGTGAGCCCCGCGGCGCCTTCGATCCCGCCGGGCGCCAGCACGTCGGGCCGGCCGGCGCTCTCCAGGAACACGAGCGCTTCGAGCAGGTCCGGGTTCACCCCCGCGGCCTTCGCGGCCGCCTCCACCGGTTCGCGGAACTCGGCGACGCGCTTGGCGGTCTCCGCCGCGCCGCCCGGTGAGCGGGTGTACAGCAGCCGGCTCGTCCCTCTGGCGGCGCGGCGGGTCAGCTCCGGCGCGCGCTCCGGCGAGTAGGCGAACGGGTCCGCGACGGCCTCCCCGCGCTGCGCGCCGGGCGGCGTCGGGATGACCGGGACGTCGGGGTCCGGGTCACCGGACTGGAGCACGAAGACCAGGGCGGCGGCCACGACGAGGACGGCGGCCAGCAGCGCGAGGCGGAGGCGAAGCACCACGTCCAGGCTAGTGTGGAGCCGCTTGTACGGCGCCGCTCTATTCCCGCGTGCTCTCGCGCGTCGACGCCGAGCGCGCGCACCTGCTCGGCACCCGTGCGCTGGCGCTCGCCGCGCGGCTGCCGCGACCCAAGGCCGACCCGGCGCTGCGCGTGCAGCGCGCTCGGGCTGACGTTCGACTCGCCGCTGGGCGTCGCCGCCGGCCTGGACAAGCACGCGACCGCGTTCGAAGGGCTCGGCAACCTCGGGTTCGGGTTCGTCGAGGTCGGCACGATCACGGCCGTCGCGCAGCCCGGGAACCCGCGCCCGCGGGTGTGGCGGCTCCCCCGTGATCGTGCGCTGATGAACGCGATGGGGTTCCCGAACCCGGGCGCGCAGGCGGTGGCGCCGATGCTGGCGCGACGCTCGGGGCGCGGGATCGTCGCGATCAACATCGGCAAGTCGAAGGTTGCGCCGCTGGAGGAAGCGGCCGCCGACTACCGCGCTTCGGCGAAGCTGCTCGCCCCCCACGCCGACTTCGTCGTCATCAACGTCAGCTCCCCGAACACGACCGGGCTGCGGGACCTGCAGACGATCGAGCACCTGCGCGAGCTGGTCGCCGCGGTACGGGCGGAGACGGACCGCCCCGTGTTGGTCAAGCTCGCGCCCGATCTCACCGACGAGCAGCTCGACCAGCTCGCGGACTTCGCGGTCGAGGCCAAGCTCGACGGGCTGATCGCCACCAACACGACGATCTCGCGGGAGGGCCTGCACGCGCCCGCCGACGTCCTCGCGAACCCGGGCGGGGTGAGCGGGGCGCCGCTCAAGCAGCGCTCGCTGGACGTGCTGAAGCGCCTGCGGGCGCGCGTCGGCGACCAGGTGCTGCTCGTGTCGGTCGGCGGCGTGGAGACGGCGGACGACGTGCTGACGCGCATCCGCGCGGGCGCGACGCTCGTCCAGGGCTACACCGGCTTCGTCTACGGCGGGCCACTGTGGGCGCGGCGCATCAACCGCGAGCTGGCAGCCGCCGTGCGGGCGGCGGGAGCGGCCACGATCCAGGATCTTGTCGGGAATGAAGTGGGAATCCGTCCTGGCGTGGCGCATGCAGCGCCAGCACCTGACGGCGCGCGCGGCTGATCCGCTCGCGGTCGTCTCGGATATCTGTGGCCTGCACGCGCAGGTGCTCTCCAGCGCCCAGCTGACCCTGTGGGCGCGGATGGAGGACCCGCCGGACGTGAGCGAGCTGCTGTGGCGGGATCGGAGCCTCGTCAAGACGTGGGCGCAGCGCGGCACGCTGCACCTGCACCGCACGGACGAGCTGCCGCTGTGGGTGGGCGCGCAGGCGGCGCTCAAGCCCCGCTACGAGACGAAGTCGTGGCTCAAGCACTTCAAGCTGAGCGAGCAGGACGTCAAAGCCATCGTCGAGGGCGTCCCGCAGGCGCTGCGCGACGGGCCCAAGAGCCGCGACGAGCTTGCGGAGACCGTCCACGCGGGGCTCGCGCGCGGCTACGGCGACCTGCTCAAGCCCGTCGCGTTCCGGGGCGAGCTGATCTACGCGCAGGACGGGCGCTTCGCGCTGCCCGAGCCGTTCGAGCGCATGGACACCGAAGCCGCGACGCAGGAGGTCGCGCGCCGCTTTCTCACCCGCTACGGCCCGGCCTCCCGCGAGGCGCTGGCGAAGTGGTTCGGGCACCCGTCGCCCGCGCAGGCCGGCAAGTGGTTCCCCGCGGACGAGGTGGTCGAGACGGAGTTCGGGCTCGCGCTGGCGGCGGACGTGGCGGCGATCGAGGCGGCCGAGCCGGAGGGTCACGTGCGGCTGCTGCCCGCGTTCGATCAGTACGTCGTCGCCGCGCCGCGCGACGAGCGGGCGACGACCCACCCCGAGCGCATCTACCGCCCTGGCGGGTGGTTCTCGCCCGTCCTGCTCGTCGATGGCGTGATGGCGGGCGTGTGGAAGCTGGAGGACGGTGTGGTGAGCATCGAACCGTTCGGGACGCTCGGCCAGGCCGTGCGCGAGGCCGCCGAAGCGGAGGCCGCGCGGCTTCCTCATGTCAGCGACGTCCGCTGGGAGTAAGTTGTGCGGCACGCCTCCGCTCGTGACCATCTCCGCCTCCTACGGCGCCGGCGGCAGCCGGATCGGTCCGGCTGTGGCCCAGCGGCTCGGCGTCGAGTTCCTCGACCGCGCGATTCCGACGCGCGTGGCGGACCGCTTGGGCTGTTCGCTCGACGACGCGCTCGCCCACGACGAGTCGCTCGGCGACGCGATCGGGCGACTGGCTTCGAGCTTCGCGCTCCTGCCTGAGCTCGCGGGCGCGATGGTCCAGGCCGGCGTGCTCGCGGGGGAGGACTATCGCCGCGAGACGGAGACGCTGATCCGCGAGCACGCCGTCCGAAGGCGGCGCCGTCATCCTCGGCCGCGCCGCCGCCGTGATCCTGCGCGACCACCCGGACGCGGTGCACGTGCGCCTCGACGGCCCGCCGCAGCGCCGCGTCGCGCAGGCGATGGAGCTCGAAGGGTTCTCCAAGTCGGACGCCGAACGCCTGCGCCGGGACGGCGACCGCGCGCGCGAGGCCTACGTGCGTCACTTCTACGGCCGTGACGCCCGCGACCCCGCGCTCTATCACCTCGTGATCGACTCGACCAGGCTCGGCACCGAGACCGTGGTCGAGGTCATCGCCGCCGCTACGCGCTGAACAGCGGGCGGATCACGCCGCGCGCGAGCGTGTGGAACGCGAGGTTGAAGCCCACGAAGGCGGGTGAGACGTCTTCGTTGATGTCGAGCTTCTCCACGTCGAGCGCGTGGACGGCGAAGACGTACCGGTGCGGCGGGTCGCCCTCCGGCGGGGCCGCGCCGCCCCACGCCTTCTCGCCGTAGTCGTTGCGCACGTGGAACGCGCCCTCGGGCAACGCGCCGCCGCTGCCGGCACCGCTCGCGAGCTCGGTCGTGCTCACCGGCAGGTTCACGAGCAGCCAGTGCCAGAAGCCGCTGTGCGTCGGCGCGTCGGGATCGAAGCAGGTGACGACGAAGCCCTTCGTCTCCTCCGGGAAGCCGGACCAGCGCAGGTGCGGGGAGTGGTCGGACTCACCGCCGGCCATCGGCGCGACGAAGCTCTTGTCCATCAGCTCACCGTCTTTGACCTCGTCGCTCTCGAGCGTGAACGACGGCTTCTGCGGGAGCAGGTCGTACGGGTCCGGCGCTTGCGGGCGTTCCAGTGACATGGATCGGGACGTTACCCCGGCTTGCATTACCGCGCGCCGGGGTATTGACTCGGCGCCATGCCACGGATCGGCCTGCTCGCCCTCCTGCTCGCGCTCGCTTGGACGGCGCCCGCATCCGCCCGCGATCTGCCGTCCCTGCAGCCGGACGCCGGCGTGGCGTCGTTCGAGAACGACGTCGGGGGCATCGCGACGAACGGGTCGCGGACGGCGCTCGTCGGACGCTTCACCGTGGCCGGAACCAGGGCACCCTCGGCGCACTCGTGTCGGCCGATAGCGGCGCGTTGCGGCACGTGGTCGAGGTCTACGACACGCAGTCGGCGATCGCGGACGGCGCGGGCGGCTGGTACCTCGGCAGCGACGACGGCCGCGTGCGCCGGCTGCGTGCCGACGGCAGCGCCGTGTTCGCCGTCGCCACCGTCCTCGACGAGGTCCGGGCGCTGGGCTTTCGGTCGACGGCCGCGGACGACGGCGTCGTCGACGGTGCGGGCCGGCGCGCGGCTCGTCGCCGGTGGGGACCGTGTACGCCGCGGGCTGGGGTTCCGTGGGCGGTGTGGTCCGCCTTCGACGCGAGCACCGGTGCGGTACGGGCGTCCGGCCCGGCCGGCTCCGGCGCAGGCCTCGCCTCGTCGGCGGCGCCCTGTACCCGGGGCTGTCCTCGTCCGTCGCGCGGCTCGACGTGGCCGCTCGTCGAGCGCTGGCGACGCAGATCACTGGCGACGCTGTCCGAGCGCGCGACCGTCACGACCACCGCTCAAGCGCGGCACGCGCAGCGTCCGGCGCACGTTCACGCTCGCCGCCGGGCGGCACACGCTCACGCCCGCGGCGGCTCGCCGGGCGCGCCAAGCTCCAGCGCGGGCGCTACACCCTCACGGTGCGGGTCCGGGACGCGGCGGGCAACGCCGCGCCGGCGCGCGTGCTTCGCTTCACCGTGTGAAGCTCAGCCAGCGTCGGCTCAACCGGGCGGTCCTTGCTCGTCAAGGGCTGCTCGAGCGGCGTGCGCTGGACCTGCCGGCCGCGCTCGACGCGATGGGTGGCCTGCAGGCGCAGTACGCGCCGTCGATGTACATCGGGCTGTGGTCCCGGGTCAAGGATCTGCGGCGCGACGCCGTGACCGAGGCGCTGAACGAGCGCGAGATCATCCAGGCGACGCTCATGCGCTTCACGATCCACCTCGTGTCGGCGGCCGACTACTGGCCGCTGGCGCTCGCGATCCGCGACGCGCGCCGCGCCTGGTGGGAGCGGGTCACCAAGCACGCGCCGCTGGACGAGCCGGCGGCGAAGCTGCGCGAGGCCCTGAAGGACGGGCCGCTGCGGCGCAAGGAGATCGAGGCGGTGATCGGCAAGGAGGCGATGCAGGGCATCGGCGCGTGGGTCGACCTGGTCCGCGTCCCGCCGCAGGGCACGTGGGAGAAGCGCCGCGCCGACAACTTCGGCCTCGCCGAGGACTGGCTGCCGCAGCCCGCGGTCAAGGACCCGCTCCGGCACCTGGTCGCGCGCTATCTGACCGGGTTCGGCCCGGCGGCGCAGGGCGACATCGCCAACTGGGCGGGCATGACCAACAAGGACGTCGCGCCGGCGCTCGAGGGCCTCGACACGCACGAGGCCGAGGACGGCACGACGCTCTACGACCTCCCGGGCCTCCCGCTCCCGGACGAGGACACCGCCGCGCCGGTGCGGTTCCTGCCCACCTGGGACGCGACGCTGCTCGCCCACGCCCGCCGTGCGCTGATCCTGCCCGAGGCGCTGCGCGAGCACGTCTTCCACGTCAAGATGCCGCAGTCGATCGGCACGTTCCTCGTCGACGGGCAGGTCGCGGGCACGTGGAAACCGGACGGCACGGTCACCCCGCTGGTGGACCTGACCGAGCAACAACGCACCCAGGTGGACAAAGAAGCCGCCGCGTTGGCCGCGTTCATGGCTTGACCTTGTACGTTTGCGCCGTGCACGCGGGACCGTTCACCGTCTTCGTGGAGGAGGCCCACGAGGACTCCGCCGACCTGCTCTTCCTGCCCGAGGCCACCGCGGCCGACTGGGCGACCGTCTTCTCGTACGCGGAGGTGCTGCACGTCGGCGCGGGCCTCGCGGTCGTCCAGGCCGGCGAGCACGACCGCGCGCTGTACCTGCTCACCGACGGCGCGGTCGGCGTGCGGCTGCCGCGCGACGAGGGCTCGTTCAAGACGATCGAGGCGCCGTCGGTGCTCGGCGAGTTGTCGTTCTTCGACGGCTACCCGCGGTCGGCGACGCTCGAGGCGGCCACGGACGTCGAGGTCGTGCGCCTCGACCTCGCCGCCTTCGATCGCCTGCACGAGCACGAGCCGGCGATCGCCAACCTGATGCTGCGGGACCTCGCGCGCATCCTCGCGCTCCGCCTGCGCCTGGCCAGCGCGGTGATCGCGGACTTGCGCGGCAGCTGACGCGCTGTCAGATTCTCCTCGGTCCCGCTCAAGGAGGAGAGAACTATGCGCAGGATGCTTGCTGCGGCCGCGTGCGCGGCTGCAGCCCTGATCGTCCCGTCAACGGCGGACGCGGCGATCCCCCAGGTCTTCACGAAGACCGCCACGCCGATCAACTGCACGGTCCAGGCCAACGGCCAGCGCCTCTGCGGCACCGGCACGGCCCAGATCACGAGCTGGGACGGCGTCCCGATCGACGTCGCGGTCGCGTTCCCGGCGGGCGGCGACGGCCCGTTCCCCGTCGTCGGCATCTTCCACGGCTGGGGCGGGACGAAGCTCAGCCTCACCGGCGCGGACGTCCAGCGCGCGCTCGGCCGCGGCTACGCCGTCTTCACGATGACCGACCGCGGCTGGGGCAACTCGTGCGGCCGCGTGATGTCGGCCGCCGACGCGCGCTGCCGCGACAACAAGGGCTACATCCGGCTCATGCACACCGCGTACGAGGTGCGCGACGCGCAGTACGCGCTCGGCCAGCTCGCCGACGACGGCGTGATCGAGCCGCAGAAGATCGGCGCGACCGGCGGCTCCTACGGCGGCGGCATCTCGCTCGCGCTCGGCGCCCTGCGCAACCGCATCGCAGCTCCCGAACGGCAGCCTGGTCCCGTGGACGAGCCCGCTCGGCAAGCCGATGGCGATCGCGGCCACGATCCCGGAGTTCACCTGGTCGGACCTGGCCACGGCGCTGAACCCGAACGGCTCCTCGCTCGACTACGTCGCGCAGGCGCCGTACTCCGGCGGCGGGCACCGCGTCGGCATCCAGAAGCAGTCGTGGAACAACTCGCTGTACCTCGGCGGCACGGCGCTGGGCTACTACGCCCCGATCGGGACTGATCCGTCCGCCGACATCACGGGCTGGAAGGCGCTGACGGACACCGGCGGCCCGTTCGACGCCAATCCGGCGGCCGCCGGCATGGTCGACGAGCTGACGCAGAACCACTCGGGCTACTACATCGACGACAGCATCCCGCCCGCGCCCGCGCTGCTGGCCAACGGCTGGAACGACGACCTGTTCCCGGTCGACGAGTCGCTCCGGTACTACAACAAGGTCCGCGCGAAGTACCCGACGGCGCCGATCTCGATGTTCCACCTCGACTTCGGCCACTCCCCGCGCGCGGCGTCGGGTTCCACCGCCGATCGCGCCGCGTTGGCGGCCGTCGAGAACGCGTGGCTGGACTACTACGTCAAGGGCGTCGGGGAAGCGCCGCGCGGCGGCGTCGACATCCTCACCTCCAAGTGCCCGGTCACCGGCGCCGGCACCCGCTACCACGCGGACACCTGGGCGCAGATCGCGCCCGGCGAGCTGCGCGTGGAGGGCGCCGCGGCGCAGACGGTGGTCGCGCCCGGCACCGCGCCGTCGAACGCGTTCACCTCCGGCGACGTGTGCACGACCACGTCCAGCGCCGACAACGCGTCCGCCGCGACCTACAAGACCGCGCCGGCGACGACGGCGTACACGCTCGCGGGCTCGCCGACGGTGATCGCCAAGCTCGACGTCAAGGGCGCGAACGACATGGTCGCGGCGCGGCTGTACGACGTCGACGGCGCCACCCAGCGGCTGATCGCGCGCGGCGTGGTCCGCCCGCTCGGCGTCGGCGCCGGGCCGACGGAGCAGGTCTTCCAGCTGCATCCGCAGGCCTGGAACGTCCAGCCCGGTCACGTGCTCAAGCTCGAGCTGCTGGCGCAGGACTCGCAGTACCTGCGCACGCCGGTCGGCCAGCAGTCCGTGGGCGTGAGCGATCTGCAGCTGCGGCTGCCGCTCGTCGACGCCCCCGGGACCGACCTCGGCGGGCTGACGGTGAGCGCCCCGGCCGCGAAGTACGTTCCCGCCGGGTACACGCTCGCCCGCGAGTACGCGACCCAGACGGACGGCACCGTCGGCGGCTCCGTCCCCGCGACTTTGTCACTCACGCTCGGCGCTCCGGCCACGTTCGGCGCGTTCTCGCCGGGTGTGGAGCGGGAGTACACGGCGTCCACGACGGCGACGGTCACCTCGACCGCCGGTGACGCGACGCTCACGACGAGCGAGCCGGGGCACCTGACCAACGGCGCCTTCAGCCTCCCGCAGCCGTTGCGCGTGGAGCTGGGCAAGGCGGCTTGGACCGGCCCGACCTCCAACGAGGCCGTGCCCGTCACGTTCAAGCAGAGCATCGGACGGACCGACGCCCTGCGCACGGGCGCCTATTCGAAGACGCTGACCTTCACTCTGTCGACGACGAATCCGTAGAAGTGGCTAATAGGTCACCGCTGAACGGCGGTGACCTTCGCCCTTCCGGCACTTCCCGTCCCACCACGACTTCTCCGTCGCGGACTGCTCCGCGGCGCGAGTCGGGGCCTGGGCGGTGCTCGTCAGCGCCGTGGCGCTGGCGGCGAGCGTGCCGGTGAGGACCGCGGCCGCCGTCAAGGCGACAGCCGCATGCCCGAGCCGCCGCTGGCGGCGCGCGGGCGCGGCCGGGGCGGGCTCATCCACGATCCGGGTCTCGACATCGTCGAACCGGTCCATACGGCGACTGTAGCGCGATGAATCCGGGGAAGTCGAACGGTCAAAGATGGGCATGAGCTTCGATGACATCTGGCGCGTGGCGGACGCGCGCGTGGCGTCCGGGCGGGTCCCGGGCTACGTCGGCGCGGTACGGGTGCGCGGGCACGTGGAGATCCACGCGGCGGGGCGGACGGCGGTCGAGCCCGACAGCCCGCCGATGCGCACCGACACGCTGTTCCGGATCGCCTCGATCACCAAGCCGATGGGTGGCGCGCTGACGCTGAGCCTGGTCGAGGACGGGGTCCTGTCGCTGGACGACGAGGTGGCGCAGTGGGCGCCGGAGCTTGCGTCCCCGCGGGTGCTGCGCGATCCGGAAGGGTCACTGGAGGACACGGTGCCGGCGGTGCGTGCGGTGACGATCCGCCACCTGCTGACGCTCACGTCGGGGTGGGGCGTCGGGCTCGAGCAGTCGCCGATCGTCGCGGCGATGATCGAGCAGGACGTCTTCGCGAGCGCGATGGGCCACTCGATCGGCGGGCGACGAGTTCATTGCGCGGGTGGGCGCGCTGCCGCTCGTGTTCCAGCCCGGTGAGGGCTGGCGCTACGAGACGAGCTTCAACCTGCTCGGCATCGTGCTCGAGCGGGCGACCGGGCGGTCGCTCGGAGCGCTGATGGCGGAACGGATCTTCGAGCCACTGGGGATGCGCGACACGGCGTTCGTCGCCGTGGACCCGGGGCGGCTGGCCGCGGCGTATATGCCAACCGAGGACGGCCTGGAGCTGATCGACCCGCCCGACGGCAAGTTCGCCCGCCCGCCCGGCTTCGAGCAGCTCAGCGGCGGGCTGGTGTCGAGCGCCGGCGACGTGCTGCGCTTCTACAGCGGGATCGCGGATGGCGAGCTGCTGAGCGACGCGTCCCGCGCGGCGCTGACCTCCGACGCGTTGACCGCGCAGCAGCGTGCCGCCGCACCGAGCGCGTTCCTGCCGTCGTTCGCGAGTTGGGGACTCGGCACGGGCGTGGTTCCGGAGACCGGCGCCTGGGGCTGGACCGGCGGGTCGGGCACGACCGCGAGCGTGGACCCGAGCCACGACACGGTCACGGTGCTGCTCACCCAGCGCGCGATGGCCGGTCCCGACGACGGGTTCGACGACTTCACCGCGGCGGTGGCGGACGCGGCCGGCTAGCGCCCGCTCTCGGAGGAGCCGGGGCCCTTGGCGAAGAGCGAGAACCCGTGCGTGTTCGGCGGCGTGATCACCGCCACCGGGAGGCCGAGCCCCTCGACCCGTCGCGGGAGGTCGCGACCGAGCCACAGGGACGTGCGCGACGGGAGCGTCGAGATGAGGATGTCGTTGTACTCGCCGGCCTCCACGGCCGTCTTGACCGACTCGAACGGGTCCTCGCTCGCGTTCGCGATGCCGTCGACGTAGGTCTTGCGCGTGCCGTTGATGCCCGCCGCGGCCTTCCGCAGCGTCTTCACGGCGTCCTCCAGCGTCCAGTTGGCCGGCGTGGCGTCGGGCACGAGCAGCGTGAACGCGGTGCGCCGGAACTCAGCCCGCCGATCCACCTCTTGCAGCAGCACGGGCGTCGAGGCGGTGCGGTTCGCGACGATCAACGTGTGGTGCATCACCCGGCACGTTGCCAAGGCCACGCGCGTGGGTCAAGGGCCGCCGACGGCTAGATCAGGCGGTCAGACCGGCGATGACCGCCGCGGCGTCTTCGCGGGTCCGCGCCAGCGCCGCAAGGCCCGTTCCGGCCTGTGTCACCCAGCGCCCGCTCGCGCTCGATCTGGGCTCGTCGAGCGCGAAGAACATCGTCCCGGGCGCCCCGGTGCCGCCGTACCACCCGGTCAACGTCCGCTCGTCCTCCCACACCCGCAACTCGCCCCGCCAGCCACGTCCCTCGACCGCGATCGCGTCCCCGCGCCGGCGCAGCGTCACCGGCACCGTCGCGATCAGTGCCCGCCCGTCCACCTCGACCTGGCGCGCGCTCCACCACTCGCCGTCGAGCGGCCCGTCCCCGGCGCCCGCGAGCTCGTCGAGGCTCACCCCGAGCGTCGCCGCGAGCTTCGCGGCCACGCCCAGCACCGGTTGCTGCTCGCCGCGCTCGTAGCGCCGGATCTGCCGGACGTGCACGCCGACCCGGTCGGCAAGCTCGGTCTGCGTGAGCCCGAGCTCCTCGCACCGCCGCCGAATCACGTCGCCGAACATCGTGACCGGCAGTCTACGCCCGGCTACGGACTGAGAAGTCCCGTGTAGGCTCGAGGGTCGTGCCGCCGATCCCGCCGCCGTCACCATTGACCATGCTCACCACGAGCGTGCGCGCCCTGCGGCTGCCCGGGCATGCCCTGCGCGCCCGCGCCGCGCCCGTCGACTTCGACGCGATCCCGCGTCGAGCTGCGCGCAAGCCTCGCCGGTGGCCTCGCCGCCGCCCTGTTCCGCGGCCCGGTCGGAGCGGGCCTGGCGGCGCCGATGCTCGGCGTCGGACTGCGCGTGATCATCGACGCGGCCGAAGGGCCGGCCACCGCGATGTTCAACCCGCGGATCGAGGAGACGTCGGGCCGGATGGTCGCCGGCGAGGAGGGCAACCTGTGCCTGCCCGGTGTCCGGGCGGAGGTCCGCCGGGCGCAGACGGTGACCGTGAGCTGGCAGACGCTCGCCGGCCAGGACCGGACCGAGACGTTCCACGACTGGCACGCACGCGTCCTGCAACACGAGATCGAGATCCTCGACGGGCGGCTCTTCCTCGACCACGAGGGCGTGCAGCCGCTCGGCACCATGCCCATGCCCGACGCGCAGGCGGAGCGCGCCGCGGCGGTGCTGTTCGGTGAGCCCGAGCCGGAGCGCCGCCGTGTCGAGCCGGTCTCGGTGGCCACCTTCGATCCCGCGCTCTGGCAGCTCGACCCGATCGTCGTCCGGCCGCCCTCGGCGCCCGGGATCGAGCTCGACCCGAAGTTCCTCCGCGCCCTTGCCCACGGCCTGTTCCGCGAGCAGTACGAGCGCGGCGGCGTCGGCCTGGCCGCGCCGCAGGTCGGGCTCGGGCTGCGTCTGGCGGCGATCGACGACCGCGAGCACCCACCCGTCCTGCTGCGCGATCCGGAGATCCTCGACCGCTCGGACGAGACCGAGATCGGACCGGAGGGGTGCCTGAGCCTCCCGGGCTGGCGCGGCCCGGTGGAGCGGCACGTGGCCATCAAGGTGCGCAACCACAGCATCGCCGGCGAACCGGTCGAGCTGGAGTTCGAGGGCTACCAGGCGCGCGTCGTCCAGCACGAGATGGACCACCTGGACGGCGTGCTGTTCACCGACCGCATGGCGCCCGACGCCGAGCTGGCCCCGTACTCCGGGCCGCCGCGCGAGCAACAGGCGGTGGCCGAGGTGCTGCGGGACGCGGCGGCGCCACCGCCCGCCCGCACGAAATCCAAGCGTCGCCGCTGACGGAGTCCTCCAGAACGAGAAACGCCCGAACTCCCTCTAGAGGCGAGGGAACTCGGGCGATGGAGCTAGCCGGGCTCGAACCGGCGACCTCCTGGGTGCGATCCAGGCACTCTCCCAACTGAGCTATAGCCCCAATGTGTGCAGCGGCAGGAAGCGGGACCCTGCCGTGCAAAGACGCATTATAGCCGTCCCGGCTAGTGTGGCCAAGGCCAGCGGCGCCCCCGACATGCCCCTCCTCCAACCCTCGTTCCGCGGCCGACTCCGGCTCTTTTTCGCGGTCATCGTGATCGTCCCGATCATCGCGGTGGGCTTCGTGCTGTTCCGGCTGATCGACACGGCGGACGACTCCCGGGCGGATTCGAGTCTGAACACGGCGCAGCGCGTGGCGCAGAACCTGTACGTCGACCACCGCCGCGCGGCGGCGCCGGCGATCGACGCCGATCCAGAAGGACGTCGCCCTCGCGACGGCGCTCGAGCGCGACCAGCCGATGACGTCGAGCGGCGGCTCGACGCGCTCCTGCGTGGACACGGGCGCGCAGCGGATCGTGCTCACCGTCCAGGACGTCGGGACGTTCGAGGCCGGGACGGACGACGGGCATCGCCGCCGCGGTGCAGGACCTGATCAGCGCCGACGGCAGCCAGACCTCCCGGCTCATCGGTCTCGATGATCGCCGCGGACCGGTACGCGGGCGAAGTCGCGCGGACCCTCGACCTCGACGTGCGGGTGGACCGCGACGAGCACGGTGCTGGCTTCGACGCTGCCGCGCGCGAGCGCGTGCGTCGATCCCGAACGAGCGCGGCGCCGAGGTCGACGCTGGGCGCGGACGTGTACCGCACGACGTTCTTCACGGCCGAGGAGCCGGACCGCTCGACGGTCACCGTGCGGCTGCTGACGCCCGCCTCGAAGACCCGAGCCGGAACACGCAGCTGCCTGCTGATCGGGCTGGTCATCGCGTTCCTCGCGCTCGCGTTCGTGTTCGCCGTGATCGTCAGCCGGACGCTGTCCTCGGAGATCCAGCGGCTCCTGTTCGCCGCCCAGCGCCTCGGTCGCGGCGACTTCACGGTCCAGGTCCCGGCCGAGGGCAACGACGAGTTCGCCGCCCTCGGCAAGGAGTTCAACAAGATGGCGTCGGAGCTCGAGGGCCGGCTGGAGGAGCTCCGGAAGGAGCGCAGCCGCCTGCAGGACGCCATCCGCCGCGTGGGCGAGTCGTTCGCGCGCGGCCTGGACCGCGTCGGCGTGCTGGAGATCGTCGTGCAGACCGCGGTCGACGGCGTCGGCGGCGACTGCGGGCGCGCCACGATGCGCCGGCGCGCCGAGGCGCCGATGGAGGAGGTCGCCACGACCGGTGATCCCGGCCTCTACTACCGCGTCCTGCACGCCGCGGAGGCGGCCGTGATGGACGCCGGCCAGGCCGCGGAGATCAGCCTCGGTGGCTCGTCCGCGCTCGCGGCGCCCCTGAGCGCCACAGAAGGCGGCGACCGCGTGCTCGCGATCGTGTCCGTCGCCCGCGGCGACCGCGCCTTCAGCGCGCAGGAGCGCGAGCTGTTCTACTACCTCACGAGCCAGGCGGCAGTGTCGGTGGAGAACGTCGACCTGCACGAAACCGTGCAGCGCCAGGCGGTCACCGACGAGCTCACCGGGCTCTTCAACCACCGGCGCTTCCAGGAGGTCATGGACGCCGAGGTCGAACGCGCCCGCCGCTACGACGCCGAGATGGGCCTGATCATGCTCGACATCGACAACTTCAAGCGCGTCAACGACACCTACGGGCACATGCAGGGCGACGAGGTATTGCGCGCCGTGGCGCGGGTCCTGCGCCAGTCGGCGCGCGAGATCGACGAGCCCGCGCGCTACGGCGGCGAGGAGATGGCGGTGGCGCTGCCGCAGACCGACCTGGACGGCGCCTACAACTTCGCCGAGCGCGTCCGCAAGCGGATCGAGGCGCTCGAGCTCCCGCTGCTCGACGGCGACGGCGTCCTGAAGGTCACCGCCTCCTTCGGGGCCGCTTCCCTCGTATCCTCGCCACAATCTGACAAGGAGGGCCTGGTCGCCGCGGCCGATGCCGCGCTTTACCGGGCGAAACGTTCGGGGAAGAATCGGACGGTCAAGGCCGAGTAGGCTGTGAAGGGAGCGGCGCCTTATGGGACTTCTCGACGACGCCATCCGCGAGCATCTCGAGCTCAAGCGTAAGCACGGAGCTGATCCGGACGACCTCGCACGCCAAGAGCGCGAGGCGCTGGGCCCTGGCATGCGCAACGAGTTCGCGCAGCCTGAGGGCGAAGAGCCGGCCGCTGAGGCGCCGGTCCCGGAGCCCGAGTCCGAGGTCGCCGCGTACGCCGCGCCGCCCGCTGAGGACCCGGAGCCGCCGCTGAACCAGGAGCCGCCGCCCGCACCCGCGCAGCCTGAGCCGGGCTACGAGGAGGACCCGTGGCTCGCCGACGAGCGCGACGAGGTCCCGGCCGACGAGGCGCTCCAGGCCAAGCCCTCCGGCGAGGAGGACGTGCTGGAGGAGACGCCGGAGTTCCTGCAGGAGACACCAGAGCACGACCGTCTCTGGTTCGAGCAGAAGCCGCCCAAAGACTTCGACTGGGACAAGTAGAAGGACGCAGCGAAGCGCGGTCGTCGGGACCCGCGCTTCGCTGAAACGTAGTGCGTCCTTGCCTCGAGTCGGGGGTTGAGGCTCCCCGGTAATCGGCCGGGAAGCCGGAACCTTTACGGGTTCGTCGTGCTCAACGTGAAGGTCAGCGTCTTCGAGTAACGGCCCGTACGCAGCGGCTCGTTCGCGCCGATCGCCTGCTTGAACGCGACCGGCACGCTCTCGTTCGACACCGGCGCACTCCACGTGGTCTTGCCGAGCTCCACCCGCAGCGGCTGGGCCAGCTGGAACGCGCCGTTGGTCAAGCGCCCCGGATCGGAGACCGTGAGCGCCGCGTCACCGGCGGTTGACACGACATTGGCCGTCGTCGCGGCCGAGTACTCGCGCGCCACACCGGCGACGAACGGCTCGAACGCGACCGGCCCGCCGAGCGACAAGGCCAGCGTCGGCGGGACCGTGCCGCCCACGTCAGCCGTCGCGACCGCGGTCGGCGTCGGCTGGGCCGCGGCGGTGGAGTCCAGGACGAGCAGGTCCAGGCCTCCGAGCCAGTCCGTGGACGCCTCGTGCTTGCCCACCACGGTCATCGTGAGCATGTGCTTGCCCTCGGCGAGCGCGACGGTGCCGAGCGGCCGCGGCGGCTCGACCCCCAGGGCGGCGGCGTAGCCGTCGAACGGCGCGCCGAGCGGGCGCCCGTCGAGCGCGAGCTGCACGACGCCGAAGTTCGGCCCCTTCACGAACGCGGCCGAGATGCCGTAGAGGTCACCGTCCTCGACCTCGATCGGGAACGTCGCGCGGCTGCCGTCCTGAATTGTGGTTGTCGAACTGGGCGTAGGCCTGGCTCGAGAACGTGATGCCGGCGACGCGGCGGATGATCGACGTCGTCGCGGTGCCGGCGGTGACGCCGGCGAAGGACTCCAGGTACGGCGTCTGCTGCTCGACCTCGATCAGCTGGACGCGGGCGTTCGGGGCGTCGTCGACCGCGGTCGCCGGCTGGAGCGCGACGACGAGGGCGATGACGGCTGCACTGGCCAGGATGGCGAGCTTCATCTCACGCGTCCTTGAGGCCGGGGTTGCCCGCTTCGACCACGAACGACTTGTGCGTCGTCATCGGCGAGCCGGGGCGCTTGACGTACTGCAGCGTGCGGTAGTCGGTGCGGCAGAGCTGCTGGTCGAGCGCCACGCGCACGTACCCGCGGCGCTGGCTGTTGTACTTGATCCACGGGTTCTCGGTGAACGCGCCCGTGTTCTGCGCGTCGCTGCCGTCGCCCGTGGTGGAGATCGACGTGCCGACGAACTCGGAGCCGAGGATCTTCGAGTCCGCGTTGCGGAAGTCGCGCAGCAGGTTGTTGGCCCAGTTCTGGTGCACGTCGCCGGTGATCACGACCGGGTTCGCGATCTGGCGGGTGTCGATGAAGTCCAGCAGCTTGTCGCGGGAGACCGTGTAGCCGTCCCAGGCGTCCATGCTGAAGGTCTCGCCCGCGCCGGCCGCGGAGTCGCGCTGGGCCATGAACACCTGCTGGGCGAGGATCTGCCACTTGGCCGGCGAGCCCTGCAGCCCGTCGTAGAGCCACTGCTCCTGCGCGGCGCCGGTGAGCGTGCGCGCCGGGTTGCTGCGGTCGTCGCAGCCCGCCTTCGCGCCGTCCCCGCACGCCTGGTCGGAGCGGAACTGGCGCGTGTCCATCACGTGGAACGTCGCCAGGTTGCCGTACGCGCAGCGCTTGTAGATCTGGATGCCGTCCGCGTTCGGCTTCTGGGCCTTGCGCAGCGGCATGTGCTCCCAGTAGGCCCGGAAGGCGGCCTTGCGGCGGCGGAAATAGAACTCCTGCGGCATGCCCTCCTCGGGCGTGTCCGAGGCCCAGTTGTTGTCGATCTCGTGGTCGTCGAACGTGACCAGCCACGGGAACGCGGCGTGCGCGGCCTGCAGGTCCGGGTCCGTCTTGTACTGCGCGTGGCGCTCGCGGTAGTCGGCGAGGTTGACGATCTCGTGGTTCGAGTTCGCCCGCACGTTGCCGCCCGTGGCGGTGTACGAGTTCGAGTCGTACTCGTAGATGTAGTCGCCCAGGTGGATGACCAGGTCCAGGTCGTCCTGGGCCATGTGCTTGTAGGCCGTGAAGTAGCCGTGCTCGTACTGCTGGCAGGACGCGAACGCGAACGCCATCGCCGCGGCCGTGCCCGCGGGCGCCGTCTTCGTGCGGCCCGTGGGGCTGATCTCCCCGTTGGCGCGGAAGCGGTAGAAGTACTCGTAGCCGGGCTGCAGCCCGCGCGGCTCGGCGTGCACCGAGTGCGCGTCGGCGTACGTGGCGATCTCCTCGCCGCGCGCGACGACGTTCGTGAACGCCTCGTCCTTGGCCACTTCCCACTCGACCGGGTAATCGCGGTCCGGCATCCCGCCGTTGCCGGCGAGCGGCGCGGGCGCGAGCCGGGTCCAGAGCACCGCGCCGTCCGGCGTGGGATCACCGGACGCTACGCCCAGTGTGAACGGATAACCCGTGAACCGCGGCGGCGCGGTACGCGCCTTCGCGAACGGCAGTTGTGACACCACGACGGCACCGGTCGCCGCTGAAGCGACCGTCAGAAACCGTCGGCGTGACAAGCCTTCGTTCGACATTCGACCCCCGACCTCGAAATTGCTTGGCGGGCGGAGACTTCCGCGCGCGCGGGCCGACCGGGTGAACATCTCGTGTCCGCGCCGCCCGCCTCACGCGCTCCTTCGGCGACGGTGGCATCGGGTGGCCTGACGCGACCACGATTCAGCCGTGGCGGCTGTCACCCATCCGGCGCTCTCCGCGGCCGAGTTTGCCGCGGTAGTGAACGACGTGTTCGTGCGTGTCGGCGAGAGTTTTCTGGGCGCGGACGCTCGCCGTGGCCTCGACGACCAGCACCGTGCGAGCCGCTGGGTCCACGAGCCACGGCTCGGTCACGCCTCCGTCGAGGTATGCGCGACGCTTGGGTCCGAGGTCCTCTGCGCGCGTCGCGGCGACAGGACCTCGACGACGAGGTCGCGTACCTTGTCGATCGCGCGTCCGATCAGCGGCTCGCGACCGGGTCGCCGCCACGGGACGAGCGCACGCTCGCCGCCGAGGACGCGCTGCCCGGGCTCTCGCTACCCGTGCGGGCGCTGTTCACCCCTTCACGGTGAGCAACGACTTCAGTCGCCCAAGTGGTGGGACGAGGTGGAGGCGAGGGGAATCGAACCCCTACCTTAGCCTTGCAAAGGCCACGTGCTCCCGTTATCACTACGCCCCCGGGAGGCCCTTAGCTTAGGACGTCCGGGCGAGCACGCAGTCCAGGGTCGCGGCGTTGATGTCCACGGTGTCCGCCGGGTCCGGCGCGTACCCGCCGGCGAGTACGACGACGGTCGGAATCCCTCGCAGACGGCGCAACACGAGCTCGTCCCGGGCGCGCAGGCCGGGCTTGGTCAACGACAGGCGGCCGAGGCGGTCGCCCTCCCACGGATCGGCGCCCGCGAGGTAGAACGCGACGTCGTAGTCGCCGTCCAACGCGACGTCCAGGGCACGGTCGAGCTCGAAGAGGTAGTCGTCGTCGCCGGTCCCCGACGGCAGGTCCACGTCCAGGTCGGACGGGATCTTCTGGAACGGGTAGTTGCGCGCGCCGTGCAGCGACAGCGTAAAGGCGTCGGGATCCGGACCGAGGATCTGGGCCGTGCCGTCGCCCTGGTGGACGTCGCAGTCCACGACGACCGCCCGCTGCGCCAGCCCCTCCAGTCGCAACCGGGCCAGCGTCACCGCGACGTCGTTGAACAGGCAGTAGCCGCGGGCGAAGTCGTGGCCGGCGTGATGGGTGCCGCCGCCGAGGTTCATTCCGACGCCGTGCGAGAGCGCTCGCCGAGCCGCCGCCAGCGTGCCACCGACCGACCGCCGGCCGCGCTCCACCAGCACTTCGCTCCACGGCAGCCCCAGTCCGCGCTGCTCGCGGGTCGACATCTGACCAGTCCGGATCCGGTCTAAAAGGTCCGCGTCATGGACGGCGGCGAGCCACTCCCACGGCACGGCGTCGCTCTCGCGCACGGTCACGCGTCCCTCCACGCGTTCGCGCAGCAGTTGGTACTTGGAGATCGGGAACTTGTGCCCGTCGGGCAGGGGGATGCGGAAGCGGTCGTGGCTCCACACCTCGAAGGTGGTGTTTAAGCTGCCGGTCATGGCCATCTACGGAGGGATCGACCTCGGCGGGACCAAGATCCAGGCCGCGGTCGTGGACGAGGGCGCCGACAATACGGTCCTCGGCCACAAGCGCGATCAGACGCCGCTCAAGGGCGGTCCCAAGGCGATCGCCGCGCGGATGGCCGAGGTGCTGATCGAGTCGCTCGAGGAGGCCGGGCTCAAGACGTCCGATCTCGCGGGCGTCGGCGTCGGGTCGCCGGGCAGCGTGGACGACAAGAAGGGCACCGTCTCGGGCGCGATGAACCTGAGCGAGTGGAGCGGCAGCTTCAACCTGCGCAAGGCGCTGGAGAAGGAGCTCAACGCGCCCGTCAGCCTCGGCAACGACGTGGACCTGGCGACGGACGCGGAGTTCCAGATCGGAGCGGCGAAGGACTACCAGACGCTGCTCGGCGTGTTCTGGGGCACCGGCGTCGGCGGCGGGCTCATCCTCGACGGCCACCAATGGGTGGGCCGCAAGACGGCGGGCGAGATCGGCCACATGGTGGTGCGGATCAACGGCGCCAAGTGCGGCTGCGGCCGCCGCGGGTGCATGGAGGCCTACGCGGGCCGCGGCGCGATGGAGGCCCGCGCGCGCCGGCGCGTGGAGCAGAAGGAGAAGACGGTCCTGTTCGAGATCATGGAGGAGCGCGGTCGCGACCGCTTGTCCTCCGGCATCTGGGAGCGGGCCCTGGCCCGCGACGACCAGATGGCGCTCGAGCTGCTCGAGGACGCCGTCGAGGCGCTCGGCGCCGGCGTGGCCTCCGCGGTCAACCTGCTGGACCCGGAAGCGGTCGTGATCGGCGGCGGGCTCGGCATCCGGCTCGGCGAGGACTGGGTGGAGCGCATCCGCGAGGCGATGATCCCGCACCTGTTCGTGGACGACGACCCGCCCGCGGTGATGCTCGCGGAGCTCGGCGACCTCGGTGGCGCCCACGGCGGGGCGCTGCTGGCCTCACGGCGTGCCGCCGGAGGCTGAGTACCACTCGGCGGCGCTGGACCTGCTCGGCGCCGCCCCCGAGCGTGAGCGCATGCTCCCCGAGCGCGCGGTGACCTACCCGGCCGCCGTGGTCGAGTGGTTCGTGCTCGGCCAGCTGGAGGAGCTCGAAGTCACCGAGCAGCGGCTCCGCGTGGCGCCGGAGTTCTACGTCTACGTGGACGAGGGCGACGATCCACCCGTGTACCACGACGACGAGGGCCTCGTCTCCGTCTCGTTCTCGAACTTCGCGTTCGACCTCGTCGCGGCGCAGCGCCTCCGCGGCCTGCACCTCAGCGCGACGGGGCCGGTCCTCGACGACGCCGCGCTGGCGCGGCTGGCCCTGCGCCGGGGGCCGGTCACGCGGACCGAAGCGCTGGTCATCCACCGCTTCTACGGCCCGCACGAGTACGCGACCGTCCGCTGGGCCCCGGGCGCCGAGGAGGCCGTCTGGCACCTGGAAGCCGACTCCGAGCGGGCGCTGGACGCCCTCCGGGAGACGATCGACCGCGTCGCGGGGGTCCCGCGACGCGGTCTGATCTCCAAGCTCGCCCGCCGCAAGGGCCGGTGACCTAGAGGGGCAATCGCGCCGCGACCTCGTAGCCGCCGTGCGGGAGGGTTCCGGCCCGCAGGTCGCCGCCGTGAAACGCCACGCGCTCGCGGATGACCGTCATTCCCCGCCCATCGTCGCCGACCTCGGCTGGGCCGCCCGTGTTGCGGACGTGCACGTCGAGCGCGTCGTCGCGCCAGATCACGCGCACGCTGGCCGGCTGGCCGTTCGCGTGCCGGTGCACGTTGCGCAGCGCCTCCTGGACGATCCGGAACGCGGCCGTGTCGAGGCTGTGGGGAATCCGGCGCGGCGTGCCCTCGACGTGCAGGGTCACGGGCATCCCGCCGTCGCGCGCTCGCTCGATGAGGCTGGCGACCTGCGTCAGGCTGCGCTCGGTCTCGCCATCGTCGGCGGCGCGAAGCATCCCGCGCAGGCGGTCGAGCTCGCCCAGCGCCTCGTCGGCGGTGCGCCGGATCGCAGGTTGCTCGGCGTTGGTCGCGTCGACCGCGATCTCGTGCAGGGAGCGCACGATCCCGTCGTAGAGCTCGAGTGCGATCTGCGCCTGCTCCTCGGCCTCGTCGAGCCGGGAGACCGCTCGCGCAGGCCGCCGAGCTCGGCCTTCAGATCCCGAACTTGCTGTTCCGTCTCGCGTCCGCGACGGCCGAGCGCCATCGCCGAAGCCTAAGCGACACGGGAGTTCCCGAGGCGCAGCGCGCCCGCGGCGGCGCTGGCGGAACTCCCCAAGTGATCGCCCTCTGGGCGATCACTCATACACGACCACGTCCGGCCTCGGCTGCAGGCGCATCACCGACGCCGGCGTCATCGTGTTCGTGTCCTCCTTGTAGAAGAGCTTGAAGCCGTGGCGGTGCTGGTGCGCCTGCTTCGTGAACTCCTTGTACTTGGCGACCTTCAGCGACTGCGTGCCGAAGCCGTCGACGTTGAGCACGATCGAGAGGTCGCTGCGCTCTTTGAGGTCGGCCTCCGGGATCATGTCGTCGGTGAACTGGTGGATGAGCACCAGCTTCTGCGGCAGCTTCTCCCGTTTGGTCAGCTTGTTCAGCCAGTCCGTGGTGACGTTGATCTCCTGCGCGGTGACGCTGCCGATCACCTGTCCGGGCACTTCGCCGGGCTTCATCCGCCACTCCGGGTCCAGGGCGAGCGAGACGTCCGGCTCCTTGAGCCACTTGCGCAGCCGCTTGGTCTCGGTGAAGAAGTCGCTGCGGCCGGGCTGGATGTCGAGGATGAGCAGCGCCTTGGCCTTGCGCGCGGCCTTCAGGTAGCGGCGGATCACCGCGTCGGACTGGCGCAGGTTGTAGCGCCCGCCCTCCCCCGCGTCGGCGGCCGCGACCACCGCGATCAGCTCCAGCGCGGGCATCACGGGCCGCGTCTTACGGGCATAGGGCTTGGCCTGCTTCTCCAGCTTCTTGACGGCGGTGGCGGGCTTGCCGATCCCGAGGATGCCCAGCTCGTCGTCCTGTGGTGCCCCGTAGTAGGCGACGACGCGGTAGTCCGGGAGGATCGTGCGCCCGCCGCGCGGGAGCTCCGCGAGCGGCTCGGGCGTCGGCGTGGGCTCGCCCTGCTCGGCTTCCGCGCCCTCGGCGGTGCGCTGCGGCTCGGCCGCGTCGGAGCCGGTGAGCTGCGTCACCAGGAACACGACGAGCGCCGCCACCACGGCCAGCGCGATCGCCGCTGCGATTCGGCGTTGCCGAACTACCTCGGGAGAGGCCATTGGGTTGATCCTTACCCCTTTATTCCGTAGCTGAGGCCTTCCAGCCTCGGTCGAGCAACTGCATGGCCTGTTTGCCGGGGTCGGGTGAGTCGAGCAGGACGACACCGAGCTTGACGTTCCCGCGCCGGGCCGTGGCCACCAGGCAGCGGCCCGCCGCGTCCGTGTAGCCGGTCTTCAGACCCGTGGTGCCCGGGTAGTTCGCCCGCAGCAGCGGGTTGTGGTTGTAGAGCCACAAGCGGCCGCCCTTGATCGGGAACGGCAGGATCGCCTGACGGCGCTTGACCACGCGCGTGAGGCGCGGCTCGCGCATGATGGCGCGGGCGATCGCGGCGAGGTCGGCCGCGCACGAGTGGTTGCCCTTGTCCACGATGCCGCTGGAGGAGGCGAAGTGGGTGCACTCGAGGCCGAGCTGCTCGGCCTTCTCGTTCATGTAGCGCACGAAGCGCTTCTCGCTCCCGCCCGCGGCGCGCTGGGCGAGCGCGATGGCCGCGTCGTTGCCGGAGGGCAGCATCAGCCCGTACAGCATCGTGTTGATGCCGATCCACTTCCCGCGCGGGAGCACGCCGACGCCCGAGCCCGTGTAGCGGAGCGACTCGTTGGTGATCTTGACCTTCGAGCCCTCGGGCACGCGCTCGACGACGACCAGCGCGGTCATCATCTTCGTCAGCGAGGCGATCGGCAGGACCTTGGCCGGGTTGCGCCGCCAGAGCACCTTCCCGGTGTCCAGGTCGAACACGACCGCCGACTTGGGCGGCTTCTTGAAGTCGACCTGGATCGGGTCGACGGCACTGTCCAGGCGCACGGCGAGCGGGGACGGCGCGGTGCCGCCGCTGACGATCGGCGCGGCCGAGGAGTCCTCGAGCGCGCCGCGGGCGGCGGGAGAACGGGCCTGCGGCGCCTCCCCGCCGTCACGGAACAGGAACACGTAGCCCGCGGTGGCGAACAGCGCCAACGCGAGCAGCGTCATGAATGCCCTTCGCATCACCGTGTATACAAACGATCGTTGCGGGCTTTGGTGCGCTGTTTACTCGCGAATAGACGAATGGCCAGTACCCCGAACAGGAAGCCGCCGATGTGGGCGAAGTAGGCCACGCCGCCCGTCGCGTCCATCGAGGCCGACAGCGCCTGCAGGAGGAACCAGCCGCCGAGCACGAGCAGCGCCGGCAGCTCCAGGATCGTGAAGAAGAACACGATGAAGATCACGGTCACCACGCGAGCGCGCGGGAACAACACCGCGTAGGCGCCGAGGACCGCGGCGATCGCGCCCGAGGCGCCGAGGGTCGGTGTCGTGGAGTTGAAGTCCGTCATCACGTGCAGCGCCAGCGCCACGAGGCCGCCGAGCAGATAGAAGAGCGCGAACTTCACGTGGCCCGTGGCGTCCTCGACGTTGTTGCCGAAGATCCACAGGAACAGCATGTTGCCGCCGAGGTGGAGCAGGCCGCCGTGCATGAACATCGAGCTGAACGGCGTGAGCAGCGTCGGCGCGTTGTCCGGGCCGCACTCCGTGGGCAGCGGCTGCTTGGTCCCCGTGAACTCGTCCGGGGTCGCCGCCCATTCGAGCAGCTGGCACTGGTAGTGGAGCGAGTCCGGCCCGTTGAGCGAGAACCCGCCCTTCTGCCAGAAGAAGTAGACGAGGATGTTCGCCGCGATGAAGACGTACGTGACGTACGGCGTCCGGCTGGTCGGGATGTTGTCGCGCAGCGGGAGCATCCGGCCGTGAAACGGTAGCCGCTAGGGTCGACGACGATGCCAGGATCAGACATGCTCCGGGAGATGGCAGAGCAGCCGGAAGTGCTCGCTCGGCTGCTGTCTCGCCGGATCGAAGTGGGCCTCCAGGCGCCCGCGGGCGTGATCATCGTCGCCCGCGGTTCCTCGGACCACGCGGCCGTCTACGGCCGCTACCTGCTCGAGCTCGCGACGCGCCGGCCGGTGGCGCTCGCGGCCCCCAGCCTGTTCACGCGCTACGGGGCCCAGACCGACGCGAGCGGCTGGCTCGTGGTCGGCGTCTCCCAGTCGGGCAAGACGCCGGAGATCGTCGACGTCGTGGAGCGCCTGCGGGCGACCGGCGGCCACGCGATCGCCATCACCAACGACGGCGACTCACCGCTCGCGGAGGCGTCGGAGACCGTGATCGAGCTCGGCGCCGGGGCGGAGAACGCCGTGCCCGCGACCAAGACGTTCACCGCCCAGATGGCGGCGTTCGCCGTGCTCGCGGACGCGCTCGGCGACGTGCCGTGGGCGGAGGAGGAGCTCGGCGCGGTGCCCGACGCCGTGGCGGGCGTGCTCGCCGACCCGGCGGGGATGGCGGACCTCGCCGACCGCTGGGCCGCGATCGACCAGCTCGTGGTCACCGCGCGCGGGTGGATGTTCTCCGCCGCGCTGGAGACCGCGCTGAAGGTGCGTGAGACCGCGCTCGTCTCCGCCCAGGGCTTCTCCGTCGCCGATTTCCTGCACGGTCCGATCGCGGCCGTGGACCCGGGTGCGCCGGTGCTCGCGCTGCGCGCCGAGGGGCCGGCGGCCGCGGACGTGGACGAGGCGGTCGCGGCGCTGCAGGAGCGCGGCGCCGACGTGCAGCTCATGCCGCGGGTCGGGGGCCTGCCGGAGGCCCTCGCCCCGATCGCCGCCTCCGTGCGCGGTCAGCAGCTCGCGCTCGAGCTCGCGCTGCGCAAGGGCCTGGACCCCGACGCGCCGCGCGGCCTGAACAAGGTGACGATCACGCGCTGATTGCGGCCAGCGGGCCGACGCCCGGCTGGTCCTGCGGGAAGTGCTCGTCCGCGTGGTAGCTCGAGCGGACGAGCGGGCCGGCCGCGACGTGCTCGAAGCCGAGGTCGTAGGCGGCCACCTCGAGCGCCTTGAACTCCTCGGGCGCCCAGTAGCGGACGACCGGCAGGTGGCGCTCGGTCGGGCGCAGGTACTGGCCGACGGTGAGGATCTGGACGCCGGCCTCGCGCATCTGGCCGAACGCGTCCACGAGCTCCTCGTGCGTCTCGCCGAAGCCGACCATCAGGCCGGACTTGGTCGCGACCTCGCCCTCGCCCATCTCCTGGGCGTTGGCGAGCACGCGCAGCGAGCGCTTCCACGTGGAGCCGCGGCGCGCGACCGGGTACAGGCGCGGCGCGACCTCGAGGTTGTGGTTGAAGACGTCGGGGCGCTCGGCGATGACGCGCGCGAGCGGCATCTCCTCGCCGCGGAAGTCGGGCGTGAGGCACTCGATCTTGGTCATCGGCGCCTGCATGCGCACGGAGCGGATGACGCCGCACCAGACGGACGCGCCGTAGTCGGGCAGGTCGTCGCGGTCCACGGACGTGATCACGGCGTGGCGCAGGCCCATCCGGGCGACGGAGCGCGCGACGCGCAGCGGCTCCAGCGGGTCGTTCCAGGTCGGCTTGCCGGTCTTGACGTTGCAGAACCCGCAGCGGCGCGTGCAGGTGTCGCCGAGGATCATGAACGTGGCCGTGCCGCGGTCCCAGCAGTCGCCGATGTTCGGGCAGGCCGCTTCCTTGCAGACGGTGTGCAGACCCTCGTCGGCGATCGTCTTCGAGAGCTCGCGGTACTTCGGGCTGCCGGGGCGCGGGACCTTGAACCAGGCGGGCTTGCGCGAGCGGAAGGGCAGGACGTCCTCGCCGATGATCTTCGTGACGTCCATGCCGCCCGGGTTCGCCCGCGAGCGGGTCTGGTGGATGCGCAGGACGGGGTCTCTTCGCTCACTGAATCGATGGTATCGGGGGCTCTGGGACGGTCTCGAGGACGATCAGCGCGCGGTCCACGCCGGCGTCGCGACAGCTCTTCCAGGGTTTCGGGCTTCGCGCCGTAGAAGGTCACGGGGACGTGGGACCCGGCGCGTTCGCGCAGGGCCGCGACGCGCTCGCGCAGCTCGCCGAGGTCCTTCATGTTCGGCATCCAGCCGTCGCCGTAGCGCAGGACGCGGTCCTCGACGCGCGGGCCGTTGCCGCCGACGTAGACGGGCGGAACCGGCGAGGGCTTCGGCCACTGCCAGATCGGGTCGAAGTCCACGTGCTTGCCGTGGTAGTCGGCCTCGTCCTGCGTCCAGATGGCCTTCATGGCCTCCACGCGCTCGCGCATCAGCCCGTGCCGCGTGGCCGGGTCGGTGCCGTGGTTGAGCAGCTCGGGCTTGTTCCAGCCCGCGCCGATGCCGAACACGAAGCGCCCGCCGGACAGGTTCTGCAGCGAGCGTGATGACCTTGGCCAGCACGATCGGGTCGTGCTCGGTGACCAGGCACACGGACGTCCCGATCACGAGCTTCTCGGTCGCGGCGGCCGCGAACGCCAGCGCCACGAACGGGTCGTGCGTGCGCCGGTAGTACTCGGCGAGCGGCCCGCCGTGCGGTCCACCATCCCGGCCGAGACCGGGATGTGCGTGTGCTCGGTGAGCATCAGCGACTCGTAGCCCGCCGCCTCCAGGCGCTGGGCGAGCGTCCCGGCGTGCTGGACCTCGTCGGAGAGGAAGATCGCGGCGCCGACGTCCATCTAGGCCGTCACCAGCGGCTCGATGCCGAGCCGTGCCGGGCTGATGATCCGCTGCCGGCGCTCGAACGCCTCGGCGAAGCGCCACGCCGCGCGCTTGCGGAAGCACGCCACCGACTCGCTCACGCCCTCGGCGGCCACCGACGTCATCGTCACCTCGGGCAGCCCGCAGGCCACGACCCAGCTGAACGGGTCCAGGTCGTTGTCGACGTTGACCGCGAAGCCGTGCGACGACACCCCGTGCGAGATGTGCACGCCGACGGACGCGATCTTCTTGTCGCCCACCCACACGCCCACGTGCTTGTGGCCGAGCTTGGTGTGCGCCTCGACGCCGGCGTCGGCCAACGCGTTCACGAGCGCCTGCTCCATCGTGAGGATGTACTCCGGCACGCTGGTGACCCGCATGATCGGGTAGCCGACGAGCTGGCCCGGCCCGTGGTAGGTGAGCTGGCCGCCACGCGGCGTGCGCACGACGTCGATCCCGCGCTCCTTGTAGAAGCGCTCGGGGAACGGCAGGTCGGACGATTCGGTCCGGCGCGTGACGGTGTAGACCGGCGGGTGCTCGAGCAGCAGCATCAGCTCGGGCAGCTCACCCGCGATCACCTGCTGGCGCAGACGCTCCTGCAGCGCCGTCGCCTCGCGGTACTCGACCCGGCCGAGATGACAGACGAGGAGCTCCATCGGCTCCACGATATCGAGGAGATCTGTCCCGCCCCGGGTCTCCCCGGGGCGGGTGTCCGTCAGATCTTCGTTTCCGTCTCTCTGGCCTAGCTAATCGGCCAGGACTCCAACTTCTTTCGCAGCGCGTTGAGGAACTGCGCGGCGTAGGCGCCGTCGAGGGCGCGGTGGTCCCAGGACATGCACAGGTAGGTCATGCTGCGGATGGCGATCGAGTCGTTGCCGAGCTCGTCCGTGATCACGACCGGGCGCTTGACGACGGCCTCGGTGTCGAGGATGCCGACCTGCGGCAGGTTGATCACCGGGCGTGGCCATGATCGAGCCGTAGCCGCCGGGGTTGGTGATCGTGAACGTGCCGCCGCTGACCTCGTCCGGCGTGAGCTGGTTCGCCCGTGCGCGGACCGCGATGTCCTTGATGCGCTTGGCCAGGCCCTCGACGCTCAGGTCCTGCGCGTCGCGGATGATCGGGACGATCAGGCCACCCGAGCCGAGCGACACCGCGATGCCGAGGTGGACGGCGTCGCTGTAGACCGTGTGCTGGTCGCCTTCGAGCGTGGCGTTGAGCAGCGGGAACTCGAGCAGGGTCTCGATCGTCGCTCGCGCCTGGAACGGCAGGTAGCTGAGCTTCGCGGCCTTGCGGGCGGCCTCGATGCGGCTCATGTCCGCCTCGGCGATGGTCGTGCAGGTCGCCGCGGTCTGCAGCGACTGCACCATGCGCGAGCCGATGGCCTGGCGCATGCGCGACAGCGGCTGAGCGCCGGCGACCGGAGCGGCGGCCGAGGCCGGAGCCGCGGGCGGGGTGGCCGCCTCGCGCGGCACCTCGTCCATCCGCTGCAGGCGCGGCTTGGGCTTGCGCTTGAGCGCGGGCTCGTCGGGCCGGTAGGGCGACTCGATGTGCATCGGCGGCTCTTCCGCGCCGCCCTCCATGAACGCCAGCACGTCCTTCTTGGAGATCCGGCCGCCACGGCCGGTGCCCGCGATCTGCGACAGGTCCAGGTTGTGCTCGGCCGCCATGCGCATCACGACCGGCGAGTAGCGCTTGGCCTGGGACTGGTCGGTGTCGTCGCCGATCAGCTCGCCGGCCTCGCCGGGCGCCTCGACCGCCGCGGCGGCCTCGCCCGTGCCGAGATCGTCGTTCTCGGACGCGTGCGCCTCACCCGGCCGCGCGTCCGTGGCGATCTTCGCCATCACGACGCCGACGTCCACGGTGTCACCCACGTTGACGATGATCTCCGCCACGCGGCCCGTCGCCGGGGACTCCACGTCGGTGTCGATCTTGTCGGTCGAGATCGAGCAGATGATCTCGTCGGCCTCGACCCAGTCGCCGACCTGCTTCTTCCACTCGACGACCGTGCCCTCGGCCACCGACACGCCCATCTGGGGCATCGAGACGTCCATCGTACGTCGTCTCAGTACTCGAGGAGCTCACGGCACGCCTCCCGGACGTCGTCGACCTGCGGCAGGACGGCCTGCTCGAGGGTGGGGGAGAACGGGATCGGCACGTCCGGCGTCGCCACGCGGATGATCGGGCCGTCGAGGTCCTCGAACGCGCGCTCGGCGAGCATCGCCGACACCTGCGCGCCGGCGGCGCACATCTGGTTGGCCTCGTCGATGATCACGACCTTGCTCGTCTTGCGGACGCTCTTGAGGATCGCCTCCTCGTCGAGCGGGACCAGCGAGCGCAGGTCCAGCACCTCGATCGAGCCGTCCAGGTCCGCCGTCGCCTCCAGCGCCGTGTGGACCATCGCGCCGTAGGCGATGACCGTGAGGTCGGTGCCCTCGCGCGCGATCCGGGCGGTGAACGGCGTCTCGTACGTGCCGGTGGGCACGTCGCCCTTCACGCGCCGGTACAGGTGCTTGTGCTCCATGAACAGCACCGGGTTGGGGTCGCGCACGGCGCTGATGAGCAGGCCCTTCGCGTCCTCGGCGGTGCTCGGCGCGACGATCTTCAGGCCCGGCGCGTGCATGAACCACGCCTCGGGGTTCTGCGAGTGGTACGGGCCGCCGGAGAAGCCGCCGCCACTCGGGAGCCGGACGGTGATGTTCACCGACAGGCCCATCCGGTAGTACGTCTTGCCGGCGACGTTCACCAGCTGGTCGAAGCCGCAGCTGACGAAGTCGGAGAACTGCATCTCGGCGATCGGCCGGAGGCCTTCGACGGCGGCGCCGATCGCGCAGCCGACGATGGCCGACTCGGCCAGCGGCGTGTCCATCACGCGCTTGGGGCCGAACTCGTCGATGAAGCCGTCGGTCACCTTGAAGGCGCCGCCGAAGGTCCCGATGTCCTCGCCCATGAGGAAGACGCGCTCGTCGGAGCGCATCTCCTCGCGCATGGCGTCGGAGATGGCCTGCAGATAGGTCATGGTCGCCATGGGACTAGCTCCGGAAGCCGGACCAGGGGGCGTTGCCGTCCTCGAGCAAGGACGGCTCATCCGCGAACAGCCCGTCCAGGACGGTGTTCGGGTCGGGCTGCGGGGACTGCAGCCCGCGCTCGACGGCGGCGTCGATCTCGGCCTTGACGCTCTCGCGGACGGCCTGCGTGTCGACGCCGAGCGCCTCCAGGCGGCGGACCTGCCGGTCGATCGGGTCCTTCGCGCGCCACTCCTCGACCTTCTCGGTCGGGACGTACTTCATGTCGTCGTGCGCGGCGTGGCCGTGCATGCGCATGGTCACGGCCTCCACGAGCGTCGGGCCCTCGCCGGCGAGCGCGCGCTCGCGGGCCTGGCGGACGGTCTCGAACATCGCCTCGGGGTCGTTGCCGTCGGCGCTCACGCCCGGGAACCCGTACGCGGCGGCGCGCTCGACCGGGTTGACCGCGAACTGCTGGTCCAGCGGCGTGGAGTACGCGTACTGGTTGTTCTCGAGGATGAAGATCACCGGGAGCTTCTGCACGCCGGCCCAGTTCATGGCCTCGTGGAAGTCGCCGCGGGAGGTGGACCCGTCACCGAACCAGGTGATCGCGCAGCGCGCTTCACCGCGCAACTTGAAGGCCATGGCCATGCCGGTGGCGATCAGCATCATGTCCGGGAGCATCGAGACCATGCCGACGCAGCCCTTCGTGCGGTCGCCGAAGTGCACGTTGCCGTCGCGGCCGCGGGTGATGCCGTCGGCGCGGCCCATGTACTGGGCGAAGATGCGCCACGGCTCGACGCCGCGGATGATGTGCGCCGCGAGGTCGCGGTGCAGGATGCACAGGCGGTCCTCGGCGGCCATCGCCCAGGTCGCGCCGGCGGACACGGCCTCCTGGCCGAAGCCGTCGTAGAAGCTCCCCGGCACCTTGCCCTGCCGGTAGAGCGTCATCGCTCGTTCTTCGATCCCCCGCATCATGAGCATCGCGCGCAGGAGACCGGTGCGGTCTTCCGTCGTCAGGTGCTCGGAAACGTCCGGAGGTATTTCGGTTCGGGCGGTTTCGGTCGCCATGTGGCGTGTCTCTCCTTCGCGGGTTCTATGCGCCCTCCCCAGGATCGCCGGGGCCTGCGCCGGTCCGGACGGACGGGATCTCCGCCGCTGTCCGGTCACCGTTGAGCGTACGGCATGGCGGGTTATCGTTGACGACGACGATGGTCGAGTCCGTACGGTGGCGACGCCTGCGATGGCGGTTGCGCGGGGCCTGGCAGTGGCCGACCTTCGCCCTGCTGACGGTGCTCGACGCGCTGCTCGTGGCGTGGCTCCCGTTCCAGGGTGAAGGCGGCGACGCGGTCGGCGCGGTGCTGATCGTCGGCTTCTTCAACCTGCTCGCCGTGGCCGTCGTGGCGCCGTTTCTCGGGATGGCGCTGCGTCGCCGCCGCCCGGACCTCCCGTTCCTGATCGCCCGCGACTACGCGGGCACCGCGCTGCTCGTGACGATCTTCCTGGCGCTCCTCGCGGGCGGGTTGCTGCACCGCGGCCCGCGCGTGGACCAGCAGCACGCCCGCGCGGCGGGAGAGGCCGCCGTGCGCGACTGGCTGGCCCGCGAAGAGCCCGCGTTCGCGCCCATCACCGTCGTGGACACGCGCGAGCTCGAGCCCGACCGCTACCGCGCCTGCGCCTACATCGCCGCCGAGCGGCTCCCGATCTGCCTGTTCGTCAACACGGACCAGTCCCCGCCGGGACTGATCCGGGACACCGAACGCCTGCCGAACCGAAGTTAAAGGTGCCTGGCACCTTTAGCTTCAGAGGACGAGCTTGAGCGGCTGCTCGAGGTACTCGCGGATGCGGCCGAGGAACTCCGCGGCCTCCGCGCCGTAGAGGATCCGGTGGTCGCAGGTGAGCGTGAGCTCCATGATGTTGCGGACGACGACCTCGCCGTCGCGCACCACGGGCCGCGGCGTGAGCTCGCCGACGGCCAGGATCGCGGCCTGCGGCGGGTTGATCACGGCCACGAAGCGCTTGATGCCGTACATCCCGAGGTTCGAGATCGTGAACGTGCCGGCGGAGAGCTCGGGCGGCGTGATCTTGCCTTCGCGCACGCGCTCGGCGACCCGGCGCGCCTCTTCGGCGATCTGGCCGAGGCTCTTCTTGTCGGCGTCGAACACGGTCGGCACGACGAGCGCGTCCTGCCCGGCCACCGCGACGCCGACGTTCACGCGCGAGTAGAGCTCGAACTGCCCGTCGCGGTAGGCGCCGTTCGCGCGCGGGAAGTCCTTGAGCGCGAGCGCCGAGGCCTTGATCACGAAGTCGTTGAAGGACGGCGCCGGCGCGTCGCCGGCCACGGCCTTGAGCTGCTGGCGGAGGCTCACGGCCTCGTCCATGTCGACCTCGAGCGTCATCACGAAGTCCGGCGCGGTGGCCTTGGACTCCGCCATCCGCCGCGCGACCGTGCGCTGCAGGCGGGAGAGCTCGACTTCCTCGATCTCGCCGCGGCCCTGGTCGGCTGAGCGCTGCTTCTTCGGCGCTTCTTCCTGCTTGTCCTCGAGGTCGGCCTTGACGATCCGCCCGCCGGGGCCGCTGCCCTCGATGGTGGAGAGGTCGACGCCCTTCTCCTCGGCGATCCGGCGCGCGATCGGGGAGGCCTTGACGCGCTCGCCTTCGTCCTCGCTCCGGGCTCCGGTTCGGGCTCGGGCTCGTCCTCCGGTCCTCGCCGGATTCAGGCTCCTCGTCCTCTTCGTCGCTCGGCTCCTCGTCGTCTTCGTCGGCTCGTCGTCGTCCGCTCGTCGTCGTCCGCTTCGTCCTCGTCGCTCGGGCTCGTCCGCTTCGTCGGCGGCCTCGTCCGCCGCGCCCTCGTCGCCCTGGTCCTCGGCCTCTTCTTCCTCGTCGGCCTCGGGCGCTTCTTCTTCGTCCTCGTCTTCGTCGTCGTCCGAGGACCCGCCGCCGCCCTCGCCGATCTTGCAGATCGTCTCGCCCACGGGCAGCGTGTCGCCCTCTTGAGCGACGATCTCCAGCGTGCCGGACTCGTCGGCCTCGTAGGTCATGTTGGCCTTGTCCGTCTCGATCTCGACCAGCTCTTCGCCCTTGGAGACCTCGTCTCCGTCGGACTTGAGCCACTTGAGGATCGTGCCCTCTTCCATCGAGTCCGACAGGCGGGGCATGGCGACGTCTGACATGCGCAGCAGTATTACCCGGACGGGAGGGTGAACCGAAACACGCTGCCGCCGCCCTCGCGCCCGTCGACCCAGATCCGCCCGCCGTGGCGCTCGACGATCTTGCGGCAGACGGCGAGGCCGATGCCCGTGCCCTCGTACGCCTCGCGCTCGTGCAGGCGCTGGAACATCTCGAACACGTTCTCACGGTCCTCGGGGGCGATGCCGATGCCGCTGTCGGCGACCGCGATCTGCGCCATGCCGAGTGCCTCGCCCTCGGCCCGCACCCACACCTGGGCGCGACCGTTGCCGTGGAACTTGAGCGCGTTCGCGACGAGGTTCTGCAGCAGCCGCTCGAGCTGCGCGCGGTTGCCCATCACCACCGGCAGGTCGCTGATCTCGATCTCCGCCCCCGCCTCGACCATCGCGGCGGCGAGCGAGCGCAGGACGTCGGCGGTGACGCCCGCGAGCTCCACCGGCTCGGCCGGCTCCTCCCCGCTGCCCGCCCGCGAGTACTCGAGCAGGCCCTCGATCAGCGTTCGCATGCGTGCGGCGCCGTCGACGGCGTACTCGATGAACTCGTCCGCGTCCCGGTCCAGCCGGCCGCGGTAGCGGCGGCGCAGCAGCCCGAGGTAGCTCGACACCATCCGCAGCGGCTCGGACAGGTCGTGCGAGGCGATGTAGGCGAACTGGGAGAGCTCGGTGTTGGAGCGCTCGAGCGCCTCGGCGGCCTCACGCTCCTCCGTCACGTCCGTGAACGAGACGACGATCGTGTACGGCGGGTCGCGGTCGGTCTCCACGGCGTGCGTGGAGACCGCGAGCCAGCGCGTCTCTCCGCGTCGCCGCCGCAGCCCGGCCACGACGGACACCTGCGGTGCGCCGGTCGTCGCGGTGATGAACAGCGGGCGTCTCGCGCGTCGGCAGCGGCTGGCCTTCGGCGTCGATGAACGACCACTCGGCGTGGCCGTACCCGGCGAGCACCTCCCCGGGGTCCATGCCGAGGATCCGTGTCGCGCTGGGGTTCGCGGTGATCATCTGCCCGTTGCGGTCGATCATCACCACGCCCTCCTCCAGCGACTGGACGAGTGACCGGAACGCCTCGCGGTCACGCGCCGAAGCGCGCCAGGTCGCCAGGCACACCAGCGACAGCGCGCCGATGAACGCGGCGTGCACGAGCCCCCAGCGCCAGGGCGAGTTCGCCTCGTCGTAGTCGACGACCTCGGCGGTCACGGCCTGCTGGATCAGCACGTACACCACGGCGGTCGCGAACGGCAGCCAGTCCTCGTACAGCGACAGCGCCGCGACCATCACGAAGAAGTGGAAGTACGCCTGCGTCAGCCCGCCCGTGATGTGGACGATCAGGGCGCTGCACGAGAGCAGGCCCACCGTCACGACCAGCGATTGCACACGCCGGCTGCCGCGCCGGAGCTGCGCGATGATCGCGAAGAAGGTCGGCGTGAACAGGTCCAGCGCGGCCTGGTCGAGACCCTGGTCGAACAGCAGCGTGATGATCGGGATCGCGACGACGTGCGCCCACAGCAGCCAGCGCAGCGCCCGCTGGCGGGACTGCCATTCCGCTTCGGGCAAGGATCCGCCATGCGGCAGGACGGCACCAAGGTGCCGGGCCGCGTCCCGGAGTCCGCGATCGCCTGGGCCGCTCAACGCGCCCCAAAGATTAGATGCACTCAGGGCAACGGCCGACGATCGGGAAGTGACCGAAGCTCGCGTCGAACCCCGACGCCTCCTTCACGGCCGTTCGGATCCGGCCCAGCGCGTCCGGTTCGAGGGCCGTCGAGCGGCCGCAGGTCTCGCAGGTCGCCCACGCGCCGCTGCGCATCGCGAGGGCGTAGCGGCCGGGCCCGTGGCCGAGATGGACGTGGCGCACGATCCCGATCGTCTCGAGGGCGTCGAGGTTGCGGTAGGTCGAGGCGATATCGGCGCCGGCGGCGATCTCCTCGGCGGTCAGCGGTTGGTCCGCGTTCAGGAGCGCATCGAGCACGTTGCGGCGTGCGCTGGAGACGCGCAGGCCGTGCGCGCGGACGGTGTTGAGCAGGGCGGCGGCGGTCATGTTGCCGTCCCATAGCGCCGCTGAAGGCGGTTTGGATCACCGCAGCGCACGACGAACCCGCTGGGCCTGCCAGGGCCAGCCGTCGAGGCCGTGCTCCAGTGCGCGCTCGAGTTGCCGACGTCCGTCCTTCCCCGCCGCCTCCTCGGCCAGTCCGGCATGGGCGAGCCAGAGCGGATCGACCGCGCCGTCACGGAGGGCGATGCGGGCGTAGCGGAGGCCTTCCTTCGGCTTGCCGGCACGGGTCAGCGCCCATCCGAGCGCGTCCGCGGCCCGTGCGCTCGGGGCGGCTTGCGTAGCCGCCGCGGGCCAGCTCGACCGCCGTGTCCGGGTCGCCGTGGTCGGCCTCGAACACGGCGAGCTCGACGTCCGTGTCCACGCCCGCCGCGTCGAGCAGCCGACGCTGTGCGCTCACGAGCGCGAAGGTGCGTTGCGCCGGTTTTCCGGCCGCCAGCTGCGGCCTCGCCGAGGGCGATGACGTACTCGGGGAGGGGAAGCCGCTCGACGAGCCGCTCCAAGCGTTCCGTGTCGTGATCCAGGCGTGCGAGTCCCAACTCTGAACTGGGGTGGTCGGGCACAAGCGCGAGCGCCTGCGCGAAGGCGCGTCTCGCCGCCCCGCGCCGGCCACGGCGCCGCTCCAGCTCGCCGAGCAGCGCGCTCACGGAGGCGACGTTCTCCGCCGCCGGGCCGCCCGCGGCCACCGCCAGGCGCATCGCCTCGACCGCGCCCGGCAGGTCCCCGCGCAGCTCACGCACGTACGACACCCGCGCGTAACCGGCCAGGTTCGGGCGGCGGTCGATCATCGCCTGCAGCTCGCGCTCGGCCTCATCCAGCCGGCCGAGCTCCACGAGCGCGTCGACGCGGATCGGCGCGCCGATCGTCCCCGCTCGCGCGCCCCACGTCAGGGCGCGCGTGAAGTCGTGGCGGGCGAGCGCGAGCTCCCCCGCCGTCGCGAAGGCCTCCTCGGTCCTCGGCGTGCCGAGAACCGTTTCGGCCTTCGCGTAGTACGACGGGTCAGCCGTCTCGCGCGCTCGTTGCAGGTAGGCCTCCGCCAGCGCGGGCCGGAGGTCGCTGCGGCCGCCCCGGACTGCGCGCTGCAGTCCGGGGATGTCGGTGGTCGTGCCGGTGAGCACGGGCCGCTCGACCGGCACCGCCGGATCAGAGCCCCGGGCGAACACCGCCACCGCGACCGCGAAGGCCGCCACCACAACGAGCGCGCGCCGCATCAGCCGACCGGCGGCTGCGGGACGGGGGCGTGGGCGGGCTCGATGCGCCCGAACTTCGCCGCGAACCCGCTGTCGGGCAGCGCGACGTACGGGAACGTCGTGCGGAACGGCTTCTCGTTGACGTCGACGCCGTCACCGAGCGGGATCTGCTTGCCGCCCTGCTCGGGCTTGAGCAGCGCGCCGGCGATCACGCGCAACTCGATGTCGACGACATCGTCGGCCAGCCGGCGGCCGTTCGGGAACCCGGCGATGTCATTGGCGAGCACGCCGAAGCGGTTCGGGTTGGCGGCCGGCGGCACGCCGAGGTTGAACTTCAGCGTGTCGGCCGGGACCGCGTCCTTCGCGATCTGCGTGAGGCCGGGCACGCCGGTCAGCAGCGCCTGCACGATGTCCGTGCGACCCGTCTCCTTGATGCCCAGGTTGAAGAGGGCGTTGAGGATCCGCGCCGGCTCCGGAGCGAGCGCGCCCGCGCCGAAGTTCTTCAGGTCGTCCTTGGGCGACGTCGCGTTGTAGAGATCCTTCGCCCCGATCGGCACGATGACCTCGTTGATGAGCGGGTTGCCGAGGCGGCTGACCTGCACCCAGTGCTCCTTGGCCTTCCCGCGCTTGACCTTGACGGCCTTGCGCTCGGTGGTCGTCCAGATGCCGACCACCGCGTTGGCGGCGGTCGGACCGGACACCATCCGCCGGTCGCGCGTGACTTCGGACTGCGGGATCTGCAGCGCGAACGAATGGACGTTGAAGCCGGAGACGTCGTCGTTGCCGCCGCCCTGGTTGCCGAGCCCGATCGCGGGGCGGCCCGGCTTGTCGATGTTGATGCCGTCGAAGATCGAGCCGAGGTCGACGAAGAACGCGTCGTCGGCCGGGCCGACGAACGTCTTCCCGCCGCCGGGCAACCCGCGCACGGCCTGGCCGGACAGCCGCGCGTAGTCGGGCGTCGTCTTCGGCCCGACGTTGTCCGGCGCGACCGGCACGTTGTGCGCGACCCGGTCCTCGTCCACGACCTTGCCGTTGCGCAGCCGCTCGCGGTAGAGGCTGTAGGTCTGGACGAAGTTGAGGTTCTTGTCGCTGATGTTGTTGACCGGCGGGACCGCGTACAGGAACGAGCCCGGGATCCGGAACTCGTTCTTGAACTCCCAGCGGTAGGCGACGTCCTCGACGCCGTCGCCCGTGTTGTCGATCTTGACGTAGTAGTGCGCTTCGGGATCGAGCTTGCCGAAGTACGGCCCGCCCGCCGGGTTCTGCAGCGGAACCCAGTTGGAGATCACGGTCAGCTTGCCGGGCGCGTCGGGCGCGGTGAAGGCGTACAGGTCCGTGTTGTCAGCGCTCGGGTCGAGCATGATGCGCGGGGCCTCGCGATGCGAGGAGCCGAGCACGCTGGTGGTCGCCAGCGTGCCGGCCGCGAGGGCGGCGACGGTCGCCGCCCCCAGCAGGGCTGTCCTCATGTGGGGCACTCCTGAGGTTGGGGTCGCCGTCCTCTACGCGGGACCCCCGCCGCGCGGTTATAAGACTTCCGGCACCGCGGTTGCGCTTAGAAGAGCGACAGCACGGTCTTGACGATCTGCGGCTCGTGCGGGAACGCGATCTGCTCGAGCGGCTTGGAGTACGGCATCGGCAGATCCAGGCCCGTCACGCGCAGGATCGGGGCGTCCAGATGGTCGAACGCGTGCTCCTGGATGAGCGCCGCGAGGTTGGCGCCGACGCCGCCGTGCGGCCAGCCCTCCTCCACGATCACGCAGCGGTTCGTCTTGCGGACCGACTCCAGGATCGTGTCCAGGTCCAGCGGGCGCAGCGTGCGCGGGTCGATCACCTCGGCGGAGACGTCGTGCTCCTCCGAGAGCTCCTTCGCCGCCTTCTGCGCCGTGATGGCCATCCGCGAGATGCCGACGATCGTCACGTCGGTGCCCTCGCGCCGGATCGCGGCCGTGCCGAACTCGACGAGCTCGTCCTCGCCCTCGGGCACCTCGCCCTTGGCGCCGTAGAGCGACTCGTGCTCGATGAACACGACCGGGTTGTCGTCGCGGATCGCCGCCTTCAGCAGGCCCTTGGCGTCCGCGGGCGTGGAGGGCACGGCGAGCAGCATGCCCGGCACGTGCAGATAGATGGCCTCGAGGCAGTGGCTGTGCGTCGGCCCGAGCTGGTGCCCGGCGCCCTGCGGCATCCGGACCACCATCGGCACCGTCACCTGGCCGTTGAACATGTACGGGATCGCGGCCATGTGGTTGACGATCTGGTCCATCGCGAGCAGGCTGAAGTTGACCGTCATCAGCTCGACGACCGGCCGCAGCCCCGTCATCGCGGCGCCCACGCCGACGCCCACGATCGTGTTCTCGGAGATCGGCGTGTCCCGCACGCGCTTGTCCCCGAACTCCTCCAGCAGGCCCTGCGTGACCTTGAACGCGCCCTGGAAGACGCCGATGTCCTCGCCGATGATGAACACGCGCTCGTCGCGCGTCATCTCCTCGTGCAGCGCCTGGTTGAGCGCCTCGCGGTAGCGCAGCTCAGCCACGGACCTGGTCTCCGGTCACGTACACGTGGTCGTAGATCGACTCCGCGGACGGGAAGTCGGACTCCTCCGCGAACTCGACGGCCGCGTCGATCGTCTGCGTGGCTTCCTCGTCCAGCGCTTCGAGATCGACGTCGTCGAGCTTGGCCGCGAAGGTCTCGATCGGGTCGTGCTTTTCCCGCCACTCCTTGACGTCGTCCTTCTCCCGGTACTCCTCGGGATCGGCCATCGAATGGCCGGCGAAGCGGTAGGTCATGGCCTCGACGAGGATCGGCGTGCGGTCGGCGCGCACCTTCTCGATCGCCTCGCTCAGGACCTCGTAGGTGTCGCCGACGTCCATCCCGTCGCAGCGCAGCCCGGGCACGCCGTAGCCCTCGCCGCGCTTGTGCAGGTCGGGCTGCGCGGCGTGGCGCTCGAGCGCGGTCCCCATGCCGAACCGGTTGTTGGTGACCATGAACACCACCGGCAGGTTCCACAGCGCGGCGATGTTGAGCGTCTCGCCGAACGTGCCCTGGTTGGCCGCGCCGTCGCCGAACACGCACACCGTGACCTCTTCGGTCTCGCGGTAGTCGGAGCTGAGCGCGATGCCCGCCGCGAGCGGGAGGTTGCCGCCGACGATCCCGTAGCCGCCCATGAAGCGCTTCTCGGCGTCGAACATGTGCATGGAACCGCCCCGGCCCCCGGACACACCGGTGGCCTTGCCGAACAGCTCGGCCATCACGAGCTTCGGATCGGTCCCGCGGGCGAGCGCGTGCCCGTGCGAGCGGTACGTGCTGATCAGGTAGTCCTCGTCGCGCATCGCCCGCACGGCGCCGACGATCGTCGCCTCCTCACCGATCGCCAGGTGCAGGAAGCCGCCGACCTTGTTCTTCGCGTACATCTGGCCCGCGCGTTCCTCGAAGCGCCGGATCAACACCATCGTCTTCAGCCATTCGCGTGCTTCGTCGAGCCCTTCCGCCATGCGGGTCCCCTACCCGTGCAGCGGCGCGGTAACGCGGCGGTGTTGACATGCCGGACGTCCACTGAAGGGGGAGACGATGAAGGCGCTGGTATTCGGCGGCCCGGGGCAACGCTCGTGGGACACCGCCGACGATCCGGGCATCCAGGACCCGACGGACGTGATCGTCAAGGTCGACACGACGACGATCTGCGGCACCGACCTGCACATCCTCAAGGGCGACGTGCCCGCGGTGACGGAGGGCCGGATCCTCGGCCACGAGGCGGTCGGGACCGTCGTGGAGACCGGCGCGGCCGTGTCGTCGTTGAAGGAGGGCGACCGGGTGCTCGTGCCCGCGATCACCTCCTGCGGGCGCTGCGCACCGTGCAAGGCGGGGATGGCGGCGCACTGCGAGGCCGTGGGCGGGATCGGCTGGATCTTCGGCCACCTGATCGACGGCGTGCAGGCGGAGTTCGCGCGCGTGCCGTACGCCGAGACGTCCGTGCACCACGTGCCGGAGGGTGTCTCAGACGAGCAGGTGCTGTTCCTCGCCGACATCCTGCCGACGGGCTACGAGATCGGCGTCCAGAACGGGCGCGTGCAGCCGGGCGACACGATCGCGGTGGTCGGTGCCGGGCCGGTCGGCCTGGCGGCGATGATGACGGGCGCGATCGCCGGCGCGGGGCGGATCATCGCGGTCGACATGGCGGAGTCGCGGCTCAAGCACGCCAGGAACTTCGGGGCCACGCACACCGTGGTGGGTGGCGACGACGCCGAGCGCCAGATCCTCGAGATCACCGGCGGCGCGGGCGTCGACGTGGCGATGGAGGCGGTCGGCATCCCGGGGACGTTCGACCTGTGCACGCGGATCGTGCGCGCGGGCGGCACGGTGGCGAACATCGGCGTGCACGGCGCGCCGACGACGCTGCACCTCGAGGACCTGTGGATCAAGAACATCACGATCACCACCGGCCTCGTGAGCGGCTCGACCATCCCCACGCTGCTCAAGCTCGCCCGCGACGGGAAGATGGAGGCCGAGAAGCTCGGCACCCACCACTTCGCGCTCGGCGAGATCGAGCAGGCCTACGACGTGTTCGCCGCGGCGGGCGAACATGACGCGCTGAAGGTGGTGCTGCACGGGTAGCTCCCGGCGATGCGCACCTGGACCGCGGACTCCGACGCGCCGGCGGCGATCGCCTGGGCCCTGATGGCGCGGCCCGGCGCCTGGTCGAGCTGGGCGCCGCACGTCCGCGGCGCCTGGGGGCTCGGGGCGCCGGAGGTGCGGGCGGGCTCGCGCGGCGCGGCCCGCCTGCTGGGCGTGATCCCGGTGCCGGCGAAGATCACGGCCAAGTCCGAGCGCTCCTGGACGTGGCGCGTCGGCCCGGCGGAGATGGTCCACCGCGTCGAGCCGCGCGGGACCGGCTGCGTCGTGGCGATCGACCTCAGCGCCCCCGGCCCGCTCGAACCGGCGCTGGCGGCCACCTACGGTCCGGTGATCCAGGTCATGCTGAACAACCTGGCCCGGGTCGCTAGCTGAGCTCGTAGCGGCGCCAGTGCTCGACGAACTCGTCCGCTTCCATCCGGGCGAGGTCGGCGCGGAGCGCGCGGGCCAGCTTGCCCGTGTCGCGCGGGCGGGTGTCCCAGAACAGGATCGTCTCGCCGGTGTCGATCTCGACCACCTCGACCTGCTCGAGCTTGTCCGACGGCCGGAAGAAGCGTCCCTGGCGGTGGACGAGCAGCTCGTAGGCGCGGTTGGCCCGCATCACGCGACCGGGATCGCGCGCTCGCCGGCGAGCACCTCGCCGTCGACCCAGATGGCGGGCACGGTGGTGACGCCGTCGGCCGCCGCGCGCGCGTGTGCGTCCTCCAGCGCCCGCTTGGTCGTGCCCAGCTCGACGCCCTTGATCACGGCGTGCGGGTGCATCTCGCACGCGGCGGCCGCGAGCAGCACGTTGTCCGGCTGGCTCAGGTCACGCCCGGCCGCGAACGCCTGGCGCAGCGCCGCGAGCGAGAAGGCCACGCCGCGGCCGATCCACTTCGCGTACGTGGCGGCGAGCGTCGCCCACGTCATGTCGGCGACCGGGAACGGCTCCGGCCAGCGGATCGGCATCACGCCGAGCGCAGCGGCCCGGCGCGCCACGTCCTCCTGGTAGGACGCGACCTCCTCCGCGCAGCGGAACGCCGGCGCGCCGAAGCTCACCGGGATCCACTCCGGGACCTCGCCCACCGCGTGGAGCGCTCGTTCGGCGACGAGGTAGCTCTCGGGGGAGGCGAGGTCGTAATAGAACGCGGTGCTGCCGCTGGCTATCCGTGGATGAGCCAGCCGTCTGCGGCACGCGCGGCCTCCATCACGCCCTCCGACAGGGTCGGATGGCCGTGGACGATGCGCGCCACCTCGGCGTACCCGCCTTCGAGCGCCTTGGCGTTGACCAGCTCCTGGATCAGCTCGGTGGCCTTGGCGCCCACGATGTGGCCGCCGACCAGCTCGCCGTACTTCTTGTCGCCGATGATCTTGATGACGCCGCCGCGGTCGCCGTAGACCGTGCCCGCGCCGACGGCGCCGTACTGCAGCTTGCCGACGACGACGTCCATGCCGGCGTCGCGGGCCTGCTGCTCGGTGAGGCCGAAGCTGGCCACGTTCGGCGTGCAGAACGTCGCGCGCGGGATGTCGACGTACTCGATCGGGTGCGTCTTCATGCCGGCCGCGTCCTCGACGGCGATGACGCCTTCGTCGGACGCCTTGTGCGCGAGCGCCGGGCCGGGGACGAGGTCGCCGATGGCGTAGACCTTCTCGGCCGACGTGCGCAGCGCGCCGTCGACCTCGATCAGGCCACGGTCGGTGAGCTTGATGCCCGCCTTGTCGAGGCCGAGCGCCTCGACGTCCGGCCCGCGGCCGGCGGCGATGATCAGGTACTCGACCTCGTCGGAGTTGTCGCCGTACGTGAACGTGACCTTGTCGTCGTGCGACTCGACGTTCTCGACCGGCACGCCGAGGTTGATCTTGATGTTCTGCTTGGCGAGCGTGCGGCCGGCGACCTTGGAGATGTCGGCGTCCTCGGTCGGGAGCACGCGGTCGAGCATCTCGAACAGCAGGACCTCGGTGCCGAGGCGACCGTAGGCGGAGGCGATCTCGGAGCCGGAAGCGCCCGCGCCGAGCACGGCGATCTTCTTCGGGAGCTCCTCGAGCGCCCACGCTTCCTCGGTGCCGATCACGCGGCCACCGAACGTGGTGCCGGGGACGGGCTTCGGGACGGAGCCGGTGGCGAGGATGATCGCCTTCGACGCCTGGTAGGTCTCGTCGCCCACCTTCACGCCGCCGTCGGAGAGCGATGCCTCGCCCTCGATGACGTCGATCTTGTTCTTCTTCATCAGGCCGGCCACGCCGCCGGTGAGGGTCTTGACGACCTTCTCACGGCGCGCGGAGACCTTGGAGAAGTCGACCTCGCGGCTCGGGACGTCGATGCCGAACTCGTCGGCTTCGTCGATCTCGGAGAGGATGTCCGCGACGCGCAGGACGGCCTTGGCCGGAATGCAGGCGTAGTTCAGGCAGCGCCCGCCGACCTTGTCCTTCTCCACCACGGCGGTCTTCATCCCGAGCTGGGCGGCACGGATCGCGGCGACATACCCACCCGGCCCGGAGCCGATGACGATGCAGTCATATTGCTCAGGCATAAGTGGGCGGGCACGTTAGCGCCTAAGTGAGAATCAGGATCACGGCGACGATCGTGGCGACCGCGACGACGACCCAGCGCAGCACTTCGGAGGGCACGCGGCGGCCGTACTTCGCCGCCACCTGCGCGCCGACGACCGAGCCGGCGGCGATCAACGCGACCGCCTCCCAGGCGACGTCGGCGACGGCGATGAACAGGATCGCCGCGACCGCGTTCGCCACGCCCGCGAGCACGTTCTTGAGCGCGTTCAGCCGCTGCAGGTCGTCCGGCAGGCAGAAGCGCAGCAGCGACATCAGGATGATCCCCTGGGCCGCGCCGAAGTAGCCGCCGTAGATGCCGGTCGTGAACGACGCGGCCGTCGCCGCCGTGGTGTGGTCGGTGTCAGCGTGCTCGGAGGGCGTGCGCTTGATCGCCATCAGCACGGCCGCGAGCAGGATCAGGACCGGGACGACGGCCTCGAACACGGACTCCGGCAGCGTCAGCAGCAGGATGCCGCCGATCAGCGCGCCGACGGTCGTGCCGCAGCCGAGGATCAGCGCGCGCCGCCACTGGCCGCGCATCTCGCGCCGGTAGCCGATCACGCTGGAGATGCCCCCGGGCACGAGCCCGACCGTGTTCGAGACGTTCGCGGTGACGGACGGGTAGCCGACGGCCAGCAGCGTCGGGAACGTGATCAGCGACCCGGAGCCGACGATCGTGTTCACGCCACCCGCGGCGAACCCGGCCGCGGCGACCGCGATCGCCTCGGCGAGCGTCACTGCTGAGGCACCTGCAGGCGCGCCATGACGCGGATCAGCAGCCAGAACACCGGGCCACAGATCGCGATCACCGCCAGCGCGGCGACCGCCGCGAGAACAGTGCTGGCGAACAGGAGCGAGAGCGCGGCGAAGACGATCGCGAGCGCGAGCAGCGCCTCCACGAGCACCACGACGGCGTAGATCCGCGCCCACAGCCCGCCCGCGAGCGCGAGCCCGCCGACCGCGAACAGGCCCGCGTACGCGTAGTGCTCCTGCGTGGCGGCGAGGATCGCGTTGGCGCCGCAGATGAGCAGCACGACGACGATGGCGAGCACGAGCCCGAGGGGGCGCTCGTCCGGGCCCAGCGGCGTGAGCTGTGCGCGGATCGCCTCATCCCGGGCGCGCCCGCGGGCGTACCCGCGCTGCCTGCTGGCCTGTTTGGCGGCCGCGCGCTCGGCGGCCGCGTCGCGCCGCGAGGTCTTCTGCTCGGCGGCGAAGTCGCGCCGCGCCTGCTCGCGCGCGGCGGCGAGGCCGGCCTCCTCGTCGTACGGCGCGGCCGGGACCACGTCGTCGGCGCTCGTCGGCTCGGTCGCCTCGCCCGGCCTCACGGCGCTCGCGCCGCCCCGCGCGTCGTCGCCGCCCTCACGCGGCGCGGCCGCCGCTTCGGCGCCGTCCGGCAGCTCGTCCTCGTGCGGCCGCTCAGCGTCAGGCACGTGCGGGCTCCTCCAGCGCGGCTCGCAGCTCCCGCGCGGCGGCCTCCGGGTCTTCGGCCTCGGTGATCGCGCGCACGACGACGATCCGCGTCGCGCCGCGCTCGACCACCTCGTGCACGTTGCCCGCGTCCAGGCCGCCGATCGCGAACCACGGCTTGGCCACCGTGCTCGCGGCGTGCGCGACGTAGTGCAGGCCCGCGGCCGGGCGGCCCGGCTTGGTCGGCGTGGCGTGCACCGGTCCCACGGCGACGTAGTCCACGTCGGGGTCCGCGTCCGCGGCGGCGGCCTGGGCCGGCTCGTGGGTGGAGCGGCCCAGAACGCGATCGGGCCCGATCAGCGCGCGCGCCTCGGCCGGGGTCTGGTCGTCCTGGCCGACGTGCACGCCGTCGGCTCGGACGGTCTCCACGAGGTCGGGCCGGTCGTTGAGGATGAACAGCGCGTCGTGGCCGGTGAAGGCGCGCGCCGCTTCGATCAGGCCGTCGTCGTCGAGCGTCTTGTCGCGCAGCTGGACGAGATCGACGCCGCCGCGCACCGCCGCGGCGATCCACTCACGGGAGCGCGCCGGGCAGACGAGGTACAGGCGCGCGGTGGACAGACGCTCGCGGGGGGTCACCCATCAGGGGATACCATGAACCCCAGAACACGGGAGCCCGCAATCGGGCTGAGAGGGCGCCAGCGGGGCGCCGACCGTCGAACCTGATCCGGGTCGTGCCGGCGTAGGGAGGCAAGTCGTACCAGTGTCATCGCAGTCAGAGAGCTTCGACGTCGCCGTCGTCGGTGGCGGGCCGATCGGGCTGGCGTGCGCGTGGAAGGCCGAGGAACGTGGCGCGCGCGTGGTCGTGATCGACGCGGGCGAGCCGGGCGCGTGGCACGTCGCCGCCGGGATGCTCGCGCCGATGTCCGAGGTGGACTTCGGCGAGCACGCGCAGCTGCAGCTCGGGCTGGAGAGCGCACGCCGCTACGAGGCGTTCTGCGCGGCGCTGGAGGAGCCGGGGTACCGGGGCGTGGGCACGCTCGTCGTCGCGCGGGACCGGGACGAGGCGGAGGCGCTCGATCGCCTGGCGGAGTTCCGCCGCGGGCTCGGGCTGCCGGTCGAGCGGCTGCGGCCGTCGCAGGCGCGGCGGCTCGAGCCGGCGCTGGCGCCGACCGTGCGGCTCGCGCTGGAGATCGCTTCCGACCATTCCGTCGACCCGCGGTTGTTGGTGGCCGCGTTGCGCCGCAAGGTCACGCACATCTGGGACGCCGCCCGCGCGACCGCCTTGAAGGTCGAGGGCGAGCGCGTGACCGGTGTGATCACGCCCGAGGGCACGGTGCTCGCCGACCAGGTGGTCGTGGCCACCGGCGTCGATTCCGCGCGCCTGGACATGCCGGACGCCGCCCGCGTCCCGGTCCGCCCGGTCAAGGGGCAGGTCCTGCGGCTGCGCGATCCCAACGGCCCTGGGCTCGTGGAGCGCACGATCCGCGGTGAGCAGGTGTACTTCGTCCCCCGCGGCGACGGCCGCTACGTGCTCGGCGCCACGATGGAAGAGCGCGGCTGGGACGTTCAGCCGACCGCCGGTGGCGTCTACGAGCTGCTGCGCGACCTCTCCGAGCTCGTCCCGGGCGTCTTCGAGCTCGAGATCGAGGAGCTGCTCGCCGGCCTGCGGCCCGCGACGCCCGACAACCTGCCCGCGATCGGCCCGGGCGCCTTGGACGGACTCGTCTGGGCCACGGGCCACTTCCGCAACGGCATCCTGCTCACGCCCGTCACCGCCGACCTCGTCGCGGGCGTGCTCGCGGGCGAGTCGTTGCCGGACTGGGCGCAGCCCGCCAACCCTCAACGCTTTGCCGGAGTCACCGCATGAACGTCGTGTTGAACGGAGAACCGCGCGAGCTGCACGACGGCGCCACGGTCGAGGCCGCGTTGGCGGCGCTCGACCTGCCGGGGGCGGGGCGCGGCGTCGCGGTCGCGGTGGACGCGGAAGTCGTCCCGCGCGGCCAATGGGGCAAGACCACGTTGCACGAAGGGGCGCGGGTGGAGATCCTGCGCGCGATCCAGGGGGGATGACATGGCGGTCACCGACATTGACGCACTGACCATCGGCGGGAAGACGTTCGGCTCGCGCCTGCTGCTCGGCACGGGCGGCTTCCGCTCGCTCGATGCCCTCGCGGGCGCGCTGGAGGTCAGCGGCTCGGAGCTCGTGACCGTCGCCCTGCGCCGGATCGACCCGTCCCAGCACGGCTCGATCGTCGACGTGCTCGACCGCGCGGGCGTCCAGCTGCTCCCGAACACCGCGGGCTGCTTCACCGCCCGCGACGCGGTCCTCACCGCCAAGATGGCCCGCGAGGCGTTCGAGACCGACTGGGTCAAGCTCGAGGTGATCGGCGACGAGCGCACCCTGTTGCCCGACGCGGTGGCGTTGGTGGAAGCCGCCGAGGAGCTCGTCGACGACGGCTTCGTCGTCCTGCCCTACACCAACGACGATCCCATCCTGGCTCGTCGCCTGGAGGACGTCGGCTGCGCCGCGGTCATGCCCCTCGGCTCGCCGATCGGGAGTGGACAGGGGCTGCTGAACACCTACAACCTGCGGCTGATCCAGCAGAACGCCGGCGTGCCCGTGGTCCTCGACGCGGGCATCGGCACCGCCTCGGACGCCGCTTTGGCGATGGAGCTCGGCTTCGACGCCGTGTTGTGCGCCACCGCGATCTCCCGCGCCGAGGACCCGGACACGATGGCCCGCGCGATCCGGTTGGGCGTGGAGGCGGGCCGCCTGGCCTATCGGGCGGGTCGGATTCCGCGCCGCTTGTACGCCCAGGCGTCGACGCCCGAAGACGGTCTGCCGGAGTATTGACACTGATTTGGTGCAGTCGCGTGTAGATCCGTGACAGCGGTCCGCGCGACGATGCAGGGGTGAGGTCGCAAAGCTGTCCTGAGAGGAAACTTTCCGACCGCACCCACCGTCGACCAAGCGATCGCGGCCCTCGCGGACCGCCAGCACGGCCTGATCACCGCCGCGCAACTCAACCGGGTCGGTCTGGACAACAGCGCCGTCAAGAAGCGCGTGCAGGCCGGGCGACTCCGGCGGGTCTATCGCGGCGTCTACTCCCTCGGCCCGCTCTCCCGCGACGCCGAGCTGATGGCCGTCGCCCTCCTCGGCGGCCCAAAGACCCTGATCAGCCACTGGGCGGGCGCTGAGCTCCTCGAGGTCACAAGGCGCCGCGCCCCCCTTATCGATGCCCTTGTCCCGAGCAAACGCCAGTCCCCACCCGGCACGCGCCTCCACAGAGCAACCATCCACCCCCGCGACCGAACCGACCGCCGCCGCATCCCGGTCACCACCGTCGCCCGCCTCATCGTCGACCTCACCGACGTCGTGACCATCCCGCACGAGATCACCGCCGTGATCCGCGAAGCCGCGCACCAGGGCCTCTTCAGCCTGCTCGGCACCCTCGACGCGATCGAGCGCAACCCCGGCCGAAGGACCAGCCTCGCCCGCGAGGCGATCGCCCTCTACGAAGCGGGCTCGGCCGGCACCAAGAGCGGCGGCGAAGTCCAAACCGTCGCCCTCTTCGATGCCCAAGGCCTCCCGCGCCCGCTCGTGAACACGAAACTCCTCGGCGAGGAGGTCGACTTCCACTGGCCGGACGCGCAAGCTCGTCATCGAGCTCGACGGCTCCGGCCACGGGCGCGCCCCGGTCCGGCGCGACGACGTGCGCCGCGACCACCTCCTCCGCGAAGCCGGCTGGCACATCCAGCGCGTCCGCGAGCCGCACGAGGTCGTTCAGCGCTTCTTGGCCTTCGCCGTGTAGCGCTTGCCCTTCTTCACCAGGACTGCTTCTTCTTCTTGACGAAGTCGTTGACCTGGACCACGCCGGCCGTCACGCGGGTCAGCGTCGTCGTGCAGCTGTCCTGCACGAGCCAGATCGTGCCGCGGACGGTCGCCGCCGAGTACTTGCCCGTCGTGCGGAACGAGCCCTTGCCGTTGCCCCACAGCTTGCGCGACTTCGGCTTCTTCTGGGCCAGGGACAGGCTCGCCTGCTGGCCCTTCGGGCAGCCCGTGAGCCGCTCGCTCAGCTTGAGGTCGGTGATCCCGCCCTTCTGGGTCACGATGAACATGCCGCCGTAGAAGTCCGCGGTCTCCGGCGGCGCGCCGGCCTTCGGGATCGAGGTGAGCGTCACGCGGCCGTTGCGGACGTCAACCTCGGAGCCGTTCTTGATGCCCTTGGTGACGTCGAGCGGCTCGAACTTCGACGCGCCCTTCTCCTTCACGAGCACCGTGCCCGTCTTCGCGGGCGTGACGACGATCGTCTGGTTCGGCACCGGCGTCGGCTGCGGCGTGGGGGTCGGGGTCGGGCGTCTGCGCGGGCTGCGGCTGCGTGACCGTGAACGGGCGCCGCGTCTCCGTCTGGAGGCCCGACGGGTCGGTGACGCGCACGAAGAACACGTACTCGCCCGGCGCGAGCGCGCTGAAGCTCTTGGGCGACACGCACGCGGTGTACGACCCGGCTCGGCCGGGCCCGTCAAGGCGGCACTCCACCGTCGGCTCCGCGGCGGCGAAGCGTGAACGCGGGATTCGGGTCGGTGGTCGCGCCGCTCGGTCCCTGCACCTCGGGCGCGGGCGGCGGAGCCGTGTCGACGACGACGGTGCGCGGCGCCGAGGCCCCGCTCTGGTTGCCCGCGGCGTCCCGGGCCCGCGCGGCGTAGGTGTGCGAGCCGTCCGGGACGTTCGCGAGCGCGAGCGTCCAGTTGGCGCTGGAGTCGGCGGTGGTCGAGCCCACGACCGCCGCGCCCTCGAGGATCTCCACCGTCGCGCCCGCCTCGGACTTGCCGGACAGCGTCACCGTCGACCCGCCGGCGGCCGCGTTCTCGATCGTGGGCGCGTTCGGCGCGACCGTGTCGACGCGGAACGTGCGGGTGACGGTCGAACTGGGGGTCCCGAGGGCGTTCCGGGCCGTGATTTCGAACGTGTGCTGCCCGTCCGTGACGACGGCCGCCGGGAGCGCCCACGTGCCGGCGGCGGTGGTCGTCACCGTACCGCGCGAAACCTGGCCCTCCCGCACTTCGACCGTCGTGCCGATCGACGCCGTGCCGGAGACCGTCATGCTCGTCGTGGTCACCCACTGGCTCTCCGCCGGCTGCAGCACGACGGGCGGGTCGGGCGCCGTGGGGTCGATGGTGATGGAGCGGGTCGCGGGCGTGTTGTCGCGGTTGCCGGCCTGGTCCACCGCGCGCACGCTGAGTGTGTGGGCGCCGGGGGAGAGCGTCGGCGTGAACGGGTTCGGGCACGCCGTGTGCGCCGCGCCGTCGAGCGCGCACTCGTACGTCACCGGGGTCTCGTTCGACGAGAAGTTCCACGTCGGCGTCGTGTCGTTGGTCGCGCCAGACGGGCCGCTGACGATCGTCGTCTCCGGCAGCGTCTTGTCGACCCGGATCGTCCGGTTCGTGGCTGCGCTCTGGTTGCCGGCGGCGTCGGTCGTGCGGGCCGTGTACGTGTGCGTGCCGTCGCTCACCGGGGCGACGATCACGTTCCACGTGCCGGTCCCGGAGACGGGCGAGCTGCCCTGGCCGGTAGCCCCTTCCGTCAGCTGCACGGTGGCGTTGGGCTCCGCTGTCCCGCTGACGTTGATCGTCCCGACGTTGAGGAGCTGGTTCTCGGTCGGCGCAGTGATCACCGGTGCTGCGGGCGCCACCGTGTCGACGGTCCAGGTGCGGGAGGCGGGGGTGGCGTCCACGTTGCCGGCGGTGTCGGTGGCGCGGACCTGGAACGTGTGGGCGCCCTGGGACAGGCCGGTGTAGCTGACCGGGCAGGCCGCAGAACGCGGCGCCGTCGAGCGCGCATTGGAACGTCGCACCGGCGTCGTTCGACGTGAAGGTGAAGGTCGCGCTGGTGCTCGCCGTGGGCCCGGTCGGGCCGCTGCCGATCGTCGTATCCGGCGCGACCGTGTCCACCGTCCAGCTGCGCGAAGCCGGCGAGGCGTCGACGTTGCCGGCCGTGTCAACCGCGCGGACCTGGAAGGTGTGCGCGCCCTGCGCGAGCCCGGTGTAGCTCGCCGGGCAGGCGGCGAAGGCGGCGCCGTCGAGTGCGCACTGGAACGTCGCTCCGGCCTCCGACGAGTACGTGAACGTGGCGGAGGTGCTGGCGGTCAGGCCGGTGGGGCCGCCGGTGATCGTGGTGTCCGGCGCCGTCGCGTCGACCGTGAAGGAACGGGCCGCGGGGGTGGGGTCGATCGCGCCCGCGGCGTCGACCGCGCGCACCTCGAACGTCTTCGCGCCGTCGGTCTGGGCCGCGGTCGTGTGGGGCGAGGTGCAGGCCACGAACCCCGCCGAGGCCCCGACGCGGCACTGGAAGGTCGAGCCCGGCTCCGTCGACGTGAACGTGAACGTCGGCGTGGCGTCGTTGGTCAGCCCGGTCGGGCCACCGGTGATCGTCGTGTTCGGCGGCCCCGCCTCGTTGACCACGAACGTCCGCGTCGTCACCGGCGGGTTGGGGAACTCAGTGCTGACGGCGCGTACCGAGAAGGTGTACGGCCCGTCCGGGAGGTCCGTGTACGGCTGCGCGTTGGACTTGTAACACGTCTCGAAGCCCGCGGTCTGGCCCGGTCCGGTGAGGTCGCACTGCACCGTCACGTCGCCGCCGCTGTCCTGGAACCGGAACTCCACGTCGTTGCTCGTGACCGTGCCCGTCGGCCCCTCGGTGATCCGCACCGACGCGCCGGCGTTGAGCTCAACCGCGCCGGCCTCGCACGCCCCGCCCTTCGGACGGGCGAGGGCGCGCTGGTCGGTGCCCGTGCAGGCCTCGTTCGTCCCCGGGAGGATGTTGAACGCGTCGCTGTCCGTGGTGATCGTCAGCACGTCGAGCTGGCCGCCCTGGTTGCTGAGATCGGTCGCGAGCTCCGGCTTCATCGCCCCGGGCGCGAGGTTGCAGTCGCGTTCGTCCTCGACGTTGAAGCCGCTGTCGGTGGGCTTGTTGTCGCCGCAATTGACGACGCTCGCGCCGACGAGGTTGCGCGCCAGGATGGTGCCCAACGCGGCGCTGCTGCCGGTCGGCGAGAAGCCACCGGCGCCGCGCGTACCGCCCACGTTGTCGGCGATCGTGGTGCGCGAGAGCGTGATCAGCGCGCCGTTGCCCGAGGAATCGATGCCGCCGACGCCACTGGTGCCCGTGGCCGAGTTCTTGAAGATCGTCGAATCGGTCAGGATCAGCCAGCCGTCCTGGTTCGCGATCTCCGACCCGCCGGTGTTGTGGATGCCGCCGCCACCCGCGCCGCTGGCCACGTTGTTGTCCACCAGCAGGTTGTCGGCCTGGATCACACCGAGGTTGTTGGCGATGCCGGCGCCACGGACCGCGCGGCTGTCGGTGATGCGGACGTCGATGATGGCGAGGTTGCCCGCGTTGTAGATGCCGCCGCCGTCCGCGAAGCCGCCGCCACCCGCCGCACCGTTGCGGATCGTGAACCGCGCGAGATTGAGCGTGCCCTCACCGGAGATGCGGAACCCCCGGTACTTCGCGCCGCCGTCGATGATCGTCGTGCGGGCGCCGGCGCCGATGATCGTGATCTGCGAGTTGATCACGAAGTCGTCGGTGATGTTGATCACGCCGGCCGGAACCGTGATCGCGTCCGACCGGGAGGCGTCCCGCCTCGGCGATGGCTGCGCGGAGCGTCGTGCACGTGGTTTCGGTGCATGTTCCGCCCGGGTCACCCGAGGTCGTGACCGTCAGCGTCGCCGCCGACGCCGGTGCGGCGCACACCAGCGCGGTTATCAGTGCGATGAACGCTGCACGCCAGCCCACCGACCGACCCTAACCGCAACGTCAGGTGCCGGACAAGTGGGCAGCAGTTAGCGCGGCTTGGCCAGGTACCGCTTCCCGGCCCGGACGAGCACGGTCTTCTTTCCGGCGCGAACCGCCACCACGCCGATGGTGACGCGCGTGAGCGTTCCGGCGCAGGAGTCCTCCACGAGCCACTTCGTGCCGCGCACGGTGGCGGCGCTGTACTTGCCCGTGGTCCGGAACGAGCCCTTGCCGTCGCCCCACAACTTGCGCTTCTTCGCCTTCTTGGTCTGCGCGGCCGCGGCCTTGCCCTTCTTCGGGCAGGCGGCCAGCGGTTCCGTGAGCTTGAGGTCGAGGATCTTGCCCACCTGGCGGATCTGGAAGATGCCGCCGTAGAACGTCGCGGTCTGGACCTTGCCGTCCTCGGTCTCGAAGCGCAGCTGGATCCGCCCGTTCCTGGTGTCGATCGTCGCCCCGAGCGGGATCTCGCCGATCGACGGGAGCACCACGAACTGGCTCGATCCGGGGAGTTGGATGAACACCCGGCCGGCCGTCGGCCGGATCACGACGCTCTCGCCGACGTCCGGCTGCGGCGCCGGGGTCTCCGTCGGGACGCGGGGTGGGGGTCGGTGTCGCGCTCGTCTCCGGCACGACGACCGGCGGCGTACCCGCGATCGTGAACTCCTGCGGCGCGGAGTCGGCGGTGTTCCCGGCCGCGTCGACGGCGCGGACCGTGAATCGGTACGCGCCGGCCGTCAGTCGCTCGTAGCGCGCCGGCGAGCTGCACGGCGCGAACTCCGGGACCGCGACCGGGACCTTCGAGGCGGCACGCGAACGAGGCGGTCGGCTCGGCCGCAGCTCCGAACGTGAGGGTCGCCGCCTCGGGCTCGGTCGCAGGTGCGGCGACCGCCGGAGCGGGCTGGGTGCGGTCCACGACGACGCGCACGGTCGCGGACTGCCCGCCGACTTCGACGCGGTAGCTGTACTCGCCCTCAGCGCCCAGCTCGATGTCCTCGAACGACCATGCGCCGGTGTTGTCCGCTCCGCTCTCCTCGATGAGGGTCGTTCCGCGGTAGAGGTCCACTCCGACGCCCGGCGTCGCCGTGCCGGCGAAGTCCAGCGTGGCCGCATTCGTGTAGGTATCGGCCGCCGGCGCGGTGATGGTCGTGCTCACCGTGCGGACCACGCGCACCGACGCGCGCGGCACGCCCGGCGCTTCCACCTCGAACGTCTGCTCGCCGGGCTCGAGGTTCACCGTGACCGGCCCACTGCGCCCTGGCCGTCTGCGCTCGTCTGCCCGACCGACGCGCCGTTCCGGTACACGGTCACGGACGCGTTCGGCTCCGCCGTGCCGCGCAGCTCGACCGTCGCGGCCTCCGTGGTCGAGTCCGGCGCGGGCGACGTGATCGTCACCGGCGCCGTGCCTGCCTCGAACGCGCCGGCGTCGCAGGCCGGACCGATCGGACGCGCAATGCCGCGCTGATCCGTCGGTAGGCACTGGCCGGCCGGGATGAGGTCGAGCCGCCGCGCTGCCCGGCACCGAGCGAGCACGTCCGTGTCGCCGCCGCGGTTCTCGAGCTCGTCCTCGACCGCGTTGCCGGCGCCGCGCTGCTCGAGCAGGCAGTCGTCGCTGGTCTCCACGTTGTTGCCGAGCGACTGCGGAGCGGTGAGGCAGTTGCCGCCGATGTTGTTCGCGACGATCGATCCGCGCAACTGCAGCGTGTCGCCGGACGAGTAGTTCAGCCCGCCGCCGGTGTTGTGGGCGAGGGTGACGAACTCGAACAGGGCGGTGTTGCCAGGGCCTCCCCACGAGAGGTAGCCGCCGCTCTTGCCGGGAAGGGCCTGGTTGAACGCGATCGTCGTGTTGCGGACGGTGACCCTGCCGCCGGCGAAGTTCAGGAGCCCGCCGGAGTCCGCGCCACCGATGTTCGCGGCGTTGTTGTCGATCAGGCTGCGCTCCACGACGAGCGTCCCGCCGGTGTTGGCGACGCCGCCGCCGCTCGATGCGCTGCCGCCGGTGACGCGCACGCGGTCGAGCGTCAGGGAGCCGTGGTTGAGCACCACACCGCCGGCGAAGAACGTCGGCGTGTTCTCGTCGGTGGCGCGGCCGTCCCGCAGCGTCACGCCGTTGATCGCGACCGTCCGTCCCGCCGTCACCTCGACCACGCGAAACGCCTCCGGGTTGCCGCGGATCGCCGTGGTGCGGGCGCCGGCGCCGGCGATCGTCACGTCCGAGTTCAGGAGCAGCTGGCGCTGCGTGAGCTGGTACGTCCCGGCGGGCAGCGAGATCGTGTGCGGGCCTCCAGGGCTGGCGGCGGCTTCGACCGCCGCGCGCAACGTCGGGCAGACGTCGGCAAAGCAGATCGCGCCGTTCTCGTCACCCGTCCCGGTCACGCGGTACGTGTTCGCCAACGCCGCCGGAGTGAGCGCGAACAGCGCCACCACCGTGACCAGCAACATCCGTGTCCACTCGCATCTACAACCGCCTCCTTGCAGCGAGGCTAACGGCCCGCACCCGTATTCGCCAGTTCTACCGGCTAGGTCGTATCAAGAGACGCTTTCCGGCGCGGACGATCCGCGACGCTCCGCCGCCCGTGCGCCGCACGGTGACGCTGCCCTGCGTGACCCGGGTGAGCGTCCCGGCGCACGAGTCCTGCACCAGCCACTTCGTGCCGCGCACGGTCGCCGCGCTGTACTTGCCGGTCGTGCGGAAGGAGCCCTTGCCGTCACCCCACAGCTTGCGCGACTTCTTCTTGGCCGCCGCGCTCGCCCGACCCTGCCTCGGGCAGCGGGCGAGCTCCTCGACCAGCGTCAGGTTGGTGATCCCGCGCGACTGCGTGACCTTGAAGATCCCGTCGTAGAACGTGGCGGTCTCCGGTGGCGCGCCCGGCTTGGGGATCGACGTGAGCGTGACGCGGCCCTTGCGCGCGTCCACGGTCGAGCCGACCGGGATGCCCCGCGTGACGTCCAGCTTCGCGAACGCCTTCGCCCCGGGCACCTTCACCAGGACCGTGCCGCGCGCGGGCGCGACGACGATCGTCTGGTTGGTCACGGGCGTCGGCCCCGGAGTGACCGTCGGAGTGGGGGTCGGGACCGTCGTCGGGATGGCGATCGGCGTCGGCGTCGGCGTCGGCTCCACCACGGGCGGCGGTGGCGGCGTGGCCTCGTACGCGCCCGGGTCGCAGCCCGCGCCCTGCGGACGGGCGACGTCCCGCTGGTCGGTGCCCGTGCACGCGCCGGCGAAGTCGTGCACGTCACTCGTCCATGGCAGCGCGAGCGTCGGCGTCTGTCCGCCGTTGTCGGCGAGCGCGGTCGCGAGCCCACCGGTCGTGTTCTTCCGCTCGAGGCCGCAATCGGTCTCCGGACTCGACGTTGCCGCCGCCGGTGGAGGGCAGGATGACGCTGCAGTTCGAGGGTGCGATGACCACCGCGGCGGACCCGATGTTGCCCGTGTTGCGGGCGATGATCGAGTCCTCGATCAGCACGAACTCCAGGTCGAGGATCGTCAGGCCGCCGCCGCGCGCGCCGGTCGCCGCGTTGTCGGCGATCGTCACCCGCGGAGGGTCGTCTCGTTGCCGTCCTGCCGTTCGGCCAGCACGCCCGCGCCGCGGGACGCCCGGTTGAACGCGATCGTCGTGTCGGACACCTCGAGCGTCTGCGGGTTGTCCGTCGAGGTCATGAGCAGCCCGCCGCCGTCGCCGGAGGACGGCACCTGCCCGGTGAATCGCGCCTCGTTGTTGTCGATCAGGCTGTGCCTGACGATCAGGCTGCCGCCGCCACCCGTGGCGATGCCGCCGCCGCGGGCAGCGATCCCGTCCGTGATGCGCACGTGGTCGAGTTCGAGGGTCGGCGCCGTGACCCATGATCACGTTCCCCCCGGTGTCGAAGAGCTCGCGACCGCCGGCGATCGTGAGGCCGATGAACCGGTTCTCCTGGCCGGTGACGCTGAACACGCGCGTGGTGCCCGCGCTCTCGATCCGTGTCTGCCCGGCCCCGGCGCCCGTGATCGTGACCTGGCCGTCGACGGGGAGCTCGCCCAGCTCGCCATTGAGCCGGTACGTCCCCGCCGGCACGGTGATCGTGTCGGCGGCTCGGTCGACGCGCTGGACGTGCGAGCGCGGCGCGGAGCGTGCACTGCGTCCCGCCGACCGGCAGTGCACCGGCCGCCGGCCGTCGGCCGTCGTCGTGACGTTGAATGTCCGCCGCGGACGCGGGCGCGGCGAGCGCGAGCACGAACGCGACGTGCCAGCAGCGCGCGTCTCATCGCGGCTTCGCCAGGTAGCGCTTGCCCGCGCGCACGATGATCGTGCGGTTGCGGTGGCGGACACTGACGGAGCCCTGCGTGACGCGGGTGAGCGTCCCGGCGCACGAGTCCTGCACCAGCCACTTCGTGCCGCGGACGGTCGCGGCGCTGTACTTGCCGGACGTGCGGAACGCGCCCTTCCCGTCGCCCCACAACCGGCGCTGCTTGGCCTTCTTCGCGGCGGCGCTCGCGCGGCCCTTCTTCGGACAGGCCGCGAGCTGCTCGGTGAGCGTGAGGTTCGTGATGCCCTTCGACTGCGTGACCCTGAACAGCCCGTCGAAGAAGACGGCGGTCTGCGGCGGCGGCGCCCGCCTTCGGGATCGACGTGAGCGTCACGCGCCCCTTGCGGGTGTCCACGCTCGACCCGACCGGGATGCCGATCGTGCTGTCGAGCTCCACGTAGCGCTTGGAGCCGGGGACCTTCACCTTCACCGTCCCGCGCGCGGGGCCGACGACGATCGTCCGGTTCACCACCGGAGTCGCGGTCGGCGTCGGCGTCGGGCGTCGGCGTCGGGCGTGGGCGTCGGGGTCGTCGGGGCGGCGACGGTGAACGTCACCGTGGCCGGGGTCCCGTCGGCTTGGCCCTGCGGGTCGACCGCGCGCACCGCGAGCGTGTGGGACCCGGGCGCGGCGCCTGGGTCGAAGCGGCGACGCGCACGGCGTGAACGGCGCACCGTCGAGCGAGCACTCGAACGTCGACCCGGCATCGGTCGCGCTGAACGTGAACGGCGGCGCGGCGCCGGCGATGGACGTGTCCGGGGCGGGGTTGAACTCGTACGCGCCGGCGTCGCAGCAGCGCGCCCTGGGGACGCGGCACGCCGCGCTGATCGAGCGTGCGGCCGCCGCAGTCGGCGAAGTCGACGGCGGGGCTCGTCGCCGGGATGGCCAGCACCGGCGGCTGCGAGGCGTCGAGCGTCGTCGCGAGCTGCGGGTTCGTCGTGCGCAGGCTCGCGGCTCGGCCGCACTGGTTCTGGTCCTCGACGTTGCCGCCCTGGTCGGTCGACGGCGCCGCCTGATCGGCAGTTGGCCGGGACGGCGACCGTTGCCGACCGCGTGTTCGAACGCCGCCGTGTTGCCGGCGATGACGAGCCCTGGATGTGGCCGCGGACCGGTCGCCTGGATGCCGCCGACCCCGCCCTGGCTGGCGGGCGGTGTTGTACGCGATCGTCACGCCGCGCAAGCTAGTGCGGCGGTTCCAGGCCGCCGGCGAGTTGTCGTCGCGATCCCGCCGCCGGCGGCAGCGTCGTTGTACGCGATCGTCGAGTCCGTGATCGTCAGCGGCGTCGGGCTCGTCTGCGCCTGGCAGCGCAGATCCCGCCGCCGCCGCCCGATGCCGGTGGCGGCGTTGCGTGTCGATCAGGCTGCGCGCGATCGTGATCGGCGGTCGCGAGCCGGCACGGCCGCCGATCCCGCCGCCACCGGGCGCCTGGCCGTCGGTCACGCGCACGCCGTCGAGCGTGAGCGACGCCGCGCTCGCGACCCAGATGTTGCCGCCCGGCCGCGTCGCCGGCCGCCCGCCGCGCACCGTCACGCCGCGCAGCGTCAGGCCCGACTGCGGCGTCAGCTTGAACACGCGAGTCGTCCCGGACGGCTGGATGAACGTGCGTTCGCGCCCGGCGCCGACGATCGTGATCCGGCGCGACGCCGAGCGCAGTGGACAGCTCCGGGACCGCGTACACGCCCGGCCGGCACGTTGATGACGTCGACCTCGGGCAACCCGTTGCCCTGCGCGGCCCAACGCGCCGCGCAACGAGCACGTGACCGCGTTGCAGACGGCGCTGTCCGCGGTCGTGTTCACCTGGAACGTGGCGGCGTGCGCGGGCGCCGCGCCGAACGCCAGCGCACCGAACACCGCGATTGCGAGCCGTCGCACTACTTCTTCGCCCTGGCGACGTAGCGCTTGCCGGCGCGGATGACCTTCTTCAGCTTCTTGACCCTGTCCTCGACGGTCACGCTGCCCACTTCCACCTTGGTCGTGGTCGTCGTGCAGGTGTCCTCGACGAGCCACCGCGTACCGCGCACGGTCGCGGCGCTGTACTTGCCCGCGGTCCGGAACGCGCCCTTGCCGTCGCCCCAGAGCTTGCGCTTCTTGGGCTTCTTCTGCGAGGCCGAGGCGCCCTTGCCCTTCGAGCAGTCGAGCACCTCCGTCAGCGTGAGGATCGTGATGCCCTTGGACTGCGTCACCTTGAACAATCCGTCATAGAACTGCGCCTTCTCGGGGGGAGCGCCGGCCTTGGGCACCGAAGTCAGCTCGACCCGGCCTTTTCGCGTGTCGATCGTCGAACCCATCGGGATGCCCCGAGTTGCGTCGAGATCGACGAACGTCTTCGTGCCCTTGAGCTGCACCTTCACCGTGCCCTTGATCTCCGCGGCCACGACGGTCTGGTTCGCCACGGGTGTCGGGGTCGGCTGTGGCGTGGGCTGAGCCGGCGGCGGGCGTGGCGGGGGCGGCGGCGGGGGCTGCTCGGCTCCGCCACCGCCGCCACCGCCGCCGGGGTCGACGGCCTCGCGGTCGTATGCGCCGGCGTCGCACGCGCCTTCCGCGGCCGCGGACCACCCGCGCTGGTCCATCCGACCCGGGCACAGGGGGTGATGTAGTCAGCGGCGAGGCTGTTCGCGGGAATGGTCAGCACGTCCGTCTGCCCACCCTGGTTGCTCAGGGCCCCGGCGATCAACGGGTCGGTGTTCACGCGGTTCGCGCCGGCGGTCAGACCGCAAGTCCCGCTGTCCACGTTGAAGCTCCCGCGAGCGTGCCGGTGCCGGCGCAACTCTGCGTGGCGTTCGCGGCCAGGATCGATCCGAAGACCTGCGTCTGCTGCTGCTCCTGGAACCAGATCCCGGACCCACCGGTGTCCGCGCGATCGTGGCGTTCAACAGGTTCACGGTGTTCTGCGCCGCGCGAGCTGATCCCGGCCCCCTCCGCGGCGTAGTTGTTCGCGACGGTGGACTCCCCGACGAGCAGTTCGGCGGGGGGCTCCATCGATCGCGACGTTGTCGATGCCTCCGCCGATGATCTGCGCGGTGTTCCCGTCGATGAGGCTGTTGGCGACGTTCAGGGTCCCCTCGTTGAGTACGCCGGCGCCCCGGAGCGCGACGCCGCCGGTCACCCGCGCGAAGACCAGACCCACCTCGGTGCCGGACGCGACCGCGATGTTGCCTCCGCTGCCCGTGGAGAATCCGCCGCGGATCGTCATCGAGGCCAGCGTGGCGTTCGCGCTGCCGCCGGTGGCGAAGACACGGTCGCTGCCGTTGCCTTCGACCGTCGTGCTCCTCGCCCCGACGCCGGACACGACCGTGTCTTGAGACAACACGAGCACCCCAGGCGTTCACCGCGTAGGTGCCGCTGTCGAGCATGATCGTGTCCTCGGCCGGCGTGCCGTTGGCGGCAGTCACCGCCCCGCGCAGCGTGGTGCAGTCGAAGTTGAACAGCGCCGGGGCCGTGCTCGGAGTGCAGCCCGGAGGGCTGATCGTGTCTCCGAAGCTGGTCACCCGGAAGGTGTCGGCCGAAGCGGGCGCGGCTCCGGCCAGGCTCGCAGCGGCCGCGAGCATCGCCACACGAAGCTTCATCTATTGGCGACCCTAACCCCCACGCGGAAGGCCGCGCAAGCGCCAGAGGTCCGTGATCACCGAGTCAGACGGGCAGTAAAAGGGGCAATCACGTCCCCCAGGGATCGAGGACGTCCACACCCGTTCCGCGAAGTCCCTGACGTTGCGGGTGGCGAGGGAAGCGCCACGCGAGAGGCAGATCGCTGCGATCTGCGCGTCGAGAGCGGACATCGGCCGGCCGGCTCGCTCGCGCTCGGCGACAAGCGTGCCGTAGCGGTTGGCCGCATCCAGGTCGAAGGGAAGCACCTGGCCGGCGAACGCACCGAGGGTCTCGTCGGCGATCCGCCGCAGCTCGGTTGCGCGTCGGCCGCTCGGTAGCCGCTCCAACCCGTAGTGGATCTCCGCGACCGTGACCGCCGTCGTCAGCAGCGAACCGGCAGGTTGATCACGCAGCCATGTGACGACCTCGGCGGCCGGCGCCGCCCGCATCAACTCTGAGACGACGTTCGTGTCGAGGACGATCACGCCGCGAAGTCCGCGGCGCGCGCGGACTCGTCACGCGCGGGCGCAGGCAGGTCGATGCCGCCCGCGGCGCCGAACCTGTCCAGCAGCGCGGTGAACAGGTCCGCCGGCTCCGGCTCGTTCACCGCTTCGGTGAGGATCGCGCGGATCTCCGCCTCCATCGAGCGGCCGTTGCGAGCAGCCTGCACACGTAGTCGATCGCGCACGCCGTCGTCGAGGTCTCGGATGCTCACTGAAGCCATGAGAGCAATGCTAGCAGTGCCAGCACGCGGGACCGCGTGGCACGCAGCACGCCCAGCATCCCGGTCAGCCATCATGGCGGGGTGGATCTCGACGAGCTCTTCGACGCCTGGGACCGTGCCTGGTCCGGCCGTGATCCCAAGGGGTTCGAATCCATCTGCAACCCGGACGTGCACTACGAGGACCCGCTCACCGAGTCCCCGCTGATCGGGACGCGCCGCCTCGCCAAGCACGCGCGCCAGCTCTGGAAGGCGCTGCCCGACGCGCGGGTGAACTCCACCGGCAAGCGCCTGAGCAACGGCACCTTCGTCGCCAACCCGTGCCGCATCCTCGGCACCCACCTGGGTGAGGTCGGCCGCATCCACCCGACGAAGAAGGCGCTGGAGGTCCACGCCGTCGTCTACGCGGAACTCGACGAGGAGCAGCGGTTCTTCCGCGTCCGCGCCTTCTACGACGTCTACAGCGCCGCGATCGACCTCGGCGTGCTGCCCAAGCCGGGCACGGCGGGGGAGCGGGCGATGCTGATGCTGCGCGGATTCGGCCTCAGAGGCTGACCGTCACGCGGATCGGCGGGTGGTCGGACAGCGGCCCGCGCTCCAGCACGAGGCCCGGAAGCCAGCCCCGCTCCACGTCCCAAGTCGCCCACGCCTCACGGTGCGTGGACGCGTGCAGGTTCACCACCCACAGCCCACCGCGCAGCCGCACGCCGTGCGCCCAGCGCCGTTCCGGCCACCACGTCAGACGAACGACACGGTGTTCTGACACCTCGCCACGGACGAGCAGCGCGTTGCATCCGCCCCCGTTGGCCTTGAGCAGATCGGGGTTGCGCGACGCCACAGCGCGGCGAACCGCCAGTCCGAAGTTGCGTGACGTGAGGACCTGCCGGGAGACCGCGCCGCACGCCGAACCCAACACCGCAGGCCACCAGGGCGGCACCTCCTGCAACAGTGCCACGTCCCACTCCCACCCCGCGAGCGCGTCGGCGAAGTCGCCAAGCTGTGACCGCCCGGCGGGATTCGGACTCCGACCGTGGTAGACGTTCCAGCTCAATGCCCGCATCCCGACACTTCATCACCGGCGCCGAATTGGACGCGGACCGGCTCGATCTCCTCCTGCATCGGGCGGCCGCGCTCAAGCAGGCTCCCCGGTCCTCGCGGGCCCTCGAAGGCCGCACGGTCGCCCTCATCTTCCAGAAGCCGTCGACGCGCACGCGCACGTCGTTCGAGTCCGGCGTGTTCGAGCTCGGCGGCCATCCGATGATCCTGCGCCCGGACGAGATGCAGCTCACGCGCGGCGAGTCCGTGAAGGACACGGCGCTCGTCCTCTCCCGCCACAGCGCGGTCATCGGCCTGCGCACGGGCGACGAGGACCAGCTCAACGGCCTGGCCGAGCACGCGTCCGTGCCCGTCGTGAACATGCTGAGCCCGGGCCACCATCCGTGCCAGGCGATCGCCGACCTGCTGACCCTCAAGGAGGCGCTCGGCGACCTCAAGGGCCGCACCATCACGTATGTCGGCGACGGCAACAACGTGGCCCGCTCACTCGCCGTCGTCGGCGAGATCGCCGGGCTGAACGTCCGGATCGCGGCGCCGAGCGGCTACCAGATCACGGATACACCCGCGGAGTTGTTCGAGGACCCCGTCGAAGCCGTCAAGGGCGCCGACGCCGTCTACACCGACGTCTGGGTGAGCATGAGCGACGACGAGAGCTCCGCCGCCGCCCGGCGCGAGGCCCTCCAGCACTACGCCATCACGGACGAGCTGCTCGACCACGCCAATGACGGCGCGTTCGCCCTGCACTGCCTCCCGGCCCACCCGGGCGAGGAGATCACCGAGTCCGTCCTGTACGGCGACCGTCAGCGGATCTGGGACCAGGCCGAGAATCGCCGCCACGCACAGAAGGCGCTGCTCGAGCTGCTCGTTTCACCGCGGAAGGAGGAGGGGTAATTCCCGCCAGTCCGATGTCCCCGCCGCTCAAGAACCCGCTGGACGTCATGGTCATCACGCGCGAGCGCCTGCAGGACACGCTCGACGACGCTGTTCGCCGCGGCCGGATGACGCGCGACGACGCGTCCGAGCTGATGGCCGAGATCCTGCGCCGCGCGATCTCCGCACCGACGGAGCGGGTGCTGCGCGCGACCGGGATCCTCGAGGACGAGTTCCCGATCACCGACTACGACGACCTGACCGCGGCGCAGATCGTCTCCCAGCTCGGCGCGCTGGAAGTGACCGACCTCCGCCGCGTGCGCGACTACGAGCGCCGCAACGCGAACCGCAAGACCGTGCTCAACGCGGTCGACGCCAAGCTGCCTCAGTAACGCTCGCCGACCGCGTCGGGGAGCGCATCGAGTTCCGCGAGGTCTTCGGCGGACAGCTCCACCGACGCGGCGCCGGCGTTCTCCTCCAGGCGCGAGACGCGCTTGGTACCCGGGATCGGGACGACGTGCTCGCCCTGCGCGAGCAGCCAGGCGAGCGCGACCTGCGCCGCCGTCACCTCACGCCGCTCCGCGACCGCCTGCACCCGCTCCACCAGCGCCAGGTTCGCGTCCATCGCCTCGGGCTGGAAGCGCGGGTTGTTCTTGCGGAAGTCGCCGGAGCCGAAGGTCTGCGGCTTCAGGGCGCCGGTGAGAAAGCCCCGGCCGAGCGGCGCGAACGGCAGGAACGCGGCGTCGTTGGCCGCGCACCACGGCACGACCGCCGCGAACGCGCCGCGCGTCCACAGCGAGCCCTCGGACTGCACGGACGCGACCGGATGGATCGCGTGCGCGCGCTCGATCTCCTCGACGCTGACCTCGGACAGGCCGAGCGCGCGGACCTTGCCTGCGGCCACCAGCTCCGCCATCGCGCCCCAGGTCTCCTCGAGCGGGACCTCCGGATCGACGCGGTGCAGCTGGTAGAGGTCGATGACGTCGATCCCCAGCCGCCGCAGCGAGCCGTCGACGGCCTCGCGCACGTGCTCGGGCCGGCCGTTCTTGGCCAGCACGTACTCGTCGGCGTCCTCGACCACGAGCCCGCACTTGGTGGCGACGAAGTAGTCGTCGCGGCGCCCGGCGATCGCCCGGCCGACGAGCTCCTCGTTGGTGTACGGCCCGTACATGTCGGCGGTGTCGAGCAGCGTCACGCCGATCTCGGCGGCGCGGTGGATCACCGCGATCGACTCCGGCTCGTCGCGCTCCTCGGCCCCGTACGCCCAGGTCATGCCCATGCAGCCGAGGCCGATCCGGCCCGGGACGACGGTCATGCCGTCACCAGGATCGGGGCGCCCTCGGTGATCACGATCGTGTGCTCGAAGTGCGCGCAGGGCGAGCCGTCGTAGGTCTTGATCGTCCAGCCGTCGTCGTCCATGTACACCTCGCCGTCGCCGGCGGCGATGATCGGCTCGATCGTGATCACGAGGCCGTCGGTGAGGATCGGCCCGTCCCAGTCGATGTTCGGGACGTCGGGCTCTTCATGGATCTGGCGGCCGATGCCGTGGCCCGAGAGCTCCTCGATCACGCTGAACCCGCGCCGGCGGACTTCCTGGTTGACCGCCGCGCCGACGACGCCGACGTTCACGTCGGCCTTCGCCGCCTGGAGCCCGCGCTTGAGCGCCGACTGCGAAGCGGCCATGAGCCGCTGCTCGCGCGGGCGCACGCGGCCGACGGGGACGGTGCGGCAGGCGTCGGCGTAGAAGCCGTCGAGCTCGGCGGTGACGTCGAGCTTGATCAGCTGGCCCTCGCGCAGGCGGCGCGGGCCGGGGATGCCGTGGACGGCCTCGTCATCGACGGAGAGGCAGGTCACGCCGGGGAAGTCGTAGTCGAGCTGGGGGCCGGAGCGGGCGCCGTAGCGCGCAAACACCTGCGCGGCGACGTCGTCCAGCTCGCCCGTGCTCACGCCGGGCCGGACCCGGCGGGCCATCTCGCGGATCGCCTCGGCGACGACGCGGCCCGCGGCGCGCATGGCGGCCAGCTCATCAGGAGAGTCGATGGACACCCTGTCATCCTCACAGATCCATGTCTTCGCCCACTTTCTCGCTCGACCGTCGCGCGGCGACATCCTCGAACTCACGATCGACACGCTCGCCCACGGCGGCAACGGTGTCGCGCGCAAAGAGGGCTACGTCGTGTTCGTGGCGGGCGGGTTCCCGGGCGACCGGGTGAAGGCTGAGGTCGGCAAGGCCAAGAAGGCGTACGCCGAAGCGCGCGTGGTCGAGGTCGTGGAGCCGTCGCCGGACCGCGTCGAGCCGTTCGCCGACCATCCGGGCGCGCCGTGGCAGGTGCTGCCGTACGAGAAGCAGCTCGCCGTCAAGACCGAGCAGGTCGAGGACGCGCTGCGCCGGATCGGCCGCCTCGAGGAGTTCGAGATCGAGCCGATCATCCCGGCCGTCGAGCAGTGGCGCTACCGCAACAAGGTCGAGTTCTCGTTCGGCGCTGACGCGAACGGCGACCTCGTGTGCGGGTTCCACGCGCCCGGCCGCTGGAACGACATCGTCCCGATGACGGACTGCAAGCTCGTCTCCGAGCGCGTGAACGAGCTGCGCGAGCAGGTCCTGCGCTTCGTCAAGGGCTACATGCCGTGGGACCGCAAGGACCACCGCGGCTTCCTGCGCAACCTCGTGATCCGCGAGGGCCGGCGCTCGGGGCAGACGCAGGTGCGCCTGATCACCTCGCCCGGCAAGCTGGACGTCGACGGCCTGATCGACGCCGTGGACGCCGACGGCCTGTGGTGGACGCAGACCGCTGACCTCGGCGAAAGCACCTACGGCGGCGAGACGACGCTGCTCAAGGGCGCGCCGCAGCTCGTGGACAGCATCAACGACCTGGACTTCCTGATCTCGCCCGAGGCGTTCTTCCAGACGAACACCGACATGGCCGAGAAGCTCTACAGCGTCGCGCTCGACTACGCGGCCGTCGGCGCGCACGAGAAGGTCTTCGACCTGTACTCGGGCATCGGCACGATCGCGCTGTCGATGGCCACCCGCGCCCGCCAGGTCGTCGGCCTCGAGATCGTCGCCCCGGCCGTCGCGGACGCGATCGCCAACGCGAAGCTCAACGACATCCAGAACGCGAACTTCTACGCGGGTGACGCGCGCCTGGCGCTGCGCGAGCTCGTCGAGCGCGAGGGCAAGCCGGACGTCGCGATCATCGACCCGCCGCGCGCGGGCCTCTCGGCCAAGATCGTGCGCCGGATCGTCGAGGCCGCCCCGAAGCGGATCGTCTACGTCTCCTGCAACCCGACGACGCTCGCGCCGAACGCCGCGCAGCTCGTCGAGGCCGGCTACCGCCTGGTCAAGGTGCGCCCGGTCGACATGTTCCCGCAGACCCCGCACATCGAGTGCGTCGCGCTGCTGGAAGCCGGTCCCGACGGGGTCAAGAACCCCGACCGCGACTAGCGCGCTCGTGTAACCAGCACCTGGCAGCCGCCCAGGTCCGGTCGGGCACCGGCGCCTCGGCGGCCTTCCGGCCACGCTGCGCACGGACTCGGCTCCGACCGGACGGGACATCGTCCCGGTCGAGTTCAAGCAGTCGATCGCGGCCACGGACGGTCTCCGCAGCGGCCGCTACAGCAGCACGCTGGTGTCACGTTGAGCACCACGACGCCGTAGGATCGCGACATGTTCGCCGAGGTCGTCGCTGCACTCGATGCGCTCCCGCGCGCCGGTGCGCCGCGGCAACTCGCGGTCCGGGTCACGTGGACGGCAGCGGCTCGCGAACGGAAACTGACCGCGCGCTGTGCGCTCCGTGCTCGGGCTCTGCATTGGCCTGCTGGTCGCGGCCTCGCCCGCCGCACACGCGTCTCCGGTCGCGCCCTTCGCCGCCGTGGACGCCAACGGCGAACCGGTGCTCTACTCGTGGATCAACGCCACCAGCCAGCCCGTGACGTGGCGTCAGTGCACCGTCGGCGGGACATGCGTCACCCGCGACGAGACGGGTTATGAGCTGCGTCCGGGGCCGACACCCCCGGGACCTACTTCGAGAACACGATCGAGTGGAGGCACGGGAGGAGCGAGACCTGGGCGAGCACGGTCTGGGAGGGCCGGTACGTCGACCTCTCGCCGCCGACGCTGAGCGGGGCGTTCGTGATCGGAACGACCGTCGCCGTCGAGCCGGGCGCGTGGGCCGGTGGGTGGGCCGGGCTGACGTCCACGCAACTGCTGAGCTGCAGAGCCGCCGATGGCGCTCCAGTGCGATCTGCTGCCCGCCGGCGAGCCGCTGTCGCCTGAACACCTCGGGCGGCATCTGTTCGTCACGCGATCCCACGCCGGGCACCACTACCTCCCGTTCTACTCGGCGGTCCGGGCGCCGACCGCACCTCTGGCCCGTACGGCCCGTTGACCGCCGCCGTCTTCGCGGCGACGTCCCGTCGTGCGACCGGCCTTCGCCCCGCCGACCCGTCACGCTCCGTGCGCGGGCACTGCGCGGCAACGGGCGGATCAGCGTCGGGCGCGTCACCTGCGCGAGCCCTGCAAGGTCGCCGTGAAGGTCTCCGGCGGCGGCAAGAAGGCCTACACGACGACGTTCGTCGCCGACGGCACGCAAGGCCATCACCGCGCCGGTCCGCCGCGGCAAGCTGACCGTCCGCGTCCATGTGGACGGCAAGCGCTCGCGAGCAGGACGCTGAAGCGCTAGGCGCCGCCGAACGGCGGGATGTTGCGGAAGGCGGCGGGGCGCGGGTCGTCCGGCGTGGCCGGGCGCTCGGCGGCCTCGGTCGTCTCCGTGGTCTCGCGCGGCTCCTCGACCGGCACGAAGCGGCCGGTCGCGGCGTCGAAGCGCATCTTCACCTTCGGCGGCGGCGGCTCGCCGGCGTGCTGTCGGCCTGCAGGTTGGTGTCGGGCCATGTGACCAAGCCTACGCGGCCCTCGCCCACATCGTGCCCGTCGCCGAACGTCGCGAGCGCGTTGCCGATCTCGGCGTAGACCTCGGCGTTCGCGCCCATGCCCACGTGCGAGGCGCGGACCTCGACCTGCTCGGCGCTCGGGTCCAGGCAGGCGTGCCAGTTCACGATCCCGTCCGTCTTGGAGTAGATCGCGGTGAAGCCGACCTCGGGCGGGACGTCGGCGTGGAACTCCTCGCGGAAGCGCTTGCAGCACTCCCCGCGCAGGCAGCTCATCCGGAACATGCCGGGGAAGCGGGTGGTGCCGAGCACGCCGACGAGCGCCACCTGGGCGAGCACGAACGGGTGCGTGCTGAGCTGGTTGACCGTCGGGGAGCCGAGCGTGACGATCCCGCTCACGAGGTCGGGGCGGCGCACCGCGAGGTTGCGGGCGAAGATGCCGCCGCGGCTCTGGCCGATCAGCGCCACGCGCTCGCCGGACTCCTCCGCGAAGCGCTCGACGCGCTCCTCGAGCCGGTCGATCGCTTCCGACGAGCAGCCCACGTTGATGCGGATTCCGGCTCGGCGCGTGTGGTAGCCGTTCTGACGGAGCCACTGGGTCATCGTCGCCAGCGAGCCGTCGCCGGCCAGGAAGCCGGGGATCAGCAGGACCGGTCGTCCCTCACCGTCAGGGACGCCGCCGCCGCGCCAGACCGCACTCCGGCGCAGTGCGGCCAGTTCGAGACCGGCGAGACCCTCGCGCCAGAACGGGGGGAAGTGCGGAACCTGGACGCCCACGTCCACATAATTACCCATTTCCGAGACCGACCACCCCGCCCTTCGACGAGTATCGTCGCGAACATGCGTGCCGCCACCATCGTCGACGGCCAGGTCCAGGTCGCCGATCGTCCCGCTCCAGAGCCACAGGACGGCCAATTGCTGGTCCGTGTCCGCGCCGCTGGGCTCAACGGTGCCGACATCCTGCAAGTTGCCGGTCACTATCCGCCTCCGCCGGGGGTTCCCGCCGACATCCCCGGCCTCGAGCTCGCGGGCGAGGTCGTCGCCTGCGGGCGCCGCGTCGGGCGCTTCGAACCCGGCGACCGTGTGATGGCGCTGGTGGCCGGAGGCGGCCAGGCCGAGTTCGCCGTCGTCCACGAGCGCACCGCGATGCCGGTCCCGGACGAGCTGGACTGGACCGCGGCGGGCGGCGTCCCCGAGGTGTTCACCACCGCCCACGACGCGCTCTTCACCCAGGCCGGGCTGACCGTCGGCGAGCGCCTGCTCGTGCACGGCGCGGCGGGTGGCGTCGGCATGGCGGCCGTGCAGTTGGGCGTGATGGCGGGCGCGCGGGTCACCGCTTCCGTCCGCGATCCCCAGGCCCGCGGGCAGGTGGGCGCGCTCGGCGCCGTCAACGCCATCGCCCCGGAGGAGGCCGTCGCGGAGGGCGAGTACGACGTGATCCTCGAGCTCGTCGGCGCGCCGAACCTGGACGGGAACCTCGACGCGCTCGCGAGCGGCGGGCGGATCTGCATCATCGGCGTCGGCGCGGGAGCCAAGACCGAGATCGACCTGCGCAAGCTCATGGGCAAGCGCGGGCGGATCCACGGCTCCACGCTGCGCAACCGGCCGATCGAGGAGAAGGCGATCGCCGCGCGGCTCGTCGAGAAGATGGTCCTGCCGGGGTTCGCGTCCGGCGACCTCTCGGTGCCGGTGACGGGTGCCTTCGCGCTGGAAGAGGCGCCGGCCGCCTACGAGCGGTTCAGCGCCGGCAAGAAGTTCGGGAAGGTCGTCCTACAGATTGGCGAGCCGCACTAGCGGGCTTCGCCCGCTGGTTTGGGTCGCTTTGAAGCATGGCTACGCCGATGCTTCGATGGCGGCGCGGATTGAGTCCAGGTCGGAGTCGTCCTTCGCCCACTCGCGGGACTCCGGCTGGACCTCGAACGCGATCTTGATGTGGCGCAGGGCGTCCTCGCGGCGCCCGGCCAACGCGGCGAAGCAGGCGAGGCTGTAGTGCAGGCCCCCGTTCTCGGGGTGGTGCTCGAGCCCCGCGGCCGCGATCGCGTAGGCCTTGTCCGGCGGTTCGCCGATCGCCAGGTACCAGTACTCGAACGGTGAGGGCGGACCGGCGGCGCCGGGCTTGCCGCCGACGACGAGCACGGTCGTGTCCGGCGCCTGCGCCGTCGCCGACCGCTGCTGCTCGGGCTGGACGAGCAGGATCGTGCCGGTCGGCGCGTCGATCTCCTTCCCGTCGATCGCGAACCGCGCGTGGCCGGTGGCGACGAAGTACAGCTCCTCGTGCCCGCCTCCGCCGCTGCCGAGCTCGTCGTGCGGCTCGATCACGGTGCCCTCGTCCGCCGTGTAGGCGTTGATGCCGAAGGCCGAGACGCCCATCGCGTTGCGGATGGGGCGATAGTCCATCCCGTCGCCGAGGCGGTACCGGGCCAGCTCGGAGAGCGCTAGTACGGCGGGAAGTCGCTCCACCAGGTTCCCAGCTCCCGGAACGCGCGCCAGAAGTCGCGCTTGGCGGACTCCTCGTCGAGCGACCGGTCGATGTCGGGGACGTAGAGCGCCTCGATCGAAGGCGTCAGGCGCTGGATGTCACCCGGGATCTCGAGGATCTCGCGGGCGAGCGGCAGTTGCAGGTCGTTGAGCACGTCGAGCGCTTCGGTGCCCATGACCACGACGATCTTGGGCTGCACGATCGCGAACTCCTCCACCAGGCGCGCGACGCACTCCGGCGCGGCGAGGGAGGGGTCGGCGACCGGGCACTTCACGCACAGCGTGCCGTAGACCACCAGCGGGTCGATGTCGAGCCGCCGGAGCGACTTCATCAGGGCGGTTCCCGATCTCCCATAGAACGCGACCCCCTCCTCGACCTCCGCGGGGGTGGGCGCGTACTTGAGCAGGAACACGTCGGCCTGCGGGTGGCCGGAGCCCAGCACCGGCATCAAGTTGCCGCGTGGGCAGCGCTCACAGCTCTGCAGGTCGTGGGTGAACGTGTTGAGCTCGCGGATGGCGCGCTCGAGGTACTTCTCGCGGATCTCGTCGTCGGTGGCGGGCATTCCGCCGACCGAGGTTCACGCCGAGACCGGGTTCTCCTTGCCCCTGCAAGTCACTGCCCGCCGCGACCTGCCACCGCCTTCGCCACCTTGCGTCTCCGGGTGGCCCGGCGAGCCGCCGATGGCGTGGCCTTCGTCTGGAGGAACTTGAGGGCCTGAACTTGCGCGTAACGCAGGGAAGAAGGCTTCGCGGCGATGTTCGCGTCACGCAGCGATTCGAGGAATTCTTCGGGCCCGTCGAAGTCGCGCATCGTGATCCGGACCGCCCCCAGCGCCTGTGCAACATGTCCGTCAGTTCCGGCTCCACCCACGATCCGGTACTTGGCGGCGAAGCGCACGGCCTCCTCGTTGAAGGCCGGAATCGCGATCCGCGGGTTGAAGACCTCGATCGCGTCGATGTCGGACACGATCGCGAGCATGTGCTCGTAGTCGGGAACGCTATGCAGGCGATCGAACGGGTGCGGCACGTACACGAGGCCGCCCTGGCGGCGGATCTCGAGGATCGTCTCCTCGAGCGTCATCCCGCGCGGGATCTTCTCGTTGATGAACAGGCCGATGACCTCGCCCTGGTCGGCGGTCATGACCTCCTCGCCGACGATCACCTTGATGCCGTAGTCGGCGGCCTTCGCGGCGGCGTCGTGCGCGCCGGAGATCTCGTTGTGGTCGGTGACCGCGATCGCGCCCAGCCCGACCTCGACCGCCGTGGCCAGCAGCACGTCGACCGGCGTGGCGCAGTCGCTCGAGTGGTCGGTGTGCATGTGCAGGTCGACGTCGATCAGCTTGTGCTTCTTGACCCGCGCGCGCACCTCGGGCTTGGGGTCCTCGTCGTGCCGGAGCGCCGCGAGGCCCGCATAGATGCGCTCGACCTGGTCGGCGACCTTCGACCACGTCAGCTCCTCGCGCGCCTGCGCGCCCGCGGCGATCAGCTTCGTGCGCAGGTCCTCGTCGCGGATCGCGCGCTCGAGCTGCGCCGCGAGCACCTCCACGTCGCCGACCTGGAAGTGCAGGCCCAGGTCGCCCTGCTGCAGGACCTCCTCGTACACGCGCACCCGCGCCGCGAGCGGCACCGCACCGACGCCGAGCGCCTTCACCAGCACGCCGGGCGCGGTCACCTGGCCGAGGCTGGCCGCCACGACGATGTCCGCGGCCGCGAACGCGGAGTCCTCGTCGTCGACGACCGTGACGCGGTTGCGCAGGCTGGACCGCAGCGTCGGGATGCCGCTCTTGGAGTACACGACGGCCTCCCACGGCAGATCCTCCGGGAGCAGCCGGAGGGCGCGCAGGAACATCCGCAGCGCCCCGCGCTCCTCGCGGTCGCTGAAGGCGATCCGCACCGGGCCGTCGTGGGCGGCTCGGGCCTCGGGCGTGACCCCGGGGCGCAGCAGCTGGTAGCTCGACGGGAAGAAGCGGTTCATCAGCTCCGCCGTGGCCTCGTAGGACGCGGTGCGCGCGTCCATCCGGCCGAAGAACAGCTCCACGAACTTGCGCGCGACCTGCGTCGACAGCGTGCGCTCCGCCGGCGCGTGGAACGAACCGACGTTCAGCGAGCGGGAATGTCGCAGCGCGACGCTGCCGGCCGACGGCGCCCACGGCTCGTGCACGTGGACGAAGTCCAGCGGCGTGTGCAGCAGCACTGCCTCGATCGTGCGCGCGATGTCCACCGGCGGCGCCGGGTTGATCCCCTTGCGCGACGCGTTGAACAGCAGCTCGCCCACGCCGAGGACGCGCACCCCGCCGTCGGGATCGAACAGGTCCTCGGGATGCTCCCGCGCGGCCCGGATCAGCCTCCGCGACTTCTGCACCAGCTCGGGCGACCGACTCGGCGCGAGCAGCAGCACTTTGTGCCCGCGTGCAGCGAGTTCCCGCGAGACCTCCGAGGCGAACGTTCCGACCTCGTTCGCGTCCTCGAGCGGATGCGGCGCGACCTGGGCGATGGCGAAGCGTTCAGCCACTGAGCGGGAGGATAGTCATAGGGCCGCGCCGGGTCAGGGGCGGTGGCGGCTCATGATCGTCAGGAACTGCTCGGTTTCGAGCGGCGGGGCGGGCATCGGGGTCGGCGTGCGCTCGCGGGCGAGGCCGTCGACGAGCAGGGTGAGCGTGCGCTCGAAGTAGTCGGGCGCGACGTCGCGCGTGCGGTCCGCGATGGCGCCGACGGCCTGGTAGATCATCGGGATGTCGAACGATGTGACGTCCTCGCGCAGGGCGCCGGCGGCCTTGGCGCGCTCGAGCAGTTGCCGGGCGAGCGGCTGGATGGCGGCGCGGAACGCGGCGACCTGCTTCTGCCCACGGTCAGCGGACAGGGTCACGGACTTCAGGCCCCGGTCGCGGGCGTGCATGCGCGCGACCGTGACGACGAACGTGCGGAACCCGTCCCAGGGGTCCTCGATCTCCAGCGCGTCGCGCGCGACCTGGACGACCTGTTCCATCTTGGTCGCGAAGACGGCCTCGACGAGGGTCTCGCGGTCCGGGAAGCGCCGGTAGAAGGTGCCGATCCCCACGCCCGCCGCCGCGGCGATCTCCTCGACCGACACGTCCACGCCGCGCTCGGCGAACAGCGTCCTGGCGGCGTCCAGGATGCGCTGGCGATTGCGCTCGGCGTCGGCTCGGAGGGGGCGGGCGGCGGTCATTTGTGAGAGAGGATAGAAGGAAGTGGAGGGTCGTCCTCCAGTTTGCGCTACGCTGTGCCGATAACCGGAATTGAACCTTCCGCTTCCACTTCTTTCTCCTCCTCCCCCCTCCTCCCACATGCCTTCACACACAGACCCGAACCACGCGCGCCGCTGGGTCATCCTCGCGGTGATCGCCGTGGCGCAGTTGATGGTCGTCCTCGACGCGACCATCGTCAACATCGCGCTGCCGAGCGCGCAGCAGGACCTCGGCTTCAGCAACGACTCGCGCCAGTGGATCGTCACCGCCTACGCGCTGGCGTTCGGCTCGCTGCTCCTCCTCGGCGGCCGGCTCGGCGACCTCTTCGGGCGCAAGTGGACGTTCATCGGTGGCCTGCTCGGCTTCTCCGTGGCCTCCGCCGTCGGTGGTGCAGCCGGTTCCTTCGAGGTGCTGGTCGCCGCCCGCGCCGCGCAGGGCCTGTTCGCCGCCCTGCTCGCCCCGTCGGCCCTCGGCCTGCTCGCCACGACCTTCACCGATCCGATCGAACGCGGCAAGGCGTTCGGCATCTTCGGCGCGATCGCCGGTACCGGCGCGGCCATCGGCCTGCTGCTCGGCGGCGTCCTCACCGAGGTCCTGTCCTGGCGCTGGTGCCTGTACGTGAACCTGCTGTTCGCGCTCCCGGCCGCCATCGCCGCGTTCCGCCTGCTCACCAACCAGGCGCAGACGGCCCGCCCGCGCATCGACGTCCCGGGCGCGCTGCTCTCGACGAGCGGCCTGTTCGCGCTCGTCTACGGCTTCTCGAACTCCGAGACGCACTCCTGGGGTCACCCGGTCACGATCATCATGCTGGTCGCCGCGGTGGTCCTGCTCGGCGCGTTCTTCTTCGTCGAGCGCCGCGTCGCCCACCCGCTGCTGCCGCTCCGCATCCTCGCCGACCGCACCCGCGGCGGCGCGTTCGCCGGGATCGGCATCGCCGGCATCGCGATGTTCGCGCTCTTCCTGTTCCTCACGTACTACATGCAGCGCACGCTCGGCTTCTCGCCGATCGAGACCGGCCTCGGCTTCCTGCCGCTGTCGGCGGCGATCATCGTCACCGCCCAGGTCGTGAGCCAGCGCCTGCTGCCGAAGTTCGGCCCGCGCCCGCACATGGTCGCCGGCATGCTGTTCGGCACGGCGGCGATGCTCACGCTGACCCAGCTCGGCACCGACTCCGGCTACGTCACCCACGTGCTGCCGTCGCTGATCCTGATGGGCATCGGCATGGGCAACATCTTCCCGCCGGCGTTCCAGTCCGCGACGTTCGGCGTGGACCGCGCCGACACGGGCGTCGCCTCGGCGATGGTCAACACGATGCAGCAGGTCGGCGGGTCGATCGGCACCGCGCTGCTGAGCTCGATCTTCGCGAGCGCCGTCACGTCCTACGCGAGCGGCCGCGCGCCGTCGGCGGCCACCGTCGAAGCTGCCACCGTGCACGGCTACACCGTCGCCTTCTGGGTGGCCGCGGGCGTCTTCGCCGTCGGCGCCGCGGTCGTCGCGGTGGTCCTCCCGTCGATCCGCATCCAGGCGGCGCACGGCGCGGAGCCGGTCACGGCGCACTAGACGTAGGCTCCTCGCCTCTGGCAGGCGAGCAGCCCGGACCTGGCCGTGAGCGCCAGGCCGCGATCTATCGGGACGGCGTCTTCGGGCGCCGTCCTAAGCGAACGTCCAATACGGCGGCACCCCGCACCCGGCTACGGTCCTCGCCTCGATGCTCAGGATCACTCGCTTGTTCACGCTCCTCGTCCTCTCCGTGCCGCTCCTGTTCGCCGTTTCCGCGGACGCCGCCCGGGCCGACACGGGCACGATCGGCGTCCTGAGCGCGACCGGCGACGCCGCCACGGCCAGCTTCACGGTGACCAAGACCACCTGCGATTCGCCGTACTACTGCGGCTGGTACGCGTTCGCGACGCGGGTCCTCGCCCCGCAGGCGTGCGACCAGGACGCCATCGTGTGGGTCGGAACGCTGCAGCCGGGACTCGGGACTTCTACGGGGACGGAGTCGGACTTCCCCTCGTACGCCGCCGAGGGCCCGCACAAGCTGTGTCTCTGGCTCAGCGGCGAGGACTCGCCCCGGCTGCTGGCGGAGGTCGTCTACGCCCAGAACGCCGGGGCCACGCCGACGCCGGTGCCCCCGACGCCCACGCCCGTGCCGCCGGCCCCGGCGATCGGCAAGTCGCTCGTGCGGTCGCTGATGCCGCGCTCGGTCGGCACCACGAGCCCGAGCTACGCCAAGCTCGCGATCTTCCCGACGGGCGCGCCCGCCTCCGTCGACTCCAGCCGGTTCACCGCGATCGTCCGCGCCTCCGCCGCACGCTGGGACATCTCCCGCGGCGGCGTGTCGTGGAAGCGGTTCAACTTCGACCGTCCGGACGGCCGCAACGCGATCGGCTTCGAGCCGCGGCCGGAGGGCGTGCTGGGCACGACCAACACCTGGACCGCGCGCGTCTACCGCAAGCGTCGTTCGTGCCGTCCGACGCTCTCGGGCCGCAAGTGCCGCACGGTGCGCCAGTACGTCGGCCGCCAGGTCGTCGAGGCCGACGTCGCGATCGACCCGTTCACGCCCTGGCAGCAGGGCCCGGCGCTGCCGACCACCGAGCAGTTCGACCTCGAGACCGTGATCGCCCACGAACTCGGCCACTGGGCGGGCAACGGGCACCGCAAAGCGTGCTCGCACCTGATGACCCGGGCGATCGACGCCGGTGACTGGTGGCGCGACATCGACGACTTCCACTTCGCCTCGTGCGGCGCCAGCACGAAGGCCGTGAGTGCCGCGCGCGCCGCCGGCCGCTTCGAGCACGTGGACCGCGTCCACGATGTCGTCCTGCCCGGCAGCGTGTCCGACCGCGACGCGGGCGCCTACGCCCAGGCCGCCTGGGCCCGCGCAACGCGCAAGTAACCGTGAACTGTGCGCCGCGGATCCGCTGGGCGGATCCGCGGCGCCAGAGCCTTACTCGGCCGGAGCTTCGACCTTCTCGGCCTGCGAGACCTTCTTCTCACGCGCGGCGCGGGAGACCTTCTCGGCGCGGGCGTGGTGGGCGATGAACTCCTCGGTCGCCGTGCGGGCCGCGTCGTCCGGCTGCTGGTTCATCGGCGACTTCATGAGGTACGACGAGGGGCCGTCGAGCTGGCCACCGACGCCGTGGTTCATGGCGAGCTTGCAGCAACGGGCGGCGTCGATGACGATGCCGGCCGAGTTCGGGGAGTCCCAGACCTCGAGCTTGAGCTCGGCGGTCAGCGGGACGTCGCCGAAGGCCGCGCCCTCGAGGCGGATGTGGGCCCACTTGCGGTCCGTGAGCCACGGCACGTAGTCCGAGGGGCCGACGTGGACGTCGTGCTCGGGCATCTCGTGGTCGACGATCGACGTGACCGCGTTGGTCTTGGAGATCTTCTTGGACTCGAGGCGCTCGCGCTCGAGCATGTTGTAGAAGTCCATGTTGCCGCCCACGTTGAGCTGCGACGTGCGCTGCAGCTCCACGCCGCGGTCGCCGAACAGGCGCGCGAGCGAGCGGTGGACGATGGTCGCGCCGACCTGGGACTTGATGTCGTCGCCGACGATCGGCAGGCCGGCCTTCTTGAAGCGGTTGTTCCAGTACTGCTCGCGGGCGATGAACACCGGGATGCAGTTGACCATCGCGCAGCCGGCCTCGAGGATCTGCTCCACGTACCACTTGGTGGCCTGCTCGGAGCCGACCGGGAGGTAGGAGACGACGACGTCGGTCTTGGTCTCCTTGAGGACCTCGACGATGTCGACCGTCGAGCCCGGAGCCTTCGTGATCTTCTGGGAGAGGTACTTGCCCAGGCCGTCGTGCGTCATGCCGCGCTGGACGGGGACGTCCGAGGTGCGGGACGTCCTCCTTGACGAACTTGATCGTGTTGTTCTGGCCCGACCAGATCGCCTCGGAGAGGTCTTTGCCGACCTTCTCGCTGTCGATGTCGAACGCGGCCGAGAACTCGATGTCGCGGATGTGGTAGCCGCCGAGGTCCACGTGCATGAGGCCGGGGACGCGCTGATCGGGATCAGCGTCCTTGTAGTAGTGCACGCCCTGCACGAACGCGTTCGCACAGTTACCGACGCCGATGATGGCGACGCGGACCTTTTCGTTCTGGTAGCGGCCGTTGCCGTTGGTAGACGCCGTCAAGGCTCTATTCCTTCCGATGGTTGGTGACCGACGGTCAATAACACCGTTAGACGGCGTCGGTTACAGGCTTTGTCAGCTCAGAGCGCACGTGGAAAATGCGCTGGAAGACGGTGATGACCGCCATCAGGGCCAGCAGGTAGACGGCCGGCTCGATCGCCTGGAGGAAGCCGAACACGAGGCCGACGGAGAGCACCACCACGCGCACGGCGCGGTCGGCGATGCCGACCTTGCACTCCACGCCCAGCGCCTCGGCGCGCGCTCGCGTGTAGGAGACCATCAGCGAGGCGAGCACCGCCAGGGCCGTGACGCCCACCGCGACGTCGCCACCGAAGATGAACGTCAGGTCGTCGTCGCTCGCGAACTGGACGGCGACGGCGGCGAGCACGATGCCCTCTTCCATCCGGTCCAGCGTGGAGTCCAGGAACGCGCCGAACGGCGAGCCCTTGCCGGACATGCGCGAATAGCGCCCGTCGAGCGTGTCGCATACCGAGCCGACGATGAACGCGATGCCGCCCGCGATCCACCAGCCCTGCAGGATGAGCACGGCGGATACGACGCAGAGCACGAATCCCGTCAGAGAGATCGCGTTCGGCGTGAGCCGTGATTCGATGAGACGGTTGCGCATGACCGTCTGGTAGTCGCGTGTGGCCATCGCCCGCGCAGCCTATCCGGCGCGAGCCGGTGCGGCCAGACCCGGCTCCGGCTTCCACGCCCACTGAGCGGGCCAGACGCGCGCGAACAGCACCTGCGCGGCCAGTGCGGAGACCGCCGCGACCGCCGCCCCGGTGACCGCGTCGAAGATCCAGTGGTTGGCCGTGACGACCACGACGGCGCTGACCACGAGCGGGTAGATCGCCCACACGACCTTCACCCAGCGGTGGCGCGTCATGCGGATCACCGAGATCGCGAGCATCAGCGCGAATCCGACGTGCATCGACGGCACCGCCGCGTACGGGTTGTAGAGCGCATTGACGTCCGAGGTGCTCGAGACGCCCGTGAAGTCCATCACCGAATCCGTGAACCCGAACTCGGTCATCAGCCGCGGCGGCGCGGTCGGAAAGGCGACGTACCCGACGAGCGCGAGCCCCATCGCCACCATGAACATGTTGCGCACCCAGTAGAAGTGCTCGTTGCGGAACAGGTAGATGAACGCGAGCGTGACCGTGGTCACCACGAAGTGCGTGTTCAGGTACATCCACGAGCCGACGTCCTCGACCCAGCCGGCGCGCATCGCCCACTGCTGGATGTCGGGCTCGACGAACACGTGCAGTGCCTGCTGGAGATCCACGATGTCCCGGGCGTTGGCGAACGCCGCCGCGGACTGGTCGTAGACCTGCCCGCGCACGAGCCGGTAGACCCAGTACGCGCCGCAGAAGAGCAGAATCTGCCAAGCCAGGTCGCGGGGACCGCGGGGGAGCACACGGGACAACAAACTCCCGCCAAGACTAATGGAGGCCGGACCGGCCTCAACAACGCCTAATGACAGGTCTTGGCGCGGCGGCTGCGTTCGAGCCCGAAGCGCGCCTGGACGATCAACACGCCCGGAGCTTCGGGCTCGACCCGCGTCCACCCGCCCGGCGCGCGGCTCACGCACGCGTTCGTGGTCGACCAGTACGGCGTGTAGCGGTACTTGACGACCGTCGGCTTGGCGGCGTTGACCATGAACCAGTTGGGCCCGGCGGCGAGCAGCGTCGCGCCGCCCGAGGCGGGCGGCACCGGGTCGCGCAGCTCCCAGATGCGCCAGCGCGGGGAGTCGTAGACGAGATCGAGGTAACCGACCCCGCCTTCGAGCAGGAGCGCCTCGGCCGTCGCGGAGTAGTCCAGCGGCGCGTTCGGCAGCGCGACGAACCGCACGGCGTTCTCGCGCAGCCAGTCGTGGTAGCGGGCCGGGGTCAGCTGCTCGTCGTCGTAGAAGATCGGGTTGGCCTTCGCGTCGAGCTGGCGTTCCCACCCGCGCGCGAGCGGCACGACCTTGGCCAGGTCCGCGGCCTCCCAATGGTTCTTGGTCAGCGGCACCTCGACGCGCTCGCCGGGCTTGGCCATGCGCTGGAGGAAGTCGCGCGCCTCGGCCTGGAAGGCGAGCCGGGTCGACGGGTCCCCGTGCGCCTCGGCCACGGCGCGCACCGCGGGCAGCCACTGCAGGTACAGCAGCGCGGCGCCGACGACCGCCACCGCCACGAGCGGCACCTTCTTGCGGTGCGCGAGCGCGAGCACGGACGGCCCGGCCAGCACGCCGAGTCGCAGCGCGTTCTGCCCGAACGGCGTCGGCACGAAGAACGCGCCCACCAGCACGCCCAGATACAGCAGGCCACCGGCCCACAGCGTCCGGCGCCCGGGCGCCAGCAGGGCGACGCCCGCCGCGCTGATCGCCAGCATCGGCCAGAAGGCGGTGGCGGTGAAGCGGTCGTTGCCGCCTTCGGGGAACAGCGCCCACAGCAGGACGCCGCCGCTCAGGGTCGGCAGGAAGATCCACAGCGCGTTGCGCAGACCGGGGCGCCCGTCGGCGATCAGCTTCGCCGCGGCGCCGAGCATCAGGAACACGCCCGCGACCGGACTGGCGAGCATCGTGCACAGCCCGAGCACGCCGGCGATCCGCATCCGGCCGCCGCGGGCGAGCGCCCAGGCGGCGACGCCGAACGCGATCCCGAGCAGGAACGGCATCCGGCCGATCGCGACGTTCGACAGCACGCCGGCGGTGAACAGCCAGGCGGCGAGCGCGCCCGCGGTGCGCGACGGCGCGGCGGCCTGGGCGAGCGGCGGGAACAGCGCGGTGGCGACCAGCGCCGCGCCGACACCGACGAGCGCCGGTCCGAAGACCATCGCCAGCGGCGCGAACAGCAGCGAGTAGCCCAGCACGTGATGCCCGCCGTACCACTGGGCGTTCCAGACCGTCAGCCCTTGCTGCTCGAACAGCCACGCGCGGTACGAATGCGCAGCCATGTCGGCGGTTGCGGGCTGGACGATCAGGTACGCCAAACACGCCAGCGCGCAACCCAGCGCCGGCGCGAGAGGGTGCTCGAACGCGCGCCGCATGTGCGCCAAGAGCGTATCCGCTCGCACCGATACCTAAAGGGGCCAGGCCCCTTTAGGTTGGGTGGGCTAGCGGGCGGTGCCGAAGTCGGCCGTGACGAAGCAGGTGTTCGAGCGCGAGCGCTGGGCGACGCCGACGCGGCGGAACGAGCGCGAGAGCATCACGCGGCGGTGGCCCGAGGAACGCGCCCACATCGCGACGATGTCGCTCGGGTTGCAGCCCCGCATCCACGCGAGGTTCTCGCCCACGCGGGCGACGCGGCGGACGTAGCGGCGGACGCGCTTGCCGTAGTTGCCGTGCTTGAGCGTGTTCTGGCGCAGCATCGCGGCGGAGTGCGCGTCGGCCGCGCGTGCGAACCCGCGCTGCTGGCGCAGCTTCGGCCGCCCGTGCTGAGCGCGGTAGTCGTTCATGGCACGCACGATTCCCGCCTCGAGGCGGTCGGTACGGGCGGACGCACGGGCGACCGCACCGGGCGATAAGACGCAGACGATCAAGCATGCGCCGAGCAGTGCTCGTCGCAGAGACGTGACGGACATGAGGGGCCCCCTGGGACCGGCAGCCCGACCAAGGCCACCGGGGTATCGACCAACTTTCGAACGCAGTCCGTGCGCGTCCTACGACCCGCGAGCTTCCGACCCGCGGCCCGCGACCCTAGAGGTCGCTTCGAGCATCCGTGCGAACAGAAGTCCCGGATCCCGTCACAAATCTTACCCCATTCGGTTGGATTCCCCCAGATCGGGGTACCGGCGTCAACTTCGAGGGTCATCGCTACGGTCGAGCGCCCATGCCGCCGCCCAACCGAGCCCGTGTGCGCCGGATCCGCGATCGGCTCCGCCTCGTCTACGGCCGTCCGTTCGCGCCCCCGCACGAGCAGGGCCTGAACGAGCTGATCCTCACCGTCCTCTCGCAGTCGACCAACGACCGCAACCGCGACGTCGCCTATCTCGCGCTGCGACGGGACTTCACGGACTGGGCCGCGGTGCGCGACGCGCCGAACGCCGCGGTGGAGCTGTCGATCCGCCCCGGCGGCATCTCGAAGGTCAAGTCCGCGCGGATCCAGGACATCCTGCGCGCGATCGACATCGACACGTTCGACGACGACCTCGCCGGCATGAGCGTCGACGCGGGACGAGAGCTGCTGGTGAGCCTCCCGGGCGTGGGCCGCAAGACCGCGGCCTGCGTGCTGCTGTTCGCCTACGGCAAGCGCGACATCCCGGTCGACACCCACGTCTCCCGCGTGGGCACGCGCCTGGGGCTCTTCCGCGAGAACGCGCCGTTCGACGAACTTCACGATCGCGCGCTCGAGTTCACGCCGCGCGGGCAGGAGATCGAGTTCCACGTGAACCTGCTCCGGCACGGCCGCCGGACGTGTCATTCAAGAGCCCCTAAATGTGGGGAGTGCGCCCTGTTGAGCCTGTGTCCCACCGGCTACAATCTGCGTCAAGCAGACTGAGATTTCGAACGGGAGCAGAAGACACATGGCAAAGACCATCGGGATCGACCTCGGAACCACCAACTCGTGCATGTCAGTGCTTGAGGGCGGCGAGCCGACGGTCATCGAGAACAGCGAGGGTGGGCGCACCACCCCGTCGGTGGTCGCCTTCGCGCAGAGCGGCGAGCGCCTGGTCGGCACCGTCGCCAAGCGCCAGGCGGTCACCAACCCCACGAACACCGTCTTCTCCATCAAGCGCTTCATGGGCCGTAAAGAGGCCGAGGTGCGCGAGGAGGAGTCGATGGTGCCGTACGAGGTCGTCTCCGGCTCCGGCGGCGAGGCGCGCGTGTCGGCCGGCGGCAAGCAGTACACGCCGCCGGAGATCGCCGCGATGATCCTGCAGAAGCTCAAGGCCGACGCCGAGGCGTACCTGGGCGAGACCGTGGACTCCGCGGTCATCACCGTCCCGGCCTACTTCAACGACGATCAGCGCCAGGCGACCAAGGACGCCGGCCGGATCGCCGGCCTGGACGTCAAGCGCATCATCAACGAGCCGACCGCGGCCGCGCTGGCCTACGGCCTCGACAAGGAGTCCGACCAGACGATCCTCGTCTTCGACCTCGGCGGCGGCACGTTCGACGTGTCCGTGCTGGAGATCGGCGACGGCGTGTTCGAGGTCAAGGCGACCGCGGGTGACAACCACCTCGGCGGCGACAACTTCGACAAGGCGATCGTCGACTGGCTCGCCGCGGAGTTCAAGCGCGACCAGGGCATCGACCTCACGCAGGACAAGATGGCCCTCCAGCGCCTCTACGAGGCCGCCGAGAAGGGCAAGATCGAGCTGTCCTCCGCGCAGGAGACGCAGATCAACCTGCCGTTCATCACGGCCGACGCCTCCGGCCCGAAGCACCTCGACGTCCGCCTCACGCGCGCCAAGCTCACCGAGCTGGCCGGCTCGCTGATCGAGCGCGTCGTCGGCCCGGTCCGCCAGGCGCTGGACGACGCCAAGGACAAGGGCGTCAAGGAGATCGACCACGTCGTGATGGTCGGCGGCATGACGCGCATGCCCGCCGTCCAGGAGAAGGTCAAGGACCTCACCGGCAAGGAGCCGCACCGCGGCGTCAACCCGGACGAGGTCGTGGCCGTCGGCGCCGCCATCCAGGCCGGCGTGCTCGGCGGCGAGGTCAAGGACGTCCTGCTGCTCGACGTCACCCCGCTCACCCTCGGCATCGAGACCAAGGGCGGCGTGATGACCAAGCTCATCGAGCGCAACACGACGATCCCGACGCGCAAGTCGGAGGTCTTCTCGACGGCTGAGGACAACCAGCCCTCCGTCGAGATCCACGTCCTCCAGGGCGAGCGCGAGATGGCGACCTACAACAAGTCGCTCGGCAAGTTCCAGCTCACGGGCATCCCGCCCGCCCCGCGTGGCATCCCGCAGATCGAGGTCGGCTTCGACATCGACGCCAACGGCATCGTGAAGGTGTCGGCGAAGGACCTCGGCACGGGCAAGGAGCAGAAGATCGAGATCAAGTCGGGCTCGGGTCTGAGCGACGACGAGATCAAGCGCATGGTCTCCGACGCCGAGTCGCACGCGGACGACGACAAGCGCCTGCGCGAGCTGGCCGAGGCCCGCAACCGCGGCGAGAGCGAGGCCTACAACGCCTCCAAGCAGCTCAAGGACCTGGGCGAGCAGATCGACTCGGCCTCCAAGACGGAGATCGAGGAGGCCATCAAGGACCTCAACGAAGCCGTCAAGGGCGAGGACGCGGAGGACATCCGCAACAAGACCGAGCGCCTGCAGTCCGCGTTCCACCGGGTGTCGGAGCAGATGTACGCGCGGGCCCAGGAGCAGCAGGACACGGGCGCGCCCGAGGACAACGACGGCAACGCGACCAGCAACGGCCGCGCGTCCGCCGACTCCTCCGAGGAGGAGGTCGTCGACGCCGAGGTCGTGGACGAGCAGAAGTAATGCCGATGGACGAGAACGATCAACGTCGGACGTCGCGGAGGACTCGTCCGAGGAGTTCTCCGCGGCGGCGCCGCCCGACCCGGCGGCGACCGGCGCGGGCGAGACGTCCTTCGCGGATGCGGAGGCGCCGCCCGCGTCTGAGCTCGTCTTCGGGCAGCCCGAGGTGGACGCGCTCACCGCCGAGCGCGACAAGTACCTCGGGCTGGCGCAGCGCGCCCAGGCCGACTTCGACAACTACCGCAAGCGGATGGCGCGTGAGAACGCGGCCGCCGCCGACCGCGGTGTGGCGAAGCTGGCCAAGGAGCTGCTGCCGGCGCTCGACCACCTGGAGCTCGCGCTCAAGGCGGCCGAGGGGCACGAGGACGTGGTGAAGGGCTTCGCGATGGTCGCCGGGGAGATCCAGGCCGCGCTCGCGCGCGTGGGCATCCAGGCGTTCTCGCCCAAGGGCGAGGTGTTCGACCCCAACGAGCACGAGGCGATGGCCCAGGCCCCGATCGAGGGTGTCGAGTCCGGCACCGTCGGCGAGGTCTACCAGTCCGGCTACCGCATCAACGGCGCGGTGCTGCGGCCCGCCCGCGTGGTGGTGGCCGCATGACTCGCGCTGCGCGCTCGCATGCTCCGGCGGGGGCTCGCCTTGCGGCTCGTCCCCGCGCCGCGAGGGGGTTCTAGCCGTGGCGCGCGGTACCGACCACTACAAGACCCTGGGGGTCGACAAGAAGGCCTCCCAGGAGGACATCAAGAAGGCGTACCGCAAGCTCGCCCGCCAGTACCACCCGGACACCAACAAGGACGCCGGGGCGGAGGAGCGCTTCAAGGCGATCTCCGAGGCCTACGACACGCTCGGCGATCCGGACAAGCGCAAGAAGTACGACCGCGGCGGCTCGGTGTTCGGGGGCGCGCAGTCGCCCTTCGGCGGCGGGTCGTCGGGGTCCGGCGGGGGTGGAGCCGGAGACTTCGGCTCCTTCTCGGACATCCTGTCGGGCATCTTCAACGCCGGCGGCGGCGCAGGCACGCGGACCACGCGCACCAAGCCGGCGACCGAGCGCGGCAAGGACCTGGAGACGACGGTCACGCTGTCGTTCGAGCAGGCCCTCGCGGGCGCGCAGGTGCCGGTCTCGGTCGCCACCCACGCCGCGTGCACCACGTGCCGCGGCACGGGCGCGCGGCCGGGGACGCAGCCCAAGGTCTGCCCGCTCTGCAACGGCCGCGGCGTCGAGGCCCAGGGCCAGGGCGTCTTCTCCATCACCCGCCCGTGCTCGCGCTGCAACGGCACGGGCACGGTCATCGAGGACCCGTGCGGGACCTGCGGGGGCGAGGGCCGGCTGCGCGAGATGAAGCGCTACCGGGTCAACATCCCCAAGGGCGTGCGCCAGGGCTCGCGGATCCGGCTCGCCGGCAAGGGCGAGGCGGGGCTGCGCGGCGGGCCGCCGGGCGACCTGTACGTGATCACGCACGTGACCGAGTCCGACGTGTTCAAGCCCAAGGGCGACAACCTCGAGGTCGAGGTGCCGATCACGGTCGCCGAGGCCTTGGCGGGCGCCGAGGTCGAGGTCCCGACCCTGCACGGCACGAAGAAGCTGCGCGTGGCGCCGGGCACCAAGCACGGCACCGTCCAGCGGCTCCGGGGCGAGGGCGCGCCGATTCTCGGCAAGTCCGGCAAGGGTGACCTGCACTACCGCTTCGTCATCGACATGCCGGCGACGCTGACCGACGAGCAGAAGGCGGCCGTCGAGCAGCTCTCGAAGGTCATGAACGGCAACCCGCGCGAGCGGATCCTCCGGGCGGCGGGCGCGCGCTGATGGGTGGCGTGCGCCGCACCCGGATCACCGCGCGGGTCGACCACGACCGCGGCGTGTTCATGATCTCGGTCGCCGCCGAGCTGGCCGAGATGCACCCGCAGACCCTGCGCATGTACGAGACGCGTGGCCTGATCGAGCCCAAGCGCTCGCCCAAGGGCACGCGCCTGTACTCGCAGGCCGACGTCGAGCGCCTCCGCCGGATCCAGGAGATGACGACCGAGTGGGGCATGAACCTCGCCGGCGTCGAGCGCGTCTTCGAGCTCGAAGAGCAGCTGGACCGGATGCAGCGCAAGGTCTCGATCCTCGAGAAGCGCGCCGAGCAGCTCGTCGCGGAGATCGAGCGGCTGGAGGAGAAGCGCGAGTCCGTCAAGGCGGAGATCGTGCGCTACGAAGCCGCGCCGGGGACGTCGTTGATCCCCATCCGGCACGTCAAGAAGTAGCTGAGCTCACGTTTCCGGAGGCGCTGGGTTTCGGCGTGGTCCGGAACGGCAGCCACCGAGGGGGAAGGGAGCGGCGTTTCCTCGCCGCAGCGCGAACATCGCCTCCGGGCTCCGCGTGGCACGGCCGGGTTGGCGTGCCGCTCTCAGTCGAGTTACGGGCCACTGACAGTTCGTGGGGCGCCACGCTCGTCTGTCGGCCTCCTGCGGATCTCGTGGAAACGAACACGCGCGGAGAAGGGGTATGCCCGCTCAGTTGCGCATAGGGAAACTGAGCGGGCATACCCCCTTCGTCCGAGCGCGTGTTCGTGTTCGAGCGAGATCCGACCGGAGGCCGACGGACGAGCGACCATGACGCTCCACGGATTGTCCGATGGCCCGTAACTCGACTGAGAGCGGCACGCCAACCGCGCCGTGCCACGCGGAGCTCGGAGGCCGATGTTCGCGCCGCGCGAGCTCAAACGCAGCTCCCTTCCCCCTCGGTGGCCGCCGTTCCGGACCAGGCATCGAGCCCAGCGCGCCGAAACGTGAGCGCGACGGGCGGTGAGGTCAGCGTGCTCGGGCTGGACCCGATCGCCGCCGGCGACAGTCCGCTGACGCCGCGCGAGGCGGGCGTGCTGGAGCTGGCCGCCGGCGGCGCGCCGGTCGACGAGATCGCCGACCGGCGGCGCTCTCGCCGGGCACGGTGCGCAACTATCTGGCGAGCGCGATGAACAAGCTCAACGCGGCATCGCGCGGCGCATGGGCTGGATCTAACCGGTGACCAGCACCTCGTCGGTGCTCGGCCGGACCACGCCGACGAGCGCGAGCACGATGCTGAGCACCGCGACGCCGAGCACGACCGCGATCGCGGACTGGTAGCCGCTGCTCACCACCGCGCTGACCGCGGCCAGGACGACGGCCCCGCCGATCTGGAACGAGGTCTGCACGAGCCCGGCGGCGAGGCCCTGCTCGTGGTCGGCGACGCCCGCCGTGGCCTGCACGTTGAGCGCGGCGTAGCCGAGCGTGAAGCCGAGGCCGATGAGCAGCATCACCGGGAGCAGCGTGGCCCAGTACGGCGAGGCGTCCACCGGCAAGAAGAGCGCGTAGCCGGCCGCGAAGGCGACGGTCGAGGCCAGGATCGGCTTCGTCGTGCCGAAGCGGCTGATGACCGCGCCCATGCGCGGGGCGCCGAACGCGACGAACAGGCCGCCAGGGAGGAAGGCGAGCGCCGTCTCGAGCGCGCTCCAGCCGAGCGTGCCCTGCAGGTACAGGGTGGCGGCGAACTGGAAGCCGACGTACGCGCCGAACAGGCACATCGCGCCCAGGTTCGCGCGCACCAGCGAGCCGCTGCGGAAGATGCCGAGGCGCACGAGCGGCTGCGGCGTCTGGCGCTCGACCATGACGAAGGCGGCGAGCGCGACCAGGGCGAGGAGGCCCTCCCACACGCGCTCTTCCACCAGGGCGTGGACGAGCACGAGCATGCCCACGGTGAGCAGGACGGCGCCCGGGAGGTCGTACTGGCGCTTGGCGCCCAGGTACGGGCGGTCCTTCGCGATGTAGCGCGGGATCAGGAACAGCAGGATCGCCGCGACGGGCACGGGGAGCAGGAACGTCAGGCGCCAGTCGGCGCTCGTCAGCAGGCCGCCGAACACGAGGCCGAAGGAGAAGCCGCTCGCGCCGAACGCGTTGAAGATCGCGAGCGCCTTGTTGCGCCCGGGACCTTCGGTGAACGTGGTGGTGATCAGGGAGAGCGCGGCGGGCACCGTGAACGCCGCGGCGGCGCCCTTGACGAAGCGCGCGGCGATCAGCAGCGCCGGGTCGTCGACGAGTCCGCCGACGAGCGAGGCGACCGTGAACACGGCGAGTGCGGCGAACAGCACGCGGCGTCGGCCCAGCAGATCCGCCGCGCGGCCGCCGAGGAGCAGCAGGCCACCGAGACCCAGCACGTAGGCCGAGACGATCCACTGCAGCTGGGAGGTGGACAGACCGAGATCGGCCTGGATGGACGGGAGTGCGACGCCGACCATCGAGACGTCGAGCCCGTCGAGGAAGACGATCCCGCACAGCAGGACCAGGGCGCCCCACAGGCGGGCGTCCCACTTTGGGGAGGAGGAAGTCACGCTCCGCAGCATACATGCATGTGCATCTAATGCATTTGCAACATATGCGCACGGTACTATTCGGGGTATGCCTGCAGACTTCACCAGCGAGTGGCGTGAGCTGTTGTCACGGCATGCGCGCACGGTCTGCGCGCTGGACGACGCCCTGGGCGATCACGGGCTCGGGATGAGCGAGTTCGAGGTGCTCGAGCGCCTCGCGTGCGAATGCGGCGAAAGGCCGAGGATGCAAGAGCTGGCCGCTGCAGTGCATCTCAGCCAGAGCGCGCTGTCACGGACAGTGGGGCGGCTCGAGAAGGACGGGCTGGTCAGCCGCGCGATGTGTCCTGAGGACCGGCGCGGCGTCGCGGTGTGCCTGACGGACGAAGGTCGCGAGCGCTACGAAGCGGCGCGGCCCACGCACCGCCGGGTGCTCGCGGAGACGCTCACGCCCCCGTCGTAGACCAGAGCGCGAGCTGCAGGGCGCTGGCGAGGCGGTGATGGGCCGCCTGCTTGACGTCGTCGGCGTTGAGCTTGACGACGATCACGCGGTTGCTCGCCGTGTCGAGGGAGAAGCCACGGCCGGCCATCTCGCACGCCACCTTCCACGCGTCCTTGCCCGTGTCCCGCAGGTCGATCGCGAGGCGCACGGTGCTCGTGTCGGCCTTGACCTCCGGGCCGAGGACGCGGACGCCCTCGATCTCGGCGATGCGGTCACGGGCGATCGTGGCGGCGGCGCGGACGCGCTCCAGCTCCGCCTCGGCGGCGAAGTCGCGAACGGGCTTGAGGAGCTCAGGCGGGGGGAAGAAGATGAGGGAGGGGGCGGCCATGGCTCCACCCTCCCCGATGGTCTGGGTGCGAACCATCAGCGAGAGGGGTGAACCTTCTAGCCCCCGGGGTGGGCGCGTTCACCCCGACGGGTGAGGAACACGGCCGCGGCGCCCCGTTTTGCGTCCCGACGTCCGTGTCCCGTAGAGTGGGTCTGTGGTGCACGACTGGCCTGAACGTCACGCTTCGTCCCCCGCCGAACTGCAGGCTCGTCTGGCCGCGGAGCGGGCGGAAGCCCCGTTCCTGGAGCTGCGGGACGGCGAGGGCGTGCAGCGGATCGTGACGCTGACGGGCCAGCTCACCGTCGGGCGGTCACCCACCGCGGGGATCGCGTTGCCCTGGGATGCGCAGGTTTCCCGCTCGCACACGTCGGTCGAGTGCCTGGACGGCGTCTGGACCGTGCTGGATGACGGGCGCTCCACCAACGGCACGTTCGTCAACGAGGAGCGCGTGGCCGGGCGGCGCCCGTTGCGTCACCTGGACGTGATCCGGGTGGGCGCGACGCGCCTGCGCTTCCACGATCCGTCGGAGGCGGGGCAGGACAACAAGCTGACCGAGGTGGCGTCCGCGGGCGCCGTGCCGGTGCTCACGCCCGCGCAGCTGCGCGTGCTGAGCGCGCTCTGCCGTCCGGCGGACGGGCCGGCCTCCAACGAGGAGATCGCGGCGGAGCTGACGGTGTCCATCGACACCGTCAAGACGCACATGCGGGCGCTGTTCGACGCGTTCGACCTGCACTCGTCCGCGCCCTACCGCAAGCGCTTCGAGCTCGTGCGCAAGGCGGTCGAGGTCGGCTTGGTCTCGCCGCCCGAGCGTCGCTAGTTAGCCGTTTCTTTCCCTTCGGGTACCTAGCATCGCGGGTGTGAAGCCACGCGTGCTGTTCGTCGAGGACGAGCCCTCGATCTCCGGGCCGTTCTCCAGTGCCCTGACGCGGGAGGGGTTCGAGCCGGTCGTGGCGGGGTCGTTGGGCGAGGCGCGGGCCGCGTGGCCTTCGGGCTTCGACCTCGTGCTGCTCGACCTGATGCTCCCGGACGGCGACGGCCGCGACTTCGCGCGTGAGGTGCGTGCGTCGGGGTCGGAGGTGCCGATCATCATGCTCACCGCGCGCGGGACGGAGCTCGAACGCGTGGTCGGGCTCGAGCTGGGCGCCGACGACTACGTGGTCAAGCCGTTCAGCGGGGCGGAGGTGATCGCGCGGATGCGAGCCGTGCTGCGCCGGGTTCGGCCCGCGGCGCAGTCGGACGTCGTGATCGGGCCGCTGCGGGTCGAGTTGGGCTCGCGCCGGGCGTTCCTGTCAGGAGACGAGCTGGCGCTGTCGCGCAAGGAGTTCGATCTGCTCGCCGAGCTCGTGCGGCACGCCGGGGAGGTCGTCACGCGCGAGGACCTGATCGCGCGCGTGTGGGACGAGAACTGGTTCGGGTCCACCAAGACGTTGGACGTGCACGTCGGGTGGCTGCGCGGGAAGCTCGGCGACGACGCCTCCGCTCCGCGCTGGCTGCACACGGTGCGCGGCGTGGGTTTCCGCTTCACGGGGCCGTCCGAATGGTCATGACGCTGCGCGCGCGGCTCGTGCTCGTGCTCGCCTACGTCCTGGTGCTCGCGATCGGGTCGATGCTCGTGCCGCTGGTGCGGAGCGTGCGCGACCGGATCTCGGCCGAGGTGTCGCAGGCGGCCGTCTCGCAGGCGGAGGTGGTGGCGGCGACGGCCGGCGACACGTCCGACCCGGCGGCGCTGGCCGCGAGCGCCGCGCGGCAGGTGCGCGGGCGGGTGCTGATCCTGGACGCGCGCGGCGTGGTGGTGGCGGATTCCTCGCCCGGCGGCGTGGGCGCGGACTACGCGTCGCGGCCGGAGGTGGCGTCGGCGCTGGGCGGGAGGACGGCGCAGGACGAGCGCGACTCCTCGACGCTCGACGAGCGCATCCTGGCCACGGCGGTGCCGGTGCTGCGCGACGGGCGCCCGGACGGCGCCGTACGGATCACCCAGAGCGTCGACGCGGTCGACCGGGCGGTGTCGTCGGCGACGCTGGGGCTCGTCGCCGTGGGCGCGATCGTGTTGTTGCTCGGGCTCGGCGCGGGCGCGTTCCTGGCGGCATCGGTGGTGCGGCCGCTGCGGCGGCTCGCCGTGGCCGCGCGGCGGGCGGGCGACGGCGACCTCTCCGCCCGGGTGGAGATCGAGGGTTCGCTGGAGCAGCGCGAGGTGGGGCAGGCCTTCAACGAGATGACCGCGCGGGTGCAGCGGATGGTCGACGCGCAGCGCGACTTCGTGGCCGACGCCTCCCACCAGCTGCGCACGCCGCTGACCGGGCTGCGGCTGCGGCTGGAGGAGGCCGCGGCCACGGGCTCGCGCGAACAGCTCGACGGCGCATTGGAGGAGGTCGATCGCCTGGCGGACGTGGTCAACGAACTGCTCGTGCTGAGCGAGGCGGGCGCGGCGCGCGCCCCGGACGCGGTGACCGAGCTGCTGGCCGGCGCCGCCCGGGCGGTCGAGCGCTACCCGGCGGCGATCATCGAGCTGCGCGGGTCGCCGGCGCTGGTGCGCTGCACGGCCTCAGACCTGGACCGCGTGCTCGACGCCGTGCTCGAGAACGCGATCGACTACGGCCCGGCCGGCCAGACGATCACGATGGTCGTTCAGCCGGGCCGCCTGAGCGTGCGTGACCAGGGTCCGGGCTTGTCGGCCGGTGAGGAGGAGACCGTGTTCCATCGCTTCCACCGCGGCACCGTCGGTCGCGCCTCCCGCCGCCGCGGCACCGGGCTCGGGTTGGCGATCGCGCGGGAGCTCACGGCGCGCTGGCATGGCTCCGTGACCTTGGCGAACGCGGAGGGCGGCGGGGCCGTCGCGACGATCGAGCTGCCGCTGGCCGACGGCACCACCCCAGCGCGAACCGCGACACCTGTCGCTTAAAGGGTCAGACCCCTTAAGCGACAATCGTCGCGATTCTGAAGCGGCGGTCGGTTGTGACGGGCTGGCGCCGCACGGTGGCGATCGCGGTGGCGGCGGTCGCCGGACTCGTCCTCGCGGCCGCTCTCACCACGGCGGCGAGCTCGCTGTCGGGGCAGAGCGTCGGGATCTCGTCGGAGCCGTTGACGGCGGGCGAAGGGCTCGCGCCGAGCGCCACCGCCTCGCCCGACCCCCACGCGCACGGCCACGCCGCGCCCGACGCGTACGCCCACGCCGCGTCCCGACCCGCACGCCGACGCCGCGCCCGACGAGCACGCCCGCCCCGACGACGGACGACGACAACTCGGGTCCCGGCGGTGGCGACGACGACTCCGGCCGCGGTCGAGGTCGCGGGCGGGGCCGCGGCGGCGACGCGACCGCCGGCGGCGACGACTCCGACGGCAAGCTTTGCCAAACCTTTCCCCGGTCCTACCGGGGGCTTGGGGGGCTGAAGTCGATGGTGTGAGGCATGAGCCTGCGCACCCCTCTCGTCCTCGCCGTCGCCCTGCTGTCCGCGCTGGCCGGCGTCGCCGTGGCGGCCGTCGCCCTGCCTTCCACGCCGCCGCGACCGGTGGTCGCCGCCGCCACCCCGTCGGCGACCCCGACCCCTGAAGTCCAGACCAAGACGATCCGCCGCACGATCCACGTCGTCCGCCGCGAGAACGCGTCCAGCAGCGGCGGCGGCGGGAGCGCCCCGGCCGCATCCGCGTCGCCTTCGAGCACGCCCGCCCGGGCTGCCGCCCCCGCTCCGGCGCCCGCCCGGGCCCGGACCTCGGCCTCGCGCAGCGCCGCCGACTCGAATCGCAGCCGCGGCAGCGACGACGACCACGACGACGACTCGGGCCACGGCCGAGGGCGGGGCGGCGATGACGACGACTCCGACCACGGCCGCGGCGGCGACGACGACGGCGATGACGACTCGGGCCACGGGCGCGGGCGGGGGCGGCGACGACGACTCCGGTCACGGCCGGGGCCGCGGCCGAGGCGGCGACGATGACTGACCCCCGCTGGAGCCGCAGCGAAGCCCCGACGGCGAAGCTGCCCCCGCTCCCCGCGAGCGCGATGGCGCCGCCCGGCGAGGACACGCCCGTGTCGCCAGCCGCCGCGTCCAGCGCGGACACGCCGCGTCCGGCCGCGCCGGCCGCGGCATCGTCCGGCGCGGACACGCCGGGCCCGACTGCGCCCGGCGCGCCATCGCCCGGCCCGGCCGCGGGCGCCGGTCCGTCGCCAGCCGAGCCGGTGACGCCCGGCCCAGCCGCGTCGCCGCTCGCCGCCTCCGGTCCCGCCGCGGATGCGGGCTCGCCGCGCGCCGCCACGCCGCGGCCGGCGCGGGCGCCGATCAAGAAGCCCGGGCCGTTTCCGGTGATCGCGGGCTCGCTCGGGTTGTTCTTCGCGACCACGGCGTGGCTCGGGTTCCAGATGCGGGCCGGGGCGGACCCGGCGATCGGGAAGGGCGAGCCGGTGGTCCTCGCGGCCGCCTCGCCGGCGCCGCGGCAGGTGATCAAGCGGCGGGTGGTCATCACGCGGATCGTCGAGCACCGCCCGCGCCGCGCGCCGTCCACGCCCGCCGCTCCGGCGGCGCCGGCCACAAGCGCACCGCGCCCGCGCCGCGTCCGCGCCCGCGTCTGCACCCGCGCCCGCGCCCGCCGCGCCGGCTCCCGCCCCCGCCGCCCCGGCGCCGCAGCCGCAGGCGCCGCTGACCACGCGCTCGTCATGACCGACATCAGCTTCGACTGCATGGGCACGACGGTGCGGCTCATCGTGAGCGACGAGCCGACCGCGCTCGCGTGCCAGGAGTTCCTCGAGGACTTCGATCGCGAGCTGTCGCGGTTCCGGCCCGACAGCGAGCTGTCGCGGCTCAACGCCGACCCCCGGACCGAGGTCGAGGCGTCCGCGCTGCTGCGCTCCGCGATCTCGGCGGGGCTGATGGCGGCGGAGCTCACCAACGGGCTCATCGATCCGACGCTCACGCCCGCGCTCGAGGCCAACGGCTACGACCGCACGCGCCGCGACCCGGAGCTCCCGCTCGCGGAGGCACTCCGGCAGGCGCCACCGCGCCGGCCCGCGACCGGCACCAGCGCCTACGCGCGCGTCACCGTCACCGACCACTCGATCCGCCGTCCGCCGGGCGTGCGCTTCGACACGGGCGGCCTCGGCAAGGGCCTGGCCGTCGACATGCTCGCGCTGCGCCTCAACGGCGGCGCGTGGGCGATCGACGCCGGCGGCGACATGCGCGTCTCCGGCACCTACGCGGTCGAGGTCCGCCACCCGCTCACGCAGCAGACGATCAAGACGCTCCAGCTCACGAACCAGGCCGTGGCGACGTCCGGGATCGACCGCCGGCTGTGGCGCGCGCCGGACGGTTCGCCGCGCCACCACCTGCTCGACCCCGCCACGCAACGCCCCGCGTGGACCGGCGTGATCGGCGCCACCGCGCTCGCGCCGACCGCGACGGAGGCCGACACGCTCGCGAAGGCCGCGCTGCTCAGCGGGCCCGACGAGGCCGCCAGATGGCTCCGCCGCCACGGCGGGCTGTTCATAACCGACGACGGAACGGTGATCGACGTATGACGCAGGGACACGAGTTCTGGCTCGTCAGCCGCTCCGCGGGCGTCGTCGCGCTCGTCACCGTCGCCGTGTCCGTGCTGATCGGCCTGACGCTCGCCGCCGGCCTCGGCGGCCCGCCGCCACGCCGGCGCGCGCTCGTCGCGATCCACGAGCAGACCGCGCTCGCCTCCCTGATCGCGATCGCCGTCCACGGCCTCGCGCTCCTCGGCGACGGCTTCCTGAAGCCGGGTCTGCAAGGCATCGCGATCCCGTTCGTCATCGACTTCAAGCCGGTGTTCGTCGGCCTCGGCATCATCGGCGGCTACCTCGCCGCCGCGCTCGGCCTGAGCTTCTACGCCCGTCGCCGGATCGGCGGCAAGCGCTGGCGCAAGCTGCACCGCGCGACCCCACTCGTCTACGTCCTCGGCCTGATCCACACGCTCGGCGCGGGCACGGACGCCCAATCCACCTGGTTGCGCGCGTTCATGCTCGCCACCGCGGTCCCGGCCGTCGCCCTCCTCATCGCCCGTCTGGCGAAACGGAAGCCCGTCCGCAAACCCAAGGGAGTCACCGCATGAGAATCGTCCTCGTCGGCGCGGGCCTCGCGGCGCAACGGTGCGCCGAGACGCTCCGCCAACTCGGTCACGACGGCCCGATCGCCATGTACGGCGACGAGCTGCCCTACGACCGTCCGCCGCTGTCCAAACAGTTCCTGCGCGGCGAGCGGCCGGAGGTCCGATTCCGGCCGGACGCCTGGTACCGCGACCACGACGTCGACTTCCGCCACCAGCGCGTCACCAGCCTCGACCACCTGCAGTTCGACAAGGCGCTGATCGCCACCGGCGCCACCCCCAGAACGCTCGCCGCCTTCCCGCACGCGCTCACGCTCCGCACCCGCGAAGACGCGATCGCGCTCGACGACGCGCTCACCACCACCCGGCACCTCGCGATCATCGGCGCCGGCCTGATCGGCCAGGAGGTCGCGTCCGCAGCGACCGCCCGCGGGATCCGGACCACGCTCGTCGACCTCGACCCCAACCCGTTCGACGCCCTCATGGGCCCGGGCGGCGGCCACCACCTCCGCAGGCTCCACGAGGAGAACGGCGTCGAGCTGCGATTGGGGCAGCGATCAGGTCCGCTGAACGCCGACACGATCCTCGTCGCGGTCGGCGTGAAGCCCGCCTGGAGTCCCGAACCTGCTCCCAACGTCTTCCACGCCGGCGACGTCACCGGCAGCGCCCACTGGGAAGCCGCCGTGGTCGGAGGCCAGAACGCCGCCCGCCGCATGCTCGGCCTCGAGCCGAAGCCCGAACAGCCGCCGCTCGTGTGGTCCGACCAGTACGGCGTCCGCATCCAGCGCGTCGGCGAGATCACCGACGTCGAGCCGAGCGACGACCTGACCTACCGCCGGCACGGCCGCCTGAAGGCGGTCGTGCTCATGAACCAACCCGAAGCCGTGCGCCAGGCACGGCGCGACCTGAAGGAGGCCGCATGACCCTCATCGCCCAGATCGACGAATCCCTCTGCCTCGGCCACGGCGATTGCGTCCACGTGGCGCCCGGAGTGTTCATCCTCGAAGGGGATGTCGCGCGAGCAGCAGGCCCAGGGCACCGAAAACCAGCTGCGAGAGGCGGCGCGAGCCTGCCCCGCCGGCGCGATCATCCTCATCGATGCCGAGACGCAGACCGAGGTTGATCCGTAGCCCTCAGGCGGCTAATATCTCAGTCAACCCGACTGAGATTTAGGAACCGTCTGAATGCAAGCTGACCGCTTCACGATCAAGTCCCAGGAGGCGCTGCAGGCCGCCACCGCCGTGGCGGCCGCACGCAACCACACCGAAACGCAGCCCGAGCACCTGCTGGTCGCGCTGCTCGAGCAGCCCGAGTCCGTCGTCGGCCCCGTGCTGCGCAAGCTCGGCGCGCGCCCCGAGACGATCATCGCCGAGGTCAACACGGCGCTGGACAAGCTGCCCACCATCACGGCGGGCGCGAACGAGCCGAACACCAGCCGCGAGCTGATGGACGTGCTGCGCCTCGCCGAGCGCGAGGCGGGCAAGCTCCGCGACGAGTACATCTCCACCGAGCACATCCTGCTCGCGCTGGCCTCCGCCCAGGGCGGCGAGGCCGCCAAGTCCCTCAACCGCAACGGCGCCACCCACAAGGCGCTGACCGCCGCCATCGAGCAGGTCCGCGGCCCGCACCGCGTCACCGACCAGAGCCCTGAGGAGAAGTACCAGGCGCTCCAGAAGTTCGGGCGCGACCTCACGCAGGACGCCGAGGAGGGCAAGCTCGATCCGGTCATCGGCCGCGACGACGAGATCCGCCGCGTGATCCAGGTCCTGTCGCGCCGCACGAAGAACAACCCCGTGCTGATCGGCGAGCCCGGCGTCGGCAAGACCGCCATCGCCGAAGGCCTCGCCCAGCGCATCGTCTCCGGCGACATCCCCGAGTCCCTGCGCGACCGCAAGGTCATCTCGCTCGACATCGGCGCCCTGCTCGCCGGCTCCAAGTACCGCGGCGAGTTCGAGGAGCGCCTGAAGGCGGTCCTGAAGGAGATCGCGGACGCCGAGGGTCAGATCATCCTGTTCATGGACGAGCTGCACACGATCGTCGGCGCCGGCGCGGCCGAGGGCGCGGTGGACGCGTCCCAGCTGCTCAAGCCGATGCTCGCCCGCGGTGAGCTGCGCGCCGTCGGCGCCACCACGCTCGACGAGTACAAGAAGCACGTCGAGAAGGACGCCGCCCTGGAGCGCCGCTTCCAGCCGATCTACGTCGGCGAGCCGACGCTCGAAGGCACGATCGCGATCCTGCGCGGCCTGAAGGAGCGCTACGAGGCCCACCACGGCGTCACGATCACCGACGCTGCCCTGATCGCGGCCGCCACGCTGAGTGACCGCTACATCGCCGACCGCTTCCTCCCCGACAAGGCGATCGACCTCGTCGACGAGGCCGCGTCCCGCGTCGCCATCGAGCTCTCGTCCGTCCCGACGGAGATCGACGAGGTCGAGCGCCGGATCAAGCAGCTCGAGATCGAGATGGTCGCCGTCGGCAAGGACGACACCGCCGCCGAGCGCAAGCAGGAGATCGAGCGCGAGCTGGGCGACCTGCGCGAGGAGGCGGCCGGCATGCGCGCCCAGTGGGAGCGCGAGAAGGAGCAGGCCGAGGGCCACGGCAAGCTGCGCGAGCGCCTCGACGAGGCCCGCCGCGAGCTCGAGCGCGCCGAGCGCGAGCTCAACTACCAGCGCGCCGCCGAGCTGCGCCACGGCGAGATCCCGGACCTCGAGCAGAAGCTCGCGGACGCCGAGTCCCGCCCCGAGGAGACCTACGAGCCGCCGGTGTACCTGTCCGAGCGCGTCGACGTCGAGGAGATCGCCGAGGTCGTCGGCAAGTGGACGGGCATCCCGGTCTCACGCCTCGTCGAGGGCGAGGTGGAGAAGCTCATCCACATGGAGGACCGCCTCCACCGGCGCGTGATCGGCCAGGAGGAAGCGGTGACCGCGGTCAGCGACGCCCTCCGCCGCTCACGAGCCGGCCTGAGCGACCCGGACCGCCCGATCGGCACGTTCCTGTTCCTCGGCCCGACCGGCGTCGGCAAGACCGAGCTGGCCCGTGCGCTCGCCGAGTTCATGTTCGACAGCCAGGACGCGATGATCCGGATCGACATGTCCGAGTACATGGAAAAGCACTCCGTGGCCCGGCTCGTCGGTGCGCCTCCCGGCTACGTCGGCTACGAGGAGGGCGGCCAGCTCACGGAGGCCGTGCGCCGGCGTCCCTACTCCGTCGTCCTGCTCGACGAGATCGAGAAGGCCCACAACGACGTCTTCAACATCCTGCTGCAGGTGTTCGACGACGGCCGCCTCACGGACGGCCAGGGCCGCACGGTGGACTTCAAGAACACCGTGCTGATCATGACGTCGAACATCCCGGGCGGCCGGGCCGGCGTGGAGGCGAGCTTCAAGCCGGAGTTCATCAACCGCCTGGACGACATCGTCGAGTTCGCCCCGCTCAGCCGTGAGCAGCTGCGCGAGATCGTCGACCTCCAGGTCGCCCGCCTGATCGTGCGCGTGGCCGAGCGCGGCGTGGACGTCCAGCTCACGGACGCCGCCCGCGACCTGCTCGGCGACATGGGCTACGACCCGGCCTACGGGGCGCGCCCGCTCAAGCGGGTCATCTCCAAGTACCTCGTCGACCCGATGGCGCTCGGCCTGCTCAAGGGCGAGTACACCACCGGCGACAGCGTCGAGGTCGACGCCACGGAGGACAACGGGCTGAAGTTCACCCGGGCCCGCGTCAGCGCGCCCGAACCTACTCCTGCTTAGCCAGCCTCTGGACCCTGATCGTCATCGGCACCCGCACTGGAGCCTTCGGGTTGTACTGCGGGTGCTGATCGAACTGGATCGTCCACGTGCCCCGGCGCGGGCTCTTCTTGAACGGGAATTGCTTGCGCTTGAAGTTGAACGTTCCGCATGGGCCCTTGGGCAGGCCGAGCCGGACCGACCTGCGGACCTTGCCCGCGAACACGTAGTGCGCGTAGACGGGCAGGCCGGGCTCCGTGAAGCCGCGGCCCTTGAAGCGCACCCGCTGCGCCGTCGACGCCCGCGGGGGCGACTGCTCGACCGCAAGTCGCGTGACCAGCGTCGTCGCTGCGAGCGTGTTCGTCGGCACCTCAACCTCTGACAGGCGCAACGTGAACGGGCCCGTGCCCTCCTCCTGGAACGGGGCGAGCACATTCCCGTTGATCGTCCCGTCCACGAGCGCCGTGGTACGGGCCTGGAGAACGTTGTCGATGTAGATCTCGACGAGATTGAGTGGCGTGAACCCCTTGGCCGCGACCAGCACCGGCTGGCGCTGGTTCTCCTGGGCCACGACGTAGCACGGGTCCAGCGGCGTGACCAGCTCGGGGGCGGCTTGTGCCGGCGCCGCGAACAGCGCGGCGATGGCGACGGACGAAACGATGGATCGCAGGAACATCGTTGACATGAACACCGCATCCGCTGCGGAGGTTCGGTAGAAGGTTCACAGAACCCATCGAGGAGGACGCTGTGCCGACTTACATCATGCTCTCGACGCTGACACCGGAAGGGATCCAGACCGTAAAGAACAATCCGAGCCGCATCCGCGAGGTCAATCGCGAGGTCGAGCAGCTCGGGGCGGAGGTCAAGTCGCAGTGGGCGACGCTCGGCTCGTTCGATTTTGTGAACGTGATCGAGGCGCCGGACGACAAGACCATGGCGCGGATCTCGCTCGAGCTCGGCTCGCGCGGCTCCGGCCGCTACGAGACGCTGATCGCGATCCCGATCGACGATTTCATCGCGGCGCTTTGACCAAGGTCCTGGTGATCGGCGGCGGGGGCCGCGAGCACGCGATCGTCCGCGCGCTCCTGCGCTCGCCGCAGCAGCCGCAGGTGTTCTGCGACCCCGGCAACGCGGGCATCGCGCAGGACGCGCCACCCGCGCGCGTGGAGGACATGGACCTCGTCGTCGTCGGCCCTGAAGTCGCCGCTCGTCGCCGGGTTCGCGGACGAGTGTCCCGTGCCCGTGTTCGGGCCGAGCGCCGAGGCGGCCAAGCTCGAGGGCTCCAAGGCCTACGCCAAGGAGGTCATGATCGCCGCGGGCGTGCCGACCGCCGAGTACACGGTCGTCCACAGCGTCGAGGCCGGCCTGAACGCCATCGCGCGCTACCCGGCCGTGATCAAGGCCGACGGCCTGGCGGCGGGCAAGGGCGTCGTGATCGCGGGCGACGAGCCCGAGGCGCGCGAGGCGCTCACGGAGATGCTCGAGGAGAAGCGCTTCGGCGAGGTCCCGGTGGTCGTCGAGGAGTTCCTGCAGCGGCGTGGAGCTGTCCGTGCTCGCGCTGTGCGACGGTGAGAACGCGCTTCCGCTCGCTCCCGCGCGCGACTTCAAGCGCATCGGCGAGGGCGACAGCGGCCCGAACACCGGCGGCATGGGCGCCTATTCGCCGGTGGACGGCGCCACGCCGGAGCTCATCGAGGACGTGCGCGTGCGCATCCTGCAGCCCGTCGTCGACGAGCTCAAACGGCGCGGAACCCCGTTCCACGGCGTGCTCTACGCGGGCCTGATGCTCACCGACGACGGTCCGAGCACGCTCGAGTTCAACGTGCGCTTCGGTGATCCCGAGACCCAGGTGGTGCTCCCGCGCCTGAAGAGCGACCTGCTGGACCTGTTCACGCGGGCGACCACGCCCGGCGGCCTGGCGGGCGTCGAGCTCGAGTGGGACGAGCGCGCGTGCGTGACCGTCGTGCTCGCCTCGCGCGGGTACCCGGCGACGTCGTCCTCCGGCGACGTCATCAGCGGGCTCGAGGAGGCCGGCGACGGGGTCACCCACGCCGGAACGGCCCTGGAAAACGGCAACATCGTCACCGCGGGCGGCCGCGTGCTGAACGTCACGGCGCTGGGCAAGGACCGCGAAGCCGCCAGGACGGCCGCATATGCTGCGGCGGACAAGATCGACTTCCCTGGCAAGACCTACAGACGAGACATAGCCGCATGACCGAACCGACCACACAGACCGATGTCGCCGCCGAGCTCGAGGGCCTGGAGGTGGACGCGCCCCTCGTGGGCATCGTCATGGGCTCCAAGTCCGACATGCCCGTCATGGAGAAGGCCGCGAAGGAGCTCACCGACCGCGGCATCCTCAACGAGATCCGCGTGATGAGCGCGCATCGCGACCCGGACCTCGTCGCCGAGTACGCCAAGAACGCGCGCATGCGCGGGCTGAAGGTGATCATCGCCGGCGCCGGCCTCGCGGCCGCGCTGCCCGGCGTGGTGGCCGCGCACACCGACCTCCCGGTGATCGGCGTGCCGCTGACGTCGTCGATGACCGTCGCGGGTGGGCTCGACGCGCTGCTGTCGATCGCCCAGATGCCCCCCGGCGTCCCGGTGGCGACGGTCGGCGTGGACAACCCCAAGAACGCCGCGGCGCTCGCCGCCCGCATCCTGAGCTTGTGATCGCCCGCTACACCCGCCCCGAGATCGGGGCGGTCTGGACCGACGAGGCGCGGTTCGGCGCGATGCGCGACGTCGAGATCGCGGCCGCGGAAGCGCTGGAGGACGGCCCGACCGAGGAGGAGCTCGACGCGATTCGGGCGTCGACCTTCACGGTCGACGCCATCAACGAGCGCGAGAAGATCCTCGACCACGACACGGCGGCGTTCGTCGACGTGCTCGCGGCGAGCGCCGGGCCGGCCGGACGCTGGATCCACTACGGGCTCACGTCCTCCGACGTCGTGGACACCGGGCTGGCGCTGCAGCTCAAGCGGGCGGGCGAGCTGCTCGTCCCGGCGCAGCGCACGCTCGCGCACGAACTGGCCGAGAAGGCCCGCGAGCACGCGGACACGCTCTCGGTGGGCCGCACGCACGGCGTGCACGCCGAGCCCACCTCGTTCGGGCTCAAGCTCGCGGGCTACGCGATGGAGGCGCACCGCAACGCGGAGCGCCTCGAGCGCGCGTTCGACCAGATCACGGCCGCGATCTCCGGCGCCGTCGGCACGTTCGCGACGCTCGGGCCGGAGTACGAGGAGCGCGTGGCGCTCAAGCTCGGCCTGAAGACCGAGCCGATCTCCACGCAGGTCGTCCCGCGCGACCGGCACGCGGAGCTGCTCTCCGCCATTGCTCTGGCCGGGTCCGGCCTGGAGCGCTTCGCCACCGAGATCCGCCACCTGCAGCGGACCGAGGTGCGCGAGGTCGAGGAGCCGTTCGGCAAGGGCCAGAAGGGCTCGTCGGCGATGCCGCACAAGCGCAACCCGGTCGTGTCCGAGCGCATCACGGGCCTCTCGCGCGTGCTGCGCGGCAACGCCCAGGCGGCGCTGGAGAACGTCGCGCTGTGGCATGAGCGCGACATCTCGCACTCCAGCGCCGAGCGGATCATCCTGCCCGACTCGACGATCCTGCTCGACCAGATGCAGGCGCTGTCGCTGCGGCTGGTGCGCGGCATGGTCGTCCACGCCGACCGGATGCTCGCGAACCTCGAGATCACGTCCGGCGCGCTGTTCTCGCAGCGCGTGCTGCTCGCGCTCGTCCAGTCCGGCCTCCAGCGCGACGAGGCGTACCGGATCGTGCAGCGCCTCGGCCAGCAGGCCTGGGACACGCGGACGCCCCTGCGCACGCTGATGGAAAATGAAGGCGTCGAGCTGGACTACGACGCCGTGTTCGACTACGGCTACTACATCCGCCACGTGCCCACCGTCCTGCAGCGTCTGGAGGTGATCCCATCCCCGCCGTCCTGATCTATGGCGCCCCCGAGCTCTCGGCCACGCTGTTCCACGAGATCCCCGCGGGCATCGGCGACCCGTTCCTCTACCTGGAGGCCAACGGTCGCCGCGCGGCGACCGTCTCCGTGCTCGACGCGCACAGCGTCACGCCGCACGGGATCGAGACGATCGACCCGCAGGCGCTCGGCCAGGACGACCTGATCGCCGACGGCTGGGACCGGCTCGCGATCGAGGCCGAGGTGTGCCTGCGCGCCGCGCGCAAGCTGGACGTCGAGAGCGCCGTCGTCCCGCCCGACTTTCCGATCTTCCTGGCCGATTACATGCGCGCCGCGGGCATCGAGATCAAGGTCGACGACGACGAGTTCGTCCAGCGCCGGCGCGTGAAGTCCACGCACCAGCTCGACGGCATCCGCCGCGCGCAGAAGGCCGCGGACGCGGCGATGGGCGTCGCCCGCTCGCTGCATCCACGAGCTGCGGGACGGGCTCACCTCCGAGGACGTGCGCTCCGCGATGGCGGCGGTGTGCGAGGAACACGGCTGCGAGCTCTCCGACGACGCGATCGTGTCCCACGGCGCGCAGTCGGCGATCGGGCACGACTCCGGCTCCGGCCCGATCGGCCGCGGCGAGCCCGTGGTGGTCGACATCTGGCCGCGCGACAAGGCTTCGCGCTGCTACGCCGACATGACGCGCACGTTCGTGGCGGGCAACGTCGAGCCGCCGGAGGAGCTGGCCGAGTACCACCGGCTCACGCAGGAGTCGCTGCGCCGCGTGTACGCCGACCTGAAGGCGGGCGCCAACGGGCGCGCGCTGTTCGAGCGCTCGGCCGAGCCGTACATCGAGGCGGGGCATCCGACCCAGCTCACCAAGGAGCCGGGCACGGTGCTCGAAGACGGGTACTTCCACGGCCTCGGTCACGGCGTCGGGCTGGAGGTCCACGAGCGGCCGTTCATGGGCCGGCTCGGCGACGACCTGCTCGCGGGCGAGGTCGTCACGGTCGAGCCGGGCTGTTACCGGCGCGGCTTCGGCGGCTGCCGGCTGGAGGATCTCGTGCTCGTCACCGAGGACGGCTACGAGATCATCACCCAGTTCCCGTACGACCTGTGAAGTAGGCTGATTGCCCGTGACCACGCTGCCGCTGCTGCATTCGGGCAAGGTCCGGGACATGTACGACTTGGGCGGCGACCTGCTCATGGTCGCTTCCGACCGGATCTCCACCTATGACGCCGTCCATCCCACGCCGATCCCTGAGAAGGGCAAGGTCCTCACGGGCCTTTCGGTGCTGTGGTTCGGGCTCACGAAGGACATCGTTCCCAACCACTTCGTGAGCGCCACCGACGGCGTACCGGAGGAGTTCCGGGGGCGCGGCCTGCGGGTGCGCAAGCTGAAGATGCTGCCGGTGGAGTGCATCGTGCGCGGCTACATCACCGGGTCGGGCTGGAAGGACTACAAGGCCACCGGGACCGTGTCGGGCCTGACGCTGCCGGAAGGCCTGCAGGAGTCCGAGCAGCTCCCGGAGCCGCTCTACACGCCGTCGACGAAGGCCGAAGAGGGTCACGACGAGGCGATCGACTTCGCCGAGACGGTCAAGCTGCTGGGCAGCGAGGAGCTCGCGGCGCAGGTCCGCGACGTGTCGATCGCGGTCTACAAGGCCGTGGCCGAGCACGCTCGTGAGCGCGGCGTCATCCTCGCCGACACGAAGTTCGAGTTCGGCCTGGACGAAAACGGGGTCCTGACGCTCGGCGACGAGGTCTGCACGCCGGACTCCTCGCGCTTCTGGCCGGCCGACACCTACGCGGTGGGTCAGGGCCAGCCGTCCTTCGACAAGCAGTTCGTGCGCGACTGGGCGACCAACAGCGGCTGGGACAAGAACCCGCCCGCACCGGAGATCCCGGAGGACATCGTCGCGCAGACCCGCGAGCGGTACGTGACGGCCTACGAGCGGCTCTCCGGCGAGCCGTTCGGCGCGTGGCTGGACCGCGTCGCATGACGCCGCGTCCGCGTGCTCATCCGGCCCAAGGCGGGGATTCTCGACCCGCAGGGCCAGACCGTCGAGCGGGCGCTGCCGGCGCTCGGCTTCGACGGCGTCAAGAACGTCCACGTCGGCCGCCTGGTCGAGCTGGACGTCGAAGATCCGTCGCAGGTTGCGGCGATGTGCGAGAAGCTGCTCGCCAACCCGCTCATCGAGGATCTACGAGATCCAGTCGTGAGATTCGGTGTGGTGCGGTTCCCGGGTACGTGCGACGAGGTCGACGCGTACCTGGCGGCCTCGCGTGTCGGTGACGCCGACATCCTCTGGCATGCCGACGCCGACCTCAAGGGCGTCGACGCGGTCATCATCCCGGGCGGGTTCTCCTACGGCGACCACCTGCGCGTGGGCGCGATCGCGCGCTTCGCGCCCGTGATGGTCGAGGTCGATCGCTTCGCCCGCAACGGCGGGCTCGTGCTCGGCATCTGCAACGGCTTCCAGGTGCTGTGCGAGGCCGGGTTGCTCCCGGGCGCGCTGCTGCCGAACACGTCGCTGCGCTTCACCTGCCGCCAGGTGGACCTGGAGGTCGTCAACGCGTCCACGTCGTGGACGAACGCGACCGCCGTCGGCGACACGCTGTCGATCCCGGCCAAGCACACGACGGGCCGCTACTACGCGCCCGACCCGGTGCTGGACGAGATGGAGGCCAACGGCCAGGTCGTGCTCAAGTACGCCGCGGGCCACAACTTCAACGGCTCGGTGCGCGACATCGCGGGCGTGTCGAACAAGGCGGGCAACGTGGTCGGCCTGATGCCGCACCCCGAGCACGCCGTCGACGCGCTGACGGGCTCGGCGGACGGCCTGAAGCTGTTCCGCCTCCGCCGTCGCGGTGCCCGCATGAGCAAGCATCGCGATCTCGGGCTCACCGACTTCGAGTACGACCTGATCGTCGAGAAGATGGGCCGCGAGCCCAACGAGGTCGAGCTGGCCGTCTTCTCGCTCATGTGGTCCGAGCACTGCGGCTACAAGCACTCGCGGCCGCTGCTGAAGACGCTGCCGACCGAGGGCCCGCGGCTGGTCATGGGACCGGGCGAGAACGCCGGCGCCGTGGACGTCGGCAACGGCCTCTCGTGCGCGTTCAAGGTCGAGTCGCACAACCACCCGAGCGCGGTCGAGCCCTTCCAGGGCGCGGCGACCGGCGTCGGCGGCATCCTGCGCGACATCTTCGCCATCGGCGCGCGGCCGATCGCGATCCTCGACTCCCTGCGCTTCGGCGAGGTGGCCGACTCCGCCCGCTCGCGCTACCTGCTCGAGCACGCCGTGGCCGGCATCGGCCACTACGGCAACTCGATCGGCATCGCCACCGTCGGCGGCGAGATCTACTTCGAGGGCCCGTACGAGCAGAACTGCCTCGTCAACGCGATGGCGGTCGGCCTCATCCAGACGGACGAGCTGATCAAGTCCGCCGCCGCGGGTGTCGGCAACGTGGTCGTGCTGTTCGGCGCGCGCACGGGCCGGGACGGCATCGGCGGCGCTTCGGTGCTGGCGAGCGCCGAGCTGGACGCCGACATGGAGAAGCGCCCGACGGTGCAGATCGGCGACCCGTTCGAGGAGAAGAAGCTGCTCGAGTGCTCGCTGGAGCTGCTCGACCGCAAGCTGCTCGTCGCGCTGCAGGACCTGGGCGCCGCGGGCCTGACGTCGTCGAGCGCCGAGATGGCGGCGAAGGGCGAGGTCGGGCTGGATCTGCACGTCCGCCGCGTGCCCCTGCGCGAGCAGGACATGGAGGCCTTCGAGATCATGATCTCGGAGTCCCAGGAGCGCATGCTGTGCGTCGTCGAGCCCGATCGCGTGCAGGAAGTGCTGGCCGTCTGCGCCAAGTGGGAGGTCAACGCGACCGCCATCGGCGAGGTCACCGACACGCGCCGGCTGCGCGTGTTCGACGGTGAGGAGCTGGTCGGCGACCTGCCGGTCGAGGCGCTCGTGGACGAGTGCCCGACGTACGAGCTGGAGCCCGCCGAGCCCGCGACGCCGCTGTACCCGGCGCCGCCGCGCGTCTTGGAGAGCGAGGACCCGGGCGAGATCCTGCTCGGCCTGCTGGGCTCGGCCAACCTGGCCTCACGCAAGGGCGTGTTCGAGCAGTACGACGCGCTCGTCGGCTCCCGCACCGTCCGCCGGCCCGAGCAGGCCGACGCGGCCGTGCTCCTGCTGCCGGACCCGGCCAACGGCGACAAGCTCACCGCGCTCTCCCCGAGCAAGGACGACGACGGCCCCAAGCCCGCGATCGCGATGTCGATCGACGGCAACGGCCGCCGCGTGGCCGCCGACCCGTACCGCGGGGCGGTCGAGGCCGTGCTCGAGTGCAGCGCGAACCTCGCCTGCGTCGGCGCGGAGCCGCTCGGGCTCACCAACTGCCTGAACTTCGGCAACCCCGAGAAGCCGCACATCGCGTGGCAGTTCTCGCGCGCGATCGCCGGTCTCGGCGACGCGTGCCGCGCGTTCGGCATCCCGGTCGTGGGCGGCAACGTCTCGCTCTACAACGAGGGCGGCGGAGGCCCGATCTACCCGACGCCGGTCGTCGGCCTGGTCGGCGAGTTGCCCGACGCGCGCAAGTCCGGCCGCCTGGGCTTCCAGAACGCCGGCGACGTGATCGCGATCGTGGCCGCCGACTCGTGGGCGCCGTCCAACGCCGCTTCGGAGCTCTCGAAGCTGCGCGGCGAGGCCGTCGAGGGGCCGCTCCCGCACGTCGAGCTGGGCGAGCTCAAGGCGCTCCACGCCGCGATCCGCCAGGCCGTGCGGTCGGGCGCTCTGTCCTCCGCGCACGACGTGGCCGAGGGTGGCGTCGCGGTCGCCCTGGCGGAGTCCGCCCTGGCCGGTGGCCTGGGCGCGACGGTGTCCGCCCTGGACGATCTGTTCGGCGAGGGCCCGGGCGCGTTCGTCGTCTCCGGCCCGGCCGAGGCCATGACCGCGTTCGGCGCCGCCGCCCGCGTGATCGGCGAAGTCGGCGGCGAGTCGCTCCGCATCGAAGGCGCGCTGGACGTGCCGCTCGTGGACCTCGACCGCGTGTTCACGCGCGGTTTGTCGCGACCTCCTGGAATAAATCGCGCCGCGTGGCGTCGTCGGGGGCATGAGCCTCTCCGCCGACGCCACGCTCCTCACCCGCGGACGCGACCCCTACGTGATCGCCGCCGCGCTCCTGCTCGACGAGATCCTGGCCGGTGAGCTCGACGTCGAGTCCGGCTGCGTGGACGGCGAGCCGATCGCCGACTGGATCGACCGCTTCAGCCGGATCGCCCCGCAGCGGATCATCGCCGACCTCGTGCGTCAAGGCGACGTGACGCCGCGCCGCTTCTCGCTCTCCGTCGATGCGCGGGCCGAAGCCGGGGCGCGGCTGCGCGCCGAACACGACACGATCCTCGGTGCGCTGCTGGCAGTGCGCCCGCTCCCGCCCAGCACCCACACGCTGCCGCCGGCGGTGCGGGACGTCCTTTCGGCCATACGCGTTGTTCATATGGCCTTCTCCTAGATAGGGTGCCCCCCGGAAGTGGTAGTTCGACCCTATGAGGGGGGCTTAGTGAGGGGCAAGAAGGTTTTGGCGCCACTGGCGCTGGGCGTAGCGATGGCCGTTGCCGCGGGTCCGGCACAGGCGCAGGTCGCACAGCCGGCGGGCGCGATCAAGAACATGGAGCTGGTCGGCAACCTGCCGGAAGCGGCGGCTTCGACCGCCATCAACTTCATGACGTACGGCAAGAAGGACAAGGGCAAGGGTGGGACCGAGTGGATCTGGGACTGGTCCGACCACCCGGGCAAGGCCAAGGGCCACGACAAGGACAACCCGGGCAAGGCGAAGGGCCACGACAAGGACAAGGACAACGACGTCATGTTCGTCACGGGCCGCTTCGGCCTGAAGACGTACGACATGTCCGACCCGGCGAAGCCGAAGCTCCTCGACGAGATCACGAACGCGCAGCTGCGGCTGCCGGGCGATCCGCCGTACTCGCCGTCGAACCCGACGTCGACGTTCTGGCAGAACGAGGACATGGACGTCGATAACAAGCGCAAGCTCGCGCTGCTGTCGCGCGATCCGCGTGCCTACCGCGGTTCCACGTCCCGTTCACCGGGCGACCCGGACCCGAACGGCGCCACCAACATCGCCGGCGTGTACGTCATCGACGCCAAGGACCCGACCGATCTGAAGCTGCTCTCCTTCGAGGAGCTGCCGACGGGCCACACCACGTCGTGCGTCAACGACTGCGAGTGGCTGTGGACCGGTGGCCCGGCCGCGAGCACCAAGCAGGAGCAGGCGGGCTGGCTCGGTGGCCGCCCGATCATCGTCACCGACCTGCGCGACCCGAGCAACCCGGTCGGGTACTCGCAGAAGCCGGTCGATCTCTTCCGCCAGGACGGCGTCACCGCCTACGCGCACGACGTCGACGTCGACGACGCCGGCATCGCCTGGGTCGCGGGCCTGGGCGGCACGCGCGGCTACTACACCGAGGGTCGCCACTGGGACCCGCTGCAGAACAAGTACCGGATCGCCACGGCGCTGGACCCGGTCCCGTACGCGGGCGGCGGTCTCTCGCCGCAGACCACGAGCGAGAAGTTCAACCCCGGCGTCTCCCAGCTCTCACCGCTGCCTGACGGCAACGCGGGCGGCTGGATGCACAACTCGTGGCGACCGATCGGCCAGGACGCGCCGGATGCCGACCAGCGCTACCGCAAGGGCGAGCTCCTGCTCGGCACCGAAGAGTGGTTCGGCGCGGGTGCGAACGCGTGCCGTGACGAGGGTAAGTTCACCATCTCGTCGCTGGAGGGCTCCTACGACGGCGAGGGCTGGCGCTCGACGCCGGCGAAGCCGTTCCGCATGAAGGCCGTCGGCTCGTGGGCCCCGGCCGACAACGAGGGCACGATCTACACCCTCGGCTCCTGCTCGGCGCACTACTTCGACGTGATGGGCTCGCTCATCGCGTACGCGTGGTACGGCCAGGGCACGCGCATCCTCGACATCTCCGACCCGGAGAAGCCGATCCAGGTCGCGTACTTCCGGCCTGACGGCGGCAACGTCTGGGCTTCGTACTTCCGCAACGGCTACGTCTACACCGCCGACGCGGCGCGTGGCGTGGACATCCTGAAGCTCAACACCGGCGCGAAGGCCGCTTCGGCCGCCAAGAAGGAAGTCAACGCGCCGAAGATGTCCAAGAAGCAGGTCTCGTACCTGCAGAACACGGCGTCCAAGCACTGGGTCTCCGACCCGTCGACCGGCGGGCTCTGCCTGCTGCCGGTCGTTCAGTAAGCACCTGACGGTGATGCGGGGCCGGCGCTGCCGGCCCCGCGGACCGCTCTAGCTCATCAGGTCGTCGGCCATCGCCTCGAAGACCTGGACGTACGCGTCGACCGCCGCGTCGTCGTGGGTGACGCTGAGCGTCCATTCCTCTTCGCGGCCGGGCGTCATGAAGATGCCGCGGTTCATGTTGTAGAGCCAGGCCAGCTCGGAGACGTCCTTGTCCTGGTTGGCCTTGAACGTCTCGTAGTCGACGATCTTGTTGGCCGAGAACGTCACGCAGCCCTTCGACCCGACGCCGACGGAGTAGCCGGGCAGGTTGTGCTTGCGGATCACGGCCTCACAGCCGTTCAGGATCCGCTCGTTGAGGTGATCGAGGTGCGCGTAGGCCTCGGGCGTGAGCACCTCGAGCAGGTTCGCCTTGGTGGCGGCCATGCCCAGCGGGTTGCCGTTGTAGGTGCCGACCTGGTAGACGGAGCCGTCCTCGACGGCGGCCATCGCCTCCTCGGTGCCGCCGATCGCGCCGATCGGCGTGCCGCCGCCCAGCGCCTTGGCGAGCGTGACGAGGTCCGGCGTGACGCCGAAGCGCTCGGTCGCGCCACCGGCCGCGATGCACAGGCCGGTCTTGACCTCGTCGAAGATCAGGACGATCCCGTGGCGACGCGTGATGTCGCGGACGGCCTCGAGGTAGCCGGGCTCCGGGAGCACGACGCCGAGGTTCATCATCGCCGGCTCCATGATCACGCAGGCGGGCTTGCGGCCCTCCTCCGTCAGCCGCTCGATGCGGCGCTCCATCGCGCCCGCGTCATTGAACGGGACCGGGATCGTGAGGTCCACGACGGCCTGCGGGATGCCCGCTCCGTAGGGCAGGCTCGCGAGGTTCTCGTGGTCGCCGATCTGGTCGTACTCGACGCCGATCGAGACCATCACGCCGTCGTGATGCCCGTGGTAGGAGCCGAAGATCTTCACGATCGTCTCGCGCCCGGTGGTGCCGCGCGCGATCCGGATGGCGTCCATCGTGGACTCCGAGCCGGAGTTGGTGAACCGCCACTTCGGCAGGCCCCAGCGACGGGCGAGCTCGTCACCGACGGCGATCGCGTCCTCGGTCGGGGCGGCGAAGTGCGTGCCGCTCGCGTACCGGTCGGCAATCGCCTTGCCGATCGCGGGATGGGCGTGGCCCTGGACCATCGAGCCGAACCCGTTGTGGAAGTCCCACATCTGGTTGCCGTCGACGTCCCACACCCTCGGGCCGCTGCCGCGCTCGAGGTAGATCGGCCACGGGTCGCGGAGCTGGTACGACGACGCCACACCCCCGGCCAAGTGGACCTGGGCGCGTGTGTAGGTCTCCTTCGAGCGCTGCGTCCGCTCGTTGAGCTGCTTCTCCTCACGCTCGATCAGCTCGGAGATGCGCTGACGAGGGATCTGAACAGGTGCGTCGGTGGCCATGGGTTATCCCGTTCCTAAGATCGGACTGGGCTGCCCGGCGTGGCCGTGCCGGGCAGCGGAAATTGAGTCCGTGGGAGCCTAGTCCTTTAGCGCTTGATCGTGGCCGACAGGTTCTTGGTGGTCGGCTTGAGGATCGAGTTGCCCTGGAAGCGCACCGTGATCTTCAGGCGCTTCGCGCTGCCGACCTTGCTCTTGGAGAGCGAGATCGTCTTGGTGAAGGCGCACTTCTTGCTGAGCTTCGCGTTGCGCGCGGTGAGCAACGTCTTGCCCTTCTTGATCGTCATGTTGACCGTGCCGGTGCAGGCGGTCTTGGCGTTGACGCCGCTCGGGACCTTGATCTTGCCCTTGACGACGATCTTCACCTTGCCGCCGCTGATCCTCGCGGTCGCCCCATTGCCGGCGCCGGTGAGGGTGAAGGTCGGCAGCGGGCGGGTGTCCGCGGGCTGGTGGTGATCACGGTGCCGCGTGATCGGCGCGACGACGCGCGGCGCCGGCGGCGGCGGGGATGAAGTTCGCGGCGCTCGTGAGGGCGAGCTTGCCGTTGTCGCCGCCGATCGCGCCTTCGGTCGCGCTGGCGAGGCCGACCGCGTTCCAGCGCTGCGTGGCGAGCGCGCCCGTCGGCGTCGTTGTAGAAGAACTTGACGCCGTCGGTGGAGTTGAGGACGAGTCCCGCGTGTCACCGGCGGCGAGGACGGTGCCGCCCGAGTAGTCCACGTCGGCCGGGCCCGGTGTCCGGGAACGTCGCGTGCGCGTGTCGTTGCCGATCTCGAACCACTCGGCCGTCTGCCAGCCGTCACGCGTGTACGCGGTCGTCGAGCGGCCGTACGGCCGCGCGTTGACGGACCACATGCGGCTCGGGTTGGTCGGGTCGCCCGCGATCACGCGGCTGCCGGACCCGGCGTTGCCGGCGTCGGCCGGCTTCTTCTGGGCGGGCGAGGCGAGGTTGTTGGTGGTGAAGAAGACCTCGGAGTACGAGCCCGGCGACGATGTAGCCGACGTCGGGCGTGGCGAAGAACGCGTCCGCGAGCCCTTCCGCGTAGGACGGGTTGATCTTGCACGTGTCGTCGTCCGGGTTGCCCGGCGTGCCGTTGGTGTCGCGGTTGGCGTCCGTCCAGGTGCCCGGCGGCGCCGACCGAGCGTCGGGTTCAGCGGCTGCGAGGTGACCATCTGCGAGCCCGCGGCGAACAGCCACACGCGCGTGTCGCTCGCGAAGCGGACGGAGTTGACGTCGCCCGAGCGGCGCTGGCGCCCTTGCACTCGGCGAACGTGCTCGTCGGTGGCGGAGGCGTTGATCGCCGGCGACGGGGTTCCAGGTGTCGCCGCCGTCGCTCGAGCGCAGCACCAGCCCGCCCTTGCCGACCGCGAAGCCGAGTCCGGCCGGAGTTGAACTCGATGTCGTTGAGCGGCACCCCGCTCGGGCCCGCGCGCACCTGGGCGAAGCTCCCGTCGGCCTGGCGCTTGAAGATCGCTCCGGCTCGCGGTCGTGAACCAGAACCGCGAGGCGGACTGGTACTCGATCGCGGTGATGTTCTGGGTGGTCCCGGACGGGACCTCGGTCCAGATGCTCGCGGCGGACGCGGGAGCGGCGGCGACGCAGGAGCCGACGAGTGCGGCGATAGCCAGGCCAGCCTGGCGGAACGGCAAGGGGATGCTCATACCGGACCGATCCTTCCGGTAGTCCTGGCGCGCGCATATCACTCTTGGGGGTGAAGCGGCCGGGTCGGTTGCTAGCCTCGTGGGGCAAGGTCCTATCCCGCTGCATCGGACCCGAGTGCCCTCTTCAGAACCTTTTCTCGATGACCGTGATGGCCCGCGCGACGAGTGCGGCGTCTTCGGCATAGTCGCCCCCGGTCGTGAGGTCTCACGCCTCGCGTACTTCGCGCTGTACGCCCTCCAGCACCGTGGGCAGGAGTCCGCGGGCATCGCCACGTCGCAGGGCGGCCACATCATGGCCATGCGCGACCAGGGCCTCGTCAACCAGGTCTTCGACGAGTCCAAGCTGCGCGCGCTGCAGGGCGACATGGCGCTGGGTCACGTCCGCTACTCCACGACCGGCGCGAACTCGTGGGAGAACTCGCAGCCGGTCTGGCGCAGCGACAAGCGGGAGGTCGCGCTCGCCCACAACGGCAACCTGGTCAACGTCGTCGAGCTGCACGCCGAGCTCCGCGCGGCCGGCGTCACGTTCCGCTCCACCTCGGACTCGGAGATCATCGCCGCGCTGCTGTCCACGCACGAGGCGGAGACGATCGAGGACGCGGTCGTGGACGTCCTCCAGCGCGTCGAGGGCGCCTACTCCACCGTGGTGATGACCAAGGACCGCGTGGTCGCCTTCCGCGATCCGCTCGGTCTGCGCCCGCTCGCGCTCGGCATGCTCGGCGACACGTACGCCGTCGCGTCCGAGTCCTGCGCCTTCGACATCATCGGCGCGAAGTTCCTGCGCGAGGTCCAGCCCGGCGAGGTCATCTCGATCACCAAGCAGGGCCTGCAGACGCGCCAGGCGGTCGAGTCGCCGCGCAGCGCCCTGTGCGTCTTCGAGCACATCTACTTCGCCCGCCCGGACACCCGTCTCGGGGGCCAGGTGATCCAGGTCTCCCGGGGCCGGATGGGGGAGATCCTCGCCCGCGAATCGCCGGTGGAGGCTGACCTGGTGATTCCGGTGCCGGACTCCGGCGGCCCCGCCGCGCGCGGCTTCGCGCGCGCCTCCGGGCTCCCGCAGGACGACGGGCTGATCAAGAACCGGTACGTCGCGCGCACGTTCATCCAGCCTGGCCAGGAGCTGCGCAAGCACGGCCTGCGGCTGAAGTTCAACCCGCTGCCCGAGGTGGTCTCCGGCAAGCGCATCGTGGTCGTGGACGACTCGATCGTGCGCGGCAACACCACGCGCGCGATCGTGCAGATGTTGCGCGACGCCGGCGCCGCCGAGGTGCACATGCGCATCTCGGCGCCGCCGATCAAGCATCCGTGCCACTACGGCATCGACATGTCCACGCGCGAAGAGATGATCGCCCACAACCGCACGGAGGCGGAGATCGCCACCGAGCTGGGCGCCGACTCGCTGGCGTACCTGTCTCTGGAAGGCGTGTACGAGGCGATCGGCAGCCCGCGCGAAGTGCACTGCGACGCGTGCTTCTCGGGGGAGTACCCACTCGTCGGTACGTCCGACAAGAACGCGTTCGAGAACGCGTTGCCGCTCGTCCGTAGCTGACGCACAGGCAGTGTCCGGACCGGCGGCTAAGGTCGCCGGTCCGGTGTCGCTCACATGGCTTGAAGATCCGCCCCCTCCGCCCCAGCTGGGGTTCGATCTGGGTGAGGCGGACGGGCGCGTGCCGGCGGTTCCGGTCTTGTCGTCTTCGGACGTGGATTCGGCGCTGCAGGAGGCCTTCGGGTTTTCGGCCTTCCGGCCCGGGCAGCGCGAAGCGGTCGTCGCCGCGCGCGATGGCCGTGACGTCCTCGTGGTGATGCCCACCGGCTCGGGCAAGTCGCTCTGTTACCAGCTGCCGGCGCTCATGCGCACGGACCTCACGCTGGTCGTCTCACCGCTGGTGTCCTTGATGCAGGACCAGGTGGAGGCGCTGGAGCTGGTCGCGCCGGGCCGCGTGGCCGTGGTCAACGGCCAGCAGGACTCGGCGGCGAACCGGCGGGCCGTGGACGGCGCCATCGCGGGCCGTGTGCGCGTGCTGTACGTCGCGCCGGAGCGGTTCTCCTCGCCCGGCTTCCTGGAACGGCTGCGACAAGCGCGGATCGGCCTGTTCGTGGTCGACGAGGCGCACTGCGTGTCCCAGTGGGGGCACGACTTCCGGCCGGACTACTTCCGGCTCGCGGACGCGGCACGCTGGCTCGGGGCGGAGGCCATCGTCGCCTCCACCGCCACGGCCACGCCCGAGGTGGCGCGGGACATCGTCTCCCGGCTGGGGTTGCGCGAGCCGGTGCACGTCGCGACCGGGTTCGACCGCCCGAACCTGGCCTACTCCGTCGTGCCGTGTCCCAACAAGGAGGCGGTGGCGGGGCGGATCGCCGCCGCCTTGGCCGAGGAGGGCGCCCTGCCGGCGATCGTCTACGCGGGCACGCGGGCGGAGTCGGACCGGCTCGCCGACCGGCTGGGCCGGGAGCTCGGGGTGGAGGTGGTCGCCTATCACGCAGGGCTGCCGCGGGAGCTGCGCGCGGACGTGCAGCGGCGCTTCATGGACGGCTCGGCGCCCGTCGTCGTCGCCACCAACGCGTTCGGCATGGGGGTGGACAAGGCGAACGTGCGGACGGTCTGCCACGAGTCCGTCCCGTCCTCGATCGAGGCGTACTACCAGGAGGCCGGCCGCGCCGGGCGCGACGGGCGGCCGGCGCGGGCGCTGCTGTTCTCCACCAGCCGCGACAAGGGCCTGCACGTGTTCTTCATCGAGCGCTCCGAGGTCGACGACGACCAGCTGAAGTTCGTCGCGCGCAAGATCGTCGGGGCGGCCGAGGGCTCGCCGCCGCGGTTCAACCTGCACATGAACGATCTGGCGCGCGCCGAGGGCGAGGAGGAGGCCGTGCGCGCGATCGTCGGCTGCATGGCCCGCGCGGGGGTCGTCCAGCCCGCTCCGTCGGCGCCGGACCGCGTGGCGGGCCGTGTGACCGGCGTGTGGGACCGCACCACGCTCGCCGTCTGCCGCTCGGCCACCCAGGAGGGCACGCGCCAGCGCTGGCGCCAGTACCGCGCCGTCTGGGCCTGGGTCGAGGGGGAGGGCTGTCGCCGCGCGGGCATCCTGCGCCACTTCGGCGACCGCTCAGTCACCCGTGCTGGAAGGGCCGTGCTGCGACGTGTGCGACCCGTCGCTGGTGCCGGCGGCGCCCGTTCGCGCCGTCCGCCAGTCGACCCTGGCGCCGGCCGCCGATCTCGAGGCCGCCATCCTGCAGGTCGTGGACACAGCCCAACCCGGTGTCGGCCGGACGCGCTGCGTGGAGATCCTCCGCGGCGGACGGTCGAAAGCGATCACCAAGCACTCCTACGACGGCCTGCCGAACTACGGCGCCTACCGGGACCGGCGGGCGGAGGACGTGCTGGCGTGCATCGACGCGCTCGTGTCCGGCGGCCTGCTGGCGTGCTCCTCGCGCGGGCGGCTGGAGGCTCCATGAGTTTCCGGGTGGGCGTGCTGGCCTCGGGCACGGGGTCGAACCTGCAGGCCATCCTGGACCGGGTCCACGGGCGGGACGCGGAGGTCGTCGCGGTGGGTTCGGACAAGCCTGGCGCGCAGGCGCTCGCCCGCGCCGAGGCGCTCGGCATCGCGACCGCGACGTTCCCGGGCGCGGAGTACGCGGACCGCGCGGCTCGGGACACCGCGATGGCGCTCTGGCTGCGCGAGCAGGAGGTCGAGCTCGTCGTGCTCGCGGGCTACATGCAGCTCGTCGGCGCCGCGTTCCTGGGCCGGTTCCCGCAGCGGGTGATCAACGTGCATCCCGCGCTGCTGCCCGCGTTTCCGGGCATCCGGGCGGTCGAGCAGGCGCTCGAGTACGGCGTGAAGGTGTTCGGCGTCACCGTCCACTTCGTCGATGAGGGCGTGGACTCCGGGCCTGTCATCCTGCAACGCGCGCTCGAGCTCCCGGACGTCACGGATCCTGATGAGATCCGTGACCGGCTCCGGCCGGTCGAGCACGATTTGCTGACGTCCGCGGTCGCCCTGTTCGCCCGCGGTGCCGTTCGCCCTGACCCCGACCATCCCCGCCGCGTCCTAATCCAAGGCGGGACAACCCCTCCACCCCACCCCGATCATCCGACCTTAGAGGCTCATTGATGGCTCCCGGTAACGTCAGCGGTCCCATGGAGGCCATCGTGCAGCCCGGCGAGGTCCGCGTGCAGCGTGCGCTGCTCTCGGTCTCGGACAAGACCGGCGTGGTCGAGTTCGCCCGCGGGCTCGCGGCGCTCGGCGTGGAGCTCATCTCGACCGGCGGCACCGCCGGCGCCCTGCGCGAGGCCGGGCTCGAGGTCCGCGCGATCGACGATTTCACGGGCTTCCCGGAGATCATGGACGGGCGCGTGAAGACGCTGCACCCGAAGCTCTACGCCGGCGTGCTCGCGCTGCGCGACAACGAGCAGCACATGGCCACGGCGGCCGAGCTCGACATCGAGTTCGTGGACCTCGTGTGCGTGAACCTGTACCCGTTCGAGGCCACGGCCCGCCGCCGCGGCGCGACCGAGCACGAGATCATCGAGAACATCGACATCGGTGGCCCGACGATGATCCGCGCGGCCGCGAAGAACTACCCGTTCACCGCGGTGGTCGTGAACCCGGCCTCCTACGACGCGGTGCTGCAGGAGCTCAAGGACGCGGGCGGCAAGCTCTCGCTCGGCACCCGTGAGTCCCTGGCGGCCGAGGCGTTCTCCACGACGGCCCGCTACGACAGCGCCATCTCGCGCTGGTTCGTCGAGAAGCAGGACGACTTCGCGCCGCTCATGCTCACCGCCTACGAGAAGGTCACGGACCTCTCGTACGGCGAGAACCCGCACCAGCGCGCCGCGTACTACGCGGACGCGGGCGCGCGCATGCACGTGCTCTCGATGATCCGCCAGCTCGGCGGCAAGGACCTCTCGTTCAACAACGTGCTGGACCTGAACGCCGCGCGCCTGCTCATGCAGGAGTTCGAGCTGCCGGCGTGCGTGATCATCAAGCACAACAACCCCTGCGGCGTGGCCGTCGGCGGCTCTGTCGTCGAGGCCTACCACGCGGCCTTCGCGTGCGACCCGCTGTCGGCGTTCGGCGGCGTCATCGCCGTCAACCGCGCGGTGGACGCCCAGTTCGCCGAGGCGCTCCTGAAGCAGTTCTGCGAGGTCATCATCGCCCCGCACTTCTCGCCGGAGGCGATCGAGCTGCTCTCCTCGAAGCCGAACATGCGCATCCTCGAGGACGGCGAGCGGCGCAAGCCCTACATCGCCGAGCGCGACGTCAAGCGCGTCATGGGCGGCCTGCTCGTCCAGGACCGCGACATGGGCCTCGAGGACCGCACCGAGATGGAGGTCGTCACCGACCGCAAGCCCACCGAGGCCGAGTGGGGCGAGATGCTCTTCGCCTGGAAGGTCTGCAAGCACGTCCGCTCCAACGCGATCGTGCTTGTCCAACGACCTCGCCTCGGTCGGCATCGGCGCCGGCCAGATGTCGCGCGTGGACTCGGTGCGGCTGGCGATCGAGAAGGCCGGCCTCGCCGGCTCCGCGTTGCACGGCGCGGCGATGGCCTCCGATGCCTTCTTCCCGTTCCCGGACGGCCCCCAGCTGGGCATCGACGCGGGCGTCACCGCGATCATCCAGCCGGGCGGCTCAAAGCGCGACCACGAAGTCGTCGAGGCCGCCGACGCCGCCGGCATCTCGATGGTCTTCACGCACCGCCGCCACTTCAAGCACTAGGCAAGTCTCGGCCAGGGGCCTCGACTTGCTGTCGAGAATCGCCCAGAGGGCGATTCTCGCGCTGGTGCAGGGTCACGATCTCAGCGGGGTATGCCCGCTGGCTTTCGCCTGGCGCAAGTGGCCGGGCATACCCCCGTGGACGGGTAGCGTGCGGGGCATGGAGGCCACAACCATCGCTCGTCTGCTCGCGCTCGGCCGGATGTCGCTCGGCGGGGTGCTCACGGTCACGCCCGGGGTCGTCACGAAGACGTGGGTCGGCGAGGACACGACCGGCGCCAAGGTTCTGGGCGCCGGGTTCGGCGCGCGGGACGTCGCGATCGGCGCGGGGCTCTGGCGCGCGCTGGACGCGGGCGAGGACGCGCGGCCCTGGCTGCTCGCCGGTGCCGCGAGCGACGCGGCCGACCTGCTGGCCACGCTGGCGGCGGGTGGCTCGATCCCGCGCTTCGGCCGAGCCGCGACGGTGACGGTCGCCGCCGCGGGCGACGGGGCTCGGGCTCTGGGCGGCGCGTCAGGTCGCGCCGTAGAGCACGCGGGTCCAGATGGTCGTGAGCGTGTCCACGACGGTGTCGCGGGGCGCGTCGGTGCGGTTCAAGTAGCGCTCCATCATCCAGACGAGCGCGCGGGCGGTCTCCTCGGCGTCGAGCGGGATCACTCGGCCGGCCTCGATCTCCTTCTCGATGTGGCGCGTGGTGACGCCCACGAACTGATCCACGAGCCCGACGTAGACCCGCTCGACCTCATGGTCATCGGTGGCGGCGTCGGCCAGGGCCCGCAGCACCGCGCCGTGCTGGGCGTAGACCTCGACGAAGCCCTCCATCGCCTCGCGCGCCTGGGCCGGGCCGTCGCCGGAGCCGGTGTACCAGCGCTGCGACATCGTGCGCAACTCGGCGCCGATGTGCTCGACCACCTTGAGCATCAGGTGGTGGCGGTCCCGGAAGTAGACGTAGAACGATGGCCGGGACAGGTCCGTCCGGCGCATGACCTCGTCCACGGTCAGCTCGCGGAACGACCGCTCGCGCAGCAGCGCCTCGGCCGCAGCCACGATTTCCGCTTCCGCTACTTCGGGCGTCCGACGTCTCCGGCGGCCGCCCGTCTCCTCCATCTGGCCTGCACTCACAGCCGGGCAAGCGTACTGCGCGATACAGTCGCACGCGCTGGCCGCCGTAGCTCAGTGGTAGAGCAGCGGACTTTTAATCCGTTGTGCGTTGGTTCGAATCCAACCGGCGGCACTCATGTTCTATGAAATCTGGGCCTGGATCTCGATGGTGCTCGGCGTCGGCATGTGCGCCGTGATCATCTTCTTCCTCGTGAAGAAGGACGACAGCCGCGAGAAGGAGGAGGCCGCGCGCGAGTACTTCGATGCGCACGGCCACTGGCCGGACGAGGCCTGAGAAAGCAGTACCCCCAACGGGAATCGAACCCGTGCTACAAGCGTGAAAGGCTTGCGTGCTAACCGCTACACCATGGGGGCGCGCGACACAGTCTAGGGTTCAGACGCTCCGAGTCAGTCCGCCGTCGACGAGAATGGCCGTTCCGTTGATGTACGCGGCCGGTTGCGAGCACAGGAAGACGGCCGCCGCGGCGAGTTCCTCGACCGTTCCGAGCCGCCCTGTGGGCACCGTCTCGCGGGCCTGTTCCTGAGCCGCCTCGAGCGAACCGCTGGTGTCGATGATGCGGTCGGTCGCGATCTTGCCCGGGTGCACGTGGTTGAACGTGATCCCGGCCGCGGCGTGTTGACGCGCCAGGACCTTGAAGGCGGCGACGAGGCCCGGGCGGTGGGCGTTGGAGAGCTGCAGCGCGTCGATCGGCTCGGTGACCGCCATCGACCCGATCGCGACGATGCGCCCGAAGCCGCGCTCGCTCATCGTCGGGACGAGGCGTTCGATGAGCGTCATCGGCGAGATCAGCAGGCTGCGCTGCGCGGCTTCCCACTGGGCGCGGGAGAAGGACAGCGGGTCGCCGGCGGGCGGGCCACCGGTGTTGGCGACGTAGATGTCGATCGGCCCGAGGTCGCCGTGGACGGCTTCGAGCAGCCCCGGGATGGCGTCGAGGTCGTCGGAGTCGAACGCGTATCCGCAGCCGCCGATCTCGCCCGCGACCTGCTCCGCGCGCTCCGTGGAGCGCGAGGTGACCGCGACCTTCACGCCTTCGGCGGCGAGGCCTTCGGCGATCCCGCGGCCGATGCCCTTCGAGCCCGCGGTGACGAGCGCGACCTTGCCCTCCAGTCCGAGGTCCATCACACCACCGCCAGGTCGCGACGGGTGCGCGCGAGGCGGCCGCACCAGGTGGCGAAGATGGCCACGCCGAGCGGCGCGCCCAGCCAGTGCTGGTCGAGCAGCACGCCGACGAGGCTCGGCAACCCGGCCAGCGCGGCGCCGGCGAGGACGAGCAGCAGCGGGAGCCGCAGCACCGCGCCGGTGAACAGCGCACACAGCGCCCACGCGCCAGGCCCGGCCAGCCAGCCCCACGACTGGAAGAACTCCCGGTCCAACGAGGCCGACAACGTCAACGCCACCACACCGAGCGTGAGCGCCTGCAGCAGCGCCGCTCGCCACACCACCGACCCATCCATGCGCGGCATCATCGCAGGATCGCGAGCCGCTCCCACGCGGTTGGCCAGATCGGCCCGAACGGGTCCCCGCAGCCGTCCCAGAAGGTGCAGTCGTCGACTGGCGGCTCGTCGGTCGGGTCGGGTGTGGGCTCGGGCTCCGGGGTCTCCGTGGGCTCCGGCTCGGGCGTCTGCGTGGGCGTGGCGGTGGGATCGGCGGTCGGCGTCGGTGTGGCCGTCGCGGTCGGCGTGGCCGTAGGTGTGGAGGTCGGCGTCGGCGTCTCCGTCGGGCTTGGCGTCCGTCGGCGTCTCGGTTGGGCTTGGCGTCGGCGTCGGCGTCTCGGTCGGGCTTGGCGTCGCCGTCGGCGTCTCTGTCGGCGTCTCCGTCGGGGTGGCCGTCGGGGTCGTCGTCGGAGTGGCGGTGGCGGTGGCGGTCGCCGTCGCCGTCGCCGTGGGCGTGGCTGTCGGCGTTGCGGTGGGAGTGGCCGTCGCCGTGGGCGTCGCGGTGGCGGTCGGCGTCACGGTGGGCGTCGCCGTCGCCGTCGCGTCGGGCGTGGCGGTCGGTGTCTTCGTTGCGGTCGGCGTCGGCGTGTCCACCGGCGCGGGGCTGCTCCTGGGCGAGGCGGTCCGGGCCGGCGTGGGCGTCGCGGTCGGCGCCGGCGCCGCGGTCGCGGCCGGGGTGGGCGTCGTGGTCACCGCGGGGTCGCCGGTCACGATCGGCGGGGCGTCGGGCGCCGGCGCCGGCGGTGTGCGGTCGCGGGCGGCGGCCTTGATCAGCGTGCACGTCTGGCGGTGCTGGGTCGGCGTCGGGTTGTACGCGTAGATCGCGGCGTCCTTCACCGAGCTGATCCGCGCGAGGCGGGCGCACCAGGCGTAGGCCTCGGCGAACCACTCGGCGAGCGGACGCTTCCCACTCCACCATCGGGTGTGCGGCCGCTTCATGATCCTGCGGAACCGGCCGCGGTCCGTGTTCGAGAAAACTGTCAGGTCGTAAACATGACCCAGTTCGTGGAGCATCACCGCTCGCGGCTGCTTGATTTCGGGCTTGACGTAGATCACCCGCGGCTGCGCGGTGTACACGCAGCCGGCCATCTTCGGCAGTCCCGGACACGGAATCGTTCGCAGCACCACGGTGCCGGAGACCGTCGGCACCAGCGCGCTGTCGGCCCACGACTGCCATTGCCCAGAAAGCAGCCCACCGTTCGGAGCCGCGAGGCGCACTGCTCCGCGCCCGGCCAACGGCGCGGCCTCAGCGGAACGAAGAAGCGGCAAGCCGAGTACCGCGCACAGGCTTGCGAGCACGACGACCGGACCGATCCGTCGCATCACCACTCGGGTAAGTACCACAGGTGGGCACTCCTAGGTCAGTCCCCTGAACGGCCAAATTCTGGTCGCCGCAGCCCCCCTGAAGACTGCGGACTATCCTGGCTTGCCGGTTCCGCGACCCACCGCGAGACCGCGAAGGGCGGTTAGCTCAGTTGGTCAGAGCGCCTGCCTTACAAGCAGGAGGTCGCGCGTTCGAGCCGCGCACCGCCCACTTTCTCACGCGCAGGGACCCCGCCGCTCGGGGCCCTGCGTGTCAGACCCTCACGCGCCGAGCGCGCGGGCCGCCGGGGCGCCGCGGGGCGCGAGATCGGCGGCGTACTGCGAGGAGGCGACGGCGTTGGTGAAGGTGAGCGTCGAGTCGCGCTTGAACGCCATCAGCGCGTCGACCACCCGGTCGGGGTTGATCTTGACCGCCGCTTTGCTCATCGCCGCGGCGGAGACCAGCACCGGTGCGCTGGACGGGTCGACCCGCGCCGGCGTCTCACGCGCAGGGGCGTCGCGCAGGGCGGCCCAGAGCTGCTCGAACTCGCTCCCGGACGCGCGGTCGGTATCCGCGCCGCGCGGCTGCGGGCGGTCGATCGACGTGGAGGTGCGGGTGGCGACAGCGGCGTTCATGACGATCTCGTGCAGATCTGTATCGGCCGATCCAGCCGGATCCGCGCTCCGCCGGACGCATGTCCTAGCGGGCGAGCGAGAGCGGGAATTCCTCCCACCCCGAGTCCTGCAACAGGTGCGGGCGCCCGTCGCGCACCGCGACCGCCTCGGGTGCGCGCCCGAGCACGAGACCGGCGATGAACACCGCGCCGAGCCGGTGGACGTCGACGACGTGCCCGATCTGCTCCAGGGACTGCGTCTCGTCGGCCACGTCGCCGTCGCCGGCCCGCAGGATCACGCGCAGGTCGTCGTCCGCCGCGCGCGCCGCCATCGCCGCCTCGATGTTGTTCAGGTCCACGGGCGTGACCGCGGCGAGGCTGCGTGCCCGTGCCAGCGACAGCCGGCGCAGCACGGCCGGGTTCGCCCCGCGCCCGATCACGACCGGCAACCGGGCCCGCTTCGCGAAGCCGACGTTCTCGCCCTCGGCCGCGGTGTCGACGGCCACCACGGGCACACCGCACGAGCGCAGCAGCAGGCACAGCCGCAGCCCGACCTGCCCGAGTCCGACGACCACGACGTGGTCGCGCCGCGGGACGGCGCGCCGCCCGATCAGCCCGGTCAGGGACGAGTCGACCAGCCGGTTGATGAGCCCACCGGTGAAGCACGCGGCCGAGAGCAACGTCAGCACCATCGAGGCGACGATCGCGCCCTTGAACCACTTCGGCCCGTCGTCCACGGCCGAATTCGGTCCGACGGTCGCCAACGACTTGGTCGAGCCGTACAGCGCGTCGATGGCCCCCTGTTCGAGCACGATCATCGACCCGATCCACTCGAACAGCAGCATCGTCACGAGCCCGATCGCGCCGTAGAACAGCAGCCCGGAGCTCCGGTCGTAGGGCGCGAACACGGCCTCGACCAGCCGCCCGCGCACGGCGCGCCTTGAGCTCCGGCAACTTCACTTCCTCCAGCGACGCGTCCAGCCCGACCCACCGCGAATCGGTGCGCCGCACGGCGACGATGTCCGAATCGAGACAGTGGCCCGCCAACACCGGGGCCACGATGTCGGCGATCGACGTCACCTCGCAATGCGGGATCGCCCGCTCCACCTGGCGGGCGATCGCCGGGTCGAAGATCGTCACCACCAGCGGCAACTCCGGGTCCAGGTGCCGGACCAGCAAGGCGATCCGCAAGGGGAACGCGTCCTCGCGGGAAGGCGCGCAGGCCACGTCGAAGCGCCCTGACTCCACCGCCGCGCGCACGCTCTCGTCATCGGGCTCGTCCAGCCAGTCGACGGTCGCACCGCCGGCCTTCAGCGCATGGCAGACCTCCTTGGCCAAGTCGCCGCCACCCATCAAGAGGACGCGCTTCACGGCCCGCAACCTATACACCTGTGGAGAGATCTCCGCAGGTCACCCGTCCACTGACAGTTGCGTGCATCGCCCGCTCGCACCAAACTCCCGCGCAGAGGGGTTCCGAGGCGAGAGGGGTCGAGGACGATGTTGATGCGTGGGCGACTCGCGAAGGCGAGCGCCGTCTCCGTCACGATGGCGCTGGCCGGCGTCGTCGCAGTCAGTCCTGCTGGAGCGGCGCCGCCGAAGAGCGTCGCCGCCGCTCCAGGGGTCAACGCGGAGGCGGTCGCCGCCCCCGCGGTACCGACGTTCGTCAACGGGCTCTCCCAGAACGTCTTCTCGCGCCACGGACGTCATCACCGGCGAGGTGTGGGTGGAGTCGGACTTCGACTCCGACCTCGACGGCAAGAAGGACCGCCTGCACGCGGACTACACGCTGCCACGCGAAACCCAGACGGATGGCCTGAAGGTCCCGGTCGTCTACGAGGACAGCCCGTACTACGCGGGCACCGGCGGCGCGCGCAACTGGCTCGTCGACCACGAGCTCGGCGCCACGTCGACCCGTCTCGCCCAGGCGTTCTTCAACGGCACGAACACGAGCCCGAACATCTCCAACGCCCACGAGGCGACCTGGCTGCCGCGGGGCTTCGCCGTCGTGCACTCCGAGTCCCCGGGCTCGGGCTACAGCGACGGCTGCCCGACCTCCGGCGCCCCGAACGAGACGCTCGGCGCGACCGCGATCATCGACTGGCTCAACGGTCGCAAGAAGGCCTACACGACGCGCGACGGCACCGCCGAGGCCGCGCCCGTGAGCTGGCACAACGGCAAGACGGCGATGATGGGCACGTCCTACAACGGCACGATCCCGATCGCGGCCGCGACAACCGGCGTTGACGGCCTCGCCGCGATCGTCCCGATCGCCGCGATCAGCGACTGGTACGACTACTACCGCGCCAACGGCGCCGTGCGCGCGCCGCACTCGGCCGCCGGCGGCACGGGCACCAACACCTTCCAGGGCGAGGACCTCGACGTGCTCGCCGACCTCGTCTACTCCCGCCGCGACGAGCAGGCCAACCCGCCCGGCCGGATCAAGTGCCGCCCGGTGATCGACGCCATCAAGGCGCAGGTCGCCCGCGAGACCGGCGATCGCACGCCGTTCTGGCAGGAGCGCAACTACATGAAGGACTCCGCCAAGATCAAGGCGGCGACGCTGATCGCGCACGGCGGCAACGACTTCAACGTCATGACCAAGAACGCGGCCCAGCTGTGGGACGCGCTGAAGGTCAACGGCACGCCGCGGATGTTCTACTTCCACCAGGGCGGCCACGGCGGCGCGCCGACCGACTTCCTGACGAACCTGTGGTTCACGAAGTACCTGTGGGGCCAGGACAACGGCGTCGAGAACCTGCCGAAGTCCTGGGTCGTGCGGGAGGCGGCCACGTGCCCGCCGCGGGAGAGCGCCGTCACCGCGGACGCGAGCAACGCCACGACGCTCACGGTCGCCTCGGCCGCGCCGTTCCGCGTCGGCTACACGCTGACGATCCCGCAGACGAACGCCGACGGCACGATCACCAACACCACACGCCTGATCACGAACATCAGCGGCAACACGCTCACGCTCGCGACCGCCGTGGCCACGACCGCCGGCCAGAAGGTCGCCTCCGGTGCCGTCGTCTTCCTCGCCTGCGGCACCACCAACCCGACGCCGTACGCCGACTGGCCCGACCCCGCCAAGGGTGACGTCACGGTCCGCCTCGGCTCCGGCGGCGCCGCCCGCGGCGCGCTCACCCTGGGCCCGGCCTCCGCCGCCACGGAGACGCTGACCGACGACTCCACCGTCGCCGACACGACGATGATGAACGCGGCCAGCAGCCCGAACCGCCTGCTCTACGTCACCAACGCCCTGACGCAGGACGTCCGCCTCTCCGGCTCGCCGAAGGTGACGCTGAAGGCCGCGTTCTCCAAGCGCGCGAACTTCAGCGCCGCGCTCGTCAGCCTCCCGGCGACGGGCACCGGCACGGTCATCACCCGCGGCTGGATCGACCCGGAGAACCCGGTGTCGGACTCGGTCACGGTGCCCACCGTCCCGGGTGAGTTCCGCACCTCACCTTCGACATGCAGGCCAAGGACGCCGTCATCCCGGCCGGCCGCCGGATCGGCCTGATGGTGTTCTCGACCGACCGCCAGTACCACATCCGCCCTGCGCCGGGCACCCAGGTGTCGCTCGATCTCGCGGGCTCCTCGTTCACCATCCCGATCGTCGGCGGCGCCAAGACGTTCGCCACGGCGAACGGCGGCGATCTCGAGGAAGCACCGGTCGGCGGCACCGTCCCGGCCACGCTCAGCCTCGCGCTCGGCGCGCCGGCCATGTTCCCGCCGTTCGTGCCGGGCGTCGCGCGGGAGTACACGGCCTCCACCACCGCCACGGTCATCTCCACCGCCGCCGAGGCGACGCTCAGCGTCTCCCCGCCCGGCAACATGACCAACGGCGCGTTCAGTCTCCCGCAGCCGCTGCGGGTCGAGTTCGCGCCCGGCTCGTTCAACGCGCCCGTGTCCAACGCCACTTCGACCATCACCTTCAAGCAGGCCATCGCGGCAACGGATGCCCTGCGTACCGGGACGTACAGCAAAACGCTGACGTTCACGCTCTCGACCACAACGCCGTAAGGACAGATGAAGGCCACCAAGTACCTCGCCGCGAGCGCCGTGACGGCGCTCGCGGGCATCGTCGCGGTCAGCTCCGCGACCGCGGCGCCGCTGCCGCCGAAGAACCTCGCCTCCGCCACGGCGGAGCCGTCCGTGCCGGCCGCCCTGGCGGCCGCGCCGGCGGTCCCGACCTTCACGAACGGGCTCGCGCAGCCCGTGTTCGCGACGGCGACCGCGGATTGGGTCAACTACGAGCTGTGGGTGGAGTCGAACTTCGACTCCGACCGTGACGGCAAGAAGGACCGCATCCACGTCGACGTCTCGCGTCCGAAGGAGACCGACACCGACGGCCTGAAGGTCCCCGTGATCTTCGAGGACAGCCCGTACTACGCGGGCGGCAGCAACTCCCCGAACTTCAGCGTCGAGCACGAGCTGGGCGTCCCGCCCGCCGCGCGCATCCGCGCCCCCGACTTCTTCCCGACGGCCACGGCCACGAGCCCGCGCATCAGCACCGCGTACGAGTCCTACTTCGTGCCGCGCGGCTACGCCGTCGTGCACGCCGAGTCGCCCGGCTCCGGCCACTCCGACGGCTGCACCACCTCGGGCGGCCGCAACGAGACGCTCGGCGCCGTCGCCGTCATCGACTGGCTCAACGGCCGCGCTGAAGGGCTACACGACCCGCACGGGCACCGAGGAGACCACCGCCGCGGCCTGGCACAACGGCAAGACCGCGATGATGGGCACGTCCTACAACGGCACGATCCCGATCGCCGCCGCGACGACGGGCGTCCAGGGCCTCGAGGCGATCGTCCCGGTCGCCGCCATCTCCGACTGGTACGACTACTACCGCGCCAACGGCCTCGTCCGCGCGCCGCACTCCGCCTCCGGCGGCCAGAACGGCAACAACGGCTACCTGGGCGAGGACCTCGACGTGCTCGCCGAGTACACCTACTCGCGCATCGAGGACACGCGCCCGCGCTCCGTGTGCTGGCCGATCCTCGACGAGATCACCGCCGGCCAGGACCGCGTGTCGGGCAACCGCAACGCGACCTGGGACGAGCGCAACTACATGAAGGACGCGGACAAGATCAAGGCCGCGACCCTGCTCGTCCACGGCAACGCCGACTTCAACGTGATGACGAAGAACGCGGCGCAGATCTGGGACGTGCTCAAGAAGAACAACGTCCCGCGCCAGTTCTACTTCCACCAGGGCGGCCACTCGAACCCGCTGCCGAGCGAGATGGCCAACCGCTGGTTCACGAAGTACCTGTGGAACCAGGACAACGGCGTTCAGAACGAGCCGAAGTCGTGGGTCGTGCGTGAGGCCGACCAGTGCCCGGCGCGCTCCACCACGGTCGCCGGCGCGGTCACGGCCTCGCTCACGCTGACCGTCGCCGACGCGAGCCAGTACCGCGTCGGCAACTCGGTCTCGGTCGCGCAGGCCACGGGCAATCCGGCCGCGCGCACGATCAGCGCCATCAGCGGCAACGTCCTGACGCTTTCCACCGCGGTCACCGCGGCCGACGGCGCCGCCGTGACGCTCGTCTGCGGCAACGCCAACCCGACCGGCTACGCCGACTGGCCCGATCCCGCCACGCAGGACGCGACGCTCAAGCTCCAGCCGGGTGGCGCCACCCGCGGCGGCCTGACGTTCGACCAGCGCCCGGCCGCGGCCAAGGAGACGCTGACCGACGACGCGTCGATCAACGCTTCCACCCTGATGAACGCGGCTTCCTCGCCGAACCGCCTCGTCTACCAGACGGCTCCGCTCAAGAGCGCGATCCGCATCTCCGGCTCGCCCAAGGTCGCGATCGACGCGGCCTTCAGCAAGCGTGCGAACTTCAGCGTCGCGCTGGTCTCCTACCCCGGTGAGGGCACGGGCGCCGGCACGATCGTCACGCGCGGCTGGATGGACCCGGAGAACCGCAACTCCGACTACGTGTCCGAGCCCACCACGCCCGGCACGTACTACCGCCTGAGCTTCACCATGCAGGCGAAGGACGCCGTCATCGCGGCCGGTCGCCGACTCGGGCTGATGGTGTTCTCGAGCGACCGTGAGTACACGATCCACCCGGCCGCCGGCACGCAGGTGTCGGTGGACGTCGGAACGTCCACGCTCACGCTGCCGATCGTCGGCGGCTCTGGCGCCCTGGCGCCCGCCATCGGTGAGGGCATCACGTCCGTCCCGGGCACGGTCGGTGGGAGCGTTCCCGCCACCCTCGCCCTCACGCTCGGCACTCCCGCCTCGTTCGGCGCGTTCACGCCGGGCGTCGCCAGGGACTACCTGGCGAGCACGACGGCGAACGTGACGTCAGCAGCGCGGGCGACGCGGCGCTGATCGTCCAGGACACCAGCCCGTACTACACGAATCGCCTGGTCAACGGCACGTTCGCCCTGGCGCAGCCGCTCAAGAACAACGCCGGGACCTACGGGCCGGCCTGAAGTTCTGGGGCGGGCCGACGGCGGGCGAGGCCGTGCCGGTCGACCTTCAAGCAGTCCATCGGCGCGAACGATCCGCTGCGCACCGGGTCCTACTCGAAGACCCTCACGTTCACGCTGTCGACGACGACGCCGTAGTGCGGATGCTGGCCCGCCGGAGTTCATTCCGGCGGGCCGCGCTCGGGGGTACCCTGGAGGTCATGTCCACCGCCACCGTTCCGACCTTCGATCCGCTCGATCCGCTCGCGCTGGATGCGCAGCTCGATGACGAGGAGCGGCTCATCCGCAGCACCGTGCGTCAGTACGTGCGCGAGAAGTTCCTGCCGGTGGTGGCGAAGCACTTCGAGGAGGGCTCGCTGCCGGACGGGATCGGGCGCGACCTCGGCGCATTGGGCCTGCTCGGGATGCACCTGGAGGGCTACGGGTGCGCGGGCGCGTCGGCGACGGCGTACGGGCTCACGTGCCTGGAGCTGGAGGCCGGTGACTCCGGGCTGCGGTCGTTCTGCTCCGTGCAGGGGTCGCTGGCGATGTTCGCGATCTGGAACTCGGGCTCGGAGGAGCAGAAGGAGCGCTGGCTGCCGGGGATGGCGGCGGGCGAGCTGATCGGCTGCTTCGGGCTCACCGAGCCGGACGCCGGGTCCAATCCCGCGGGCATGCGGACGCGCGCGAAGAAGACGGACTCCGGCTGGGTCCTGAACGGCTCGAAGATGTGGATCACGAACGGGTCGCTGGCGGACGTGGCCGTGGTCTGGGCCAAGAACGAGGACGGCAAGGTCAACGGGTTCCTGGTGGAGAAGGACACGCCGGGGTTCAGCGCGCCGGTGATGCACGGCAAGCTCTCACTGCGGGCTTCGGTGACGAGCGAGCTCGTGCTCGACAACGTCGAGGTGCCGGAGGCCAACCGGCTGCCGGAGGCGACGTCCTTGCGGGCGCCTTTGAGCTGCCTGAACGAGGCGCGGTTCGGGATCGTGTTCGGCGCCGCGGGCGCGGCGCGCGCGTGTTACGAGGCGGCGCTGGACTACGCCAAGACCCGCGTGCAGTTCGACAAGCCGATCGCGGGCTACCAGCTCACGCAGGCCAAGCTGGCGGACATGGCGGTGAAGGTCGGCAACTCGACGATGCTCGCGCTGCACCTCGGGCGGATGAAGGACGCCGGGACGCTGTCGACCCAGCACGTCTCCTACGGCAAGTACCACAACGTCTCGACCGCGATCGACGTGGCGCGGACGGCGCGGACGATCCTCGGCGCCAACGGCGTGACGCTGGAGTATCCGGTGCTGCGGCACGCGAACAACCTCGAGTCGGTTCTGACCTACGAGGGCACGCACGAGATGCACACGCTGATCCTCGGTCAGGCGATCACGGGGCTGCCGGCCTTCACGTAGATCGCGTTGTGGCCCGTGATCTCGCGGGCCACGATCAGGGACTGGATGGAGTCGGTCCCCTCGAAGGTGAAGATCGCCTCCATGTCGGCGTGCTGGCGGGCGACGTGGTTCTCGAGCAGGATGCCGTTGCCGCCGAGGATGTCGCGGGCCATGCCGACGATCTCGCGCGCCTTCGCCGCGTGGTTCATCTTGGCCAGGGAGGCCATGCCGGCGGTGAGGCGGCCGTCCTCGGCGAGCTCGGAGAGCCGCAGGCACAGGAGCTGCATGGCGGTGATCTCGGCCAGCATGCGGCTGAGCTTGTCCTGCACGAGCTGGTAGCGCGGCGATCGGCTTGCCGAACTGCTCGCGCTCCTTGGCGTAGGCGAGGGCGGCCTCGTACGCGCCGAGGGCCATGCCGAGCGCGCGCCAGGCGACGGTGTAGCGGGTGCGCGAGAGCACTCCCGCCACGTCGCGGAAGTTGCGGCAGCCGGGGAGGCGGTTCTCCGCGGGCACGCGCACGTCGGTCATCGTGATGTCGGCCTGCCACACCGCTCGCAGCGCGGTCTTGCCGGTCATGACGGTGGCGTCGAAGCCGGCCGTGCCCTTCTCGACCAGGTAGCCGCCCACGTGGCCGTCCGCGTCGCGCGCCCAGACGATCACCACGTCGGCGATGCTGGCGTTGCCGATCCAGCGCTTGCGGCCGTTGATCACGTACTCGTCGCCGTCGGTGCGCACACTCGTCTCGAGGTGCACGGCGTCGGAGCCGTGGTCGGGCTCGGTCAGCGCGAACGCGCCGATGGCGTCCAGGTCCGCCATCGCCGGCAGCCAGCGCTCCTTCTGCGCGTCGGAGCCGAGCATCGCGATCGACTGCATGGCGAGGTTCGAGTGCACGCCGTAGAACGTGCCCATGCTGCCGTCCGCGCGCGCCCACTCCATGCTCACGAGGCCGGCGGCGGTCGCGCTCATCCCCGGGCAGCCGTAGCCGTCGATCGTCCCGCCCGCCATCTGCAGCGCCGCGATCTTCGGGACCAGCGCGAACGGGAACTCCGCCCGCTCCCAGTAGCCGTTGATCACGGGCGTGATCTCTTGCTCGCAGAACGCGCGCAGCCGGTCCCGGACGCCGCGCTCGTCGTCGGTGAGCTTCTCGTCGAGCAGGTAGAAGTCCGTCACGACGCGGAGTGTGCCACCGTTCCGTGATGGACCTCCGCAGTGCCGTCGAAGCGGGCTGGAGTCGCCAGCTCGCGCTGCTTCGCGAACTCGTCCGCGCGCCCAGCACCCTGGGCAACGAGCTGGCCGCGCAGGAGATCGTGGCCGAAGAGCTGCGCTCGATCGGACTGGAGCCGCTGCTGTGGGACGTGGACGCGGGCGTGCCGGGCGCCTCACCGCCGCTGATTCCGTATTCCGGGCGCCCGAACGTGACGGCGCGCCTGGCGGGATCAGGCGGCGGGCGGTCGCTGACCTTCAACGGCCACATCGATGTCGTCCCGGCCACGCCCGAGCACCGCTGGTCGTACGACCCGTGGGGCGCGGAGATCGAGGGCGGGCGCATGTTCGGCCGCGGCGCCGCCGACATGAAGGCCGGGATCGTCGCGATGCTCGGCGCCGTGCGCGCGCTGCGGGACGTCGGCCTGCGGGGCGACGTGCTGGTGGAGACCGTGATCGAGGAGGAGTGCACCGGCAACGGCGCCGCTGCCTGCCGTGCGCGCTGCCCGCGCACCGACGCGGCGCTCATCCCCGAGCCGTTCGGGCACGCGGCGATGGAGGCCCAGGTCGGCGTGCTTTGGGCGCGATTGACCGTCCACGGCAAGGCCGCCCACGCCGAGCGCGCCGACCAGGCCGTCAACGCGGTGCTGGCCGCGCTGCCCGTGATCGAGCGCATCAAGGCCTTGGAGGCCGAGGTGAACCGCGAGCCTCGGTCCCGCTGGTTCGCTTCGCACCCGCACCCCCTGAACTACAACGTCGGCGTGATCCAGGGCGGCGACTGGGCCTCGTCCGTCCCGGAGGAGTGCGTGCTCGAGGTTCGATCGCGGCGGACGTCGACGCCGACCTCGACGAGGTCATGGCTCGCTTCGAGGCCGCCGCGCGCGTCCCGGTCGAGTGGCGCGGCTTTCGCGCGCACGGATTCGGCCTGGAGCGCTCGTCCCCGATCTTCGACGTCCTCGGCCGCGCGCACTGGGCGGTGCACGAGTCCGAGCTGGAATGGCTCGCGTTCACCGGGACCACCGACGCGCGCGCCTTCGTGGTCCACGAAGGTGTCCCCGCGACGTGTTACGGGCCGATTGGCGGCAACCTGCACGCGCCGGACGAGTGGGTCGACCTGGAGTCGGTGCGGGAGACGACGCACGTCTTGGCGCTCGCCGCGGCCGAATGGTGCGCCTAGCCGCGTGAACGAGCCGACTAAGTCGCGGTTTGCACGGCGCGTGAGCGGCAACGCGCCACCAAGGCGCGCGAGT
>CAVRTQ010000030.1:0-82341 GCA_963724195.1 uncultured Solirubrobacteraceae bacterium | reverse complement strand
GCCACCAACGGGGTCGGCCAGGCGACCGCGACGAGTGGCGCCACGATCGTGTCCGACTCGCCCCGGGTGCTCACCACCCGGGTGTTCCCGGTCGTGTCCGCGCCGCCGGTCCCGCTCGTGGTGCCTGCGCCGTTCACGGCGCGGCTCGCGATCAAGACGACGAAGCTGGCGACGCTGCTCAAGCGCGGCCTGCCGGTCACCGTGACCTGCTCGCACCGCTGCTCGATCACCGTCCGGCTCGTGCCCGACGCGGCCACCGCGAAGCGCCTGGGACTCAAGCGCGGGGCCGCGTTCGGGTCGGCCAAGATCGCGCTGGCCGCAGGCGGCACCGCAACGCTGCAGGTGAGGCTGAGCGCCGCCGCGCAGCGCGCGATCAAGCGCAAGCGGGTGCGTTCGGTGCGGTTCAACGTGTCCGCCACGGAGTCGGGCAAGCGCGCCGTCACGGGCGGGAAGACGCTGACGATCCGCGGCTAGCATCGCTGCGGTGATCGAAGAGCTCATCCGCACGCGCCGCACGCACAAGGCGTACGGCCCTGACCCCGTCCCGCGCGAGACCCTGCTCGAGCTGTTCGAACTGGCGCGCTGGGCGCCGAATCACCACGTGACCAACCCGTGGCGGTTCCGGGTGATCGGCCCGCAGGCGCTCGACACGCTCAAAGCGGCCGCGGAGGCACACAAACCCGGGTCGGCGGCGAAGCTCGACCGCGCCCCCACGCTCGTCGCGGTGAGCGCCAAGCAGACCGGTGACGCCGAGCAGGATCACGAGGACGTGCTCGCGACCGCGGTCGCCGCCTACATCGTGCTGCTCGGCGCGCACGCCCGCGGTCTCGCCGCCTACTGGCGCACGGTGCCGGTGCTCAAGGCGCTCGGCCTCCCGGACGACGAGCTGCCGGTCGGCCTGCTCTACCTCGGGGAGCCGCGCCAGGAGCAACGCGTCCCCGAACGGGCGCCCGTCGAGGAAATCGCGTACTTCTTGGACTGAAAGCTGGGTAGGAGGCCGGTGATGGCCGGCCCCCGCTCACTCTGGAACGGCACGCTCACGTTCGGGCTCGTCAACGTGCCCGTGAAGGTGTTCACGGCGCAGGAGTCCAAGAGCATCCACTTCCACCAGGTCCACCTGAAGGACGAGGCGCGGATCGAGCACCGCAAGGTGTGCCCGAAGGACGACAAGGAAGTGTCCAGCGACGAGATCGTCAAGGGCTACGAGCTCTCCGACGGCGGGATCGTCGTGCTCACCAAGGAGGAGATCGGGGCCGCGGCGGGTGAGAACGCGAAGTTGATCGACGTCGAGACGTTCGTGCCCGACGACCAGATCGACCCGATCTTCTACGACAAGACCTACTACCTCGGCGCGGGCGAGGACGGCGAGGACGCGTTCCGGCTGCTGCGCAAGGCGCTGGAAGAGACCGACAAGGTGGCGATCGGCCGCTGGGTGTTCCACGAGCGCGAGCGGCTCGTGGCCGTCAAGCCGCTCGACGGCGTGCTCGGCATGCACGTCATGAACTTCCACGACGAGGTCGTCGAGCCCGATGACCTGGACCTGCCGAGCCCGCAGAAGAACCCGACCGAGCGCGAGCTGGAGATGGCGGGCAAGCTCGTCAAGAGCCTGCAGACCAAGTTCGAGCCGGGCCGCTACCAGGACAGCTACCGCGAGGCGGTCCTGAAGGTGATCGAGCGCAAGCAGGCGGGCGAGGAGATCGAGACGCCCGAGCCCGAGCCCCAGGAAGAGACCGACGACCTGATGAAGGCGCTGGAGGCCAGCCTTGGCTAGGGCGCTGTGGACCGGTTCGCTGTCGTTCGGGCTCGTCAACGTGCCCGTGCAGCTCGTCAGCGCCGTGCGCGACCTGGACCTGCACTTCCGCCAGATCCACGAGAAAGACGACACGCCGATCGAGACGCAGCGCGTGTGCTCGAAGGAGGGCAAGGAGGTCCCCTACGAGGAGATCGGCAACGAGTACGACGGCGTCGTGGTCACCGACGAGGAGCTGAGCGCCGCCGACCCGGCGAAGACGCGCACGATCGACATCGAGTCCTTCGTCAAGCTCGACGAGATCGACCCGATCTACTACGACCACCCGTACTACCTCGTCCCCGCCGGCGAGACCGACGGCACCGTGCGCGCCTACCGGCTGCTCGCGGGCGTGATGGAGCAGAGCGATCGGGTCGCGATCGGGCGCTTCGTGCTGCGGACGAAGGAGTATCTCGTCGCCATTCGCGTGCCGACAGGTAAGGCCCGGAGGCCTTCCGTGCCTGGGGGCCGGCGCGACAAGGCGCTCACGCTCTCCACCATGCGCTTCGCCGACGAGGTGCGCGAGACCAAGGGCATCCCGGGCGCGGGTGGGCGCACCAAGCCCAAGGAGGTCAAGGAGGCCGTCAAGCTGGTCGAGGCGCTCTCCGGCGACTGGGACCCGTCCGCCTACGAGGACGAGTACCGCAAGCGGCTGCAGGCGATCGTCCGCAAGAAGCGCAAGGGCGGCGAGATCAAGCTGCCCGAGGCCGACCCGGAGCGCACGCAGCCCGTGCCGGACCTGATGGCGGCCCTGGAGAAGTCGCTCGCGCTACACGGGTAGCCGGCCTAGAAGCGCGCCGCCGGAGTGAGCCGGAGCGGCTTCTTCGGCTGCAGCCCGATGCCCAGCGTCATCGCGGGTTCCTTGTCGGTCTCGGCCTTCAGGCGCCAGCGCTGGCTGACCGTGACCGCCATGAGCGTGGCTTCCAGGAGCGCCTGTTGCGAGCCGTGGCAGGCGTGGGGGCCGCTCGAGAACGGGAAGTAGGCCATCCCGTCCGGACGGGCGGCGCCTTCGGCCCACCGCTCCGGGTCGAAGCGGAGCGGGTCCTCCCACAGGCGCGGGTCGCGGTGCGTCACCCACTGGCTCATGACGACGTAGTCGCCCGCCGGGACGAGATGCCCGTCGATGTCGAGGTCCTGCAGCGCCTCGCGGAAGATCCCGAACGCCGGCGGGTAGAGCCGCATCGTCTCCAGCAGGACCCGGTGCACGTAGGGCAGCCGCTTGGCGTCGGCCACGGTCGCCGGGGCGCCCGCAAGGACCTCGTCGATCTCCTTCAGCCAGCGCTCCTCCACGTCCGGGTTGCGCGCGAGCGCCCAGAAGATCCACGTCATGAAGTCGTGCAGCGGATCCGGGAACTGGAGCTTGACGGTCGCGCGGATCTGCTCGTCCGTGGTCACCCCGTCCTCGGCGGCCTGGCGCACCAGGCGCGAGATCTGGTCGGCCGCCGCCGGGTCCGGCGTCTCGCGCCGGCGTTTGATGAGGGCGTCGACGCGGGCGTCCAGCAGCGCGCTGGCCTTGCGGGCGCCGCGGCCGGCCGGCCCCTTCCACAGCGCGGTCCCGCCCGGCTGGATCAGCTTCGGCTGCCAGACGTCGCCGGCTTCGAGCGCGCGCAGGACCGCCTCGTCGGCCTGCTCGCCCGTCAACTGCTCCCAGTCGGTCTCGAAGTGCAGCCGGCGGAACGCGTGCCACACGTCGACGGGCTGGCCTTCGGTCCACCCGGCGCTCATCGCGTCCGCGCGACGGCGTGCGATCTCGGGTGTCTGCGGGTCGTTCCAGATCGGCCGGCCCAGGTCGTCGCGTTGGCGCGCGTGCTCGGGGCCTGAGGTCTTGACGAAGATGCCCTCGTCCCCGTACCAACTCGCCACGCGCGTGAACCGGCCACGCCCGAGCGTCGGCGGATCGTCGAACTCGAGCGTGCGCTTGATCAGCGCCGGATCGGTGACCAGTCGCAGCGTCAGGTTGCCGGTCCGGACGGGGACGATTCCGAGCTCGTCGGTCTGGGCGAGCTTGGTCATGAACGCGAGCGGGTCCGGCCCGAACTTCAGCAGGTTGATGACGCTGTTGCCGCGTGGTTTGGTGGCGACGGGAGTGCTCGGGGCGGTCGCCTGAGTATCGGTCATAAACCTAGACGGGCGGCCGCGACGGATAGTCCGGGCGCTTCGAGAACTCCTCCTCGAGCACCGCCATCACCGCGAGCACGATGTCCTCGCGCCAGTGGCGGGCGGCGACCTGGACGCCCACGGGCAGCCCGGCGCTGCCGACCTCCGTCTCGCGCGCCGCGCGATCGACCTGATCACGGGTCTGCGGCCGGTCCGTCTCCTCGTCAGGACGCACGCGCGTCGCCGCGACCGAGCCGGCCGGCATCCCGAGCACGTTGAAGCGCATCAGGTAGCTCGGCGTGTCGTAGAGGAAGTAGGTCGCGCCGTGGCGCATGGCCGGCACGGTGTGCGGCGGGCAGATGATCGCGTCCAGCTCCGCGCTCGTCCATCTGGGCGAGGAAGCGGGCGCGCCACGCACCGCGCTGCTCCAGCAGGTCCCAGTACGCCTCGGTCGACAGCTTCTTCGACCAGCGGAAGCCGTTCGCGAGCCGGGGCTGCCCGACCTTGGACAGCAGGGCGGCGATCGGGTCCGTCAGCCACGCCGGCACCCAAGAGATCCGCAGCAGCATCTTCACGCGGCGGTCGCGGGGGTTGCCCTTGAGGAGCTTCTTCGGCCAGCGGACCCCGTCCGCCGTCAAGAACGAGAAGTAGAACCGCGTCGCGGCCTCCGGATCCGGGTCGGCGAAGGGCTCGACGATCGCGCCCCGCTCGGTCAGGATCTCTGCCGCCTCGCGCACCGCGCGACGCAGGGCAGGCGACGCGGGCCAGTAGCCGTCGTCCTCGAAGAAGCCGATGCGCAGGCCCTCGATCGAGACCGCGTGCCGATCGGGCCACGGGACGGGCGGGATCTTCGGGTCCACCCGCTCGAGGCCGGGCGCGGCCAGCACCTGCATCGCCAGGTCGAGGTCGGCGACGGTACGGGCCATCGGCCCGGGGTCCAGGACGACCGCGTCCATGCCGGGGAAGAACAGCTCCGGCGGCGAGTCGAGGTTCGTCAGGCGCCCGGACGTGGGACGCAGGCCCTGGATGCCGCAGAAGTGCGCCGGCGTCCGGATGCTGCCGCCGATGTCGGCGGCCAGCCCGAGCGGCGAACCACCGGCGGCGATGATCGCACCCTCGCCGCCGCTGCCCCCACCGCTGGTCCGCTCCAGGTCCCAAGGGTTGTTCGTCCGGCCGAAGAGCGGGTTGTCGCCCTCCTGGTAGAAGAGCAGCTCGGCCACGTTCGTCTTGCCGACGATGATCGCGCCCGCATCCCGCAGGCGCGTCACGAGCGGCCCTTCCGAGTCTTCGAGCAGCTCGCTCCGGGTCGGCAACCCGAAGGTCGTCGCCATGCCCTTGATGTGGAACTGCTCTTTGACGGTGATCGGGACGCCGCCCAGCGGCCCGAGCGTCTCGCCTCGCGCCAGCGCGGCGTCGACGGCGTCCGCCTCCGCGCGCGCCGCGTCGAAGCGACGGGCTACGACCGCGTTCAGCTGCTCGTCCACCGCCTCGATCCGCGCAATGTGCGCTTCGAGCACGGCACGCGCCGAGACGATGCCGTTCGGCGATCAGGCGAGCGAGCTCACCCGCGCTGCGCTCTGTCAACTCGAGCGTGTCGGCGTCGACGACGCGCGCTCCTGCGATGGCTTCGGACCCCGCCTCCTCTTTCGAGGGATCCCGGGATCCTGTTGGAAGTACTCACGGCGCGACGCTAACAGAGTGGCCGTGGCGGTGTCCACCGTCGCCGGGCCGGCGGAGCGGGGTCGTGCGCCTATACGGGCAGCGCGTCTGGGACCGGCCGTTCGCCGGAGAGCACCCAGTGGCGGCCCGAGCGCATCAGGCGCCCGTCCTGCGCCAGCCGGGTGAGCGCGCCGGAGACCGACGGGCGGCGCGCGCCCGCGAGGTGGCTGAGCACCTCGTGCGTGAGCGGCAGCTCCAGGTGGATGCCGTCCGGGTGGACCTTGCCGTAGCGGTCGGCGAGCTCCCAGAAGAGCATCCACAGCCGGATGTCCAGCTTGGGCTGCTGGGCGATCGCCATCGAGGTGACGAGCCGCAGCGCGCGGGACATCGCCCGGCCCGCGAGCTCGGCGCCGAGCTGCGGCCAGTGCGCGGCGCGGGACGTCCAGCGCGTGTCGAGCACGGCGATCCGCGTCGGCGCGACCACGCGCCACGTCCATTCGACGTCCAACGTGGACTCCGCGTCGAGCTGCCAGGGCCGCAGCAGGTCGCCCGGGCCGAGCAGCTCGGCCGCGTGGCGTCCGCCGACGCCGACCCGCCGGAGCAGCAGCCCGTCGACGACGAGCATCCCGTAGCCGCCGCGGGCCCGTTCGATCGTGTCCGCTTCCGCCTCCCGCCAAGGGCCCGTGCCGTACCGCAGGATCGTGGCCCCGGTCGCCTGGCGCGCCTGGCTCCGCTGGTCGGCCGGCACCAACTCCGCCAGCCCCGCATCGACGTCGAGCACGCTCACCTGGTCCGTCACTTAATGAGTGTGATAGCAGGAGACATCGCCAGAATGCCGCGCGTGCCCAATCCCCGGCTCGGCTACATCCTGACCGCGCTGTCGGCCACGTGCTCAGCCCTGAACGGCGTGCTCTCGCGGTATCTGCTCGACGACGGGATGTCCCCCACGCGGCTGGCCGAGTTCCGCTCGGCGGTGTCGGCGCTGCTGCTGATCGGGGCGCTGGCGGCGTTCTCTCCGCGTCGTCTCCGGATCGCCCGGGCCGACATCCTGCCGATGGCCTGGCTGGGCGTGGCGGGCATCGCGCTGGTGCACGCGACCTACTACCTGGCGATCGAGCGGATGGACATCGGCGTGGCGCTGGTGATCCAGTACCTCGCGCCGGCGGTGCTGCTGATCTGGGCCGCCGTCGTCCACCGGGTCCATGCGCCCAAGAGCCTGTGGGCGGCGGTCGCGCTCTCGGTCGTCGGGTGCGCGCTGGTGGTCGACGCGCCCGCGGGGACCGGGAACCTCGACGGCCTCGGCGTGCTGGCGGCGGTGGCGGCCATGGTCACGCTGGCGATCTACCTCACCGCCTCCCAGCGCGCGGGGCAGCGCTACGACGCGTTCACCACGCTGGCCTACGGGTTCGGCTTCGCGACGCTGTTCTGGCTCGTCGTGCAGCCGGCCTGGACGTTCCCCTGGGACCTCCTGGACTCCGGCCGCAACGTCGCGCTGGCGCTGGGCGTGGCCGTGATCGGCACGCTCGTCCCGTTCCTGCTGCTGGTCACCGCGCTGCGTCACCTGCCGGCGGCGAAGGTCGCGGTGGTGGCGACGCTCGAGCCGGTCCTGGCGTCGGTCATGGCCTGGTTCTGGCTCAATCAGGCGCTGTCGGCGACGCAGATCACGGGCGGTCTCGTGGTGCTTGCGGCCGTGACCTGGGTACGGCGCACTCCATGGACGTCCTCGTCGCCGGAGGCCACGGACAGATTGCCCGCCGGCTCCACCGAATCCTCGCCGCCCACGGCCACCACCCCCGCGGGCTGATCCGCAACCCCGACCACGCCGCCGACCTCGTGGCCGACGGCGCCGTCCCCGTGCTCTGCGATCTCGAGCACGATGACCTGCGCCCGCACATCGGCGGCGCGGAGGCGATCGTGTTCGCGGCGGGCGCCGGGCCCGGCAGCGGGCCGGAGCGCAAGCAGACCGTCGACCTCGGCGCGGCCGTCAAGTGCGTGGAGGCCGCGCGCGAGCTGGGCGTGGACCGCTTCGTGATCGTCTCCTCGATCGGGATGCAGGACATCGAGCGCTCCGGCTCCATGCGCCCGTACCTCGAGGCCAAGCGGGCCGCCGACGACGCCGTCAAGGCCAGCGGCCTGAGCTGGACGGTCGTCAAGCCCGGCAGCCTCAGCAATGACCCGGGCACGGGCAAGGTCGACATCCCCAGCACGCTCGGGCACACCGGTCCCGTCACCCGCGACGACGTCGCGCTCGTCCTCTACCACGTGCTGCTCGCCGACAACACGATCGGCGCCGAGTTCGAGGTCTTCGAGGGTCCAACACCTGTCGAGGTCGCTGTGAAAGCGCTCCAACCGGGCTCCGGCGGGGTTGGGGTGAGCTAGATGCGCACCCTCTTCGCTGGGGTCCTTGCCGTCCTTCTGCTCGCCGCGCCTGCTCAGGCCGCCGTCAAGAAGGGTCCCGCCGGACTCGATTTCTACACGCCACCCAAGACGATGCCCAAGGGCACGCACGGCACGCCGATCTGGGTCCGGACCCTCACGGGCAAGGCCAAGCTCACGAGCGCGAAGAGCAACCGGCTGCTCCTGTACCTGGGGCAGAGCACGACGAACCACGACACCGCCATCTCCGGCACGGTCCACGTCCCGAAGGGCAAGGCGCCGAAGGCCGGCTGGCCGATCGTCAGCTGGGCGCACGGCACGATCGGCATCGCCGACGCGTGCGCGCCGTCACGCGTGGCCATGCCCGCGCAGTACGACCAGAAGCTGCTCAACCAGTGGCTGAAGGCGGGCTACGCGGTCGTGCGGACCGACTACGAGGGCCTCGGCACGCCGTCGGCGCACCCGTACCTGATCGGCGTCTCGGAGGGCCGCTCGGTGCTGGACATGGTCCGGGCCGCGCGCAAGCTGGACCGGTCGCTGGGCAAGAAGGTCGTGATCGCCGGGCACTCGCAGGGCGGCCACGCCGCGCTCTGGGCGGGCTCGCTCGCGGGCAAGTGGACGCCGGAGCTCGACGTCCGCGGCACGCTCGCGCTCGCCCCGGCCAGCCACCTCGGCGAGCAGGCCGGGCTCCTCGGCGCGCTCACCTCTCCCAGCCCGCTCAGCGGCCTGGCCGCGATGATCGTGCGCGGCGTCGACAACGAGCACCAGGATCTCGGGATCGCTGCGCTGCTCAGCGACCGCGCGCGGGCGCTGTTCCCGCAGGTCGACGAGGTCTGCCTCGGCGACCTCACGGAGACCGACTCGTTCGGCGGCCTCGCACCGTCCGAGCTGTTCCGGCCCGGCGTGAACCTCGCGCCGACGATCGCCGCGCTCAACGAGAACGACCCGGAGACGCTGAAGATCCGCTCGGCCGTCCAGGTCGAGCAGGGCACGGCGGACTCGACCGTGCTGCCGCTGTTCACCAACCAGCTCGTGCCCAAGCTCCACGCCAACGGCGTGAAGGTGACCTACAAGACCTACCCCGGCGTGGATCACGGCGGGGCCGTGCTCAACCCGAAGGCCGCCGCGGACGCGACGAGCTTCGTGAAGAAGCAGCTGGGCTAGCCGGCGGCCTTCAGCACGGCCTTGACGTAGGCGGCCGCGCTGGCCGGGCGATCTTCCGGTTCCTTCTCCAGGGCCCGGTTGATCGCCTTCGCCGTCGCGGCGTTGACGTCCGAGCGGGCCTCGGAGATGTCCGGCGGCGCCTCCTGCAGATGGGCGAAGAGCACGCGCATCGAGGGACGCCCACCGAACGGCGGCGTGCCCGTGAGGCACTCGTGGATGACGCAGCCGAGCGCGTAGATGTCGGTCGCCGCGCTGACGTCCTCGCCGCGGATCTGCTCCGGCGCCATGTAGTCCAGCGAGCCGAGCGCCTGACCGGGGCGCGTGAGGTTGGAGGCCTGGGAGTCCTTCGCGAGGCCGAAGTCCGTCACGTACGCGCGATCGCCGTCGAGCAGGATGTTCGCCGGCTTGATGTCGCGGTGGACGAGGCCCGAGGCGTGCAGCGCGTCGATGCCCTCGGCCGGCCCGGACAGCAGCCGGATGGTCGTCTCCACGTCGAGGGTGCCCGTCGGCCGCGATCCGGTCGTGCAGCGACCCACCCGGGATGAGCTCCTGGACCAGATACGGCAGGCCGCTGGAGTCACCCGCGTCCAAGACGGGAACCACATGAGGATGCGAGATCTTCTGGGCGGCAGCGACTTCGCGTTGGAAGCGCCGGACGAAGACCTCGTCCTGGGAGAGCTCGGTCGTGACGACCTTCACCGCGACGGGTGTTCCGCCGTCGGCGATCCCTTCAAAGACGATGCCCATACGGCCGCGCCCGATAGTCCGCGTGATCTTGTAAGGACCTACGGAATCGCCCGGCCTGGGCTCGAGTGCGATCTCAGGCATACGAGCGTCCGCAGTCTATCGGCTCGACCGGGAGTCCAGTCCCGGCACCACCCTTCCGGTCAGCCGTCACTTGCGCGGCACCCATGAAGCGGGGACACTAGAGGCCGATCTCGCTATGGATAAGCCAAGGCTCGGTGACTACAGGATCGAGGGGATCGTAGGGGTGGGGCGCATGGGCGTCGTTTATCTTGCGATCGACCGCATCACGGGACGCGCAGTCGCGTTGAAGGTCTTGCGTGAAGACGTCGGCGCCGATCCCGTGTACCGCGCACGCTTCCGGCGCGAGGGTGAGCTGCTGTCCCAGCTCAACCATCCGCACATCATCCCGATCTACGGCATGGGCGAGATCGACGGCGAGCTCTACACCGCGAGCCGGCTCGTCTCGAGCACGCTCCGGAGCCTCATCCTGGCCAACGACCAGCTCCCGCTCGACGTGGCGATGAGGGTGCTCGTCTCGGTCGCGAGCGCCTTGGACGCCGCGCACGCCGCGGGCGTCGTGCACCGCGACGTCAAGCCCGCCAACGTGCTGATCGACCCCGGTCCCGAGGTCTTCCTCGGCGATTTCGGCCTCGCGCGTGACGATGAAGGCAGCCAATTAACACTTCCGGGCCAAGTCCTCGGCACCATCGACTACATGGCTCCGGAGCTCCTGGACGGCGAGCGAGTTGGCCCCGCGACCGACATTTACGGGCTCGCTTGTCTCGCGGTCGAGACGCTGACCGGTACCGTCCCCTATGTGCGCGAGACTGACGCCGCCACCATGTACGCCCACATTGTCGAGCCGCCCCCCAGCGTGAGCGAACGCCGCCCCGAGCTGCCGCGGGCGCTCGACGCCGTACTCGCCGCGGGGATGGCCAAGGACCCCGAGGAACGTCCGGCGTCCGCCGGCGCCCTCGTCATCGACGTGCTGGGCGCACTCGGACGTCCCGCACCTGCGTGTCTGGCCGAGGCGGCGTGAGGGTGTGATCGACTGACGCGGCCCGATCAGCAGGCAACAGCCGTCGGGGGGGAAGCGCTAAACGGGCGCTATGAGATCGTCGCACCCATTTCCAGTGGGGCGATGGGCGCGGTTTACCGTGCCTTCGACCGGGAGACCGGCACAGAAGTCGCGGTCAAGCGCCTGTTGGACGTGCGCCACGCGGCCCGCTTCGAGATCGAGGCGCGGCTGCTCGCCAGCCTGAGCCACCCGCGGGTGGTCAAGGTGCTCGATCACTCGAGCGACGAGCAGGGCCTGTACATCGTCATGGACCTCGTCCACGGCGTGGACCTGGGCGCCGTGCTCAAGCGCAGCGGCGACCCGGGGCTGACGCTCGGCGACGCGATCGAGTACGTGCGCCACGGCTGCGAGGCGCTGTCCTACGTGCACTCGCAGCAGATCGTCCACCGCGACGTCAAGCCCCAGAACATGATCCACGGCGAGGACGGCGTGGTGTTGGTGGACTTCGGCGTCGCCCGCGCGCTCGGCGCCGAGGAGGACCAGGGCACGATCGCGGTCGGCACCCCGCGCTACATGGCGCCCGAGGTGTTCGCCGGCGGCACCGTGAGCGCGGCCAGCGACATCTTCTCGCTGGCCGCGACGCTGTGGACGCTGCTGATCGGCACCCCGCCGCGCTACGGCGACGTCCTCAAGCTCGACAAGCTCGCCCCCGACCTGCCGCCGGAGCTGCACACCGCGCTCGCCGGCGGGCTCGAGATGCTGCCCGAGACGCGCATCTCGTCCGCCGCCGCGTTCGCGGACGCGATCGGCGTCCCGCTCACCGGCGACCGCGGCCACTCCCTCGCCCAGTCGCTCGGCCGCCCGACCACGCGCCGCAAGGTCATGGAGGCGATCGTCCGCACCGCCGCGGGCATGTTCGAAGCCGCCGCCTGCTCGATCGCCCTCACGGACCCCTCCAACGGCGAGCTCGTCTACGAGGCCGCCTGGGGCGCCGGTGCGAGCGAGGTCGTCGGCATGCGGCTCCCGCCGGGCGTCGGCATCGCGGGCGCGGTCGTCGCGTCCGGCGACGGCGTCTTCGTGCCCGAGTGCCGCAAGGACCCGCGCTTCGCCCGCCAGGTCGCCGCCGGCACCGGCTACGTGCCCTACACGATGGTCGTCGCCCCGCTCGTGCGCGAAGGCAAGACGATCGGCTGCCTCTCCGTGCTGGACCGCCGCGACGGCGGCCCGTACCTCCGCGAGGACCTCGGCAAAGTCGCGCTGTTCGCCGACCTCGCCGTCGTCGCCCTGGACCTCGACACCTTCCCGCTGTCCAGCTCGGGCGGCCGCACCCTCCTGGCCTGAGCCGGCGTGGCGTTCCGTTCGGACCGCCACGGTTGACCCCGCCACGCGAGCGTTCGATTGGTCAACCAGCGGTTGACCAAGTCATCACTCGCGTGGCATTGGTCAGTTGAGTACCTATGCGGTACTGAATCGACCACTCGCCCGCGAAGTCCGAGGGATCACCGCGTCTTGATCGACGCCGCGATCTCCTTCGCCGCGTCCAGGCGCTCGCCCTGGGTGGCGTTGACGGTGATCGCGATGCCGCCCCAGCCCGGGTCGTTGAGCAGCAGGTCCGAGCAGTTGCGGTTCGCGCACTCGGGGACGCCGAAGTTCTTCACGGTCGCGAGGTTGGACTCCTCCGCGTTGGACTCCAGCGGCTTGAGGTCGCCGACGCGGAAGGTGCCCGGGTTCGCGTCCTCCTCCGGCGTGTGGAAGATGCGGATGACGAGCCCGTCTTCGCCGCGCAGGGTGCGGACGAGCAGCTGGCCGCCGCTCTGGCGGTCCACGCCGCTGATCTTGAAGGAGCGGGGCGCGCGGCCCTCCCAGCCCGGGCCGGTGATGCGGCGGAACGGGTTCGCGGTGGGCTCCGCGCTCGCCTCGGCCGTGGCGGAAGCCGTGGGGGTCGGCTTCGGGGCCGGGTCCTTCTCGTCGCCCGTCAGCAGCAGGATCGCGCCCACGATCAACAACAACAGCAGGAGGAGCAGCAGCGCGAGGATGATCCAGAACTTCTTCGAGCGCTTGGGCTTCTCGCCGAGGTAGTGGCCGCAGTGCGGGCAGATGTCGGCGCCCTTGTCGATCTCGCCGAAGCAGTGCGGGCACTGCTCCACCGCGGGCGGGAGCACGGCGGTGGGCTCGCGATCGCGGCGGTCGGGGCGCAGCATGTCGGCGAACGTCGTGGGGACGTCCGTCGTGCCCTCGTAGCGCTTGACGCGCACGTTGCGGGGCTGCTCGCAGTCGATCCAGAGCGTGATCGCGTCGGACTGGACGTCGACCTCCGCCACGCCTCCGGGCCGCTTGCGCGGGATGATCTGGGCCTGCACCTCGGTCCGCCCCCACACCAGGACCGCGCGGTCCTGCAGCACGAGGGCCGCGCCGGGCTCCCACTTGCCGAGCCACAGCTCCAAGGGCACGAACAGCTCGCCGGTGTCGTGGCGACCGACGCGGGAGGCCAGGTCGGTGCCGAAGGACTGGATCGCCTCGTCGACGTCGTGCGCGAACCGCGGGTCGACCACGCCGGCGCGCGTCCGATTGGCGGCTTCGTGGAGGGTTTGTGTCTGATCCTGGCCCGTTGTCATGCCTCGAGCGGAGCCTATCTGGACCGACGGCACTTGCCGCGCAACCACGGGGCCGGTTAGCGTTGGACCACATTGAGTCCTGACACGCATTTCGACGCGATCGTCGTCGGCTCCGGATTCGGTGGGTCAGTCACGGCCTACCGACTCGCCGAGGCCGGCAAGCGCGTGCTGATCCTCGAACGCGGGCGGCCGTATCCGCCCGGGTCGTTCACGCGCAGCCCGTACCGCGCCCGGGAGAGCTTCTGGGACCCGCCGCGCGGGCTCACGGGCATGTACCACTACTGGTCGTTCAAGGGCATCGACGCGCTCGTGTCCTCAGGGCTCGGCGGCGGTTCGCTGATCTACGCGAACGTCTTCATCCGCAAGGACGAGCGCTGGTTCGTGCAGGAGGACCTGAGCGACGGCGGGTACGAGTACTGGCCGGTGGACCGCGCCACGCTCGACCCGCACTACGACCGCGTGGAGCAGATGATCGGGCTGCAGGAGTTCCCGGTCGAGCACGAGCCGTACGCGTCGACGCCGAAGACGATCGCGTTCAAGGAAGCGGCGGACGAGCTCGGCCTGCGCCATTTCCATCCCAAGCTCGCGGTCACGTTCGCCAACAAGGGCCGCCCGCCGGTGCCGGGCGAGGCGATCGTCGAGGACATCCCGAACCTGCACGGCCGGACCCGCACCACGTGCCAGATGAGCGGCGAATGCGACGTCGGGTGCAACTTCGGCTCCAAGAACACGCTCGATTACAACTACCTCACGCACGCCAAGCACCAGGGCGCGGAGATCCGCACGCTGGCCGACGTGCGGCGCTTCGAGCCGCGCGAGGGCGGCGGCTACACCGTCCACTACGCGGACCTCGCGGCCGGCGCACCCGAGGCGCCGCCGACGGAGACGCTGACCTGCGACCACCTGATCCTGTCCGCCGGCACGCTCGGCACCACCAACCTGCTGCTGCGCAACCGCGCGGTGCTCCCGGGCCTGTCGAAGAAGATCGGCAGCCGCTTCTGCGGCAACGGCGACCTGCTGACGCTGATCCTGAACACGAGCAGGGTCACCGACGGCAAACGCGAGGCGCGGATCGTCGATCCGGGCTACGGGCCGGTCATCACGACGACCGCGCACATCCCGGGCGCCGAGGACGGCGGCGAGGGTCGCGGGTTCTACCTGCAGGACGCGGGCTTCCCGCAGCACCTGGCCTGGATCCTGCACGTCCTGGCCGCGCCGATCCAGCTCTGGCGCTGGCGCGCAGGGCGCATCGCACCTGGTCAGGAACTGGCTCCGGGGCTCGCCGGACACCGACGTCACCGCCCAGATCGCCGACCTGATGCTGCCGAGCGAGCTGTCCGCCGGTGGCCTCCCGTTGCTGAGCATGGGCCGCGACATCCCGGACGGGCGCATGTTCCTGCGCAACGGCCGGCTGGACCTGGACTGGAATCGGAAGGCCTCCGAGGCCTACTTCGAGCGGGTCCGCACGGTCTCGCGGGACATGGCCGGCGTGCTGGGCGGGCGCTTCGCCGACAACCCGCTCTGGTTCCTGCGACGCGTGATCACCGTCCACCCGCTGGGCGGCGCACCGATGGGACGCACCCGCGAGGAGGGTGTCGTCGATGCGTACGGCAACGTCTTCGGGCATCCTGGGCTGCACATCGCCGACGGGTCCGTCATGCCCGGACCGACCGGCCCGAACCCCAGCTTTACGATCGCGGCGCTGGCAGACCGCTTCGCCGACCAGATCCTCGACCCCGACCGACGCGCCGCGGAGGCGGCAGCCAGATGAGCTCAAGCGTGCGCTTCACCGAGGAGATGCTCGGCCACATCACCCTCGGCGAGACCGACTTTGCCCGCGGGGCCCAACCGGACCGCGACGGCTCGGCCGCCTTCAAGTTCCACCTCACGATCGAGGTGGCCGACATGGAGCAGTTCAGCCAGGACCCGCTCCGGCCGGCCGAGGCCCACGGGTGGGTCCACTGCGATGCCCTGGGTGGGCAACTCCCGGTCGTGAACGGCTGGTTCAACCTCTTCGTCGACCAGGAGGGCAAGCCGGGCGTCAAGCACATGCTCTACCGGCTCTGGTTCTACGACGGCGTCGGCCACCCGCTGACGATGACGGGCTACAAGCTCGTCGCCAACGACGCGGGCTTCGACCTGTGGAAGGACACGACGACCCTCTTCACCCGCGTGCTGCGCGGGCACGTCGCCGAGGGCGAAGACGAGGGCGCGGAGATCGTGGGTTCGGGGATCATCATCATCCGGATGCGCGACTTCGCCAAGCAGCTCACCACGTTCCGGTCCTCGGGACCGGGGCTCGGCGCGCAGGTCGGCGCGCTCGCGAAGTTCGGGGTGATCTTCGTGCAGCAGCTCGCCCAGGTGTATCTACGTAGGGGGTCGAAGAAGCGTGTCGCCGCGCAAGGCTAAGCGGCTGGAAGCCGCCGCAGCGGTCCGTACGAAGACGAGCGGACGCACCCACGTGCTCGGCGTCCTCGCCGGCGGCGCGGTGATCACCGTGTTCGGCGCGGAGCTCACCCGCGTGTGGCGGCTCGGGACGCTCCCGCGCAGCCGCCAGATCAGCTCCGAGGAGGATCGCCGCGCGAAGCCGATCGAAGCCGTGATGACGTTGCGCGAGGGCTACGCGGTGTCGCGCACGCGCGAGAACGCGCTGTTCAACATGCTGGCGTCCTTCACCGTCGCGTTCGGCATCACGCGCAGCATCACGTGGACGATCCGCGAGAAGGGCGGCTTCGGCCCGATCAAGGACGTCGTGGTCGGCAACCGCCACATCCATCACTTCCTGCCGGGCGGCATGCTCGCCCTGGCCGCCGGCGGCGTCTCGATCGGCACCAAGAGCGAAGAGCTCAACAAGTACCTCGCCTTCCCGTTCGGGGTCGGCGTGGCGCTGGTGCTGGACGAGTCCGCGCTGCTGCTGGAGCTCGACGACGTCTACTGGACCGAGGAGGGCGTGCTCAGCATCCAGATCGCGTTCGCAGCGATCGCGCTGCTGTCCGCGTTCGCGTACCTGATCCGGATGCATCCGCCACTCGGAGGCGCAGGACTCCGAGACCGACTGGGAGCTGGCCGCCAAAGCCTGGGACGACCTGCACATGAGCTCCGGAGGGGTCCCGGGCATCGGCATCTGACTCAGCGCGTCACGAGGTCGCGCACGATCAGCTCGGCGGCGGCCGGCGCGCCCTTGACGAACCCGAAGAACGGCCCGAAGTCCTGCGTCGCGGCGAAGCCGGGCAGGTACAGGCCGTCGAGGCTCGTCCCCATCGCGTCGTCGAGCACCGGGAAGCCGTCCCGCGTCGTCACCGCGGGCAGGTACGGCACGCGCTCCAGCGCGGCGACGTAGCCCGTGGCGTACACGACGCGGTCCGGCGTGAGCGTCGTGCCGTCGGAGAGCTCCAGCCGGCCCGGCGCGGCGCCGACGACCTCGGTGCGGGCGTGCGTGTGGACCCCGGCGACCCGCGGCCCCAGCCAGTCCTCCAGCGCGAGCCGCCCGACTTCCCAGAACCGGCGGGTGATCGCCTGGCGCTGGTGCTCGGGCAAGGCGCGCCACCAGCCCTTCTCGGTGCGTGTCCGCTCGACGAGCGGGTCCACGAAGGACCAGTCCGAGCGCTCGAAGCGGGGCGTGGCGTGGCGGTGCACCACATCGACGCGCGCCGCGCCGTGCTCGCTCGCCAGCGCGGCCCACTCGTAGGCGCTCTGGCGGCCGCCGATGATCGCGACGTCCTGGCCTTCGAGCGCGCGCAGGTCGATCAGGTCGCACGTGTGCTCACCCGGCACGCGCTCCGCCCACGCGGGACGGTGGGCGAAGTGCGCGATGCCCGGCGCGGCGACGACCGCCGGCGCGTGGAGCCGCTCCCCGCTCTCCAGCGTGGCGACGAACCCCGGCTCCAGCGCGGTCACGCGCTCGTCGCGGATCTGGAGGCCCGTGCGCTCCTGGAACCACTCCGCGTAGTCGAGGAAGCGCCGGAGCGGGAGCGGATCGGGGACATCGTCGCCCAGGAAGCGCTCGAGCGTGTGCTCGTAGTGCGCGTCGAGATGCCAGTCCGGACCCGAGCGCAGGTTCATGCCGGGCGGCATGTGCTCGCGCCAGAAGCCCATCGGGCGGCCGACGACCACCGTGTCCAGGCCCGCCGCCCGCGCGGCGGCGGCCGTCGCGAGTCCGTACGGGCCCGCGCCGATCACCAGCACGTCCATGGCGGCAACCTATCCGACGGACAGCAACAGCGCCTCGCCTTGGCCTCCGCCGCCACACAGCGTCGCGATCCCGAGGCCGCCGCCCCGGCGACGCAGCTCGTACGCGAGCGTGAGTACGAGGCGCAGGCCGCTGCCGGCCAGCGGGTGCCCGAGCGCCACCGCGCCGCCGTTGACGTTGACCCGCTCGAGGTCGAGCTCCAGCGCCCGCGCCGCGGCGACGGTGACGCCGGCGAAGGCCTCGTTGATCTCCCACAGCGCGATGTCCGCGGCCTGGAGGCCGTGGCGCTGCAGCAACACGCGGGAGGCCTCGGCTGGGCGCAGATGCAGCGTCGAGTCCGGGCCGGCGACGACGGCCCGCCCGACGATCTCGGCCAGCACCCGGCCTTCAGCACGGTCCTCGGTCGTGAGCAGGGCGGCCGTCGCCCCGTCGGAGACCTGGCTCGCGTTGCCGGCGGTGATCGTGCCGTCGGCGCCGAACGCGGGCGGCAGCGCCGCGAGCGCCTCGTAGGTCGTCCCCGGCCGGATGCCCTCGTCGTGCTCGAGGCCGGCGAGCGGGACGATCTCCTCCGCCAAGCGGGCCTCGGCGGCCGCGGCGCGCCGGTGCGAGCCCGCGGCAAAGCGGTCCTGCGCCTCGCGGTCGATCCCGAGCCGCAGGTTCTCGGCGTCTGACAGACCGCCCATGCCGACGTCGGCGATCGAGCAGTACAGGCCGTCGTGCACCATCACGTCGATCAGCGCCTGATCACCCGCCTTCACGGGTGGGCGCATGCGCACCGCGTGGGGCGCGCGGGTCATCGAGTCGAAGCCGCCCACCAGGACGGTCGTCGCTTCCTCGGCCCGCAGCATCGCCGCGCCGAGCGCCACCGCGCTCATCGACGCCAGGCAGACGTCGTTGAGCGTGAGGCCAGGCACGTCGCGGCGCACGCCGCCGGCCAGCGCCGCGCGCCGGCCCGGGTTCTGACCGTTGGCCGCCTGCAGGACGTTGCCGACCGCGATGTAGTCGGGGTCCAGACCCGGGCAGCGGTCCAGGGCCGCACGCACCGCGTGCGCCCCGAGCTCCACCGCTTCGATCCCCGCCAGGGCGCCACCGAACCGCCCGATGGGCGTCCGGGCGCCGCCGGCGAGGACGATCTTCACGGCCGGGCGAGCCAGCGCAGCGCGCGCACGCCTGGCCGGACCAGATACTCGCCCCCGCGCACGGTGACGAACGTGGGCAGCTTGCTCATCACCACCGGAGGACGGCCCTGGACGATCATCCGGCCGCCGCCTTCGGAATGCAGGCCGATGATCGGGTCCTTGTCGTCGCCGACGCCGAACGAGTCACCGTCGTCGATCCACAGCGACTGGATCATCTCGAACTGCCGTTCGATGTCCGCCTGGTAGCACTTGAAGATCAGCCCGCGGTCCTCGCCGTCGTCTTCGAGCACGTCGTCCGCAAGCGGTGGCCCGTAGGCGCGACCGCGGCGGATGATGCGGTGGCGGTCGGAGAGCTTGCCGCCGAAGAAGCCGTCGTCGTCGCGCGGGTTGGCCCGGCGCACGTGAGCGCCGATCGGACAGGCCATGCCCTGCGGGTCGCCGGCGTAGCGGAAGTCGTTGACCCGCGCCGGATCGTTGGCGATCCCGGGGTCCGGCCCGTGCGGGGAGCTGACAAGCGGCGTCCCGTCCTGCCAGCGCCCGACCAGCTTGGCCGCCAGCACATCCGGATCACGGCCGTTGGCGATCCGCTGGAGATACGCGCGCATCCGGCCGGGATGCATCTGCATCTTGCGGTAGACGACGTAGGTGGAGTTGCAGTCGAACGGCGGCATCGGCGCCAACGGGAGCCCGCCATCCTCGTCGTGATAGCCGAGGATGAACTCGCCCGGTGCGAGCTCACGCCAGCCGCCTGCGGGGTTCGGCAGGCCGTCGCCGGGTCGCGGCTCGGCGCCGCTGCCCTTCAGCGCCGGCTGGGCGATGCCGTCTTTGAAGCCGAAATGGTCTCGGCCCTCGGGCAGGGTCTCCGAGCGCTGCTCATGGACGACCGTGACGGCTTCGTCGAAGCTCGCCTCCAGTTCGGCGCGAGCCCGCTCCAGCGACTCCTCGTCGATGCCGTAGAGCGTGACGAGGACGTGCGCCTCCCCCGTACCGAGCCCCGCCTCCCAGTGCTCGGGCGCGCTCTCGCCGATGTCGCCGAGCAGATGGGCGCGCGCGGCCATGCCCTCGCGGAAGTCCTCGGGGAACGTCGCCAGCAGCGCGGCGTCGACGCCGAGCGCGACGAGCCCCGTGTAAGTGAACGACAGGTTCAGGGTGGTCTCGGGCGCACCGTCCGGCCCCCACGGCTCAGCCGTGGTCACCTGGTCGACCAGTCCCCGCAGCCAGGCGCGGCCGCGCGCGGCGTCGGCGACGCCCACGAACACGTAGGCACCCACCGGGTAGGTGTACCCGCGGACGAGGTTGCCCTGGAGGTCCTTGAGGTCCAACTCGGCGGCGGTCTGGCGCCGGCGCGGCAGCAGGCGTGGACGCTCGCGCGGGTAGTCTCGGCCGACGCTCACTGCCCACCCGCCATCAGCGTGCGGAACTCGGCTTGGAGCTCGGCATCCGAGAGCTCCCCGCACCGCGAGATCAGCTCGCCGAAGCCCGCTTGGACGCGCAGCGCCTCGTGGATCCGGGGCACCGTCTCGAACGGCCACGGGGAGACGAGGTAGCCGTTGTTGCGCTTGTGCTGGATGGCCCAGCGCGCGAACGCGGCAGGGTCGCCGGTCCCGGGAAAGCCGACGGTATGCGAGAAGATCGCGTCCGCATCCGGACCAAGCCGGCTCGCGAAGTCGCGCAGGAACGCGTCGATCTCACCGTCGATGCTGACCGTGAAGATCAGGTAGTGGTGGTCAAGCGTCTCGGGGATCTGCGGCGGCCCCTGGTACACGAGGCCGCGGATCACGTGCAGCCGCGACATGTGCAGCTGGGGCAGGCGCGCGAGCGGGCTCTCCTCGGGCTCCAGCCCGTTGAGGTGCGCCTCGAGCGCGTCCGTCCGGCCCGGCAGGATCGGGAACAGCGCCGTGAGCCCGTAGGCCTTGCCGTAGCGATTGGGATCGGTCTGGGAGACGAGCGAGAAGAACTCGCGCGCGGCCCGCAGCTTGGACCGCGCCATCACAGATGGAACTGGAGGTCGCCGACGGTCTCGTCGAACGCCTTGCGGAACTGTTCCGGCGTCATGCTGCCCGCGCGCTCGGCGAGGGCCTCACAGCCGTCCCGGGCCTCGAGCGCGGCCATCGTCATCTTCACGCTGGCCTCGGGATAGGCCATGTAGTAGTGGCCGCCCTCCAGGCTGTTCATGGCGATCCAGCGCTTCAGCGGCTCGGCCGGCGGCGGCCCGGGGAACGCGAAGCCGCGGCCCCAGATCACGCTGATGTCCTTCGGGATCACGTAGGCGAACGCGTCGATGTACTGGCGCCACGGGATGTCGAAGTTGCTCTCGAAGAACAGGTACGGGTAGCGCTTCTTCTCGCCGCCCGGGAACTCCCGGAAGACCGCCCAGCGCACGTAGTAGATGAACTTGAACTGCAGGCTGTGGTCCCGGAAGTACGTGTGGTAGCGCGCGCTGCGCATCACGAACCACAGGAACGGCGTCCAGAACGGGCGAATCGGCGTCAGCAACGTGAGCGCGCGTGCGCGCCCGTGAACGTTGCCGCCGCGCGGAGCGGAGGGCGCGGGAGCGGGAGCGGTTTCAACGGCCATGTGCACCCGAAACTATTCGCTGGGCTCCGGGCTCGTCAAGTCCCGGGGCTGGCCTTAAGGACCGCCTGCCGCCACAGCGCTGGTAGCTTGCGCCGATGAGCACAACCACGATGCCCGTGGATGCCGGGCCTGCACCGCAGGCGCCGTCCTCCGGTCGGTCGCGCGACAAAGGCGTGATCGAGCTTGCGCGGTTCCTGTCCAACCCGCTGACGTACATCGACGGTCTCCGCGAGGACGGTCGTGACGTGGTGCCGTTCAAGCTCGGCAACCTGCCCGCGCACCTCGTGACCAAGCCCGAGCTGCTGAAGGCCGCCATGGTCAACGAGGACTGGCCGCCGCTCTCCCGCGGGCGCCTGATGGGCCTGACCCGCTGGTACAACGAGGGCCTGTTCCTGACCTACGGGCCCGAGCACCATCGCCAGCGCGACGAGCTCTGGAACCCGCTGTTCGACGACGCCCAGGTCACCGACATCGCCGTCGAGCGCACCCGCAAGCTGGCCGATTCGTGGGTCGAGGGCCAGCCGGTCGAGATGTACAAGGCCCTGCGCTCCCACTGCTGGGCGATCGACTGGCAGGCGCTGACGGGCACCGACCTGGACGCGGCTCCGGACATCCTGGAAGCGCTCGAGTACGGCGTCGCGGCCCTCGCCTGGCTCGTCCTGCCGTTCGGTCCCTCCCGTTGGAACTGGCCGCTTCCACAGAGCCGCAAGACGCAGGAGGCCAAGCGCAAGCTGGACTCGCTGATCACCCTCATGATGGCCGAGCGCCGCGGGCGCGCGGGGGCGCCTCAGGACGACGGCCGCGTCGACTTCCTCACGCAGCTCGTGCGCCTCGCCGACGAGCCGGGCTCGATCACGTCCGACGAGCAGGTCCGCGCGACGTTCAAGATGTACTTCGGCGCCGACCAGTTGCACGCGCTGTTCACCTGGACGTTGCACCTGCTCGGCCGGTCCCCTGACGTGGAGGCGCGCTTCCACCAGGAGCTGGACTCGGTCCTGGGCGGGCGGCCCGTGACCGTGGACGACATCCCTTCGCTGCCGTACACGATCAAGGTCATCCACGAGTCGATGCGGGTGTTCCCTCCCGTGTGGGGCTTCTTCCGGCTGATGACCACGGACTACCAGCTCGGCGAGGGTGGCCCGGTCATCCCGAGGGGCCACCTGATGGGCATGAGCCCCTGGGCCACACACCGCGACGGCCGGTATTGGCCCGACCCCCTGCGCTTTGACCCCGAGCGCTGGAACAAGGATGCGACGCGCCCGCGCGAGCTGGCGTACTTCCCCTTCTCCGCCGGCCCGTACCAGTGCCACGGCAAGGATCTGGCGATGAAGGAGGCCGTCCTCATCCTCGCCACGCTCGGCCAGCGCTGGTCCTACCGGCCCGACGGACCGGAGCCCCAGCCGAGCGCGACCTGGGCCACGGAGCCGAAGAAGGGCGCACGCTTCAAGCCGGTTGCGCGTTCGTAGCTGGCCGACGGAGCGAGGAACGGATGCCACAAGCCGCCACGACGAACCCCTGGACCCAGCTCGGGCAGTTTCTTCGCGGTTCCCTGCCCGTGCTGGAACGGGTCAGCCGGGATGAACGCCCGCTCGTGCCGTTCAAGCTGGGCATGCTGCAGGGCTATCTCGCCAACCATCCGGACATCGTCCAAGCGGGGCTCGAGAGCGAGCAGTGGCCGCCTCTGACGCGCGGGCGCATGGACTTCATCAAGTACTGGTATGAAGGCGGCCTGGCGACCAAGACGGGCCCGGTCCACGACCTGCACCGCGACCGCATGTGGATCCCGAACCTGGCCGATCCCGCGATCCTGGAGCGGGGCATCGAGGAGGCGGTGCGCTGGCCGGAGCAGTGGCGCGACGGGGGCACGATCGAGGCCTACGACGACCTGCGACGCATGGCCTACGGGATCGGCTGGCGCGCGCTCACCGGTGAGTCCCTCCACGAGCGACGGCCCGTCGTCTACGACGCGCTGGCGGCCGGGGACGCGTGGCTGGGACGGCTCGTGCACCCGCTCGGCACGCTGCGCTGGCGGCTTCCGACGCCCGAGTCCCGGCGCGGCCACCAGCTCCGCCGCGCGCTCGATTCCGCCATCGACTCAGCGGCGGCGACGCGTCGCAACGGCTTCGAAGGCCACGACCTCCTGCTCGACTGGGTCCGCATGAACGACGAGCTGGGCGGGACCGACGCCGACCTGCGCGGCTCGGTCAAGGCCTTCTTCGGCGCCGAGAACCTGCACACCCACCTGGCGTGGACGTTCTACCTGCTCGCCCAGAACCCCGAGGTCGAGGCCAGGCTCCACGCGGAGCTCGACACGGTGCTCGACGGCCGGCCACCGAAGCCCGACGACATCGAGGCCCTCGAGTACACCCGGCACGTCGTCACCGAGTCCCTGCGCATCTACCCGTCGGTGCCCGCGTTCTTCCGCGGCATCCGCGGCGACGGACTGCAGCTCGGAGACGATCTCGTCCCGGCCGGAAGCCTGCTGGGGTTCTCGCCGTGGACGATGCAGCGCGACGCGCGCTGGTGGCCCGATCCCCTGCGCTTCGATCCGGACCGCTGGGGCGCCGGACGCGAGCGGCCGCCGCGCTTCGCCTACTTCCCGTTCGCGGCCGGGCCCTACCGCTGCCCGGGCACCGCCAAGTCGGTGAAGGAGGGGCCGCTCGTGCTCGCGACGCTGGCCCAGAACTGGCGACTGCGGATTCCGGCCGGCGCGCCGGCCCCGGTGCCCACGGCCACGTGGGCCCTGCGGCCCCGTGACGGGATGCCGATGATCACCGAGCGGCGATAGCGCCGCCCGCCGGGGGGCGGCTCGCTCGCGCGAGCCCGCCCCCGGCGAGCGCTACCGGGTCACGAGCGCGGCCGGCTCGGGCTCCGGGTCCTGCGGGATGTGGTGCGTGCCCGAGGACTCGAAGTCGATGTTGGGCAGGATCTTGTCCAGCCACTTCGGCACCCACCAGTTCCAGTCGCCCATCATCTCCATCGTGGTCGGGACGAGCACGAGCCGGATGATGGTGGCGTCGAGGAAGATCGCCACGGCAAGGCCGACGCCGATCTCCTTGACCTGGGGCAGGCCGGCCGTCGCGAAGATCAGGAAGACGAGCACCATGATCACGGCCGCGCTCGTGATCGTCTTCGCCGAGTCCGCCAGGCCGCCGGCGACCGCAGCCCGGTTGTCGTGGGTCTCGTTGTAGCGCTCCTTGATGCGCGAGAGCAGGAACACCTCGTAGTCCATCGACAGGCCGAAGACGATCGCGAGGATCAGCGGTGGTGTCAGCGCGTTGACGTACCCGATGTTGTCGAAGCCGATCAGGCTGTCGGTCCAGCCCCACTGGAACACGATCACGAGCACGCCGTAGGCCGCGCCCACCGACAGCAGGTTCATCAGGATCGCCTTCAACGGCAGCACGACCGACCGCATCACGAGTAGCAGCACGAGGTAGCTGAAGATCAGGACGAACAGCACGACCTTCCACATCGAGCCGGAGATCAGGTCCGTGAAGTCGTGGTCCTGGGCCGCGGCGCCGCCGACGCTGAGCGTCGCCCCCGGCAGCGTCCCGCTCTGCTCGCGGATCCGCTCCACGAGGGCGTAGGTGGCGTCGTCCTCCGGGTTGGTCTTCGACGTCACCTCGATCAGCGCCATGCGCCCGTCGCTCGAGGTCACCGGCTCGGCGACCGCGGCCACGCCCGGCAGGCCCTTCAAGGCCGCGCTGAACTGCTGGAGCTGGGCGGCGTCCACGGGGCGGTTGCCGTAGTCGACGACGGCCTGGACCGGGCCACCCGCGCCCGGGCCGGCGGCCTGCGCGGCGAGCTGGATGCCCTTGGCGGTCTCGAAGTCGCTCGGCAGCTGGGCGGTGGCGCCGGTCCCCAGCTTCATCGACAGCGCCGGGAACGCGATCAGGAGCATGACCAGGGTGGCGGCCGAGGCGTAGAGCACGGGGCGCTTCATCAGGCGGTTCGTCCAGCGCGTCCAGAAGGGCACGGCCGCGGGCTTGGGCTTGCGGCTGAGCTTGGCCACGACCTTGCCGACGACCTTGCCGGGCTCGTACGCCCGGCGGCCGAGCATGGCGATCAGCGCCGGCAGCAGGGTCACGGCGCCGAGCACCGCCACCGCGACGACGACGATCGCGCCGATCGCCATCGAGTGCGCCGTCTTGGAGTCGATCAGGAACAGGCCGGCCAGGGCGATGATGACCGTGACGCCGGAGAACGCCACCGCGAGGCCGGAGGTGCGCATCGCGGCGGTGCGGGCCACGTCCTCGGACGCGCCCCGCTTGATCTCCTCGCGATAGCGCGCCAACACGAACAACGAGTAGTCCACGGCGACGCCGATGCCGAGCATCGACGAGATGTTGGTCACGAAGATCGACATCTGGATCGCCTGCGCGAGGAAGTAGACGATCGCCCCGGTGATGGCCACGGCGATGAAGCCGAGGCTCAGCGGCAGCAGCGCCGCGGCGACGGAGCCGAAGATCAGCAGCAGCACGATGAAGACGATCGGGAAGCCGATGCCCTCAGCCTTCTCGAGATCCTCCTTCGAAAGATCCTGCATGCCGGCCCAGAGCGCCTGCAAGCCGACGAGATGGATCGGGCTGACCGCGTCGTCGCCCTCGAGGATGTCGGCGTTCTTGCGGATCTCGGCCGCGGCGTCGGCCGTCTGGTCGGCCGTGCCGGTGACCCTGAGGGCCATCAGGACGATCGGCTTGTCCACGCCGGCCCGGGCGGCCTGCTCGAACTCAGGGACCACCTGCACGCCTTCGACGCCCTTCGCCGCGTCGACGGCCTTGGTGATCGCCGCGTCGGTCTTCGCCGTGTCGCCCGCGGTGTTGTCGAAGACGAACACCAGCTTCTCGGCCTCGACGCCGGGGAAGTTCTTGATCGACTCGGCGACGAACGTCGATTGCGAGCCAGGGACCTCGAAGCCGCCGGCGGTGAGATGCTTTCCCTGCATCGCAAAGAACGGGAGCGAGACCACCAGAAGGGTGATCCAGGCACCCAGCACGAATTTGCGACGGCGCGAGATGAAGCTCCCAAGCCGGTCCATAGCTGCTTGCATGATCGAACTTGTAACCCAACCGCGGGCTCCCGTGGGAATTTCTCCTGGCCGATCGCACTTGCAATCCGGTCATGAACGCGGATAGAACAGGGGTTCTGACCGAGACGCCGAGGAGGATCTGACATGTCCGCGACCGCCGCGGCGCCATTGCCCCCGGCGGAGGTGCACTCCGTGCCGACCTCCGACGGCACCGAGATCCGGCTCACGCGCTACAAGTTCGGCACCAAGGGCCCGCTGGTGCTGGCCCCGGGCTACGGCAACGCCGCCAGCGCGTTCGCCATCGACACCGTGCCCAAGAACTGGGTCCAGTACCTGGGCGAGCACGGCTACGACGTGTGGCTGCTCGACTATCGCGCCAGCCCGATCCTGCCGGGCAGCTTCACGCAGTTCACCGTCGACGACATCGCGATGCGCGACTGGCCCGCGGCCGTCGGCGCGGTGCGCAAGGAAACCGGCGAGGCGTCGGTCCAGGTCATGGGACACTGCGTCGGCGGGCTCTCGCTGTTCATGGCCATGGGCGGCGGGATGGAGGGCGTGCGCAGCGCCACGTTCTCGAGCCTCGCCGGCCACCCGATCCCCACACCGGGCAACAAGGCGCGCGCCTGGGTCCGGATGGCCACGCTGCTCAAGACGCTCGGCGTCAAGCGCCTGGACGTCGAGTACGACCCCAAGCGCTGGGACGGCAAGCTCGTCGAGACGGTGATGAAGCTCGTCCCGTTCCGGCACGTCTACGACAACCCGATCGCGCGCCGGATCTACTTCGTCTACGGCGACGTCTACGACTACGAGAACATCAACCAGCCGACGATGGAGCAGGCCGTGCCGGGCTTCTTCGGCGGCGGCAACATGACGTTCTTCGAGCACATCTCGCTGATGATCCGGGCCGGCGAGGCGCGCGACGCGGCGGGCAAGAACGCGTACTGGGCGAACCTCGAGAACTTCAAGGTGCCGATCAACTTCATCACCGGCGAGCACAACAAGATGTTCGTGCCGAAGGGCCTGCAGCGCTCGTATGACACGCTGCGCAAGGCCCATGGCACGAGCTTGTACTCGCACAGCGTGATCAAGGACTATGCGCACCTGGATCTGTGGCTGGGCGAGAACGCCGAGCGCGACGTGTGGCCGACCGCCCTTGCCGAGCTGGAGAAGCACAATTGAGCCGTGAAGGCCTCGAGGATTTCCTCAACTACCCGTTCGCGCAGGCGATCCAGGACCGGCGGACCCGGCGCGTCGCCCAGGGCACGTCGCTCAAGCACGGTGCACAGCCGTACGAGAGCGCCAACGCGCCGTCTCCGCTGAGCCCGCTCGAAGAGGCGATCCTGATCGCCTCCACCAGCGTCACCGGCGCGGTCATGCACGACGGGCCGACCAAGAAGGTCGACGGCTCGCCCGAGCTCGGGACGATGTTCCTCGAGGTCGCGGGGCGCGCCGCGTCCAGCGCCGACAACGCGCAGGCCACGTCGTTCTTCATGACCAACGACGAGGGCGTGTGGCTGATCGAGCGCCCGCGCGGCCAGAAGGCCCTCGACCTGTTCAAGGAGATCCCGCCGCGCTGGGAGGACCGCACCGAGGACGACTGGCTGTCGTTCGCCAACGCCGTCAAGCGCAAGGTCTACGACGGGCGCTTCGCGTTCCCCGAGAAGCAGTGGCCGTACTTCCTGGGCTGGAACGGCCAGATGACCAACGCGCCGGGCACGACGCAGTTCCTGCCCGTGGTGGACAACACGCGCCAGTACATCAACGTGCTGCTGATCCTCCTGAGCGAGCCTGCCGGAAAGGCGCCGCTGTTCATCGACGACTGGCAGCCGTTCCGGCCGTCGAACGCGGTGGAGTGGGCGGCCTGGGCGGCGTCGAAGCTGGGGTTGGTCGACCCGATCCCGTACCAGCCCATCGGCGGCCTCAAGCAGGCCCGCGGCGGCTACTCGTCGCTGGACGTGCCGGCGCCGCTGGGCTCGATCACGACCGTGCGCACCGACTACGAGGCGCACTTCCTGTTCCAGAACCTGATGCTCACGGCCGAGGCGCTGCGCCTGGGCGCGTGGGTGCACGGCGCGCCGATGATCCCGCACGTCTGGGACCGCGACCCGGCCAAGGGCGTCCTCGGCCTGGGCTTTCGCCAGTACCAGGGCAAGACGTTCGACTCGCGCTGGAAGCGCTGGCCGCCGGTGCCCGCCTCCCAGCCCGCGTACGTCGGCATCGACGGCGTGCTGGAGGGCCTGTGCCCGCCGTACGTGAACGACATGGGCGCGGCCGTGGACCAGGTGCTCGAGGAGAAGTTCGGGCCTGACGGCACGTACACCAACGCCGACGTCTTCGCGCAGTCCTACAAGGACAAGGCGACCGCCGAGGCCTACATGAAGGCCGCGGAGCATCCGCCGCACGAGGCGATCGAGTACACGAAGCAGATCTGCCGCTACCTGGTGGACACCTACGGCCGCTTCCCGGCGCACACGGACCCGTTCCACCTGCCCGGCATCTGGGTGCAGTGCTCGCACCTGGAGGTCGAGTACTACGAGCAGTACGCCAACCCGCGGCACGTCAAGCGGCAGGCCGAGGGCGGGAGATCTGGGGGCGCTAGATGGGGAACGTGCACGGCCGGATGACCGGCCTCACGCTCTTCACGCCGATCCGCCCGCAGTGGGTGTGGTTCCTGCGCGTCGGGCTGCCGCTCACGCGGCACCTGCCGTTCATGGCGCGCCACATCCTGCAGTTCAACTTCATCAAGTTCGTGCGCTGGACGATCGTGCCCGGCCTCGAGGGCGAGCGCCTGAACTACCAGTACCTGTTCTTCGAGAGCAACTTCGACGGGCCCTGGCAGCACTACATCGACGCGTTCGCGTACGTGATCCCGCTGGACATCCGCGTGACCTGGGGGCGCGGGCCGGGCTTTCCGGCGCCGCCGCCGGCCGAGCCGCTGAAGGCGTGGATCGCGATGAACTCGATGGAGGGCGGCACGTACTACTGCGCGCACCCCGACGCCTCCACGCGGATGGTCAACAGCGCGCTGGCCGTGCGCGACCGCCTCGCGGAGCTGGACCCGAACCTGCCGCCCGACGAGTTCAAAGCCGCATGGGAGCGCTTCCTGACCGATGCTCAAGCGCATCTTTGAGCGCGGACACCGGGTCGGGAGCGCGTACGCGCTGACGACCTTCGCCCGCGCCTGCAGGACGGCCACGCGGAGGACGTCGAGGCCTACCTGAGCGCGCTGCCGATCGGTGCGGACAGCCCGTTCGCGCGGATCGGGACGCTGCACATCGCGCGCGTGCAGCTCTTCCGCGCGCTGGTGCACCAGGGCCCGAAGCAGTCCAAGACCGACACGCTCCAGCACGCGCACCTCGTCTTCACGAGCACGATCGACGGGGAGCTGGACCCGTACCTGGAGCAGCTGCGGGTGCTCGTGCCCGAGTGCGACGTGTGGTGGGGGCACTGCGTCGGCTACCCGGGCCGCGAGGACGCGGGCGCGTTCCGGGGCTGGGTGCGCTCGATCCAGGCCCGGCCCGGGCTGTTCCGGAGCGCGATGCCGAACGCGACCGTGGCCGAGGTGCACGAGGCGCTGGCGCTGCGCGAGCAGGTGATCGACTTCGCCGTCGACGCGCAGGGCGTGGACGCCGAGACGCTGCGAGCGCGCTTCCGGGGGACGTTCTGATGCTCGGCCGCCCGCCCAACGTGCCCCGGCGCAAGCCGCGCAAGGCCGACTTCGACCTCGAGGACATCCAGGGCAACGTCCTGCGCGGCTACACGCATCCGGCGGCGGCGTACCTGTTCCTGCGGATCGTCGACGTCGAGGAGGCGCGCGCGTTGATGCGGCGGATGCTGCCGCAGGTGGCGACCGCGGCGCCGTGGATCGACGGGCACGCCCGCGACGGCGATGAACGTGGCCTTCACGTTCGCCGGGCTGTCGGCGCTGGGGCTTGCGCCGGAGGTGATGGAGTCGTTCCCCGCGGCCTTCCAGGACGGGATGGCGGCGCGCGCGGAGCAACTCGGCGACCGCGGACCGAGCGCGCCTTCGGAGTGGGAGGACGGGCTCGGCACGGGTGAAGCGCACGTGCTCGTCACGGTCTACGCGATCGACTGGGAGCACCTGCGGCAGGCCGTGGCGTCGGTGATCGGCGAGGACGCCGAGCAGCGCGCCGTGACGCTCGTGCACCTGCAGCGCGCGGAGGCCCTGCCCGGCGGGCGCGACCACTTCGGTTTCTTCGACGGCATCGCGCAGCCCGCGTTGCGGGGCGCCGGCGTAGAGCCGCGCCCCGGCGACGGCCAGCCCGACGGCGCGGGCGGCTGGCGTGACGTGGCCACGGGCGAGATCCTGCTCGGGTACGAGGACGAGGACGGCACGCTGCCCGCCGCGCCGCTGGCCCCGTTCGAGCGCAACGGGACGTTCGTCGTCTACCGCAAGCTGGCGATGGACACCGCCGCGTTCCGGCGCTACATGGCGGCGCAGCACTACCCGGGCGGCGCCGACCAGCTCGCGGCGAAGATCGTCGGCCGCTGGCCCGACGGCACGCCGCTCGCGCTCTCTCCCGACTCCCCCGACGCCGCCCTCTCGAGCGACTCGCGGCGCATCAACGACTTCGGCTACGACGACGACCCGGGCGGCCTGAAGTGCCCGCTCGGCGCCCACATCCGCCGGGCCAACCCGCGCGACTCGATCGGCTTCTTCAACGGCCGGCTGTCCAATCGCCATCGGCTCGTGCGGCGCGGCCGCGCGTACGGCAAGCCGCTCCCGCCCGGTGTCGTCGACGACGACGGCGTGGACCGCGGCCTGGTGTTCGTCTGCTTCCAGGCCGACATCTGGCGCCAGTTCGAAACCGTTCAGGCCCTATGGATCGATGACGGCGATCCGTTCGGCCTCGGCCGCGACAAGGACTTCCTGGTGGGCGAGCCGCACGGCACCGAGGGCAAGATGACGATCCAGGGCCACCCCCCGCACTTCCTCAAGCCGCAGCCGCGGTTCGTGACGCTGCGCGGCGGCGAGTACCTGTTCCAGCCGTCGATGAGCGGCCTGCGGTACCTGGCCCGGGCATGAGCCTCGCCGGGCCTGCGGCGATGCACACCGTCAATTGATCAGGGGTCAGACCCTTTGATGGTTCGGTTAAGTTTGCGGCGGCGGCTGCGGCTCGATCTGGGTCGCGGCCCAGCGGGTCGTCTCGTCGGAGATCAGGCTCTCCACGATCACGGCGAGGACCTTCTCGCGGTCGTCCCCGGCGTACTGGGCGGCCTGCGCGAGGTAGAGGTACTGCTCGCGCTTGAGCGCCTCCGCGGTCTTGCGGTACGTGGTCCAGTTCGTCTGGAAGCCGAACAGCGACTGGATGCCTTCGAGCACGACGACGACCGAGCCGAGCACGGCGGCCACGCCCACCGACGCGCCCAAGGCGGCCGCGGACGGGATCGCGGCGGCGACGACGATCTGGGCGATCTTGAGCGACTTGAACCAGAGCTGGTTGCTCTTCGCGTTCGTCTCGTACCACCCGAGCTGGTCCGCGAGCCGTGCGTGGGTGGGGCTTTCGTCCTCCACCTCAGGCCTCGACCCGTTGCGGGTCCGGCGGCGCCGGGTTGAACTCGTCGCCGTCGCGCAGCGACCACAGCTTGACCTTCGCCTTGCGCCCGCGGACCTCGGCCTCGCCCACCTCGACGATGTCCTCGACCGGCCGCGTGAGCGCCTGGCGCGTGGTGTCGGAGATGTAGAGCTGGTGCGGGGTGCCCTTGGTCATGCCTTCCAGGCGCGCGGCGGTGTTGGTCGTGTCGCCCAGCGCGGTGTACTCGAGCCGGCGCTCGGAGCCGACGTTGCCGGACATGACCGGGCCGGAGTTCAGGCCGATGCCCATCTTGAAGCCGTCGTGGAGGCCCTGCTCGCGGAGCCAGCCGTTGAAGCCGTCCATCCGGCCGAGCATGTCGCGCGCGGCCTCCAGCGCGCGGTCGGCGTGGTCCTCCTGCTTCAGCGGCGCGCCGAAGACGGCCATGATGCCGTCGCCCATGTAGGCCACGAGGGTGCCGCCGTGGTCGAGGATGGCCTCGCTCATCTGCGTGAGGTACCGGTTCAGCGACTCGATGACGCGCTCGGGCTCGAGGGTCTCGCTGAAGCTCGTGAACCCGCGCAGGTCGCTGAACATGACGGTCGCCTCGCCGCGCACGCCGCCGAGGCGCACGCCCTCGGCGTCGGCGAGGACCTGGTCCACGACGGCCTCGGGCACGAAGCGGGCGAACGCGTCACGCGCCTGCTCGCGCTCGAACGCCACCGTCAGGCCGTGGATCGCGCCCGTGGCGAGCACGCCGGCCACGGCGGCGACGATCGGGTAGATGACGGCGTAGATCGTCCCGCGCTCGAACGCGATCTGCGCCCCGATCACGAACGCCGCGAGGGCGACGAGACCGGCACCGATCGCGAGGCCCATCTTCAGCCGGAGGGCGAGGAGCGGTGTGAGCGCGCCGAGCACGATCACGAACAGCGCGTTCAGCCACCACGGGGCCGGGCGCAGCGGGAACCCGTCCAGGACGGTCTGGATCGCGTCGGCCTGGATCTCGGCGCCGGCCATCGTCGAGTCGCCGGAGGTCGCGGTGCGGTGGAAGTCCTGCAGCGACGTCGCCGTGGACCCGACCACCACGATCTTCCCGCGCACGGCGGATTTGGGGAACGACCCGTCGTAGACGCTGCTGAAGGGGATCTTGCGCACCGTGCCGAGCCCGCCGGGGAACTCGATGTGGGCGCCGTCGCCCTCCGGGCGCTCGACCGGCTTGCCACCCTGGGCCACGCGGACCGCGGCCAGGGGGAACGACTCGAGCCCGTCCTGCGTCGAACAGGATGCGGCGGATGCGCCCGTCGGCGTCGGTCGAGTAGCTCGTGCTGGCGGCCGTGGCGCCCGTGGCCTTGAGCGCCTCGCCGCCGCCGAGCACGCGCGTGGTCCCGCCGGGCGCCGACCTCCGTCGTGGAGAGCACGACGTTGCCGGCCTTCGTGACCGCTCGGATCAGCGCGTTGTCGCTCTTGATGTCCTCCTCGGTCTGCTCTCCGCTCGGCTCGGTGAACTGGACGTCGTAGGCGATCGCGCGCGCCCCGGCGGCTTTCAGCGCGGTGATGACCTTGGCGTGATAGCGCCGCGGGAACGGCCACTGCACACCGAGTTGCTCGAACGTGATGTCGTCGAAGCGCGACCAGCACGACGTCCGGCGGCGGCTCCTGGTCGCCGCGCACGCTGTAGCGGGCATCGATCGTGGACAGCTCGACGCGCTTGAGCGCACCCGTGACCTGCGAGGAACAGCGGGATGGCCGACGGCGCCGAACGCCGCGATCAGCAGCAGGAGCGCCCGCAGCCGGCGCGTGCGGGTGTTGCCGCCGCGCGAAGCGCTGACGAAGTCCAGGAAGCGGTCCAACCAGGCCGGGCGGTCCCCGTGGACCAGGCTCGCCGTGGCCACCATGCTCGTGATCACGGCCGCGAGCGGCGGGATGAGCACGACGATCCGGTCGTTGTTGAACGCGAGCTGGGCGAAGACCAGGTACAGCGCCGCCGCGACGAATCCGGCGAAGAGCGCCACGAACGGCCCCCAGCGCAGAGCGAACAGCGGCGGGATGAGGGCGAGCACCACGATCGCCACCCAGACCGCCCAGGCGGGCGCGTCGCGCAGCGGGAAGTCCGCCAGCGCGGTGGCGATCGACGCGGCGCGGATCTCGGGCCCCGCCATGCCCGTCCCCGCGGGCGTGTCGTAGGTGTCGCCGATGGTGTGGGCGTACTCGCCGTTGACGCCGATCAGCGCGACCTTGCCGCGCACCGTCTCCGGCTTGAACTCGCCGCTCTCGACGTCCGCGAGGCTGATGTGCGCCACCGTGCCGGGCGGGCCCGGGAACGCGATCCGCGGCTCGCGCACCGGCGGCTTGACCGGGCGCCCGAGCTTCGTCTCCGCCGCCAGGAACGAGACCGTCCGGAGCCCGTCTTCGGCCTGCCCCATCCGGCGCACGGCGTCGTCGGTCTCCACCCGCAGCACGGAGCTGGCCGCCAGCGCGCCCGACGCCTCCAGGCCCTCCCCGCCACCGAAGATCAGGGTCTCGCCGTCCTCGGCCTCCGGCGTGGTCATGATCACGGGCGGCTCGCGCGCCCGCCACGGCCTCGAACAGCGCGTTGTCGGCGTCCGTGTCGGCGCTCTCCTCGATGATCGGGACGTCGAGCACGATCACGCCCGCGCCCGCCTCCGAGAGCTCGGTGATGGCCTTCGCGAAGTGCATGCGGTTGATCGGCCAGTTCTCGTTCCCGGCGCGTGCGCGTGTCGATGTCCACCAGCACGACGTCGGCCGGCGGGTCCTGGGCGCCGCGCACGTCGAAGCGTGTGTCCACGCTCCCGCGCTCGACCGCGCTCATCAACCCGGCGACCTGGAACAGCGCGCCCATCCCCACCGCGATCAGCGCGGCCGCGAACAGCAGCAGCAGCCGGCGCGGGAGGCCCGGGGCCTTCACGCCGCGCCCACCAGCAGCGCGACGAAGAACAGCGAGAGCACGTGGAAGGACTGGTCGACCGACGCCGCCAGGCCGATGTTCAGCCCGTCCGCCCGTTTGACGCGGACGAGGTACAGACTCACCGCCCGGCCGTCGTCGATCAGCAGGTGCGGCAGAAAGATCAGGACGCCGGCGACGAGCGCCCACACCGGCTCGATCTCGCTGCCGATCCAGATCAGCGCGGGCAGGAAGGCCAGCGTGTACGTCGTCACGTGGGTGACGAGGGCGCGGCGGGCGACGGGATCGTTGCCGAGGCCGCCACGTTTGTGGCGCGCCTGCCAGTCCGTCTGGAGCAGGTAGTCCCCGACCATGTGGGCAACGAGGAAGGCGGCGAGGACGGCGACCCAGCTCACTAGCGGCGCGCCAGGTACTGCTTCCCGGCCCTGACGACCTTGTTCCGCTTGCGCTTGAAGTCGCGCACGAGGACGGAACCCTGGGTGACCCGCGTCAGGGTGCCGTCACAACGGTCGGTCACGACCCACTTGGTGCCCCGCACGGTGGCGGAGCTGTACTTGCCGGTGGTGCGGAACGCACCCTTGCCCTCGCCCCACAGCTTGCGCGTCTTCTTCTTGGCCGCCGCGCTGGCCTTGCCCTTGGCCTTCGGGCACTTCGCGAGCGCCTCGGCCAGGGCGAGGTCGGTGATCGGCTTGGCGCCGCGCGTCTGGCCGATCTTGAAGATGCCGTCGTAGAACCACGCGAGCTGCGTCTCGGCGCCCGTGCCCGTGGTGGACACGAGGTTCACGCGGCCCCTGGTGGCGTCGATCGTCGCGCCGACCGGGATCTGCATCGCGCCCTTGAGCTCGATGAACCGCTTCGACGGCGGGATCTTGATGAAGATGCGGCCCTTGCGGACGCTGACGTTGACCGTCTTGCCCGTGACCGGCGGCGGCAGCTGCTCGATCATCGGCGCGGCGGCGCCGGGGTTGCCGTTGCCGCCCGGCGCGCTCGGGGTGACGGTGCCGGGCGGGGCCGGGGCCGCGAGCAGCCAGCGCACGTCGATGTCGCGGCGCTCGCCGGGCTGCAGGGAGTCCACGGCGAACTCCACGCCGACGCCGTTGTCGGGTGCGGCGGAGTCGATCGTGTTCAGGAGCCCCTCGGCGCCGAAATTGTCGAAGACGGCCTCGAAGTCACCCTCCTGGTACGCGCGCCAGGGCGTGAGCTCCTGCAGGCCGTACACGAGCCCGGTCGTCTCCTCGCGGCCGCCGACGAAGCGCGGCGGCGCAGCGGCGATCGCGCCGTTGCTGGCGTCGTTGCCGCCGACGTAGAGGTCCGCGAGCGCACCGACCCGCAGTGAGGTCGGCGCCGCCGAGACGTTCTCGATCCCGTAGCGGATGTCCACGCGCGGGACATTGTCCGTGTAGGTGATGGTCTCGGTGACCTGCAGGTTCGGGCCGACCCGGTAGACGCTCGACAGCGTCTTGGTCGCGCCCTGGTCGGCGAGCGCCGGGGGTGTGAGGTTCGTGCGGCCGGGCACGCGCTCGAAGCCGGCTTCGAGCGGGTAGTAGCTCCCGCCCTCCTTGATCTCCAGCCCCGCGTGGCCCGGGTTCTCGTCCGGGTCGTAGAACAACCCGGGGGCGACCCCGTCCTGGCGGATCTGGATCGCACCGAACCCGTCGGCCACCACATTCAGCGGTGTGCCGTCGATCTGCGCACCCGCGGATGCGGGTGTCAAGCAGGCAGCGACGCCCACAAGGGCGGCTGTGACCAAAAACCGAATGCCGCCACGTGTGACCAAACCTCCGCGATGGTCTTGCAGTGCACCCGCCCGTGTCAAGTCCGTCTGGACGGGTGTGCGGGTATCCGTTCGGGCAAACCGGTCCGCGGTCCTACCCTCCTACGCCGTGCGCTGCTACGTCGAGCCGAGCCCCGCGGGCGGGTACTTCGTGCGGATCCGCGGCGAGGCAGCGCCGGTTTCCCGCCACGACACCGAGGAGGAGGCCGAGGCCGCCGCGGCGGCGTACGAGCGCGGACTCGCGCGGGAGGACACGGTCGAGCACGTGCTGCTCACCGACGGGTCGGAGGTGCTCATCCGGGCCGTCCGGCCCGACGACAAGCCGTTGTTCGTCACCGGGTTCAGCGACCTCTCGCCCGAGTCGGTGCGCAGGCGGTTCCTCGCGTCACGGCCGGCGCTCAACCTGCAGGAGCTGGCGTTCTTCACCGAGATCGACCATGTCGACCACGAGGCCATCGGCGCGCTCGACGCCACCACACGCAAGGCGGTCGGCGTGGCCCGCTACGTGCGCGAGGACGAGCGGCCGCACATCGCGGAGGCCGCGCTGACGGTCGCCGACGCCTGGCAGCGGCGCGGGCTCGGCGACAAGTTGCTCCGGCGGCTGCGCGACCGCGCGACCGCGAACGGCATCCGCCAGTTCACCGCGCTCCTCTTCGCCGACAATGTGGCCGTGCTCAAGCTCTTCGGCCGGCTCGGCGAGGTCACGATCAGCAGCCGTGACGGCAGCGTCATCGAGATCTCGGTGGAGCTCTAGTGTCCCGAGGCTTCGGGCTCGACCACCTGCCCTACGGCGTCGTCGACGGCCACTGCGTCGTCCGTTACGAGGACCACGTGCTCGATCTGAGCACCGTGCCCGGGCTCCCGCCCGTGTTCGACGGTCCCACGCTCAACCGCTTCCTCGCGCTCGGGCGCCCCGTGTGGGAGGACGTGCGCGAGAAGGTCACGCGCGTGCTCGAGGCCGGGACGGCAACACTCGCCGCGATCGACGAGCCCGAGCTGCCGCTCGCGGTCGGCGACTACGTCGACTTCTACTCCTCGCTCGAGCACGCGACGAACGTCGGGCGCAAGTTCCGCCCGGACGACCCGCTCCCGCCGGCGTGGAAGGCGTTGCCGATCGGCTACCACGGCCGCGCCGGCTCGATCGTCGTCTCCGGCACCGAGATCGTGCGCCCGCACGGGCTGCGGCCGAGCTACGGCCCCACCGAGGAGCTGGACTTCGAGCTCGAGCTCGGGTTCGTCACGGGTCCCGGCAAGCCCCTCGGGGTTCCGATCGGCGCCGCTGACGTGCGCGACCACGTCTTCGGGTTCGTGCTCGTCAACGACTGGAGCGCGCGGGACATCCAGCGCTTCGAGTACCGCCCGCTCGGCCCGTTCCTGGGCAAGTCCTTCGCGACCTCGATCTCGGCCTGGGTCACGCCGCTGGCCGCGCTGGAGCCGTACCTCGTGCCCGCCCGCGAGCAGGACCCCGAGCCGGACGGCTATCTGCGGACCAGCGGCGACTGGGCGCTCGACATCGCGCTCGAAGTCGACGTGAACGGCGCCGTGATCACGAAGGGCAACGCACGAGGCCTGTACTGGACGTTCCCGCAGCAGCTCGCGCACGCGACCGTCAACGGCGCGGCCGTGCGCCCCGGTGATCTGTTCGCCTCCGGGACGATCTCCGGCGCCGAGCCCGGCACCCACGGCTGCCTGCTCGAAGCGGGCACCGGCTACCTCAGCGACGGCGACACCGTCACGCTGCGCGGCCGCGCGGGCACGATCGAGCTCGGCGCGGTGCGCGGGACGATCGTCAGCGCGCCGTGATCGAGGCCGATCAGCGCGGGTTGCGCGACGCGACGTAGAACTGGCGCACGAACACCACGACGATCAGCCCGAGGCCGAGGTACAGGCCGTAGCGCGAGATCGCCTTCGCGATGTCGACGGCGTCCTGGCCGACCGCGTAGCCGAGGCCGATGCAGAGCGCGATCCACAGGCCGGAGCCGATCGCGTCCAACAGCAGGAACACCCACCAGCGCATCCGCGTCCAGCCCGCGGCGGCGTAGATGAGCACGTTCGGGACGGGCTGGAAGTAGGCGATGATGATCGCCGCCCAGCCGAACCGGCGGGTGAGCCGCTCGAGCTTCGCGGCGCGCTGCTCGGCCTTCGGGTGATTGCCGATGAAGACGTCGATCGCGCGTTTGCCCCAGCGCCGGCCGGCCCACCAGTAGAGCCAGTCGAACATCATCATGCCGGGGATCGAGACGAGGATCACGAGCGGCAGCGACGCCTCCCCGATCCGCACCATCCCGCCGAGCGTGACCATGCCGGACGCCGAGCCCTTGAGCAGCACCAGGATGTACGGGTGCGCCAGCAGCGACGGCGTCAGCGGCATCAGCACCAGCAGGTAGAGCCCGCTGAGCATGATCGCGCCGAGCAGGAACCTGTCCGCCGGCTTGGCCTTGCCCTCCCACGGCAACACGGGCTGCGGGTCTGCCGCGTCGCGCGGCAGGGCCGCCCCGTCCTCGCTCATCCAGCCGAGGGTATCGGGGCGGCCTGCCAATTACCTAAGGCGTCGTCGGGATCATGAAAACGCGGGTCGCCAGGCCTCCGGAGCAGCCAGCACCTCGACGTTCGTCGCGCCCCGCCACGTCGCGAGCCGCTCCAGCTCACGGGCGATCGCCTTCGGCAGCCGCGCGCCGCGTGGCACCTTCGGTTCGGCGTGGATGGCGTGCGCGACGAGCGTGTTGCGCTTGCGGTCCATGGCCAGGTCGGCGCGGGCGACGAGCTGGTCGCCGTCGAGGATCGGGAGCACGAAGTAGCCCCAGCGGCGCTTGGGCTTGGGGGTGTAGATCTCGAGCCGGTGATGGAAGCCGAACAGCGCCTCGGTGCGCGCGCGGTCGCACAGCAGGTTGTCGAACGGGCTCAGCAGCACGGTGCGGGGCTTGAAGTCGGCGTCCAGGCGCTCGACGTCCTCGGCGAGGATCCACCAGTCGTCGCCGAGACCGTCGACGGCGAGCGGCTGGATGGTCCCGTCGGCGTGCAGTTCACGCAGCACGGCGGGCATGTCCGGATAGCGGAAGCGCGTGAAGTGCACGCGGATGTGCGGGGCCCGGGCGGCGCCGAGCGCGCGGATGGCGTAGACCACCGCGCGGCGCTGCACTTCGAGCGGGTCGAGTGCCTCGCGCGGCGCGTCAGGCGGGAGGCAGCGCTCCATCAGGTCCCAGACGCGCTGGGTGCCGTCGCGGCGGGAGATCCCGGTCTGCCCCGCGACCCACTGCATGTCGAGCATGCGGGCCACGGTGCGGCCGTTCGTCCAGCCGCCGGTGGACTCCCAGCCCGTGTTGGCCCGGTCCTCGATCTCGCGGGCCCGCAGCGGGCCCTCGTCCCGCAGCCGCTCGAGGATGTGCGCGCGGAACTCCGCCTCGCCGTCCCACCAGGTCCGGTGGCCGCGGTAGCGCGGCTCGTGCATCCCGAAGCGGTGGATCTGGAGGTCCTCGCTGAGCACGTACGACGCCTCGTGCGCCCAGTACTCGAACAGCGCGCGGTCCTCGTACGCGAGCTGCTCGAAGACGCGCTCGTCAAAGGCGCCGTGCCGCGAGAAGAGGACGAGCAGGTGGTTGCGCGCCACGACCGCGGTGGGATCGAGCTGCAGGCAGCGCAGCGCGCGGATGGTGTCCAGCAGCTCGGGGGCCGTCGGCTTGCGGCGCGGGGCCGGGCCGTCGAGGCGCTGGTTGCGGATGGCGAGCCGGCGGACGGCCTGCGGCGTGGTGCGGAGCAAGGCCTCAATTCTGTCGGAACAGATGGGCGGCGGCGATCCGCCCGACGACGATCCCCGTCGCACACCACGCGAACGCGATCCACAGCTCGTTGTCCAGCGGCGTGCCCATGGTGAGCGCGCGCACGGAGTCCACGATCGGCGTGACGGGCTGGTGCTCGGCGATCCACTGCAGCCCGGCGGGCATCGACTCGGCCGGGACGAAGGCGGACGACACGTAGGGCGCGAAGGCGGCGACGAACGTGAGCGCGTTCGCGCCCTCGATCGTCTTGGCGAGCAGCCCGAAGGCCGCGGCCATCCAGGAGATCGCGGTCATCAGCGCGAGCAGCAGCGCGGCCGCCCCGAGCCAGTTCAGCGGGTCGGGCTCGGGCCGGAACCCGGCGATCAGCGCCACGCCGATCACGAGGCTGGTGGAGACGACGTTGCGCGCGACGGACGCGGTGACGTGGCCGGTCAGGACGGCGCCGGACGCGATCGGCAGCGTGCGGAAGCGGTCGATCACGCCGGTGGTCATGTCCACCGCGACGGCCACCGCGGTGCTGGCGCTGCCGAAGCCCGCGCACAGCACGATGATCCCCGGCACGACGTAGTCGACGTAGCGCCCGTTGGTGTCGATCGCGCCGCCGAAGACGTACACGAACATCAGCAGGATCGCGACGGGGAGCAGCACCGCGGTCAGCAGCGCGTCGACGGAGCGGACGGAGTGGCGCAGGCTGCGGCCGACGAACGTGAGCGAGGCGGTCATCGCGTCACCGCCAGGAACACGTCGTCGAGGCTCGGCTGGTGCAGCTCGATGCGCTCGGCGTCGAGGTGCTCGTCGAGGGCGCGCCGCACGTCGCCGGGCTCGTTCACCGGCACGCGCACGGAGGGCTTGTCGGCGAAGTGGATCTCGAGCACCTCGCCGGCGAGGCGCGCCTTGAGCTCCTGGGCCGTGCCCTCCTCGATCACGCGGCCGCCGTCGATCACGGCGATCCGTTGCGCGAGGCGGTCCGCCTCCTCCAGGTACTGCGTGGTCAGCAGGACGGTCACGCCGTCGTGCGCGAGGGTCTGGACCGCCTCCCACACGGCGCGCCGGCTGCGCGGGTCCAGGCCGGTCGTGGGCTCGTCCAGGAACAGCACCTGGGGCTTGACCACGAGGCTCATCGCCAGATCGAGCCGGCGCCGCATGCCGCCGCTGTACTGCTCGACCCGGCGGCCGGCGGCATCCACGAGGTCGAAGCGCTCCAGCAGCTCGTCGGCGACCGTCTTCTTGACGCCGCGCAGCCGGGCCATCATGCGCAGGTTCTCGGCGCCGGTGAGCATGCCGTCCACCGCCGCCTCCTGCGCGGTGAGGCTGATCGCGGCGCGCACCGCGTTCGGGTCGCGGGTGACGTCGTGGCCGGCCACGCGGGCCGTCCCGCCGTCGGGCGCGAGCAGCGTCGCGAGGATGCGCACCGTGGTCGTCTTCCCCGCCCCGTTCGGGCCGAGCAGCGCGAGTACCTCGCCCGGTTGGACCTGCAGGTCGATGCCGTTCAGCACCCGGGTGTCCCCGAAGGCCTTCGTCAGCCCCTCGACCTCGATTGTGTATGCCATACACAAGAGTGTACGCCATACACTGCTCGCATGGCAAGAGGGCTGAACGTGGACCTGATCACCGAGGCGGCGGTGGCGATCGCCGACGAGCAGGGCCTCGCCGCGGTGTCGATGGCGACGGTGGCGAAGCGCTGCGGGTTCACGACGATGTCGCTCTACCGGCACGTGGCCAGCAAGGACGAGCTCGTCTGGCGGATGGTCGACGTGGCCCTCGGCCCGGCGCCGCCGTACACGTTCAGCGGGTGGCGCGACGGCCTGGCCCAGTGGGCGCAAGGGCTGATGGACCGGCTGCGGGAGCACCCGTGGGCGATCGACGTCCCGATCAACGGCACGCTGCCGACCTACGCGCAGCTCTCGTGGCTCAACCGCGGCCTCGAGGTGATGGACGGCACCGGGCTCGCCGACGGCGAGGCCGCAGACCTCGTGCTGCTGCTCAACGGCTACGTGTTCTGGGCGCTGCGCCTGGAGGTGGCGCTCACCACCGCGCCGCCGCAGCCGCTCGTCCCGCCGCAGTTCGACCTCGAGGATCTGCCGTACCTGCGGCGGGCGTACCAGGACCGCCAGTTCGAGGACGACAGCACGCCGGAGGAGAACTTCCGGCTCGGCCTGAACCGCACGCTCGACGGCATCGCCGCCTCGATCCCCTAGGGTGAACCGCGTGCCGCGCGTCGTCGTCGTCGGTTCCATCAACGTCGACCTCGTGGTCGTGAGCGAGCGCCTGCCCGCGGCCGGGGAGACGGTGGCCGGCGGACGCTTCGCGTCCTATGGCGGCGGCAAGAGCGCGAACCAGGCCGTCGCGGCGGCGCGACTGGGCGCGGACGTCGTGTTCGTCGGCGCGGTCGGACGCGACGCGATGGGCGACGAAGCCGAGGCCGCGCTGCGCGCGGAGGGCATCGACGTGTCCGGCCTGGCGCGGCTCGACGAGCCGACCGGCGTCGCGCTGATCGTCGTGGACGCGGCGGGCGAGAACCAGATCGCGGTCGCGTCCGGCGCGAACGCCGCGTTCGCACTCGATGCACTCGAATTGGACGGCGAAGGCGTCGTGTTGCTCGGCCATGAAGTCAGCGAGGGCGTGGTCATCGCGGCCGCCCGTGCCGCCGAGGCCGCCGGCTGGCCCGTCGTGCTGAACCCGGCGCCCGCGCGCGAACTGCCCGCCGCGCCGCTCGCGGTGCTCACGCCGAACGCGTCGGAGGCCGAGCAGCTGACCGGCGAGTCGGACCCGGAGGCCGCCGCCCGCGCGCTGTCGGAGTCCACCGGCGCGGCCGTGCTGATCACGCTGGGCGCGCGCGGGGCGCTGCTGCTGGAACCGGGCGGCTCACCCGTCTTGCTGCCCGCGACGAAGGTGGACGTGGTCGACACGACGGGCGCCGGCGACACCGTCAACGGCGCACTGGCCGCGGAGCTCGCCGCGGGCCGCCCGCTGCGCGCAGCGGCCGAGTTCGCGCTCCGCGCGGCGGCGATCTCGACGACGAAACCGGGCGCGCGCGGCGGCATGCCCACGCGCGACAGACGTGTGAGACCGCATCCCGCCTCGCCAGTTTCAGTGGGGGCCGCGGTCGGCCGGGGCCGGGCTGGCGGCGTGGGCCGGGTGGATCGAGCCGCGGCGGTTGGTCGTGCGCGACGTCGAGCTCGCGGTGCCGAACTGGCCCGCGAGCCTGAGCGGGCTGCGCGCCGGGGTCATGTCCGACCTGCACGCGGGCGTCCCTCATGCGGGGCTGGACAAGATCGCGCGGGCGGTCGACGCGCTCAACGCGCGCGCGCCGGACATCCACCTGCTGCTCGGCGACTACCTGGACTCGAGCCAGAAGCTGGCGCGCAAGCTCGCGCCGGAGGCGGTCGCCGCCCAGCTCGCACGGCTGCGGGCGCCGCTCGGCACGGTCGCGGTGGTCGGCAACCACGATTGGCGCAGCTCCGGCGACCGGATGTGGCGGGCGCTCGAGGCCGAGGGCATCACCGTGCTCGAGGACCGCGCGGTGAAGGTGGGCGAGTTCTGGGTCGCCGGGCTCGGCGACATGCGCCACCGGATGCCGAACGTCGTCCACGCGTTGCGCGAGGTGCCGGTCGACGAGCCGGTGATCGTCCTCTCGCACGACCCCGACCTGTTCCCCCGCATCCCGGACCGGGTCGCGCTCACGCTGTCCGGGCACACGCACGGCGGACAGGTGGCGATCCCCGTGATCCGCCGCCCGCTGATGCCCTCCCACTACGGCGAGCGCTACGCCCGCGGGCACATCGTCGAGCACGACCGGCACCTGCTCGTCACGAGCGGCGTCGGCACCAGCGGACTGCCGATCCGCTTCCTCGCCCCACCCGAGGTCCTGAACCTCACCTTGCGTAACCTTTGAGTTACGAGTAACCTGCGGGTTACATGGACAACATCGAGCGCACCATCTACATCGACGCGCCGGTCGAGCGCGTCTGGACCATCGTCACCGAGCCCGAGCACCTGGGCCAGTGGTTCGGCGACGCGGGAGCCTCCCGCACGGGCGACACCATCACCATGGCCTGGAAGGAGCACGGCGAGGCGGAGCTGCGGATCGTCCGCGAGGAGCCGCCGAACGTCTTCGCCTACCGCTGGGACGCGAACGACCCCGGCATCGGCGACACGCTCGTCGAGTTCACCTTCGAACCGGAGGGCTCCGGCACCCGCCTGAAGGTCGTCGAGAGCGGCTGGGGCGACCTGCGCACCGCCGCGGAGCGCCAGAGCGAGCTGCGCGACGGCAACGTCGGCGGCTGGAAGCACGAGCTCGGCGACCTGGAGCGCTACGCGCAGACCGTCACCGTGTGACCGAAGACGTCTTCACCGCGCTCGCCGACCCCACCCGGCGCACCATCCTCGACCTCCTCGCGACCCACGGCCACGGCACCGCGACCACGCTCGCCGCCGAGCTACCGGTCAGCCGCCCGGCGGTGATCAAGCATCTGGCCGTCCTCGACCGTGCCGGTCTTGTCGCCGCGCAGCGGCACGGTCGCGAGGTGAGGTACGTCGTCCAGCCCGCGCCCCTCCAGGCGACGGCGGCGTGGATGTCACGGCTCGCGGCGGAGTGGGACGCTCGGCTGGCGGCGGTGAAGGCGCTGGCCGAGGCCGGCGCCGGCTCTCACGAATGAACGTGACGAGCTGGAAGGCGAAGAACAGCAAGCCGGGGATCGGCGAGGATCCACAGGCCCTGGGACGCGGTGGTGACGGTGAAGACGGCGGCGAGCGGCAGTGTGATGAGCGCGACGCGCCGTCGTTGTTCGCCGAGTGATCTCCGCATCGCCTGATTGTACCCGTTGCGGTTGCGGCGAGCACGCCCGCGATCATGGGTGCCACGCGAGCGTTCACTAAGTACCGATATACGGGAGTTAGTGAACGCTCGTGTGGCAAGGGCGATGATCGTTTGCCGCGCGAAGGGACCCACGTCCTCGATGCCCGCCGTTCGCCGATCGCGGGTACCCGTTGTCGGAGAATGCGCCCGACCCTCGCGCTACTCGTCGTACTCCTCTTCGCCGGCCCTGCCCACGCGGCCACGCAAACCCGTCGGCGCGAAACCGCTCACCGACAAGGCAGCCGCGGCGAAAGTCAAGCGCTCGACCTGGGAACCCCGCCGCGAGAACGCCGACGAGAACCGCCGCGTCCTCACCTCCAACCAACTCAAGACGTTCCGGCGCAAGTCGGACATGCCCTACAAGTCCCGGGTCACCGGCAAGTTCAAGGGCACGACCGACGAGATCATCCAGTGGGCGGCGTACAAGCACGGCATCGACGTCGACACGATGCGCGCGGTCGCCGTGGTCGAGTCGTGGTGGCGGATGTCGACCGTCGGCGACAACGGCGACTCCTTCGGGCTCTATCAACTCCGCACGCCTTTCCACTGCTGTCCCACGTACGCCAAGCGATCAACCGCCTTCAACGCCGACTACTACGGCGCGATCATCCGCGCGTACTTCGACGGCAAGATGCCGTGGCTCAACGACGTCGAGCAGGGCCAGGACTACAAGGCCGGCGACCTGGAAGGCAGCCTGGGTGCCTGGTTCGCGGGCCGCTGGCATACGCCGCCGGCGGACGAGTACATCCAGCGCGTGAAGGACACGCTGAGCCGACGAACCTGGGGCAGCACAGATTTCTAAGTTTGTTACGCCGGTGAGGACGTGAGCGTGTACGCGCGCGGCGACGCCCCGCAGCGCGTCATCGTCACGCCCTGAGGAACGCCGCGCTGAACCCGCGCAGCTCGCCGCGCGCGATCCCGGAGGAGATCGTCGGGTCCTCGTTCATGTAGGCGAGCGCGGCTTCCTCGTCCGGCGCCTCGAACACGCAGATGCCCGTGTTCATCGGGCCGAGCGTCGGGCCCGCGAGGATCAGCGATCCCTCGGCCAGCCGCTTCGTCAGCAGCTGCACGTGCTCGCCCCACACGGCCTGCTCTTCGTCGGTCATCGTCTCGGCAAAGCGCTCCCGCGGCGCATGGATGAAGTAGATCCACTGTTCCATGCGGCGAGCCTATTCGGTGAGGACCACGCACCCGCGGGCCAGAAGCTCACCGGGCGGGTCGTACACCTCGTTCCAGCGCAGGTCCAGCTTCTCCAGCCGAGGCAGCTCGACGATCCAGTCGGGAACGCGCGTGAGCCGGTTCGCGCGCAGGTCCAGCAGGCGCAGCTCAGGCATCGAGCGCACCGTCTCCGGCACCGCGGTCAGCGCGTTCGTGCGCAGGTGCAGCTCGCGCAGCTTCGGGAGCCGCAGCTCCGGGACGGCCGTGAGCCCGGCGTCCAGCACCCGCAGCTCGATCAGGTTCGGCAACGCCAGCGCGGGCAACCCGGCGAGCGGGTTCTCGCCCACGTTCAGGTAGGTCAGCGACGGCGGCAGCGCGGGGAGCTCGACCAGCGCGTTGTCGTGCAGGTAGAGGATCTCCAGCCGCGTCAGCGCGGACAGATCCGGCACCGCGACGAGCGCGTTGTGCCCGAGGTCGAGCGTGCGCAGCGCGGTCAGCGAGCCGTACCACTCGGGCACGCGTTCCAGCCCGAGCTCACACGTGTAGAGGCGCTCGATCTCCGGGTCCGGAGCGTCGAGCAACCCCCTCAGCCGTCGTACAGCCCCTCCAGCGAGAGGATCCGGCGCATGATCGCGACCGAGGACGCGTACGTGGAATCCAGCCCGTAGTACGACAGCCCGCGGGCGCCGAGCGTGCGCGCCTGCGAGTACGGCGTGTCAGAGGCGTAGTGGATGATCCCGAAGTCGATCGGGAGCTTGGAGAAGTTGACGGCCTCGCCGGTCGGGTAGCGGTCGGCGTCCGCGATCTCGTAGACCGCGTTGCAGAACGGCCCGGCCTCCATCTCCACCACGGTGTACGCCTCGCGGTAGTAGAAGTCGAGGTAGTTGCGGTTCTGCAGGAACGTGGACTTGACCGTGACCGCGCGCTGGTTGTCGAGCCCGGAGCCGAACACCAGGTACGGCGCGATGTCGTCGAACGAGAACGCGTTGTCGAGCCAGTAGGTGGAGCCGGAGTGCTCGTCGTGGATCACGCCGGAGATGAGCACGTCGCCGACGTCCGCGTTGAGCGTCGCGGCCTTGCCCAGGACGTAGACGCCGCGGAGCGTGTCGTGCGCCGTCGTGATCTCGCGCAGGATGTTGTAGGCGGCGAGCCCGAGCGGATACTCGATGTTCACGACCACACCGTTGGTGCGCGCGAGCTTCTCGGGGTCGATCGGGCCGAGCCGCGAGTCCAGCCCCGCGGGATCCAGCGAAGCCAGGTCGATCACCTGCGCCGACACGCGCAACCCGGTGCGTGAGGAGATGTGCGTGATGCCGAGCTCGCGCTCCGCCTTGCGGCGTTTGTCCCACGCCGGGCCGTCATCGGGCTGGCTCTCGTAGTAGAGCCGCGCGCCGTAGTAGAGGAAGTTCTCCCACGAGCCCGTCTTGCGGCTGGTCCGGAAGCGCTCGAGCTCCTCGAGCAGGTAGTCGGGGCCGTTGGCCTCCACCCAGTCGACGATCTCCTCCTCGCTGGCGCCCGCGCCCGTGGACACGAGGTTCACGAGCGAGTGCGTGTTGGAGGAGACGAAGTACATCGGCTTGTCCGACAGCGCCTGGTCGGTCAGCTTCGCGCGGACCGGCGCCCACCAGCGGCGCGTGATCCGCGCGTAGCCGGACTGCGAGCCGCCGAGCATCCGGATGCGCAGGTGCAGCTTGCGCGTGCGCACCTCGTCGACGAACGCCGCGAGGCCTTCGGGCCAGGACTCCTCGACGCGGGACCAGTCCGCTTCCGAGCCGCCGCACGCGGCGGCGACGTCGGCGGGCGTCGGGTCCTCGGTCGGCTCGACCGCGCGCAGCAGCGCGTGCAGCTTGTTCCACTCGAGCTGGTACGCGACGAGCGACGGGATCGCGTCGTCGAGGTCCGACGTGGAGGCGAGCAGCACGGCCAGCGTGCCCTGCCCGTCGTCGAACCAGCGGCGCCGGCGGGCGGGCGCCTCCAGCGGCTCCCAGTCCTGGATCCGGCCGTAGCCGGCGCGCGCGAACGCCTCCGACTCCTGGCCGACGACGATCACGTTCGCCCGCCAGATCGTGGACGGCAGGCGCCGCAGCGAGTACAGGAACGCGCCCAGGTCCGGCTGCTCCATGTCCCACGCCAGCGGGTGCAGGCTCGAGTTCATCGCGGCGTGCGACGGCTCCAGCACGCGCAGGAGCGTCTCCCCCGACGACCGCAGCAGGGTCGTGTACGTGCGGTGGTAGAGCTCGACCTCGTCGGATGCCTGGCGCAGCGTTCCGCTGGGCTCGGCCGATGAGACGCGAAGGCGGGGAACGGCCATGCGCCCTGACGCTACCGCACCTTCATGCGCGACCCGTCAACCACCCGTGATGGAAGGCTCCACCGGTGACCGAAGTTGTGCGTGCTAGTCGGGGTAGCGGGTCAGGTTCTCTCCTGTGGCTGGGTCGAAGAGGTGTACTTGTTCGGGGTCGAACCAGAGTTCGGTTTCGGTGCCGTCGCGGACTTTGCTGTCGGCGTGCAGGGATACCACCAGTTGCGTGCGGAGTTGTTCGCTGTCGAGTTCGCGTTGGAGGTCTTTGAGCTTTTTGGAGACGTCTTCGGGTGCGTCGTAGGGAATGTAGGCGTAGAGCTCGTCCCCGAGCCATTCGGTGACGTCCACGGTGGCGGTGAGCGTTTGCCCGCGGCCGCGGTCTGCGGCGTCGACGAGGGCGAGGTCTTCGAAGTGCTGGGGGCGGATGCCGAGGATGACCAGTCCGCGGCCGGCGACGCCTTGGAGGCGGTCGGCGGTGAGTGCGACCTCGCCGAACGGGGTCTCGATGGTGTCTTGGCCGGCGGCACCGGGGATGAAGTTCATCGGTGGGGAGCCGATGAACCCGGCCACGAACATGTTCGCCGGTTTGTCGTAGAGGTCATGCGGGGTTCCGATCTGTTGCATCAGGCCGCCGCGCAGGACCGCGATCCGGTCGCCGAGCGTCATCGCTTCGGTCTGGTCGTGGGTGACGTAGACGGTGGTGATGCCCAGGCGGCGTTGGAGCCGGGAGATCTCGGTGCGCATCTGGCCGCGGAGCTTGGCGTCCAGGTTCGACAGCGGTTCATCGAACAAGAACGCGTCCGCTTGGCGGATGATGGCGCGGCCCATCGCGACGCGTTGGCGTTGCCCGCCGGAGAGGTTGGCGGGCTTGCGGTCCAGATGCTCGGTCAATTCCAGGACCTCGGCGGTCTGACCGACCAGCTCTTTGACCTCGGCCTCCGGGGTGTCCTTGAGCCGCAGCGGGAACGCGATGTTCTCGAACACGCTCAGATGCGGGTACAGCGCATAGTCTTGAAAGACCATCGCCAGGTTGCGGTCCCGAGGTGCTTTCTCGTTTACGCGGACCCCGCCGATGAGCATCTCGCCGGAGGTGATGTCTTCCAGGCCGACGATCATCCGCAACAGCGTGGATTTCCCGCATCCGGACGGGCCGACGAGGATGACGAACTCGCCGTCGGCCACTTCCAGGCTGACGTCGTTGACCGCGGCAAACCCATCGCCGTACTGCTTGACGATGTTCTTCATGCTGATCGAAGCCATGGTCTGGATCCGTTCCTTTCGCGGGGCGCCGAATTCGGGCTGGGTCAGCCTTTGACGGCGCCGGAGGTGAGTCCGGCGACGATCCGGCGCTGGAAGATCAAGATGATGATCACGATGGGGATGGTGACGACCACCGATGCGGCCATGATGGCGGTGATCGGCGACTGAAACTGCGAGGCGCCCGTGAAAAACGACAGGCCGCGGTACCGTGCGCGCCCGGTCGGTCGACGTCAGCGAGATCGCGAGCAAAAACTCGTTCCAGCAAAAGAAGAAGGTCAGGATCGCGGTGGTGAACACGCCCGGCGCCGCCAGCGGCACGATCACCTTGCGAAACGCCTGCCAGGCGGTGGCGCCGTCGACCTGCGCGGCCTGCTCCATCGACCAGGGGATCTGGCGAAAGAACGCCGACATCGTCCAGATCGACAGCGGCAACGCGAAGGTCAGATACGGGATGATCAGCCCGATCCAGGTGTCGTAGATGCCCAGGTTGCGCCACAGATTAAACAGCAGCCCGACCAGCGCAGCCTGCGGGAACATCGCGATCGCCAGCGCGGTGCTCAGCAGGATCTTCTTGCCCGGGAACTCCAGTCGGGCGATCGCGTAGGCGGCGAACATGGCCACGATCACCGACAGGCCGGTGTCGATCAGCACGATCCCCATCGAGTTCACCAGCGCGCTGGTAAACAGCGAGTCGCTGAACACGGTGTCGTAGTTCGTCCACACCCACTCGTCCGGGAAAAACGACGGAGTGGACGAGCGGAAGGTGTTGAGATCCTTAATGACAGCGACAGCATCCACAGCAGCGGGAACGCCGCCCACACCAAGATCAGAGCACCCCACACCGTCCACCAGCGGCTGGTCTTTGATCCGCCCATCACGTACCACCCCTGACCTGCGACAAGTCAGTCTTAAACCCCTTCACGAACACGAACGCGATGATCACCACAGTGATAAACAACAGCACCGAGATCGCCGATCCGGTACCCAAGTTCAGCAACGTGACGTTCTGCCGGTAGGCCAAAAACGACAGCGTCTCGGTCTGGTTAGCGCCGTTGGTCATGATGAACGGGTTATCAAGATCCGCCAGGCGTCCAAGGTCCTGAACAACAACGCGACCATGATCGCGGCCTTCATGTTCGGCAACGTGACCCGCGCGAGCCGCTGGCGCGCCGACGCGCCATCCACCGACGCCGCCTCCTGCAAACTCCACGGCACCTGCACCAAGCCCGCGAGCAACAGCAACGAGATAAACGGCGTGGTCTTCCAGATCTCAGACCAGATGATCACGAACATCGCCGACCACCGTTGCACCGAACCAGTTAAGTCACCGAGCCCGAACCACTGGTTGATAAACCCGGAGTCCAGCTGAACGCGTAACGCCAGATGTACGCCGAGACCACCGTGATGATCCCGTACGGCACCAAAATGCCCGTCCGGACCAGCCCACGGCCGTGCAAGATCCGATACATCACAAACGCGAACCCGAACCCCAGCACCAACTCCACCGACACGCTGACCACCGTGATCATCAGCGTCGTACTGAAATCCGTCCACCACACCGGTCCGTCAACACGGTCACGTAGTTACTCAAACCGACGAACTCCCTGCCGCCGGTCCGTCAACCGGTAGTTATACAACGACAGACCACCGCGTACAACAGCGATACGCAGTGACCAGCACCATCACCACAAACGCCGGCCCCGACAGCATCAACCCCAGCGCCGTTCACGCCGGAACCGGTCAGAGATCACCGGTTTGCCGCCGGGCGAGGCCTGCAGCGGCGCGGTCTGGGTCTCGTTGACGGCCATCAGTCCCTCCAGGTCTCGTCGCTGGCCGCTCAGAGAAGCCGGTCGCCGTTGAGCACGTCAGTCATAAAGCTCGCGGTCTCCTTCGGGGTCTGCGGCGCGTGCACATCATCAGCGGGATGCCAGTCAGCTGCACCGAGGTCGAAACGTCGTTGTAATACGGCGTCACCGGGCGCGGACCGGCATCATTGATCGACTCACGGATCAGATCCGCCATCGGGAACGCCTCACGCACCGCCGGGTCATCAAACGCCGCAGCCTTCGCTGCCGGATTGCCCGAATCGACCATGTACTGCACGTTCGATTCCAACGACGTGAGACACTTGACCAACTCAAGCGCCTGCGCCGGGTACTTGGTGTACTCGCCGATCGCCAGATTGATCCCGCCCAACGGCGGCTTGCTCGGTTCACCGGCGATCATCGCCGGAAACCGAGCCCAACCGATATCCTCGACAACGCCGGCGTCGATCGCGCCGCCCTCAGCGTCGCCCTTAGCCGCCGCGTACACGTACGGCCAATTGACCATGAACATGCCCTTCTCACCCTGAAACACCGAACGGGCCTCTTCCTCACCAGCCGTCGACATCGCCGGCGGCGCCGCCTTAGACCGCGCCAGATCACCGACCACCTTCGCCGCCGCATCACCCGCCGGAGAAGCGATCGCCGGCGTGGCGTTCTTACCCTCATCGACATTGGTGATGATCTCACCACCCGCGGAATCGACCAAGGCATTGATCCACACCATGTAACCCTCATACCGGTTGGCCTGCACGCCGATCACCTTGCCCTCCTCCTCAGCGGCCTTGATCATGTCCTCCCACGTAAACCGCGCCGAGCTCGGATCGACCCCCGCCGCCTCCACCGCGCCCTTGCGATACCACAACAGCTGCGTATTCGCCCAAAACGGAGCCGCGACCAACTCCTCATCCCAATACACCGTCTCCAACGGAGCATCCAAGACACCCTTAGTCAACTCTTCCTCGTCAGCCTTATCAAACACACGCAAAAAACCCGCGTTCGCGAACTCAGCCACAAACGGCGGATCCAAACTCATCAAATCGATCGAGCTGTCCTCAGCCGTCAGACGACGCACAAGCTGCTCACGCTGCTGCGAAGCGTCATTAGGCAACGTCTGAATCTCAACCCTGTACGCGCCCCCCGCAGGCGCGCACTTCTCCGCCAAACGCGCCTGACCACCGTTATCCGGATTGATGTACCACGTCAACGTCGGCACCTCATCACCCGAACCCACGCACCCACCACCAACGCCAGCAACGCAACCGACACCAGCCGCCTGGTACGTCGCATCTGGTGCAGGCGTCGTGCAGACCACCGATCTCGGGTTTTCATCCTGGACCCTCCCGTTGGTACCGATGAGTCGTCCGCTGCGAATCATTCCTCGACCCGTACCGCCAGCCTGCCGGCCCGGTCGCTGTGCTGCGTGAGCGCTCGACCGGCGACGGCAGAGCGCGTGGGCGAACGCGCCGAGCGAAGCGCCGATGGACCGCGTGGACGCCTTGAGGGGCCGCTTCGCCGGGTCCATCGCCGACCTGATGGCGATCGAGCACGCGGGCGCCCGTTACGGGGTCTCGACCGACTTCGCCAACCGCACCGACCCGACTGGCAAGGTCACCGCGCCGACGCACAGACCAACGCATCACCCGACCTCCTCAGGAGGACACAATTTGAAGCCCAGCAGCCGCGATCCTACGCCCTCGGCGGAAATCCTGCTGCTTGCGTTGCCTCCGCGCCGCCCGGCACGCGTTGATGCGTCCTCCAACGATCAGGCGCAACGCCTGGGATGTGACGTGATCACGAGCCGTGCCCTTCGTCGAGGCTGCAACCGGGCGATCCTGTGCTGGCTCGATTTTGCGCAGACTGCACAAAGCACCTGAAACCGACTACCTGAAAGCGGCCCCGCGGCTCCTTCGCACCGGCAACGCGCTCCTCCGCCACCTCTACCTGCTCGCCGCCACGCAACGCCCCCGCGCCGAAGCCCTCTGAACCTAAAGTGCCACGCACCTTTATCTCCGCCCGATCTTCGAGCACCTCGCGCTGAAGCGGCATGACACCGAGCAGCGCGCGCCCGCGCGGCCGGTGTCTTCCTCCCGCTGCCGACCCACGCCCGCGGCTCAAGCTGCTGGCCGAGCTGAGGCTCAGCGCTCGATCGGGTAGCCCGCGCGCCCCCACGTGCCGACGCCGCCGTCGACCACGTGGAGCACCTCGGACGCGCCGAAGCGCTGCACCAGCGAGGCGCCGACGGCCGCTCGCTGCCCGGACGCGCAGATCACCGCGACCGGGCGCTCCGGGTCCACGTCCGGGAGCGCGTGGATGTCGTGGTAGGGCACGAAGACCGAGCCCGGGATGTGCCCCGCGTCCCACTCGTCCTGCTCGCGCACGTCGAGGATCTGCACGTCTTCGCGCCGCTCGTGGAGCTCGTGCACGGTGAGCCGCTCGATCGAGGCCACCGGCAGCTTCTCCTCGCGCCAGCTCGTGAAGCCGCCCGCCAGATAGCCCGCGATCCGGTCCACGCCGACCGCCGCGGCCAGCTCGGCGGCGTGCAGCGCATCGGCGTCGTCGCGCCCGACGAGCACGATCGCCTGGTCAGGCCCCGCGATCCACGCCAGCCGTGTGCCGAACCCGGCCTGCAGGATCGTGTTGCAGATCGCGCCCGGGACGTGCGCGTCGTCGAACTGCAGCGACGTGCGGACGTCGATCACCGGGGCGTCGAGCGTCTGGATCTGGCGCGGCGTCAACGGGTGCGCGTCGACCGTGCGCTGGACGAGCGGCCCGCGGTTGATGGCCACGATCGCCTTGAAGTTCGGCGGCTGGGGCCGGAGCGCGGACGTCGCGCGCGCCACGAACTCGTCCTCGTCGGACACACGCAGCAGCTCGTTGTGCCGGCGCTCGAAGCCGATCGTCGTCGAGACCTTCAGGTCCATCGCCGGCCCGCCGCACAGCGATCCGCCGAGGTGGCCGGGCCAGACCTCCACGTCGTCGCCCAGCTCGAGCAGCCGCGCGTGCAGGGAGCGGAAGATGTCGCGCGCGCCCTCCTCCTTCTCCACCGCCAGGTCCGGCCGCGCGATGTCGCCCACGAACAGCGAGTCGCCCGTCAGCACCGCCCACGGCTCGTCGCCGCGCGCGGTGTCGATCGAGCGCGAACGCCGTGTGCTCGGGCCGGTGCCCGGGCGTGTGCAGCGCACGCACCACGACCGATCCGAGCTCGAGCTCCCAGCCGTCTTCGAACGGCTCGTGCTCGTAGTCCGGCTCCGCGAGTGCGTGGACGTGCAGGCTTCGCGCCGGTCGCCGCCGCGAGCCGCCCGTGGCCGCTCACGTGATCGGCGTGGTTGTGGGTCTCGAGGATGTGCTCGATCGAGACGCCGAGGTAGCGGGCGAGCCGCAGGTACTCGCCGATCTCGAGCCGCGGGTCCACGACCGCCGCGACGCCCGCGGACTCGTCGCCGATCAAGTAGGAAGCGCACCCGAGGTCCTCGTGCGCGATCTGCCGGAAGATCACGGGGCGACTTTACCGGACGCATAAGTTGCGTGAGCAAGCAATCGCTATCTTAGTCGTCGTGACTGAGATTTTTGACACCACTCCCACGCTCTGCGCCGTCTGCGGCGAGCGGCCGGGTACGGTGCGCATGGTCTTCTCGGCGGGCCCTCAGCGGCGCACCGCGGTGCTGTGTGAAACGTGCGCGACCGATCTGCGCGAGCGCCAGCCCGCCGACCCCGAGCGTGCGCCCAAGAGCGCCCTCGGCGAGTTCGGGCGCGACCTCACCGCTGCCGCCAAGGCGGGCCGCATCGACCCGGTCATCGGCCGCGACCAGGAGATCGCTCAGACGATCGAGATCCTCGCCCGCCGACGCAAGAACAACGCCGTCCTGATCGGCGAGGCCGGGGTCGGCAAGACCGCGATCGCCGAAGGCCTGGCGCTCCGGATCCATCTCCAGGACGTCCCCGAGACCCTGCACGGCACCCGCGTCGTCGCGCTCGACCTGAGCGGCATGGTCGCCGGCGCGCAGTTCCGCGGCCAGTTCGAGAAGCGCCTGAAGGCGGCGCTCGAGGACGCCAAGGACGGCAAGACGATCCTGTTCATCGACGAGCTGCACACCGTGCTCGGCGCGGGCAACGCCGAGGGCGGCATGGACGCGGCCAACATCCTCAAGCCGCTGCTCGCCCGCGGTGAGCTGCGCGTGATCGGCGCCACCACGCTCGCCGAGTACCGCAAGATCGAGCGCGACTCCGCCCTCGCCCGCCGCTTCTCCGCGGTGACGATCGAGGAGCCGTCCGTCGAGGACACGGTGACGATCCTGCGCGGCCTGCGCGGCGCGTACGAGAAGCACCACGCCGTGATGATCGACGACGCGGCCCTGGAAGCCGCGGCCCGGCTGAGCGACCGCTACATCACCGAGTTCCACCTGCCCGACAAGGCGATCGACCTGATCGACCAGGCCGCCGCGCGCCTGCGGTTGACGGGCGCGAAGGACCTGAGCGGCGAGATCGCGGACGCCGTCGCGCGTGAGGACTACGAGCGCGCGGCCGAGCTCAAGCGCCGGCAGGGCGAGACCGGCCCGGTCGTCGTCGGCGAGACGCAGATCGCGTCCGTCGTCGCCGCCCGCACCGGCATCCCCGTCGGCGAGCTCGTCGAAGGCGAGCTCGAGCGCCTGAACGACCTCGAGGCCGATCTGCACGAGCGCGTGATCGGCCAGGACGAGGCCGTCGAGGTCGTCGCGGACACCATCCGCCGCGCCCGCGTCGGGCTCTCCGAGGGCGACCGTCCGCTCGGCAGCTTCCTGTTCCTCGGCCCGACCGGCGTCGGCAAGACCGAGCTGGTCAAGGCCCTCGCGGAGCGGCTGTTCGCGACCGAGAAGGCGCTCGTCCGGATCGACATGAGCGAGTTCCGCGAGCCGCACACGGTGGCGCGGCTGATCGGCTCGCCGCCCGGCTACGTCGGGTACGGCGACGGCGGCCAGCTGACCGAGCCCGTGCGCCGGCGCCCGTACTCCGTGATCCTGCTCGACGAGATCGAGAAGGCCCACCCGGAGGTCTGGAACGTGCTCCTGCAGGTGATGGACGACGGCCGGCTCACCGACGGCGAAGGCCGCACGGTGGACTTCAACAACGCCGTGATCGTGATGACGTCGAACCTGGGCGCGGGCAAGGCCAAGCGCGGGATCGGCTTCACCGCGAGTGAGCCCGCCGCCGAGGCCCAGCGCATGGAGGACGCGGCCAAGCAGGCCTTCCTGCCCGAGTTCATCAACCGGATCGACGAGATCGTCACCTTCGACTCGCTCAACGGCGAGCAGGTCGAGTCGATCGCCCAGCAGATGGTGGCGCGCGTCGCCGACCGCCTGCGGGCCGAGCGGGGCATCGAGCTCACCGTCGACGACGAGTACACCGCCGGCCTGGCCGCCGACGGCTTCGACGAGGCCTACGGCGCCCGCCCGCTGCAGCGGCACATCCGGCGCACGCTGGAGAAGGCGCTGACCAAGGCGATCCTCGCGGGCGAGATCCGCGAAGGCGACCACGTGCACGTCACGCACGAGGGCTCGCTCGTGATCGAGACGCGCGCACGCAACCTAAACGAACTTTAGGGTCTGACCCCTTAGGCTCGCCCCGACCGCAAAACCGTTTGCAAGGGCGCACCTAAAGGGTCTGACCCTTTATGTTGGGGCCATGACCGACTTTCCGCTGCCGGGCGCGGCGACCCCCGTGGTCGTCGCGCCCGCGCCGGGTCGTGGCCCGCAGTTCTGGACCGGTGCGCCGTCCGCCGTGCTCGACGGCGACACGATCGTCCTCGGGTACCGCACGCGCAACGGGCCGGACACGACGGATGAGACCGTGATCGCGGTCTCCGACGATGGCGAGCACTACGAGACCGTGCTCGTGCTCCCGCAGGACCACTTCGGCGCGCAGTGGACCGAGCGGCCCGGCGCTCGCGCGCACCGAGGCCGGCTGGCGGCTGTGGGCGAGTTGCGCCACGCCGAACACGAAGCACTGGTACATCGCGGTCATGGAGGCGCCGACGCTCGAGGCGCTGGCCGACGCGGAGATCACCGTGGCGTTCGCGGGTGACGCGGACACCGCCGTCAAGGACCCGATCATCCGCCGCACCGGGGACGGCTGGGCCGCCTGGATCTGCTGCCACCTGCTCGACGTGCCGGGCGCCGAGGACCGCATGAACACGGCCTACGCATCCAGCACGGACGGCTGGACGTGGGACTGGCACGGCACCGTGCTGGAGGGCGCGCCCGGCACCTGGTCGCAGCGCGGCGCGCGGCTCACCACCGTGCTGCCCGACGGCCGCGCCGCGTACGACGCCCGCGCGAGCGAGGCGGAGAACTGGTTCGAGCGCACCGGCGTCACGCACTGGGACGGCGAGCGCTTCGAGGCATCAGGCGAGCCGCTCGCGGACGTGCGCTACCTCGAGGTCCTGCCCCTACCCGGCGGCGGCTACCGCATCTGGTACGAGGCGCGCCTGGAGGACGAGTCGCACGAGTTGAGGACGGAGCTGATCGCGCCGTAGCGTCACGGGATGTGGACCTCGTCGACGCGCGTCGCCGAGGTGCGCTCGGCGAGGAAGTACGGCAGGAGCCCGAGCGCTTCATCGGGGCCGGCCGCCTCCACCTCCCACCAGATCGCGTGCCCGCCGAAGGCGCACGAGGCCAGCGCCGCACGATGACGGAGCGGGCTCGCGTGCCCCCGGAAGGCGGCGAACGCCACGCCGCACTCGTGCGGCTCGTGACGGTGCTGGAGCAGGAAGCGGGGCATGGCTCCCAGCTTGCTCGACAGACGCCCGCGCGACATCAGGGTGCACCCCTGATCGGTTGAGCGCCCAACGCGTCGGCTCGACTGCGCGATCCGCTCTGCCGAACTCGGAGCGGCGTCGCTGAGCTAGCGAACTCCTGGACCGCACGGCGAGTGCCGCGACCTCGCGACTCGCACGATCGACTCACACGGGACACGCGTCCTCAAATCGCTGTTCTGGGGCGGCCTCACTGTCGTTCTCGCGCGCGAGGTGATATCCAGCAAGCGTCAGTAATCGCCGGGAGGAGAGACCGTGAGCGACGTCGACCAGTGGCTGTCCGACTTCGAGTCCGCGCTGAGCAGCGGCGACAGCGCGGGCGCCGCTGCGCTGTTCCACGAGGAGAGCTTCTGGCGCGACCTGGTCGCGTTCACGTGGAACCTCAAGACCGTCGAGGGGCCGGGTGAGATCGAGGCGATGCTCGACGCGCAGCTCGAGCACGTGCAGCCCAGCGGGTGGCACACGACGGAGCCGCCGGACACGGCCGACGGGATCACGACGGCGTGGATCGCGTTCGAGACCGCGGCGGGGCGCGGCAACGGGCTGCTGCGCCTGCGCGACGGCAAGGCGTGGACGTTGCTCACGGCGCTGTACGAGCTCAAGGGCCATGAGGAGCCGAAGAGGCACGCACCGGCCCAAGGGCGTCGAGCACGGCGCCGACCGCGACCGCGTGACGTGGCTCGAGGCGCGCATGCAGGAAGCCGAGACGCTCGGGTACTCCGAGCAGCCCGAGGTCGTGATCGTCGGCGGCGGGCAGGGCGCGATCGGGCTCGGGGCGCGGCTGCGCCAGCTCGGCGTGCCGACCATCATCTGCGAGCGCAACGAGCGCCCCGGCGACTCGTGGCGCAAGCGCTACAAGTCGCTGTGCCTGCACGACCCGGTCTGGTACGACCACCTGCCGTACATCAAGTTCCCCGAGAACTGGCCGGTGTTCTCGCCCAAGGACAAGATCGGCGACTGGCTCGAGATGTACACGCGGGTCATGGAGCTCAACTACTGGGGCTCGACGACCGTCAAGTCGGCCACGTTCGACGAAGACGACGGCCGCTGGGTCGTCCAGGTCGAGCGCGACGGCCAGGCGATCACGCTGCGCCCGCGCCAGCTCGTGCTGGCCACCGGCATGAGCTCGCAGCCGAACCTGCCGGTGATCGAGGGCATGGACGTGTTCAAGGGCGAGCAGCACCACTCGTCCAAGCACCCCGGCCCGGACGCCTATCGCGGCAAGCGCGTCGTCGTCATCGGCTCCAACAACTCCGCCCACGACATCTGCGCCGCGCTGTGGGAGCAGGAGGCGGACGTGACGATGGTGCAGCGCTCCTCGACCCACATCGTGCGTTCGAGCACGCTGATGGACATCGGGCTCGGCGCGCTGTACTCCGAGGAGGCGGTCGCGAGCGGCGTGACCACCGAGAAGGCGGACATGATCTTCGCCAGCCTCCCCTACCGGATCCTGCACGAGTTCCAGATCCCGCTCTACGACCAGATGCGCGAGCGCGACAAGGACTTCTACGACCGGCTGGAGGCCGCCGGCTTCGACCTCGACTGGGGCGAGGACGGCTCCGGGCTGTTCATGAAGTACCTGCGGCGCGGGTCGGGCTACTACATCGACGTCGGTGCGTCAGAGCTGGTCGCCGACGGCAAGATCAAGCTGAAGAACGGGAAGGTCGCGCGGCTGTCCGAGGACGCCGTCGTGATGGAGGACGGCACCGAGCTCCCGGCCGACCTGGTCGTCTACGCCACGGGCTACAACTCGATGAACGGCTGGGCCGCGGAGCTGATCTCGCAGGAGGTCGCCGATCGCGTCGGCAAGGTGTGGGGCCTCGGCTCGGACACCACGAAGGACCCCGGCCCGTGGGAGGGCGAGCAACGCAACATGTGGAAGCCGACGCAGCAGGACAACCTGTGGTTCCACGGCGGCAACCTGCACCAGTCGCGCCACTACTCGCTCTACCTCGCGCTGCAGCTCAAGGCCCGGATGGAGGGCATCGAGACGCCCGTCTACGGGCTACAGGACGTGCACCACCTAGCGTGAAGCGAGGCGCTGGATCCCCCACAGGACAATCCCGAACAGCACGAGCCCGCCCGCGTAGGCGAAGTACTCGGGATTGTCCGACGCGCGGCGGATGAGCAGGAAGATGATGATCACGACCGAGGCGACGGGGATCACGCTCGGCGCCCTGAAGTGCGGGTGCTTGCCTTCGTCGGGCCGCAGCACGAGCACGGCGACGTTCACCGTCGCGAAGACGAACAGCAGCAGCGTCGTCGTCGTGCCGGCCAGGTCGCTGAGGTCGCCGAGGGTCGCCAGCAGCATGGCGAGTCCGGTCGTGAAGATGATCGCCGCGATCGGCGTGTGCCGGCCGCTGTGGACCTTGTCGAAGATGCGCGGCACGACGCCGCGCACCGACATGCCGTAGACGAGCCGGGAGGCCATGATCATGTTGATCAGCGCGCCGTTGGCGACCGCCAGCAGCGCGATGCCCGCGAAGAGCTTCGTCGGGACGCCGAGCGGGCCTTCGCGCACGACCTCGAGCAGCGGGCCGTCGCTCTCGGTGAGCTGCTGTGTCGGCACCACCATCGACGCCGTGAAGGTCACCAGCAGGTAGATCACGCCGGCGATCAACAGGCCGCCGAACAGCGCCTTGGGGAAGTTGCGCGCCGGGTCCTTGGTCTCCTCGGCGACGTTGACCGCGTCCTCGAAGCCGATCAGCGCGTAGAAGGACAGCGCCGCGCCGCCGACGATCGCCAGCGCCACGTTCTCGCCCTCGGGGAAGTCCAGGTTGCGCCCCGCATCGCCGTCGCCGTTGAGCAGCGCGGCGACGCCGATGACGATGATGATCACGAGGCCGAGCACCTCGATCGTCGTCAGCACCATGTTCAGCTTGATCGACTCGCTGATCCCGCGGAAGTTGATCAGCGCGACGATCAGCAGGAACCCGATCGCCACGAGCACGACCGGGAGCTCGACGAACTCGGCCAGGTAGTCGCCGGCGAACGCCTTCGAGAGCGTGGCCGCCGAGGCGATCCCGGAGCACATCACCGTGAAGGCGATGACGAAGGTCAGCAACGGCACCTTGAACGCGGTGTCGACGTAGGTCGCGGCACCGCCCGCCGCCGGGTACTTGGTCACGAGCTCCGCGTACGAGAACGCGGTCATGATCGCGAGGATCGTGGCGAACAGGAACGCGGTCCAGATCGCGCCGCCCGTCTCGCCCGCGACGACGCCGACGAGCGCGTAGATGCCCGCGCCGAGCACGTCGCCGACGACGAACACGAGCAGCATCCCCGGGCCGATGACGCGCTTGAGCGGCGTCTCGAACTCGCCGGTCTCCGGGTTCAGATCCTGCGGGGGTGGATCAGCGACGGCCATGGGCGAGGCGTACCCGCGGGAATATGACGACGAACGGGACCGGCGAACCAAGCTCGTAGGCCCGCCGGTCCGTATGCGGACCTACGTGCGCGCGGCGGGCGGGCGCTCCGGCGACATCCCGGTCCGGCGCAGGATGAAGCCCGCGATCGGCAGGACGATCAGCACGCCGATGATCGCGGACAGGATGCCCCCGAGGTCGAAGACGTCCTCGTCGCCGATCCCGAGCAGGGACGTGAACAGGAACCAGCCGAGGGCCGCACCGACGAGGCCGAGGACCAGCGAGACGAGCCAGGACGTGGGTCCGCTCATGTGGCGGAAGACGTCGCCGGGCATGAGCACCCGGCCGATGACTCCCGCGAGGAAGCCGAGGATGAGTGCGCCGATCATGCTTCGACGCTACCCGAGGGTCGCGCGTTTGCCCTCCAAGGCGGCCCGCTCGGGCTCATGGGCTGAGAGGAGGTAGTTCATGGTCTCACGACGCGCGTACCCCGCATGACCCGACACACGCATCCGGAGTTGGCACATTGACACTCGCGATCGACCATGTCCTCTACGCCACGAGCGACCTCGACGCGGCGAGCGAGCGGCTCGGCCTGGAGGTGCGGCCCGGCGGCGTGCACGAGGGCCAGGGCACGCACAACCGGATCGTGCCCTTGGGTGAGACGTATCTGGAGCTGATCGCGGTCAGCGACCGCGACGAGGCCGCCGCGCACCCGTTCGGGAGCCGCGTGCTCGATCGCGAGGGGCTGATCGGGTGGGCGGTCCGGGTGGACGACGTCGAGGCCGTGGCGGCGCGACTCGGCACCGGGGTGCTGACGATCCGGCGCGCCGGCTTGGAGGGCAAGCTCACCGGCGTCGAGGCGGCTCTGGACGAGCCGACGCTGCCGTTCTTCATCCAGGGCACGTCGCGCCCGGGCGAAGGCGGGCGCGAGCGGCTCACGTTCCTCGAGGTCGCGGGCGACGCGTCCCGGTTGCGCGCGTGGCTCGGCGGCGTCGACCTCGGCGTGCGCGTCGTGGAGGGTGAGCCGGCCGTGCGCGCGATCGGGATCGGCGAGCGGACCATCCGCTGATGCGGCTCGACCACGTCGTGTGGGGTGTCGGGGACCTCGATGCCGCGCAAGCGCGGGTGGAGCGAGAGCTCGGGCTGCCCGTCGAGCCCGGCGGCAGCCACGTGGGGCAGGGCACGCACAACCGGATCGTCCCGCTGCGCGGCGCCTACCTGGAGCTGCTGGCGATCCGCGACCGCGAGGAAGCCGCCGCGTCGCCCGTCGGCGCGCTGCTGCTCGAGCGGATCGAGGCGGGCGACGGGTTCGTCGCCTGGGCGTGCCGGGTCGACGACGTCGACGCCACCGCGCAGCGCCTGGGCACCGAGCTCTACACGGTCCGGCGCGGCACGCGCGTGGGGTCCCTGGCCGGCGTGCAGGAGGCGCTGCGCGAGCCGTGCCTGCCGTTCTTCGGCCGCTCGGACCGGCCGCCGCCCGCCGGCGAGGCCGAGCTCACCTGGCTCGAGGTCTCGGGCGAGCGGGCGCGGATCGAAGCCTGGCTCGGGCCGGACCACGGGCTGCCGCTGCGGATCGTCGATGGCGCGCCCGCCCTGCGCGCCATCGGCATCGGCGCGCGGACGTTCAGCGGCTGAGCTTCAGCGGGCGGGTGACCGTCCGCGCGTTGCCGGCCGCGTCCACGGCGCGGACGGCGACCGTCGCGCGCAGGGTGCCCTTCGCGCGGCGGAGCTTGCGCCGGACGACGGGGCCGGGCTTGACCTTGACCTGTTCGGTGCCGGTGCCGCGGGCGACGACGCGCGGGAGCTTGAGCCGCTTCGCGACCCGCGCCTTGAGCCGAACCTCGACCGTGACCGCGCACGCCTCCGAGCACCGCACGCGGGTGACGAGGCCGGCGCGGGCGAACCGGGCGCGCTTGAGCCGCCTGGCGACGGTCGCGGTGACCGTCGGCGCGACGACGTCGCGCACCGCCGCGGGCGGGGCCTCGAAGAGCGGCGCGCCGCCGGGCGGCACGGTCGCGTCGGGCGTCGCCGTGGCCGTCGCGGTGGCCGTGGGCGTCGCGGTCGCCGTGGGCGTCGGCGTGGCGGTGGCGGTGGCGGTCGCGGTGGCAGTGGCCGTCGCGGTCGGCGTCGGCGAAGCGGTCGCAGTGGCTGTCGCCGTCGCCGTCGCGGTGGGCGTGGCGGTTGGGGTCTCCACCGGCGGGAGGTCGCGTGTCTCGCAGTCGTCGGCCAGCGCGTCGAGGCGGTCGCCGCGCACGGTGTCCGCGTCGTCGCCGCACGTGACCTCGTCGCGCGCGTCGTCGCGGCTGTCGATCGTGTCGTCGCCGGCGCCGCCGAGCACCATGTCGGCGCCTGCGCGGCCGTCGAGCGTGTCGGCGCCACCGAGGCCGCGCAGATCCTGCGAGCCGTCGGCGCCGACGAGCACGTCGCTGCCCTCGCTGCCGACGAGCACCTCGACGTCTCCCAGCACGTTGCTGAAGCCGCTGTCGTTCATCTCGCCGTCGAGCGAGATGCGCACTGCCGTGCCGCCCTGCTCGACGGTGTCGCGGTCGGCGCCGCCGGAGATCGTGGCCAGCAGGCCGGTCAGGCGGTCCTCGCCGGGGCCGCCCATCAGGGTCCCGCCGCCGTTGATCCAGTCGTCGCCGGCCTCGCCGTTCAGGGCGCCGGCGCCGGTGAGGATGTCGTCGCCCGCGCCCGCGTAGACGAGGTTGTCGATGTCGACCACGCGGATCGCGTCGTCGCCCGCGCCGGTGCGGATCTCGTCGCCACCGCTCGCCGCGTCGACCGTCACCGGACGCGACAGCGCCGACGCGTCCAGCCGGTCGTCGCCCTCGTCCAGCGCAACGCTCACCGTGACGTTCGGCCCGACCGCGCACGGCGAGCACCCGGTCACGCCCTGCGGCGACGCGACGGTGATCGCACCGCCCGACTCACTCACCGAGACGACCTCGCTCGCGGCCGTCCCGACGACCTCGAGCGTGCCCTCGGACAGGCGCACGGACACCGCCCCAGAAGCGGTGCCCGCGAGCAGAAAGAACAGTGTCAGCGTTCCGACAACCAGGCGCACGCCCGGCGAGGTTACTGGGTCGCTGCGGCCTTCCGGTCAGAAAATTGTTCTCTCAGCGTCTTCTTCGAGAACTTGCCGACCGAGGTCTTGGGCACTTCCTCGATGATCTCGAGGTCGTTCGGGAGCCACCACTTGGGCACGCGCTCGGCGAGGAACTCGCGCAGCTCGTCCAGCGTGATCTCCTCGCCGCCCTCGGGCACGACGCACGCCAACGGCCGCTCGGACCACTTCTCGTCGGGGATGCCGATCACGGCCGCCTCGGCGATCTTGGGGTGGGCCATGATCGCGTTCTCGAGCTCGACCGACGAGATCCACTCGCCGCCCGACTTGACGAGGTCCTTGGTGCGATCCACCAGCCGGACGTAGCCGTCCGGCGAGATCGTCGCCACGTCACCCGTCCGCAGCCAGCCGTCCTCGGTGAAGGAGTCGTCGGAGCGCTCGTCGTTGTAGTAGGCGCGGGCGATCCACGGCCCGATCGCCTGCAGCTCGCCGCGCGCCTCGCCGTCCCAGGGCAGCTCCTCGCCCGTGGCGGGATCGGCGATCCGCAGCTCCACCAAGGGGATCGGCGTCCCCTGCGCCGCGCGCAGGTCCGCCAGTTCCTCCTCCGACGAGTCCAGCAGCCACGACTTGATCCGCCCCGTCGTCGCCACCGGTGAGGTCTCGGTCATGCCCCAGGCCTGCAGGATCGGCAGCCCGACCTGCTCCCGGTAGGCCTCACTCAGCGACTTCGGCACCGCCGACCCGCCGCAGACGATGTCCCGCAAGGACGAAAGGTCGCGGCCCTTGAGCTCCGGCAGCACGCCCATCCAGATCGTCGGCACGCCCGCGGCCAGCGTGACCTTCTCGCCTTCCATGAGCTCGGCGATCGCCGCCGGCTGCATCTTCGGGCCGGGCATCACCAGGTCGGCGCCGGCCATCACCGCGGCCTGGCAGAGCCCCCACGCGTTGGCGTGGAACATCGGCACGACCGGCATCACCCGGTCCTTCTCGCTCACCGCCGCGGCGTCCACGACCAACGCCCCCATCGAGTGCAGGACCGTCGAGCGGTGCGAGTACACGACGCCCTTCGGATGACCGGTGGTGCCGCTCGTGTAACACATGGCGGCGGCCCGGTTCTCGTCCTCGAGCACCGGGAAGTCCGCGGGCGTCGCCTCCGCCAGCAGCGCCTCGTAGTCGTACACGCGCGGGTCGTCCGGGATCTCCTCCGGCACGCCGTCGTCCATCACGACCACGGCCTTCACCGTCGACAGACGATCCACCAACGGCCAGAAGACCTTCAGCAGCGATCGGTCCACGAACACGACCTCGTCCTCAGCGTGTTCGGCGATATAGACGATGTCATCCGGGAACAGGCGGATGTTGAGCGTATGCAATACCCGGCCGCTGCACGGCGCGGCGAAGTAGAGCTCGAGGTGGCGAGCGGTGTTCCAGGCGAAGGTGGCGACGCGGCCGTCCTCGGAGATCCCCAGCGTGTCGAGCACGGACGCGAGTTTGCGTGTGCGCTCGGCCCATTCGCGGTAGGTGATCCGATCGATGCCGCCGGCCGTGACCGTTGCGACGCCTTTGTCGGGGAACAGCCGCTCCGCTCGACTGAAGACGTGCGTCAGCGTCAGCGGGTATTGCGACATGAGTCCTTGCATGCGGCGTCTCTCCTTCCCGATCGTCTAGCTCATATTCCCCTATTTGCTGGCATGGTGGAGTGGGTGAAGTGGTGGAGGATGCTTGTCGTGGCCGTGCTGATGGTCGCCGGTTGCGGTGAGGAGCAGCGCCCCGAGCCGGTCCCGACGCCCGCCCGCTTCGACACGATCGACCGCCTCCCGGCCAAGACGGGCGGGTTCGAGGCGCTCGTCGCGCGGCGTGAGGCCTACGAGCAGGCCCGCCGCGACGAGATCGCGCGCATGCGGCGCTCCAAGACGGTCGAGGGGGCGCTGCGCGTCGCGCGGCTCACCGGCCGCATCACGCCCGGGAGCGGAGAACTCGATGCGCCGGGAGTGGGCGGACGCCAACGTCGCGCTGTCCAAGCTCTCCGGCGTCCGCGCCACCGAGCTCGCCTACACGGTCAACGCCGTCAGGAGCCTCGCGGCCGGGCGCATGCTGACCGCCGACCGGCTGCGCCCGACGTTCCTGATCCTGCGCCAGAACGTGCGCTTCTGGAAGGACCAGCCCGTCCCCGCGTCCGGCTTTCGCACCACCTTCGGCCGCGACCCCGTGATCTTCCAGTACTACCCGGGCCGTGGCCTGCAGGTCCAGCCGCTCGCGAGCTGGGGCCGGGCGAACGCGATCGCCGGCTCCTGCCTGGCCGCGATGCGCTCGCGCACGGCCAAGGACACCTGCCGCACCGCGATCTTGACGCGCTCGCTCGACCGGCTCGCCTCACTCGGCGCGCGCCGCAGCGGCTACCTCGCGTGGGAGTACTACTTCGCGTACGGCACCGGCGCGCCGCCGTGGGTGAGCGGGATGACGCAGGCCACCGCGACGCAAGCGCTCGCCCGCGGCTACCGCGCGCTCGGCCACAAGCGCTGGAAGCGCGCGGCCGAACAGGCCCTCGGCGCGTTCGAGCAGGCCCCGCCGAGCGGCGTGCGCGTCTCCGCCCCGGGCGGCAGCCACTACCTCCTGTACTCGTTCTCGCCCTCGCACCGCGTGTTCAACGGCGGCCTCCAAGCGGTCCTGGGCCTCCGGGACACCGGCGCGCTGCTGCACTCCGGCCGCGCCACGAAGCTGTTCCGCGCCGGTGACCGCGCGGCGCGGCGCGAGGTCGACGAGTACGACACCGGCGCCTGGTCGCTGTACTCCGAGAACGGCGCCGAGTCCACGCTCGGCTACCACGACCTGACCGCGGGCTTCCTCGCCGGGCTGTGCGATCGCACCGACGCGAGGTCCTACTGCCGCGCGAGCCGGAACTTCGCGCGCTACGAGCGCGAGCCCACGCGGATCGGGCTGGATCGGCTCAAGGGCACGCGCTGGGACCGCACGCGCACGGTCCGCTTCACGCTCTCGAAGATCTCGAGCGTGAAGGTGCGGGTGTGGGGCGCGCGCGGCATCAGCGTGTCGCGCGACTTCGCCAAGCTCCCGCGCGGGACGCACTCGTTCGCGTGGAAACCGCCCGGACGTGGGCGCTACCGCGTCCGCGTCGAGGCCCGCGGGCCGAGCGGCCCGGTCGGCGTCGAGGAGCGCACGGTCAAGATCAAGACACCCGCGAAGCCCAAGCAGAAGAAACCCAAGTCGCAGGAGAAGCTCAAGCCGGAGCAGCGGGACGAGAACCAGCAGACGGCGGCTCCATGACGCCCTGAACGAACTTCGCGTCCCGAACCTGCGGCGACGTGACAAAATGGCCGCGATGGCCGCTACACAGCAGGTGCGCGACGACGTCCAGCCCGTCGCCAACGAAAACCTCGACCGTTTCCTGACCGGCACCGTGACCGTCCTGCCGATCCTGGCGCTGGGGATCGTGGCCTGGCAGGTGTGGTCCTCATGGCTGGGCTGGAGCGACGTGATCGTGTTCGCGATCATGTACATCGCGACCGGCTTCGGCATCACCGTCGGCTTTCACCGGCTGTTCACGCACCGCTCGTTCAAGACGGGCAAGGCCGTGCGCGCGATTCTCGCCGCGCTCGGCAGCGCCGCGATCGAGGGCCCCGTGATCTCCTGGGTCGCCGACCATCGCAAGCACCACGCGTACTCCGACAAGCCGGGCGACCCGCACTCGCCGCACGTGGACCACGGGCACGGCCTGAAGGGCGCGCTCAGCGGCCTGTTCCACGCGCACGTCGGCTGGCTGTTCATCCACACCGAGCGCGGCCTGAAGTCCCGCTACGCGCCGGACCTGCTGAAGGACCCGATCGTCAGCTTCATCAACCGCACGTTCGTGCTGTGGGTGGCGGCGGGGCTCATCGTCCCGTTCTTCCTCGGCTGGGCGATCGGCGGCAGCCTCGCCACGGCCCTCACCGGCCTGCTGTGGGGCGGCGCGGTGCGGATGCTCGTGCTCCACCACGCGACCTACAGCATCAACTCGCTGTGCCACTTCTTCGGCCGCCGCCGGTTCGCGACCGATGACGAGTCCCGGAATGTCTGGTGGCTGTCGTTTTTCACGTTCGGTGAGGCCTGGCACAACAACCATCATGCGTTTCCCACATCCGCTCGCCATGGTTTGTCGCGATGGAACTTCGATCCTTCCGCGTGGGTGATCTGGGCTCTGGAGAAGACCGGGCTGGCCTGGGACGTCGTGCGCATTCCCCCCGACCGTCAGGCCGCCAAACTCGCGACGTGACTGAGGAGCTCCGCGCCGCATTGACGGAGGCCCTGCCGGACCGTCCCTTCACGCTCCGTCTCTGGGACGGCACCACGCTGCCGCCCACCAACGGCGATGCCGGACCCACCTTTCACCTGACCACCCCGGTCGCGCTCGGCCACATCCTGCGCGCGCCCTCCCAGCTCGGCGTCGGCCGCGCGTATGTGAGCGGCGGGATCGACGTCGACGACATGGACACGGCCATCGCGCTCATCTCGCAGTGGTCGCCGCCGCCGATGGACAACGCGACCAAGCTGAAGATCGCGCGCGGCGCGGTCAAGGCCGGCGCGCTACGGCGCGTGCCGAAAGTGCCGGCGATGGAATTCCGACCCGAAGGGCGCGCGGCACTCGATCCTCCGCGACAAGCGCTCGGTCACCCACCACTACAACCTCTCGAACGAGTACTTCTCGCTGTTCCTCGACGAGTCGATGACGTACTCGTGCGCGATCTGGTCCCGCGGGGCGCAGACGCTGGAGGAGGCGCAGTTCACCAAGCTCGAGCTCGTGTGCACGAAGCTCGGCCTCCAGCCGGGCATGCGCGTGCTGGACGTCGGCTGCGGCTGGGGCGCGTTCGCGATCCACGCCGCGCGCGAGCACGGCGTGCACGTCACCGGAATCACGCTGAGCGAGCCGCAGGCGCAGCTGGCGCGCGAACGGGCGGCGGCCGCGGGCCTGGCCGACCAGGTCGACATCCGCGTCATGGACTACCGCGAGATCACGGGCGAGACGTTCGACGCGATCGCGCTCGATCGGCATGGTCGAGCACGTCGGCGCGGTGAACGTCGATCTCTACATGGCGAAGTTGGCCTCGCTGCTCAAGCCTGGCGGGACGCTCCTGAATCACGGCATCGCGCGACTGCGCGTCGGCGACGCCGAGGCGGGCCCGTTCTCGGAGCGGTACGTGTGGCCCGACGCCGCGCCGTTGCATGTCTCCCGCATCCAGACCGCGATCGAGCGCGCCGGCCTGCACACCCGCCACGTCGAGGACTTCCCGGACGACTACGCGCGCACGCTGCTCGAGTGGCAGCACCGCTTCGAGGCCAACCTCGACCGTGCGCGGGAGCTCGGCGGGGACGAGCGCGTGCGCGTCTGGCGCATCTACCTGCGGGTGTCCCGTCAGGGCTTCGAAAGTGGATTCTTATCCGTCTATCAAGTTAGAGCGGAGCGAGCACGCTAGGATCCAAGGCACGGGCGGCATCCGGCTACCCGTGAGGTTCGAGCGCACTTGAGTCCGCCATCCGGGCGGTTTGGGGTCGTCACAGCCTCCCCAGATCGTTCGCGGCCGCTCCCCAGTGCCGCCCCCTTAGGAGTCAGTTTGTCCCAGAAGTCTTTCGCCGATCTCGGCCTGTCGCAGCCCGTCGTGGGCGCGCTCGCCAAGAACGGCATGGAGTCCCCCTTCGCCATCCAGGCCCTCGTGATCGAGGACGTGCTGGCCGGGCGTGACGTGCTCGCCAAGTCCCCCACGGGCTCCGGCAAGACGATCGCCTTCGGCGCGCCCGTGATCGACATGCTCGACCCGAAGCACCGCCGCACCGCGGCGCTCGTGCTCGCGCCGACGCGTGAGCTCGTGAGCCAGATCGTCGAGGAAGTGCGCCCGATGGCCGAGTCGCGCGGCATCCGCGTCGCCTCCGTCTACGGCGGTGTCGGCTTCGAGAAGCAGATCAAGCTGGCCCGCGCCGCGCACATGATCGTCGCGACGCCCGGCCGCCTCGAGGACCTGCTCGCCCGCAACGCGTTGTCGCTCGCCGACGTCGAGATCCTCGTCCTCGACGAGGCCGACCGCATGCTCGACATGGGCTTCCGCCCGGCCGTCGACCGGCTCGTGGCCAAGTGCCCCGAGGACCGGCAGACGCTGTTCTTCAGCGCCACCCTCGACGGTGAGGCCGGCCGCATCGCGTCCGAGTACACCTACGAGGCCGTCACGCACGAGCACAAGCCGACGGAGTCCTCGCGCGGCGAGATCGAGCACCGCTTCCGCGCCGTGGACCGCGACAGCCGCCTGCCGGCGCTCGTCGCCGAGCTCAACGACGCCGAGCTCGCGCTCGTCTTCGTGCGCACCAAGCGCGGCGCCGACCGGCTCGTCAAGCGCCTCGAGGGCCAGGGCATCAAGGCCGTCGCGATGCACGGCAACAAGTCCCAGAACCAGCGTGAGCGCGCGCTGGCCGCGTTCGAGTCGGGCCGGATCAACACGCTCGTCGCGACCGACGTCGCCGCGCGCGGCATCGACGTCGAGGGCGTGAGCCACGTCATCAACTTCGACGCGCCGGACGACCGCGAGAGCTACGTGCACCGCATCGGCCGCACCGGCCGCGCGGGCCGCACCGGCATCGGCATCACCTTCGTCGAGGCCGAGCAGGCCAAGGACGTCGGCCGGATCGCCGCCGCGCTGCAGCTGCACGGCGAGTTCGAGGGCACCGGCTTCGCCGCCACGACCGCCCGCCCGCACGCCACGGGCGGCCCGAGCCGTCGCCGTCGCGGCCGCTCGCAGGGCCAAGGCCGCGGGCACGCCGGTCAGCGCAGCTCGCGCTAGACGCCGCGAGTTCGCGAGGCGCTGCGCTGACCGCGCGGCGCCGCCGAACTCGCCGAAGCATCGCCCCCTGGGCGATGCGTCAGGCTCCGGCGTTCTCGGACACGTAGTCCGCGATCGCCTGGATCTCCTCAGGCGAGAGCTTGCCCTTGAACGCCGGCATCGCGCCGCCACCGTTCTCGGTCTGGGCCTTCACGAGGTCCGGACCGGGACGCAGGTCGTCCAGGTTCGGGCCCACCTGGCCGTTGGCCTTGGCCGCGGCCAGCGTGTGGCAGTTCGCGCAGTTCTGCGTGAACAGCTCCGCGCCGTTCCCCGCGGCCGGCTGCGAACCGGCGGGCGTGCTCTCGCCGCCCTCGTCTCCAGAATCGCCCCCGCATGCCGCGAGGGTCACGGCCGCGACAAATGCGGCGAAACAAGCCCGAGTCTTCACGAGATGCACCCTATCTGGCCAGAACATCTGTCGGACGCGCCAATTCTCGCCTATGCTCGGTGACGAATGAAGCGCGTATTGGCGTTCGTCTGCATGTTCGTGCTGCTCGCGTCCGCGGTGGTCGCGTCACCCGGCCTTGCTCTGACGATGGCTCCGGCGCTCCTGCTGCTCGCGTTGCTCGCGGGCGGTTTCCGACCGGGCGAGGCGCTGATCGAGCGCCTGCGCGACCGGCGTCGCGAAACGCCGCTGCCGCGTCCCGCCGTGCGCCTTCCACGTCCCCGGCTCGCACTCGTCGTGCGGCCGACGGGCGGGCCCCTCGCCTCAGCACTGGCGATGCGGCCACCCCCTTCCGGGCTCGCAGTGCTCAGTTAGCCCTGCCGCGCGCCCTCCGCGTGGCGCCCACTCCGGAAGAACAAGGAAATTCCATGCGCAAGAGAATCACCACGGTCCTGGCGGCCACCGCCGCGGTCTCCGCGATCGCGACGGCGACGGCGTTCGCCCACACCGAGCTCAAGTCGACCTACCCGGGCAAGAACAAGACCGCGTCCACCCGGATCAGCACGGTCAGCGTCACCTTCACGGCCGCGATCCGCAGCGGCTCGATCACGGTCACCGGCCCGAGCGGCACGGTCTCCAGGGGCAACGGCGGCCGTGACCCGCGCGACGTCAAGCGGCTGCGCGTGCCGCTCAAGTCGTCCAAGAAGGCCGGCACCTACACGGCCAAGTGGACGATGAAGGCCTCCGACGGCCACACGCAGACCGGCAGCTTCAAGTTCAAGCTCAAGTGATCCGGCGCGCGCTCCTTGCCGCCGCGGTCGCCGCGCTCGTCGCGGCGCCGGCCGCGTCCGCGCACGTCCAGGTGCGCCCGGCGCTCGCCGCCCCGGGCGATCCCGTCCTCTTCCAGGTGATCGTCCCGAACGAGAAGGACGCCCACACCGTCGAGGTCACCCTCCAGGTGCCCAAGGACGTGCTGCCGTTCTCCTTCGAGGAGCCGGACGGCTGGACGCGCGAGAACAAGGAGGGCCCGGACGGCAGCCTGGAGACGATCACGTGGAAGGGCGAGCTGGCCGAGGACGGCTTCGCGCGCTTCTCCTTCCTGGCCTCGACTCCGGAGCAGGAGGGTGAGATCGTCTGGAAGTCGATCCAGACCTATGACGACGGGTCCACGTCGCGCTGGATCGGCGAGCCGGATGCCGACAACCCCGCCGCCGTGACCACGATCTCCAACGACGCGCCGCGTGAGAACGCCGGCGGCGAAAGCGGGGAGGCCGAGGACGGCGCGGCCGCGACGCCCGCCGCGTCCGCCACCGCCGCGCCCGAAGACGCCGAGCCCGCGGCGGCGACGGTCGAGGACTCCGACTCGCCGCTCCCGATCATCCTGTCCGTGGTGGCTCTCGCGCTGGCCGCCGCGGCCCTCCTCCTGCAACTGCGCCGCCGCACACCATGATCAGACGTCCCGCCGCCCTGCTCGCCCTGCTGACGCTGCTCGTCGCGGCGCCGGTCGCGCTGGCCCACGAGGGCAACCCGAACTACCGCTCCGTCGTGAAGTCGGTCACGCCGAACACGACCGGGCTCAACGTCGAGATCCTCAACTTCGACGACCGCGTCCTGCTCCACAACACGAGCGACGAGGACGTCGAGATCTTCGGCTACGAGGACGACGAGCCGTACGCTCAGGTCAAGGCGGACGGGACGGTGCTGGTCAACACCAACTCCAAGGCGTACTACCTCAACGAGGACCGCCAGGGCGATGCCGCGGTGCCGCAGGACCTGCCGTCCGAGCCGGCCTGGAAGGAGCTCTCCAAGAGCGGGCGCTTCGAGTGGCACGACCATCGCATGCACTGGATGGGCGAGGGCGACCCGCCGCAGCTCACGGACAAGAGCAAAGAGACCGTGATCTACGACAACTGGCAGATCCCGATCGCGGTCGGCGGGACCAAGGGCGATATCTCCGGCACGCTCACGTGGGTCCCGCTCGACAGCGGCGGCCTGCCGCTCGGCGCGATCTTCGGCTTCGCCGCGCTCATCATCGTCCTCTCGATCGCCGTCTTCATCGTGCGCCGCCGCCGCGGCGGCGCGCCGACGGATGGAAGCGGCAACACCAAGGAGACCGTCGAGGCGTGGTGAGGCGGGCCGTCGCTCTCCTCCTCGCGCTCGTCGCGGGGCTCGTGGCGCCGGCTTCGGCGCTCGCCCACGCGACGCTGCAGTCGACGGTCCCGGAGCGCGGCGCCCAACTCGACACCCCGCCGAAGGAGGTCGTCTTCGTCTTCGACGAGGCGGTCGAGGCGAGCTTCGGCGCCCTGCGCGTGTTCGACGCGACGGGCAGCGAGGTCCAGGTCGGCGAGCCCTATCACCCGGAGAACCGCCAGGAGCGGATCGCGATCAAGCTCAAGGACGGCCTCGGCGACGGCACCTACACGGCCACCTACCGCCTCGTGTCCGCCGACGGCCACGCGATCTCGAGCGGCTACGTCTTCACCGTCGGCAAGGGCGCCACGCCGACGGCGTCGCTCGACCAGCTGCTCGCCTCCGAAGGCGACGCCGGCCCGGTCACGAACACCGCGCTCTCGGTCGCCCGCGCCGTCCAGTACGCGGCGATCGCCGTCGGCCTGGGCGGGCTGATCTTCTTCCTCTTCTGCTGGCGGCCCGCGGGCGTGGTCTCGCGGCCCTTCACCGCCCGGCTGGAGCGGATCCTGCTGTTCGCGGCGATCGCCGGCTTCCTCTCCGCGTTCATCGCCGTGATCCTGCAGGGCGCGATCGGCCAGGGCGCGACGTTCTGGTCCGCCGCGCGGCCGGACACGTTCGTCGAGGTCCTCGGCACCCGCTTCGGCCGCGCCTGGGGCATCGCCGCCGGCGCCTGGCTCGTCGTGCTCGCCGTGCTGGCCACCCGCCCGCTGCGCGAGCGCGGAGACGCCGCGCCACACGCGGCCGACCGCCCGCCCTGACCCGCTCCGGTCGCCGGCGGCGGCGTCGCGACCGTCGACGCCCCGCCGACCCCGGCGACCGCGCCCGCCGCGGCTCACCTCGTCCACGGGCAAGGTCGCGGCGCTGGCCGTCCCGCTCTTCGCGCTCGCCCTCCTGCCCTCGCTGGGCGGCCACACGAGCGTGCAGAAGCCCGTCGCGATGCTGATGCCCGCCAACGTCCTCCACGTGCTGGCGATGGCCGCCTGGCTCGGCGGGATCGCCGTGCTCGTGTTCGCGCTGCGCGCCGCCACGGCGGGCGTCGCGCCGGAGCAGCGCACGCCGCTGCTCGGGACCGTCGTCGGGCGGTTCTCGACGCTCGCCGGGCCCGCGCTGGCCGCTGCTCATCCTCACGGGCGTCGTCCAGAGCCTGATCGAGGTCGGCCGCTGGGGCGCGCTGCTGGACACGCCGTTCGGCCGCAGCGTGCTGATCAAGATCGCCGTGGCGATCGTCATCCTCGCCCTCGGCGCGTACAACCGGCAGAAGCTCGTGCCGGCGCTCAAGCGCCTGACCGGCTCACCCGGCCAGACCGGCGTGCTGCTGCGGCGCATCCTCGTCGTGGAGCTCGTGCTCGGCGCGATCGCGCTCGGCGTGACCGGCGCGCTCTCGAGCTACGCGCCGTCCACCGCGCAGGCCACCGGCAAGCCGTTCTCGACGACCGTCAACGTCGGCCCGGCGCGCGTGGAGGTCACCGTCGACCCGGCCCGGGTCGGACCGAACGAGACGCACGTCTACCTGTTCGACCGCGAGACCGGCGCGCCGTTCGAGGGCACCGAGGAGCTCCGCCTCACCGCCGCGATGCCGCGAAGAACATCGCCAAGATCGACGCTGGAGCCGAACGTCGCCGGGCCCGGGCCACTACGTCGTGAACGCGGCGACCCTCGGTGTGGCGGGCGACTGGACGTTCGAGGTGACCGTGCGCGTCTCGGACTTCAACGAGTACGCGCAGGCCTTCACCGTCCCGATCGAGGGCTAGCCCTCAGCGCACGGTGCGGCGGAACATCATGAAGCAGATCGCGGCGATGATCAGGGCCAGGATCGGCAGCCCGGCGCCGATGATGCCGACGATCGCGAGGATGAGGCCGGCGATGCCGGCCAAGCCGAACGCGCCGGTGGCCAGCACGAGACGGTAGGCGCGCTGCTCGCGCTGCTTGCGGGTGGGGCGGGAACCGCCGCGGCGTTCGAGATCGCTCATCGTCGTTAAGGATGCCACGCCTCAATACGATCCCGCCCGGAATGCCCGACCCACTTCTGCGTTCCCTGGCCGACGCCGCGCGCGCGTCACCGCGGCCGAGACCGATCGCGACGTGCTGACATCATCGCCGCCGCGGCGCGCGACGTGATCGGCGCGCGCGCAGGGGTGGCGCGGCGCGGGTCCAACGGCGCCCCGCCCGGCCCGCGGCTGGTGGCCCCGTTGATGGCCCGCGACGGCTCCAGCCTCGGGCTGCATCGAGCTGTGGGACAAGGACGGCGAGTTCACGCGCAACGACGAGGCGATCGTCGTCCAGCTCGCGCAGATGGCGGCGAACGCGATCGAGACGCTCGAGCTGCTCACGCGCGAGCACGCGGCGCGCGTGGAGGCCGAGGAGACCGGCCGCCGGCTGCTGCGCGAGAAGCAGCGCGCGGAGGCGCTGCACCGCGTCGGCCAGGCGATCGCGGGCCGGCTCGAGCTGCACGAGATCGTCCAGCTCGCCACGGACGCCGCGCGCGAGCTCACCCCCGCGCAGTTCGGCGCGTTCTTCTACAACGTGATCTCCGACGCGGGCGAGGCGTACATGCTCTACACGCTCTCGGGCGTGGACCGGAGCGCGTTCGAGCGGTTCCCGATGCCGCGCAACACCGACATCTTCGCCCCGACGTTCAACGGCGAGGGGATCGTCCGGCTCGACGACGTCCTCGCGGACCCGCGCTACGGCCACAGCGCGCCCTACCACGGCATGCCGGAGGGCCACCTGCCCGTCCGCTGCTACCTCGCGGTGCCGGTGATCACGTCCGACGGCGAGGTCGCCGGCGGCCTGTTCTTCGGCCATCCCGAGCCGGGCATGTTCAGCGCCGAGGACGAGCACATGGTCGCCGGGCATCGCCGCCCAGTCGGCGATCGCGATCGAGAACGCGCGGCTCTACCAGGAGCGCACGCGCACGGCGCAGACGCTGCAGCGCGCGCTGCTCCCGCCGCACCTGCCCGAGATCGACGGCCTCGAGCTGGCCGCGACCTACCGCGCCGCGGGCGAGGGCAACGAGGTCGGCGGCGACTTCTACGACGTCTTCGGCCAGGGCGACGGGAGCTTCGCGCGTCGTCGTCGGCGACGTCTGCGGCAAGGGCCCGCAGGCGGCGGCGGTCACCGCGCTCGCCCGCTACACGCTGCGCGCGCACGCCATCGCCGGCCTGCGCCCGAGCTACCAGCTCGCCCGCCTGAACGACGCGATGCTGCGCCAGCAGGCGCCCGGTTTCGTCACCGCGGCGCTCGCCCGCGTGGAGCTGACGGAGGCCGGCGCCGCAGATCGAGCTCACCACCGCCGGCCACCCGCACCCGATTCTCGCGCGCGCGGACGGCAGCGCGGCGCCGATCGGCGACGTCGGCACGCCGCTCGGGCATCATCGAGCGCCCCGAGCTGCCGGAGGTCACGGCCACGCTCGGCCCGGGCGACCTGCTCGTCTTCTACACCGACGGCGTGAGCGAGGCCGACGCGCCGCGCCGCATCCTCAGCGAGCACGACCTCGCCGCGCTCGTCGCCGAGAAGGCGGCCGAGGGCCCGCGCGCGGTGGTCGAGCACCTGGAGCGCACCGCGGTCGCGAACGCGGACGGCCACCCGCGCGACGACATCGCCTGCCTCGCGCTGCGCGTCGCCGCCGCCCAAGCGCGTCTCCGAGCGCTTCGCGGCCACGCCGGCAGGCCGCGCACGACCTCGCCGACGCGCTCGCCCCGATCGCGCCGGAGCTCGGCGAGCGCACCGCGATGGACCTGCGCCTGCTCGCCACCGAGCTGGTCGCCAACGCCGTCCGCCACACGGGCGTGCAGGCCGGGCCGGTGGAGGTCGAGCTGCGGATCGCGCCGCGCACCGTCCACCTGACCGTCATCGACGACGGGCCCGGCTTCGACGCGCCGGAGCGGCCGATCGTCACGCCCGACGGGCCGGGCGGCTGGGGCCTGTACCTCGTCGACCAGTGCGCGGCCGCTGGGGGATCGAACGTGACCGGCGCCACCGCGTCTGGCTGGAGCTCGCGCGTGATCACGACTGAGGCCGCTCGGACCGGGCACGACGCTCGTCGCCGTCGCGGGCGAGGTCACGTTCTCGAACGTCAACGGGCTCGACCGCGCGCTCGCGAGCCGCCCTGGCCGAGGCGACGAACCTCGTCGTCGACCTCACGGACGTCACGTTCATCGACTCGAGCGGGCTCTCGTCGCTGATCACCGCGTCCGCGCGGGCCCGCGAGCGGGCCGGCACCGTCGCGCTGGTGCTCGCGCGAGGACGAGCCGCCGTCGATCTTCCGCTTCCGCGGCGTGGACCGCCTGCTCGCGCTCTACGCGAGCCGCGAGGCCGCGCTGGCCGGGCTGTCCTGACGGCGCGCCCGCGACATCTTGGACGGCCGTCCAAACGAGCGGGCCGTCAGTCGACGGGCACCCTTCTCGCACTGGTGCGAATCGGTCTCGTCCTCCCCGGCGGTGGGGCGCGCGGCGCATATGAGGCCGGCGCCCTCTCGGTCCTGCTCCCGGCGCTGGAGGCGCGCGGGGAGCAGGTCGAGATCGTGTGCGGGACGAGCGTCGGCGGGATCAACGCCGCGGTCGTCGCCGCGGTCGCCGCGCTCCCCGCCGAAGAGCAGGCGCTGACGTTCCTCGACCACTGGCGCTCGGTCCGCAAGGGCAACGTGATCCGGCCCGTGATCGGCGTCGGCACGGGGCTCGGGCTGCTGCGGCTGGCGGGCGAGGTGCTCGAGCTGCCGGGGCTGCGCTCCGCGTCGCTGCTCGATCCCATCGCCGCTCGCGCACAGCCTCGAGGACTGGATCGACTGGGACGCGCTGCACGCCAACGTCGCCGGGAAGCTGATGCACGCGGTGTGCGTCGTCGCCACCTCGGTGGAGCGCGGCGTGCCGGTCGGGTTCGTCGAGAGCGCGTCCAAGCCGCCGCGCTCGGACCGGGAGATCGAGTACGTGCACACGCGGCTGGAGGGCCAGCACGTGCGCGCTTCGGCCGCGATCCCGCTGCTGTTCCCGCCCGTCGAGGTGACCGCGCCGCTCGGCGCCGCCGGGCACTACGTGGACGGCGCGACGCGGCTGAACGCGCCGATCGCGCCCGCGCTGGCGCTGGGCGCGGAGCGGGTGATCGTCGTCGGCTACGAGCCGTTCGCGGGCGAGCGCGCGACGGCGCCGCGCCGGGCGCGCGCGGCCGCGCCGCGGCTCGCGGACGTCGCCGCCAACGCGCTGGACGGCCTGCTGCTCGACCAGGTCGCGCACGACGTGCGGCGGATGCTGGCCGTGAACGCGTTCTTCGCCGAGCACCCGTCCACGGGAACCTCGCGCGCCGCCCGCGCCTACCGCGAGGCGCAGGGCCGCCCGCCGTACCGGCGGATCTCCTACGCGCTCGTCGCGCCGTCGCGGCGCGGTGAGCTCGGCGCGCTGGCCGAGCGCGTGTTCCGCGAGCGCTACGGCGGGCTCAAGGCGCTGCGCTCACCCGACTTCGCGCTGCTCTCCCGCCTGCTCGGCGGCGGCGCGGCCGCGGCCCGCGGCGAGTTGCTGTCGTTCATCTTCTTCGACGAGGTGTTCATCGAGTGCCTGCTGGAGCTGGGCCGCGCGGATGCCCAGCGCTGGCTCGACGAGCACCCCGGCTTCTGGTCGGCGGACGCCGCCGCGGTGGGTTTCGAGGCGCCGGAGGTGTCGTCGGAGGCGATCGCGCTCGACGAGTTCCGGGCGCGCCGGCGCTGTAGACGGTCGGGCCGCGCAGGACCGAGACGCCGGAATGGCCGGGGTCGCCGTCGCCGGGCTCGAGCGAGATGTCGAAGTAGCTGAACTGCCCCGGGTCGACCGGCAGCGGGAGCTTGAGCGTCGCCGTCCCGTCCTCGCCCACCCGGAACGAGCCGAGACCGACGAGCTGCTTGTCCGCGCCCAGCAGCCACATCTCGTAGAACTGCCCGTCGGCGGTCGGCGGCAGGCCGCTGACGCGCACGTTCACGCGGTCGGACGTGACGCCGACGCGCCCGCTCGCGCCCGGGTCGACGCCTTCGATCGGGCTCAGCACGAGTCGTGTCGCCGGCTCGGGGTCGCGGTCGAGGACCACGCCGAGGCCGACGCCCGCCGCGAGCAGCGCCACCGCGCACAGCGCGGCGACCGCCGGGCGCAGGACGAGCCGGGGCCGGCGGGGCGCGCTCGGCTCCGGCAGGCCGGGCAACTTCAGCGGTGGCGGCGAGGCCGCATCCCAGTTCTCGGCCGGGAGCGCTTCCAGGCGCTTGACGACGGGGCGCAGCGCCTCGATCTCCGCGCGCAGGTCGGCGTCCTTGGCCAGCGCGCGCTCGAAGTCGGCCGCCCGCTCGGGCTCCATCTCGCCCAGGAGGTAGTCGGTGGCGTCGTTCACGCCTCCACCTCCAGCAGCTCACGCATGCGTCGCAGTGCTCGGATCATCCGCGTCTTGACCGTTCCGAGCGGCACGCCCGTCGCCTCCGCGATCTCCGTCTGGCTCTGCTCGAGGTAGAACCGGCGCCGCAGCAGGTCGGCCTCCTCGGGCGGGAGCTGGTCCAGCACGCCGACGAGCCGCCACTGCTCGAGCAGCTCGTCGATCCGCCCCTCCTCGGCCCCGTCGGCGAGCAGGATCGTGGCCGCGGGGTCGCGCGGCTCGGGGACGCGCCGGCGCAGATGGTCGATCGCGCGGCCGCGCGCCATCGTGAGCAGCCAGGCGAGCAGCGTGCCGCGCGTGGGGTCGTAGCGGTCGCCGCGCTGCCAGGCCTCGAGGAACACCTGCTGCTGAACGTCCTCGGCGGCTGCCCGGTCGTTGAGCAGCCGCAGCAGGAAGCCGAACGTCGTGCGCCCGTGCAGCGCGTAGAGCTCGCGCACGGCCGCGGGGTCGCGTCGCGACAAGCGCTTGACAAGGCGCCGCTCTGCTCGATCGTCGGAGGCCACGGGCACCCGCAGTTTGCCATGCCCATCTCTACGTGGCGCATAGACGTGCGGTTGTGTGCAAACCGAACATGGCGCAGCGCACGTAGGTGGGGCACAAACGTCAAACGACCTCTGGAGGAGTCCTTGACCAAGTGCTTCCTCGCCGGAGCCACAGCTGTCCTGCTGTTGGCTGCGGCGCCCGCTGCGCATGCTCAGACACCGCTTGCGTCCGGTACCACGACCCTGAAGTTGGACAGCGCCGTCGCGCGCACGCTGAGCGCGAACGGCGTCCGCGTGCGCCCGATCTCACCCGCCCGCGCGGGTGTGTCGTTCCCCATCACGGGCGGCTCGCTCAACGGCGCGGCCGGCACGATCGAACACTCCGGCGGCCTGAAGTTCTCGGCCGGCGGCAAGTCGCTCAGCGCCCGGTCCTTCCGGATCAAGCTCGCGCGCAAGTCGACGCTGAGCGCACAGGTCGGCAACTCGCGCGTGACGCTGCTGAACGTGGACACCAGCCGCGCCCGCATCACGCGGGTGGGCCTCGACACGCGCATCACGCGCGTGCGCGTGTCCCTCACCGGCGCCGCGGCCAAGGCCCTCAACGCCACCTTCTCGACGCACCTGTTCCGCGCGGGACTCGAGCTCGGCAGCGTGACCGTGCGGGCGACGCCCGAGACCGTCTCGCTCGCGTCCGGCACCACCACCGTCGCGCTCGACCCCGGCGCCGGCGCGGCGCTGCAGAGCCTCGGGATCGCCGCGGCACCGATCGGCTCGAGCGCGCTGGCGTTCCCGATCACCGGCGGGACCGTGAACGCGAAGACGTTCGCCGGCTCGATCACGCACAGCGGCGGGATCGCGCTCAGCCGCGGGGCCACGCGGGTGGAGCTCACCGACTTCACGATCGGCATCGACGACACGCCGGATCTCACGGCGCTCGTCGGCGGGCAGCGCGTCTCGATCCTGTCCGTCGACCTGTCCGCGCTGAAGGCAAGCGTCAAGGGCCGGCAGAT
>CAVRTQ010000029.1:0-44091 GCA_963724195.1 uncultured Solirubrobacteraceae bacterium | reverse complement strand
TATCTGGTGGCCGCCGCGCTGTCTACGGGCGCTTCACCGCCCCGCGGATCACGATGGCGGCGGCGGCGAGGGCGAGTGAGTCACGGACGAGGCAGAGCGCGAGGGTCTTGTTCATGTCCTGCAGCCCACCAAGGGGCGCTGACCAGCGGTTGACGATCGGCTGACGCGGTTCCGTCAGCCGAGAAAAGGTCAATATGACCAAAATTGCGCTACCGTACTTCAGGTCAAGATGACCGCAAAGGATTTGACCAGGCATGGCTGAGATCAAGAAGCTTCCGTTGCTGCGCCACCTGCGCGCCGAGCCGACGAGCCACGTGCTCGCGTACCGCGGCGGGCAGCTGCGAACCGCAGGGCCGGGACAGGCGTTCTGGTTCCGCGCGATCAACACCGCGATCGCGGAAGTGCCGATCGACGACCGCGAGCTCCCGTTCCTCTTCCACGTGCGCAGCGCCGACTTCCAGGCGCTGACGGTGCAGGGCGTCGTCGGCTACCGCGTCGTCGACCCGCAGCGCGTCGCGCGCCGGATCGACTTCGCGATCGACCTGAACACCGGGCGCTGGACGCAGACGCCGCTCGAGCAGCTCGCCGGGCTCGTCATGCAGCTCGCCCAGCAGTTCGTGATCGACGAGCTCGTCAAGCGTGACGTGCGGCAGATCCTCGCCGACGGCGTCGCCCCGATCCGCGCCCACATCGCGGCGGGGCTCGCGGCCGAGGCCGCCCTGGGCGAGCTCGGGATCGAGGTCGTCGCCGTCCGCGTGGCCGCGGTCGCGCCGACGGCCGAGATGGAGAAGGCGCTCCAGCAGCCCACCCGCGAGGCGATCCAGCAGAACGCCGACCAAGCCACGTTCCAGCGTCGGGCGTTGGCGGTCGAATCCGAGCGGGCGATCGCCGAGAACGAGCTGCACAACCGGATCGAGCTCGCGCGCCGCGAGGAGGAGCTCGTCGGGCGCGAGGGCGCGAACGCCCGTAAGCGGGCCGAGGAGCAGGTCGCGGCCGCGATGGTCGAGGCCCAGGGCGCCGACGAGCGGCACGCGTTGGCCGCCACCCGCAAGGCGGAGACGATCGACGAGGTCCAGGGCGCGCAACTGCGCGTCGACGCCGAACGCGCGCGGATCGACGCCGCGATGCCGGCGGACGTGCTGCTGGCGCTGGCGATGCGCGAGCTGGCCGCGAACCTCGGCAAGGTCGAGCACCTGACCGTGACGCCCGACATGCTCACCCCGCTGCTCGGGCGGCTGAACCGATGACCCTGCTCCCGCGCTGCGTGCTCGTCGAGCGCCCGACGGAGTTCCGCGAGCTGCTCGCGCGCCACGGCACGCGCGAGCAGGCGCGGTTCTTCCTGGGGCAGCGCGGCCTGCAGATCGAGGCGGTCGAGGAGCGTCACCTGCAGTACGAAGAGACGCGTACGCGGGTGATCGGCGCGATCCCTCCGGCCTGGCGGACCGCGACCGTCGAGCGCGGCGACCTCGACCGCTTCCTGTTCGCCGCCGACGACATCGTCGTCGTGCTCGGCCAGGACGGCCTGGTCGCGAACGTCGCCAAGTATCTGAACGGTCAGCCGGTCATCGGGCTGAATCCGGAACCGGACCGCTACCCGGGCGTGCTCGTGCGGCAGCGCCCCGAGGCGATGGCCGACCTCTGCGCCGATCTGGTTGCGGGTCGTGCGGGTGTGGAGGAACGCACGATGGTCCGCGCGGCGCTCGACGACGGGCAGGAGCTACGGGCCTTGAACGAGGTGTTCGTCGGGCATCGCTCGCACCAGTCCGCGCGGTACGTGTTGGGCGTCGGCGGCGTGAGCGAGCACCAGTCCTCGTCCGGGCTGATCGTCGCCACGGGCAGCGGCGCGACGGGCTGGGCGAAGAGCATCAACCAGGGACGGTTGGCGCTGCCCGCGCCGGTGGCGCCGGAGTTGGCGTGGTTCGTCCGCGAGGCGTGGGAAAGCCCCGCGACGGGCGCGTCCTTGACCGCGGGCCTGCTGGCGCCGGATGGCCGTGTTGCGGGTGACGAGTGAGATCGACGGCGTGGTGTTCGGGGACGGGATCGAGGACGATCACCTGGTCGTGGGGTGGGGGCAGCGGGTGGAGATCAGTGCCGCCCGTGAGCGGCTCGCGCTCGTGGGTTGAACGGCAACGGCGAGCACACCGTCGGGCGACGCGTCAAGGAACTCGCGCTTCGCGTGCGAGTTCCTTGACCCGCCGCGGCCGGCGTGCTGTTTGCGGGTGAGGCGGGTGCCCCGCACTGCGTGAACGCCTTGGCGTTCACGTCTTTCCACGCCGAGGGACGGTAACTGCCACGCGAGTGTTCGACTTACCCGCGGATAACGCGAGTTAAGCGAACGCTCGCGTGCCCGAGTGGCGCGTTGCCGCTCGCTCGCCACGCGAGCGCTCGATCGGTCAACCAGCGGTTGACCAAGTCGTCACTCGCGTGGCAAGCGGATCGCGAGAACGCTCCGCTCGACGCCCGACGGTGTGCTCCCCGACGCGCCCGACGAACGCGGGGCGCGCGGAGCTCAGCGCCCTCCACGCGATCCCGCACGACCTCGGCGGGCAGGTCCGAGACCAACGCCCCGAACGCGGTCCGCGCCCACACCGTGTCCCGCTCCGAGATACGGCCGACCGCCGTCGTCGAGCACCTCGGGCGCGCGCTTGGTCTTCACGGCCTTCAAGCACGCCGCGCACAGCGGCAGCGTCGGACTCGAGCCCCAGCGGCCCTTCCCGGTGCTCCGCCCGTGGGTCGGGTTCAAGGCGCACAGCGCGGACACGTCATGCGAGGGCCGGCCGAGCGCGTCGCCGAGGGCCTGGCGGGCCACGTCCTCGAGGACCAGAGCGCCGACGAGGTCGGCGTCGGAGGCGTCGGCGTCCTCGGTGATGCGGCGTGCCGTGTCGCGCGCGTCGAGCGCGCGCTGGTAGTGGTCCTGCGCGGCCGCTGACTGCGGGACGGGCTGCGCGTCGAGTTCGGAGACCAGCTCGACGAGCTCGGTCTCGACGGTGCGCCGCAGCTCACGGCGACGGGAGCCGTGGGCGGCCTCGAAGACGTGGTCGGGCAGGTAGAGCGGGCCGGCGGGCGCGGGGTGGGCGCCGCGGCGGCGCCGGACCACGAAGAGCGAGCCGACGAGCGCCAGCGCGGCGACGATCAGCCCCACGAGCGCGGATCGAGACGCCGCCTCCGCCGCCCGCGGCGGGCACTGACGCGCCGCCCGAGCCGCGGTCGTCGTTCACGCGGTCCGACAGGTCCTGACTGGCCTGCTCGGCCTTCTCGAGGATGTCCGGGTCGGTGAGGGAGTCGAGGTAGCGGTTCAGCGTCGTCGCGATGCGCTCGTTGTAATCGTGCTCGACGAGGTTCGTGTAACTCGACACCGCTCGCAGCCGCTCCTGCTCGGCCTCCGGCGCGTCCGGCGGCGGCTCGGCGGTCAGGCTGCCGTCCTTGACCGTGAGCAGCACCGCGTCCTCACGGCCCAGGCGCTTGCGCAGCACGGCCAGCAGCGGACGCGGCTGGCCGTCCACCGCGTCGCCGGCGACGAGCGGGATGAGCGCGACGAGCACGGGCGGTGCGGCCTGGCGCAGCCGCGCCTCCAGCTCGGTCCGCTCCTGCTCGGTGAGCGCGGACCGCAGCGACGGGTCGACGTACAGCGGGCTCTGCCCGAGGCCCGTCGCGGCGGCGCCGACCTCCTGCGCGGCGGCGCTCGCCGGCACGGCGGCCAACACCAGGAGCAACAGGACCAGGACGCTACGCACGGGAGAGCCTCTGCATCGCCCGGAACGCCAGCGAGAAGCCCCAGAGCACGACGCCGGTCGCGAGACCGGCGATGCCCGCTCCGAGCAGGACGACCCACGCCGGAGGCGCGTCGTCGTCGGACGCTTCGTCGTCGTCATAGGCCGGTTGGTTCTCCGGAAGGGGGTCGAGCGGTTCGGTCGGGCGGTCGCGCTGGTAGCTGTAGCCGCGCTGCTTGGAGTCGGCGGCGATCTGGAACACGGCACGCAGACGCGGGACGATCGTCTTCAGGCTGTCCTCGCCGCGCGGGTACTCGATCTCGAACGGCACCTCGAAGTCCCGGTCCAGGCGCAGCTTGAGCAGCTGGAAGTTGCCGCGCTGGTCGACGCCGATCAGCAGTCGCGCGCCCTTGAACAGCCGGTCGTCGATCGCCCACAGCATGCGGTCCATCTCGCCGCCGCTCTCGTCGGACTGCAGCGAGGGCATCGCGACGACCTTCACGTCGTAGGGCACGTTGGCCTCGCGCAGGTGTCGCACGATCAGCTGCCGGTCGCGCTCCGAGAGCAGGAACTGCAGCTCGGGATGCACGTACAGCGGCGACGAGTTGAGTCCTTCCGCGGCGCGGTCGAGCCGGTCCTCGGCGGCAGCGGGCGCGGCGAGCAACAGCACCGCCAGCAGCGTGACAAGCACGACCCTCATCGGCCGTCCTCCGCCAGCGCGCCGCGCATGTCGCGCCGCAGCGCCCCCATGCCGGTGCGCGCCCACACCGTCTCGCGCTGCCAATACGGACGGTCGCCGTCCCACAGCGAATCCGGCACCTTGTCGGCCGCGATCGCCTTGGCGCACTTGGTGCACGCCGGCACGTAGATCGTCGCGCGGCCGGTCGTCCAGCGTGTGGTCTTCGCCCAGCCGGCGTGGCGCGGATCGAAGTAGCAGCGGTCGCGCTCCTTGCCCTTGAGCACCTCGCGGCCGCGCTCGGCGAGCACGAGCGCGCCGAGATCGTCGATCGGCTTGCCCTTGCGGTCGAGCGCCATCGACGCCGCGACCTCGAGGTCCAGCGCGCGTTCGTCGGGCTTGCGCTTGCGCGCGATCTCCCGCGCGAGCTTGGCGTGGACGCCGACCGCGCGTTCGCGCGTGTTGCCCGCGGGCAGCGACCCGGCGTGGCGGCGGCCGCGCGAGAGCCGGCGCCGGCGGCGGCGCTCCAGCCCGGTGGCCGACAGCGCGGTGCCGAACAGGAACACGCCGAGAATGGCGAACCCGAACCCCGCCGAGGACGACTCCTCGTCCTCTCCGTACGGCGTCGGCATCGGGCCGCCCTCGCTGGGCGGGATCGCGGCGCGCTGGGCGCGCGGCATCCGCGGCTCGCCGCGCGCGAGCGCGAGGATGTACTCGAGCTTGGGAAGCGCCGGGTCGTCGCGGTCGAAGTCCCAGTAGGCGGCCTGCGTGATGTCGTGGGCGCGCATCGGCAACTGGACGCCGAAGGCGGTGGCGTCGACGATCTGGCCCCGGTCGTCGCTGACGATGTACAGGCCGTCCTTGCCGAGTCCGTCGCGCAGCAGCGCGAGCCGATCCTCGTCGCTGACGATGTCGTCCTCGCTCAGGAACGGCGCCACGACGAGGAAGGTCGGAAACGGCATCTGCTCCACGTCGCGCAGGAGCGCGGCACGGTCGCCGTCATCGACGCGGCGCGTGACCGAGTCGCTGACCCACACCGGCGACTGCTTCAGGCCCTCGACCATGACGTCCGTGCGGTCCTGCGCCGAGGCGGTGGCGCCGCCGAGGAACGCGAGCGCGAACGCGATCGCGGGCACGGCAAGACGACGGAACACGCCTCTCACTATGCCGCAGTCGCCCGCGAACCAAACCGCCTGGTCCGTTTACCGGCGGCTCTTGAGCTCCTCGGGCACGGGGCGCAGCAGCGCCGGGCCGAGCGAGGCGGCCCGCCGGCCGGCGCGCAGCATGTTGCGCGCGAAGCTCACGACGTCGCCGCTCCGGCGCGCGGGGTGCCCGTCGCCGATCCGGGCCCGGTCGTTGCCCTCCCACAGGCTGCCCGGCCCGGACGTGGGCTCGCCGCCGAGGCGGTACCACCGGTCGACGAACAGCAACGCGACTTCGCCGACCGGACGGGCGGTCTCGTAGAGCACGGTCATCAGCTTGGACTCGCCACCCACGACGTGTTCGCGGCGCGGGCGGTCCACGGCGCGCTCGACGGCCTTGGCGATCTCGTCCGGGTGGTAGGCGTCGAACAGTCGCGCGGGGCTGCGGCCGGTGGCGCTCGTCGCCCGGCCGTAGATCGGCGTGTCGAGCGGGCCGGGCTCGATCATCGCGATCCGCACGCCCGTGCCCTGCTCGCGCTCTTCGACGGCGAGCGTGTTCAGGAAGCCGCGCAGGGCGTGCTTGGACGCCGTGTAGCTCGAGAACGCGGGCAGCGGCAGCCGGGCCATCATCGAGGACACGGCGATCAGCGTCCCGCGGCTGGCGCGCAGCTCCGGCAGCGCGGCGCGGATGAGGTTCACCGCGCCCCCGAAGGTCACCTCCACGGTGCGATCGAAGTCCTCGGGCTCGACCTCGAGGAAGTGCCCGAAGACGACGGCGCCGGCGTTGCTGATCACGACGTCGAGGCCGCCGAGCAGCTCGATCGCCTGCTCGACGACCGCCGTGGCGGCCTCGCGGTCGGCGAGGTCCGCCGGCAGGGCGTGGGCGACCGCCCCGAGCGCGCGCGCACGCTCGGCGGCCTCTTCCAGCGCCGCCTCGCCGCGGGCGACCAGCACGAGCGACGCGCCTCCGCGGGCGAGCCGCTCCGTCGTCGCGAGGCCGACCCCGCTGCTGGCTCCTGTGAGCAGAATGCGCTTTCCGTCCATGCTCGCCGCTACGAGGCCGGGCGGCGCGTGGCGCACGCGGGTGTCGCCTAAGCGACGGCGACCGCTTCGATCTCGATCCGGTAGCCGGGCTCGAACAGGATCGAGACGCCGATCAGCGACGCCGGGACGCGCGGGACGCCCTCCACCGCGGCGAGGCCGGCGCCGAGCTCCCCGAGCTGGTCCGGCGTCCAGTCGGTGACGTACATCGTGAGCTTCACGAGGTCGGCGGCCGAGGCGCCCGCGGCCTCGACCGCGAGCACGACGTTGCGCAGGGCCCGCTCGGCCTGCGCGGCGAGGCCGCCGTCGACGAGCTGGCCGTGCTCGTCGGAGCCGGTCTGGCCCGCGATGTGGATCGTCCGCGTGCCCGTGGCGACGCTGACGTGGTGGTAGAAGGGCGTGACGGGGCGCCCGGGAGGGTTGATCAGTTCGACGCTCATGCATAGCAACGATATAGCATTGATATGCTTCGTGTCGTGTCCCCTCGAAAAGCGTCTCCCGCCGTGCGCTCCGCGCTGATCGCCGCGGCCGCCCAACTGCTGGCCCAAGAGGGCCCGAACGCGTTCACGCTGCGCCGCGTCGCGAACGAGGCGGGCACGACGACGATGGCCATCTACACGCACTTCGGCTCGATGGACGAGCTCAAGCGCGAGGTGCGCCGCAAGGGCTACGGCGCGCTGGCCGACGCGATGGCCGCGGCGCCGGCCTCCGGTGACGCGCGGGCCGACCTGGAAGCGCTGTGCCGCTCCTACAACGCCTTCGCGCGCGAGCAGCCGGACCTGTACCGCGTGATGTTCATGGAGGCCCCGCTCGACGAGGCCGACGCGGCGGAGTGCGCGGGTACGTTCGCGACGCTCGTGGCGGGCGCGCAGCGGTACCTCGGCGACGGCGATGGGACCGCGCTCGCGATGGAGCTGTGGGCCGCGGGTCACGGGATCGCGACGCTCGAGCTCTCCGCGCTGCTCAGCCCGGAGCAGGCCGACGGCCTCGCCGAGTCGCTGCGGGCGAAGCTGCTCTAAGCGTTTGCGCATGGCGCCGGCGAAGCCGGCTGCCGCGTTCAAACGCCGAATTCGTCGCGCATCGCGTCGGCGACGTCACCGACCGGCGCGCCCCGCAGCTCGCCGTCGACGAACACGTCCACGCGCTCGTCCCAGAACGCGACGAGCCCGGCGATCATCGGCAGGTCCGGCAGCGGCGCCTCGTAGCTCCACGCGATGTCCTCGTGCGCGCCCGCCGACCAGTACGACGCCTCGCCCTTGTACGGGCAATAGGAGCGTCCTCGCGCTCGGCCGTCAGCGGCACCCGCACGTCCTCGCGCGGGAGGTAGAAGCGCGTCGGGACCAGCGTCTCGAACAACAGCCGCGCGCGCGAGGACTCGGCCAGCACCTCGCCGCCGAGCTCGATCCGCACGGGCCGCGACGTGAGCCGCACGTCCACGCGCGAGAACGGGTCGCGCGGGTGGCCGTGGATCGGCTCGTCCTCCTCCAGCCACGCGTCGAACGCGTAGAAGTCCAGCAGCACGTAGCCGTCGAGGTCGGCGTCGGCGAGCCGGAACCCGGCGCCGGCGCGCTCACCCACGGTCACCGGCTCACCCTCCGCGGTGTGGGCGGCGAACGGAATGCCGGGGTGGAGGATGCCGTCGGGGACCGCGACTGGCCTCGCCGCCCGGCGTCAGCGGCGCGGCGATGTCCGTGGCCGGGACGGCGTACAGCGGCGTGACGCGGCGCGGCTCCCACACCAGCACCGCCCGGGTGCTGTCGACGACGTCGTCCGCGCGCACGCGCTTCTCGACGGGCTCGTGCCGCAGGTCCGCCGCGAACAGCAGGTCTCGCATGCGTGTGCTCATGACCAACAGGACGGTACGCCGTGCGCGACAATTCCGGCATGGCAGGCGGAGACATGGCGCGGCTGTACCACGCGTTGAGCTCGTACAAGCTCGGCGACGACTTCCCGGCCCCGCCGGCGGACCACCCGCTCGTCCTGCAGGACCTCGTCACGAACGACTTCGCGATCTGGCCGTATCCGTACAAGCGCTACGCGGAGGACCTGCCGCGCACGCCGCTTCCGCGGGAGCTCTCCGGCCTCGGACGGGTGCTCTACCTGTCCGCCGGCGTGGTGCGCACGAGCGAGCGCGAGGGGCGGCCGAAGATGCTGTTCCGCGCCGCCGGCTCCGCGGGTGGCCGGTTCCCGCTCGAGCTGTACGTGTCGGCTCCGGACGGCGTCCACTGGTACGACCCGGAGGCCCACGCGCTGGTGCGGATCGCAGCGCCGGCCGGCGGTGAGGCGACGACGCTGATCGTCACCGGTGTGCCGTGGCGCACCGCCTGGCGCTACGCCGAGCGTGGCTTTCGCCACCTGTACTGGGACGCCGGCACGATGCTCGCCCAGACGCTGGCGCTCGCGCCCGAGGGTCGCCTCATCACGCGGTTCCCGGACGCGCGGGTGAGCGAGCTCGTGGGCGCCGACGGCACGCACGAGTTCCCGCTGGCACTCGTCGCGCTCGGCGACGGCGCGCCGCGAATCGAGCCGACCGCCTCGGCGGCCGGCGGCGCCGTCGATCACGCCCCGCGCGAGCTCCCGCTGATCACCGCCACGCAACGAGCGGGCGACGGCGACGAGCTCGGCGCAGCCGTGGCCGTTGCAGCACGCGCCGGTCGACGACGACGTGATCCTCCGGCGCGGCTCCACGCGCCGGATGGACCCGGCGCGCACGATCCCGCGCACGGCGTTCGAGCGCATCTTCAGCCGCGCGCTGCGTGACGCGCGCCATCCGCACTACGTCGCCATCCACGGCGTCGAGGACGTCGAGCCCGGCATCTACCGCTGGCCCGACGCGCTGCGGACCGGGCACCTGCGCGAGGAGTTGTTCCGGCTGTGCTGGGACCAGCCGCTCGGGCGGACCGCGGCGTTCGTGGTCATGGGGGCGATGGACCTCGGCGCGCTCGACGATCGCGAGTACCGGGAGGCGCAACTCGAGGCGGGAATCGTGGAGGGCCGTCTGCACCTGGAGGCGTACGCGCAGGGGTTCGGGGCGACCGGCATGACGTTCCTCGACTCCGAGTTCGAGGCGACGATCGGCGCGCCGCTCGCGGCGACGCTGTTCACCTGCGTCGGCGTGCCGACCTATCGCAATCGGCCCGGCGGAGCGCCCGGTGCGCCGGTCGCGGTCGTCGGACCGTCGCCGGAGTGACGACCACTCGCGTGACGGCGAACCGGCACCACCCGGTCACACCGGAAGACCGCTCTTTGGCGCGCTGGTACACAGCCCTGGTAGACATGGCGCATGCTCACGCGCCGGCGGTTGATCCAGTCCGGTCTGACGACTGCCGCCGCGGTGTCGTTCGGCCCCACCTTCTGGCGCAACGCGTTCGCGGCGCCGCCGTCGAAGGTCGCGATCGGCCCGTACGGTTCCCTCCAGCCGCCCGACGCGAACGGCATCCAGCTCCCGCGTGGCTTCCGCTCGCGGCCGATCGCGCGCTCCGGCGAGATCATCCCCGGCACGGGTTACCGCTTCCCGGTCGCCCCCGACGGCGCGGCCGCGTTCAAGTCCAAGGAGGACGCCGGCTGGATCCTCGCCGTCAACACCGAGACCGTCGGAGTCGGGCCCACGTCCGGCGGCGCGTCGGCGATCCGCTTCGACACCAACGGCAACGTCACCTCCGCCTACCGCATCCTCGAGAACACGCAGGTCAACTGCGCCGGCGGTCCCACGCCTTGGGGTGCGTGGTTGTCGTGCGAGGAAGTCCCGCGCGGGCTCGTGTGGGAGTGCGACATCTACCGGAACGCACCGGTGTCACACCCGGCAATGGGCGTCTTCCAGCACGAGGCGGCGTGCGTGGATCCCGCTCGCCGGCAGATCTACCTGAGCGAGGATCGTGGCGACGGCGGGCTGTACCGGTTCACGCCGACGGTCTATCCGGATCTGTCCGCCGGTCTGTTGGAGATCGCCTGCGGCGCTGAGGGGTCCCCGGTGGAGTGGAAACCGGTCCTCGATCCGCTGTGGCTGCCCGGAAGCAAGGAGCTCCGCTACCAGGTAACCGGCTCTCGGGTCTTCGCACGCGGCGAAGGCATCTGGTTCGACAGCGGCTTCGTCTACCTCGCCACGACCACCGACGAGACGATTCACGTCTATGACACCAGAACCGGCACGATCGAGAAGCTCTACCAGGCGGGGGCCCTGCCCGGGACGCCGCTGCGAGGCATCGACAACGTCCACGTGACGAAGTCCGGAGACCTCTTGATCGCCGAGGACTCCTACGACAACGACCCGGACACGATGGACGTCTGCCTGATCACGAAGGCCAACGAGGTGTCGCGGTTCCTGAAGATGACGGGCGACGCGCAGAAGAACTCGGAGGTCACCGGCATCTCGTTCAATCCGGCCGGAGACCGCATGTACATCGGCTCGCAGCGCTACGGCGGCACGGGCATGGTCTTCGAGATCACCGGTCCGTTCCGGTCCGACCAGGCGACGGTCTACCCGGATCCGACGGCGACGCCCACGCCTCACGCAACCCGCCGCAACCCGCCCCCACCACACGCGAGCCCGGCGTCCCGATCGGCCTGGAGGTGACGAAGCGGATGGCAGAGAAGACCTTCATCCGCAACGGTCTCGCGCTCGGCTTCACCCTCGGCAAGCCGGCCACGGTCCGGGTCCGGATCACGGCCAAGATCGGCAACCGGACGAAGACGCTCGCGTCGGTCACGCGCAGCGCGAAGACCGGCCGGTCGATGTGGCGGATCAAGGCGTCCAAGAGCGGCGCGAGGCTCCTCAAGAGCCGCCGCAAGGACGTCAAGGCGACGGTCGAGATCCGCGTCACCACGCCGGGCGCGCCCGTGCGCACATTCAAACGGACAGTCACCCTGCGACAGTAGGCGGATGCGCGTAGGGCTGCTCGGGCCGCTCGAGATCGAGCACGATGGACACCCGGTCGCGGTCGGCGGCGGGCGGCTGCGGGCGTTGCTCGCTCGGCTGGCGCTCGACGCCGGGCGGCCGGTGACCACCGGCGCGCTCGTCGAGGCGGTGTGGGAGGACGAGCTCCCGGCCGACCACGTGCACGCGCTGCAATCGCTCGTCTCGCGGCTGCGGCGCGCACTCGGCGACGCGGCGCTGGTGGCTCCCGCGCCGGGCGGCTACCGGCTGGAGGCGCAGACGGACGCGCAGGAGTTCGAGCGCACCGGCGACCTGGAGCTGTGGCGTGGGCCGGCGCTCGCGGACCTGCGCGAGTACCGGTTCGCCGACCAGGCGGCCGCCCGGCTGGAGGAGCAGCGCGTCGCGGCGCTGATCGACCGCGGCGACCTGCGCGCGCTGGAGGCGCTGCACGCCGAGCACCCGTTGCACGAGCGGCTCGCGGCGCGGCTGATCGGCGCGCTGTTCGCCGCGGGCCGGCAGGCCGACGCGCTCGCCGTCTACGACCGCACGCGCCGGCGACTGGACGACGAGCTCGGCGTCATGCCCTCGCCCGAGCTCCAGCAGGCGCACCTCGCCGTGCTCCAGGCCGAGCCGGCGGCCGCGAAACGCACGAACCTGCCCGCGCCGGTGACCAGCTTCGTCGGCCGCGAGCGCGAGCTCGGCCAGATCGACGAGCTGCTCCAGCGTTCCCGGCTCGTCACCCTGCTCGGGCCGGGCGGTGCGGGCAAGACGCGGCTGGCGCGCGAGGCCGTGGGCCGGCACGTGGACGAGGTCGCCGACGGGGTGTGGCTGGTCGAGCTCGCGCCGATCACGGCCGACTCGGAGATCGTGCCCGCGATGGCCGGCGCGCTCGGGCTGCGCGAGGCGGTGCTCCCCGGCATGGCGCCGCGCGACACGCTGGATCGCCTGCTCGACGTGCTCGCCGAACGCGACGCGATCATCGTCCTCGACAACTGCGAGCACGTCATCGCCGGTGCCGCCGGCCTCGCCGATGCGCTGCTGAAGGCCGCCCCGAAGCTGAAGATCGTGGCCACGAGCCGGGAGGCGCTCGCGATCGACGGCGAGGCGCTCGTGCCCGTCCCGCCGCTCGCGGAGTCACCCGCGCTGACGTTGTTCGCCGACCGCGCGGCCGCCGCGCGTCCCGGGTTCGTGGTCGACGACGCCGCGCACGAGATCTGCCGCCGGCTGGACGGGCTGCCTTTGGCGCTCGAGCTGGCCGCGGCGCGCCTGCGCACGCTCACCGCCGGCGAGCTGGCCGAGCGCCTGGACGACCGCTTCCGCGTCCTCACCGGCGGCAGCCGCACCGCGCTCCCGCGCCACCGCACGCTGCGCGCGGTGGTCGACTGGAGCTGGGAGCTGCTCGACGAGCCCGAGCGGGTGCTCGCGCGGCGGCTGTCGATCTTCACCGCGGGGGCGACGGTGGCGTCGGCGAGCGCCGTCTACGACGCGGACGCCTTCGACGGGCTGGTGGCGCTCGCGGAACGCTCGCTCGTGCAGGTCATCCCGGACGCCGAGCCCACGCGCTACCGGATGCTCGAGACGATCCGCGAGTACGGGCTCGAGAAGCTCGAGGAGGCCGGGGAACTGGAGACGGTGCGAGCGCGGCACGCACGCTTCTTCGCCGACCTCGTGGCCGAGGCCGAGCCGCGGCTGCGGGGGCCGGAGCAACGGCGCTGGTTCGGGCTCGTCGACGCCGAGCGCGAGCACGTGCTGGCCGCGCTGCGCCACTTCGGCGAGGTGCGGACGCGCGCGAGGCGCTGCGGCTGGCCGTGAACCTGCTGTGGGTGTGGGTGCTCTCGGGCAGCCAGCAGGAGGCCAAGACGTGGACGGAGTTCGCGCTGGCCGTGCCCGGCGAGGCGGACCCGGTGGACCGCGCGATCGCCGAAGGGCTGCTCGTGCTGGCCAACCTGGAGGATCATCCGGCGAACGCCGAGGACCTCATCGGCGAGCTCTACGCGCGGGCACTGGACATCGACGACGCCCGGCATCCGATCATCGCGCTCGCCAGGGTGGTGCTGGAGATGTTCGCGACCGGCGGGCGCGAGCAGGAGGTCGCGGTGCGCTCGCATCCGGACCCGTGGGTGCGGGCCGTGGGCGAGATCTTCTCCGCCGGGCGGGCCGAGAACGAGGGCGACATCGAGGCGATGGGCGAGCACCTGGCCTCCGGCCGGGAGCAGCTGACCGCGGTCGGCGACTCGTTCGCGCTCGGCATGTCGCTGTTCCTCGAGTCGGGCCGGCTGATGCTGATCGGCGATCTCGAGGCCGCGGAGGGCGTGCTCGAGGAGGTGCGCGAGGCGCTCGCGTCGCTCAGCCCGGACGCGATCGGCGGGATGATCGACCTGCGCATCGCCGACGTCCGGATGCGCCGCGGGGACCTCACCGGCGCGCGCGAGTTCGTGCTGCGCTCGCGCCTGGGGCGGGACGTGGGCCGCGACGACCTCGCGTTCATCCAGTCCGTGCAGGCCCGGATCGAGTGGCTCGACGGGAACCTCGACGCGGCCGAGGCCGAGTTGGTCGACGCGCTCGCGCGGCTGGACCGCGGGCCGGCGCCGCTCCCGCAGTCGAGCCACGGGCACGCGCTGGTGCACGCCATCGCCGCGTGTGTCGCGGCTGATCGCGGGGACTTCACCGGTGCCGATCGGCACCTGTCGGCGTCCTTCACCGCCGCGGCCGGCACCAAGGACATGCCGATGCTCGCCGCGGTGGCGATGTCCGCCGCGGCCGTCGCCGCGGCGAAGGGAGAGCGGGAGGAGGCGGCCGGGCTGCTGGCCGCGGCGACCGCGATCCGCGGCGCCGAGGACGCCACCAACCCGGAGCTCAAGCGCCTGGGACTGGACCCGCCGCCTCCGCCTTCGCGTGAGGACGCCCTCGCCCGGCTCGAGGCGTACGCCTCACGCGCGGCGCCCGTAGGCCCGTAGCGCGAGCGGGACGAAGATCACCAGCAGCACCGCCATCGACACGAAGGTCCAGAGCAGGTGGTTGCCCATCGGCTGGTCCAGCAGCAGGGCGCGGAGGGAGCCGATCAGGTGCGTGAGCGGGTTCACCTCGGTGAAGGACTGCAGCCAGTCCGGCATGGTCTCGACCGGCACGAACGTGCTCGTGCCGAACGTCAGCGGGAACATGGTCAGGAACAGGATGCCCTGGACCGCGCCCGGGGTGCGGGCCATCATGCCGACGAACACCGCGACCCAGGCGAGGCACAGCGCGAACGCGATCACGAGGGCGCACGCGGCGAGCACCTCGAGCGGGCCGGTCTGCGCCCGGAAGCCGAGCGCGTAGCCGAACCCGAGCGTCACGACGCACAGCAGCGTGAAGCGCACGACGTCGGCGAGCACGGCACCGATCAGCGGCGCGGCGCGCGCGATCGGGAGGCTGCGGAAGCGGTCGAAGACACCCTTCTGGATGTCGGTGCTGAGGTTCACGCCGATCGCCACCGACCCGAACGCGACCATCTGCGCGAGCACGCCCGGGAGCAGGAACTGCAGGTAGTCCTGCTGGGAGCCGTCGGCGATCGCGCCGCCGAAGATGTAGGTGAACAGCGCGATGAAGATGATGGGCTGGATCGTCACGTCCAGCAGCGCCTCGGGGTTGCGCAGCACCCCGATCAGGTTGCGTTTGGCCAGCACGAGGCTGTGCCGGGGGAGCGCGAGCGCACTCATGCGAGCACCTCCTGGAGGGTCTCGGCCGTCTGGTCGGTGCGGCCGGTGAGGGTGAAGAAGACCTCGTCGAGGCTGGGGAGGTGCAGGGAGAGTTCCGTGACGGCGATCCCGGCCTCGTTGAGGCGGTAGACGGCGTCGCCGAGCACCTCGTCGCCCGTGACGGGGACCGAGACCACGCCGCGGTGCGTCTGCTCGGCGGGGGCGCCGGCGAGGGTGCCGATGATCGTCGAGGTCTCTTCGAGGCGGCTGGGGTCGGCCGGGCGGACCGTGAGCCGCTGACCGCCGACGACGCGCTTGAGCCCGTCCGGGGTGTCGTGCGCGATCACGCTGCCCTTGTCGATCACCGTGATCTCGTCGGCGAGCGCGTCGGCCTCTTCGAGGTACTGCGTGGTCAGCAGGACGGTCGAGCCGTCGTCGACGAGCGACCGGACGACGCTCCACATGTCCTCGCGCTTGCTCGGATCGAGGCCGGTCGTCGGCTCGTCCAGGAAGATCACGGACGGGCGGCCGACGAGGCTGGCCGCGAGATCCAGGCGGCGGCGCATGCCCCCGGAGTACGTCTTCGCGGGGCGCTTGGCGGCCTCGGTGAGGTCGAACCAGGCGAGCAGCTCCTTCGCGCGGGCCTTGGCCTGCTTGCCGCTGAGGTTCAGCAGCTGGCCGATCATCGTCAGGTTCTGCTCGCCCGTGAGCAGCTCGTCCACGGACGCGTACTGGCCCGTCAGGCCGATCGTCTCGCGCACCTGCTTGGCGTCGCGGGCGACGTCGTACCCGTTGATGCGGGCACTGCCCTCGTCGGCTTTGGTGAGGGTGGCGAGGATGCGGACGGCCGTCGTCTTGCCCGCCCCGTTGGGGCCGAGCACGCCGAGCACCGTGCCGCGACGCGCTGCCAGGTCGACCCCGGCGAGCGCCTGCGTGTCTCCGAAGCGCTTGCGCAGTCCTTCGGCTTCGATGGCGTAGTCCATGTCGTGGAGCATCGACGGGGGCGCTCACAGCACCCGCGCAGATCGCTCACACGTCGGTGTAGCTCGTGTGAGAGCAGGCCGAAGCGTGCCCGTCCTGCCAGCCGCCATGGCGGTCGTACGCGGCTCTGCGCACGCCCTCCTGCGTGAATCCGGCGCGGAGGAACACGCGCTTGGCGGCTTCGTTGAAGCCGTACGTCTCGGCCTCGATGCGGTGGATGCCGTGGTCGACGATCAGCCGTCGCGAGAGCTCCCGGACGACGCGCGTGGCCAGGCCGTGCCCGCTGTGGGCCGGGTCGATCATCAGCGTGCGGATGTCCGCGATCCGGCTCCGGCGGTTGACGAGGGTCCAGCGGACACCACCGGCGAGCTGTTTGTCGTGTTCGATGGCGAGGAGCTCGCCGGTGTCGTCCCGCAGGCTGTCGACGGCGTTGGTCGCGAGCGTGCGCGCGATCTCGGGGCGTTGCGCGAGGTCGATCAGGGCCTCGAGGTCCTCGGGGGTGGCCGGGCGGAGCATCGTTCGCAGCCTACGAACCGCGTGAACGGCGAGCACACCGGCGGGCGTCGCGTCAAGTCATTTGCGCTTCGCATGCAAATGACTTGACCCGCCGCGGCCGGCGCGCTCTGGTGCGGGTCAGGCCGGCAGGGGCCGGCGCGCCCCGGCGCGGGCGTGTGCGCTCGGGCCCGTCCGCGGGGATGCCCAACGTGAGCTGCCGTGCCGGACGCCCAGGTGCGATACCCCTGTCCGCGAGCGGCAACGCGCCACTCGGGCACGCGAGCGATGCCTGACTCGCGGTTTTGCCGAGTTCGTGAACGCTGGTGTGGCGGGCGAGCGGCAACGCGCCACTCCGCCACGCGAGCGTTGCCTTCGGACCGTATAACGGTCCGAACTCGCACCTCGCGTGGCGCGCGAGTGTGCGCTTAGTTCCCTGTGCGGGAACTTCGTGAACGCTCGCGTGGCGTTCGAAGGGCCGCGTGGTTCCTCGTCGCCGCGGAGGCGTGGCGGTGGCGCTGTTGCTCAGTGCAACCTCACTGTCGGTGTTCAAACCGGGAGGTCGTCTGCGACGCGTCGCACGGCCGTAGCCGGTTCGAGCAATCGACCTAGGGAGGTTCCGATGATCAAGGGCGTTGCAGCCGTGTGGCTGCCCGTGACCGACATGTCCCGTTCCGTCGCGTTCTATGGCGACACGCTCGGCCTGGACGTGACCGAGCACGACGGCGGACTGGAGCGAGATGGACGCGAACGGGCTGAAGATCGGCCTCAACAGCAGCGAGTCGCCGGCCGGGGACGGCGGGGCGGCGATCGCGTTCCAGCCCGAGTCCGACATCGAGGCCGAGGTGGAGCGCCTGAAGGGCGCCGGGGTGGAGTTCCCGGACGGCATCGCCGACCAGCCGTGGGGCCGGATCGTGACGTTCAAGGACCCCGACGGCAACGACCTGCAGCTGTACCAGCCGCCGAAGGGGTAGCTTCAGGAGATGGACCTCGACGAAGTCCGCGCAACGCTCGAAGCGCGCCGCGAAGACACCCGGGCGCGCGTGGCCACGCTCGCCAAGCGCCCGGAGCGCGGCGCCTCGCAGGGCTTCGGCAAGCGGATCGGCGACGGGACCATCGAAGCCGTGAGCCGCTTCAACGAGATCGGGGTCGGCACGTCGCTGGAGACCGGCCTCGAACGCACCGAACGGGCCCTCGCCAAGCTGGACGAGGGCACGTACGGCAGCTGCGACAACTGCGGGCAGCCGATCGCCGAGAAACGGCTGCGCGCGATGCCCGACGTCGTCCTGTGCATTGACTGCGCTAAGCGCGGCGCGTGATCGCGACGAGATAGCGGCAGGCGGTGCGGGCGATGAACGTCCGCGCGGAGGGGGCGCCGAACTCGAGGCAATCTCCCCGCTCCAGTTCGTGACGCAGGTCCGCTTCGAGGATCGTGAGCGACCCGTCGAGCATCCAGATCTGCTGGTGGATGAACGCGTAGGCGTCGGCCGGGTACGCGATCTCCGCGCCGTCCGGCAGCTCGACCTCCACCAGCTCCAGCAGCCCGCCGGGCACGGGGGAGAGCGCGCGCCGGCGGTAGCCCGTCTCGGGGTCGGTCCACGTCGGCTGCTCGGCCGCCCGCACGAGCCGCCGGTCGGACTGCTCCGCCCGCGCGACGAGCTCGGACAACGTCAGACCGAGCGCCGCGGACAACCGCCCCAGCAGCGCCGCGGTGGGCTGCGCCTCGGCCCGCTCGACCTTCGCGATCATCGCCCGGGACACGCCCGAGCGCTCCGCCAGCGCGTTCGCCGACAGGCCCTCCGCCTCGCGCGCGGCGCGCACCGTCTCGGCAATCGAGGTGGTGAGATCAACTGACACGATAGTGGACAGTATCGCTACTATCGGACACATGGACGTTCGGCCCGCAACCCCCGAAGACGCCGCGGCTTGCGCGGCCATCTACGCGCCCTACGTGACCGACAGCGCGGTCTCGTTCGAGCTCGAGCCTCCGGACACGGAGGAGATGGCCCGCCGGATCGCCGCTGCGCACGCGTGGCTCGTGCTCGAGGACGGGGGGAGCGTCGTCGGCTACGCGTACGCCGGGACGTTCCACCCGCGCGCCGCCTACCGCTTCGCGTGCGAGACGAGCGTCTACCTGCAGCAGGGCTTCGAGCGGCGCGGCGGCGGCCGCGCCCTGTACGCCGTCCTGCTCCCGCTGCTGCGCGAGCAGGGCTTCACGAGCGCGATCGCCGGGATGACGCTCCCCAACGACGGCAGCGTCGGCCTACACCGCGCGCTGGGGTTCGAGCTCGTCGGTACCTACCGGCGCGTCGGCTTCAAGTTCGACACCTGGCACGACGTCGCGTGGACGCAGCTCATGCTGGACGCCGGGTAGCGCGAGCCCGACCACCGCGCCCACGAACGAGAGCCCGGCGGTGACCGCCAACGCGGGTGCGACGCCGTCCACGAACGCGGCCGGCGACTCGTAGCCGCCGTTGCCGGCGAACACCGCGACGAGCAGCGCGATCCCGAACACGCCACCCAGCTCGCGCAGCATCGAGTTCGCCCCCGCGGCCTTGCCCACCGCCTCCGGCGGCACCGCGCCGACGACCGAGTTCTGCCCGGCCGGGAACGTCATCGAGACGCCGCAGCCCGCGATGACCAGCGGCGCGATCATCGACGCGTACGCCATGTCGGGCGCGGCGATCAGCGCGATCCAGCCCATGCCGATCCCCTGCAGCAGCAGCCCGCCGACCATGAACGGCCGCTCGCCGTACCGGTCGACCAGCGCCCCCGCGAGCGGGGCGACGAAGAACAGCGTCAGCGTCCACGGCAAGAGCCGCACGCCGGTGCCGAGCGGCCCGTAGCCGAGGCCGGTCTGCAGGAACTGGGCGAGGAAGAACACCGCGCCGAACAGCGAGGCCACGGCGAAGAACACGCCCGCGTTGCCGGCCGCGAACGCGCGCGAGCGGAAGAACCGCAGCGGCAGCATCGGGTCCGCCACGCGCCGCTCCCACGCCACGAACAGCGCCGCGCAGCCCACGCCCGCGGCGAACGCGGCGATCACCTCGGCCGAGGACCACCCCGCGAGGTTCCCGCGCACGAGCCCCCACACGACGCCGAACCCCGCGAGTCCCACGAGCAGCAGACCGACCAGGTCGAGCGTCCCGTCCGGCCCGCGCGACTCGGCGATCCGGCGCGAGATCAACGGCAGCAGCACGAGCCCCAGCGGCACGTTGATCCAGAAGATCCACTGCCACGCCAGGCCTTCGGTGATCGCACCACCGACCACCGGGCCGCTGGCCACGGCGAGCCCGGTCACGCCGAAGTAGATCCCGAGCGCCTGGCCGCGCCGCTCCGGCGCGAAGGCGGAGCTCACCAGCGCCATCCCGAGCGGCATGACCAGCGCCGCGCCCGCGCCTTGCACGGCCCGCGCCGCGATCAACCACTCCACTGAAGGCGCCAGCGCGCAGGCCGCCGAGCCGGCCACGAAGATCGCCAGCCCGGCCGTGAACCCGCGCCGGCGGCCGAAGCGATCGCCCAACGCCGCGCCCGTCATCAGCAGCACGGCGAAGCTGAGGTTGTAGGCGTTGACCGTCCATTCGAGGGCGGCGAGGGAGGCGTCGAGCTCGACGCGGATCGTGCTCAGCGCGGTCGACACGACGAGCGTGTCCAGCGCGACCATCAGGGAGGCGGCCGACGCGAGCGCCAGCACCCATCTCGAATCTCGTCTCATGCGAGGGGTAGACACCGGGCCCGCGCGCGATCGGCCGATGAGTTTCGGCCGCCGCTGGTGTCCGTAGCTGCACATGTACGCGACCGCCGAAGCCGCCTTCCGCGCCGAGACCGAGCCGCTGCGCCGCGAGCTCGAGGTCCACTGCTACCGGATGCTCGGCTCCGTCCAGGACGCCGAGGACCTCGTGCAGGAGACGTTCCTGGCCGCCTGGCGCGGGCTGGACGGCTTCGAAGGCCGCGCCTCCCTGCGCACCTGGCTGTACCGGATCGCGACGAACCGCTGCCTGAACGCGCTGCGCGACGCCTCGCGCCGGCCGGACGAGGTCGAGCTGCCCGAGAACCCGCCCGAGCCCACGCGCGTGGGCGAGGTCCTGTGGCTGCAGCCGCTCCCGGACGAGCAGTACGAGACGCGGGAGGCGGTCGGGCTCGCGTTCGTGACCGGCCTCCAGCACCTCCCGCCCACGCAGCGCGCCGCGCTCGTCCTCAAGGACGTGCTGGGGTTCCGCGCCGCGGAGGTCGCGGACATGCTCGAGACGACGCCCGCCGCCGTCAACAGCGGCCTGCAACGGGCGCGAGCGTCGCTCGAGGAGCGGGTTCCCGCGGCCGACCGTGCGCCCGCCCCGCGCTCGGCCACCGAACGCGCGATCGTCACCCGCTTCGCCGACGCGTTCCAGGCCGGCGACGTCGACACCATCGTCACGCTCCTCACCGACGACGCGTGGCTGACGATGCCGCCGGCGCCGCTCGAGTACCAGGGCCCGGAGGCGATCGGGCGGTTCCTGTCCACCGTGCCCGCCCGCGGCGACCTGCGGCGCTTCCGGCTCGTCCCGACGCGCGCGAACGGCCAGCCCGCGTTCGGCCTGTACCTGCGCGACCGCCGGATCGCGCACGCCGTCGGGATCATCGTCCTCACGCTCGACGGCGAGCGGGTGAGCGCGATCACGGCGTTCCACGACACGAGCGTGATCGCGCGCTTCGGCCTACCCCGCGTCCTCCCGGACGAGTAGGCAGTCGAGCTCGAGCAGGCCGAGCCCGTCGTCGCGCCCCACGCTCGTGAGCTGCGCGGGCCGGAACCCGAGCTCGCGCAGCCGCGCCAGCGTCGTCAGCCAGTCGGTCGAGCCCTCGTAGATCGGGCGCACGGACAGCTCGACCTGCAGGGCGACGACGCGGTCGAGGCAGCCCGCGGCGCCCTCGATGACCTCCAGGTCCCAGCCCTGCGTGTCGGTCTTGAGCAGCACGCGCGCGTCGGGACCGACGAGGTCGAGTCCATCGAGACGCTTGACCTGGCACCTCCTCCTGGCGGTCCACCGCGCTCCCGCCGAAGCGCTCGACGGAGAACTCGTTGGGCTCCAGGAACGACGTGAAGTTCGCCTCGCGCGCGACGTTCAGTTGCGCGACGCCGTCCTCGCGGCCGAGGGCCAGCCGGTGCACGCGCCACGCGGGGTCAGTCTTGGGCCCGCTGCTCCAGCGCGGCGAAGGACGCGGCGACCGGCTCGAAGGACACGATCTCGCCGCCGTACCCGGCCGCCCGGAGCTGGTCGCGGAACCCGCCGCGGTGCGCGCCGACGTCCAGCACGCAGTTCACCCGCGCACGTTGCAAGACCGCGCGCAGGAGTGCGGCGTGCGCGGCGTGCTCGACGCCGAGCGGGTTCGCGAGGTCGCGCGGGACGTCGCGGTAGATCGAGTAGCCGCGCGCTTTGAGCAGCCGCTGCGCGAGCGCCTTCACGCGAACACCACGCGGTCGAGCTCGTCCAGGACCGGGTCATCGGGGGCGAACTTGCGCGCGAAGTCCGCGCCCGAGGCGAGGATGGCGTCGAGGTCGTCGGAGCCGAGCAGCGCGGGATGCGCGGCGCCGGGCGCCCATGAGGTGTAGCGGCGCGTGTCGCCGCTCAGCGGCAGCCCGGCGGCGTGCAGCGCGGTGTGGGGGAGCGACTCGGTCGGCAGGACCGTCCGCCGGTAGTGGCCCACGAGCTCTCCTCGCGTCACGACCTCCACGGCCCGCCGTGAGAGCGTGAGCCAGTCCGCGCCGCGCCGGACCGGCACGCCGGGGCCGCGGTGGCGGACGCCGAGCAGCGTGCCCCAGGGCATCTCGCGCAGCGCGAGCAGCGGCCGCGCGGCGGCGACGATCGCGGCGCAGCGCGCGCCCCGGCGGGCGGACCTGGCGGTAGCGGTAGAAGTAGCGGCGCGCGAACTCGTCGGCGCCCGCGCGCGACCACGGCGGCGGCTCGACCGGCAGGCACTCGACGAAGCCGTCGACGCCGCTCTCGCGCCAGCCCGCTCGATCTCGGCCAGTGGGCGGATCGGGTAGTCCTGCCCCGAGAGGACGGTGAGCCAGTCGAAGTCGGCGCGGAGCGCGCTTTGCAGACTGCGCAGGAACGCGTCGAGCTGCGTGGGCCCGCCCCAGCTGACGGGGCTCGGCGGCAGGACCCGCGTGACGTTCAGCGCGCGCAGCGCCGCCTCGTCCACGCGGGTGCGGCGGTCGTCGTGGTGGAGCACGATCGTGCTTTCAGGGCTCCCGCGCCGCAGGGTGCGCGCGAGCCGCAGCACCTGCTCGGGATGCTGGTGCGAGAGGACGACATACGCGGCCGTCACCAGACGTCGCCGTCGCGGAAGTCCGCGCACAGGAGCGTGCCGTCGAGGTCGAGCTCGCCGCCGAAGACCAGGATCCAGCCGCGTTCCTCTTCGGTCGTGTCCTCGATGCCGTCCGGGGTGAGGATCTGCAGCGTCCCCCGCCACGGCTGCCACCCGCGGCCGGTGTAGAACGGCAGCCCGTCGTCGCTGGAGCCGAGCGCGCCGCAGTCGTAGGCGCGCCGGATGATCTCCTCGGCGTCGCCCATCAGCGCGCTCGCGACGCCCTTGCGGCGCTGGTCCGCGCGCACCCCGACCCCCTCGACGTAGCCCGCCCGCAGCGCGCGCCCGTCGTGCACGAGCCGGCGCTGGATGACCGACGCGTGGCCGACGAGCGCGTCGCCTTCCCACGCCAGCAGGTGGATGCCGCCGAGGCAGTTGTCCCAGTCCTGCGCCGTGAGCTCGCCGTCGAACGCGTCCTCGAGCATCGTGCGGGCGGCGCGGAGGGTCGCGTTGTCGAGCTGCGAGGTGTGCGCGGTCCGGATCACGGCCAGCGAGGTTAACCGCGGAAGGCTTCGAGGCGGTCGGCGAAGTCGAGGATCTGCTCGCGCATGAGGATGCGCTCGCGCCAGCGGGCCGGAATGCCCTCGACCCCGTACAGCGCGCCCGCGAGCTGGCCCGCGATCGCCGCGGTGGTGTCCGCGTCGTCGCCGAGGTTGACCGCGGCGAGGGTGCACGCCTCGAAGTCGTCGGTCGACGCGACCGCCCACAGCGCCGCCTCCAGCGCGAGCACGATGTAGCCGTTGCCCCGGATCTCCGGCGGCGTCTTGTCCAGGAACGAGCCGGCGGCGACGGCCGCGACCTTCGGGTCCAGGCCGGGCTCGTCGCGGCGGCGCAGCACGTCCTGCTTCGGCGCCCCGTTGAGCGCCTCCACGAGCAGCCGCGCGAAGTGCCGCGTGGCGTCGATCGCCTCTGGCGCGCCGTGCGTCGTGCGCGCGCTCTCGCCCGCGTGGCGGATGGCGGCTTCGAGGTCGTGCGCCCAGGCCATCGGGATCGGCGCGAGCTTCATGATCGGCCCGTTGCCGGCCGCATCCGGCGCCGCGTCGCCCGGGAACGGCTCGCCCGTCTTGCGGAACTGCTGCAGCGCGAGCCGCGTCGCCCGCCCGATGTCGAAGCACTTGCCCGTGGAGGACCAGTGCCCCTTGCGCCACCACATGACGTACCGCTCGAGCTGGTCCACCGGATCGAACCCGTTGCTCTCCAGCACGCTCTCCGCCAGGCACAACGCCATCGACGTGTCGTCCGTCCACGCGCCCACGGGCAGCGAGAACGGCCCGCCGCCGACCATGTCGGTCACGGGCGGGAAGCTCCCGGGCGGCGAGAACTCGACGGTGGTGCCGACGGCGTCCCCGACCGCCAGCCCGAGCAGACATCCACGGAACCGGTTCACGGGGACAGTGTGGCGGCGTGGCTCGCGGGGCGTGCCGGTCGGGAGCACACCGTCGGGCGCGCGTCAAGCATCGCGCTTCGCGTGCGCGCTTGACCCGCGCGGCCGGCGCGCTCTTGTGCGGGTGAGCCGGTTGCACCGGGTGCGCCCGGGCGCGGGCGTGTGCGTTCGAACGAGCCGCGTGCCACGCGAACGCGACTTGGTCAACCAGCGGTTGACCAAGTCGCGTCTCGCGTGGCGAGCGAGCGGCAACGCGCCACCCGGGCACGCGAGCGATACCTAACTCGCGTTTATCGCGAGTTCGTGAACGCTCGCGTGGCGTGGACCGTCCTTCGGCGTGGCAAGACGTGAACGCCAAGGCGTTCACGCAGTGCGGGGCACCCGCCTCACCCGCAATCAGCACGCCGGCCGCGGCGGGTCAAGCGGCTCGCCGCGAAGCGCGAGTTGCTTGACGCGTGCCCGCGGTGTGCTCGCCGTTAGCGCGCTCGATACCGCGCCACGGCCAACGGAAAGAACACCGCGGTCAGCACCACCGGCCAGGCCACGGCCAATTCGATCGCGTGTGTCGCGGCCCACGAGTCACCACCCCACCCCGGGTTCCCGAACAACTCGCGCACGGCCGCGGCGGTCGCCGACAGCGGGTTCCATTCGGCGATCGCACCGAGCCAGCCCGGCATCGAAGCGGGGTCGGTGAAGGCGTTCGACAGGAACCCGAGCGGCCAGACGAGGATCTGCACGGCGGCGACGGACTCGGGGCGTCCCGCGACGAGCCCGAGGTAGATGCCCATCCAGATCAGGGCGAAGCGCAGGAGCACCAGCAGGCCGACGGCGGCACCAAAATCGACCACGTCGGTGTGCACGCGCCACCCGATCGCCCAGCCGCACAGCATCAGCACGGTGAGGCCGACGAGCGAGTGCAGCAGGTCGGCGACCGCGCGCCCGCCGACCACGGCGGCGCCGGACATGGGCAGTGAGCGGAAGCGGGCGGTGATGCCGCGCTGGGCGTCCGTGACCACCGCGGTCATCGTGGTCTCCAGGCCGAACACCGTGGCCAGCGCGAGCACGCCGGGAACCAGGAGCTCCGGGTAGTCGGCGCCGTAGCCGCCGCGCAGCAGGTAGGCGAACATCAGCAGGATCAGCACCGGGAACAGCACGGCGACTCCCGCCACGAACGGCTGTCGCGCCCAGTGGGCGAGCGCTCGCCCGGTCAGCGTCCAGGTGTCGGCCACGGCCCAGCGCACGCTCATCTGGTCAGCTCCAGGAAGACCTCGTCCAGCGTGGGCCGTCGCAGGGCGACGTCCTCCGCGTCCAGCTCGCCGATCACCGCGGCCAGCGCACCCATCCGGTCGCGCACGGGGGCGCTGACGAGCAACTTCAACTCGTCCACCTCGGGCTCAGCGTCAGACACCCGCGCGAGCAGTGCCGCGGCCGCCGCCAGATCGTCCGCCTCGCGCACGGTGACCTCGATCCAGTCGCCCGCGGCCAACGCGTCCTTGAGCTCCGCCGGCGACCCCTCGGCCACCACCCGCCCGCCGTCGACGACGGCGATCCGGTCCGCGAGCCGGTCGGCCTCCTCGAGGTACTGGGTCGTCAGCACCACCGTCGTCCCGTCCAGGGCCAGCGCTCGCACCGCGTCCCACACTTCGCTACGCGAGCGCGGGTCCAGCCCGGTCGTCGGCTCATCCAGGAAGAGCACCGCGGGAGAGCGGATGAGTCCGGCGGCCAGGTCGAGCCGCCGCCGCATCCCGCCCGAGTACTCGCCGGCGGGCCGGTCGGCGGCGTCCATGAGCCCGAACCGCGCCAGCAGCTCGTCGGCGCGCGCCCGCGCGCGCGAAGCGCCCAGGTGCATCAGCCGCCCGAACAGCACGAGGTTCTGCCGCCCGCTGAGCACCTCGTCGATCGCGGCGTGCTGGCCGACGAGCCCGATCCGCTCGCGCACGGCGCCGGGATTCGTGGCCACGTCCGCCCCGGCGACCATCGCTCGGCCCCCGTCGGCACGCACGAGCGTCGTCAACACGCTCACCGCGGTCGTCTTCCCCGCCCCGTTGGGCCCGAGCAGCCCGAACACCGTTCCGCCCGCCACGGCCAGATCGAGCCCGGCCAACGCGACCGTCTCCCCGTAGGTTTTGCGAAGGCCTTCAACTTCGACGACCAGCTTCTCTCCGTACGCCATACGGAGTATCGTACAACATACGGAGTTTCATGTGACGGAATTCAGCGGCAGCGGTGACCCCGTGCGCAGCCTCGAGCTGTTGTGGAGAGTCCACACCCCTCCCAAGCGCGGGCCCAAGCAAAGGCTCGACCTCGATCAGATCGTCAGTGCGGCCATCGCGCTCGCCGATGCGGAGGGCCTTGGGGCGCTTTCGATGCGCAAGGTGGCGGAGCAACTGAAGGTCGGGACGATGTCGCTCTACACCTACGTCCCGGGCAAGCCGGAGCTGCTGGATCTGATGCTCGACGCCGCGATCGAACCGTCAGCTCCATATGACGCCGACGCACCGTGGCGTGCGCGCCTGGAACATGTGGCGCGTGAGAACTGGGACCGCTTCCACCGCCACCCGTGGCTGCTGGAGGTCACGCCGCTGCGCCCCGTCCTGGGCCCGAACACGATCGCTCGTTACGACCACGAGTTGACCGCGCTGGACGGCATCGGGCTCACCGACGTCGAGATGGATTCCGCGCTCACGCTGCTCAATGCGCACACGGAGTCGGCGGCTCGCCGGGCACTGGAGGCGGCGCAGGCCGAGCAACGCTCCGGCATCACCGACGAGCAGTGGTGGGCCGCTCGCGCGCCGGTGCTGGACCGGGTGATCGAACCTGGTCGATTTCCGGTCGCGACTCGAGTCGGAACCGCCGCCGGCGAAGTACACAATGCGGCATACGCCCCCGAGCACGCGTTCGTGTTCGGCCTAGACGCGCCTACTTGACGGCGTCGAATTCCTCATCAAAGGTCGAGCTTCCGACGGCTGAATTCGAATGTTCTCGCAACTTTTACCGAAGCCACTGGACTTATTTCCGCGCATTTGAAATAAGTCCTTGGCTCACGGAGAGTGGAAAGTCCAACGGAGGAGAGCCGTTAATGCGCAGGATGTTGTACGCGCTGCTCGCGGTCGTCGCTGCCATCGCACTAGGGATGACAGCCGCACCGGCCCAAGCAGCAAAGACGGTGGTCATCGACTCGGTCGATACACCGGCTTCGGTATTCCAACCAGCGAACGTCACCGTTGAGGTCGGGGACACGGTTCGTTGGGAGTTCGACCAGGCCCTCGTGGCCCATACGGTCAAATCGCAGGGCACGAACTGGGCGCAGCCGATCAATGAGTCTCGCGCGCCGAACGGCGCCCCGATCAACCGGACGTTCACCGCGCCCGGCACCTACAACTTCTTGTGTGACATCCACGCCGGCATGACCGGCTCGGTCACCGTCGAGGCCCCGAAGCTCGAGCGCGTGCTCGTGTACTCGCGGACCGGCGGCTTCCGCCACGACTCGATCCCGCAGGGCATCGCGGCGATCCAGGCGCTCGGCACGGCGAACGGCTTCGACGGTCGTCGCCACCGAGGACCCGACCGCATTCACCGCGGCCAACCTCGCGACGTTCGACGTCGTCGTCTTCATGTCGACGACCGGCGAGATCCTCAACGACGCCCAGCAGACGGCGTTCGAGGGCTACATCAAGGCCGGCGGCGGTTTCGCCGGCGTCCACGCCGCGTCCGACACCGAGTACAGCTGGCCGTGGTTCGGCGAGCTCGTCGGCGGCTACTTCCGCAACCACCCGCCCGGAACGCCCACGGCGGCGGTCGACATCGAGGACGGCGACGAGCCCTCCACGGCCGGCCTTCCGACCCGCTGGACGCGGACGGACGAGTGGTACAACTTCCAGCACCCGGTGACCCCCGCGGTCAACGGCAACACCACGGTCGCCGACTACAGCCCGCGCGCTCGCCAGGTGAAGGTCCTCGCCACGGTCGACGAGTCGACCTACGACGAGCAGGACGGCAACACGATCGACGACGACCACCCGGTCGCGTGGTGCTCGAACTTCGACGGCGGCATCTCCTGGTACACGGCGATGGGCCACACCCAGGCCTCGTTCACCGACGCCCAGTTCCGTCAGCACCTGCTCGGCGGTCTGCGCACCGCGGCCGGCGTCGCCGGCGACTGCGGCCCCGCGCGCACCACCCCGCCGACGGCTGCGGACTTCGAGAAGATCACCATCAACAACGACACGAACGCCCCGATGGAGATCGACATCGCCAATGACGGGCGTGCGTTCTACATCGAGCTCGACGGTCGTGTCCAGATGTGGAACCCGACCACGCGCGCGACGACGACGGTCGGCACGGTGCCGGTCACGCTCAGCCACGAGAACGGCCTGCTCGGCATCCAGCTCGCGGAGAACTTCGACACCACGGGCCACATCTACCTGGCCTACTCGGCGCTCCCGGACGCCAGCGGCCAGAACCGCGTCTCGCGCTTCACGCTGACCGGCAACACGCTCGGCCAGGAGCAGATCATCTACACCTGGCAGCACCAGCGCCAGGAGTGCTGCCACACCGGCGGCTCGCTCGAGTGGGGCGCCAACGGCGATCTCTACATCTCCACGGGCGACAACACCAACCCGTTCGCGCACGGCTTCAACCCCACCGACGAGCGGCCCGGCCGCCAGATCTGGGACGCCCAGCGCACGTCGGCGAACACGAACGACCCGAACGGCAAGATCCTGCGCATCCGGCCGATCCCGAACGCCACCGGCGTTCCGGGCGTCGGAACGACGTACACGATCCCCCAGGGCAACATGTTCCCCGTGGGCACGGCGCAGACCCTGCCCGAGATCTACGCGATGGGCTTCCGGAACCCGTTCCGGATCAACTACGACAAGAAGACCGGCTGGATCCTGATGGGCGACTACGGCCCGGACGCCGGCTCCACGAACCCCGCCCGCGGCCCGCAGGGCTCGGTCGAGTGGAACGTGGTCAAGCAGCCCGGCTTCTACGGCTGGCCCTACTGCATCCGTGAGAACGTCCCCTACCAGGACATCACCTACACGTCCGACGCCGGCGCCGGCACGAGTCAACGGCGCCTACAACTGCTCCGCGCCGGTCAACGACTCGCCCAACAACACGGGCCTGACGAACCTCCCGGCGGCGATCCCCGCGTCGATGTGGATGGGCTACTCCGAGACCGACACCCGGTTCCCGGACCTCGGCACGGGCGGCGCCCCGATGGGCGGCGCGCGGTACTACTTCGACGAGGCGTCGGACTCCGACACCAAGTTCCCGCGCTTCTACGACGGCCAGTGGTTCATCGGCGAGTGGAACAACGACTGGATCCGCACCGCGGACCTCAACAGACCAGGGCCTCGTGACCGGCGTGTCCACCTGGGCGCGCAGCACGGGCTACATCAGCCCGATGGACATGGAGTTCGGTCCTGACGGCTCGCTGTACGTCGTCGAGTGGGGCCAGGGCTTCGCGGAGAACAACGCGGACTCGGGCGTCTACCGCGTCGACTACATCAGCGGCGCACGCACACCGATCGCCAACGCGGCGGTGAACAACGACGCTGTCCCGGTCGGCACGACGGTGCAGTTCTCGTCCGCCGGCTCCAACGATCCGGACGGCACCAACATCACCTACCTGTGGAACTTCGGTGACGGTACGCCGACGTCCACGCAGCCCAACCCGTCGCACACCTACACGGCGGCCGGCACCTACGACGCGACGCTGACGGTGACGGACGAGTCCGGCGCCTCGGCGGTGGACACGGTCCGCGTGGTCGTCGGCAACCAGCGGCCGATCGTGACGATCGAGCTGCCCGAGAACGGCAAGATCGCCGACTTCGGCGACAAGGTCCCGTACAAGGTCTCGGCGGTCGATCCGGACGGCGGCACCGTCAACTGCGCCAACATCCGCATCGAGGTCAAGCTCGGCCACGACACGCACGCGCACGAGCTGCAGACCCTGTCCGGCTGCGAGGGGACCTTCACGATCACCGGCGCGGACGGCCACGGCATCGACGCGAACGTGTTCACGGTCCTCACGGCCAGCTACACGGACGCGGGCAACGGCCCCGCGGCGCCGGTCACCGGCACCGCCGAGGCGATCCTGCAGCCCAAGCTCAAGCAGGCCGAGTACTGGCTGACCACGGGCCGCACGGCCGACGGTCGCGGCACCGGTGACCCGGGCGTGACCAACGAGGCCTCCACGGACGTCGGCGGCGGCAACGCGGCCGCGTTCATCGAGGACGGCGACTGGATCTCGTTCAACCCGTACAACCTCGAGGACCTCTCGAAGGTGACGTTCCGCGTGGCCTCGGCCGGCGCGGGCGGCATCATCCAGCTGCGCTACGACGCGGCGGACGGCCCGCTCGTCGCGGAGACCCCGCTCATCGCGCCGACCGGCGGCTGGCAGACGTGGCAGGACGTCACGCTGAACCTGCCGACCACGATCCCGCAGGGCACGCACCGCCTGTTCGTCGTGTTCCGTCACCCGACGGCCACGGGCTCGCTGCTGAACCTGAACTGGTTCAAGTTCACCGGCAAGGGCGCGGCCGTCACGGCCCCGCCGGAGGTCAACGCCGTCGCTGAGCCGATCAGCGGCGAGGCTCCGCTCAACGTCGCGTTCAACGCGGAGGCGACGGACGCCGAGGGCGAGGCCATGACCTACGCCTGGGACTTCGGTGTCCCCGGCACGACCACCGACACGTCGACGCAGAAGGCGCCGAACTACACCTACACCGCGCCGGGCAACTACACGGCGACGGTGACGGTGACCGACGCGTCCGGCGGCAAGTCCTCGGACACGGTCGAGATCCGCGTGACGCGGCCGCTCGACAACTGCCCGACGGGCCCGGTCCGCTCGGACGAGTTCGACGGCGCGACGCTCGACCCGAAGTGGACGGTGGACCGGCCTGACGCCGCGAACCCGCTCAGCGTGTCCGGCGGCGCACTGAACCTGCCGATCGCACCCGGCTCGATGTACGCGCCTCGGCACGACGGCGAAGAACGTCGTCGTCCAGGACGCGCCTGACGGCGAGTGGACGGCCACGGCCAAGATCTCGGCGAGCGCGCTCTCCGAGAACTACCACCAGGCCGGTCTGCGCGTGTGGGCGGGCGACGACAACTGGGCGTCCGATCCACATGATCTACGCCGGCACCGGCCGGGACTTCGAGTTCATCACCGAGGTCAACGGCACCCCGCGCAACGAGGCGGCGGACAAGCTCGGCGGCATCCCCGCCGACAGCCCGCTGGACTACTACGTGCGGATCATCTCCGACGGTCAGAACCTGACCGCCGCGTACTCGTACAACGGCACCACGTTCACGCCCGTCGGCCGCCCGGTCTCGCTGGCGACGTTCACCGACGCGAAGATCGGCCCGGCGGCACTGTCCGCCGAGGCTCCGACCGTTCCGGTCGCGCGCTTCGACTGGATCCGCTTCGACCCGGACGGCTCGGGTGGCGGCGGCTCCGAAGGCATCGTCGACAACTTCGACGGCACCGAGCTCGGTGCTGCCTGGTCGCGGGTTCGCCCGACCCAGGCCGCGGTCGTCGGCAGCGGCACCCTGCAGATCCCGGCTCGCCCGGGCGACATCTACCAGACCCGCAACGACGCTCAGGACCTGATCGTCCGCGACGCGCCTGACGGTGCTTGGCAAGCCATCACGAAGATCAACTTCGAGGGCACCGCCCAGTACCACCAGGCCGGGATCATGGTCTACGGCAACGACGACAACTTCACGAAGTTCGGCCGCATCGCGCACAGCGCGGCCGGCGACGAGAAGTTCGAGTTCATCAACGAGGTCAACGCCGTCGCGCGCAACGAAGCGGCGGACTCGACCGCGAACATCCCGGCGACCTTCCCGGACGACTTCTGGCTCCGGCTGACGTCCGACGGGACGAACGTGGTCGGCCACTACTCGACCGACGGGACCACGTGGACCGCTGGTCGGACGTCCGGCGGTGCTGCCGGCGGACGCCAAGATCGGCCTGTTCGCGTTCTCCAACGAGGGCACGGGCAACCCGGTCGCGGCCTTCGACTCCTTCACCCTCACCGGTGACGCGGTCGGCGGCGGCGGCGGTGGCGGCGGTACGCCGTCCGGCCCGAGCTACGACGACGAGTTCGACGGTGCCACGCTCGACAAGACGCGCTGGAACGCCATCGTGCGTGACACGCCCGCCGAGTACTCGCTGGCCGGCGGTGAGCTCAACTACACGCTGAGCAAGGGCGACATCTACACCGGCGACACCACGCCGCCGCCCAACAATTTCCTTCTCCAGGACGCGTCGCACGCCGGCGAGGACTGGGTGATCGAAACCAAGATCAACAGCTACACGCACGACGGTGGCTACGCCCAGGGCGGCCTGCTCGCCTACAAGGACGGCGACAACTACATCAAGCTCGACGCCATCACCGACGTCGACCAGCCGAAGGTGAACCGGATCGAGCTCCGCTCGGAGATCGCCGGCGTCATCCAGGAGCCGCAGTCCAACGCGACCGTCACCGCCGCTCAGGCGAACGGCCCGTTCTGGCTGCGTCTGACCAAGACCGGCAACACCTACAAGGGCGAGTACTCGTTCGACGGCATCGCCTGGACGGCGACGCCGAACAGCCCGGTGACGAACCCGATGACCCAGCCGGACTTCGGTCTGTTCGGCTTCAGCCCGCAGGACATCGCGGTCGGCGACAAGGTGTCGTTCGACTACTTCACCCTCAACGGTCCGGACCCGAGCAACTGCGAGCAGTGCGACGGCCCGGGCGACCCGTTCGACGGCACGTCGCTGGACGCGGACCGCTGGAACGCCATCCAGAAGGACAACCCGGCCAAGTACGCGGTCGGCAACGGTGCGCTGACGGTCACCACGACCGCTCGGCGAGATCTACCAGGCCGGCACGGGCGGTGGCCCGCTGCTCCTGCAGGCGGCCGACCACGCCGGCGCGGACTGGGTCCTCGAGACCAAGCTCACCAACGCGCTGAACGGTGGGTACTCGCAGGGCGGCATCCTCGCCTACGGCGACGACAACAACTACGTCAAGATCAACGCGATCTCCGACGACGGGAACAGCTCCGCGTCAACCGCCTGGAGCTGCGCTCCGAGGTCGGCGGCACGGTGAGCGGCGATCCCGACCGACCCGCAGGTGACCGCCGCGCAGGCAGCCGGGCCGATCTGGCTCAAGCTGTCCAAGTCCGGCAACACCTACACGGGCCAGTACAAGTTCACGGAGACCGGGGAGTGGCAGAACTTCTCCGGCACCGTGACCAACGCGATGGCCGCGCCGAAGTTCGGCCTGTACACGCAGGGCGTGCTGCAGGAGAACGACACGGTCACGTTCGAGTACTTCTCGGTCGACGGCGACAGCACGGGCTGCCCGCCGACGGACGAGAACGAGCCGCCGACCATCGAGTCCGTATCGGCGACGCCGACGTCCGGCTTCGCCCCGCTGAGCGTCGCAGTTCGACGTCGACCGCCTCTGACGAGGACGACGACGACGCTGACCTACGCGTGGGACTTCGACGGCGACGGCGACGAGGACTCGACGTCCGAGGACCCGACGTACACCTACACCACGGCCGGCACGTACGAGGCCGAGGTGACCGTGTCCGACGGTGAGGACGACGCGCACGCGCACGGTGACGGTCACCGTGTTCGGCGCCGACGATCCGGAGGCGCGCTTCCGGGTGCTCGTGTTCTCCAAGACGACGGGCTTCCGCCACGACTCGATCGCCGGCCGGCATCGCGGCGATCCGGTACGCTCGGTGAGGCGAACGACTTCCAGGTCGACGCCACCGAGGACGCGGGCGTGTTCAACGCCGCCGCGCTCGCGCACTACGACGCGGTCGTGTTCATGTCGACCACGGGTGACCCGCTCAACGCCGCGCAGCAGACGGCGTTCGAGAACTACATCCGCGGTGGCGGCGGTTACGTGGGTGTCCACGCCGCGGCCGACACCGAGTACGAGTGGTCGTTCTACGGCCAGCTGGTGGGCGCGTACTTCCGCAACCATCCGGCCGGCACGCCGACCGCGACGGTGCGGATCGACGACCCGGATCACGACTCGACGCAGGGCCTCCCGAACCCGTGGAGCCGTGTGGACGAGTGGTACAACTACCAGTCGCCGGTGAACCCGGTGGTCGGTGGCGGCGGCACGGACTACAGCCCGCGCGGCGACGTCCACGTGCTGCTCGACGGTCGACGAGTCGACCTACGGCGAGGACGACGGCAACACGACGGATGACGACCATCCGATCTCGTGGTGCCAGCGCTACGAGGGTGGCCGCTCGTGGTACACGGGCATGGGCCACACCGCAGGCGTCGTTCAGCGAGGCGCCGTTCCTGGCGCACCTGCTGAGCGGCCTCGAGATCGCGGCCGGCGTGCAGGCTGACGCCGACTGCGGCAAGCAGGGCGGCAACCGCCCGCCGGTGGTGGAAGCGTTCCGGACTCCCGCGGGTGACGTCTCAACGGGCGACCCGATCGAGTTCAAGGCCACGGCCACCGATCCCGACGGCGACACGCTCACCTACGAGTGGGACTTCGGCGACGGGGCCAAGGCCAACACCGCGACCGCGATCCACGCGTACACCACACCGGGCGTCTGGTACGCCAAGGTGACGGTCACTGACGGCAAGGGCGGCAAGACCGAGAAGCTGCTGCAGGTCGCCGTCCAGCCCAACAACGACAACGAGGAGACGGTCGGCGTCGGCGGCTTGGTGCCAGGCACCATGGCGCTCGACATCACCGGCTCCGCGAACCTCGGCGTGTTCGTCCCGGGCGTCGCCCGCGACTACACGGCGAGCCTGTCCGCCACCGCCACCTCGACCGCCGCGGCGGCCGTGTTGACGGTCTACGACAAGAGCACGACGGCCACCGGCCGCCTCGTCAACGGCTCCGCCGCGCTGGCTTCGCCGGTGCAGGTGAACGCCGATGGCGGCGAGTACAAGCCGGTCGTCGGGCGACCCGCCCCGGACGACGCTGGCGAAGTGGACCGGCCCGTTCAGCGGCAAGTCGGTGACGATCGGCTTCAAGCAGTCGATCGCGGCCAACGAGCAGCTGGTCACGGGCGCGTACGGCAAGACGCTGACGTTCACGCTCTCGCCGACCACGCCGTAGCCACGTAGTGCGCGCGGGGCGGTCCTCCGGGACCGCCCCGCACCGATCCAGGGCCGTCCTCCGGGGCGGCCCTGCGTCGTTCAGGCGGGAGCCAGGCGCGCGTCGGCGAGCTCGTGGCCCGCGGCCAGGGCGCGGCGGTCGCCGGTGATCGCGGCCAGGAACTCGTCCCGCTCCAGCGCGAGCAGGTCGACGTCGGTCCGGGCGACGACCGTCGCGGTGCGCGGGGTGGCGCGCAGGAGCGCGATCTCACCGAAGCAGTCGCCGATCTCCTCGACGCGGCGGAAGCGGCCGCGCTCGGTCACCTCGACGGCACCGTCGGCGATCGACGTAGAAGCGGTCGGTCGCCCACGACGCCGTAACGCAGTGACGTAATGAGGGGCGGTCCTTCGGGGCCGCCTCCGCATCGATCGATCCAGGGCCGTCCTCCGGGGCGGCCCTGCGTCGTTCAGGCGGGAGCCAGGCGCGCTCGGGGCTCGACACTCGCCGAGATCGCCCCGGCCGGGGCGGGCCTGCCACCCGCCCCGGCCGCTTCGCGGCTCTCTCTTACGGGGTTGTCGTCGAGAGCGCGAAGGTTGAGTGTCTTGCTGTACGTGCCCGCTGGCAGCACGACAGTGGCGCACACCATCACGGCGGAACCCCTCAGGACACGTTGTGCCGAAGGTTACGTGAAAGCGAGGCCGATGTGGGCTTACTTTGGTCTACGTAGCGACAGAAAGCCACTCTTTGAGCTGCGCGTTCACCTCGGGGTGGTTGAGCAGCGCGAGGTGATGGGTCCCGCCCAGCGCGAGCAGGTCCCCCTCGCCGGAGGCGCTGGCCGAGAGCACGAGCCAGTCGCCGAACACGCGGCCGGCCGGATGGCGGGCATTGCGCGTGATCGTGGCCGCGACGAAGCCGTGGCGCGCGGTCTCGAGCAACGGGTCGCGGATTCCGCGCCGCAGGTCGCGGATGCCGGCGGACCGCCGGCCCAGGAACCGTGCGAACGGCCGCGTCTCCGGCGCGACCCGCAGCATCGCCTCCAGCCCGTGCACGGCCTGGGCCAGCGGCGCGCCGTCGTGCGGCGTGCCGAGCGAGATCGTGTGGGTCACCCGCGCGGTCCACGCACCACCGCGGGCGCAGGCGCTGCGCGCCACGAGCCCGCCCATCGAATGGCCCACGAGCGCGATCCGCTCCACCGGCCAGTCCAGGCCCTCGATCAGCGCCCCGAGCTCGGCGCCGTTGTCGGCGATCGCGCGGCCCGTGTTGTAGCGGACGTGCACCGAGGTCCAGCCGGGCAGGTCCTGATAGCCCCAGACGTGCTCGGTCTCGCCGAGCCCGTGGACCCAGACGAGGACGTTCGGCAGGCGCGGCTCGGACACCTTCGCCGCGCTCATCTCGATCGCCAGCGGGCTCTCGGCCGCGTGCAGCTCGTCGCCGATCAGCCCGTTCAGCGCGCCCAGCACGGCCGGCGACGCCTCCAGCGGGAGCAGCGCGGTGGAGCGCAGCCCGCCACTGACGGCCGCGTAGGTGCCACGCGCGACCGTGTCGTGCCAGATGCGCACCGGGGCGGCCGACGGGCCGAGCGTCCGGAACACCCGGCCGGAGATCGCGAGGTGCACGTCGCCGATCCCGCGCGTGAGCGCGGAGAGCTCCGTGGCCGCCAGCTTGCCCAGCACGGTCACGAGCCGAGCGCCACCACCGCGGAGCCGGTCGCGACGAGCCGCTCGTCCGGCTCGGTCACGCGCACGTCCACGAACACGAGGTTGCGCCCGCGCTTGCTCACGACCCCCACGGCGGTGAGGTCCTGCCCGCGGGCTGCGGCCACGTAGGACACGTCGAGAGAAACCGTAGCGCCCTCCATCGACGACGGTTCGGCGTCGTCCGCCCACGCGGCCGACACCGCCGCCATGTCGATCAGCGACGCCAGCGCGCCGCCGTGGACGACGTCGGCGATCGTGACGAGGTCCTCGCGGAACGGGAGCCGCACGACCGCGCGGTCGGTGCCGACGTCCGCCAGCTCGATGCCGAGCAGCCGCACGAACGGCGAGCTCGGCACGAACTGCGTGAGCAGCTCCCGGCGTTTCACGAGGAGCTCGACTCCTCCCAGATGTTGATGCCGGCCTCGCCCGCGTGCTGGTCGATCTGGGCCAGCTCCTCGTCGGAGAACGCGAGGTTGTCGAGCGCAGCGACGTTCGTCTCGAGCTGCTCGACCGACGACGCGCCGATCAGGGCGGACGTCACGCGCTCGTCACGCAACACCCACGCCAGCGCCATCTGCGCGAGCTTCTGCCCGCGCGTGGCCGCGAGGTCGTTGAGCGCGTGGATGCGCTGCATGTTGTCCTCGGAGATGAAGTCCTTCTTGAGGTAGAAGTCCTTCGCCGCGCGGGAGTCGGCGGGGATGCCCTCGAGGTAGCGGTCGGTGAGCATGCCCTGCGCGAGCGGCGAGAAGGCGATGATGCCCATCCCGAGCTCACCGCAGGTGTCGACCAGCTCGGGCTCGATCCAGCGGTTGATCATCGAGTACGACGGCTGGTGGATCAGCAGCGGCGTGCCGAGCGAGCGGGCGATCGCGTGCGCCTCACGCGTGCGCTCGGGCGAGTAGGACGAGATGCCGGCGTACAGCGCACGGCCGGAGCGCACGGCGGTGTCCAGCGCGCCGATCGTCTCCTCCAGCGGCGTGTCCGGGTCGTAGCGGTGCGAGTAGAAGATGTCGACGTACTCGAGCCCCATCCGCTCCAGCGACTGGTCCAGGCTCGAGAGCAGGTACTTGCGCGAGCCCCACTCGCCGTACGGGCCGGGCCACATGTCGTAGCCGGCCTTGGTCGAGATGATCAGCTCGTCGCGGTAGGGGCGCAGGTCCTCGCGCAGGATGCGCCCGAAGTTCAGCTCGGCGGAGCCGTACGGCGGGCCGTAGTTGTTGGCGAGGTCGATGTGGGTGATGCCCAGATCGAACGCGCGGCGGATGATCGCGCGTTGGTTCTGCAGCGGCGTGTCATCGCCGAAGCGGTTCCACAGCCCGAGGCTGATCGCGGGCAGCTTGATGCCGCTCCGACCGCAGCGGCGGTAGGGCATGGCGTCGTATCGGTCTTCACGGGCGTCGAAGGGCATGCCCTGATTCATACCGCGCGCCGCTGCGCCACCCCACGGCGACCATGTACATCGCCGCCAGCCCCTGCCACGGCGCGTAGCGGTCGAGCACCTCCCGGAACTCGTCCTCGGGCACGCTGCCGGTGCGCGCGCCGACCATGCGCGCGTAGGCGTTGCGGATGCCGACGTCCTTCGCCAACGCCACGTCGTAGCGGCCCTGCGCCGAAGAGCTGCAGCTGCGCGAGCGTCCACTCCCCGATCCCGCGCACCGTCGCCGCACGCTCAACCCCCACCCGCGCGACGCGGGCGAGCGTGCGGGCCTGCGTGGGCGCGAGGCCCGCGGCCTCCAGCGCCGCCTGGTTCTCGAACGCGGCGCGCGGCGGGGCGGCCCACAGCCCGCTCTCGTGCCGGCTCCCGTGCGCCCGGGTGAACGCCCACGCGATCTGCCCGGCCTTCGCGGTGTCGATGAGCTGGAACATCACGCCCCAGGCCAGCGCCTCGAACGGGTCGGGCACGCGCAGCACGCGCAGCTTCGGGCGTCCGCGCATGCACCCGGCCGAGCAGCGGGTCGCCGCGGAACGCGCGGTGAAACGGCGCGAGGTCGTCGTCCAGGGCGAGCATGAACCGCAGCCGCTCGACCGCCCGCTCGTCTCCGCGCAGGTGGACGACGTCGTCGCGCCAGGCGGCCTCGGCGAGCAGCACCTCGCCGTCGATGACCATCGCCCGCCGGGCGATCCCGCGCTCCACCCGCAGCAGGCTCCCCGGCCCGACCGAGCGCGGTGGCTCGGACGCCCACAACGGCTTCACCACGACTTCCATAGGCTCCGCAGCATGGAAGCAGTCACGGAGCAGCTCGGCCAGGGCGCGTTCTCGCTCGAGCTCAACGACGATCAGCGCGACGTGCGCGAGTGGGTGCACGGGTTCGCCGCGAACGTCGTGCGCCCCGCGGCGGCCGAGTGGGACGAGCGCGAGGAGACGCCGTGGCCGCTGATCCAGGAGGCGGCGAAGATCGGCCTGTACTCGTTCGAGGCGCTCGCGCAGTTCTACGCCGACGAGACCGGGCTGCTGCTCCCGATCGTCAACGAGGAGCTCTTCTGGGGCGACGCGGGCATCGGCATGTCGATCATGGGCACGACGCTCGCGGTCGCGGCGATCTTCTCCACCGGCACGGGCGAGCAGTTCGGCGAGTGGGTGCCGCAGTGCTACGGCACGCCGGATGACCCGCAGGTCGCGTCGTTCTGCGTCTCCGAGCCGGATGCGGGCTCGCGACGTGTCGTCCCTGCGCACCCGTGCGCGCTACGACGAGGCGAAGGACGAGTGGGTGCTCAACGGCCAGAAGGCGTGGGCGACCAACGGCGGCATCGCCAACGTGCACGTGATCATCGCCTCGGTCGAGCCCGAGCTGGGCAGCCGCGGCCAGGCCGGCTTCATCATCCCGCCCGGCACGCCCGGGCTGACCGAAGGGCACGAAGGTCAAAAAGCACGGCCTGCGCGCCTCCCACACCGCCGACGTCTTCCTCGACGACTGCCGCGTCCCCGGCCGCTGCCTGCTCGGCGGCAAGGAGAAGCTCGACGAGCGCCTCGCCCGCGCGCGCGAGGGCACGGCCTCCAAGAAGCAGGCCGCGATGCAGACGTTCGAGGCCACCCGGCCGACCGTCGGCGCCCAGGCCATCGGCATCGCCCGCGCCGCCTACGAGTACTCGCTCCAGTACGCGCAGGACCGCAAGCAGTTCGGCAAGCCGATCATCGAGAACCAGGCGATCGCGTTCGCGCTGGCGGACATGGCGATGGAGATCGACGCCGCGCGGCTGCTCGTCTGGCGGGCGGCGTGGATGGGCCGGACGGGCCGCAAGTTCGAGCACGCCGAGGGCTCGATGAGCAAGCTCAAGGCGAGCGAGGTGGCCGTGTGGGCCACCGAGCGGGCGATCCAGATCCTGGGCGGCAACGGCTACACGCGCGAGTTCCCGGTGGAGCGCATGCACCGCGACGCGAAGATCTACACGATCTTCGAGGGCACGAGCGAGATCCAACGTCTCGTCATCAGCCGGGCGATCTCGGGCATGATGATCCGCTAGATGGACCGTGATCTCGACCCCGTGGAAGTTCGCGTCCTCGGCTGCCTGATCGAGAAGCAGCGCACGACGCCGGACCAGTACCCGCTCAGCCTCAACGCGCTGCGCAACGCCTGCAACCAGACGACGAACCGCAACCCGATCGTCTCCTACGACGAGGAGATGCTGCGCGGCGCGCTGCAGAAGCTCGGTCGTCGCCGCTACTCCCGCCTCACCACCGGCCACACCAGCCGGGCGGCCAAGTACCGCCATCTGCTCGACGAGGCGCTGCCGCTCGACGCCGCCGAGCAGGCGATCATGGCCGTGCTGTTCCTGCGCGGCGAGCAGACGCCCGGAGAGCTCAAGCAGCGCACGGAGCGCATGCAGGCCTTCGACGGCATCGAAGGGCTGCAGGACTGCCTCACGGGCCTGATCGACAAGGGCTTCGTCTCCGAGCTGGCCCGCCGCCCGGGCCAGAAGGAGGAGCGCTTCAAGCACAACATGTCGGACGACCTGGACCCGGCCGACGTGCCCGCGGGCGCGGAGATGCCGGCCGTGGCCGCCGCGGTCGTCCCGCCGCCACCGCGGCGCGACGAGCGCCTGGACAAGCTCGAGGGCGAGGTGCTCGCGCTGCGCACGGAGCTGAGCGCGCTGCGCGAGGAGTTCGCCGCCCTGCGGGCCGAACTCGGCGCGTAACTAAACCCTCGACCAGCACCATGGTGATCCGTCGAGGCGTAGGGTCACGCACTTATGGGTCAGTGGCTTTCGATTGCCGTGATCACCGTGTTGGTCCTCGCGCTCGTCGTCGCCTTGGCGCGACGAGCCTGATCGTCCTCGCCCTCGCCGGCTGCGGCGAAGCGCGGAGCGCTCCGCCCCCGCAGGCCGAAGTTGCCGTTTCCGCCGGTCGCGCAAGAGCCCGGCGCGCCCGCGGGCGAGCAGCCGGCCGGGCGTGTGGTGCGGGTCGGGGCGGGTGCCGAGGGGATCGCGGTGGACCCGTCGAGCGGCGTCGCGGCCATCGCCACCGACGCCGGACTGGCGCTCGTCGACGCCGTGACCGGCGCGCCGCGGGAGGTCGTCGAGTTGCCCGCGCCCGCGCGGCACGTCTCGTTCTCCGGCACCCGGTTCCTGGTCCCGCTCGAGGAGGCCAACCAGCTCGCCGAGGTCTCACCGGACGGCGAGCTGCGGCTCACCGACACCGGCGCGCACCCGCACGACGCGGCCGCCGACGCCGACGGGCGGATCTTCGTCGGCGACGAGTTCGCGGCCTCGCTCTCGGTGCTCGAGGACGGCCGGCTGACGCGCACGGTCAAGGTGGCCGAGCAGCCGGGCGGCGTCGTCGTGACCGGGGACGTCGTCGCGGTCGTGTCCGTGCGCGCGAACGTCGTCGAGACCTACGACCGCCGGACGCTCGAGCGGCTGAGCACGCAGAACGTCGGCTACGGGCCCTCGCACGTGGTGGCCGACGAGCAGGGCCGCCTGTACGTCGCCGACACGCGCGGCGGCGGCATCAGCGTCTTCTCCACGCGCCCGCGGCTGCGCTTCGAGCAGCGCATCGAGACCGGCGGCCAGCCGTACGGGATCGCGGTCGACGGTGAGCGGCTCTGGGTCACGCTCAGCGATCGCAACCAGCTGCTGCAGATCGAGGGCGGGCGCGTCGTGAAGACGTTCCCGACTCCGGCGACGCCCTACAGCGTGGCCGTCCATCGCGGCGCGGTGCTGGTCACCGGCCGCGACGACGGGGTGCTGCAGCTCGTCAGCCCGTGAGGACCGTGCCGTCGGCGATCGTCGCCGGGCCTTCGACCTTCACCGAGCCGCGGGCGACGACGTCCGCGCCGAACGTCACGTCGCCCTCGACCTCGAAGCGGTCGGCCTCCTTCAGAGACACCGGGCCCTTCGGGAACCGCGCGTCGAAGTCGCGCATGAGCTTGTAGTGGTCGGGGTCCAGCGTGACGATCGGGACGCTGTCGCGCACGAGCTCCACGCGTGAGTCGTCCGTCAGCCGGTAGGCGTCGCTGCGCAGCGCGAGCAGGTCGTCCGTCGTCTTGACCGGCGCGAAGCGGGTGCGCGGGACGACCAGCGCGCGGGCGCCGTCGAACACCTCGATCGCCGCGCCCATCGCGGTCTCGATCTGGAACACCGCCGGCGAGGACTTGTCGCCGGGATCGACGGTCTTCTGGTTGCGGATCATCGGCAGGCCGAGCACGCCGTCGCGCTCGCGCATCGCCGCGTCCAGCGCGCGCAGGCTGACCCACAGGTTGTTCGTGTTCGCGTAGCGGTGCTTGCCCAGGTCCTGCAGCGCCTTGAGGTCCTCGTCCGGCGTCTGCGCCGTCTCGCGCAGGACGAGCCGGTCGTCCTTGCGCCGGCGAGCCAGGTGACCACCCTTGCGGTCGGCCTCCGTGCGCTCGGTGACCTCCATCAGGAACGGGATCTCGTTCGCGCGCAGCCAGGCGAGGATGCGCGGCTCGAGCACCGCGCCGAGGTTGTCGGAGTTGGCGACGAAGGCGTACTCGAAGCCGCGCTCGAGCAGTTCCGCGAGCATCCCTGAGGTCACGAGCGCCGTGTAGAGGTCACCGTGGCCGGGCGGGCACCACTCGAGCGACGGGTTGTCCGGCCACGCGGCGGGCGTCAGGTCCTCGACCAGGAGCTTGGGCTCTTTGTTCTGGATGAAGTCGAGCGGGAGCCCGACGTCCAGGTCCGCGTGCTCGGCGAGCGCCGCCAGCGAGTCCTCGCGGGTGGAGAACGAATCCATCAGCACGAGCGGGAGCTCCGCATCGTGCTCCGCGCGCAGCGCCAGCACCTGGCGGGCGATGATGTCCAGGAAGCTCAGCCCGTCCTTGGCCTCGAGCAGCGACTTCGCGCCCGTGAGGCCCATGCTCGTGCCCAGCCCGCCGTTCAGGCGCAGCACGATCGCCTTGCTCAGCGCCTCGCGCTCGGCGTCGGGGTCGGACGGGAGGTCATCGAGGTGCGGGGAGGTCGGTGACCGGCTCGATCGAGTCCTCGGGCATCAGCCCCGTCTCGCCCGCCTCGAGCTGGCGGTAGTAGTGCTCGAAGGCGTTGATGGCGGCGTCCGCCACGCCCTCCTCGCGCATCTTCTCGACGGCGGCGCGCAGCCCTTCGTCACTCACCGCGAGGAATCTAGCCGACGCCGGAACGTGCCCGCGCCTTCGACCGTCGCGCCCCGCTCGCGCACGCGGGCCGCGAGCGTCGCGTCGGACGTGACGACGCGGTCGCCCGGACCGGCGAGGCGCCGCGATCTCGTCGTCGGCCGCGTCGCGCCCGCGCCGCCGCGCGCGGATGACGGTCACGTGGCCGACCGTGCCGGTCAAGTCCTCGGGCCCCGAGTCGAGTACCACGGTTACCTCGTCGTCCGCCCACCCGCGGATCTCGTCGACGAGGCGCCGCATCGCACCCTCGCGGTCCCGCCACCAGCCATCCGGGCGGGAGCCGATCACGTTCATGGCGTCGATCAACCAGGGCATCGAGTCTCTTTTCTTATGGTGCTAAAGGCCGACAGACAGATGGCCGATGGGATGAACAACCCAATGCGCGTC
>CAVRTQ010000028.1:0-140512 GCA_963724195.1 uncultured Solirubrobacteraceae bacterium | reverse complement strand
GCCGCGTAGCCGGAATCGGCGGCGAGGACGGCCACGAAGATGACAGCAGCAGGGCTTCGACGATCGACAGTCAGGGCAACGTGCCGGTCGTGGTCATGCCTCGCCGTCTCGCTGTGCTTCTTGTGCGCGGCGATCTCCTTGCCGACCTCAGCCGCTGAAAGGCCCTCAGGCACGGCTCACCCGCCTCGCCCAGTCCGCAATTCCCTCATCGAGCACGAGGTTATGCCCGCACCGCAGGCGTGCATCGTCCGATGCGGATGATCAGGGGTCGCGCGCACCGCCGGACCGAGCCTCAAGCGAGGACCGATCCCTCTTCACGCTATTGGGGCCGGATCATGCAGCGGAAGCCGATGTGACTGGTCGAGGTGTCAATCGTTTCGCCCTGACGCGCCGCAGGCCGGTAGCGCAGGCAGTAGTTGGGCGCGCACAGATGGGAGCCGCCCTTGATGACGCGACGCTCGATGGCGTCGGCCGGCGGCGGCCCGCAGCACGGAGCCTCGGACGGATCGGCGTCGAAGAGGTCGGCCGTCCACTCCCACACATTGCCGGTGATGTCGCTCAGGCCGTAGCCGGTAGGCGGGAAACTACCCACGGGCGAAGTGCCCGCGAAGCCATCGGTCATCAGGTTCTGCCACGGGAACTGGCCTTGCCAGGTGTTGGCCATCGCTCGCCCTGCGGGGAAATGCTCGTCACCCCAGGCGAACGTTGCGTTCTCGAGGCCGCCGCGTGCGGCCCGTTCCCACTCGGCTTCGGTCGGAAGCGCCTTGCCCGCCCATTTGGCGTACTCGCGCGCGTCCTGGGTGGTGATGTGGACAACTGGGTGGCGAGCGCGCGTGTAGACGTCGGAGCCGGGGCCTTCGGGGCTGTGCCAGCACGCGCCGGGGAGGTAGGTCCACCAGTTGCGGTGGTCGGAGAGGTCGACGGGGCCGGCGGCCGGTCGGAACACGAGCGAGCCGGGAACCAGCAACGCGGGGTCGGCGTCGGGGTACTGGGCCGCGTCCGGCGCTCGCTCGGCCATCGTGGTGTAGCCGGTGGCTTTCACGAAGCGGCGGAACTCGGCCACTGTGACGGGGTGCGCGTCAGCCCGCGGGCCGTCGATCTCGACCTCGCGGAGCGGGCGCTCCTCGGGATAGAAGTCCTCTGAGCCCACATCGTGAACGTGCCGCCGGGCACCCACACCATCCCTTGGACGGGGCGGCGCTGTCGGCCCGGTGACGGTGGTGGCCCTGACCCGGTCAGGCTACCTGCTGGGTGACGCGCCCGGCCGCGCTCGTGCACGCCCGCGCGCAGGCCAACACGACGCTGCGGCTTGCGCCCGAGCCGCTGTTGCTGTCGTGCGGCCATCGCCTCAGCCCGCGGCTCATCTGGTCGACGCAGACGGTGACGGCCAGGATCAGGGCGTCGTCCTCGCCGGGTGCGACCTCGCGCGCATGCTGTAGCGGTTCCCCTCGGGGTACCGCGATCCCACGCCGTCGCCTCGCTACTGCCGCGCCATCAGGACCCGCATCTCGGCCTCGTCGTCGGCGATCAGCTCGCCGGAGACGTCGACCACCACCTGGTGGATCGTGCCGGTGAACGCGAACGGCGCCTCATAGACCTCCGAGCCGGGGCGCCGAAGTCGTAGCCGCAGCTCAGCCCTTCGAGCTCGAAGATCAGCGGCGTGGTGTGCGGGAACTCGGTCGCGCCGACGAGCGTGCCGTCGACGTAGAGCTGGACGCGGCCGGGGACGCCCTTGCCGTTGCGGATGTCCGGCGCGCCGGTCGGCTCGAACTCGAAGCGCAGCGTGTGGCGGCCCTCGCCCAGCCTCCGTCGCCGCCCTGACCTCGAAGTGATCCAGGCCGACGTAGTTGTGGGCGAAGCGCAGCCGCTCGTCCTTGACGTAGAACGTTAGCCGCCGGCGTCGCCGCCCTGGGCGACCAGCACGCCCTCGGCACCGCCCGCCGGGATCTCGACGTCGGCCTCGATCGAGTACGGGCGGTTGAAGATCAGCGGCGCGGCGAACGCCGGGACGACCGAGCCGCCGGGGTAGTAGACGTAGCGGGTGCGCGGCTTGGCGGTCTGCGGCCGCACGGTCGCCAGGCGCGCCTGCGCGCTGCCGTCGAGCGGCAGCACCTTGTACTTGCCCGCCTCCGCCCACCAGCGCGCGATCAGTTCGCGCAGTTTCTCCGGGTGCTCGGCCGCGACATTGCGCGCTCGGTCGGGTCGTCGGCGATGTGGTACAGCTCCCACCCGCTGCGGTCCAGCTCGTCGAGGACCTCCGGCGTGATCGGCGTCGCCGAACCGGCGCCCGGCTTGGCCGCCTCGGTGAAGTTCGGCCGCCGGCCACGGGCAGACCGCGCGCCAGCCGTCGTGGTAGATCGCGCGGTGGCCGAACATCTCGAAGTACTGCGTCATGTGCTTGGTCGGCGCGTCGGCGCGTCGTCGAAGGTGTGCGCGAAGCTGACGCCCTCCAGCGGCGACTGCGTCACGCCGCGGATCGCCTCGGGTGCCGCGATCCCGAGCGCGTCGAGCACGGTCGGCACCATGTCGATCGCGTGGGCGTACTGCGTGCGGATCTCGCCGCGGGCCGCCATCCCGGCCGGCCAGGCGAGGATGAACGGGTCGGTCGAGCCGCCGCGGTAGGTCTCGCGCTTCCAGCGCCGGAACGGCGTGTTGCCCGCCCAGGTCCAGCCCCAGGCGTAGTGGTTGTACGCGACGGGCCGCCGAGCTCGTCGATGTGCGCCAGGCTTTCTTCCAGGCTCTCGGGCACCATGTTGAAGAACCGCATCTCGTTGAACGAGCCGGTGACGCCGCCCTCGGCCGAGGCGCCGTTGTCGGAGATGACCATGATCAGCGTGTTGTCGAGCTCGCCGATCTGCTCCAGCGTGTCCAGGATGCGCCCGAAGTGATGGTCGGCGTGCGAGAGGAACCCGGCGAAGACCTCCATCATGCGCGCGTACAGCCGCCGCTGGTCGGCCGGGAGCGACTCCCACTCCGGCACGTCGGGGTCGCGCGCCGGCAGCTGGGCGTCGCGGGCGAGCAGCCCGATCTCCTGCTGGCGCGCGAAGACCGTCTCGCGGTACGCGTCCCAGCCGGCGTCGAACTTGCCCGCGTACCGTCCGCCCACTCCTTCGGCACATGGTGCGGCGCGTGGGCGGCGCCGGGGGCGTAGTACATGAAGAACGGCTTCTCGGGCGCGTTGACGTGCGCGTCGAGGATCATCTTGATCGCCTGGTCGGCCAGGTCCTCGCTCAGGTGATAGCCCTCCTCGGGCGGCTCTTCGGCTGCCACGTCGGCGGTTGTCCTGCGTCAGGTCGGGATACCACTGGTTGGTCTCGCCGCCCAGGAAGCCGTAGTAGCGCTCGAAGCCGCGGCCGAGCGGCCAGCGGTGGTACGGCCCGGCGGCGTGTTCTCCTCGGCGGGCGACAGGTGCCACTTGCCGAGGCAGAAGGTGTTGTAGCCCTCCGGCCGAGCATCTCGGGCAGCATGCCGTTCGTGAACGGCATGCGGCCGTCGTAGCCGGGATAGCCGGTGGCCAGTTCCATGATGCCCGCCACGCCGCTGGAGTGGTGGTTGCGCCCGGTGAGGATACAGCGAGCGCGTCGGCGAGCACAGCGCCGTCGTGTGCATGTTGGCGTAGCGCAGGCCCGAGCCGGCGACGCGGTCGATGTTCGGCGTGTCGACCAGGCCGCCGAAGCAGCTCAGCTGGCCGTAGCCGACGTCGTCGAGGACGAAGAAGATGCACGTTGGGCGCGCCCTCCCTGGCGCGGGCGGCCGCGGCCAGGCCGGGCTCGACTCCTGCACCGTCCGCCCGATCGCGCCGGGAAAGTCGCTTCCCGGCGGATACTCAACGAGGTCGCTCATCTCCGCTCCTTGATCGGTTCGCCGTCCAGTGTCGCCGCCGCTCCCCCCGCTCGCATCACCTGGACGGGATGAAGCCCGACCCGCGCCCGCCGCGAGCGCCAGCAGGCGCGCGCACCGACGTCGAAGGCGCGCTCGAACGGCACGGGCGGTGACAGAGGCCCCGGCGTCGCTGCGACGACCGCGAATAGCTACGGGTGGCGCGCCCCGCGACCGCACCTCCCTCGGTGCCCGCTGTTGACGTTGGCCAAAGGCCGCCGTGAACTCGTAGAGAAGCTGCTCACCCGCGCGTCACGCTTCTCCTGGTCAAGGCACAGCATCAGCCGGGACTCCGACGGCGCAGCAAAATACCAGCAGAGACTCGCGGACTTTACTCGCGATCGCGGCGAGGGAGCTCGTCGACGCGCGCCGGCGGTGCTCCGGCGCGCGTGATCAGAGGATGCAGTTTGGGGACGACGTTCGCTATCCGGTCACGCTCGGCGGGCGACCGCCCTGCCTTGCCAAGATCCTCACGACGGCCCTGGCCCTCCTCTCCGGCGTGAGCGCTCCTAGCCTCGCGGGCGGGCCCGGTAGGTCCCCTGCTGTTGGCGGGCCCAGTAGGTCCCCTGCTGGCGGGCGGCGGCGCGTCTCCGGGTCCGGCTCCCGGCCGTGCGACGCCGGGGGTGAGGTCGGAGATGTTCGTGATCGGGCCTTGCGGTGCGGACGCATCGACGGCGAGCGTGAGGTTCACGCTGGCGCGTTGGCCGGGGCCGAGGCGCGGGATCACGAAGCAGAGCCGGCGGCCGACGCGACGCAGCTTGCGGTCGGCGCGCACAAACGTCATTCGGCGCGGGATGCGATCGCAGACCTGGACGTTGCGGGCGCTGGCACGGCCGCGGTTGCGGGCGGTGATCGTGAAGCGGGCGTGGCCGCCAGCCGTCACCGTGCGCGTGTCGGCGTCCTTGTCGAGTTCCAAGTCGCAACCCGGCGGACCAGGGCCGTTAGCGGTCGTGATGCTCACATTGTCGATCAGGAAACCGCCGCTGTCGAAGAGGGCGCGAGGCCCCTGCGCGCCGGAGCGGAACTGCAGGCTGTTGATGGTTGCCGGGGTATTGACGTTCGGCGGTTTGTGAGTCTCCGGACGGGCGCGGTAGAGGTTCTCCCACGACGCAAAGCACTGACCGACGTCATCATCGTCGATGAAGATTCGGACCAGATCGTCGTCCGGGCCGGGGTTGACCTTGATCCAGAACCTGATCTTGTGTGGAATGTCACGTGGAAGCGACGCAACGGGGTAATACTCGAAAGGGGGGGGTTTTTCCCCTCAGGGTAGTCGGCGACTGTGACGTTGATACGTCCCTTATCAGTATCTTCCAGACTCACCCAGGACATGCGCGAGCCCTCGTAGGAGTCGGGGCTGACGCTCAACACCAGTCCGGGCTGGTAGGCGCCTGGCGTCTTGGAGATAAACGAGAACTCGCCGATGAACTCCGTATTGTCCTGCGTCTCGCCGGCTGGAGCTGTAACCGGCTTGGAATACGTCTGGTAGAAGAACTCACTACTCCCACATCCGTTCGAGATACGCAACGACTGCGCTCCGAACGTGAGAGGAGTCCCGCCAGTGGATACAACCTCCTGGTCGTAAGCTCCCTCGCTCGGGAGGTTGGCACACGCCGGGATCGCCCCAGGGGGAGCGCTCTTCCAGCCTCCACCCTGTCCGTTGACTGTCGCCAGCGTGAAGTCCTCAAAGCCCGTTTCGACCTGTATCCGCGACCGCGACTCCGCCTGCAAGCAGAGCGAAGCTGACAAACGTGGCGAGCAATCCCACGATCGCCGTACGCCGCGGAGCTCCACGGGAAACGCTGCTGGAATGAGCACGTCAAACAACCTCTAACGTGAGGACCTGACGCGGCTGACCGAGCCGAACTGACCGGAAAGCCGTGACCTGAGCCGAACCCTACCGCAAAACCGCCGCTGAGTGGTCGTCCTCGCCGCGACTGCTGTTCAGTTCGTCGCCGCCCTCACGGCCGTCGCTCGCCGGATCAGATCGCATCGCCGCAGCGCGCGAACCTGCGTTGGAGTGGCTCTGAGACAATCGGAGCGCATGCGGTATCGAAGCCTGCATCGATCGCCTCGACTCGCCGTTCTCGGCGCGTTCGTCGCCATGTTCTCGCTCGCGGCGCCGCCCGCGCTGGCTGCGCCGGAGTGCGGCGCGGAGCGGGCCACCGCCGCCAGCGTGGGCAGTCCGAGCGCGCGCCTGGCGTGGCGGGCCGAACTCCTGGCGCGCACGCCACTCTGGAATTCCGGTCCGGGCCGGCACCGCAAGAGCCGTGGCTCGATCTCGCCCCGCGACGCGACGTGGCTGCTCGTGCTGCGCGCCGCACCCGATCGCATGGGCCGCTGCTGGCTGCAGGTACGGCTCCCCTCGCGCCCCAACGACGCCGCGGCATGGCTCAACGCCGACCGCGTCCTGCTGCAGTCCACGCCGTGGCGGGTCGTCGTGTCGCGCCGCGCACGGTCGATCTCCGTCTACCGCGACGGTGAGCGGCTGCGCCGGTTCAGCGTGGTCGTTGGGGCGCCCGCGACCCCGTCGCCGCTGGGTCTGTTCTCGATCGTGAGCGTCTGGCGCTGGCGCGCGGCCGACTTTCTGGGCTCCTACATCCTTCCGCTGACCAGCCACAGCAACGTGCTGCAGGAGTTCGACGGCGGTGACGGGCGCGTGGGCATCCACGGCCGCGGCGGGGCCAGCCTGCTCGATCCGCTCGGAGCTGCCCGCAGTCACGGCTGCATCCGGATGGCAAACGACGCGATCGATTGGCTCGTCCGCACGGTCGGCGCCGACGCGTTGCCCGGCATTCCGGTGCGAATGCAGTGACCGCTGACCGGGAAGTAGGCGCCGCCATCCGAGAGTGTGGCCTCACCAGCCGTCATCCGTCCGGCCATGTCAGCCGGGTAGAACCCGATCCCAAGCGCCGCCCCACGCCGACGACGCTCTGAGCACGCAGCACGCTTTCTCAGCTTCGCCGGCTGCGCCGGCTCAGGGTCACCAACTGGAGCACTTTTCGATTCCCGAAAGTGGTGCACTTTTCAATTCCCGTTGACAGGGCCGCCCCCGGTTGCTCGGGGAGGCCGGCGATTACCTCGTGGATGGCCGAGCGGGCTCGGTCATGTCGGTACGGACCTTTGTCGGTTCGCGAGGTGGCGTCGTGACGGCGCCCGCGCCCGACTGCTTCAAGGCTTGGTCGAGCGCGTCGGCCGTCCGGATTTCCCGGCCTTCGAAACCCAGCTGCGGCTCCGGGAACTGCGCGCGGTCCGATCCGCTTGCGCGGGACGGTCAAGGTCTGCGATGGGCACGGCACCCGGCGGGCGCGCCTTCGACCAGCTCGTCCGCAAGGCGCGCAGCCAGCTCCAGGGCACCGTCAGGAGGGTCGCGTGAGCCTCGTTTGGGCCACGGATTGGGCCACGGCCTCGGCGGCGAGCGGGAACGTGCCACCAGCCAAATCCGCGCCAGGGCAGAGAAAAGGCCCTGTTACCAGGGCCTTCGGCGATGGCGAGACCGAGACTCGAACTCGGGACACCACGATTTTCAGTCGTGTGCTCTACCAACTGAGCTATCTCGCCGCGGTCGCTTAGGCTAGCGCGTCGGAATTGTGGTGGGGGCCAAACGCCCCGTCGCGAACCCCGCAGGATCTCCTGCAAGGATTTACGAAACATTGATCACGTGCCGAAATAGGGGCAGTGATCGTCGTCTTCGCTGTACTCATCGCCCTGTTCGCCGCGCCTGCCGCCCATGCCCAGAGCGGCGGAGCGGCCGCCCCGACGGCGCGCGGGTTCACCGCTTCGCCGTCGACCGTGACGGAGGGAACGGCGGTCACGTTCGCGTTCAACGCGACCCCGAAGGCGCTCACGCGCGTCGATCTGATCGCGCCCGGCAAGCCCGCCGTGCGCGCCAAGCTCGGCCGCGTCGACGCCTCCGGCGCGATGAAGGCGACGTGGACGGCCACGCTCACGCCAGGCCGGTACACCGCGCGCCTCGTGGTGACGGTCCGCGGGTCCAGGCAGTACTTCCGCCAGACGCTCACGGTCGCGCCGAAGGTCGCCCCCGCGCCCGCGCCGCCGGCCACGCTCACCGCGACCGGCTCGAAGACCTTCCCGGTCCAGGGCCCGTTCACGTTCGGTGGTGAGGGCTCGAAGTTCGGCGTGGCCCGCACCGGGCATTCGCACCAGGGCCAGGATCTCGCGGCGGCGGAGGGCACGCCGGTCGTGTCGCCGATCGCCGGCAGCGTCTACCACGTCGCCTACCAGGCCAAGGGCGCGGGCTACTACGTCGTGATCGCCGGCGTCGACGGTCGCCACTACGTCTTCATGCACCTGCAGGCCGGCTCGACGGTCGTGGCCAAGGGCGCCGCGATCGCGGCGGGTCAGCGGCTCGCGAACGTCGGCAACACCGGCGGCTCGGACGGCCCGCACCTGCACTTCGAGATCTGGGTCAACGGCTGGTGGGCGACGAAGGCGTCCGCGCCGATCGACCCGCTGCCCGAGCTGCAGGCCTGGGCCGCCGCGAAGTAGACGGCCCTCAGCGCCGTCGCAGCATCGCCTGCATGAGCGCGGCGCTGCCCGCCTTGCTCAGCGGCTCGTTCAGGTTCCCGCACTTGGGGACTGCACGCACGACGGGCACCCCGACTCGCACGGGCACTCGCTCACGAGCCGGTAGGCGTCACCCACCAGCCGCTCGAACGCCTCGTAGCCGCGGCGGGAGATCCCGATCCCGCCCGGATGGCCGTCGTAGATGAAGATCGTCGGCCCGCCGGTCTGCGGGTGGTAGTTCGTCGAGAGCCCGCCGATGTCCCAGCGGTCGCACATCGCCAGGAGCGGCAGGACGGCGATCTGGGAGTGCTCGGCGGCGTGCAGCGTGCCCACGTCGTCGTTCTCGAGCTCGTACCACAGCGCCTGCGTGCCGAACGACGTCTGCGGCAGATCCAGCGGGATCAGGTCCATCGCCTCGTGGTCGTTCAGGCGCCGGCGCTGGTAGGCGAGCACCTGCTCGGTGACCACGACGGTCCCGAAGCTCAAACGGACGCCCAACGCCGTGCGCGTCGCCAGCACCTCCGCGATCTGCGTGTCCGTCTCGCGCTTGGGCTGCGTGTACCAGTTCCCGTCGAAGGGCTTCACGAACGCGCGCCGGTCGTCGAGCTGCAGCGCCGCGACCTCGAACGTGCGCCCGCCGTGCAGGTAGACCGCGCCCTGGTGCACCGTCGAGGGCGCGGGCCCGGCGTCGACGTTGCCGATCACCTCGCCGGTCCCGCCGTCGATCACCGACACGGGATCCATCCCGGCCGAGCGCAGCGACACGCCCCCGGCCGGGTACTCGTCGGCGCGCCGCGGCACGTACGTCCCCTCCGGCCGCAGCCGCAGGTCACCGTTGCCCACCAACACGTCCGCGGCCTCGCGCCACTCCGGCCCGAAGATGTGCTCGTCCTCGTAGGACAACGGCCCTTCGTGGGCGGCGCACAGCAGGTGGGCCGCGAACAGCTGCTCGTTGTGCGGGTCCAGGATCGCCGCCTCGACCGGTCGCTCCAAGAACTCGTCGGGATGGCGGCAGAAGAACTGGTCCAAGGCGTCCTCGCCCGCCACATAGATCGCCAGCCCGCGCCCGCGCCGCCCCGCGCGCCCCCACATCTGCTTCAAAGAGGCCACGGTGCCCGGGAAGGTCACGCAGATCGCGGCGTCCAGCGCCCCGATGTCGATCCCCAGCTCCAGCGCGTCCGTGGACACGACGCCGAGCAGCTCGCCGTTCGTCAGCCGCCGCTCCAGCTCGCGCCGCTGGGCGGGCGTGTAGCCGGCCCGGTAGGGCGCGATCCGCTCCGCCAGCTGCGGGTACCCGCGCTTGCGCAGCTCGGCGTCCGCGAACTTCGCCATCAACTCGACGCCCTTGCGCGACTTCATGAACACGATCGTCCGCGCGCCCTCGATCACCAACCCGACGAGCAGGTCGGCCGCCTCGGACAACGCGGAGCGCCGCCGCGCGGTCTCCTCGTCGGTGATCGGCGGGTTCCACATCGCGATCGTGCGGCGCGTGCCCGGAGACCCGTCGCGGTCCACCACGCGGATCTCGTCGAGCCCGGTCAGCCGCCGCGCCAGTTCGCCGGGGTTGGCGACGGTGGCCGAAGCGAGCAGGAAGCGCGGCACCGTCCCGTAGAACTCGCAGATCCGCCGCAGGCGCCGGATCACGTTCGCCACGTGCGAGCCGAACACGCCGCGGTACACGTGCGCCTCGTCGATCACGACCACGGCCAGGCCGCTGAAGAACCGCTCCCACTGCGCGTGGTTCGGCAGGATCCCGATGTGCAGCATGTCGGGGTTGGTGAGGATGAGGTTGGCGCGCCGCCGCAGCTCGGCGCGGTGCTCGCGCGGCGTGTCGCCGTCGTAGATCGCGGGCTGCAGGCGCTTCATCCCGAACGCGTGCAGCGCCCGCGCCTGATCCTGCGCGAGCGCCTTCGACGGGTACAGGTACAGCGCCCGCGCCATCGGGGCGGTGGCGATCGTCTGCAGCGTCGGGAGCTGGAAGCACAGCGACTTGCCGGACGCGGTGCCCGTGGTGACGATCGTCGGGCCCTCGAACGCCGCCTCCAGCGCCTCGGCCTGGTGGCCCCAGAGCGAGTCGACGCCGCGCCGCGCCAACGCCTTCAGCACCTCCGGGTGCAGGTCCTGCCGGCAGCGGCACCACCGTGCCCACCCGGTCGTGCTCGTGCGCCTCGCGCACGAGCCGGTCGTCTACACGGCCGGAGGCGAGTAGCCCGTCCCAGGGCTCGTGGTCACGGACGACTCCCACGCCTCGATCCTAGGCGTGCGCGCCCACTGCTTGCCGATCGTATCCAGCAACATGGGGTAAACGATCGCGAGCCGGAACGGCTTGATCGCGGCCAGATAGGCGCGTCCGAACCGCCCGGCGGGCTTCACGAGCACCGCCATCTGGGCGTTGTGGCCGTCATCACTTGGCACCCAGCCGATGTGCAGGAGCCCGTGGACGGTCTTGTTGGCGATCTCGGCCACCCACTCGTCCTCGGTCAGATACACCGACCGGAAGATCGGCCGCGACGATTCACGCCCAGGAACCGCGCGGATGTCCGGCCCGCGCGGCGCGTCCCGCAGATGCGCCGGCAGCCGCTCCCGCAGCGAAGGCCAGCGCTCGTCCAACCCGTCGTCGGCCTTGTCCCACCCGAACAGCCGCCCCAGCTGCCAGCGCAGCGCGAACAGCGCGCGGAACGGCAGCGGGAAGTCGCCGGGCTCGCCGCGGGTGACGAACTGCTCGACCAGGCGCGGGAAGTCCTCCTTGCGGCCGGGCGTCGGCAGCGCCCACACGTCCTCGAGCTCGAAGTCCGGCGCCAGCGCGTGGACCAACCACGGATACGACGTGTGCGCCTCGTCGGGAAGCCTCATCGGTACCTCCATACAGTGGTGTACGGACCTCACCGTACAGTACTGTACGGTGCATCGCAACCAAGGACGATTGGACCCGGGCCGCGCTGGACGCGATCGCCGAAGGTGGCGTTGCCGCCGTTGCCGTCGACCGCCTGACGAAGGTCGTCGGCGCCACCCGCGGCAGCTTCTACTGGCACTTCAAGGACCGCGGTGAGCTGGTCGAGGCCGCACTCGCCCTGTGGGAACGGCAGTACACGACCGACCTGATCCCGCTGGCGGAGGCGGTGAGCGACCCCCGCGAGCGCCTGCGGCTCCTGTTCGCCCGCGTCTACGAGCCGGTCGCGCTCCCGATCGAGGTCACGCTGTCCAAGGCCGCCGACGATCCGCTGGTCGCGCCCGTGTTCGCCCGGGTGATGGCGGCGCGGATCGCGCTCCTGCGCGACATCTTCCTCGGCCTCGGCCTGGAGCCGGCCGAAGCCGACTCCCGCGCCTGGCTCGCCTGGGCCTTCTACGTCGGCCACCATCAGCTCGGTGACACCGCAGCGCGGCCGGAGCGCTTGGACCGCGTCGTCGCGCTGCTCGCTCGGGCGTAGCCCCGATCACGGCGACGTGTGAGCTAGATTCCGGGCGCATGTCGGCCGTGCTGCGCTGCGTCTTCTACGACCCGGACATCCTCGACCCCGCCTCACGGCTCAATGACCTGGCGTTCGAAGCGTGCGCCCGCGCCGACGTACAGGTCTACGCGCTCGCCGGCGACGAGTCAGCGGTGGAGGTCGGCGGCGAGGTGCATGACGTCGCCATCGAGGACGGCTCGGTGGCGTTCGTCATGCGCGCGCTCGGCCTCACGGGCGAGCAGTGCATCGGCGTCGGGGCGGCCCTCGCGGGCGCGCCCGTCGGCACGGTGTGGGTGAGCCCGTTGGACCTCGAGATCCGCGGGGCGTTCGTGCGCGTGGCCGAGGAGGAAGAAGACCTCCTCTACCAGGCTGTGATCAGCGAGCTGGCGCAGCGACGCTGAGCGCGAACAGGCCCTCCGGGTCGGTCAGGAACGCGCGTGAGCGCAGGCCGGCGGCGGCCAGGTCGGCCTCCAGCCGCTCGCGCGTGAACTTCGCGCTGATCTCCGTGCGCAGCTCCTCGCGATTGGCGAAGTGCACGCCGAGGTCCAGCTTGCGGACGTTGACCACCATCGGCCGCAGCGCGCGCAGACGCATCTCGATCCACTGCTGCTCGCGGTCGTAGAACGCGACGTGCTCGAAGGCTTCGAGGTCGAAGTCGGCGTCCAGCTCGCGGTTGATCACGGCCAGCATGTTGCGGTTGAACGCGGCCGTGACGCCGGCGCTGTCGTCGTAGGCGGCCTCGAGCACCGCGGGTGCCTTCACCAGGTCGGTGCCGAGCAGCAGCGCGTCCTGGGGACGCAGCGCCCGCGCCAGGCCGCGCAGGAACTTGCGCCGCGAGCCGGGCGGGAAGTTGCCGATGGTGCCGCCCAGGAACGCGATCACGCGCGGGCCCTCGGCGGGCGGGAGCGCGTCCAGGTGGCGCTCGAAGTCGCCCACCACGCCGAACACGCGCACGCCCGGGTAGCGCTCCAGGAGCATCTCCGCGCTCTCGCGCAGCACGACCTCGCTCACGTCGAACGGCATGTAGCGGTCCAGCGTCCCCGCGTCGCGCATGGCGTCGAGCAGCAGCAGCGTCTTGGTCGGCACGCCGCTGCCCAGCTCCACCAGCTCGGCCATCCCCGTCATCTCGACGATGTTCGCGGCCTCGGCCTCGAGAATCGCCCGCTCCGTGCGGGTCGGGTAGTACTCGGGCAGCTTCGTGATCGCCTCGAACAGGCGTGAGCCCTCGGTGTCGTAGAAGTGCTTGGGCGGGATCTCCTTGAACGGCCGCGTCAGCCCGTCGAGCACGTCGAACGCGAGCGTGCGTTCGTCCGCGCCGAGCCGCGACACGATCTGGATGTCCTTGAACGCCGTCTTCATCGCGCGATCCTGACTCCGGCGAACAGCTGCCGGCGTTCGGGGAGGTCCCAGTTGCGGAAATGGTTGGAGGCGACGCGGGGGTGCGTGGCGACGGAGCCGCCACGCAGCACTCGATAGCGGTCGCCGAAGAACACTTCGGAGTACTCCCTATACGGGTGCGCCGTGAAACCCGGATACCCGGTGAAGTGACTGCTCGTCCACTCCCACACGGCGCCGACCGCGTCGAGCTGCGGCGCGGCCTTCTCCCACTCGGCCTCGGTCGGCAGGCGCGCTTTGTGGGCGCGGGCGAACGCTTCGGCCTCGTGGTGGGTCACGTGCATGACGGGTGCGTTGGGTGCTCCGCCCGGGTGCGAGTCCACGCCGTGCTCGGTGCGCCACGCCCAGCCGGCGTCTGACCAGAACTCGCGCGTCGCGTACCCGGTCTCGGCCCAGGCCTGCCACGTCGCGTTCGTGATCGGCGTGCGGCCGATCGTGTAGCGGCCGGTGGAGCTGGTGTGGCGCGGGCGCTCGTTGTCGTAGGCGAAGCCGTGCGCGTCCGCGCCGAGCTCGAACGGGCCCTCCGCCACCTCGAGCATCTCCAGCCCGGAACCATCCACGTTGTCCGGTCCGTGAAATGACGGTGGCGTGACGCCGGCGAGCGCCATCGCCTGCAGCATCGTCTCCGTGTGCTGGAGCTCGTGACGGATCACCAGCTCGGTCAACTCGCCCACCGGCGCCTCCAGCGCGCGGGCACGGACTTCGGCCATGTACGCCAGCAGCGGCTCCCCGCGCAGGAACTCGAGGTCGCCGCGGACCGCCCGCGGCGTCTCGAACGCGTCGTAGAGCGCCGCCAGGTCATCCCGCAGCAGCTCCCGCCCGCCCGCGCGGTGGTTGAGCCACAGGTCCTCGTAGGCCGCCATGTGCCCGAGATCCCAGCTCAAAGGGCTCATGATCGGGTCCATCGCCGTGTTCAGCTGAGCTTCGTCGAGGTGGGCGACGAGGGCGAACGTCCGCTCCCGCACCTCCGCCATCACGACGTGCAGTTCTTCCGCCACGAGACCGAACATACACGGATCGTACGTTCGGTTTAGGTCACCGACTGACCTAAATCAGGCGGCCGAACCAGCGCAGCGAAAGCCCGCCGGCGGCGATGAGCAGGAAGATCGCGCCGCCGGCGAACGCCGCGGTGACTTCTTCCTTCTCCGAGCGCGACGAGAGCCGCGTGCCCAAGTTGGCGTAGATCTCCTTGACCTTGTCGGCCTCGTCGGCCTCGTACTGGCGGCCACCCGAAAGCCGGGCGATCTCCTTCAGCGTCTCGGTGTCCGGCGGGACCTGCACGCGCTGCAGGAAGCCGAACGAGTCGCGCAGCTCGACCTCGCCCGCGGGGGTGCCGAGCGCGATGGCGTAGATCGGGATGCGCAGGCGCCCGGCCTCGCGCGCGATCTCCAGCGGGTCGCTCGAACCGGACGTGTTCTTGCCGTCCGAGAGCAGCACGATCACCGACGGGAGCCGGCGCACGCCGGTGCCGGTCGCGTCCGGGACGGGCGAGCGGGCGGCGACGAGGCCGCGCTCCAGGCCGTCGCCCATGGCGGTGCCGCCCTCGGCCACGAGCTGATCCAGCGCGCCCTTCATCTGTGCGCGGTCGGTCGTCGGCGCGACGCGCTGCTCGGCGTAGTCGGAGAACGTCACGAGGCCGAGCCGGAACGTCGACGGGACGCGCTGCGTCAGCGTCTTGGCGGCGTCCACGGCGGCCGTCAGACGGTCCGGGTGGACGTCGGTGGCGTTCATCGAGCCGCTGATGTCCGTGACCATGATGATGTTCGCCGCCCGCTGCGGGGCCGCGACGGTGCGCTGCGGGCGGGCGAGCGCGACGACGAGCGTGGCGAGCGCCAGCAGCAGCAGGAGCGGCGGGAGGTGGCGGCGCCAGCCCGGCCGGGCGGCGACGAGGTTCGGGACCAGCGCGGGGTTCGCCCACGCCGAGGATTCCCGCCGGCGCCGCCGCTGCAGCGACCCGTAGGCCAGGATCGCCAGCGGGATCGAGGATGAAGCCGGCCAGCAGGATCGGTTCGGCGAAACTCACTTGCGCGCTCCCATCCGGTTCGCGACCGCGGTGCGGCCCGGGTTCCCGGCGCGCAGCGCGGCTTCGTTGCGGCGCAGGTGCCCGGCGAGGACCTGCAGCCAGTCACCGGCGGTGGAGAGCACGAGGTGATCGGCGCCGGCCCGCCGGATCGCGGCGCGGACGTCGTCGCGCTCGGCGGCCGCGGCCTGCGCGAAGCGCTGGCGCACCTTCTTGCGGCGCGTGTCCACGTGCACCTGGCGGCCGCTCTCCGGGTCGATCAGCCACAGGTCGCCCGCCGGGACGAGCTCCTGCTCGCGCGGGTCGACGATCTCCACGCACAGCACGCCGTGGCGGGCGCGCAGCTGCTGCAGCGGCGGCTCCCAGTCGCGCGGGCCGCGGAAGTCGCTGACGATCACGACCAGGCCGCGCTGACGACCGATCGCGGACGCGCCCTTGAGCGCCTTCCCGAGCGAGACGTCGACCTGCTCGCCGCCCTCGCGGCGCAGCTCCGCCAGCAGCCCGAGCAGGCCGTAGCGGCCCTGGCGGGGGCGGATGATGCGCGTGTCGCCGGCGCCGAAGCCGAGCACGCCGAGCCGGTTCCCGCGCCGCGTCGCGACGTGGCCGACGGCGAGCGCGACGCCCTCGGCGACGTCGGCCTTGCGGCGATCGGCGGTGCCGAACTGCATGCTCGCGGACACGTCGAGCACGAGCCAGGTGGTCAGGGCCCGCTCGCCCACGTGCACGCGCACGTACGGCTCCTGCAGGCGCGCGGTGGCGTTCCAGTCGATGTGGCGGACGTCGTCGCCCGGGTGGTACGGGCGGATCATCGCCAGCTCGGTGCCCTGGCCGGTCTGCGGCGTCAGGTGCTCGCCGGGGATGAGGCTCTCGATCCGCTTCATCACGGCGAGGTCGAGCGAGCGCAGGACGGCCTGCGGCACGGGACCCGGACCGGGCCGGGCGGGCGTGCGGTCCTCGGTCACCAACCTCATCGAGTCACCTCTACCTGGAGAATCGCCCTCGGCTCCGGGCTCTCCAGCGCTCCGAGGGATTCCCTGTCGGCACGGGCGATTGCTCCGAAGCGACGCGAGCGCGCAGCGCGAGTCGTCGCCAGCCTCATGGGAGGCGCGCTCCCCGCGCGAGGCCGAAGCCGGCGCCGATCAGCAGCAGCACGAGCGCGGCGCCGGCGAACGCCGACGTCACCTGCTGCTTCTCCTTGGTCTTCGTGAGCCGCGTGCCGATGTTGCGGTACACGGCGGCGAGCCGGTTCGCGTCGGCGGTGGCGAAGAACTGGCCGCCCGTGTCGCGCGCGATGTCCTGCAGCGTCAGCAGGTCCGGCGGGACGCGCTCGGTGTTCGTCACGCCCGTGTTCGGGTCGGTGTGCGTGAGCGTGCCGTTCTGGCTGCCGAGCGCGACGGTGTAGACCGGGATCTTGAACTTCTTGGAGTCCTGGACGACGTCGATCGGGTCGTTGCCGCGCGTGCTCGCGCCGTCGCCGAGCAGGACGATCGCGCTCGGGAGCCGGCGGGACCCACCCAGGCCGTCCGGCACGGGCACGCGGGCGGAGTTGAACGCGAGCTGGAGCGCGTCGCCCATCGCGGTCGCGCCCGCGACCTGGAGGCTCTGGATCGTGGTCTTCACGCGCAGGTGGTCGGTGGTCGGCTCGGTCAGCTGCTGGGCGCTGGAGCCGAAGCCGATCACGCCGATCCGGAACTCGTCCGGGACGGCGTCCGCGAACGTCACGCCCGCGAGCTGGGCGGCGGCGAGGCGGGACGGCTGGACGTCCGTGGCGAGCATCGATCCGCTCGTGTCGAACACGAGCAGGACGTTGGCCTCACGGCGCTCGGCGTCGACCGTCCGCTCCGGGCGGGCGAGCGCGACGAGCAGCGCCGCGAAGGCGAGCAGCGCGAACACGCGCCGGGACATGGCGCGTGTAGGAGCGCCCGGCGACCGCGGCCAGCAGGTCGACGTTCGTGAACGTGACCGCGTACTTGCGCCGCCGCCGCTGCATGAGGGCGTACAGCACCGCGACGAGCGGTACCGCCACCAGGAGAAGCAGCAGAAGCGGCGCTTGGAACGTCATGCGCCGTAATAGACCCCGCTGCCCCGCTCCTGCGCGAGCTCGATGCGGGGCATCGGGACGCGCTCGAGGACGTCGTCGAGGACGCGATCGGCGTCGACGCCGGCCGCGAGGGCCTCGTAGGTGAGCACGATCCGGTGCCGCAGGACGTCGCGCGCGAGGTCACGCACGTCGATCGGCAGCATGTAGTCGCGGCCGCGCAGCAGCGCGAGCGCGCGGCCGGCGTGGATCAGGTTGATCGAGCCGCGCGGCGAGGCGCCGAACTCCACCCAGTTCTCCTCGCCCGGGTCGCGCGTGGCCGTGGTGAGCGCGACGGCGTACTCCATCACGCGCCGGTCCACGTAGACCGTGCCGGCGGCGCGCTGGTGCTCGGCGAGCTTCTCCGGGTTGAGGACCTCGCGGGCGCGGATGCCGGTCTCCAGGCTGCGCTCGACGACGGAGACCTCGTCGCGGTGCGTCGGGTAGTCGACGACGAGCTTGAACATGAAGCGGTCGACCTGCGCCTCGGGCAGCGGGTACGTGCCCTCGGACTCGATCGGGTTCTGCGTCGCGAGCACGAGGAACGGCGCCGGGACGTGGTGCGTGTCGTGGCCGATCGTGACCTGGCGCTCCTGCATCACCTCGAGCAGGGCCGACTGCACCTTCGCGGGCGCGCGGTTGATCTCGTCCGCGAGCAGGAAGTTGCAGAACACCGGGCCGAGCTCGGTGTCGAACCCGCCGCTGTCCGGCCGGTAGATGCGCGTGCCGACGAGGTCCGCCGGGACGAGGTCGGGCGTGAACTGCAGGCGCTTGAAGCTGCCGCCGAGCACGTCCGCGACGGTCTTGACGGTCAGCGTCTTGGCCAGGCCCGGGACGCCCTCGAGCAGCACGTGGCCGCCGGCGAGCAGGGCCACGAGGACGCGCTCCAGCATCGCCTCCTGGCCGACGATCACCCGCTTGATCTCGAACAGCGCCGTCTCCAGCGCGTCGTGGGCTTCACGCGAAGGACTCGGCTCTTGGCGCGAGTCGAGCGCGTGGAGCCGCCGGTCCTCGTGGGTCACGGGTGCTTCTCCTGGGTGTGCGTGCGGGTCATCGGCAGTTCTGGGTCGCCTGCGTCTCGGGACGGGTTCCGAGCTGGATGGTCAGCGTACGTTCCTGGCCGCCGCGCACGACCACCACTTTGGCCTGTTCCCCGGGCTTGCGGGCGGTAACCGCGGAGGAGACGTCCTCGGAGGACTTGATGTCCTTGTTGTCGATCTTCGTGATCTTGTCGCCCGGCTGGAGGCCGCCCTGGGCGGCGGGGCCGTTGGCGACGACCGAGTCCACGAGCGCGCCGGAGCGGTCCGGCGGGGTGCCGTTGCGCACGCCGAGGTACGCGCGTTCGACCTTCCCGCCGTCCTTGATCAGCGGCACGACGAACTTCACGGTGGAGACCGGGACCGCGAAGCCGACGCCGGAGTTGGAGTTGCTGGAGCTGCGGATCTGGCTGTTGACGCCGATCACGCGGCCGTTGCCGTCCAGCAGCGGGCCGCCCGAGTTGCCGGGGTTGATCGCGGCGTCCGTCTGGACGGCGTCGGCGATCGGGTAGCAGTTCGGGGAGTCGATCGTGCGGCCGAGGCTGGAGATGATGCCCGTCGTCACGGTGCCCTCGAGGCCGAACGGCGAGCCGATCGCGATCGCCTGGTCGCCCGGCTCCAGCGCGGTCGAGTCGCCCAGCTCGAGCGGCTTCAGGCCGCCCTTGACGGCGCCCGGGTCGACTTTGAGGACGGCGAGGTCGCTCGACGGGTCCTGGCCCATCAGGCGCGCGGGAATCGGGTCCGGGTTGCCGCCGATCACCACCTGGAACTGATTCGAGCCTTCCACGACGTGGTCGTTGGTGACGATGTGGCCCTCGTCGTCGAGGACGAAGCCCGAGCCGGTGCCGGTCTGGCCGGCCTGGATGAAGACCACGCCCGGGGAGACGCGTTTGTAGAGCTCCGAGATGTCCGCGGGCGCGCTGCCCTTCTCGTCATCGCTGGAGTTGTTGTTGTTTCGCGGTGGGCGGCGACGGGGCGGCCGCCGACGTGGAGGACGAGGGCGCGTCGTCGTCGATCAGGCCGCCGACGGCCAAAGCCGCGACCACCGCGCCGACCGTGACAGCGCCCGCCAGGAAGGAGACGAAGGAGCGCATAGCCCACGCATAAGAGCGCGACTTCCTAAAGATCGCATGGTCTTCTGTGATTCTTACGTTCGGAACCGACCTTGCGAGAGCTGATGACCCGCGTCCTGATCGTCGACGATGAACCTGCCGTGCGCGCCGCGCTGGACCGCGCGCTGCGCCTGGACGGCTACGACGTGACGCTGGCGGCGGACGGGCGCGAGGCGCTGGACCGGCTGGCGGACACGCGCCAGGATGCGGTGATCCTCGACGTCGCCATGCCGGGCGTGGACGGCCTGGAGGTGTGCCGGCGCCTGCGCGACGCGGGCGATCGCACGCCGGTTCTCATGCTGACGGCGCGGGACGCGATCGACGACCGGGTCGCCGGGCTCGATGCGGGCGCCGACGACTACCTGGTCAAGCCGTTTGCTTTGAAGGAGCTCAAGGCGCGGCTGCGCGCGCTGCTCCGGCGGGCGGACGGGGCGACGGCCGAGGACGGGTCGGTGCTGCGGTTCGCGGACTTGACCCTGGATCGGGGCGCGTGGGAGGCGCGACGGGCTTCGCGGGTGCTGGAGCTCTCGCGCACGGAGTTCCAGCTGCTGGCGTTGTTCTTGGAGCACCCGAAGCAGGTGCTGACGCGCTCGCAGATCTTCGAGCGCGTGTGGGGCTACGACTTCGGGTCCTCGTCCAATTCGCTGGGCGTCTACATGGGCTACCTGCGCCGCAAGACCGAAGAGGGCGGCGAGTCGCGGCTCCTGCACACGGTGCGGGGCGTGGGCTACGTGCTGCGGGACTGATGTCCTCGCTTCCTCTGCGTCGCCGCATGACGATCGCGGTGGCGGTCGCCGTGGGCGTGGCGGTGGCCTTGGCGGCGCTGGTCGCGTACCTCGCCGTCCGCGAGGCCCTGCGCGGTGAGGTGGACCGGGCGCTCGAGCAGCAGCGCGTCATCCCGCCCGCCGCAGGGGCCGCCCGAAGGTCGCTTCGGGCGGCGGTTCGGGCCGCTGCCCGCGCGGTTCGGCGGGCCGACGCCGTACATCCAGATCATCGACGCCGGCGACGGCGTGCGAGTCGCGCGGCAGCGAGCAGGTCGAGATCCCGGTCGAGGACCGCGCCCGCGACGTCGCCGCGGGGGTCGCCGAGCCGTTCTTCGCCGACGTCGACGTGAACGGGACGCACACGCGCGTGCTGACCGCGCCGGTCGGCGGGGGCTTCGCGGTGCAGTTCGGGCGCTCGCTTGGAGCCCGCCGACTCCGTGTTGGCTCGGCTCCGGCTCATCCTCCTGTTCGTGGTGTTCGGCGGGATCGCGCTCGCGGTGGCGCTGGGCCGGCTCGTCTCGCGCAACGTCGTCGCACCGATCGTGCACGTGACCGACGCGGCCCGCCACATCGCCGCCACCGAGGACCTCGGTCGCCGGATCGAGGTCGAGACCCACGACGAGGTCGGCGAGCTCGCCGAGCACTTCAACGCGATGCTCGACACGCTGGAGCGGAGCGTCGCCGCCCAGCGGCAATTGGTCGCGGACGCCTCGCACGAGCTCCGCACCCCGATCACGTCCCTGCGCACCAACATCGAGGTCCTCGCCGAGTCCGAGGCCCTGCCGCCCGACGAGCGTGCCCGGCTGCTCGCCGACGTCGAGGAGCAGACGACCGAACTGGGGATGCTCGTCGCGGACCTGATCGAGCTCGCCCGTGGCGACGAGCCGTCCCAGGAGCGCGAGGACATCCGCCTGGACGACCTCGTCCGCGAAGCCGTCACCCGCGCGAAGCGCCACGCCCCCGTCGATCGACTTCCGCGCCACTCTGGAGCCCGCGGTCCTCGACGGCACCCGCGAGCGCCTGGCCCGGGCCGTCAACAACCTGTTGGACAACGCCGCCAAGCACTCCCCACCCGGCGGCATCGTCGAGGTCTACGCCGGCCCCTCCGGCGTCTCCGTCCGCGACCACGGCACCGGCGTCGACGCCGAGGACCTCCCCCACCTCTTCGACCGCTTCTACCGCGGCGCCTCCTCCCGCGGCCGCCCCGGCTCCGGCCTCGGCCTCGCCATCGTCCGCCAGGTCGCCGAACAACACGGCGGCACCGTCCGCGCCACCAACACCCCCACCGGCGGAGCCGAATTCACCCTCGCCCTCCCGGCCACCGCCCCCGCGGCCGCGGATCCCTCTGGCGAACCTAAAGAAAGATTAACGGGTCTGACCCCTTTAGGTTCGAGAGGGGCGAGAAGCGGAGGCGAGCGGCCTATGCCAAGCATGCCTCGACCTCCTCGTCCCGAACTCGCCGGCGGCATTCATCACGTGTACTCGCGTGGTGCTGCGAAACAGCCGATCTTCATCGACGACCTCGATCGCCGCAGGTATCTGTCACTGCTTGCCCGCGTGACCCACCGCATGGGCTGGCGGTGCCTGACGTACTGCCTGATGGGCAACCACATGCACCTGCTCATCGAGACGCCACAGCCGAATCTCGGCCGCGGAATGCAGCGTCTTCACGGGACGTATGCGCCAAGCGTTCAACCGTCGACACGCAGCGGCCGGCCACGTCTTCGACCGTCGCTTCAAGCTCGAAGAGCGTCCTCACCGACCCGCAGCTCTGGCTCACGGCTGCGTACATCGCCCGCAACCCGGTTGAAGCCGGCCTCTGCTCGGCACCGGAGGCCTGGCCGTGGAGCAGTCACGCCGCGATCGTCGTCGCGAACACTCCGCCTGGCTCGACGATCGACGGCTCCTGTCGTACTTCGCCCAGGACGGCGGTGACGCCCTCCGCACCTACTTGGAGTTCGTCGCTGCGCTCCCCAGCAAACCTAAAGGGGTCTGACCCCTTTAAGTTGGGCGCATGACGGTTCCAGAGCGGCCGGTGCTGGTCGCGCCCGACAAGTTCAAGGGCACGTTCAATGCGGCGCAGGTGGCGGCGGCGATCGGGCGGGGGTTGGAGAAGGCTGGGCTGATGCCGCCGGATCTGTGCCCGGTCGCGGATGGTGGGGACGGGACGCTGGATGCGTTGCTGCCGCAGTTGGGCGGGGAGTTGATCGCGAAGACCGTCGTCGGGCCGAAGGGCGAGGCGGTGAGGACCGGGTTCGGGTTGATCGAGGGCGGTGGGACGGCGATCGTCGAGATGGCGATGGCTTCCGGGCTCGCGCTGATGGGCGAGGAACTGGACGCGTGGGGGGCGACGACGTACGGGACCGGGGAGTTGATCGCGGCGGCGGCGCAGGCCGGGGCGGCGGTGATCCTCGTGGCCGTCGGCGGGTCGGCGACGACGGACGGCGGTGCCGGGGCGATCGAGGCGATCGAGGCGGCCGGCGGGATCGGCAAGGCGAAGATCGTGATCCTCACGGACGTGCGGACGCCGTGGGAGGACGCGCCGAAGGTGTTCGGGCCGCAGAAGGGCGCGGACGAGGCGATGATCGCGCGGCTGGAGAAGCGGCTGGACGCGCTGGCGCCGACGCTCAAGAAGGACCCGCGGGGCGTGCCGATGACCGGCGCGGCCGGGGGGCTGTCCGGCGGGCTGTGGGCGCAGTACGGCGCAGCGCTGGAGCCGGGGGCGCCCTTCGTGCTCGACGCGCTCGACTTCGACGACCGGATGCGCGCGGCACGGGCGGTGGTGACGGGGGAGGGCCGGATGGACGAGCAGACGCTGCAGGGCAAGCTCGTGGGCGAGATCGGGACGCGGACGCGCCAGGCGGGGGTGCCGCTGCACGCGATCGTCGGCCGCGACGACCTCGACGGATTCGGCAAGCGCATGATCGACCTGCAGATGGTCCAGGAGGCCACGAACCTCGAGGAGATGGAGGCGGCCGGCGAACGCCTCGGACAGGCGCTCGCCAGCGGTGAGGCGTAGGGGTGGAGAGCGTGAAGGTCAGCGTCTTGGCGTAGGGCGCCGGTCCCGGAGCGGCTCAGCGGCGGCGATCGGCTGGGAGAAGTCGATCGCGGCGACCGCGTTGGAGACCGGGCCGGTCCAGGCGTTCGGGGTGATGGCGACGGCGAGCGGGGAGGCCAGGACGTGGCCGTGTAGACCTTCTCGACGCCCGGCGTGAACGCGCCGAACGTGGCCGGAAGCGCCCAGCGTGGCGGAAACCGTGCCACGGACGTCGCCGACAACGTCCTGCTGGCCCGCGAACGTGTGCTTCCCGGCGGGTGCCGGAGGCGCCACGATGCCCGATGTTCAGCTGGACCGCCGAGGCCTGCGCCGGCGCGACGCAGGCGAGGACCAGCAGCCCGAGGGCCAGTGTCTTCTTCATGGGCCGCGAGCCTTGACCAGCGCGCCGGAAACCATGTGACCGGGCAGTGAAGCGTTGACGGATTCCCACGCGCATGGCAACTTCGCGCGGTGCCGTCTGTTGTTCCGGGTGCCGTGCTCGCCTTTCTTCTCGCCTTCATCATCGCCGTGCCCGCCGCCCAGGCGCAGGACACGGGCACCTACTCCTCCGCTCCGCTCGAGTGGGGATCAGCCATCGCCTGGGTCGACTACAACGCCGACCGCAAGGTCGACTACTGCCGCATCACGGCCGCCGTGGAGCTGCAGTGCACGCTCGCGACCGGCCGTGGGTTCGGCGGCACCGTGTCGGCGCCGGCACTGGACGCCGGGTATGCCGAGCAGCGCATGTGGGGTGACGTGGACGGCAACGGCGGCGCCGACTACTGCCGCCGCGTCGACAGCCCGTCCAACCAGCGCTACCAGTGCTCGCTCGCCTCACCGGAGGGCTTCACGCTCCAGTCCCCGGGCGAGCCGCTCGAGTGGGGCGACGTCAACGGCACCGCGCTCGCCGACGCGACCGGCGACGGCAAGGCCGATTTCTGCCGCGTGACCACCAACCAGGCGATCTGCTCCCCGTTGACCGCCAACGGCTTCGGGCCCGGCTTCGCGACCGCGGTCGACCCGGGGCCGGTCAGAGGGCCGCGCCTGGGTCGACGTCAACGCCGACGGCACCGCCGACTTCTGCCGCGTGCTCGACGTGCTGACCTGCACGCTGTCCTCGCGCACCGCGCCCCGCTTCGACGGGACGCTGTCCTCCGGAGCCCTGGATCTGGGATACGCGCCGGGCCGCTCCTGGGCGGACATCGACCGCGACGGGCGCGCGGACTACTGCCGCGAGGTCGGCAACGGCGGCGCGGACCAGCGCATGAGCTGCACGCTCGCGACGCGCCGTCGGGCTTCGGCACCAGCTACGTCTCCCAGCCGCTGGAGTGGGGCGCCGACCACGCCTGGCAGGACTTCAACGGCGACGGCTTCAAGGACTTCTGCCGCACGGTGGGCGCGGCGCCCTCGACGCAGCTCTTCTGCACGCTGTGGACGCCGGCCGGCTTCGGCGACACGATCGCGTCCGGCCCGACCGACGTCGGCTACGCCGGCGGTCGCGCGTGGGTGGACCACAACGCGCGACGGCAAGGTCGACTACTGCCGGCTCGTCGGAGCGGGAGGAACGGACCAGCGCATCGCTTGCACCACGTCGCGTCGGCACCGCGTTCGGCCCGGTGCCGCGAGGTCGGCCCGCCGCCGCCTCCGCCCCCGCCCGCGCCGCCGGTCAAGAAGACCCGCCTCGTGGTCACGCTCTCGTGGGACCACAAGGTCAACGGCCGCTACACGCGGTTCACGCGGCTGCAGGTGAAGGGCGTGCCCGCGGGCGCGAAGGTCAAGGTCACGTGCAAGAAGGGCTGCACGCGCAAGTCCTACACGGTCACCAAGAAGAAGCGCGGGATCGTGTCGCTCAAGCGCTTGGTCCGGAACAAGCGGCTGCGGTCCGGGTCGACCATCCGCGTGGTGGTCAGCCGACCCGGCAACCTCGCCGCCATCAAGACGCTGAAGATGCGTTACAAGAAGGCGCCCACGGTCAAGACCGGCTAGAGATCCGCGAAGCGATCTCATGCAGCCGCGCATGGCGCCGACGAGTCGGCTGCCGCGTCCGACTGCCGCGATCGCGCATGGCGCCGGCGAAGCCGGCTGCCGCGTTCGATCGCCCTAACCGGCCCGTTCCGCCGAAGCCATGCCGCGCACCGCCCAGGCGAGGAACACGGCACCGAGCGCGATCGCGATCCCGAACACCAGCAGCGGCTGGAAGTCGCTGCCGGAGATGAGGTCCCGTCCGCCCTCGATCAGCGGCGTCAACGGGTTGAGGTGCGCGACCGCCTCCACCCAGCCCGCGAGCAGGCCCAGCGGCACGTAGACCGGCGCGAGGAACAGGATGATGAACACCGGCATCTGCATCGCCGGCCCGGCCTGGATCGTGCGCAGCCGCAGCGCGACGCCCGCGGCCCACATCGCCGCCGTGAAGTTGACCAGCAGCGCGAGCACGATCAGTCCGAACAGGTCCACGCCGTTGCCGTCGATCTGCATCCCGCTCGCGAGCGCGACGACGAACAGCAGCACGCCGACCGTGACCGCCCGGACCATCGCGCTGAGCGTGTACCCGGCGAGGATGCCGAGCCGGCTCGGCGCCGCCAGCATCAGCCGGCGGGAGAAGCCGCTCTCGAAGTCGGAGGCGATGCCGAACCCCGTGAACACGCCGCCGAACGCCGACGCCTGCAGCAGCACGAAGACGAACTGGAAGGCCGTGTAGCCCGACGGGAAGTCGAAGCCCGGCACGTTGCCGACGCTCGACAGCCCGCCCGCGAACGCGACGAAGAAGAACAGCGGGAAGATCAGCGACGGCAGCAGCAGCTGCGGGTTGACCGCGACCTTCTTGGTGGAGCGATAGGCGACGCCCAGCGCCACGTCGAGGAAGCGCTTCATCGTGCCGCCAGCCGCGTCCGCAGGGCGCTCGTCGAGCCGACGACGCCGATCAGCGCGATCACCGCCGCGAACCCGAACCCGAGCAACAGCGCCTGTGCCTGCCAGCCGAAGATGATCAGCGACCGTAGGCCCTCGAACAGGTACGAGACCGGGTTCCAGGTGGCGACGATCCGGAACCAGTCGTGCTCGATCAGGTTGCGCGGCAGCGAGCTCGAGGACAGGAACAGGAACACGAAGAACAGCGGGAACACGCCCTGGACCGCCTCGCCGGAGCCGGTGCGCAGCCCGATGAACGCGCCCAAGGATGCGAACGCGAGCGCGATCAACAACGCGAGCAGGAAGAGCACGACCACGCCGAGCGGGCCCGATTCGAAGTGCAGCCCCGCCGCGAACCCGACCGTGAGGTAGATCACGCCGCTGATCAGCGCCACCACCATCACGCCCGCGAGGTGGCCGAGCAGCATCGCGGCGCGCTGCATCGGCGTCAGCGCGAGCCGGTTCAAGAAGCCCGTCTCCACGTCGCGGGCGACGGCGCTCCCCGCGTTGATGGACGCGAACAGCGCGCCCTGGACGAACGGGAACGCGATCGCGAAGTCCAGGTAGCTGTCCGTCGGGAACCCGGGAATCATCGTCGCGGCGTCGAGGCCGCTCACATTGATCCCCATCAGGATCAGCGGGAACAGGATCGGCGGGATGATCATCGCCGGCTGGCGCAGCGTCTGGAGCACCGATCGCCGCGCCATCTCGTAGGTCTGGAGCGCGAGGCCGTTCACGCCGCGACCGGCTCTTCCGCGGTGCTGACGTCCAGCTTGCGGCCGGTCTTGGCCAGGAAGACGTCGTCCAATGACGGCTGATGGAGCTGGAGGTCGGCGATGCTCAACTCGGCGGCATCGAGCGCGCGCACGACCTCCGCGAGGTTCTCGCCGCTTTCGAGGCGCACCGCCGCGGCGCCCGGCGGCGCGGGGACGACCGAGCCGAAGCGCGTGAGCACCTCGGCCACCGCGTCGCGTTCGGCGCGTTCGGTCGGCGTGACCTCGACGGACGGGCGCCCGATCTCGGCCTTCAGCGCCTCCGGCGTGCCCTCGGCCACGATCTTGCCCTGGTCGATGATCCCGACGCGATCGGCGAGCACGTCGGCCTCCTCCAGGTACTGCGTGGTGAGGAAGACGGTCACCCCGTCCTCGCGCGCCAGTCGCGCCACCTCGTCCCACAGGTCCGCACGCGACGAGGGGTCCAGGCCGGTGGTCGGCTCGTCGAGGAACAGCACGCGCGGGTGATGGACGAGCGCGAGCGCGAGATCCAGCCGGCGCTTCATGCCGCCGGAGTAGCCACGGACCTTCCGGCCGGCCGCGTCCGACAAGCCCATCCGCTCGAGCAGTTCGTCTCCGCGCGTGCGGCGCTCGGCCTTCGGCACGCCCTGCAGCGTCGTCTGCAGGCGCATGTGGTCGAGGCCCGTGAGCAGCGGGTCGAGCGCGGCCTCCTGCAGCGCGGCGCCGATCGCAGCGCGCACGGCCGCGCCCTCGTGGCGGATGTCGTGCCCGGCGACGCGGGCGGTCCCGTCCGTCGGCGGCAGCAAGGTGGTGAGCATCAGGACGGTCGTGGACTTCCCGGCGCCGTTGGGCCCCAGAAAGCCGTAGATCTCGCCCGGCGCCACGGCGAGGTGGATCCCGTCCACCGCGCGCGGGCCGTTCTTGAATTCGCGGACGAGACCCTCGACCTCGATTCCAGCAGTCAGCGACATATCGGTAGCGTACGCTCCGCTCCGGTTGGCGATCCGGGAGGCAGCACCCTGGAAATCCAGAGTCCGGTGGGCCAATATCAATGCAGGCACCGTGCGCCGGTAACGACGCGGCGTCAGCTGGGTACGTAGCCCTATGCCGCTCCGGCCCCAACTTTCTCTCCCCACCCCCGGCTCGCGCCGGGCGATCGTCGTCGGGGCGGGCTCGTTCGGCACCGCGGTGGCCGTGCTGCTCGCCCGCGGCGGCTTCAAGACGACCCTGCAGACCCGCTCGGCCGAGCAGGCCGCGCGGCTGGAGGAGGATCGCGAGAACAAGGCCTACCTGCCGGAGGTGGCGCTGCCGCGCGAGCTCCGCGTCGAGCCGATGTCCGCCGGCCTGTCGCGCGCCGACTACGTCTTCCTCGGCGTGCCTTCCAAGGGCATCGCGCAGGTCATCGAGAACCTGCACAAGAGCGGGCTGCCGGCGCGCACGCCGGTGATCTCGATGGCGAAGGGCCTCGTTCCGCCGGACGGCCTCTCGCCCACGACGCTGCTCAACCAGGTGTGCGGCGTGGACCGCGTCGGTTGTCTCGGAGGCCCGGCGCACGCGCGCGAGATGGTCACCGAGGGCGCCGGGCTGGTCGCCGCCTCCACCAACGTGCGGCTCGCGGCCGCGGTCGCGCACGTGTTCATGCGCGCCGGCGTGGTGTGCGAGCAGTCCAACGACCCCGTCGGCGTCGAGCTCTCCGGCATCGCCAAGAACGCCGCGGCGCTCGCCGCGGGCGCCACGGAGGTCCAGGGCCTGAACGCGGCGGGAGCGGCGGCGGGCCACATCTTCGCCGAGGTGTGGCGCTACGCCGAGCGCCAGGGCGGCAAGCCGGAGTCGATGATCGGCCTGGCGGGCACCGGCGACCTCGTCGGCACCGCGCTCGCGCCGCAGTCGCGCAACCGCCGCGCGGGCGAGCTGCTCGGCCAGGGCGTGCCGGCGTCCGAGATCCCGGCCCGGATCGGCCAGGCCGTCGAGTCGCTGGACATGGTCCCGCTGCTCGCCACCGCGCTGCGCCGCGCGCACGTCGAGGCGCCGGTCACGACCGCGCTGCACGGCCTCATCTCCGGGGAGCTCCCGCTGGACGAGTGGGTCGCGAAGGTCCGCACCACCGTCCCGCCGCCCGCGGCGCGCGACTCGGCGTGGAAACGCACGGTCGCGCGCGTGCGCCGCCGCGCCGTCACGGACTCCGTGCGGCGGCCGAACCGGACCTAGCGAAAGTCTAAAGGTGCCTGGCACCTTTAAGTTCGCAGCTGGTCCATCGAGCACTCCTCCGGCGGCTTGTCGTCGCGCCAGCGGACGAGCTTGGTGCCGTGCCGGATGCGGTCGTTGGAGGTGTGGTCGAAGGTGATCTCGATCACGAGCTCGGGGCGCAGCTCGATCCACTCGAGGTCGCGGGCGTTGTCCCAGCGGGACGGGTCGCCCATGCCGCGCTCGCCGGTCTCGTAGGGCGCGAGCTTGGCCGGCAACGCGGCCTTGTCCTTGCGGCTGATGCCGGACGTGTGGCCGACCGTGCGCAGCGTCCCGTCCGCCTCGTGGAGGCCGAGGATCAGCGAGCCGACCGTGCCCTCCTCCTTGCCCGGGCGCCAGCCCATGACGACGGCGTCGATCGTGCGGACGCGCTTGATCTTGGACATCCCGACGCGCTTGCCGGGCTCGTACTTCGCGTCCTGGCGCTTGGCGATCACGCCCTCGCGGTCCTCGAGCCACGGTTCGGCCTCGGCCGGGTCCTCGGTGCTCGGACAGAGCTGGAGCGGATCGGAGATGAAGGCGACGAGGCGGTCGCGGCGCTCCCGTTGGGGGAGGCCGAGCAGCGATTCGTCGTCGAGGGCGAGCAGGTCGAAGGCGACGAACGTCGTCGGCGTCTGCTCGGCGAGCATGTTGATGCGCGTCTCGGCCGGGTGGATCCGCTGGCCGAGCGCGTCGAAGTCCTGGCGCCCTTCGGCATCGAAGAGCACGATCTCCCCGTCGAGGATGTACCGCCCTTGCCGGGAAGGTCAGCTCGGGGAAGTACCGGCGCAGCGGCTTGCCGCTGCGTGACTGGAGGTACGACGTCCGCGCCATCGACGAACGCGATGGCACGGAACCCGTCCCATTTGGGCTCATACGCCCAACCCGGGCCGACCGGCAACTGCTTGGCCGGGCGGGCGAGCTGGGGGAGCAGAGGTGGCTTGTGCGGCAGCGCCATGAGGCGCTGCGAACCTTATGCCAACGGAGAGGATTCGCTGAAGCCGGGACGATCCTCGGCGGCGAAAAGGCTTCCAACGGCGAAGGCTGCGATGAGAGCGATAGCGATCATGCCCCTAGTATCGATGCTTGTGCTTCATTGTTTTAGGCTTGATTGACTAGGTGGTCGATAGGCTGAGCCTATGAGGTTGGAGCAGCTCGAATACTTCCTGGCCGCGGCCGATCACGGCAGCTTCTCGGCGGCCGCGCACGCGCTGACGATGGCGCAGCCGAGCATGTCGGAGCAGATCCGCCGGCTCGAGGCCGAGCTCGGCGTGCCGCTGTTCATCCGCGCCGGCAAGGGCGTCCAGCTCACCGATGCCGGGCGGCTGTTCCTGCCGCACGCCGAACGGGTGCTCGAGCAGGCGCAGGAGGCGCTCGAGTCGGTCCGCGAGGTCCGGACGCTCGTCTCCGGCACCGTCGCGTTCGGGTTCTTCGGCGGCGCGCATCACTCGGTGCTGGTCGGGCTCGTGGCCCGCTTCCGCGCCAAGTACCCGGACGTGCGGGTGCGGGCGATCGGCCAGAACTCCGCCGAGGTGGCCGATGCGGTGCGCGAAGGGCAACTCGAGGCCGGGCTCGTGATCCTGCCGATCGAGGACCGCGGGCTCGAGGTCCAGCCCGTCCGGCGGGAGGAGCTGTTCTACCTGTCCGCCGATCCTGAGCGGGTGATCGCGCCGATGACGATCGAACGACTCGCCGAGGCGCCGCTGATCCTCTACGACGCGCGCTGGGCGGCGGAAGACCCGACCCGCGTGCAGTTGCGCGAGCGGGCGCAGACGGCCGGCGTGCGACTCGAGCCGCTGATCGAGGTCGAGTACATGACCGCCGCGTTCGACCTCGCCGCGCGCGGCGTCGGCGACACCGTCGGGCTGCCCTCGATGCTGCGAGCGCGCAAACTTCTCCAGGTGGCGTTCGACCCGCCGCTGTACGAGACCTACGCGTTCATCACGCGTCGCAACGCTCGCCTCTCACCATCCACCCGCGCGTTCATGGACATGGCCGAGAAGGCGCTGGGCTGAGGCAGATACGATCAACGCATGGCCGACGCGACCGTAGCCGAAGAGGAATATCTCCAGACCATCTTCTGGCTCCACGAGGCGGGCCTGCCGATGACGGGCGCGAACGTGGCGCGGGCCATGCAGCTCTCGGCGCCGACCGTGCACGAGATGGTCGGCCGCCTGGTGAAGGACGGCTACATCACGCGCGCCGCCGACAAGTCGATCTCCTTCACCGAGGACGGGCTGGAGCAGGCGCAGCAGGTGGTTCGTCGCCACCGGCTGATCGAGCGCTTCCTGACCGACGTGCTGAAGATCCCGTGGGACGACGTCCACGAGGAGGCCGAGCGGCTCGAGCACGCGATGTCGCCCGTGCTGGAGGCGCGCATGATGGCCGCGATCGGGGACGCCAAGACGTGCCCGCACGGCCACCCGATCGAGCCGGGCACGCGGATCGAAGGTGTGCCTCTGGGCGACTGCGAAGTCGGCGCGAAGGTCACGATCCTGCGCTTCGAGAACGAGGCCGAGGACCTGCTGCACCTGTTCAAGGCCGAGGGCCTGGAGCCGGGGCACGAGGGCGAGGTCACGAGCGCGGACGACGAGCAGATCACGTTCGTGCTCGACGGCCGCGAAGGCTCGCTGACGCGTTCGGTGGCCGAGACCGTGTCCGTGCTCGCCGACCCGTCCCCGCCGCCGCGGATCGCCCTTCCCGAGCAGCTCGTGCTCGGTAAGGAACGCTACGGGCGCTGATAACGGATCCGACTTGGAGCGAGCGGGGTGCGGGGCGATGCTTGGTGCATGGCTTTGAACCCCGTGACCACTGACACCTTCACCGCCGAGGTCCTCGAGGCGGACAAGCCCGTGCTCGTCGACTTCTGGGCGACCTGGTGCCCGCCCTGTCGGGTGATGTCGCCGATCCTCGACGAGATGGCCGGCGCGCGCGACGACATCAAGATCGTCAGCGTCGACGTCGACAACGAGCAGGAGCTGGCCGTCCAGTACGGCGTGCTCGGCATGCCGACCTTCATGCTCTTCGACAACGGCGCGCCGATCGCCAACCTCGTCGGCGCGCGGCCGCGCAAGCGCCTCGAGCGGGAGATCCGCGAAGCGATCTCCTAGCGATCGCGCATGGCGCCGGCGAAGCCGGCTGCCGCGTTCGATCGCCTCAGAGCTCCGCGAGGCGCTCGAGCAGCAGCCGTCCGCCCGGTGACGCCCCCGCCGACGGGGTGAGCAGCGACAGCCGGTGGCGCGGTGGGTCCTTGAGGTCCGCCGCGCCGACGACCGGTCCCGGCCGTTCCAGCCAGGAGGCGGGGACGAGCCCCACGCCGAGGCCCTCGCGCACCAGGAAGCGCACCGTCGCCGGGTCGCCGACCTCGAACAGCGGCAGCGGGCTGAACCCCGCGCGCTGCGTGGCGTTCATGACCGTGTCGCGCAGCGCGGTGCCCGGCTCGGCGAGGATGAACGGGCGCCCGCGCAGCTGATCGAGCTCGATGGTGGTGCCGGCCAGCTCGTCGTCGACGGGCACGGCGGCGCGCAGCGGCTCGTCCTCCAGCGGCGTGACCGTGACGCCCGGCGGCGTGTCGGTGAGCGCGAGCACGGCCACGTCCACCGTTCCCGCCTGCACGAGCGCGACGAGCTCCGCCGCGCTGCCCTGGCGCAGCGCGATCTGGATGTGTGGGTGCTCGTGGTGGAACGCGGCGAGCGCGGCCGGGAGCCGGGGCGCGTCGGCCGCGGTGGTGGCGACGCGCACCACGCCGCGCGAGACGCCGGTGTGGCGGTCCATGTCCGCGCGGGTCTGGGCCACCTCGGCGAGGATCTTCTCCGCGTGGACGAGCAGGTCCTCGCCCGCGGACGTCAGCTCGACCCCTTTGGAGGTGCGCCGGAAGAGCTGGAGCCCGAGCTCCGCCTCCAGCCGCCGCACCTGCTGGGAGAGCGCGGGCTGGGTGACGTAGAGCGCTTCGGCCGCGCGCGTGAAGTGCCGGTGGCGCGCGACCGCCGCGAAGTATTCGAGCTGCCTCAGCTCCACGTGCTCGACAGCTTCAGGTCCGCGACGGAGCGGCCCGCCTCCAGCGTGAACTCGCCCGGCTCGCGTTGCCAGCCCCCGTCCCAGTGGTCGAAGGCGCGCGGGGAGAGCGGGACGTCGACGATGACCTCCTCGCCCGCGCGCGGCCTCGACGACGGCGAAGCCCACGAGCCAGCGCGCCGGGCGCTCCACGGCGCTGTCGGGCTTGGAGGCGTAGACCTGCACGACCTCGCGGCCGCCGCGGGTGCCGGTGTTGGCCAGCCGCACGCGCGCGCCGTCCATCGCCAGGTAGCGCCATTCCGAGTAGCCCAGGCCGTGGCCGAACGGGAACAGCGGTTCGACGTCCCCGCGGTAGCCGACCTTCAGCCCTTCGCTGTACGTGAGCACCCCGTCCACCGGCTGCACGGAAGGCAGCCCGTCCTCGGACGCGGGCCACGTGGTGGGCAGCCGGCCGCCGGGCTCGACGGCGCCGAGGATGACGTCGGCGATCGCGTTGCCCGCCTCCTGCCCGCCGAACCAGGTGAGCAGGACCGCGGGGGCCTGCTTGATCCACGGCATCAGCACCGGGGCGCCGGCGTTCACGACGACGACGGTCTTCGGGTTGGCGTCCGTCACGCGCCGGATCAGCTCATCCTGCGCGCCCGGCAAGGCCAAGGTGGTGCGGTCGAAGCCCTCGCTCTCGACCTCCGGCGTGGTGCCGACGACGACCACGACGAGGTCGGCTTCACGCGCCAGCGCGACCGCGTCCTCGAGCCCGCTGTCCGGGAACGGCGGGTCATGGTTGAGCTGGAACGCGGTCACGCCCTCGGCGCGCAGCAGCACCTCGACGGTCTGCCCGACGGCGAGCGTGATCGGGACGCCGCGCTGCGGCGGCGCGAACAGCTGCTCGCCCGGGTCCGCGTCCGGTCCCAACGCGAGCTCCTCCTCGAGCACGACCGTGCCGTCCAGCGTCAGCGTGAACCGCCCGACGCCGGACACACCGATCACGTGCTCGCCGGCGACCTCGGCCGTGATCGACGTGCGCAGGTCGACCGTCCGCGGGTCGCCGAACCAGATGAACTCGCCCGTCTCCCGCTGCTCGGAGCCGTCGAGCGTCGCGGTGACCTTCGCCACCGGCAGCCGCGTGTGCGCCTTCACGCCGGGCGCGAACGCGACCTCCGCGTGCGGGAGCGCCGCGCGCAGCCCTTCCAGCGGCGAGACGGTGTACGGCGGATAGACCGTCGCGCTGCCGCCGCCGAGCGTGCGGGCGTCGGCGCCGTTCGGGCCGATCACGGCGACCTTGCGCAGCGACGAGCCGGTGAGCGGCAGCAACGACCCGTGGTTGCGGGCGAGCACGAACCCGTCCGCCGCCGCGGCCCGCAGCTCCGTGGCGATCTCCGCGTCCGACCACGCCGTGGCCTCCCGCGCGGACACGCGCTCGGCCAACGTCACCAGGCGCGCGACGCGCACGTCGACGTCCGGCGGATCGAGCGGGCTCTCGGGTCCCGGCATCGCGAGATCCACCGCCGCGTCGGCGCTGCGGGTGGCGCCCCAGTCGGACATCACGACGCCGTCGTAGCCCCACTCCTCACGCAGCAGCGACTGGATCAGCGGCGAGTCGGTCATCGTCGTCCCGTTGACCCGGTTGTAGGCGGCCATCACCGCCCACGGGTCCTCGGCCAGGATCAGCTCGAACGGGAGCGCGTAGAGCTCGCGCAGCGTCCGCTCGTCGACGACCGCGTCCAACGTGAAGCGCTCGGTCTCGGAGTCGTTGGCCACGAAGTGCTTGACCGTCGCGGCGACGCCCTCCTCCTGCAGTCCGCGCACGAACGCGGCGCCGATCGCCCCGGTCAGGTACGGGTCCTCCGAGAAGCACTCGAAGTGCCGTCCGCCGTAGGGCGTCCGGTGCAGGTTGACGGTGGGGGCGAGCAGCACGTCGACGCCCTTGCGGCGGCACTCGAACGCCAGCAGCCGGGCCACGCGCTCCACCCGCGCGATGTCCCACGAGGCGGCCAGCGCGGTCGGCGCGGGCACGTTCGCGGACGGCGAACGCTCGTCCCACGTCTCCCCCCGCACCCCCGCCGGGCCGTCCGACACCACGATCCGCCGCAACCCGATCTCCGGCGCCTCACGCAGCGACCAGAAGTCCGCACCCGTCAACAGCCGTGCATCCATGACTCGTCAGTATGGATCAGGTGAAGGCGCTGATCTTCGACGTGTTCGGCACGACCGTGGACTGGCGCGGGAGCATGATCCGGCACACGGCGCGGTTCGGGCTCCCGGAGGAGACGGCGGACCTGTGGCGGGCCCAGTACCAGCCCCAGCTGGAGACCGTCCGCAGCGGGCGCCGGCCGTGGGTGAACCTGGACGTGCTGCACCGGATCGGGCTGGACATCGTCTTGGCCGAGTTGGGTATCGACCTTCCCAAGCCCTATCGCCACACGCTCGTCCGCGCGTGGCATCAGCTCGACCCGTGGCCCGACGTCGTCGCCGGCCTCACCACCCTCAAGGAGACCTCCATCATCGCGCCCTGCTCGAACGGCCACATCGCCCAGTCCGTCAACCTCGCCAAGTACGCCAAGCTGCCGTGGGACGCGATCCTCGGCGCCGAGATCGCCCGCGCCTACAAGCCCGACCCGCGGGTCTACCGCGCCAGCGCCGACGCGCTCGGGCTCGACTACGACCAGGTGTGCATGGTCGCCGCCCACAACGACGATCTGACGGCGGCCCGGGCGGCAGGCCTGCGCACGGCCTTCGTGCCCCGCCCCACCGAGGACACGGAGCCGACGAGCGACTGGGACATCGTGGCTCCGACGTTCGCGGAGCTCGCGCCCGGTGAAGCATCTGATCGCGGGCTGGGCCACCGTCATCGCCTTCCAGTTCTTCGGGGACGACCTGCTGTCGAAGGCGAACCTCGAGTCGGTGCCGATCGCGACGCTGCTGCTGGTCTTCCTCCTGAGCGTGATCCTGTGGTGCGCGTACGGGGTCATCGTCGCCGCCGACCACCTGGCCGAGATGCTCGGCGAGCCGTTCGGGACGCTCATCCTCACGATCAGCATCGTCGGCATCGAAGTGATGCTGATCAGCGCCGTGATGCTCGGCGGTGAGGCGCCGACCGTCGGCCGGGACACGATGTTCGCGGTGATGATGATCGTGCTCAACGGCGTCATCGGCCTGTCGCTCGTGATCGGCGGCCTCAAGCACCACGAGCAGGACTACAGCCTCCCGGGCGCGTCCGCGTTCCTGAGCGTGATCATCCCGCTGGGCGTGATCGCGCTGATCCTGCCCGCGGTCACGACCTCCACGGACGCGGCGACGCTGAGCACCACGCAGGCCATCCTGTTCGCGGGCGCCACGATCGTCCTGTACGTGTTCTTCCTGCGGATCCAGACCGGCCGCCACCGGGACCTGTTCATCCACGGCCCGTCCGACGAGCACGAGGTGGAGGAGCTCAACGCGCGCACGGTCACCAAGTGGGTGGTCGGCTGCTGCTGGCCGCCGCGCTCCCGATCGTGCTGCTCTCCAAGAGCCTGGACAAGGTCGTCACGGCCGAGATCAAGGCGTTGGGCGCGCCGGTGGCGCTCAGCGGCGTGCTGATCGCGCTGATCGTGTTCACGCCGGAGGGCATCAGCGCGCTCAAGGCGGCGTCCAAGAACCAGCTCCAGCGCACGGTCAACCTCTGCCTCGGCGCGTGCCTCTCGACGCTCGGCCTCACGCTCCCGGCCGTGCTGATCATCGGCCTGATCACCGGCCAGCAGGTGATCCTGGGCCTCGACCCGACCGGCATCGTGCTCGTCGCGCTCACGTTGCTGCTCAGCGTGGTGACGTTCTCCGGGCCACGGACGACCGTGCTCGAGGGCGGCGTCCACCTGCTCGTCTTCTTCGTCTACATCGTGCTGGTGTTCTCGCCGTAGAGTTGGCGCCGTGCCGTCCACGCACGACGAGCTGCGCAAGCTGCAGGCCCTCCAGCGCGTCACCGACGTCGCGCTCGGCTATCTGCCGCTGGAGGAGCTGCTGCGCGAGCTGCTGGAGCGGATCGCGGACATCCTCGGCACGGACACGGCCGCGTTCCTGCTGCTCGACGAAGCCGATGGGTCGCTGCTGGCGACCGCGGCCAAGGGCATCGAGGAGGAGGTCGAGCAGGGCGTCCGGATCCCGGTCGGGCGCGGGTTCGCGGGCCGGATCGCGGCCGAGCGGCGCGCGATCTTCATCGAGGACGTCGACCACGCCGACATCCTCAACCCGATCCTGCGCGAGAAGGGCATCCGCTCCCTGCTCGGCGTACCGCTGCTCGTCGAGGGCCAGGTCATCGGCGTGCTGCACGTCGGCACGCTCACACCGCGCGTGTTCGTGGAGGCCGACTCGGAGCTGCTGCAGCTCGCGGCCGACCGGGCCGCGACGGCGATCGAGCGCGCGCGACTCTTCCACCAGCGGGGCGTGGTCGAGGTGCTCCAGCGCAGCCTCGTGCCGGAGGAGCTGCCGACCGTGCCCGGCCTGGCGTTGGCGGCGCGCTACTTCCCGGCCGTGCGGCGCGGCGGGATCGGCGGCGACTGGTACGACGCGTTCACCGTCGGCCGGGGCGGGATCGCGCTCGTCGTCGGCGACGTGATGGGCCACGGCATCGGCGCCGCCGCGATGATGGCCCAGATGCGCACGGGCCTGCGGGCCTACGCGCTCGAGGGCCACACGCCGGCGGGCGTGGTGGAGCGGCTCAACCGGCTGCTGCTCACGCTCGGCCAGCATCAGATGACGACGCTGGCCTACGCCGTGCTCGACCTCGAACGCGAACGGGCGACCCTCGTCAGCGCGGGCCACCTCCCGCCGCTGCTCCGCGGGCCGGGTGGGGAGACGGTCGTGCTGGCGGTCGAGGGCGGTCCGCCGCTCGGCGTCTCCTCCGCCGCGACGTTCCGCGAGACGCGGTTCGACTTCCCGGCGGGCAGCACCCTGCTGATGGCCACGGACGGCGCGATCGAGGTGCGCGGGGAGGGCGTAGAGGCCGGGCTCGAGCGTCTGCGGGCGCTGTTCGAGACGGCCGACGACCTCGGCGAGCTGTGCCAGGCCGTCGCCGCGGGCGCGGTGCGCGGGTCCGCGGCCGACGACGACGTCGCCGTCCTGGGCGCACGGCTGGAGCTCCTCCCCGAAGCCCTGCAGACCACCTGGCCCGCGACCACCGACACGCTGCGGGCGATGCGCCCGCTCCTGCGCCGTTGGCTGGCCCGGTGGGGCGCCGCCGAGGACGAGATCTACGACATCATCGTGGCCGTGCAGGAGGCATCGGCGAACGCCGTCGAGCACGCGTACGCGCCGGGCGCGGCCACCTACGAGGTGGCTGGCGACCTGCGAGGACGGGGTCATATCGTTCGTGGTCCGCGACCGTGGCCGCTGGCGGAGCCCACGGGGAACGCATCGCGGGCGCGGAATCTCGATGATGCGGGCCTTGATGGAGACGGTGGACGTGACCCAGGACGAGGACGGCACGCGCGTCGTGCTGCGGCGCACGCTCGGGCGGGCGACATGAGCGACCTCGCGCGGGTGGCCGCGGAATGGCACGGCGACACGCCGGTGGGCGCCGTCACGGGTGAGGTCGACGCGTCCAACGTGGCGGAAGTCGGCGTCGCGCTGCGCGGGCTGGTGACCAACGAGTCGTCGGTGCTGGTCGTCGACCTCTCGCCCACCACCTACCTCGACAGCGCGGGCATCAACCTGATGTTCGCGCTCGGTGACGAGCTGGCCTCGCGGCAGCTGGCGCTCCGGCTCGTGATCGACCCAGACTCTTCGATCGCGCGCATGTTGGCGATCACCGGGCTCGACAAGACGTACCCGACCTACCCGACGCTGGACGCGGCGCTGAGCGCGTAGACGGCGGGCGAGCGGCCGACGACGGCCTTGAACGCCTTGATGAAGTGCGCCTGGTCGAAGTAGCCGAGGTCCAGCGCCATGCTCGCCCAGTCGGCGTCGCCGTCGGCCATCCGCTCGGCCGCCTCATGGAGGCGGATGCGGTCGAGCACCCACTTGGGCGTGACGCCGACGTACTCGCGGAACAGGCGCTGGAGCGTGCGCTTGGAGTAGCCGGCGTGGGCGCACAGGTGCTCGACGCGGGTGATGCTCGGGTCCTCGAGCATCGCGGTGTGGAGCGCGCCGATCTCGGCGATGCGCGGGTCGTCGGTCCAGCCGTGTCGTCTCAGGCCGTGTTCGATCTCCGCGAACGTGGTCGGCCGGAGGTGGTCGAAGACGGTGTCGGCCAGGATGACCTGGTCGGTCAGCGTGATCGCGGGCACCGGGTGGAAGGCGTGGAAGCCGCCCGGCCGGAACTTGGTGGCGATCACGCGGCCGCTGCCGGTCAGCTCCTGCCGGAAGCGGCCGGTGACCACGCCGTGGATGGTCGGCGGGTCCTGGAAGGCGATGTTCACGCTCGGGTGGGTGACGATCTCCTGGGTGAACGGCTCCGTCAGATCCCACTCGACCATCCAGTGGCGGTCGATCAGGTGGGCGAGATCCTCGGCGGGCTTGGCGCGGGTGAGGCGGAAGTGCCGGCGCGCCTCCTCGGGTCGCAGGATGCCCCGGGTGTCGACCATGTCGCGTTCTTACAATACGGCCCGCCGAGCAGCGACTTAGGGTGGCTCACATGTCTGTGAAGCCGATTCCCGAAGGGTTCCACTCCGTCACCCCGGTGCTCGCCGTCGACGGCGGCGTCGAGGCGCTGGGCTTCTACGAGCGCGCGTTCGGCGCCGAGGTCCGGCTCAAGCTCGTCATGGGCGGCAAGCTCATGCACTCCGAGCTGCAGATCGGGTCCTCGATCGTGTGCGTCTCGCGACTCGTTCCCCGAGTTCGGGTCCGTGGCGCCGACGGCGGACGAGCCGGTTCCGGTCGCGCTGATGATCTACACCGAGGACACCGACGCGCTGTACGCGCAGGCCGTCGAGGCGGGCGCGACGGCGGTCAACGAGCCGTCCGACACGTTCCACGGCGACCGCGCGGGCTCCCTGCGCGACCCGTACGGGCACCGCTGGATGATCTGCACGCACATCGAGGACATGGACGAGGCCGAGATGCAGCGGCGGACCATCGAGGCGATGTCCTAGGTCACGCGCGACACGCTGGCGTCCACTTCGCGGTGGACGCCGCGTTCGACGAGGTCGCGGAGGCGGTCGATCGCGTCATAGACGTCCACGTAGCGGGTGTAGAGCGGGGCGATGCCGAGCCGGACGGAGTCGGGGCCGCGGAAGTCGGGGATGACGTCGGCGCGTTCGATCAGGGCCTTGCAGATCGGCCAGGCCTCCGGGTGCCGCAACGACACATGGGAGCCGCGCAGGTGCGGTTCGCGCGGGGTGCCGACGGTGAAGCCGAGCGGGTCGAGCCACTGGTCGTGGAGCGTGATCAGCAGGTCGGTCTGGGCGATCGACTTCTCGCGGAGGGCGTCGATGCCGGCTTCGGCGGTGATGCGCACGCCCTCCTCGACCGCGGCCAGGACGAGGATCGGTGGGGTGCCGGCGAGGAAGCGCGTGATGCCGGGGGCGGGCTCGTACGGGCGCTCCATCTCGAACTGGCGGGCTTGGCCGAACCAGCCCTGGATCGGGGTGACGAGCGTGTCCGGCTCGCGGATGTAGATGAAGCCCGTCGCGCCTGGGCCGGCGTTCAAGTACTTGTAGGTGCAGCCGACGGCGTAGCGGACGCCGCGCTTGTCGAGCTCGACCGGGACGGAGCCGGCGGAGTGGCTGAGATCCCAGATCACGCCATCCGGGAAGGCCTCGATGTCGGCGAGCGCGCCGCTCCGGTAGGCGACGTGCGACAACACGGTCAGCGCGCCGTCGGGCACGTCGCTCGGCTGCGGGCCGAGCAGCGGGTCGACCTCGAAGATCGTCAGCTCGAGGCCGCGGGCGCGGGCGATGCCCTCCAGCACGTAGCGGTCCGTCGGGAAGTTGTCCTGGTCGGTCGCGAGCGTGGTGATCGAGGGATCGCTGTCCAGGATCGCGCTGACGAGCTTGAACAGGTTCACGGTGACGCTGTCGGCGACGAGGATCGTGCCGGGGGCGGCGCCGAGCACCTCGGCGAGCGCGTCGCCGGTGCGCGTGGGGGCGTCGATCCAGTCGTGCCAGCCGCCGACGAGCTCGCTGCCCCACTGGTCGATCATGCGGTGCAGGCGCTCGCGCGTGCCCTTCGGGAGCCGGCCGAGCGAGTTGCCGTCCAGGTAGAGCCGGTGCTCGTCCTCGATCACGAACCGGTCGCGGAAGGGCGCCAGCGGGTCCTCAGCGTCCAGCCGCAGCGCGTCGTCGCGGGTCACAGCCATGCCAGCACCGCCTTCCAGAGCGGGTTGTCCGGGTCGATGTGGCCGAAGTGGTCCTCGTCGGGCTCCACGATCAGCGACGCGCCGCTCGCCTCGGCGAAGCGCTGCGCTGATCTCCACCGGCACGATGTCGTCGAGGCCGCCGTGCGTGAGCAACGCGGGCACGCCGAGGGGAAGCCGCTCGATCGGCGACGCGACGCTCGTCGGGTGGTCGCCCAGGAAGCGGTCGACGACGCCGTCCGACAGCCGCAGCTCGCGCGCTCGCGCCAGGTCCAGCACGCCCGCCTGGGAGACGACGCCGGTCACGGCGACCTGCGGCGTGCTCGCGGGTCGCCGCCCACGCCGCCAGGTGCCCGCCGGCGCTGTGGCCGATCGCCACGACGCGACTGCGGTCCACCGGCAGGTCGGCCAGCAGATCGATCGCGGCGGACACGTCATCCAGCGTCGTCGGCACGCCGCCGCCGTTGCCGAGCCGGCGGTACTCGATGTTCCACGCCGCCCACCCGCGCGCGGCGAGATCCTCCGCGAGCGGCTCCATCAGGTCCAGTCCGTACTGGTCCTTCCAGAACCCGCCGTGGATGAGCACCGCGACCGGCCCCTCGCCGTACAGCACGCCGTACTGCGAGGGGTCGTCGCCGTACCTATGAAGCTGCGACTCCAAGGGAGCGGAGCGCCTCCGCGAGCTTGGTGATGCCCTCGTCGATCTGCTCGGGCGTCACGCCCGAGTAGGCCAGGCGGAGCGTGTTCGTGGCGCCACCGAAGTCGGTGCCCTTGACGAACTGGACCTCGCGCTGGCCCGCGGCCTTCTCGAGCTCGGCGACGTCGACGCCCTCGGGCAACTCGACCCACATGAAGTAGCCGCCGGACGGGTTGGCGAACTTCGCCTCGGGGATCTCGCGCTGGAGCGCGGCCACGACCGCGTCCTTGCGCGCCTTCAGCGCCGTCTTGACCGTCTCGATCGCGCCGTCCATGCGGCCGGAGCGCGCGAACTGGTTCACGATCGACTGGGCGACCATGTTCGGCGAGATGTACGTGTTGGTCGCGATCGTCTGGATCTGCTTGATCACGGCCTGCGAGCCGACCAGGTAGCCGACCCGGATGCCCGGGCACACGGTCTTGCTGAACGACGACGCATAGACGACGCGGCCCGCTTCGTCCTGGCTGAGCATCGTCGGGATCGTCTCGCCCTCGAAGCGGATCGCGACGTAGGGGTCGTCCTCGAAGATCGTGAAGTCGTGCTCCACGGCCAGCGCGAGCAGCTTCGTGCGCTTGTCCGCGGAGAGCGTGTAGCCGGCCGGGTTCTGGAAGTTCGGGATGATGTGCGCGAGCTTCGGATGCACCGCCGTGGCGAGCACTTCCTCGAGCCCTTCGATGCTGATCCCGTCGGTCTCCAGGTCGACCATGCGCACGTCCGCGCCGCGGCCGCGCAGGTTGAGCAGCGTGCGGTCGTAGGTCGGGTTCTCGACGATCACCGCGTCGCCCTGCTGGACGAGCAGCTCGAACAGGAACGCGTCGGCCTGCATCGACCCGTTGGTCACGAGCACCTGCTCGACGGCGACGCCGTGCTGGTAGGCGATCCACTCGCGCAGCGGCACGTAGCCGACGCTCGTGCCGTACGCCGTCGTCCCGGCGGGATCGTTCTCGAAGGCGAGCCGGGAAGCCTCTTTCAGGCCTTCCACATCGACGATGTCGAGCGACGGCGCCCCACGGGCGAAGGAGATCGTGGCCATGCCCGCCAGACTAGCGGCGTATGGAGTACGTGAGCCGTGCGCTTGAGGCCGTCCAGGGCTGGCGCGAGCCCGCCCCGTCGCATCCGGCGCTGCAAGTCGACGCCGAGCGGTTCGAAGCCGCCTGGAGCGAGTTCGCCGAGCGGATGGGGACGAACTATCCGTTCCACCACCCGCGCTACGCGGGGCAGATGCTCAAGCCGCCGCACCCCGTGGCCATCGCCGCCTACACCGCGGCGCTGCACGCGAACACGAACAACCACGCGCTCGACGGCGGCCCGGCGACGTCCGCCATGGAGGTCGAGGTCGTCGCGTGGCTGGCGGAGATGTTCGGCCTGCAGGGCGGGATGGGGCACCTGACGTCCTCCGGCACGATCGCCAACCTGGAGGCGCTGTGGGTGGGGCGGGAGCTGCACCCCGGCAAGGCCGTCGTGTACGGCGCGAACGCGCACTACACGCACTCGCGCATGTGCGCCGTGCTGGGCGTGCGCGGGATCGAGGCGCCCGCGGACGTGGCCGGCCGGATCGACCTCGACGCGGTCGAGGAGCTGTGCCGCGCCGGGGACGTCGGGACGGTGGTCGTGACCGCGGGCACGACCGGGACGGGGACGCTGGACGACGTCGCGCGGGCGGTCTCCTTCCGGGAGACGTACGGCGTGCGCGTGCACGTCGACGCCGCCTACGGCGGGTTCTTCACGCTGCTGGCGGACTCCGGGCTGATCGACGGCGGGCCCTTCAAGGCGATCGCCGGCGCGGACAGCGTCGTCGTGGACCCGCACAAGCACGGGCTGCAGCCGTACGGGTGCGGCGCGATCCTGTTCCGCGACCCGGCCGTCGGCCGGCTGTACAAGCACGACTCGCCCTACACGTACTTCACCTCGGCCGAGCTGCACCTGGGCGAGATCTCGCTCGAGTGCTCGCGGGCGGGCGCCGCGGCGGCCGCGCTGTGGCTGACGCTGCGGTCGCTGGACCTGGCGCCGATCCTGGCCGCGGGCGTGCGCGCCGCGCAGGCCTGGGCGGCGCTGATCCGCGACTCGGACGTGCTCACGCTCCACCGCGAGCCCGAGCTCGACATCCTCACCTACTTCCCGACGCGACCCACCGCCTCCGCGATCGACGCGGCTTCGCAGGACGTGTTGGAGCGGGGGATGAGCGAGGACGACCCGGTGTTCCTGTCGACGCTCCGCATCGGCCGCGAGGCGTTCGCCGCCGCCCACCCGGAGGTCGAGATGGACGCCGACGGCGCGCGGGTCCTGCGCTCAGTGCTGATGAAGCCCGAGCACGAACCGCACGTGCCGTGGCTGTCATCGAACGGCGTCAGTCGAATCGCGAGACAGTGAGGGAGAAGCGGCCGGTGAAGGCCGTGCCGCTGATGCTCCGGACCAGCGTTCCGGGGCCGGCGGAGGAGCCGACGACGACGGGCTTGGAGCCCGCGACGTCGACCGCGTCGAAGCGCGTGTAGACCGGGCTGCCGCCCGGCGGCTGGCCGAGGACGCGGAAGGTCAGGCCGCCGTTGCCGAACTTGGAGTCGCGGGCGCCGCTGGCGCGCAGGCGGACCAGCATCGAGTCCGGCGCGCGGCCCGTTCCCGCGAGCACGATCCGGCCGGAGCGGTCGCGCACCATCGCGGTGATGCGCAGGTCGCGGCCCGCGCGCGACACGCGCACGAAGCCCTTGTTGCCGAACGTGGTGTCGAGGGAGCCGTCGGCGTTCAGGCGGATCACCGAGCCGCGCGCGGTGCCCGCGGCGGTCGTGTCCGTGCCCGCGACGAGCGTGGTGGTCGTCGGGCCCTGGCGCACGGCGGCGGCGCCGAGCCCGGGGCCCGTGCCCGGGCTCAGGACGTGCGTGACGACGCCCGTTCCGCCCCAGGTGGGATCGAGCGCGCCGGCGGCGTTCAGCTTGACGACGGTGAACGAGGCGGCCCCGGTCTGGACCGTGTAGGTGAGCGTGCCGTCCGTGCGGATGAGCAGGCCCGTGACGCGGCCGGCCACGCCCAGTGCGGGGTTGGCGAACGCCGGGTCGGGCGTGCCGTCGGGCAGCAGGCGCATCACGTACGGCGCGCCCGCGCTCGATCCCGCGAGGTAGACGACGCCGTCGCGGTTCATCGTCATCGCGCCCAGCTCGGCGTCGGTGGGGCCGCTGAGCACGTAGCCCTGGCCCGCGCCGAAGCTCGGGTCGATCTCACCGCTCGGCAGCAGCCGCAGCGTCACGAAGCGCGTGGAGCCGTCGGCGAGGCGGAGCGTGGCGGAGGCGACGACGCGCCCGTCCCGCACGGTCTGGATGCCCTTCACGCCGTCCAGCGACGTGCCGGGCAGCGCCGGGACGACCTGGCCGCGCGTGCCGAACGCGCTGTCGAGCGATCCGGACGCGCGCAGCTTGATCACGAACAGCTGCCCGCCGGCCGACCCGCCCGCGAGGATCCGGTTGCCCGACAGGACCTTCACCGCGTAGCCGACCGCGTCCGTGTCCGCGGACGCCGCCCGCAGCGTCACCGTGCCGCGGCGGCCGAAATCGCGGTCCGGGTCGCCCGCGGCCGCGTACGCGGAGGCCGGGAAGGCGAGCAGCAAGAGAAAGACGGTGACGAGCTTCATCGGGGCCTGTAAACGCATCGCGGGCGCGAAAGGTTCGCACCCGCGATGCGAGAGGGTTCTACGCGGTCTTCAGCGACCCTGCGATCTCGGCCGCGATCTGGGCGACCTCGGTGGGGGTGCGCCCGACGCGCACGCCGTTGGCCTCGAGCGCTTCCTGCTTGGCCTTGGCCGTGCCGGCGGTGCCGGAGACGATCGCGCCGGCGTGGCCCATCGTCTTGCCGGGAGGCGCCGTGAAACCGGCGATGTAGGCGACGACCGGCTTGGTGACGTTCGCCTTGATGAACTCGGCCGCCTCTTCCTCGGCGGAGCCGCCGATCTCGCCCGCCATCACGATCAGCTCGGTCTCGGGGTCGGCTTCGAACTCGGCGATGATGTCGATGAACGACGAGCCCGGGACCGGGTCGCCGCCGATGCCGACGATGCTCGAGTTGCCGAAGCCGGCGTGGGCCAGCTCGTTGCCGATCTGGTAGGTCAGCGTGCCCGAGCGGGACACGACGCCCACGTTGCCCTCGGAGAAGAACGACGCCGGGATGATGCCGACGTTGGCCTTGCCCGGCGACAGGATGCCCGGGCAGTTCGGGCCGACCAGACGCACGTTCGGGTTCGTGGCGAGGTGGTTGTAGACGCGCAGCTCGTCGTGGGCGGGGATGCCCTCGGTGATCGCGATGATCAGGCTGATGCCCGCGTCCTCGGCCTCGAGGATCGAGTCGGCGGCGAAGCGCGGCGGCACGAAGATCATCGCCGTGTTCGCGCCGGTCTCGCCGACCGCGTCGTGGAACGTGTTGAACACCGGGATGCCCTCGACGTCCTGGCCGCCCTTGCCGGGCGTGACGCCGGAGACGACGTTCGTCCCGTAGTTCTTGTTGTTGAGCGTGTGGAAGGTGCCCTCACGGCCGGTGATGCCGGAGACGCACAGCTTCGTGTCGTTGTTGACGAGGATGGCCATCAGCCGGCGAGCTCCACGACCTTCTTCGCGGCGCCCAGCATGGTCGCCTCCGTGTACACGTTCGGGAGGTTGGCCTCGGCGAGCAGCGCGCGGCCTTCCTTGTCGTTCGTGCCGTCGAGGCGGACCACGAACGGCACGGTCGGGTTGATCTGCGCGAACGCCTCGATCAGGCCCTTCGCCACCTCGTCGCAGCGCGTGATGCCGCCGAAGATGTTGAACAGGACGGCGGTGACGTTCTTGTTGGAGAGGATCACCTCGACCGCCTGCGTGATCGCCTCGGCCTTGGATCCGCCGCCGGCGTCCAGGAAGTTCGCGGGCGAGCCGCCGGCCTGGTCGACGACGTCCAGCGTGGACATCACGAGGCCGGCGCCGTTGCCGAGGATGCCGACGTTGCCGTCGAGCTTGACGAACGTGAGCCCGCGCTCGCGCGCCATCTGCTCCTGCTCGTCCTCGGCGGCGGTGTTGCGCAGCGAGGCGTTGTCGGGGTGCCGGAACAGGCTGTTGTCGTCGAGCGTGACCTTCGCGTCGAGCGCCGCGACCTTGCGGTCGGTCGTCACGATCAGCGGGTTCACCTCGACGAGCATCGCCTCTTCCTTGACGAACGCGTCGTAGAGCTTGGCGAGCAGCGCACCGAGCGGCCGGATGACGTCCGCGTCGACGCCCGCCTCGAACGCCAGGCGCCGGGCGTGGAAGTCCTGGAACCCGAGCAGCGGGTCCACGTGCAGGCGGACGAGCGCCGTCGGGTCCTTCTCGGCGACCTCTTCGATGTCCATGCCGCCCTGCGTGCTCAGCATCACGAGCGGACGCTTGGCAGAGCGGTCGAAGACGATCGAGGCGTAGTACTCGGCGGCGATGTCGGAAGCCGCCTCGATCCACACCTCGTGCACCGTGTGGCCCTTGATGTCCATCCCGAGGATGGCCTTCGAGTGCGTCTCGGCCTCCTGGCGATCCTTCGCCACCTTGATCCCGCCGGCCTTTCCGCGGCCGCCGATCTGCACCTGCGCCTTGACGACGCAGGGATACCCGATCTCGTCGGCCGCCGCGACGGCCTCCTCGACGGTGGTGGCGGGGGCGCCGCTGGGCACCGGCACCCCATGGCGGGCGAACAGCTGCTTGCCCTGGTATTCGAGTAGGTCCATTGGCGCGGGGGATGTTACGAACGCGCACGCTCCGATGGTTGACCGTTCACGAGCGGTGCGCTCTCGTTCCCGCGCGGGAGCGCAGCGGGTCCGGCTTCCAGCAACGGTTTGATGAGGTCCATCGGGAGCGGGAAGACGACCGTGGAGTTGTCCTTGCCGATCTCGCTGATCGTCTGCAGGTAGCGGAGCTGGATCGTCGTCGGGTTCTTGGAGATCACGTCCGCGGCCTCGCCGAGGCGAGCCGCGGCCTGGAATTCGCCTTCGGCGTTGATGATCTTCGCGCGCCGCTCGCGTTCCGCCTGGGCCTGGCGGGCCATGGCGTGCTGCATCGCGGGCGGGATGCCGACGTCTTTGATCTCGACGGTCGAGACCTTCACGCCCCAGGGCTCGGTCTGCTCGTCGATGATCTTCTGCAATTCCTCGTTGAGCGTCTCGCGCTCGGACAGCAACGAGTCCAGATCGGCCTTGCCGAGCACGGATCGGAGCGTCGTCTGGGCGATCTGGGACGTGGCCTTGAGGAAGCTCTCGACCTGGACGACGGCGCAGTTGGGATCGACGACACGGAAGTAGATGACGGCGTCCACGCGCACGGGGACGTTGTCGCGGGTGATCACGTCCTGGGGTGGGACGTTCAAGCGTCACGGTGCGCAGCGAGATCCGCACCATGCGGTCGATCGCGGGCACGAGCAGCACCAGGCCCGGGCCTTTCGTGGCGATCACGCGCCCAAGCCGGAACACGACCGCGCGCTCGTACTCGCGCAGCACCCGGACGGACGCGGCGGCGAGCCCGAGGACCACCGCCAAGACGAAGATCACGGTCACCAGCGCGGCCTCGATCATGGTGCCACCTCCCATTCCTCGGCCGGGCGCACGGTGAGCGTCAGACCGTTGACGTTCTCGACGACGATCGGCAGCCCGCGGGCGAGCGGCGGGTCGCCTTCGAGGCCCCAGCTCCGAGCGCGCCACAACGCGCCGTCGACGAAGACGGAGTCCTCGCCGCGGGCCACGCCGACGCGGCCGATCAGGCTGTTGGACGCGCGCAGCCGCCGCGTGGCCAGCGCCTTGCGCACGATCAGCGCCAGGACGAGCGCACCGGCCAGCCCCACCCCGACGCCTGCGAACACGGCGACGAGCGTGGTCGAGCCGGCGGCGGACAGGAGCAGCGCGACCCCGGCGGCCAGCGCCAGAACGGCGCCCGAACCCAGGAGACCGTGGCTCGGCACGTGGGCCTCCGCCGCCGCCAACGCGGCGCCCGCAATCACGAGCGAGAGGCCGAGCGCGAACACGTATTTCTCCTGCTTTCCAGGTTACTCCGGGATCGCGCGTGCGGAAATGTCATCATGCACGACCGCGATGCCGCTCCCTAAAGAAGTCACCTTCGTCACCTTTGATGTCTACGGCACCCTGATCGATTGGGAGACCGGGGTGTACGACGCGTTTGCCAAGGAGGCGGAGAGAGACGGCTACACGCTGTCGAAGGAGGAGCTCGTGCCGCTCTTCCTGGAGACCCAGCAGGAGATCAAGAACGGCTCGTACGAGCTGTACGCGGAGGTCCTTCGCCGGACCGCCGTCCAGATCTCGCGCCAGCTCGGCTGGCCGCTGGAGCCGTCTCGTTCCGGCTTCCTCCCGGCCTCGGTTTCCCGCTGGCCGCCGTTCAAGGAGACCAAGACGCAGCTCGACCGCTTCGACAAGAAGTACGAGCTCGGTCTGATCTCCAACGTCGACGACAAGCTGCTCGGGGAGACCCGGCGCTACTTCAAGAACGACTTCGATCTGGTGGTCACGGCCCAGCAGGTCCGGTCCTACAAGCCGGACCCCGCGCACTTCAAGGAGGCCGAGCGTCGTATCGGCACCAAGAAGGGCTGGGTGCACGTCACCTCGTCGTACTACTACGACGTGGAGCCGTGCCTGAAGGCCAAGATCCCCGTGATCTGGGTCAACCGCAACAAGGAGACGCTCGACGCTTCGCAGAAGAAGCCGACGGCCGAGGTGAAGACCCTCCTCGAGGCCGCGAAGCTCCTCGGCGTGGCTTGAGAGCAGTCGCCCTTCACGAAGACGTCATCGCCGTCACCTCCCGCGCGTACGCCACCGGCGCCGTGCTGGTGCGCAACGGCGGCGAGGCGTTCCTCGTGGACTCACCGGTCTTCCCCGACGAGCTCGAGATCCTGCCGGGAGTGGCCGCGCAGTCCGAGTTCAATGTCGTCGGCGTGCTCGCCACGCACGCCGACTGGGATCACCTGCTCGGCCGCTACGCGTTCCCGGAGGCGCCGCTCGGCGCCGCCGAGTCGACCGCCGCGCGGCTGATCAACGAGCCGGGCGCGGCGCAGCGCCACCTGCGTGACTTCGACGACGAGTTCTACGTGACGCGGCCGAAGCCGCTGTCGCTGCCGGGCGCGCAGCGCCTCGACACGCCGGGGTTCATCGACATCGGCGAGGAGACGCTCGAGGTCCATCCCGCCGACGGGCACACCGCGGACGGCATGGCGGTCTGGGTGCCGTGGGCGCGCGTGCTGATCGCCGGTGACTACCTCTCGCCGGTCGAGATCCCGATGATCTCCGAGGGCGGCTCGGTGTCCGCGTATCTGGCCACGTTGAACCGGCTGGAGCCGTTGGTGATCGAGGCCGACCACGTCGTCCCGGGCCACGGCGGCCCGATCGACGCGCAGCGCGCGCTGGCCATCCTGCGCGAGGACCGGGCGTACCTCGAAGGGCTCCCGGACGCCGCGTTGCCGCTCGCGCGCCGGACGAAGGCGCAGCGCGCGATCCACGAGAAGAACCTGACTAGAGATCCGCGAAGCGATCTCTAAGCGATCGCGCATGGCGCCGACGAAGTCGGCTGCCGCGTTCGACCGCCCTAGGCGCTGATCAGCGGGATGCCCGCGAGGGCGAGCAGGACCCCGACGCGCTGAATCGGCACGAGGCGCTCGTGCAGGAAGACGTAGGCGAGCGCGACGGTCACGACCGGGAACAGGCCGCCGAGCACGGCGACGAGGCTGAGCAGGCCGCCGGTGGTGGCGATCGCGAACGCGGTGTTCGCGCCCGTGTCGAGCAGGCCGATCGCGCCGAGCTTGGGGAGCTCGCTGAGGGGTGCGCGGGCGGCGACGCGCCAGGCGAGGACGCCGAGGATGACGACGCCCACCACGCGCGCGGCGGCGACGCCGCCGAGTGAGTCGTGTTCCGCGGCCCTGCCGAGGAACACGAGCGCGAGGCCGATGAACACCGCGGCGACGATCGCGAGCTGGATGGCCTTCGTGGCGTCGATCGCCTTCGTGTGCGCCGGTTCGCGGCTGGCGAGCGTGACGCCCGCCAGCGCGATGGCCATGCCCGTCCACTGCAACGCGCTCGGCCGCTCGCCGTCGATCAGCACGCCGGCGAGGACCGGGACGATCGCGCTCGTGGCCACGATCGGGGCGATCACGGACATCGTGCCGAGCGCCAGCGCGCGGTAGAAGGCCAGGATCGCGACCGACCCCACGACGCCCGGACAGCGCGCCGGGGAGGAACGACTCGGCGTCGACGCCGCGGATGAGCAGGATCAGGGTGAGCGCGATCAGCCCGGCGGCCTGGCCGACGAGCGCGACCAGCACCGCCGGGTGCGCGCGGCTGGCCCGGCCGGCGAGGAAGTCCGCCGTGCCCCAGAGCAAGGACGCCAGGCAGCGCGGCGGGACGCGCCGCTCACGTGTACGTTGGCGGCGTCCGCGGCGGCCTTGTAGGCCGGCTGCTCGCGGCGGATGAGGTCCGGGTTCGTGCCCGCCTGGTGCGTGAGCTCGAGCGTGAGCAGTTGCAGCGCGATCGCGCCCGCCAGCAGCGGGTGGCCCTCGGGCAGCGCGTCGAGCGTGACCGTCGGCATGCCGAGCTCGGCGACGGCGCGCTTGACGTCCTCGGCGCGGGCGTCGCGTTTGGCGGCCGCAGACGGGTCGACGCGGATGACGACGATGCCGGTGGTCGAGTCCGCGGCGGGCAGGTGGCCGTGCAGGACCTTCTCGATGCCGAGCGGCGTGACCGGGAGGTGCAGGCCCTCTTCGACCTTCAGTGCGAGCTCGCGGGCGGTGATCTCGTCCAGGCCGCTGCCGGTGACGATGAGCCGCTCGACGGAGGCGAGCGCGCGGGCGGCGTCGGCGAAGCGCGCGCGGTGCTCGAGCGTCTCGGCGATCACGCGCGAGCAGGTGTCTGCGTCGGCGGCGCCGGCGATGGCGGTGAACGCGAGCAACGGTGAGACGTAGCCGACGGTGTGGCACCACGAGGTGTCCACGAGTGGCGTCGCGATGACGATGTCGGCGGGCGCCTCGTCCGGCTTGGCGGTGATGAGGATCGTGCGGGCGCCGTTGTACACCGCCGCCTTCATGGCGGTGAGCGTCGCGGCCGTGCCCGCCTCGTGCGTGACGGCGATGCAGACGCCGCCCTCCTGCGGATCCAGCGACGCCTCGAAGGCGTCGCGGGCGATCGCGCCGGGGATCAGCGCCGCACCGGCCATCGCCGCGTGCTCGGACGTGCCGCAGCCGACGATCACCACCGGCCCACCCTCGCGGATCGACTCCGCCGCCTCGAGCGCGGCGGACGAGGCCAGGATCGGCTCGACCAGCCCGGCCTCGGCGTAGATCATCTCCTCCATCGCCCATGGTGGGCCTGCGCGCAGCTCCGGCATATCGGACATGGCGGAGACGGTACCGTCTGAGTGGCCTGCCGGACAGAGCCACTTTGATGTCGACGAACCGTGCCACTTTGGAGCTCTTCGCCGCCCTGGACCGCTCGCGGCCCGAGCCGCTGCGCGCCCAGCTCGAAGACGCGATCTGCGCCGCGATCACGGGCGGCGGGCTTCCGCCGGGCACCCGCCTGCCGGCTTCCCGCTCGCTCGCCGAGTCGCTGCACGTGTCGCGCGGCGTGGTGAGCGAGGCGTACGCGCAGATCGCCGCGGAGGGCTGGATCGAGGTGCGCCACGGGGCCGCGCCGGTGGTCCGCGCGGTGCCGGCGAACATAAAGAGGGACAGTCCCTCTTTATGTTCGGAGCCGCCGCCGACGCCGCGGCTCGACCTGACCGCGACGGCGCCGGACCTCTCCGCCTTTCCGCGGCGGGCGTGGGCGGCGGCGCTGCGCAAGGTGCTGGCGGAGATGCCGGACGCGGCGCTCGACTACGGCGATCCGCGCGGGGACGACGAGCTCCGCCGCGAGCTCGCGGCGTACCTGGTCCGCGTCCGGGGCGCGGCGGCGAACGCGGACGACCTGGTCATCACGTCGGGCTACACGCAAGGGCTGTGGCTCGCGTGCCGGGCGCTCGCGCGCCGCGGGGCCACGCGCGTCGCCGTGGAGGACCCGTCGCTCGACGACTCCTGGGCGACGATCCGGTCCGCCGGGCTCGAGGTCGTCGGCGTGCCCGTCGACCGGCACGGGATCGATCCGTCGCGCCTGGACGCGGACGCCGTGCTCGTCACGCCCGCGCACCAGTTCCCGACGGGCGCGGTGCTCTCACCCGAGCGCCGCCGCGCGCTGCTGGCCTGGGGCGGGATCGTGCTCGAGGACGACTACGACTCCGAGTACCGCTACGACCGCGCCCCCGTCGGCACGCTGCAGCGGCTCGCGCCGGACCGGGTGGTCTACCTCGGCACCGCCTCCAAGACGCTCGCGCCCGCGCTGCGGCTGGGCTGGCTGCTCGCGCCCAAGGACCTCACCGAGGCGATCGCGCAGGAACGGTGGGCGGTGGACTCCGGCGGACCGGCGATCAATGCCCGCGCCTACGCGCGACTGATCGCCACCGGCGAGGTCGACCGGCACCTGCGACGCACCCGCCGCGAGTACCGCGAGCGCCGCGACGCACTGGTCGAGGCGCTCTCCCAGCGACTCCCGAGCTGCACGGTCGACGGCGTGGCCGCCGGCCTGCACCTCTTGCTGCGGCTGCCGCCGGGCACGGACGAGGACGCGGTGGTGGCCAACCTCGCCGCCCGCCGCATCCGCGTCAACGGGCTGAACACGTACCGGCTCGCCGCGCGGGACGAGCCCGCGCTCGTGCTCGGATACGGCCGCCTCACCCGGCCGGCGATCCCCGCAACGGTCGCGACGCTGGCCCAGGCGCTGCTGCCCTCGCCACCGGCGCCCGGCCGCGGCGCGCAGCGGCCGCGCAGCCGCGACGACCTCACCCCGTCCGAGCGCCGCGTGACCCAGATGGCGGCCGAAGGGCTCACGAACCGCGAGATCGCGCAGGCGCTGTTCGTCACCGAGAAGACGGTCGAGACCCACCTGGGACGCGCGTTTTCCAGGCTCGGCGTACGCTCGCGCAAGCAGCTCGCGGAGGCACTGGCGGAATCACCGCAATCTCCGGCCCCCAGGCGCGTTACAGCTACCAGTGGACACGCACATCGAGATGATCGACGTCGGCGCGCGGGTGATGGCCAACCAGGCCCTCCCCGAAGGCGTGGCACAGGGCACCAAGGGCCTTGTCGTCGGTCAGGCGGGCTGGATTCAGCGCCGCTGGCGCGTCCGGTTCGACGACGGACCCACCGTCGACGCGCCGGAGTACGCGCTCGAGCTGTGTGTGGGCCGCGCTCGCTTCAAGCGCGGGTGAGCTTCCATCGTGACCGGCTGACCTGGCTCGCGTACGCGCTGCTGGCCTGGTTCGCCTACCTGCAGGCGGCGCCCGGACTGGTCGTCCCGTACCTGCGTGACGAGCTGGACATCGGCTACACGACCGGCGGCCTGCACGTGGCCGCGTTCGCCACCGGCAGCATGCTCGCCGGGCTCACGGCCACGCGGATCGAGGCGGCGGTCGGCCGCCGCGCGCTGCTGTGGGGCTCGGCGGCCGGGATGGCCCTCGGTGTCGCGGGGCTCGTCGCGGGTCCGGTGGCCGCGGCCACGGTCGGCGCGCTGCTCGTGGCGGGCTTCGGCGGCGGGTTGCTGCTCGTCACGGTCCAGGCGCTGCTCTCCGACCACCACGGCCCGCAGCGCGCGATCGCGCTGACCGAGGCCAACGTGTTCGCGAGCGCCGCCTACGTCGTGCTGGTCGGCGCCGTCGCGCTCTTCAGCTGGCGCGTCGCGCTGGTGACGAGCTTCCTCGTCCCGCTCGCGCTCTTCCTCACCTCGCGCACGGTCCCGATCACCACGGCCCCGCATGAGGCCGAGCAGCACGGCCGGCTCAGCGGCGCGTTCTACGTCGCCGCGGCGATGATGTTCTGCACCGTCTCCGCCGAGTGGTGCGTCACCGCCTGGGGTGCGAGCTTCGCCAAGGAGGCCGCGGACGTCTCCGCCGACACGGCCGTCGCGCTGATGTTCGGCTACTTCGGCGGCGTGCTCGTGGGGCGTGCGAGCGGGGCCGTGCTCGCGCGCCGGTTTGCCGCCGCGCGTCTGCTCGCCGTGGCCTTGGTCGTGGCCGCGGCCGGGTTCGCGATCCTGTGGCCGTCGGCGAGCTCGGCGCAGGTCTTCGCCGGCCTGTTCGTGATCGGGCTCGGGCTCGGGAACCTGTTCCCGTTCGCCTTGGCGGTGACGGTCGCGCTGGCGCCCGGACCGGGCGCAGCTGGCTTCGAGCCGTGCCGTGTTGGCCGGCTCGACCGCCGTGTTGCTGGCGCCGCTGACGATCGGCGCGTTGGCCGACGCGACGAGCATCACGAGCGCGTTGTTGGTGGTGCCGGTGATGCTGGGGTTGGCTGCCGTTGGGTTGGCCGCGATTCGTGGGAGCTGAACAACTGCTCATCGAGGGGGAAGGGAGCGGCGTTTCGGCTCGCGCGGCGCGAACGATCGCCTCCGGGCTCCGCGTGGCACGGTCGCGTTGCCTTGCCGCTCTCAGTCGAGTTACGGGCCACTGACAGTTCGTGGGGCGCCACGCTCGTCCGTCGGCCTCCTGCGGATCTCGCGGAAACGAACACGCGCTGGGAGGGGGTGATGAACGAACGTTGCGCCTGGGGAGACGTTTGCGTGCATACCCCCTTTGTTCGGAGCGCGGTCGTGATCGCGCTTGATCGATCGGACGTGGAGCGGTGTGAAGCGACCACAACCGCTCCTCGCGATTTCCGGTGCCCGTAACTTGACTGAGAGCGGCACGCCAACCCGGCCGTGCCACGCGGAGCTCGGACCCCGACGTTCGCGCCGCGGCGCGGAAACGCCGCTCCCTTTCCCTCGATGAGCCGTTTCAACGCGGCGACGTCACTCGACCAGGTCGAAGCCGCCGGCCAAGACCGCATCGAGCCGCCCCGTCCGCCACCCCCGCACGGCGTCGCGGACCAGCGGCGTCGGGCGCTCGCGGTAGCGGCGCACGATCGTCGTCCGATCCTCGCCCCGACCCGTCCTCGGCGGCGGTGACCGTCACCCGCACGCGGCGGCGGTCGTAGCCGCCGCGCCCGTCGGGGATCTCCAGCACGTGGAACCCGTCCTCGGGCGCCAACGTCCGCAACGCCGCGAACCCCGACACCGTCGCGTCGAAGCGGAACTTGCGGCCGGGCCGGTCCTCCACGACCTCCAGCCGCATGCCGCGTTCGTGGGCCCAAGCGCGGTACATGGCCGCCACACGTGGCCCGAACTCCGGGTCGCCCTCCACGCGGACGCGGGCGTCGGCGGGCTCTCCCGCGGCGAGCGCGTCCAACGCCTCGCCGAGCAGCAGCAATCGCTGCGCGGCGCGGCGGACGATCGCGGCGGGCGGCCGGCGGGCGCTGCGCACGCGGTTCAGCAGCGACTGGGCGGAGCGCAGGCCGGACTCCATCCGGTCGCGCAGCTCGATGCCGGCCAGGACCGCCGCGCGCCCTTCGTCCTCCCAGAACCCCGGCTCGGCCATCTGCGCGAGCAGCGCGTCCTTGGCCGCGACTTCCGCCTCGACCCGGTCGCTCACGTCCGCGTACGCCGCCTCGAGCAGGTCCAGCCCGGCGCCGCCTTCGCGGGCCAGGGTGCGCAGCGTCGTCTCGGCCGGGGTGGGCGCGACCTCCTCCGGCGCATCCGGGTCCTCGAACGTCACCTTCAGGCCATCGCGCCCGGCGCGGACGAACAGGAACTGGTCGCCGCTGGGCACGTCGTGGCCGGCGATGGCGAGCGCCAAAGGCGTCAGGAAGTGCCGCTCGACCGCGCGCTTCAAGGGCCGCGCGCCGAGGTCGGGCGTGAAGCCCGCGTTCAACAGGAACTCCAGGGCGGAGTCGTCGAACTCCACCGCCCACTGCCGCGAACGCAGCCCGCGGCGCGCCAGCACGGACTCGAGCTCCGCGCTCAAGATCTCGCGCATCACCGGCCGTGACAACGGCCGGAAGACGACGGTGCGGTCGATCCGGTTGACGAACTCGCGCCGGAACGTCTTGGTCACCGCCTGCTCGACGCTGCGGGCGACGAACCCGCCGGCGGCCGGCGAGAACCCGATCCCGGCGCCGGTCGGGATGGTGGCGCCGAGGTTCGAGGTCATGATGATCACGGCGTGGCGGAAGTCCGCGGCCTCACCGCGCGGATCGCTCAATCGCCCGTCGTCGAACACCTGCAGGAACAGGTCGAACACGCCGGGGTCGGCCTTCTCGAACTCGTCGAGCAGCACGACCGAGAACGGCTGCTTGCGGATGGACGCGACCAGAGACGCGTCCTCGGGCTCGCCGGTCCCGAGCAGGCGCCGCGCGCTGCCCTCGTTCTGGTACTCGGACAGGTCGATCCGGATCATCCGCTCGCTGCTGCCGAACAGGTACTCCGCGAGCGCCTTCGCGATCTCGGTCTTGCCCGTGCCGGTCGGGCCGACGAACAACAGCACGGCCAGAGGACGCGTGGGATCGGTCAGCCCGGCCTTCAGCAGCGCGATCCGCTCCACCATCAGCTCGACCGCCTCGGGCTGGCCGACGACGCGCGCGCCGAAGAAGCGCCGCAGCCCGTCCACGTCGAGTCGCTCACGCTCGTCGAGCATCGTCAGCGGCATCCCGGAGCGCTCGGCGACGCTCTCCAGCACGTCGTTGACGCCGTACGCGTCGCCGGCCCGGCGGCGCGTGGCGTCCAGCAGCGAGAGCACCGACCCGGGCAGCGCGCCCGGCAGGAAGTGGCGGGCGAGCGCGAGCGCCTCGTCGGCCACGGCGGCGTCGGGCGCCACGGCGCGGGCGAGCTCGCGCGCGGCGGCCTCGGTGGCGGGCTGGATCCGCAGCGGCTCGAACGCGCTGCGCACGGTCGGGCGCTCGCGCAGCAGCCGCTCGTAGCCCGCGGGGTCGACCTCACCCGCGATGTGCAGCTCCGCGCCCTCCATCCCCTGCAGGACCATGTCGAGCACGCCGGTGCGGCTGTGGCGGTGCGTGCCCGTCCACAGCAGCTCCTCGAAGCGCGGGATGATCCACAGCACGGGCGCGCCGTCGAGCGCCTTGACGATCCGCTGGACCTGGGCCTCGAGCTCGCCGATGTAGCTCTGGCCCGCGTTGATCTCGGTGGCGCCGGCCTCGAACACGAGCCAGCCCCGCCGCGCCAGGCCGGCGCCCAACGCCCGCAGCCGCGCCGTCCGGCCGGACCCGGGCTCACCGATGACCAGCACCGAGCGGTCGGTGTCGATCGCACGCGCCAGCGCTCCGAAGGTCGCGGTCGAACGCGTCGTCGCCGACGATCGCCTCGTCGAGCGCCTGCGCGGCGTCGTCGGCGTACACGCGGCCGATCCCGTCGAGCCGCCCGCGCACCTGGCGGACGCCGCGGCGGCGGACGAGGTCCTTGCGCACGCTCGGGTCCAGCGCGTCGCCGAGCACCTCGACGAGCGCGAACACGTCCTCGAGCCGGTCGTCGCCGATCTCGCCGAGCCGGACGTCCTCGTCGCGCCGCTCGATCAGCTCGCGCAGATCCTTCAGCGGCGAGCGCAGCCAGGCGTCGCCCGTCGCGACCAGCAGGCGCGAGACGAGCCCTTCGCCGACGCGGCGGTCCAGCGCCCGGAGCAGGAAGCTCGCGTACGCGCCGCGCGCGCCCGGCACGAGCAGCATCAGCGTGCCCTCGTCGCCGTCGCGCTGGGCGAGCGCCTCCAGCGCGACGAGCGCCGTCATGCGGTCGCCGCGCACGAGCGCGAACAGCGCCTCGTCGTCCTCCTGGGACGCGAGCCGCACCGCCTCCTGGAACGTCGGGTTCGCCAACAGCGCGGCTGCCCGGCGCTCGGCCTTGGGCAGCGCGCGCAGCGCCTCCAGGAGCTCGTTCACTGCAGCTTGGCGAGCTCCTCGTAGAGCGCCCGGGCGGCGGCGGCGCCCTGATCGAGCGCGACGAGGCGGAAGGACTCGTTCGGAGCGTGGAGGTTGTCGTCGGGGAGGCTGAAGCCGGAGACGATCGCCGGGATGCCCCGCTCGGAGAACGCGGCCAGCACGGGCAGCGTGCCGCCCGAGCGGACGAGCGCCGGGGCCACGCCGGTGGACCGCTCGAGCGCGCGCACCGCGGCTTGCAGCGCCGGCAGCGCGGGATCGAACGCGCTCGGCTCCGCCCGCTCGACGGAGAAGCTCAGCTCGGCGCCGGCGGGCAGCGCGTCGCGCAGCAGCCCTTCGAGGTTGGCGGCGATCACCTCCGACCGCTGGCCGCCGACGAGCCGCACGGACAGATCGGCGGTCGCGACGGGCACGACGATCGTGCGCGCCTGGCCGCCTTCGATCTTGTGGACGTCCAGCGAGGGCTCGGCCGTGGTGCGGGTGTAGAACTCCTCCGCGGCGCTTGCGTCTGCCGGACGAGCGCCGACGCCGGACGAGCTCGGTCTCGCCGGTCGGGAGCGTCGCCCACGACTCGATCTCGGCCTGCGACGGCGGCTTGACGCCCGCGCGCAGCGGCTCCGGGCAGCCTGCCGTCCGGGCCGGGCAGGACCGCGGCGAGGATCGCGTGCAGCGCGTGGAACGCGTTCAGCGCCGCGCCGCCGTACATGCCCGAGTGCGCGGTCTGCGTGCCCGTGCGGACCTCGAGATGGGCGAACACCATCCCGCGCGTGGCCAGCGTCAGCGCGGGCCGGTCGGCGTCGACCATGCCGGAGTCGAACACGATCACGGCGTCGGCACCGCGCGTGTCGGCCCGCACCCACTCGCCGACGTCGTCGGAGCCGGTCTCCTCGGCGCCCTCGATCAGCACGCGGATGTGGACGGGCAGCGCGCCCGCCTTGGCCAGCTCACAGGCCACGAACAGCAGCGGGAGGAAGTTGCCCTTGTCGTCGGTGGCGCCGCGGGCGTACAGGCGACCGTCGCGGATCGTCGGCTCGAACGGCGGCGAGTCCCACAGCTCGAGGTCGCCCGGGTCCTGGACGTCGTAGTGGCCGTAGATCATCACCGTCGGCGCGTTCTTCTTCGCCGAGCGCAACTCGCCCACGACGAGCGGCGCGCCGCCGGGCGTGGCCACCATCTCCGCGGTGCCGCCCGCGCGGCGTACGCGCTGGATGGCCCAGGCCGCGGCGTGACGCAGCGACTCTTCGTCCCGCGCACCCGCCGAGATCGACGGGATGCTCAGCCAGTCCTTGGCCTCGTCGAGCAGGTCACCCACCCTTGATCACCGCCAGCGTGTCGCCGGACTTGACGGCGTCGCCTTCGGTGATCGGCAACTCGGCGATGGTGCCCGCCTTGTGTGCCGTGATCTCGTTTTCCATTTTCATCGCCTCGATAATGCACACGAGCGCGCCTTCTTGAACCTCGGCGCCTTGCTCGACCAGGACCTTGAACACGTTGCCTTGCAGCGGGGAGGTGAGCGCGTCGCCCCCGCCGCCGCCGCTCGAGCCCTTGCGCTCTCGCTGCTTCGGCGCCGCTCTTGGCGCGGCGCCGTTGCCCGCGGGCGCGGCGAGCGTCTCGCCGTGCACGACGACCGCGAAGCGCTTGCCGCTGACCTCGACGACGTACTCGCGGGCGACGATCTCGGCGTCTTCGGGCTGCTCGGGCTTCGGGACGGCGAGGCCCTTGAGCCACTCCTTGTCCTCGATCAGGTCGCGGCAGGTCTCGCCCTTGGCCCACTGCTCGGAGGCCATGATCGCCTTGTGGAACGGGATCAGCGTGCGCACGCCCTCGATCTCGAACTCCTTCAGCGCCCGCGCCATCCGGCGCGTGGCCTTCTCGCGGTCGGCGTCCCAGACGATCAGCTTCGCGACCATCGGGTCGTACAGCGGCGTGATCTCGCTGCCGGAGAGCACGCCCGAGTCCACGCGCACGCCCGGTCCGGACGGCTCGCGGTAGTGCGTGACCGTGCCCGGCGCGGGCGCGAAGTTCTTCGCCGCGTCCTCGGCGTTGATCCGGCACTCGATCGCGTGCCCGTGCCAGCGGATGTCGTCCTGGCCGAAGGAGATCGGCTCGCCGGCGGCGATCAGGATCTGCTCGCGCACGATGTCCACGCCGGTGACGGCCTCCGTCACGCAGTGCTCCACCTGCACGCGGGTGTTCATCTCCAGGAAGAAGTACTCGCCGTCGTCGGACAGCAGGCCCTCGATCGTGCCCGCGCCGCGGTAGTCGACGGCGCGCGCGGCGTCGACCGCGATCTTGCCGATCCGCTCGCGCAGGTCCGCGTCCACGAGCGGCGCGGGTGACTCCTCGATCAGCTTCTGGTGGCGGCGCTGGATCGAGCAGTCGCGCTCGCCCAGGTGCACGACGGTGCCGTGGCCGTCCGCGAGCACCTGCACCTCGACGTGGCGCGGGTCCGGGAGATAGCGCTCCAGGTACACGGTCGCGTCGGAGAAGAACTTCTCGCCCTCGCGCGCGGCGCCCTCGAACGCGTCCTTGAGCTTGTCCGGCTCCAGCGCGACGCGGAAGCCCTTGCCGCCGCCACCGCCCGCGGCCTTGACCGCGATCGGGTAGCCGATCTCCTCCGCGATCTTCGCCGCGTCCTCGACCGTCTCGACCGGGTCGGTCGTGCCGGGCACGATCGGCACGCCCGCGTCCTGCATCAGCTCGCGCGCCTTGGTCTTGGAGCCCATCGCGTCGATCGCCGACGCGGGCGGCCCGATGAACGTCACGCCGGCTTCTTCGAGCCGCCGCGCGAACGCGGCGTTCTCAGCCAGGAACCCGTAGCCGGGGTGTACGGCCTCGGCGCCGGACTCCTCGATGACCTCGAGCAGCTTGTCGACGTTCAGATAGGACTCCGCCGCGGGCCCGGGCCCGAGCAGATAGGCGTGCGTCGCGCGCTTGACGTGCTGCGCTTCGCGGTCGGCCTCCGAGTACACGGCCACCGACTCGATCCCGAGCTCGTCCAACGCTCGGATCACTCTGACCGCGATCTCGCCGCGGTTGGCGACCAGGACCCTAGTAAACATGGGGGCGCGTGATCCTATCCTCAGCCCGCCTTGTCCTGGTCCGCCACGGCCAGTCGACCTCCAACGCCAGTGGCCATCTGCAGGGCCAGACCGACACGGCGCTCTCCGATGTCGGGCGCGCCGAAGCCACGGCGCTGCGCCCGTTTCTGACCGGTTTCGAGCAGGTCGTCACGAGCGATCTGGTGCGCGCGAGCGAGACCGCCGCGCTGCTCGGCTACCCCGACGCGACGCGTGACCCGCGCTGGCGTGAGATCGACCTCGGCGGCTGGGCCGGGCGTCCGATCGCCGAGTTCCCCGACGAGCAACAGGGCGCCTGGCGAGGCGGACCCGCTGCACGCGCCCGACGGCGAATCCTGGACGCGGTTCGTCGCCCGGGTCGGCGGTGCGGTCGACGCGCTCGCCGCCGCGGGTGGTGACTGGCTGGTCGTCTGCCACGGCGGAGCCATCCGCGCGGCGCTCACCCACATCACCGGCGCGAACCCCCGCACGGTCATCGGGCCGCCCAACACCAGCGTCACCGTGCTGCGCCCGCCCTTCGTCGAGCGCTACGCCTGGACCCCCGCTTTGTAAGCGATGTGACGCGCGCTCTTTTCGCCGCAAGTTCTCACGCGAGGGTGCGTTCCAGAAGACACAGTCGCTCTCATCCTGGGGCCTTTGATGAGCGGCTCAAAGTGGGAAACCGGCCGGCCGGCACAATGGGGCCGCCGTGCCGGTCGGTTACCCCACAACCTTCAAGGCCGGGAGACCCACCCCGGATCGCGATCGACACCCTCAAGCCTCGCCGCCCGGACCCACGGGCTGACCTCCGTGGGTTGCCCGACCCCTGAGGGCGGCGGGGTGGTGTCGACCAGGAACTGCTCGATCGCGGCGATCACGGCCGCGGCCTCTTCGGGTGAAGGCGGCTCCATGACGGGCAAGCGTATGACACGATCGCGGAATGCGCTCCGCTGTCCTCGGGGCTCTCGCCCTGCTGCTTGCCGCTCCTGTCGCCGCCGCCGACCCGGCCGGCCGGTCCACCACTGACGAGACCATCCGCGCCGCGTCCGGTTCGGGCTACGTCGCGTTGGCACGCGCGTCGGGGGAGGACCACGGGATCCGGCGGCATCCGTCGGCCCGCGCCGCCAAAGACCGTGACGAGACGCGACGGTCGCTGGCGTTCTTCGGGCAGCTCACCGACCCGCAGATCGCGGACGAGATGTCGCCCGCGCGGGTGGACTTCCTGGACGCGGCGGGCGGACAGATCAAGTCCTCGTGGCGTCCGCAGGAGGCGGTCGGCCTGCAGGTCTTCGACCAGGTGGTGCGCAACGTCAACGCCAACCGGACGAGCGAGATCCGCGACGGGAGCGGCAAGCGGGCGAAGCTCGGGTTCGTCGTCACCACCGGCGACCTCGCTGACAACCAGCAGCTCAACGAGACGCGCTGGTTCAAGACCGTGCTCGACGGCGGGACGGTCGATCCGTTCTCGGGCAAGGCGATCAGCGCCACCAACCCGTGCGCGACGGACGCCAACACCGTCGCGGCGCTCAACGCCGCCGTCGCGGCCCGCCAGTACACCGGCGTGGCCGACTACGACGACTATCCCGGCGTCCCCGGCGAGCGCTACAACGGCTTCTGGGACCCGGACGTCGCGCCGGGCGGCGGCGCGTACGCCGCGTTCCCGCGCTATCCCGGCTTCCTCGAGCGCGCGCAGCAGCCGTTCACGGCCGCCGGGCTCGACGTGCCGTGGTACATCGCCCGCGGCAACCACGACGGGCTCGTGCAGGGCAACGCGCCCGCGAGCGTGGACCTCTTCCGCACGATCGCGACCGGCTGCCTGAAGGTGTTCCCGTCCGCGACGCTCGACCCGGCCGCGTTCAGCGGCGCCGACGAGGACGAGGCGTTCCGCCGGATCGGCGATCCGGCGTTCATCCAGACGCTGCTGGCCGGCGCCAAGACCGTCCCGCCCGACCCGGACCGCCGGATCCTCTCCACCACGGAGTACAAGGACGAGATCGGCGGGTCGCACGGCTACCGGCACGTCGAGGCCGCCGAGCGCAAGGCCTCAGAGGAGAACGCGACCTACTACGCGTTCCGGCCGCGCAACGGCGTCGAGCTGATCTCGCTGGACACCGTGGCCGAGGGCGGCGGCTCGACCGGCAACCTGGACCACCCGCAGTACCAGTGGCTCGAGCGCAAGCTCAAGGCGGCGAAGAAGGCCAAGCGGCTCGTGATCGCCTACGGGCATCACACGCTCGCGACGATGAGCAACTCCCGCAAGGACGAGGACGCGGGCTCCTGCGCACCGACGCCCAAGCCCGGCTGCGACGCCGACCCGCGCCGCTCCTCACCGATCCACCGCGGGACGACCGGCGCGGCCAGCGTGCGGGCGCTCTTGCTGCGGTACCCCAACGTGGTGGCGTACGTCGCCGGCCACACGCACGACAACCGCATCGACCTGATCAAGCGCGGCCGCGGCGGCTTCTGGCAGATCAACACCGCCTCGCACGCCGACACGCCGCAGCAGAGCCGGCTGATCGAGGTCATGGACAACTGCGACGGGACGCTGTCGCTGTTCACGACCGTGTTGGACCACGCCGCGCCGATCGCGGCGCCCGCCCCGGGCACCGCCGCGGCGGGGTTCACCGAGACGCAGCTCGCGAGCGTGTCGCGGGTGCTGGCCTGGAACGACCCGCAGGCCGAGCGCGGCGCGCGTGGGCGCACGCTGGACCGCAACATGGAGCTCGTGCTGCGCGACCCCCGACTTAGGTAGGGGCGGGAATCGACCCGCGCCCGATGTGGCGCGGGTCGGATCAGCCGACGATGCGGGCATGTTCGGAATCGACCTGCCCGACTGGCTCGAGTGGCTCCACTGGGCGCTGCGGATCAAGAACGCGCTGATCATCGCGCTGATCGTCTTCGTCGTCGTCAGCGCGATCGTCAAGGCGCGCGACTAGGCCGCGGCGGCGACGCGGCGGGCACGGCGATCTCGGCGGCCAGGTACTCGGCGTCGCGGGCGATCCCCGCGAAGCGACCCGAGCCCCAGGTGTGCAGCCACGGCAGGCCGACGAAGTACAGGCCGGCGACCGGCGTGACGCCTCGGAGGTGCTCCGGGTAGCCGTCCGCGTCGAAGGCGTCGGGCGCGTGCACGAACGACCAGTCGCTGCGGAAGCCGGTCGCCCACACGATCGTGCTGAACGCTTCGGCTGCGAGCGTGCCGGAGCCGTCGGTCGGCGGCGTCCAGACGGGCGTGTAGCGGGGCTCCTCCGGGGCCTCGATGCCGTTGGCCGCGATGTAGCGGTCGATGCCGTCCTTGATCCGCTCCATCGTCGCGTCGGCGGCGTCGAGGTTGGCGGGGAGGTCGCCGGCGAAGTGCAGCGTCCCGTCCTCGACGTGGGTGAGGCGGCCGTGCAGGTGCAGGCCTTCGGCCGCGAACGCGCGCAGGTCGAGGTCGTGCCCGCCGTTGCGGCCCGTGACGTAGTGGTTGGCCTCCTTGCGCGTGGCCTTGCCCTGCGGGTGCTCGGTGACCGGCAGGTCGTAGTGGCCCATGTCCTGCAGCCAGGCGACGCAGTCCCGTCCGCGGTAGAAGCGGGCGACGCGCGGGGCGGTGCCGACGGCGAGGTGCACGGTGCGCCCCGCCAGATGCAGGTCCTCGGCGATCTGCGCGCCGGACTGGCCGGTCCCGACGACGAGCACGGGGCCGTCCGGGAGCGACTCGGGGTTGCGGTAGCGGCTGGAGTGGATGCCGGGCAGCCCGTGGTCGGGAATGAAGGGGACGTGGTAGCCGCCGACCGCCAGCACGACCTGGTCGGCGGTGAGCGTGCCGTGGCTCGTCTCGACCTCGAACCCGGGCCGGACGGCGTGGACGGTGACGCCCTCGTAGATCGGCTTGCCGTGGGCGTACGGCTCGACGTAGGCGAGGATCTCGTCCTTGACCATGAAGCCGTCCGGGTCGTCGCCCGGGTACGGATGGCCGGGCAGCGCGCACTGCCAGTTCGGCGTGACGAGGCTGAACGCGTCCCAGCGGGCGTCGCGCCAGTTGTGCAGGACGCGGTCGCGTTCGAGCACGACGTGGTCGACGCCGCGCTGCATGCAGGCAGTGGCTGACGGCGAGGCCGGCCTGGCCGCCGCCGACGATGATCACCTCGTGGTGGCCGGACAGGCGGTCCGGGGCGGGGAAGCGGACGCGCGTGGGTGCGCGGCGCAGCCGGGTGACGTCGACCAGGCCGGGCCGCGCGGCGCGCTCGATCGCCTCGATCTGGGCCGCGGCGGCGGTGCAGGCCATCCCGAACACCTCGACGACGCGCTCGCTCGCGGCGGTGAGGCCCGTCGCGCGTGCGGCGCAGCAGCTCGTGGTGCGGGTAGCGGCCGCCCTCGGTGAGGTACCGCTCGATCGCGGTCGACGGGGACTGGCAGCGCTGCTCGGTCCCGTCCGCCCAGCGGAGGGTGAAGTCGACGGTGGGCATCAGAACGGGATCGGTTCCGCGGTGCGGTAGACGTCGGGGCGCAGGTCGCGGATCGGGGACAGTGCGCGGCGGGCCTTCTCGACCGTCTCCTGCAGGTCGAGCGTCGCGATCGGCCAGGCCGGGCTCCGGGCCGGTGGCGGCGATGACGTCACCGTTCGGGTTGCAGATCCGCGCGCCGCCGAGGAAGTCGCAGGCGGCCGAACGCGCCGGTCTGGTTCGCGGACGCGAGGACGAGCGAGTTCTCCGCGGCGCGGGCGCGATCCCACAGCTCGGCGCGGCGCCACTGGCGATCCTCGGTCAGGTCGGCCGCCGGGTTCGTGGCGCTGCGCGGCCAGGCGCTCAGCGTGCACAGCAGCTCGGCGCCGTCGAGTGTCAGCGTGCGCGCCGCCTCCGGGAAGGCCTTGTCGTAACAGATCAGCAGCCCGATCCGGCCGACCGGCGTGTCGAACGCGGCGAGGCGGTCGCCGGGCGTCGTGATCCGGCCCTCGTCGAGCGGCATGTGGATCTTGCGGTGCAGGCCGAGCAGGCCGTCGCCGGACACGCAGGCGGCGACGTTGTGGCGCGCGCCGTCCTCGCCGGCCTCGCAGAAGCCGACGCACACGACCATGTCGCGGGCCAGCGCCATCACGGTGCGCAGCTCCGGGCCGTCGGGGTCGAGCGCGGGCGGCGGCTCGAAGTCGCCGCTGAGCGACTCGACGTAGCCGCCGAGCGCGGCCTCGGGCAGGACGAGCAGGCCTGCGCCCGCGGCGCGGGCTTGATCGATGAGGGCGGCGATCGTCGCGGAGCTGCGCTGCAGATCGCGGTCGAAGGGCGCCGCGGCGGCGGCGAGGGTCAGCATGCGCGTCCCAATCCGGTCGGGGCGCTCGCGAGCGCCGTGGTCAGTTCGCCGTCGGGCCAGCGCAGGCGCACGCCGGGTTCGGCGGTCAGCGTGCCGCAGCGGGCGGTGACGGTCTCGGGCGAGGTCGGGGCGTTCCCGGCCGCGACGACCGCGAAGCCCGGGAAGCAGGTGAGCCAGTCCGCGAGCTGCTGCGTCGGGGCGCGGGATGGCGGCGACGTCGATCGTCGCGCCGGTGCCACTCGCCTCCGCGAGCATCCCGATCGTGCCGACGAGGCCCGCCATCGAGACGTCCTTGGCGGCGCGGGGCTGGGCCCGCCGCACGGCGCCGAGCATCGACGCGAGCTGCGTCGCGGGTGCGGCCGGAGGTCGAGTCCCACTGGCGGCCCGTGTAGCCGGGGCGCCAGCCGCCGGTGAGGTCCGCGCACACGTGCAGCGGGTCGCCGGGGCGCCCGCCGCTCGCCGCGACGGGACGGTCGGTGCGGCCGAAGCCGGTCACGGACAGCGCGGCGGGAACGCCGAGGTGCGTGTGGCCGCCGAGGATCGGCAGGCCGAACGCCTCCGCTCCCGCCTTCACGCCGCGCAGGATCGCCTCGACGTGGGCCGTGTCGCGCCCGCCGACGGTGTCCAGCGCGCCGGTCGGCTCCGCGCCCATCGCGGCGAGGTCGTGCGCGGTGACGAGCATCCCGCACCAGCCCGCCCATTCCGGGTCGCGCTCGACCATCGCGGGCACGATCGCGTCGACGCAGGCGATCACGTCCGTGCCGGGCACGGGCACGCCGTCGTCGCCGAGCCAGCGGTCGCGCGGGAGCAGGCCGTCGAGCAGGCCCCCGAGCGGGTGCTTGACCGCCGCGGCGTCGGCGAGCCGCGTCAGCGGGAAGCGCATCAGCTCGTGCGGTGCGCCGGCGACGTCGAGCGCGCGGACGCGCTCCCACCCGAGGCGGGCGAAGAACCGGATCAGCCGCTGCTGCACGTGCGCGTCGAACCGCAGCGCGCCCGCGGCGCGCGCGCGGGCACAGGCGGCCTGCACGAGCTGCGCGCCGATCCGCCCGTCCTGCGCCACGAGCCGGGAGCCCCGCCACCAACCGAGCGCGGCGTCCTCGGGCTGCACGCGCACCCCGCCGAGCACCGCCCCGCCGAGGTCGACGGCGACGAGCACGATCGTCAGCGGGTCCAGGTCCGCCGCGTCCTCGTCGTGGCCGGCGAACAGCCCTTGCTCGTCCACGAACGCCCGCCGCCGCAGCGCCCGGTAGGCCGCGCGCTGCGCCGACGACGCCTCGACGATCAGAACGCCGCGGGCGGGTGGCGGCGCGACCGCACGCCGGGCCGGTGTGAGGACTCCGCGGGCCTGCCCGCGAAGCGCCGGCTCACCGCCGGCGGCCGCGCCATTTCTAAAGAGGGACAGTCCCTCTTTATGTTCGGGCGCCGGGCCGGCCAGCAGCTCGAGGAAATCGCTCATCCGCCCGCCGCTCCCAGCGCCGAGCACGCGCCGCAGGCGGCGCAGCCCGCGCCCTGGTCGGCGCCGCGCATGCCGGCCGTGGCCAGGGCGCTCGCCACGCGCGTCGTGACGCTCAGCAGCGTGGCCGGGTCCGGCGCGGGCACGCCGTCGCGGTGCGCGAGCGAGCCCACGAGCGGGCGGTAGGGCACGACGAACGGGTACACGCCGCGGTCGATCAGCGCCTCGGCGTCGGCGACGAGCTCGTCCGGGTCCTCGCCGAGGCCGACGAGCAGGTAGGTGGACACGCGGTTGCGGCCGAACACGGCGACGGCGCGTTCCCACGCCTCCCAGTAGCGGGAGAGCGGGACGGTCGCCTTGCCCGGCGTCCACTTCAGGCGCACATCCGGGTCCATCGACTCGATGTGGATGCCGATCGCCTCCGCGCCCGCCTGGTGCAGCGCGTCGATCCACTCCAGGTCCAGCGGCGGCTCGATCTGGACCTGGATCGGGAGGTCCGGCACGGCGGCCTTGACCGCGCGCACGCAGCGCGCCAGGTGCTTGGCGCCGCGGTCGGGGCCGTTGGAGGTGCCGGTCGTCATCACCATCTGCGCGACGCCGTCGAGCCGCACGGCGGCCGCGGCCACCTCGGCGAGCTGCTCGGGGAACTTCACCTGCGTCGTGGCGCCCGCGCGCAGCGACTCCTCGATCGTGCAGAAGCGGCAGCGCGTGGACTCGTGCGTGTAGCGGATGCACGTCTGCACGACGGTCGTGGCCAGCACGTTCGTCCCGTGCAGGCGGGCGAGCGCCTCGTACTTGACGCCGTCGGCGGTCTCCAGGTCGTAGAAGCGCGGCCGCTCGATCGGCTCGACCATCGCGTCCTCGACCACGACGCCGTCGCGCGTGAGCCGGCCGCCGTCATCGAGCGCGAACGGCGACTCCGGCGCGAGCGGCAGCGTCGCTCCGCACCCGCCGCGCAGGGTGAAGTGCCCGTCGTCGGAGGGCCCGGCGCCCGCCCGCCGGCGGACCGGCGGGGCGGCGCGCAGCCCGCGGACCGCGAGCTCGGTGCGGAGCGTGAGATCCACGCGCCTAGAACATCCAGGTGGTGTTGATGATCGCGCCCTTGCGCGAGTACTCGATCATCGCGTCCTGCATGTCGAGCGGATGGCAGGGGATCACGCCCTCCATCAGGTCCTCCTCGCGGGCGCCGTGCAGCGCGAGGCCGAGCCGGCAGGCGAACACCTTCCCGCCCTCCTCGATGAACTTGCCGAGCTGGTTGTTCTCGTTGCGCATGCCCGGGAACAGCTCGGCGCCGACCGTCGGGAAGCCGCGCGTGGCGAGGCAGTTCAGCGACCCGATCCCGAAGAAGTACAGGGCGCTGTCGAAGCCCTTGCGCTGCGCGCGGATCGCCAGCAGCACGGCCACGAAGCTCACCGACGACTCGTGCACGATGCCGTGGACCATGCCCAGGTACGTCTCGCCCGGCTCGGCCTGATAGTCGGGGAAGACCTTCGTCGCCCCGTAGATCGAAGCGCCCGGCTCCTTCACCGGGTGCGGGATCTCCATCAGGCTCGCGATCTCGCTGTCGCTGAGCTTCGGCTCTACCGCCATGTCAGTTCCTCCGTTGCCGTGGGGAGAGTCAAGATCGCGGTTCGATCGCTCGCTTCCCCACGGACCGCCGGTCCGGGGTTTTCGACGGGTGGTTGGGACCGAGAGTCCGGATCCGAGACCGTTGGTCGGGAGAACCCGACGCCGACCCTCGGTAGAACCCCACGGTGGCCGATGTCGAACGTCTCGGAAGTGCCCCGCGCGACGTGCTGCAGGCGCTGCTGGAGGCCGTCGCCGACGCCGTCTACCTGGTCGATCCGGACGGCCGCGTGGTGTTCGCCAACCCCGCCGCGCTGCGCCTGCTCGGCTACTCCGCGGAGGAGGACCTGCTCGGGCGCGTCAGCCATCCCACGATCCATCACTCGCACTGGGACGGGTCGCACTTCCCGCAGGAGGAGTGCCCGATGCTGCGCCCGCGGCTGACCGGCGAGACCGTGCGCGTCTACGGCGACTGCTTCTGGCGCCAGGACGGATCCAAGTTCCGCGTCGCGTATTCCAGCGCGCCGCTGGCGATGCCGGAAGGCCGCGGCGCGGTCGTCGTCTTCCGCGACGTCACCTCCCGGATGGAGGACGAGGCGGCGGCGCAGCGCGCCGCGGTCGAGCATGCGCGGGCGGCGGAGATCCACGCGTCACGAGCGCGCATCGTCGAGGCCGCGGACGCCGAGCGGCGGCGGCTCGGGCGGGATCTGCACGACGGCGCGCAGCAGCGGCTCGTGCGCGTCCTGCTGGCGCTGCGGATGGCGGGGCGCGGCGCGGACGACGAGACACGCGAGCTGCTCGACGGGGCGGCCGCGGAGGCCGACGCCGCCATCGCCGAGCTGCGCGCGCTGGCCGCCGGCATCCACCCGCAGATCCTCACCAACCGCGGGATCGCGGCCGCGGTCGAGTCGCTCACGGGGCCGCTGCCGCTGCTCGTCGAGGCCTCGATCCCGGAGACCCGGTACGCGCCGAGCGTCGAGGCGGCGGCGTACTTCGTGATCGCCGAAGGCGCTGACGAACGTGCTCAAGCACGCGCAGGCGAGCGCCGCGCGCGTCACGGTCCGCGACGAAGGTGCGCGGCTCGTCATCGAGGTCGCCGACGACGGCCGCGGCGGGGTGGACGTCGCCGCCGGGTCGGGCCTGCGCGGACTCGAGGATCGTGTGGCCGCGCTGGACGGGACGTTCGAAGTACGCGATGGAGGCGGCACGACGGTGCGCGCCGCGCTCCCGCTATGAGGCGCGCAGCATCGTCAGCACCGCCATCACGCGGCGGTGCTGGAGCGGCTCGTCACCCAGCCCGAGCTTGCTGAACACGCCCGTGACGTGCTTCTCCACGGCCGCGGGCGTCACGCCGAGCGCGGACGCGATCCCGTGGTTGGAGTTCCCTTCCGCCATCAGCGCCAGCACGGTGCGCTCGCGGGCGGTGAGGTCGTCGATCGGCGAGTCGCGGCGGCGGCGCGACACCATCCGCTGGACCACCTCGGGGTCCAGCGCCGAGCCGCCGTCCGCGACCCGCCGCACCGACTCCAGGAACGAGTCCACGTCCCCGATCCGCGACTTGAGCAGGTAGCCGACGCCCTTCGCGTCCTCGCCGATCAGGTCGAGCGGGTAGCGCTCCTCCAGGAAGTTCGAGAGCACGAGCACGGCCGTCTCGGGGAACGCGCGCCGGACCTCGATCGCGGCCCGCAACCCGTCGTCGGTGCCCGTCGGCGGCATCTGCACGTCGGTGATCGCGACGTCCGGGCGATGCTCCGCCACCGCGTCCAGCACCTCGTCGGCCCGCGCCACCGTGGCGACCACCTCGATGCCGGCGTCCTCGAGCAGCCGGGCGAGCCCGGCGCTCAGCAGCACCTCGTCGTCGGCCAGAAGCACGCGCAGCGCCATGGCGCCAGCTGAACGCACAGGTCAGGCCGACGGCAGCCGGCCGCCGCACTGCACCGCGGTCCAGCCAGCTCTACAGCGGGATGTTGCCGTGCTTGCGCTTCGGGCCCGGCTCGCGCTTGGTGAGCAGGGCTTCCAGCGCCGCGATCACCTTCGGCCGCGTCTCGTGCGGGATGATCACGTCGTCCACGTAGCCGCGCTCGGCGGCCGTGTAGGGGTTCGCGAACCGGGCCTTGTAGTCGTCGATGAGCTTCCCGCGGCGCTCGTCCGGCGTCGGGGACTGGGCGATGTCGCGGCGGTGGATGATGTTCACCGCGCCCTCGGGGCCCATGACCGCGATCTCGGCCGTCGGCCACGCGAAGTTGAAGTCCGAGCGCAGGTGCTTGGACGACATGACGTCGTAGGCGCCGCCGTAGGCCTTGCGCGTGATCACGGTGATCTTCGGGACGGTCGCCTCGGCGTAGGCGTACAGCAGCTTCGCGCCGTGGCGGATGATCCCGCCCCATTCCTGCGAGGTCCCGGGGAGGAAGCCGGGCACGTCGACGAACGTCAGGATCGGCAGGTTGAACGCGTCGCAGAAGCGCACGAAGCGCGCGGCCTTGGCCGAGGCGTCGATGTCCAGCACGCCCGCCATCGCCTTCGGCTGGTTGCCGACGACGCCGATCGCGATCCCGTTGAGCCGCGAGAACCCGACGACGATGTTCTGCGCGTAGTGCTCGTGCACTTCCATGAACTCGCCGTCGTCGACGACATACCGCGACCACGTCGCGGATGTCGTACGGCTTGTTGGCGGCGTCCGGGACGATCGAGTCGAGCTCGGAGTCCATCCGGTCCGGGTCGTCCGACGCAGCGACGCGCGGCGCCGACTCCAGGTTGTTCTGGGGCAGGAACGTGAGCAGGTAGCGGGCGTCCTCGAGGCAGGCGTCCTCGTCGTCGGCGACGAACTGCGCCACGCCGGACTTCGACGCGTGCGACATCGCCCCGCCGAGCTCCTCGAACCCGACCTCCTCGCCCGTGACCGTCTTGATCACGTCAGGGCCGGTGATGAACATGTGCGAGGTCTCGTTGACCATGAACACGAAGTCCGTGATCGCGGGCGAGTACACGGCGCCGCCGGCGCACGGGCCCATGATCAGCGAGATCTGCGGGATCACGCCCGAGGCGCGCACGTTGCGGTAGAAGACGTCGCCGTAGCCGCCGAGCGAGACGACGCCCTCCTGGATGCGCGCGCCGCCGGAGTCGTTGATGCCGATCACGGGGCAGCCGATCTTCTCGGCGAGCTCCATGACCTTGCAGATCTTCTCGGCCATCACCTCGCCCAACGACCCGCCGAACACCGTGAAGTCCTGCGAGAAGACGCACACGCGCCGCCCCTCGATGAGCCCGTGGCCGGTGACCACGGCATCGCCCCACGGCCGGTTCTTCTGCATCTCGAAGTCGGTCGTGCGGTGGCGGACGTACGTGTCGAGCTCTTGGAAGGAGCCGGGGTCGAGCAGCTTCTCGATTCGCTCACGGGCCGTGTACTTGCCCTTCGCGTGCTGCTTCTCGACCGCGTTCTCTGACGCATGGTCGACGACCGCCTTGCGCAGCTCCTCTAGCTGCTCAAGGCGCTCGGCGAACGTCTCGGGGGCCTTCTGGCGCATTACCGCCGGACTCTAACGACCAGCTTCCAGGTCTCCTTCGCCGCGTCCTTCACGGTGACCCGGTAACCGGCCTTCGTGCGCTTGCCGATCTTGACCGAGCGGATCTTCGCGCCGTCGCGCCCGGGCTTGGCCGTGGCCCGCAGCTTCCCGCGCTTGCGCTTGAGCGTGACGGTCGGCGGGCAGCCGATGATCTTCGGCTTCGCGGACACGTTCGCGACCCGGCCGTTGTGCCCGGTGAACTTGCCGATCACGACCTGGCGCGTGCCGCGGCACGCGTCCTTGTTCAGCCGCAGCGGCGAGTAGGTCCCGCCCGTGAACGTCAGCTCGAACTTCTCGAGCGGCACGTCCGGGATGCCGGCGAACGAGTTGGCGATCCGCGCGCCCGCGCCGGACGGGGGCGTGACCTTGCCGAACAGCGGCAGCGACACGCCGGCGCCGGTCAGCTGCAGCGCCAGCCCCGGCAGCGCGCCGAGCGCGGGCGAGGCGAGCGTCACCGGGCTGGTGAGCGAACCGGGGAGCAGCGGCGTCGTGGCCACGGCAGTGCCGATCCGGGACGTCTTGGCGCACGTCCCGCTCTGGAACTGCACCGGCCCGCACGCCTTGCTCAGCCTCTTCAGGTCCAGGCCGAGCATCGGCGGGAGCGCGACGTCGGCGACCTTCGTCGCGCCCTGGCCCGCGGGCACCGTGATCACGGCCTTCAGCGGCGGGAACGAACCGACCTTGGTCTTGCCGCGCGCGCCGAGCGTCGCCTCCAGCTTGGGCGAGAACGCCAGCCCCGCGCAGTCGGTCGCGGCGTACGGCGCGGACACCGTCGCGACCGTCCCGCCGACGCCGGTGAGCGTCGCGCGCACCGCCTGCTCGGCGCAGCTCGACGCGTTGAGGATGAACCCGGGCCGGTCCAGCGTGAGCGTGAACGACCGGATCGACACCGGCACGCCGCCGACCAGCCGCGGCAGCGGCGACGTCTGCACCGTCAGGCCGCCGTCCGGGCGCAGCTTGATCGACGCCATCACGGTCACCGTGCCGAGGTCGACCGGGCCGACCTTGCCCGGCAGGACCATCTGGAACCCGGCCAGGCCACCGTCCTGCGGGCCGGTCAGATACACGTCGCCGTTGAGCGCGACCGGTGCGTCACCCGCGCCCGCCACGGCGGCGACGCTGCCCACGCGCGTCCCGACGGGCAGGCCCTTGAGCGAGCCCGCGAGGCCCGGCGGCAGGTCCGCCGTCACCTGCGAGAGGTCCTCCGCGCCGTCGGGGCGCGTGATCTCCATCGCCACCGACCCGGCCGGGCGGCCCGCCGCGGTCGACGCCGCGGACACCTTCAGCCCGGGCGCGAACGCCGGCAGCGCACAGCCCTGGTCGATCGTGAAGCTCGCGGGCACGGTCTTCGGCGCGGTGCCGCTCCAGGGCGTGAGGGTGGCGCTGAGCGCCTTCTCACCGCACGTCGCCGGGTTGTTCAGGACCGCCTTCGGCGCCGCCGTTGAACCGCAGCGCGAACGCCGTGAACGGCACCTGCGGCAGGTTGTCGAACATCGTCGTGATCTGGCCCGTGGCCGGGTTGAGCTTGACGTCGCCGGCCAGCTTGACCTGCACGCCGGGCCCGTCGACCACCACGTAGAGCCGGAAGCCGTCGCCGAAGTAGACCTTGCCGCCGAGCGTGCCGAGCAGCGGCGTGACGAAGCTCACCGTGCCGACCTGGGCGCCGGCCGGGCAGCCCGCGCCGGCGAACTGCGCGTCGTTGCAGCCCACGAGGCCGTTCGCGACGCCCGGCGAGAGCGTCGTGCCCTCCGGGAGCACGATCTCCGCGCGCTTGACGTGCGAGTCGCCCGGGGGCAGCGAGAGCGTCACGGTCGCGCCGCTCGGCACGGCCCGTTGCCGGTTGTCCAGCACCGCGGACACGGACGGCGTGAACGGCACGTTCTCGCAGCCCGTGGGCGTGAAGGAGGCGCTGTCGCCGTTGAGCGTCACCGTCGCCGGCGCGCACGAAGTCGGCATCGTCATGAAGTTGCTGTTCAGCGTCAGCCCGAGGCTGGTGAGCGGCAGGCCGCCGGTGCTGAGCGCGGCGATGGTGGACGTCAGCCCACCGTCGGGGCGGAGGCTGACCGACGCCTGGTTCTTGATCAGGCCCAGGATCGAGATGCCGAGCCGTGCGGGCTCGCCCGGGCTCGGCGCAAGGTTGTAGACGGCGCCGGGGAAGCCGAGCGCGGTGGCCGTGCCCACCTGCGCGTTGGGCAGGCAGCCGAGGCCCTCGAACGCGGCCTGGCTGCACTTGGCGGCCGCGTTCGGGTTGCCGACCAGGCCGGGCGGCAGATCGAGCACGATGCTCGACGGCGTCGACGCGAACGTCGCGTTGATCGTGACGTTGGCGGGCGCACCCGCCTGGGTGGTCGACGTGGTGACGGTGAGCGCCGCGTGAGCGGGCGATGACAGCAGGAAGAAGAGCGCGACGGCGAACAGGCGTTTCACGCCTGAAACGCTAAGTGACGGCGCGTCAGAACGCGCCGGTTACATCTCGGGCTGGTACTCGCCGAACACCTCGCGCAGCGCCCCGCAGACCTCGCCGACGGACGCCTTGTCCTTGAGTGCGGCGCGGATCGGGGGCAGCAGGTTGTCGGTGCCTTCCGCAGCGGCTTTCAGCTCGGTCAGGCGCTGGTCCGTGAGCGCCTGGTCGCGCTCGGCCTTGAACGTCTTCAGCCGCTCGAGCTGCGCCTTCTCGGTCGCGGGATCGACGGACAGGATCTCCTCGACCTCGGCGCTGTCCTCGACGAACTCGTTGACGCCGACGACGACGTCCTGCTTGGTCCGGTAGCGCTCGTGGTAGCCGAACGCGGACTCCTCGATCTCGTTCTTGATGTAGCCGATCGCGTTCACGCTGCCGCCCTGCTCGTCGACCTTGTCGATCAGCGCCCAGGCGCGCTGCTCGATCTCGGCCGTGAGCGCCTCGACGTAGTACGAGCCGGCGAACGGGTCGACGGTGTCGGTGGCGCCGGACTCGAACGCGATCACCTGCTGGGTGCGCAGCGCGAGCTTGGCGGCGCGTTCGGACGGGAGCGCGAGCGCCTCGTCGAAGCCGTTGGTGTGCAGCGACTGGGTGCCGCCGCAGACGGCCGCGAAGCCCTGCAGCGCGACGCGCACGATGTTGTTCATCGGCTGCTGGGCCGTGAGCGTGACGCCGCCGGTCTGCGTGTGGAAGCGCAGCATGAGGCTCTTCGGGTCCTCGGCGCCGAAGCGCTCCTGCATCGCGTGCGCCCACATGTTGCGGGCCGCGCGGAACTTCGCGACCTCCTGGAAGACGTGGTTGTGGCCGTTGAAGAAGAACGCGAGCCGGGGCGCGAAGTCGTCCACGGCGAGGCCGGCGTCGATCGCGGCCTGCACGTACGCCATGCCGCACGCGAGCGTGAACGCGACCTCCTGGACCGCGCTGGCGCCCTTCTCCCGGAAGTGGTAGCCCGAGATGGACACCGTGTTCCACTTCGGGATGCGCTCCTTGCAGTACGCGAACAGGTCCGTCGTCAGGCGCATCGACGGCTCGGGCGGGAAGATGAAGTTCCCGCGGGCGATGTACTCCTTGAGGATGTCGTTCTGGACCGTGCCCTTGAGCTTGCTCGCCTCGACGCCCTGCTCCTCGGCCACCAGTTCGTAGAGCAGCAGCAGGACCGCGGCGGGCGCGTTGATCGTCATCGACGTGGAGACGGTGTCGAGCGGGATGCCGTCGAACGCGGTCCGCATGTCGTCGAGCGTGTCGATCGCGACGCCGGTGCGGCCGACCTCGCCGAGCGAGCGCGGGTCATCGGAGTCCAGGCCGAGCTGCGTCGGCAGGTCGAAGGCCATGCTCAGGCCGGTGGAGCCGTGCTCGAGCAGGTACTTGTACCGCTCGTTGGACTCCTTCGCGGACGCGTAACCGGCGTACTGGCGCATCGTCCACGTGCGCTTGCGGTACATCTCCGCGTGCACGCCGCGCGTGTACGGGAACTCGCCGGGCTTGCCCAGATCCAGCTTCTCGGGCAGGTCCTCGCTCGTGTACAGCGTCTTGACCTCGATGCCCGAATCCGTGAACCGGCGCGGATCATCGGGGCCGACGACCGGCGCCACCGACTGGTCGGTCACCGCGTCCTTGTCCTCGATGGCCATGGCTCGCAGGTTACGCTCCGGGCGCATGAGCTTGCGTGACCTGCCCCCGGTGGATGCGCTCGCCGCGGCCGTGGACGCGCCGCGGGCGGTGGCCGTCGCCGCGGCCCGGGCGGTGCTCGCGCAGCGGCGGGCGGAGCTGCTCGCGGGCGCGGCGGACCGGCCGGACCTCTCGGCCCGCGCACACGCGTGGGCCGAGGCCGCGACCCGGCCCTCGCTGCGCCGCGTCCTCAACGCCACCGGCGTCATCGTCCACACCAACCTCGGCCGCGCGCCGCTCGCCGCCGGCCGCGCAGGAGGCGGTCGCGCGGGTCGCGGCGGGCTACTCGAACCTCGAGTGGGAGGACGGCGAGCGCGGCTCCCGGCACGCCCACGTCGAGCCGCTGCTGCGGGAGCTGACGGGCGCGGAGGCGGGGTTCGCGGTCAACAACGGCGCGGGCGCGGCGCTGCTGGCCGTGGCGGCGCTGGGCGGGCGCGAGATCATCGTCTCGCGCGGGCAGCTGGTGGAGATCGGCGGCGGGTTCCGGGTGCCGGACGTGATCGCGCAGGCCGGCGCGCGGCTGGTCGAGGTGGGCACGACGAACCGCACGCGGATCAGCGACTACGAGCGCGCGATCACGCCGGACACGGGCGCGGTGCTGCGCGTGCACCGCTCGAACTTCGTGCAGCGCGGGTTCGTCGAGGACGTCGGGATCGAGGCGCTGTGCGAGCTCGGCGTGCCCGTGATCGACGACGTCGGCTCCGGCGCGCTCGCCCCGGTCACGACGAGCCGCGTCGGTGCGGCGGTCGGTCGCGGCCGGCGCCGCGCTCGTCGTCTTCTCGGGCGACAAGCTGCTCGGCGGCCCGCAGGCCGGGCCTCTCGTCGGCCGCGCCGACGCCGTCGACGCCGCGCGGCGCCATCCCCTCGCGCGGGCGCTGCGGATCGACAAGCTCTCGCTCGCGGCGCTCGAAGCCACGCTGCGCCTGCATCGCGACGCGCCGGAGGAGATCCCGGTCGTCGCGATGCTGGGCGCGACCGACCTGCGCGAGCGGGCCGAGTGGCTCGCCGCGCGCATCCCGGGGGCGACCGTGATCGAGTCCAGCGGCCGGGTGGGCGGTGGCGCGCTCCCGCTCGTCGAGTTGCCCGGGCCGGTCGTCGCGCTTCCCGACGCCTCGTTGGCCGCGCGCTGCGCGCCGGCGACCCGCCGCTCGTCGGCCGGATCGAGGACGACCGCCTCCTGCTCGACCCCCGTACGCTCAGCGAGGCAGAGCTGGAGCCGGCGCTCGCCGCAGTGCGCGCCGCAGCGTCTTCCCGGTCGGCGTCCGAGGGATCGCGTCCGTGATGGTGACGGCGGCGAGCCGCTTGTAGGGCGCGACGCGCTCGTCCACCCACGTCCGCAGCGCCTCCGGGTCGAGCGCGCCGCGCGTCACGACGTGGGCGACCGGCACTTCGCCGTGGCGCGCATCGGGTTCCCCGACGACGGCGGCGTCGGTCACCTCGGGATGGCTGACGAGCAGCGCCTCGAGCTCGGCGGGCGCGACCTGGAAGCCGTCGACCTTGATCAGGTCCTTCAGCCGGTCACGGATGAAGAGCCGGCCCTGTTCGTCGCGCTCGGCGAGGTCGCCGGTGCGCAGCCAGCCGTCCGTCATCACCTGCGGGCCGCGCACCCACAACTCGCCGTCGACGATCCTCACCTCCGTGCCGGCCATCGGGACGCCGACCGAGCCGAGCGGCGTGGGCCGGCGCCCGTCTGGCCCGCTGATCGCGACCGCCGTCTCCGTCATCCCGTAGCCCTGGGCGACGACGGCGTGCGGGAAGCGCCGGGCCACGGCCGCTTGGATCGCGGGTGCGAGCGGTGCGCCGCCGGACACGATCAGCTGCAGGCTCGGGAAGTCGCTCTCCGAGTGGGCGAGCCACGCCATCAGCGGCGGCGGCACGGCCAGCACGGTGATCTTGTGGCGGTCGATCAGCGCGGGGTCCCAGCGCCTGGCCGTGACGACGGTCGCACCGGCCGCCAGCGGCGCCGCGAGCGTGACGACGAACCCCATCACGTGGCAGAAGGGCGGCAGCGCGAGCACCGTGTCGTCGCGGGTGAGCCGGAGCGCGTCCTGCACCTGGCGCATCGCCGCCGTGAGGTTGCGGTGGGTGAGGGGGACGGGCTTGGGCAGCCCGGTCGTGCCGCTGGAGAACGGCAGGAACGCCACCGTGTCGGCGGTGGGCGGCGCCGTGACGGGCGCCGTCGGCAGCGCGAGCAGGTCGGGTGTGATGACGAGCGCGTCGGGGGCGCGCTCCGCGAGCCCGGGCACGGTGACGAGCACCGAGGCTCGCGCAGCGGCGCGCTGCACGGCCACCTCGCGGTCGGTCGCGGCCGCGTGCATGCCCGTCACGGCGCCGCCGGCGGCCATCGCGCCCAGCGCCACGCCGGCCCAGGGCGGGACGTTGGGCGCCCACAGCGCCAGCACGTCACCGCCGCCGAAGCCGCGCGCCGCCAGCACGCCGGCCACGTGCTGGACGCGCTGGGCCAGCGGGACTTCGGTGCCGGTCTCACCTTCGACCAGCGCGCCCCCGCCGCGTTCGATGAGCGTCGGGACGGTCTCGGAGCACATCGCCTACCTCCTTTTACACGTGTCAAAACGGTACACTTCGGTTTTACACGTGTCAAGTACGCCGCTGTCAGCCGAGACCCGGGCGCGCGTCCTCGAAGCGGCCTGGGAGCGCGTGCTCGCGCACGGGCCCGGCGGCGCGTCGGTGAAGGACATCGCCGCCGCCGCGGGCGTCTCCCGCCAACTCGTCTACTTCCACTACGGCAGCCGCGCCGGGCTGCTGACGGCGATGGCCCGGCATCGCGACGAGCGCAGCGCGTTCGCGCGCGCGGTCGCGGACGGCGGCTCGCTCGAGGCGATCCTGCGCGCCTGGTGCGACTACATCCCGGAGATCCTGCCGGTCGCCCGCGCGCTGGAGGCGGCGCTCGTGGCCGGTGACGAGGGCGGCTCGGCGTGGCGCGACCGGATGGCCGAGCTGCACGCGATCTTCGCCCGCGCCGTCGCGGGCCTCGACCTCGCCGACGGGTGGACGCAGGACCGCGCCGCCGACTGGATCTGGGCGCGCGTGCAGCCCTCGGCCTACGCCCACCTCGTCCAGGAGCGCGGGTGGACGCAGGCCGAGTTCACGGAGCGCACCGTCGCCGGGCTGCTCCGTGAGCTCGTCGCGTAGCTCAGCCGATCATCTCCCGGGCGGCGCCGCCGGGCTTGAACATCGGTAGGCAGTTCGCCTCCGGCGCGATCCGGACGTGCAGCAGCGCCGGGCCGTCCTCCTGCAGGGTCTCCGCGAGGGCGTCGGCGACCTCGTCGCCTTCCCCGATCGAGCGGACGCTCACGCCGAAGGCGCGGGCGAGCAGCTCCCAGTCGGGGCTCGCGCCCAGGTTCACGGCGCTGCGCCGGCCGTGCCAGAACAGGTCCTGCTGCTGGCGGACCATGCCCAGGCAGGCGTTGTCGAGCAGCACGACCTTGACCGGCAGCTCCTCCTCGACGGCGGTCGCCAGCTCCTGCACGTTCATCAGGAACGAGCCTTCGCCGGACACGCAGACGACGGGCCGGCCGGGATGCGCGGCCTGGGCGCCGAGCGCGGCCGGGAGGCCGAAGCCCATCGTCCCGAGCCCGCCGCTCGTGATCCACTGGCGCGGCTGGTGGAACTGCAGGCGGTTCGCCGCCCACATCTGGTGCTGGCCGACGTCGGTGGTGACGATCGCGTCGCCGAGGACGCTCGAGAGCTCGTCCAGCGCGAACTCGGGGTCCACGCAGCCGGGCTCCGGCTCCGGGGTGCGCGCGGGATGGTCGGCCTGCCAGCCGCGGATGCGCGACCACCACGCGGCGAGGCGGCCGGGATCGGGGTTGAGCTTCTCGTAGGCGGTGGTGAGCGCCTCCAGGACGAGCTTCGCGTCCCCGACGAGCGGCACGTGGACGTCGATGATCTTGCCGATCTCCGTCGGGTCGATGTCGATGTGCACGATCTTCGCGTGCGGGGCGAACTCGTCGACCGCGCCGGTCACGCGGTCGTCGAAGCGGGCGCCGATGGCGACGATCAGGTCCGCCTCGTCCATCGCCCAGTTCGCGACGCGGGTGCCGTGCATGCCGAGCATCCCGAGCCAGGCGGGGTCGGAGGCCGGGAACGCGCCGAGCGCCATCAGCGTCGTGGTGACGGGCGCCGCGGTGAGCTTGGCGAACGTCCGCAGCTCCTCCGCCGCGTCCGCGTTGGTCACGCCGCCGCCGGCGTAGAGCACGGGGCGGCGGGCCATGGCGATGGCCTCGGCCGCGATCCGCACCTGGCGGCCGTTCGGGCGGTGGCGCGGGCGGTAGCCGGGCAGGTACGTCTCGTGGATCTCCTCCCGCGCGGGCGCGCTCGCCATGTCGGTGGGCAGGTCGATCAGGACCGGGCCGGGGCGGCCGGAGGTCGCGATGTGCAGCGCGTCCTGGACGGCCTGGGCGATGTCGTCGGGGCGCTCGATCGCGATCGAGTGCTTGACGATCGGCTGCGTGATGCCGATCACGTCCGCCTCCTGGAAGGCGTTCGTGCCGCGCAGCGTGGTCTTCACCTGGCCCGTGATGAAGAGCGTGGGTGTCGAGTCCATCTGGGCGTCGGCGATGGCGGTGACGAAGTTCGTCGCGCCCGGGCCGGACGTGCCGAGCGCGACGCCGGGCTTGCCGGACGCGCGGGCGTAGCCCTCGGCGGCGTGGCCGGCGGACTGCTCGTGGCGCATCAGGACGTGGCGGATGGGGCTGTCGTAGAGGGCGTCGTACACCGGCAGGGCGGCGCCCCCGGGGACGCCGAAGATGGTGTCGACACCCGCGCGCTCGAGCGCGCGGGTCAGGGCGTCGGCGCCGCGCATCTGCGGAGGTGATGACCGAGGGTGAGCCGGACGGGGCTGAGTACGACGAGAAGCATGTGGAACTCCTGAGGAGTGAGGGAATACGGGACGACGGCGAGGAGCGCGCGTCAGCGGGCGACGACGCAGCGCGGCGGAAGCCCGAGTACTCGTACTCGTAATGCGCGCGCGGTCATCTACCGCAAGGATGCCACACGACGGCGGGCTTTACGAGCCGCCCTGCGCGCCGTGTTGGTGATCAGGGTGGGGAGCGACTGCGAGGTCGTGACCGTGTACGAGCGCGGCGCGCCCGGGTTCTTGCGGGCCCAGCCCCACCATTCGTCCTCGCGGCGCAGCTCCGTGAAGGACGGATGCTGGGCGACGATCAGGTCGAAGACGGCCCGCAGATGGGGCTGCGTCCGCTCGGGTTCTGACAGCTCGCGGTGGACGATCCCGTCCGTGGCCTCGCGGCCGGGGTCCTGCGCGTACGTCCACTCCAGATCGTCCATCAACAGCCAGCCGCCGGGGCGCAGGAGCTTCTCGATCAAGATCACGGCGAGGCCGTCGATCGTCCAGTTCTTCGCCCCGTCCAGGTACACGAAGTCGTATTGCGGCTCGCTGTGGGTCTCGACCTGCGTCTTCAGCCACCAGGTGTACGAGGAGTACTCGCGCACGATCGCGACCCGGTCGGCGACTCCCGCCTTGGCCACGACCGCTTCCGGGCTGGGGTTGTAGCTCGCGCCGGCGAAGTCGACGGTCGTCACGTTCGCGCCCGCCGCCGCCATGTACGCGGCGCCGACGCCGTGCGCGGTGCCGAGCTCGAGCACGTCGGTGGCGTCCGTGCGCTTCACGTGGTCGTAGACCAGCCGGCCCTGGGCGGGCGACATGAACGGAATGCCCGCGATCGCGCGCGCCACCTCGTCGAAGTCCGGCATGTCAGGCTCATTCCAGCATGCCGCTCACGCTGGGGACCGCGGGCCACATCGACCACGGCAAGACGGCGCTCGTCGGCGCGCTGACCGGCGTGGACACCGACCGGCTCCCGGAGGAGAAGGCGCGCGGGATCTCGATCGCCCTGGGCTACGCGCCGTTGTCGCTGCCGGGCGGGCGCGTCTCCGTCGTGGACGTGCCGGGGCACGAGCGGTTCGTCCGCACGATGGTCGCGGGCGCGACGGGCATCGACCTGTACCTGATGGTCGTCGCCGCCGACGACGGCGTGATGCCCCAGACCCGCGAGCACGCGGCCGTGCTGGCTGCGCTGGGGGTGAACGTCGGCGTGGTCGCGATCACCAAGACCGACCTGGCGTCGCCGGAACGAGCGGCCGCCGAGGCCGCCGCGTTGCTGCCGGGCGCGGAGATCGTCCCGGTGTCGGTGCGGACGGGTCTTGGGCTGGACGCGCTGCGGGCGGCGCTGGCGGGTGCCGCCGCGCGGGTGGCGTCTCGGATCTCAGACGGCCCGCTGCGCCTGCACGTGGACCGCGTGTTCACGGTCCGCGGGGCGGGCACGGTCGTCACCGGCACGCTCTGGTCGGGCGTCGCGGCGCGGGGCGACCACGTGCTGGTGCTCCCGGCCGGCCGCGCAGCGCGAGTCCGCGCGGTGGAGGTCCACGACGAGCCCGTCGACCGCGCCGAGGCGGGCCAGCGCGTCGCGCTGAACCTCGCCGGCCTGGACCGCGACGAGGTCGCGCGCGGCGACGTGATCGTCGCGCCGCCCAGCCGCGCCGCGGCGAGTGGAAACGGCGCGAGGCGGCGCGCGCGGTGGCGGGCGCGGGCGGCGACGGCGCGGGGCGGGCGCGACGCGCGGCGGCGGACGGCGGACGGCGCGTGGCGGCGGGCGCGTCACTCGCCGCCGCGACCTATCGCGTGGACGTGGCGATCACGTGGGCCACGCCGGACGCGCGGCCCGACGGCGGCGCGCGGGTCGCGGTGCACCACGGGACGCGCGAGTCGGCCGCGAAGCTCGTCGAGCTCGGCGGACGCTTCTTCCAGCTCCGCCTGGACGACCCGATCGTGCCCGCCGCCGGCGACCGGCTCGTGATCCGCTCGCTGGCCCCGCCCGACACGCTGGGCGGCGGCGTCGTGCTCGACCCCGCGCCGCGCCGGCACGGCCCGTCGCGGGACGTGCTCGCGCGGCTGGCGCGGCTCGAGCGCGGCGAGCCCGAACCCGAGGTCGAGCCACCCGCCCCGGTCGCGGCGCCCGCGCTGGCCCCGCTCGACCCGCGCGCGCTGGCGCTCGAGCAGGAGCTGCGGGCCGCGGGGCACGAACCGCCGCCGGATTCGGAGCCCGAGTTGCTCGCCGCGCTGCGGGAGCACGGGCGCGATCGTCCGGCTCGGGCCGACGATGCACATCCATGTGGACGCGCTGGCCGAGGTCCGTGCGCGCGTGATCGCGATGGAGGAGATCACGCTGGCGGGGCTACGCGACGAGCTCGGGACGTCGCGGAAGTACGCCCAGGCGCTGCTCGAGCGGTTCGACGGTGAAGGCTTGACCGCGCGGCGCGGGGACGTGCGGGTGCTGCGGCGCCGGCCGCGCTAACGGCGAGCACACCGTCGGGCCGCGCGTCAAGCAACTCGCGCTTCGCGTGCGAGTCGCTTGACCCGCGGCGGCCGGCGCGCTCTGGGCTGGTCAGGCCGGTAGGGGCCGGCGCGCCCCTGCGCGGGCGTGTGCGCTCAACCACCGCGTGGCGGCGAGCGGCAACGCGCCACCCGGGCACGCGAGGTCGACTTTCACAACCACTGGTTGTGAAACGTGAACACTCGCGTGGCGAGGACCGTCTCTCGGCGTACGAAGACGCAAACGCGAGCGTTTGCGCAGTGCGGGGCACCCGCCTCACCCGCATTCAGCACGCCCGCCCCGACGGGTCAAGCGGGCCAGCGCGGGCGTGCTCAGCCGTTGACGTTCACGCGGCCGCGCGCCAGGCGGCTTCCCAGAACGCCAGCTCGTGCCGCGACGACGCCACGAACGCCGCCTCCATCAACACCGAGTCCCCGTCGACCTCGTCCAGCAACTCCCGGGACCAGTCGGCGAGCTCGCCGAACTCGTCGCTCGCGTACATGTCGATCCACTCGCGGTAGCGGTCCGACGAGGCCGACGCCGCCAAGCGACGTCCCGATCTCCGCGTAGCCCCACATGCAGGGCGCGACGGCCGCGGCCAGCTCGCAGAAGTCGCCCAGCGACGCGGTCCGCAGCAGGAAGTCGCAGTAGGCGGCGGTGGCCGGCTCCAGAACCGTGGCGTCGAGATCCGACACGCCCCACCGCGTGGCGAATCCCCGGTGCAGCTCCATCTCCGTCTCCAGCACCGCCAACGACAGCGCGGCGAACCGGCGCATCCACGACAGGCGCGGCGCTCGGGCGGCGCCCAGCGACAGCAGCCGGCCGTAGTCGATCAGGAACAGGTAGTCCTGGCGGATGTACCACTGGAACGCGCGCCCATCCAGCGTCCCGTCGCCGATGCCTTGCACGAAGGGATGCTCCAGCGACGCCTCCCAGAGCGGGGCGGCGGCGTCGCGGAGCGCGAGCGAGCGGATCAATCGGTGGCGCCGGCGGCGGCCGGAGCGGTGGGATCCGCGCCCTCGCCGGACGACATCTCGCGCGCCATGAAGTTCTCGATGTCCATCGGGTCGTCCTTGGAGCGCTCGACGACGCGCAGCAGGTCGCTCATCGTGGCGACCTCCTCGACCTGCTCCTTGATGAACCACTGCATGAACTGCTCGGACGTGTAGTCGCCCTCGCCGCGGGCGCAGCCGGCCAGCGCGTTGATCTGCTCGGTGACGCGCTTCTCCTGCGCCAGAGCCAACGCGACCGGTTCGACGATGTCCGCGAACTGCACCTGGGGTGCGCTGACGCCCGGGATCACGACGTCGGCGTCCGCGTCGATCAGGTACTGGACCATCATCATCGCGTGGTCGCGCTCCTCGAGCGCCTGCGCGTAGAAGAAGCGCGCGAGCTGGGGAAGCGTCTCCGCGTCGTAGTACACGGCAATCGCGACGTACTGCTGGTGCGCGGCGTACTCGTGTCCGATTTGCTCGTTCAGAAGCGTTACAAACGCGTCGGCGGCCATGGGCGCTGATGCTATACCGACCAACCCTTGGCGAAGACGAAGAACAAGCCGGATGTCCCGCGGGTCGTCAAGACCAAGAAGAAGTGCTGCAAGAGCCGCCCACGGTGCAAGAAGTGCCCGGTCGTGTGCAAGCGCCTGTCCAATCAAGGACTTGCTGAGCGGCTGCCGAACGGGAGCTACGTGCTGAGCATCGATGTGAGCAAGAAAGCGCTCAAGGCGGCTCGCGGATAGCCGCCGGGCTATCCTGCGTGACCTTATGGCCACCTGCCTCGTCACCGGTGGCAGCGGCTTTCTCGGATCGCATCTCTGCGATGCGTTGTTGGCACGGGGTCACCGAGTGATCTGCGTCGACAACTTCGACACGGGGTCGCTAGCCAACATCCAACACCTGCGTGGACCGGACTTCGTGTTCATGCACAAGGACGTCACGGAGCCGTTTTTCGTCGACGAGCCCGTCGACTTCGTGTACCACTTCGCCAGCCCGGCGAGCCCGATCGACTACCTGCGGCTCCCGCTGCACACGTTGAAGGTCGGCTCGTACGGCACGCACCACGCGCTCGGCCTGGCGAAGCTGCACCGCGCCCGCTTCCTGACCGCGAGCACGTCCGAGGTCTACGGCGACCCGCAGGTGCACCCGCAGCCCGAGTCCTACTGGGGCCACGTGAACCCGATCGGGCCGCGCGGCGTGTACGACGAGGCCAAGCGCTACGCCGAGGCGCTGACGATGGCGTATCACCGCCAGCAGGGCGTGAACACGGCGATCGTCCGCATCTTCAACACCTACGGCCCGCGCATGCGCCCGCACGACGGCCGGGCGATCCCGACCTTCATGCGCCAGGCGCTGCAGGACAAGCCGATCACCGTGTTCGGCACGGGTCAGCAGACCCGCTCGTTCTGTTACGTCGACGATCTCATCGACGGCATCATCCGGCTCGCCGACTCCGGCATCCATCAGCCCGTGAACATCGGCAATCCGAACGAGTTCACGCTGCTCGAGCTCGCCAAGGCCGTGATCGAGATCACCGGCTCGCGCTCGGAGATCGTCTACGAAGCGCTGCCGACCGACGACCCGCAAGTGCGTCAGCCCGACATCACGCTGGCCCGGGAGCTGCTCGGCTGGGAGCCGACCGTGGCCCTGCGTGAAGGGCTGCAGCGGACCCTCGACACGGCCGGTGCGGCCGCGCTGATGGGCACGCTGCCGGCGTAGGCGCGAGAATGCGCGCGACTCCTCGTCGGGGTCGCGCGTTGCAGTCCCTGAAAAGCCAGTGGCCGACACCCAGACTCAGACCAAGCCTCCACACACGCAAGCTCGCGCGCGGGAGACTGTCGTCCTGCCCGGAGTCGATGTCCGCCGCAAGCGCCCGCCGCTGCTGTCCTTCCTGCTGCGGATGGAGACGCTCCGCAAGGCGTCGCGCGTGGTTTCCCTGCTGGCGCTGGACTTCGCGTGCCTGCTGGCCGCGCTGATCGTCGCGCTGATGGTCAAGGCCGTCGTGCGCGACGGTGTCTGGGCCTGGGAGGCGTCGGTGCTGGAGGCGCGCGAGACGGTCGCGTTCGCCTACCTGGTCACGGTGCTGCTGTTCGCCCGCTCCGCGCTGTACGCCGAACGCGCGCAGCGGCCCGGCATCGCGCGGATCGTCTCCGCGCTGTTCCAGGTCATGGTCGTGTCGCTCGTCTACGGCCTGGTCAGCGGCGCCGAGGACTACAACAGCTACTACATCTTCTACGGCACGTTCGTCTTCGCCGTGGTCATCCTCGGGTCCGCGCGGTGGATGTACGAGAAGGCCACGGGCGCGATCCTGCGGGCGGCCGGCTACCGGCGGCGCGCCGTGCTCGTCGGCTCCGGCCGGCACATCGAGGACGTCGCTCACGCGCTGCGCGACGAGGTCCACGTGCCGGTCGAGATGGTCGGCTTCATCTCGCTCACGCCGCGGCCGGACAACGGGCTGCGCTCGCTCGGCCGGATCGAGGACGTGGCGGAGGTGCTGGACGCCTACCGCGTCCAGGAAGTGATCATCGCCGACCCGGACTTTCCCGAGGAGCGCGCCGTCGAGCTCGTGGACACCTGCCACCAGCGCGGCGTGACCGTACGCGTGGCGCCGTCGACGATGGGGATCCTCGTCCAGCGCGCCGAGCTCGTCCCGGGCACGTCGGTGCCGCTGTTCGAGCTGCGCCCGCCGGTCTTCGACGGGATCGACTACTTCATCAAGCGCACGTTCGACGTGATCGTGTCGCTGCTGCTGTTGCTGTTCCTCTCGCCCGTGCTAGCGGTGAGCGCGTTGCTCGTGCGCTTCACGTCGCGCGGGCCGGTGATCTATCGCTCCTTCCGCCCGGGCATCGGCGGCGAGGCGTTCCCGTGCCTGAAGTTCCGCACGATGTACTCGGACGCCGATCAGCGCCAGGCGGACCTCGAGTCGCTCAACGAGGCGAGCGGGCCGCTGTTCAAGATCAAGCGTGACCCGCGGATGACGCCGATCGGGCGGTTCCTGCGCCGCTACTCGCTCGACGAGCTCCCGCAGCTCGTGAACGTGCTCAAGGGCGACATGTCGCTCGTCGGCCCGCGCCCGCTGCCGCAGCGCGACTTCGACCAGCTCGAGGACTGGCACAAGAAGCGCTACCTGGTCACGCCCGGGATGACCGGCCTGTGGCAGATCTCGGGCCGCTCCGAGCTGGACTTCGACGACCTCGTGCGGCTGGACTTCCTCTACCTCGAGCGCTGGTCGGTCGGGCTCGACCTGGCCATCCTGCTCAAGACCATCCCGGCGGTGGTGCTACGCCGGGGTGCCTATTAGCGCCCCGTCCTCCGGGACGAGCACGCGCTCCGTCAGCCCCTCGGCGCTCAGCCGCGCCCGCAGGTCCGCGCGCGTCTCGGTGGCGTGCGCGACGGCGTCGAGGTGGATGGCGACGATCAGCGCGTCCGGGACCTCGCGGGCGAGCGCGATGACGTCATCGTTGGTCATCACGATCGGGTCGCCCGTGTTGAACCGGGCGGCGCTCGCGTTGACCACGATCACCGCGGGATCGTGCTCGGCGACCGCGGCGCGGACCTCGTCGCACAGGATCGTGTCGCCGGCGATGTAGACGCTCGGCTCCCCGGGTGAGTGCAGCACGAACCCGGACACGACGCCCATCGCCTCCCCGATCTCGCCGGTGCCGTGGTGGCCGTCGGTGCGCGCGATCAGCAGCTCGCCGAGCTTGGCGTCCGCGTACACGGCGCGCGCGTCGGTGAACCCGTCCGCGTGCAGGCGCTCGACGTCGTGGGGCTGGCAGAAGAGCGGCAGGTTGTGCGGCAGCAGCTCGCGCGCCGTCGCGTCCCAGTGGTCCTGGTGCAGGTGGGTGAGCAGGACGGCGTCGACGCCGTCCACCACGCGCTCAGCCGGCTCGGGCAGCTCCACGAGCGGGTTCCGGCGCGGGTTGGGCGTGTTCGGCACCGCGTCCCGCGCGCCCGCCGGGTCCAGTTGCGGGTCCACGAGCAGGGTGTGGCCGGCGACCTCCACGCGCAGCGTCGCCGAGCGGATCAGGGTGAGCTTCACCCGCCGAGCCTTGCACAGAATCCTCACAACATCGCCGGACCGCTCGCACACGCGCTTGACACACTGCGCGGCGTGACCGAGCCGCTCATCTGCGTGATCGAGGACGAAGAGGTGATCGCCCGCGCGGTGGCCGCGCGGCTGCGGGCCGAGGGCTTCGCGGTCGAGCTGGCGCACGACGGCCACGACGGCATCGCGCTGTGCGAGCGGGTGCGCCCGGACCTCGTGGTGCTCGATCTGATGCTGCCCGGGCTGGACGGGCTCGAGGTCTGCCGCAGGATCCAGCGCGATCGTCCGGTCCCGGTCCTCATGCTGACCGCGCGCGGCGAGGAGTCCGACCTGCTGGTCGGATTGGCGGTCGGCGCGGACGACTACATGACCAAGCCGTTCTCTCCGCGCGAGCTCGTCGCCCGGGTGCGCGCGCTGCTGCGGCGCGTGGAGCGGCGGCCCGCGCCGCCCGGCGACGCGCTGCGGCTCGGCGGGCTGGAGATCGACCCGGCCGCGCGGCTCGTGCGGTTGGAGGGCGCGGTCGTGCACCTCACCCCGACGGAGTTCGACCTGCTGGCGTTGCTGGCGGGGCGGCCGGGCGCGGTGTTCTCGCGCGAGCAGCTGCTGGCCGACGTGTGGGGCTGGCGGGACGGCAGCGGCCAGCGCACGGTGGATTCGCACGTGCGCGGGCTGCGGCGCAAGCTGGGCTCGGACCTCGTGCGGACCGTGCACGGGGTCGGCTACGCGCTGGAGTCGCCCGCATGAGGCCGCTGGACCGCCTGAGCTCGATCAAGGTCAAGCTCGGCGTCGTGATCGTGGCGACGGTCGCGGGCACCGTGGTGGTGCTGATCGCGACGCTGCGGTTGGGCTGGCCGCTCGAGGTGCGCACGTTCGTCGCCGCGGCCATCGCCCTGGCGATCGTGCAGTTCCTGGCCCGCGGGATGACCTCGCCGCTGCGCGAGATGGCCGCCGCGGCGACCGCGATGGCGCGCGGCGACTACGGCCGGCGCGTGCGCGCGACCTCGCGCGACGAGGTCGGCGAGCTGGCCCGCGCGTTCAACGCGATGGCCGCCGAGCTGGCCGACGTGGACCGCATGCGCCGCGACCTGGTGGCGAACGTCTCACACGAGCTGCGCACGCCGATCGGCGCGCTGCAGGCGCTGCTGGAGAACCTCGTCGACGGGGTCGAGCCCGTCGATCCCGCGGCGTTGCGGACGGCGCTGGGGCAGACGGAGCGGCTGGGCCGGCTCGTCGAGCAGCTGCTCGACCTGTCGCGGCTGGAGAGCGGGGCGCTGGCGCTGCGGCCCGCGCCGTTCCCGGTGCGGCCGATGCTCGAGCAGGCCACGCGCGAGTGCGAGATCGGCGAGGCGTTCACCGCGCGGCCGGTGTGGCTGCGCGTCGACGTCCAGCCCGGCGACCTGCGCGCCACCGGCGACTCCGAGCGCCTGCACCAGGTGATCTCCAACCTGCTGGACAACGCGGTGCGCCACTCCCCGGCGGACGGGCGCATCTGGCTCAGCGCCCACGCCGCGACCGACGGCGTCACGACCATCGAGGTGGCCGACGAAGGCCCCGGCATCCCACCTGAGGAGGCGGAGCGAGTGTTCGAGCGATTCCACCGTGTCGACGCGGCCCGCGCGGCCCGCGACGGCGGCACCGGCCTGGGCCTGGCGATCGCGCGCTGGATCGTCGACGCGCACGGCGGCACGATCGCGGTGCGCGAGCGTGAGCCGCAGGGCTGCCGCGTCGTCGTGGAGCTGCCGCGATGAGCGGACCCCCGAACTGGCCGCCGCCGCGCGCGGCGAGCCCGCCGGCCGCGGCATTCCCCGTGCACTCGCGGGCCGTGGCCGTCGGCGCCGACGCGCCGCGCCGGGCGTGGGCGCCGCCGAGCCGGTTCGTCGCCGCGTGCGACGCCGTGCCGGCCTCGTCGGCGCGCGCCGTGCTCGCCGTGGCCGTGCTCTCCGGCGCGATCGTCGTCGGCTCCCCGCTCGGCCTCGGCCTCTCGCTCGTGTTGCTGGCGCTCGGCGTGATCGTCGCGCGCGTCAAGCGGCCGGCGGTCGTCCCGACGGAGGATCTGCGCTCCGGCGCGGCGCCCGACGTGCGCGACCGCTGGACCCGGGTGTGGTGGGCGCTCGCCGCCGGGCTCGCGCTCGTGCCGGTGCTGCGCGCGGCGGGCTGGGTGGTCGTCCCGTGCGTGCTCGTCGCGATCGCGGCGGCCTCGCTGGCCGCGGCCGACGGGCGCCGCTGGGGCGAGCTGTGGGCCGGGCTGGGTGCGGTGTGGGCGCGGCTCCCGCTCGGGCCGGTGCTGGCCATCGCCGGCGCGGGCCGCGGCGCGAGCTTCGGTCCGGTGGCCCGTGGCTCCGTGCTCGCGGGCGTGCTCCTGCTGGTCTTCGTCCCGCTGCTCGCGAGCGCGGACATGGCGTTCGCGGAGATCCTCGACGAGCTGGCGCCGAGCTTCGACCTGCCCGGCGGTGCGCGTGGTCGTGATCGCCGCCTTCGTGATGCTCGGCGGTGCGCTGCTGTTCGTCGCGGTGGCGCCGTTCCGGCCACGCCGCGTCGAAGTCCGCCGCACGCTCGGCCGGGCGGAGTGGGCGCTGCCGCTGGGCGCGCTCGTGGCGGTGCTCGGCGCGTTCGTGCTGCTGCAGCTCGCGACGCTGTTCGCCGGCGACCGCCACGTGCTCGACACGGCCGGGCTCACCTACGCCGAGTACGCGCGGTCCGGGTTCGCGCAGCTGATCGTGGTCGCCGCGCTCACGCTCGCGGTGATCGCCGCGGCGGGCCGCTGGGCCCGCGACGGCGGCACGCTGCTGCGCGTGCTGCTCGCGGCGCTGTGCCTGCTCACGCTCGTCGTCCTGGCCTCCGCGCTCAAGCGGCTCGGCCTCTACGAGGAGGCGTACGGCTTCACGCGGCTGCGGTTCGCCGCGCACGCGATCCTGCTCTGGCTCGGCGCGCTGTTCGTGCTCGTCCTGGTCGCTCGCGGCGCCCAGTGGCTCCCGCGCGCGGCGCTCACCGTCACGCTCGCGTCGTTCCTCGCGTTCGCGTTCGCCGACCCCGACCGCCGGATCGCCGAGTGGAACGTGGACCGGTTCGAGCGCACGGGCAAGGTCGACGCGCACTACCTCGGATTCCTCTCCGCGGACGCCATCCCCGCGCTCGACGGGCATGAAGTGCGTGCCGGACATGCCGGACGTCGGACGGCCTCGACGGGCTCAACCTCGGCCGCGCGCAGGCCCGCGCGTCCGGCGTGACAGGACAGCGCTCGTACTCGGAGTGCGCAGCCCCGCTCGTTCATCTGCGCTGATGCGCGCGTTCTACGAGGCGTTCTGGGCCGACGCGCCCCAGGACCCCGAGCCCTACGAGTGGGAGCGCCGGCGCGCGCTCCTGCTCGGCGAGGTGCAGCCGGGCGACCGTGCGCTGGATCTCGGCTGCGGCGCGGGTCGCTTCCTCGCGCTGTTGGAGAACGCGGTCGGCGTGGAGATCGCCGAGGAGGCGGCGAACCGTGCGCGGGCGAACGTGCCCGGCGCGGACGTGCGCCTGCTGCAGTCCGATGGGTCGCTGCCGGTCGGCCACGGCGAGTTCGACCTGGTGTGGTGCTCGGAGACGCTCGAGCACATCCCGGACGTCGCGGAGACCCTGGGCGAGATCCGCCGCGTCCTGCGCCCCGGCGGCCGTGCGCTGATCACCGTGCCCTACCACGGGCGCGTGCAGGCCGCGCGCATCGCGCTCACCCGCTTCGAGGCGCACTTCGACCCGCTCGGCCAGCACGTGCGCTTCTTCACGCGCCGGTCGCTCGTGGGCGCGCTCGAGTTCACCGGGTTCGAGGCGACGGTCCGCCGCGACGGCCCGTTCCTGGTCGCCCGCGCCGTGCGGGCCTAGACGGTCAGCCGCCGAGGCCGCGACGATGCGCGCGGTCACGACGACGTCGTTGATGCTCTGCGCGCGCCTGCGGGTCGAGGTAGTACGCGTACTGGAACGCGCGCAGCGCGCCGCGCGGGTCGTCGAGCTGGTCCAGGCGCAGGCGGCCGAGCTGGCGCCACGTCTCCGGGTTCGCCGGCTCGAGCTCGATCGGCCTGCTCGAGCGCGCGCCTGGGCCGGCGGGAGGTTGCCGCGCGGACGACTCGATCGCGGCGAGCTGGAAGAGCGGGTCGACCGACAGCGGGTTGCGGTCGTGCGCGATGCGCGCGATCGACGCCGCGGGCTCGACCTCGCCGCGCTCGAACCGCGCCTGGCGCGGCGTCGGTGGCGTTGACCGAGCGCACGGGCTGCAGCGCGCTCCAGGCGGCGCGCACCGCGATCACCAGCACGAGCGCCGCGCGCGCGCCGCGCGCAGGCGCGGGTCGGCGGCGCTCGGGCGCCTCGGCCTCCGGCGCCTGGCGCTCGCGCAAGGTCTTGCGGGAGGCGACGAAGCCGGCGCACAGCAGCGCCGGCACCGCGTTGCCGGGGACGTACCACGTCCAGTCGATCGCCGAGTGCACGCCGAAGACGATCACGACGACCGCCAGGGTCGCCAACCCGACGCGTTCCGCGTCCCAGGGCAATCGCAGCGCGCTGCGGCGCACCCCCAGCACGCGCGCGGCGGCCGCGAGGAACGCCGCCACGGCCAGCAGCGAGAGCCCGATGCCGACCCAGCCGAGGTCGGCGAGCACCTGGACGGCGTAGCTGTGCGCGTGCCGGACGACGCCGCGGTTGGCCCGGTAGCGCCAGCCGCAGCTGCCCGTACGCGCCCGGCGCCGGCGCCGATCAGCTCGTGGTTGCCGTGGATCTTCGACGCCTCCTGCCAGTAGCGGGCGCGCACCGACGAGGTGTCACGCAGGCGGGTCGGGCTGTTGTCGGGCAGCGCCGCCGCCGGGTCGGTGGCCTGCTTCCAGGCCTTGGAGACCTGGCCGTCGATGCCGCCCGGAGCGGTGGCGAGCAGCAGGATCGCGACGACGGGGACCGCAGCGAGCGTGACGATCAGCGTGCGGGTCGCCCGGCGCCGCGTGCTGCTCGGTCGGCGGGTGGACGGCGGTGAGGAACCCGACCGCCAGCCCGGCGATCGTCAGCGTCGACGATCAGCAGCAGCAACAGCGCCGCCGAGCGCCTGGCCGGCGTCGATGCGCACGGCGAGCGGGACGCCGTCCTCGGTCAGCCCGTCCTGCGCGAAGGCCCACGACGACGAGCGGCACCGTCGTGACGAGCACGCCGGCGAGCGTCGCCAGCGCGCGCAGCCGCAGCGGCACGACCGCGAGCCACAGCGCGAGCCCGATCGCGACCGCGAGCAGCGAGCCGCGCGAGAACGCGAGCAGCAGGCACATGATCAGCAGCCCGAGCGCCGGGCCAGGCGAGCACGTTGACCGCGCCGTGGCCGGAACGGCGCGCCGCGAGCCACAGCATCGGCGGGATGCCGAGCGCGGCGCTCAGCCCGACGCTGTTCCAGTACTCGAACGGCGCGCGCAGGCGCGCGAACGTCTCGTCCGCCGCGAGCGCGCCCGGGAAGACCTTGGTCAGCAGCGCCCACAGGCACAGCAGCACCGACGCGAGCGCGACGCCGCCGATCAGCGCCGCCCAGCGCCCGGGCGCGAGCCGGCCGAGCGCGAGCCCGCCCGCGAGCGTCGCGAGGTAGGCGAGCATGCGGTTGGTCTCCAGCCACGACTCGCTCGGCGTCAGCGACCAGTTGATCGAGAGCGCGGTGAACGCGGTCAGCAGCGCGAACGCGCCGAGCAGCCACACGCCGCGCAGCCGCGCCGGCGTCCGCGACTCACGCGGGACGAGCAGCGCGAGCGCGCACAGGGCGCCGCCCGCGAGCATCAGCAGGACGTAGGTCCACGTGGTCCGCTCGAGCTGCGTCCCGCCGCGCGCGAGGAACGCGCACAGCAGGATCGCGAACGCGACGCCGCCGAGGATCGTCGGCGCCGCGGGCGGGAGCGGGACGTCGATCGCCGGGACGAGCGCTCGGCGCGCCTTCCGCGGGACGTACGCCCTACGGCTGACCGGGACCCAGGCCACGCTTGCGGATCAGGGGCACGGCGACGAGCGCGAACGCGGCCGCGGCGATCAGGGCCAGCACGCCGATGAGCGTGCCGGGCAGCGCGTTGCGGCCGACGTCGGCGCGTCAGGCGTTCCGCGCCGGGCGAGACCTGCTTGACGTCGACCGGGTTCGGGTCCACGCCCTTCTGGGCCTCGGTGATCGCCGCCCACTCCTGCGGCGTGGCGGGGACCTCGCGGCCGGAGTCGATGCCGCCGGGTCCGGCGGTGGGCGTCGCGCTCGGGCGTGCCGGCGTTCGGGTCGCTGCTCGCCGCCGGAGCCGCCGCCGTGCCGGCGGTGCCGCCGCCGCTGCCGCCGGTGCCTCCGCCGCCGGAGGAATCGCCGCCGGAGTTGTTGCTCTTCGGCTTGGCGGTCTTCGCCGCGATCGCGCGGGTGAGCACGTCACGGCAGTCGCGAGTACTCGTCGAGTTCGGTCGGCATGTTGTTGCGGGCGGTGCGCATCGCCGAGGCGGAGTAGTCGCCCTGCAGGACGCCGTCGTCCGCGCAGTCGCGCAGGATCTCCTGCGTGCCCTGCGCGTGAGCGGCCGACGGGACGAGGAGCAGCACCGCCGCGACAATGGCCATGAAGATGGTCCGTCGCATCGACAAATTCACGCTAGCAGGCGGCCAGCGCGCGGGACATGCCCTGCGCCCAGGCGTCGAAGGTGTACTCGGCGACCGCGTGGCGGGCGTTCTCGCCCAGCCGGTGACGCAGGTCGGTGTCGTCGTGCAGACGGTGGATGGCGGCGCGCAACGCGTGTGCGTCGCCCGCCGGGACGATCAGCCCGGTGTGTTCATGGCGCACGAGACCGCCGGCGGCGGCCCCCACTGCGTCGGTCGCGATCACGGGGACTCCTTGGTGGAAGGCTTCGTTGACGACGAGTCCCCACGGCTCTAGGAAGTCACGCGTGGGGAGCGACGGCACTACTAAGACGTCGCTACCCGCGTAGAGGTTGCGGAGTTGCTCGGGCGTGCGGTCCTGCGCGACGACCAGTTCGCCCACGTCGGCGGCCTGCTGAAGGACCGCGAATCCCTTCTCCGGCGCCGGTCGGCCGGCGAACAGGAGCTGGAAGTCCGCGCGGCGGTCCGGCGTGGCCTCGGCGCCCCAGAACGCGCCGTCCACGGCCTGCGGCGCTTCGAAGACCGGTCCGTTCGGGTGCTTGGTGCGGACGTAGGCGCTGACGTGCGGGCCGTAGGTGGCGATCGCGTCCGCGTGGCGGTAGATGTGGCGCAGCGGGAGGTAGGACAGCGCGTGCGCCGGGGTGCGCGGGTGCGCCCAGATCGTGGCCCACAGCACGAACGGGACGCGGCCCGCACGGGCGCCCGCGTAGGCCGCGGGCAGCGCGATCTTGCCCGAGATCCCGGCGATCACCGCGCGGTAGCGGCCGCTGGCGGCGATCCGGGCGACGGTGCGTTGCGGCGGCCGGATGACGGGGAACGGGAACTCGTCGTCCGTGGTTCCGCCGCCGCCGTGGCGGACGTCGCCGCCGATCAGCGCGAACACGACGTTCTCGCGCTCGTGCAGGGCCTTGAACGCGCCGACGCGGAACGGCGGCGCGTGGTTGGTGACGAACAGGACGGGCTTCATCGCAGCGCGTCCTCGTAGGCCGCGACCGTGGCCCGGCCGCACTGGGCCCAGGTGAAATGGTCTTGCACGTTCTCACGTGCCTGGCGCCCGAGCGCCTCGCGGTTCGCGAGCGTCGCGGACATCGCCGCGCCCAGTTCGTCGGGCGTGGTCAAGGTCATCCCGCCGCCGCAGCGCGCGATCTCCTCCGGGCCGTACTCGCCGCGCGTGCCGATCGCGGGCAGACCGGCCGCCATCGCCTCGATGTAGGCGACGCCGAATGCCTCCTCGACGCTGGGAAGCACGAACACGCCGGCGTTCCGGGCTTCCTCGAGCGCTTGCGCGGGTGGGAGCGCGCCGCGGAAGACCACGTCCTTGCCCTGGGCGAGTTGCTCGAGGTGCGCGCGTTCCGGGCCGTCGCCGATCACGACGTAGCGGGCGCCGGGCGGCAGCGCGCGGATGACGTCGGCGTGGCGCTTGCGGGCGACGAGGTTGCCGACGGTGACGAAGTCGGTCCCGCTGGTGGTGTGTGCCGGGACGTCGGTGCCGAGGTGGACGACGCGCACGTCCTGCGCGCCGAGGGCGCGGCAGCGCGCGGCGATCCCCTCCGAGTTGGCGAGGACGAGCTTCGCGGCCCGGAGCGAGCGCTCGACGACCGCGCGGCCATTCGCCCACTTCGTCGCCACGCCGAGCACGTCGCCGCCGTGGACGCTGACGACCATCGGCTTGCCGAGCCGTCGCACGGCGTCGCCCGCGGGGGCCGCGTAGTGCGCATGGACGAGATCGAACGGTTTCAGCGTCTTGAGCACGAGCGCGAGCGACGGCGCCGCCCATGCGCCCCAGGACGGGTACGAGCGCGGCCGCGGCGGCGCGACGAACGGCGCGTAGGTCACGCGGATGCCGTCGAGCGTCGTGCGCAGCGGCTGCTTGAGCGGCGCGACGAGCTTGCCCAGGTCGCGCGACGTGAGCGCCGCCTTCGACGGCACGGGCCGGTGCAGCACCACGACCTCGACGTCCGCGCCCGCGTCCCGCGCCGCGAGCGCCTGGCGGTGCGCCCACACCCCGAGCGCCGGGTCCGCGACGCGCGGGTAGTACTCCGCGACGATCACGACCCTCATACGCGGGCGGGCTGCGGTACTCCGCCACGGTCTCGCCGGCCTGCGTGCGGGTCACGTAGGCGCGGCCGTCCAGGAACGCCTCGGCCTCCGCGATCGCCGCGTCGCGCGGGTAGGAGGCCGCAACGGGCTTCAAGTGGCGGACGGGGGTCGCGTCGATCACGCCGATCGGCCACTCGCGGGAGGCCGCGATGGCGCTCCAGCGGGCGTCGAGGCCCCAGCCCATCTGCAGGTCCGGGAAGGGCAGGAGCTCGCGCGCGGCGCGGGCGCTGAGCGCCGTCACGGGGCCGATCTCGACGAACCGCGTGCGCCGGGCGAGCACGCCGGGGCGGCGGCGCGTGATGTCCCACGCGGCGTGTGAGGCGAACGCGTGCGCGGGCTGCGCGAGCTCGAAGCCGAAGCCCTCCGCGAGCGCGAGGAAGCGGTCGAGAAAGCCGCGCGGGAGGATCACGTCGTCGTCGACGATCAGCAGCCAGTCCGCGTCGCCGAGCGGCGCGGCGGCGAGCGCGGCGTTGACGTTCGCCCACTTGCCCGCGCCGGCGGCGGGAGGGGCGAAGTGGAGGGCGACGTCGTGCCGGGAGCGCGTGAGCTCACGCCGGAGCCGCGCGACCGTCCGCAGGTTCTCCGCGCGGGCCACGCCGACGACGTGCACGCGGCGCTTCGGCAGCCGGCGCGCGGCGAGCCACGGCGCGGGCCGGATCCGCAAGGCGGCCTTGAGGTCCTTGACCGCCCCGATCAGCGCGGTGCGGCGGCCGAGCGTGCCCGAGCGCCCGGACAGGTAGTCGGGATCGGTGGCGCTGGGCGGCGCCGGTGCCGGGTCGAGCGCCTCCACGAGCCGCCCGAGCGTGAGCGCGGTGAGCGCGACCCCCACGCCGCAGCGGCGGCGCACGACGTGGAACACGCAGCCCGCGAGCGTGCGCAGCTCGGCCGCGAGGCTCGGCTCCGCGCCCTTGAAGGCGTCGTAGCGGCGGGCGAAGCGCCCGCGGTAGAAGTTCGCCCGCGACAGCGCCCGCAGCGTGGCGTCGCGACCGGTGCGCCGGTGGTCCACGCCCGCCGCGGCGACGTACCCGACGCTCCCGCCCGCCGCGCGCAGCCGCCGCTGCCAGTCCTCCTCGTCCCCCGCGCCGCCGAGCCGCTCGTCGAACGGCCCGATCCGCTCGTACGCGCTCCGCCGCAGCGCGAGGTTCGCGCCCCACACGAACTCCGCCTCGCGGTCCTCCGGGCCGAGATCGAGTGCCGTGACCGGCAGCGGCTCACGCCCGCACGCGTGCAGGTTCGTCCCCTCGATGCGCGGGCGGATCGGCCCGCCGAGCGCCTCGTGCGCGGGCGCGGCGAGCAGCGCGGAGAGCCACCCGGGCCACACCTCGACATCGTCGTCGAGGAAGCAGATCAGCTCGCCCGTGGAGTGGGTGACGCAGGCGTTGCGCGCGACGTTGATGCCTTTCGGGGAGCCGAGCGCGACGTAGATGCCGCCGTGGGATTCGACCAGCGCGCGGGTCGGCGCGTCCTCGGCGTCGTCCTCGACCACCACGATCTCGGCCCCGTGCTCGGCCGCCTGGGGGGCGACGGAGTTCGAGTGCCACGGCCAGGTAGTCGCGGCGGTTGCGGGTCGGGAAGACGATCGAGGCGGGCGGGGCCACGTCGCGTGCAGGGTACGTGGCCGCGTGAACGGCGAGCACACCGTCGGGCGTGTCGCGGCCGCGAGCGACTAGCCTCTCGGCGCGTGATCCTCCTCCTCCACCACCGCTATCGCCACGTCGGCGGGGAGGAACGGGCGGTCGCGGACCTGGAGTGGCTCATCCGCGAGCATCTGCACGAGGACGTGGAGGTGCTCGAGCGCGATTCCTCCACGGTCGGGGCCAAGGACGCGGCGCTCGGGCTCATCCGCGGCGGTCTGAACCCCGAAGAGGTCGCGACCGCCGTCAAACGGACCCGAGCGCGGGTGGTGCACGCGCACAACGTCAACCCGACCTACGGGTGGCGCGCGCTCGCCGCGGCCAAGGAGGCCGGGGCCAAGGTCGTGCTGCACCTGCACAACTACCGGCTCGTGTGCGCGGTGGCCACGTGCTTCACGCGCGGGGAGGACTGCACGCGCTGCCACGGGCGCAACACGCTGCCCGGGCTGCGGCTCAATTGCCGGGGCGGCTCGCGGGCGGAGTCCGCGGCCTACGCGGCCGGGCTCGCCCTGCACCAGCGACGGCTGACCGGCGTCGCGGACGAGATCGTCGTGCCGAGCGCGTTCGCGCTGCAGCGGCTCATCGACCTCGGCGCGCCGCTGAACGACAAGGCGCGGGTGCTCGGCTCCGTCCAGCGCGAGTTCGCCACCCGCTCCACCGCCGCGGACGGCGAGTTCGTGCTCGCCGCCGGCCGACTCACACCAGAAAAAGGGTTCGGGGACGTCCTGGAGGCGTGTCGAGCGGTCAACCTTCCACTCGTGATCGCCGGAGAGGGCCCGCAGAAGGCCGAGCTGGAAGCCCAGGGACACGCGACGTTCGTCGGCCACGTCGCGCCCGCCGAGCTGCGCGCGCTCAGGCAGCGCGCGGCCGTCGCGGTCGTCCCGAGTCGCTACGCCGAGATCCTCCCGCTCGCGGCGCTGGAGTCGATGGCGGCCGCGCTGCCGACGGTCGCCGCCGCGTCCGGTGGCCTGACCGAGGCCGTGCCCGCCGAGGGGCTGTATCCGCCGGGCGACATCGACGCGCTCGCCGAGCGCCTCAAGGCCCTGTGGCGCAACGCGGAGGCCGGCGAGCGCGCGCTCGCAGGCCGCCCGCGACCGCAGTGCCCCTGACGTCATCGCCGACCAACTCCGAGCCGTGTACGGCGCAACTTCCACCCCCGCGAGGTATTGAAATGCGCATGAAGCGCCGCCTGCTGCCATTCCTGCTGCTCTGCCTCGCCGTCCTCCTGGTGCCTGCGTCCGCGCACGCGGCCAAGAGCCAGAAGAAGGCCATCTGGGGCCCGATCGAGATCGACGGGGAGTCGCAGTTCCCGGTCTACAAGGACCTCGGGCGTCGGCACGTACCAGATGCTGCTCGAGTGGGACAAGGTCGGCGTGCTGGAGCCGCTGGACGCGAAGGACCCGGAGGACGCGAGCTACGAGTGGTCGGACGAGATCGACACCGCGATCTCGGAGGCCAAGGGCAGCGGCATCAAGGTCGCGCTCTCGATCACGGGCAAGCCGAGCTGGGCGAGCGCGAGCGACTACAAGGACTTCGTGACCGCGGCGGCCAAGCGCTACAAGGACGTGCGCACGTGGGCGATCGGCGACGGCAAGGTGTCGCCCGCGAAGGACTACCCGCGCATGCTCGACGACGCGTACGTCGCGCTGAAGGCCGCGAACAAGTCGAACAAGGTGATCGGCGCCAACGGCAACACCCGCCTCAAGCTGGCCAACGGCAAGGAAGCGCGGATGGACTACTTCGGCACCGACCCGACCGCCCGCAAGGCGCCGACGAAGTCGTCGCTGAACAAGCTCAAGAAGCAGGCCGGCGACCACAAGCTGTGGCTCGGCCCGGTCTCGCTGCCGACCTCCGAAGGGGCCTCGTTCCGCCTCACCAAGTCCGCGCAGGCGAGCTGGATCAAGGCCGCGTTCAAGCTGATCAAGTCCGACAGCGACGTCGCCGCTCTCTCGTACCGTAAATTGCGGGACGAGCTCGGGGCTCCGTTCACTGGACTGATGGACAGCGACGGCGAGAAGAAGCCGTCGTATAACGCGTATAAGCAAGGCTGAATCCTCGGCGCAACGGAGCGCGCCGATCAGCAGACGTCAAGGAGGATCCACATGAAGCTGCGCTACCTGGCCGTGTTGCCGGCCCTCGTCGCCGTCGCGGCGACCGCCCCGGCCCTCGCCGAGGAGCTGGACTGCTCGAAGAAGGGCGCGGACACCACGCTGTGCCTGAAGACGGGCGGCTGGACCGAGATCACCGGCACCGACAGGGCGGACAAGATCACCGGCACCAAGGGCGCGGACCAGATCCTCGGTGACGGCGGCAACGACCGCATCTTCGCCGGCTCGGGTGGCGACGAGATCGACGGCGGCGACGGCCGCGACACGATCGACGCCGGCAGCGGCAACGACACGGTCTACGCGCGCGACAAGAAGCGCGACACGATCGACTGTGGCGCCGGCAAGAACGACGTCGCCATCGTCGACGCCGACGACCGCGTGAAGAACTGCGAGCGGGTCATCCGCAGACGCTAGAGCTGCAAGGCGCCCGCACCCAGCGAGCGCGTCACGCCGCGCAGGTCCAGCGTCAGCTGTGCCCGCGCGGCCACGTCGCCGTGATCCACGCTCGGGTGGGCGGTGACGATCAGCGCCAGGTCGGCGCCGTCGACCACGGACAGGTCGGAGCTGCGCAGCCCGAAGTCGGGCAGCTCCGGCACGTGCGGGTCGTGGTAGCTGAGGTCGGCCCCGCGCTCGCGCAGCAGCCGGATGATCTTCAGCGCCGGCGACTCGCGGATGTCGCCCACGCCCGCCTTGTAGGAGACGCCGAAGACCACGATGCGCGCGCCCTTGACCGGCTTGCCCGCGTCGTTGAGGGCCCGCTCGGCCTTCTCCAGGCAGAAGTACGGCATCTGCTGGTTGACCTTGCCCGCGAGCTCGATGAACTCCGTCGAGAGGTCGTACTCGCGCGCCTTCCACGTCAGGTAGAAGGGATCGACCGGCAGGCAGTGCCCGCCCATGCCCGGCCCGGGCTGGAACGGCATGAACCCGTACGGCTTGGTGGAGGCCGCCTCGACGACCTCCCAGATGTCGATGCCCATGCGGTCGGCGAGCATCGCCATCTCGTTCACGAGCGCGATGTTCACCGAGCGGAAGATGTTCTCGAGCAGCTTCGAGAGCTCGGCGACCTCGGGCGTCGAGACCGGCACGATCTCGTCGCAGACCTTCGTGTAGACGGCGACGGCGGCCTCGGTGCACGCCGGCGTGAGCCCGCCCACGACCTTCGGCGTGGTCCGCAGCGTGAAGTCGGTGCGGCCCGGGTCCACGCGCTCGGGCGAGAACGCCAGCGCGAAGTCCTGCCCCGCCCGCAGCCCGGACTCCTCCAGCAGCGGCACCATGTGCTCACGCGTCGTGCCCGGGAACGTCGTGGACTCCAGGATCACGGTCTGCCCGCGCCGGATCACGCCCGCGAGCGCCTGCGCGGAGCTCAGCAGCGGCCCGAGGTCCGGCTCGCGGTTGCGCGTGAGCGGCGTCGGGACGCACACGAGGATCGCGTCGGTCTCGTGCAATTCGACGTAGCGCGTCGTGAACGACACGCGCTCCAGCACCGCCGCGAGCCGCGCGTCCGGGATGTCCTCGATGTGCGAGCGCCCCTCGCGCATCGCGGCCACGCGGTCGGCGGCCACGTCCACGCCCACCACGTCGCAGTCCGCCTCCGCGAAGGCGACGGCGAGCGGCAAGCCCACGTAGCCGAGTCCGACGATCCCGATCTTCATACGCACTAAGACAACGCTACAAGCCGGATGTCACGGTCAGGCGAAGCAGCTCGACGTCGGCGCGCACCATCAGGCGGATGAGCTCCTCGAACGAGGTCTTCGGCTCCCAGCCGAGCACGTCCTTGGCCTTCTTCGGGTCGCCGACCAGCAGGTCGACCTCGGCGGGCCGCATGAACTGCGGGTCGGTGCGGACGAACTGCGTCCAGTCCAGCCCGACCTCGTCGAACGCGACCTCCACGCACCGCTGGACGGTGTTCGTCTCGCCGGTCGCGATCACGAAGTCGTCGGGCTGGTCGTGCTGGAGCATCAGCCACATGGCCTCGACGTAGTCCTTCGCGAAGCCCCAGTCGCGCCGCGCGTCCAGGTTGCCGAGCACCAGCTCGGAGCGCTGGCCGGCGCGGATCGCGGCGGCGTGCCACGTGATCTTGCGCGTCACGAACTCCAGGCCGCGGCGCGGGGACTCGTGGTTGAACAGGATCCCGGACGTGGCGAACAGGTCGTAGGACTCGCGGTAGTTGACCGTGATGAAGTGCCCGTAGACCTTGGCCACGCCGTACGGCGAGCGCGGGTAGAACGGCGTCGACTCCGTCTGCGGCGTCTCCAGCACCTTGCCGAACATCTCGCTCGAGGACGCCTGGTAGAAGCGCGCCTCGGGGCACACCTCGCGCACGGCCTCGAGCATGCGCGTGACGCCGACGCCGGTGAACTCCGCCGTCAGCGTCGGCTGGATCCAGGACACGGCGACGAACGACATGGCGGCGAGGTTGTAGACCTCGTCCGGCTTGGCGGCGCGCAGCGCGTCCACGAGCGAGCGGTGGTCGAGCAGGTCGGCCTGGTGCAGCGTGATGCGGTCGCGCAGATGCTCGATCCGCTCGAACTTCTCGGTCGAGGACCGGCGCACCATGCCGTGGACCTCGTAGCCCTTCTCGAGCAGCAACTCGGCCAGGTACGAACCGTCCTGGCCGGTGATGCCGGTGATCAGCGCGCTGGGCACTCTTGCTAACTCCCTCGGGTGGCGGTCGCGCCGGGGGCGCGTTCGGGTTGACGGTTGAAGTGGGTGGTCGGCGCCGTCGCCTGCGGGCGGCAGCTCGGCGCGCGGGGAACGGGCCAGTCCGGTCACGACGGCGAGCTCGCGGCCGGTGTCGACGAGGCCGCCGAGCGCGGCCATCACCGCGGCCAGCAGGCCGACGTACATGCCGACCTGCGCGACGACGGGCGACGAGAGGTCGGGCGGATCGATGATCCGGCGCAGGATCGAGCGCGCCGACGACGACGCCCAGGACGGTGCGCGCGATCAGCGCGGGCCGGGTCTGGCGCACCAGGGCGGACGCGAGCACGAGCACCGCGCCGCCGGCGACGATCCAGCGCAGGCGCGGGAACGATTCAAAGCCCGTGGCGGTTTCGATGCCCGCCGGGCCGCTCGACGTGGTACCAGGTCAGCGCGAGCGAGATCAGCAGCAAAATGGCACCGGCGGCGCTCAGCGCGCGCCCGGCGTTCGGCTTCAACATCGGGTTGATTACCTCCTGTTGGGACGGCGTCGCAGGCTAGCGCGCGGCGATTTCCGCTTCGTGCGCCCGCAGCCACTCGACGGTCTGCGTGATGCCTTCCTCGACGCCGATCTTGGCCTTCCAGCCCAGCACCCGCTCGGCCTTCTCGACCGACGGCCAGCGCCGCACCACGTCGACCTCGAAGCTCGGCAGGTGCTCGAACTCCAGCGCGTCCGGGTCGTTGCCCGACAGCCGCCAGCAGAGCTTGGCGATCTCGGCCACGGTCAGCTCGTCGCTCGCCGAGATGTTGAAGTCCTCGTTCAGGCCGTCGGGATGCCCGGTGGCCGTGACGATGCCGTCGGCGATGTCGTCGACGTGCGTCAGCGTGCGGGTGTGCTCGCCGGTGCCGAAGATCGGCAGCGGGTGCAGCCGCGCGAGCGACTTGCGGATCAGGTCCGGGACGGCGTGCGCGATGCCCGGCTCGTTCTCGGGCATCTCACCCGGCCCGTAGGCGTTGAACGGGCGGCAGATCGTGTACGGCAGCCCGTGCTCGGCGTGCGCGGCGCGGCAGTAGACCTCGCCGGTGAGCTTGGAGAAGCCGTACGCGGACGTCGGCGTCGGGCACTCGGGCAGGTAGTCCTCACGCGTCGGGTACTGCGTCGCGTTCTCGAAGACCATGCTCGAGGACACGTACGTGAAGCGCTCCACGCCCTCGTCCAGCGCGGCGCGGAAGACGCCGTTGTAGAGCGCGTTGTTGACCTCGGTGAGCGTGTGCGGGAGCTTGTGGAAGTTCGCGATCCCGCCGACGATCGCCGCCAGGTGGATGACGTGCGAGCAGCCGCGGATGGCCTTGCGGGCCTCGTCGACCTCACGCAGGTCGCCGCGATGGACCTCGCACGCCTCCCGCATCCAGGTCGGCGCGTCGCGCTGATCGGAGACGCGCACCTCGAAGTCGGGGTCGCGGACGAGGCGCCGCACGACCGCGGCGCCGATCGTCCCGGCGCCTCCTGTGACCAGAACTCGGCTCATGCCCGGAGCGCCGCGACTTCGGCGACGTAGGCGAACACCTGCGCGGTGCCGAGCGCGTTCCACGGGTCCACGAGCAGCGCGTCGGGCGCGAGCTCGGCGATCGAGCGCAGCGCCTCCGGCGTCGAGTACGCGCTGTGGTTGGTCGCGACGACGATCACGTCGGCGCCGGTCACGGCCTCCTCGAAGGAGCTCGTCGGCGTGGCGACGACCGGGTCGTGCACGGCGACGTCGGCCAGTTCGCGCTCGAGCAGCCGGATGAGCTTGTGGCTCGAGCGAGTCGCGCTCGTCGTCGGTGTCGGCCTTGAAGCGCAGCCCGAGCACGGCCACCTTGCGTTCACGCAGGCGTGCCGCCGATCCGGCGCTTGACGCCGTCGACGAGGAACAGCGGCACGGTCTCGTGCACGCGCGAGACCGCGAGCAGCATGCCCGGGCGCGCTCGAGCGCTCCTCGCTAGAACGCGAAGTCCTTGCGCAGGCACGTGCCGGCCGTGAGGCCCGGGCTGCGCCATGCCGCCGCGCGGATAGTCGTGGTTGATGAGCTCGATGACGTCGAAGACGTTCGCGCCGTGGCGCTCGCAGTCCATCATCAGCAGGTTCGGCAGCGCGAACGTCGCGTAGCGCAGGATGTTGGTCCAGATCTTCGCCAGCTCGGCCTGCACCGGCGTGGTCTGGAAGATCGGCGCGCCGAGCGGCTCGAACAGCTGCGCCGCGCGTTCGCCGGAGACCTCGCCGACGCCGCCGATGATGCACGGCAGCGTGGAGATCTCCTCCATGAACTTGTCGGCGGCGATGCGCTCGGGCACGTGGGCGACGAAGATGTCCTCGCCCACGCGGAACCCGCGGTGCTTCTCGAGGTAGCCGGCCACGAACTCGGTCGTGCCGGGCGCGACCGTCGAGCGCAGCACGATCAGATGATCCTCGCGCAGGTGCGGCAGCAGGTCGTCGAGCACCGTGCGGATGTCGCGGATGTCGATCTCGATGTGCGACATCGCCGGCGTGCCGAGCGTGAGCACGATCGCCCGCGCCTGCGCGGCGTCCGCGGCGCGGCTGGTGGAGTCCAGCGGTGACCCGCGCGATCAGCTCGTCCGTGCCCGGCTCCTTGAACGGCATCCGCCGCTCGCGGATGGCCTGCAGGCGGTCCTGATCGGTGTCCACGCCGAGCACCGACAGCCCGCTGTCGGCGAAGCTGAGGGCGAGCGGCAGGCCGATGCGGCCGAGCCCGATGACGGAGACGTCGTAGCGCATGAAGTGGTGTCTGAGGCTAGCGCTGCGCGCCGGTGACGCGGCGTACTGGCGCGCGAAGCCGACCACGAACAGCGGGTTGTACCGCGCGTAGCGCTTCCACAGCCGGCGCGGCTCCTGCGCGAAGCCGGAACAGCCACTCGAGGCCGTAGCGCTGCATCCGCGGCGGGCGCCTGCGGGACGAGCCCGGCGTGGAAGTCGAACGCCGCGCCGACGCCGATCAGCACGGGCGCCTTCAGCCGCGGGCGCATCCGCGCCATCCACTTCTCCTGCTTGGGCACGCCGATCCCGACCCACACGACGTCCGCGCCGGAGCGGTTGATGTCGTGCGCGACGTGCTCCTCCTCGGCGTCCGTGAGCGGGCGGAACGGCGGCGCGTAGCCGCCGACGATCTTCAGGCCCGGGTGACGCAGCCGCAGCGTGCGCGTGAGCTGGGCGAGCGCGCCCTGGTTGCGGCCGCCGTAGAGGTACATGCGCTGGCCGGTCCGCGCGGCGCGGGCGCAGGCGCGGTCCATCAGCTCCGGGCCGTACACGCGGTCGCCAGAGCTGGTGGCCGAGCGCGCGCAGCGCCCACACGAGCGGCTGGCCGTCGGGCACGGTGAAGCTCGGCGCCGAGCACGGCGGCGCGCAGCTCCGCGTCCTCCTGGCAGGCCATCACGGTGTGCACGGCGGCGACGCAGATGTACTCGCGCGATGCCGGCGGCGACGGCGGCGTCGATCCAGTCGAGCGTGCGCTCGTAGTCCGTCAGCGCGAGCGGGACGCCCAGCACGGCCTGGGTCGGCGGCGTCGGGAGCGGCTGCTCGGCGACCGCGGTCCGCGACAGCGTCGATGGCAAAGCGTTCATCTCCACCGCAAACGGCCCTCCCGGGCGGAAGTCGCGCAATAACTCAACGCGGCGCCTCGGCGACGATCAGCCCGTCCGGCCCGACGCGGCGGCCCAGCGGGAGCCAGTAGGCCAACGCGGGGTGTACGCGCCACACCAGCGGGACCGGGATCTGCGTGCCGACGTGGACGACGCTGAGCCCAGCGTGCTCGGCGGCGCCCGCCCACCACGACGGCTCGTGGATGCAGACGTGCGTCGGGTCCGAAGTCAGCGGATCGGGCATGAACGGCAGCTTGCTGTGCAGGTTCGGCGTCGAGAACACGAGCCGGCCGCCGGGCTTCAAGCGCGCGGCCAGCCCGCGTAGCGCCGGCAGGCGGGTCCTCGATGTGTTCGACGCACCTCGAAGCAGGTGATCAGGTCGAAATCGCCCTCGAACGGCGCGTCGACGATGTCCCCCACCGCGAACCGCCCGGCCAGCTCGGGCGCGTGCGTGCGCGCCTCGCCGATCATCCACTCCGACAGGTCACACCCGTACGAGTCCCAGCCCGCGGCGAGCAACTCGTGTACCACCGCTCCGTGGCCGCAGCCCGCGTCGAGGTGGCGGCCCGTCTCGGGAAAATACGGGCTCGCCCGCCGGATCAGCCCGCGCATGAATCCGCGCAGCTCGGCGAGTCCCGTGGCATAGTCCGGGTACTTGCTGTAGACCGAGTCGCTGGTCCAATAGTCGCTGCCGAAGGGGATCTCGGTGGTCGACGTCATGGGCGTCTACCGTAGCTGAGCATGCGGTCGATCCTTCCTGAGCATCGCGCTGTCACCGGCACGGTGCGGCGCTGAGCGACGGCCTGACACACCCCGACGCGGGCGGTCGAGCGATCCGCGGCGGCCTGCTGCGCGTCGCCGGCTACGTGGTCGGCCTCGGTGCGACTGCGCTGGCGTCGATCGTGCTGCTGCGCTACCTCGGGGTGGTCGACTTCGGGCGCTTCGCCACGGTGACCGCGCTGACCGCGGTGATCGCCGGGCTCACCGACGCCGGCCTGACCGTGGTCGGCCAGCGCGAGTGGGTCCTGCGTCGCTCGGCGCACGAGCGGCGCGCGCTGCTCGGCGACCTGCTCGGACTGCGCCTCGTGCTGACGCCGCTGGCGATCGCGCTGGCCGTGCTCTTCACCGTTGGCGTGGGGTATCCGTCCGTGCTCGTGCGCGGCACCCTGATCGCCGGCTCCGGCGTGATCTTCATCAACGTCGCGCAGGCGCTGATCGTGCCGATGAGCGCCCAGTTGCGGCTCGGCGCCGTGACCGCGGTCGACCTCGTGCGGCAGGTGGCGATCGCGATCGGGATCGTCATGCTCGTCCCGCTGGGCGCGACCCTCGACTGGTTCTTCGCCGTCTACCTGTTCGCCGCCGCGATCGGCGCGGCGTTGGCGATCGCGCTCACGGGACCGGAGGATCGTGCATGGCCCGCGCTGCATCCGCGGCGGGCGCTCGCGTTGCTGCACGAGTCGGCGCCGATCGCCGCGGCGCTGATCGTGAACCTGTTCTACGTCCGTGCGCTGATCATCGCGATGTCGCTGCTGTCCACGGACTACGAGACCGGGCTGTTCGCGGCCTCCTACCGGGTGCTCGAGGTCCTCATCGGCGTCCCGGCGATGATGGCCGGCGCCGCGTTCCCGATCTTGGCTCACGCCGGTGGCGAGGACAACGAGGCACGGCTCGGCTACGCCTTGCGGCGGCTCGCGCAGGCGTCGTTGTTGGTGGCGGTCCTGATGGCGCTCGTGCTGGCGTTCGCGGCCGAGCCGCTGATCGCCCTCATCGGCGGCGAGGAGTACCGCGAGGCGGTACCCGTCCTGCAGATTCAGGCGGCGTCGCTCCTCGGTGCGTTCCTGACGCAGGTCTGGACGCTTGGCCTCGTGGCGATCCGCCGGCAGAAGGCGCTGCTGGCGATCAACGGCCTCGCGCTCGTCACGATCGCGCTGTCGGCGGGCCTGCTGATCCCCCCGCACGGCGCCAAGGGCGCGGCGATCGCGGCCGTGATCGGAGAGCTCGTGCTCGCCGCCGGCGCCGCGCTGATGCTCGCGCGTGGACGGCCCGCGCTGCGGCCGGACCTGGTGGGCGGCGTCAAGGCACTGATCGCGGGCGGGCTCGCGGTCGGGATCACCGTGTTGGTGGCGCCGCCGCCACTGGCCGCGGCCACGCTCGCCGCCATCGTCTTCGTGGCGGCCGCGTTCGCGTTCAGGGCCGTTCCCGTCGAGCTGCTGACGGCACTGCGGCGGCGCGCGCAGCCGGACCCGTCGGCGTGACGGCTTCTAGTCTGCGCGCTCATGGGTTATTTGGAGCGGATGTTCAAGGCCACCGAGGAGGTCAACCGGCGCACGATCCTCGCCGCCGCCTCGCCGCGTCCGGGCGCGACGTTGCTGGACCTGGGCTGCGGCGACGGCGTGTTCACCGAGCGCATCGGCGCGCCAGGTCGGCGCCGGCCGCACGCTCGGCGTCGAGCTGATCGAGCCGCTGGCCGAGCAGGCCGAGGAGCGCGGGATCGAGGTCTCCGCGCCGACCTCGCGGACCGCCTGCCGTTCGAGGACGGCTCGATCGACGTCGTGCACTCCAACCAGGTGATCGAGCACCTCCCGCGCACCGACCACTTCATGCGCGAGATCCGCCGCGTGCTTGCCCCGGGCGGCTACGCCGTGGTCTCCACGAACAACCTCGTCGTCGCTGCACAACATCGTCTCGCTCGCTCGCCGGCTACCAGCCGCCGCCGTGCCACGTCTCGGACGAGCGGATCGGCATCGGCAACCCGATGAACGCGCACCGCGGCGACCCCGGCTCGGCCGGGCAGATGCACCTGCGGATCTTCACGGGCCGCGCGCTGGCCGAGCTGGCCGAGCTGCACGGCCTGCGCGTCGAGCACACCGCGACGGCGGGCTTCTACCCGCTGCCGCCGCGCGTGGCGCCGTACTTCACCAAGGTCGCGCCCCGCTACGGCGCGTTCCTGGTCCAGCGCTACGGCGCCTGAGCCACGATCCACACGTTGCGCCGCAAGATCGGCAGCCACGCGAGCGCGGTCAGCGGGAACGGGCGGCGGTTGCGCTGCGTGCGCGCGGAGACGATCGACGTGCCGGGCGCGACGGACTCGTAGCCGACGCTGCTCGACCGTCCAGCCCTGGTCGGCGAACAGCAGCCGGAAGCCCTTGCGGGTGAACGGCCGCCGGTGCGTGTAGTCGTCCCACACCCAGCGCTGCGCGTCGGGCGACGACGCGAACACGCGCCCGCCCGGGCGCAGCACGCGCAGCGACCTCGCGCACGACCGCGACCGGGTCGGCGCACGTGCTCGAGCACGTCCTTGAGCACCACGCCGTCGAACTGGCCGTCCTCGAACGGCAGCGGCTCGTCGACGTCGCACGAGCAGCACGTTGCGGCCCGCGCCGGCGGGCCGCCTCGACCGCGTCCGGCGAGCCGTCGATGCCGGTGTAGTCGGCGAAGTGGTCGGCGAGCCACGCGCTGCCGCAGCCCACGTCGAGCAGCTCGGCGCTCGGGCTCGAAGTGCCGGGTGACGTCGCGCCAGTAGCCCGGCTGCGCGTGCCACTCGAAGTAGCCCATGCGGACGGCAGCCTACGATGCATCGGTGCCCGCGGCCGCGCCACGTCGGCTTCAACGCGCTGTTCCTGGACCCCGGCGTCTCCGGCGGCCCGGAGACGTACCTGCGCGGCCTGGTGCCCGCGCTCGCGACCGAGTTCCCGGCGCTCGAGTCGACGCGTCGTCACCACGCGCCGCGGCGCGCGCGCGCTGCGCGCCGACGGCTGGGACGGACTTCGCCGAGATCGTCGCGCTGCCCGTGCGACGAGGGCGAGCGCGCGCGGCGCCGCTCGGCCGAGCAGGTGCTGCTGCCCGCGCTGGCCGCGCGCGGCGCGGTTCGACGTGATGCACTCGCTGGCGACGTCGGGCCCGTCCGCGCGCCCGGCGCGCCGCGCGTGGTCACGCTGCACGACGTGACGTTCTTCAAGGATCAGCACGTTCGGCGCCGTCACCACGCTCGGCGATGCGCGCAGCCGTGGTCGGCGCGCCGCGCGCGCAGCGCCGACGCGCTGATCGCCGTGCTCGGCGGCCGCGCGCGACGAGATCGTGCGAGCGTGCTCGGCCTCGACCCGGCGCGCTTCACCGTCGTCCACCACGGCGCCGGCCGCCCGCCCGGCGCGCCGCCGGCGACGCCGGACGCGGTCCGCGCGAGCGCTTCGGGCTCGACGAGCGGCGCGTCGTGCTGTGCGTCGCCGCGAAGCGGCCGCACAAGAACCAGGAGCTGCTCGTGCGCGCGCTGCCGCACCTGCCCGAGCGACGTCGGCGCTCGTGCTGGCCGGGCACCCCGAGCCCTACGGCGCGGAGCTCGCGCGCGCTCGCGCGCGCGAGCTCGGCGTGGACGACCGCGTGCAGCTTCGCCGGCTACGTCGCCGACGCCGAGCTCGAGGCGCTGTGGCGGCTGGCCGGCTGCGCCGCGTTCCCGACCCGCGCCGAGGGCTTCGGGCTGCCGGTGCTCGAGGCGATGCACGCGCGGCGTGCCGGTCGCGTGCTCGGACATCCCCGTGCTGCGCGAGGTCGGCGGCGACGCTCGCCGCACTACTTCGACCCCGACGACCCCGAGCGTGCCGCCGCGGCGGTCGCGGCGGCGCTCGCGCGATCGCCGACGCCGCGCCGCGGGCGCGGCTCGAGCGGGCCGCGCGGTTCACGTGGGAGGCCGCCGGCGCGCGGCACGTGCGCCGCCTACGAGCGGGCGCTGGCGGCTGATGCTGCACGTCGGGCTGAACCTCGTCTTCCTCGTCCCCGGCGAGACGGGCGGCATGGAGGTCTGCCGCCCGCGAGCTGATCCCGGCGCTCGCCGCGCGCGACGATCGTGCGCCTCACCGCGTTCGTCAACCGCGAGGCGGCCGGCGACGATCGGCGGGGTCGAGGACGCGGTCGTCGTGCCGGTCGACGCGCGCAACCGCGTCCAGTGGGTGCGCGGCGAGCAGCAGCTGCTGCCGCGGCTGGCGCGGCGCGCCGGGCTGCGACGTCGTGCACTCGCTCGGCTCGACCGCGCCGGCTGCGCGGGCGCTTCAGGCGCGTGACGACGATCCACGACCTCAACTACCGCATCGTGCCCGAGACGCCACTTCGGGCTGCGCGGCGCTCGGGCATGCGCGTGCTCGTCCCCGCTGGCGGCGCGCCGCTCGCACCGCATCATCGCCGACTCGGCAGTCCACGCGCGACGACCTCGTCGAGCGCCTGCGCGTCGACCCGCGGCAAGGTCGACGTCGTGCCGCTCGGCGCTCGGCCGCCGCCCGACGCGTCGAGCCGACGCCCGCGGCGGAGCTGCGCGCGCGCGCTCGACCTCGGCGACCGGCCCGGTCGTGCTCTCGCTGTCGCGCCAAGCGCCCGCACAAGAACCTCGCGCGGCCTGCTCGACGCGCTCGCGCTGATCGCGCCCGAGCGCCGCCCGGTGCTCGTGCTGCCCGGGCTACCCGACGCCGCACGAGGACGAGCTGCGCGCGCCGCGCCGACGCGCTCGGCGTCGCCGGCGACGTGCGCTTCCTCGGCTGGACGTGCGACGCCGACGTCGAGGGCCTCTACGCGCTCGCGCGACGCGTTCGTGTTCCCGTCGCTCTACGAGGGCTTCGGGCTGCCGGTGCTCGAGGCGATGGCGCGCGGCGTGCCGGTCGCGTGCTCGCGACCGCGCGTCGCTGCCGGAGGTCGCCGGCGACGCCGCGCTGCTGTTCGACCCCGACGACGCCGCGGGCGATCGCCGGCGCGATCGAGCGGCTGCTCGCGCGACGCGGCGCTGGCCGAGCGGCTGCGCGCCGCCGGGCGCGAGCGCGGCCGCGCACGTTCACCTGGGAGCGGACCGCGCGAGCTGACCGCTCGCGAGCTACGAGCGCGCGCTGCGGCGTAGCTCGGCGGCGACCGACGTCGAGCGAGGCGTCGAGCGAGAGCCGCTGCGCGTTGGCGCGCGAACCACTCGCGCGGTCGCCGCGCGCAGCGCGCGCGCCCGCCTCGTGCACGCGCACGATCGCGTCGGCGAGGTCCTCGGGCGACGCGTCGACGGCGCGACGAAGCCGTTGACGCCCTCGCTCGACGAGCTCGGTCGCGGCGTTGTCGGGGTCGCGCACGACGACGCTCGGCGTGCCCGCGCGCGGCCGCCTCGACGACCACCAGGCCGTAGCCCTCGCGCCGCGACGGCAGCACCAGGCAGAGCGCGCGGCGCGAGGTCGCGCTCGACGCTCCTCGGTGGCGCACGAAGCCCGGGCGCCTCGACGACGTCCTCGAGCGCCGTGCTCGGCGATCGCCGCGAGCACCGCGGCGCGCTCCGGGCCGTCGCCGAAGATCGCGCCGCGCAGCCCCGGGATGCGCTCGCGCGCGCAGCGCGACCGCGGGCACGACGCGCCGGCGCGCGCTTCTCCGGGATGTGGCGGCCCGGCGAAGACGACGAGCGGCTCGGCGGGCAGCGGCGCCGGCGGCGTCGAGCGAGCCCGGCGTACTCGCCCTCGAGCACCGTCGACGCTCGCCGCGCACGCCGCTCGTCGCGCAGCCGCCGCGCGGTCAGCTCGCGCGAAGCAGAACGCGCGCTGCGGCACGCGCAGGCACAGCCGCCTGCACCGCACGCGCCGATCGCGCCCGCCGACGCCGCCGAGGTACTCGCGCCAGTAGTCGCGCGCTCCACAGCTCGTGCCAGTCGACGACCAGCCGGAAGCGGTGCAGCGGCCGCGCGAGCGCCGGCGGCCAGCAGCGAGAAGTACGGGAACGAGGCGGTGTGCACGACGTCGTAGCGGCGGCCGTGGCGCAGCAGGTGCCAGAGCACGCCGGCGCCGAAGACCAGCGGCGGCAGCGACCCGGCGCGGCCCGTCGGCGCGGTAGAGCGCCATCCGCGGGCCGGCGGCGACCACGCGCACGCCCGGCAGATCTCGCGCTGCTCGCCGCGGTCCCACTGGCGCAGCGTCAGGTAGGTCACGTCGTGCCCGTCGGCGGCGAGCCGCTCGCCGAGGTTGCGGTACCAGCGCTCGGCGCCGCCGACGGTGTAGGGGAACAGGCAGTCGTAGACGAGGCAGATCCGCATCGAGCGGTCGGCTACCCTAGTGCGCCGCACCGGCCCGCAACCTTCCTCGCCGTGTCGCGCGTTACACCTCGCGACGCCGCCGCGTCGACGTTCCGTCATGAGCACACTGCAGCCGACTCACCGCCGCCGGCGACCGTCGCGCCGACCGACGAGCTCGCTCGTCTCGGTCGTGATCCCGTGCCTCAACGAGGAGGAGAACATCGAGGCGCTGCGTCGACGCGCGCGCTCGACGTGCTGCGACGAGCACGGCATCCCCGGCGAGGTCGTCGTCGCCGACAACGCCTCCGAGGACCGCAGCGCCGAGCTGGCCGCCGCCGCCGGCGCGCGCGTCGTCCACGAGCCGCGGCGCGGCTACGGCAGCGCCTACCTCGCCGGCTTCGCCGCCGCGCGCGGCCGCTACATCGTGATGGCCGACGCCGACCTCACCTACGACTTCGCGCGAGATCCCGCGCTTCGTCGAGCAGCTCGACGACGGCGCCGAGCTCGTGATGGGCGACCGGATGGACAACATCCAGCCCGGGCGCGATGCCCTGGCTGCACCGCTACGTCGGCAACCCGGTGCTCACCGGCGTGCTCAACCTCTTCTTCCGCACCGGCGTCAAGCGACGCGCACTGCGGCATGCGCGCGCTGCGCCGCGACGTCCTGCCGCGGCTCGACCTGCGCACGACCGGGCATGGAGTTCGCGTCGGAGATGGTGATCCGCGCCTCCAAGGAGAAGCTCGACATCCGCGAGTTCCCGATCGAGTACCACCCGCGCGGCGGCGAGTGCAAGCTCTCGAGCTTCCGCGACGGCTGGCGCCACCTGCGCTTCCTGCTCGTCCACAGCCCGACGCACCTGTTCATGCTCCCGGGCGCGGTCATGCTGGTGCTCGGCACGCTGATCGCGCTCGGTCGTCGCTGCTGCAGATCGACGTCTTCGGCCGCGAGTGGGACCTGCACACGATGGTCGCCGGCGCGCTGCTGATGATCGTCGGCGTCCAGGTGGTCGCGCTCGGCCTCTGCGCGCACGCCTACGGCACCTACTTCATGGGCGAGAAGGACCCGTGGTTCGACCGCATGCGCGCGCGCTTCCGGCTCGAGCACGGCCTGCTGCTCGGCGGCGTCGTCGCTGCTGCGCCGGGCTCGTCGATCGCCGCCGTGATCGTCGTGCAGTGGATCGACCGCGGCTTCGGCGCGCTCAGCGAGGAGCGGCTCGCGGTGCTGGCGGCGACGCTCGTCATCGTCGGCATCCAGATCTTCTTCTCGTCGTTCCTGCTCTCGATCCTCGGCCTGCGCCGCGCGGTCTGAGCCGTGCGCGCCGCGGCGGCTTGCGGTGGCGGTCGGCGCCGGGCTGCTGCTGCTCGCGCGTCGTCCAGGCCGGAAGCGCCGAGAGCCGCCACGTCGCGCGCGGGAACCATCGGGCCGCCCGTCTCCTTCGTCGTCACGGTTCCGGCGGACCGCACCGCTCTGCCAGGCCAGGGAGATCGTGCCCGAGGGCGCAGGCGTCGTGCGACTGCGCATCGGCACCTACGGCCGGCCCGGGCCGCCGCTCGCGCTGACGGTCCGGTCGGACGCTGAGCGGCCCGTGGTCGCGCAGGTCCGCTCCGGGCTGGCGCGAGGGCGACCTCGAGATCGAGCTTCCCCGCCCGCGTCCGCGCGAGCGCGCGGGCGCCACGCTGTGCCTGCGCAACGCGGGCCGCGCCGGATCACGCATCGCGGGTGCGAACAGCGCTCCGGCGTCGAGCCGCGCGGGTGCGCGGCGAAGCCGCAGCCCGGCCGGATCCGTGTCAGTACCTGTCGGGCGGACAGCGAGTCGTGGTGGGCGTTCAGCGCCGGGCGATCGGCCGACGTCGGCTCGCGCGCCGCCCGGCATGGCGCTGCCGGGCGGCGCCGCCTGCCGTGCTGTGCGGCCGTCGGCGCGTTCGTGTTCTGCGCCGGGCGCGTTCGCGCTGTCGTGCGCGCGGGACGGCGCTCGTCGAGGCGAGCTGCCGGCGGTCGCTGCCGTGGTCGCGCTGCTGACCACGCTCAACGCGCTCGCCTGGGGCCTGATCGTCCCGCCGTTGCACGTGCCCGGACGAGATCGCGCACGCCTACTACGCGCAGTACCTCGGCGAGACCGGCGAACTGCCGGCAGTACGACCGGGTACCGCGCTGGTACGCGGACGATCGAGGCGCGCGTGCTCGCTGCCGCCGGACTTCTACTCCGTCATCGGCCGAGCCCGCCACGCCGGTCCGCGGCCACCGACGCACGACGCCGCGCGATCTGCGCGGACGTCGAGGCGCCGACCGCTCGATCGCGTCGGCGACGGCAACGCCGCCACCGCCTCGAACAACCCGCCGCTGTACTACCTCGCCCAGGCGGGCGTCTACCGCGTCGCGCACGGCTTCGACTTTTCCGGCCGGCTGGCGGTCATGCGACCGTGCTCTCGGCGCTGCATGGCCGGGCTGACGGCGCTGTGCGTCTTCGATGTTCCTGCGCGAGGTGCTGCCGTCGATCCCGCTCTCGTGGACGGTGGGCGGCTCGCCGCCGGGCCTGCAGCCGATGTTCGCGTTCATCTCCTCCGGCGTCAACAACGACGCGCGGCCTGTTCCTCGCGAGCGCGGCGCTGTTCTGGGCGCTCGCGCGCTGCTTCGCCGCGGCCTGACGACCCGGCGCGCCGCGCGTGTCGGCGTCGCGCTCGGCGCCGGCGTGCTGGTCAAGACCCAGATGCTCGCGTTCGCCCCGGCGTCGCGCTCGCGTTGCTCGTCGCGCTCTGGCGCACGGGCCGCGGCCGCCCGAGTCGCGAAGGCTCTGGGCGCCGGCGCGGCCGCGGCTGCCGCGCCGCTCGCGCTCTACGGCCTGCTCGGGCGACGCTCTGGGACCGCCCGCTGTTCGACCGCGTCGGTGAGGTTGCGTCCACGCCGTCCGTGGCCGGCGCACGGCTGCCGCGGCTGCGTGGGCAGCTCAGCTACCTGTGGCAGGAGTACCTGCCGCGACTGCCGTTCATGCAGGACCTGTTCCCCGGTTTCGCACCATGGCGATCTGGTTCCGCGGGCTCGTCGGGCGCTTCGGTTGGCTGGACTACGGCTACCCGAACTGGGTGTACCTGGGTGCCTTGGTGCTCGCCGCGGCGATCGCGGGCGGCGCCGTCACCTTCCTATGGAGGCGGCGCGCCACGGTTCACGCTCGTGCGGGAGAAGCTGCGGTCTACCTGCTCGGTGTGTTCGGCCTGCTCGTAACGATCGGCGTCGCTCCTACCGCTCACAGGTCGCAGTGGGTGGGCAGTTCGAGCAAGCCCGTTACCTGTTGCCGCTGCTCGCGCTCTTCGGGCTGGTGCCGGCGCTGGCCGTGCGCGCCGCGGGCCGCTGGGCGCCGGTTGCCGGCGTCGTCATGGTGCTGCTGGCGGTCGGGCTATCGGTGTTCGCGCAGCTTCTGACGCTTGGGCGCTACGACGGATGAGCCCTCCGCGCGTGCATGACTCGGACACCAAGACGCCTGCCATCATGGCCGGATGCCAGCCCCTGCGATCGTGGTCGAGCGGCGTCGACAAGACGTTCGAACGGCCGCAGCACGCGGTGCATACGCTCAAGGAGCGGGCGCTGCATCCGTTGCGGCGCCGCGCCGTCGATCACTTCGACGCGCTGCGCGACGTCTCCTTCACCGTCGACGAGGGCGAGTTCTTCGGCATCGTCGGCCGCAACGGCTCGGGCAAGAGCACGTTGTTGAAGCTGATGGCCGGCATCTACCGCACCACCGCCGGCGACATCTGGGTGCGCGGACGCATGTCGACGTTCATCGAGCTCGGCGTCGGCTTCAACCCGGACCTCGCGGCGCGCGACAACGTCTACCTGAACGCGATCATGCTCGGCCTCACGCCCGCGCAGGCGCGCGAGCGCTACGACCAGCGTGATCGAGTTCGCCGAGCTGCGCGAGTTCGAGGACCTCAAGCTCAAGAACTACTCGTCGGGCATGCACGTCCGGCTCGCGTTCTCGGTGATGATCCAGGTCGACGCCGACGTCCTGATGATCGACGAGGTGCTGGCCGTCGGCGACGCCGCGTTCCAGCAGAAGTGCTTCGACGAGTTCAACCGCCTGCGTGACGACGGCCGCACGATCGTGCTCGTCACCCACGACATGTCCGCTGTCCGTCGCTTCTGCCACCGCGCCATGCTGCTCGAGCGCGGCAACGTCGTCGACATCGGCCCGCCCGAGCCGGATCGGGTCGGAGTATCTGGACATGAACTTCGCGCTCAAAGAGGCGGAGCCCATCGTCGCGCCGGCCGCACTGCCGGGCGAGGAGCGCTACGGCGACGGGCGCGCGAGCATCACGGAGCTGTGGCTCGAGGACGAGCACGGCGAGCCGCTGCCCGAGAACGTGCAGCAGGGCGCGGAGATCGTCGCTCAAGGCGACGATCGAGTTCCACGCGGAGATGGAGCACCCGTCGGTCGGCGTCGCGTCGAGACCGACGACCGGCGCATCGTGTTCGCCGCCAACTCGATCTGGGTCGACGAGCGCACCGGCGTGTACCGGCCGGGGCAGTCGGCGACGATGACGCTGCGCTTCGCGCAACAAGTTCGCGGCCGGCCGCTACTACATCTCGCCCGCGATCGCCAAGCGCGGCTCCGGGCTCGAGCTCGCCGACCACCGCGTGCGCTTCGGCACCTTCGTGTCCAGCGCATCGGCGATCACCGGCGGGCTCGTGGACCTCGACTACGACATGCGCGCTGCGGGCCGGCGCCGAGACGCCCGCGCTGTCGCGAGGCGGCCCGACTGTGAGCGCCGACATCGATGCGATCCGGGACGCCGGCGGCGTCCGCGTCTCCGGCCCCGGGGCGCTCGTCGGCGGTCCGCGCCGCGCGTTGTCGCTGACCTGGACGCTCGGCTACCTCGACTGGCGCCTGGCCTTCTTCGGCTCGGTCCTCGGGTACTTCTGGCGGCTGATCAAGCCGGCGATGTTCTTCGGCATCTACTACGCGCTGTTCACGCACTTCATCCCGATCAGCGCGGACGTGAAGTTCGGCGCCGCCGTGCTGCTGGTCGGGATCATGCTGAACCTGTTCTTCACCGAGGCGACGGGCCTCGCGGTGATGTCGATCCTGACGCGCGAGAACCTCGTGCGCAAGATCCACTTCCCGCGGCTCGCGATCCCGATGGCGACGATCACGACCGCGCTGTTGAACCTCGCGTTCAACCTGATCGCGGTAGTCGTGTTCGTGGCCGCGTCGCAGGTGCCGTTGCGCTGGTCGTACTGGCAGGTCATCCCGGCCTTCGCGCTGCTCCTGGTCTGGACCGCTGGCCTCGCGATGCTCCTCTCGGCGCTGTTCGTGCGCTACCGCGACGTGCAGCCGATCTGGGAGGTCATCTCGATGGCGCTGTTCTACGCCACGCCGATCCTCTATCCGATCGAGCGCGTCGACGATGGAGTGGGCGCGCGAGCTGATCATGCACAACCCGATGTCGCGTGACCATCCAGCAGATCCGCCACGCCGTCTTCGACCCGAGCGCGCCGAGCGCGGCCGAGGCGATCGGCGGCTGGCCGCAGCTGATGACCGTGATCATCGGCGTCCTCGTGGTGTTCTTCCTCGGCCTGTGGACGTTCCACCGCACCGCGCCCGAGGTGGCGGAGAACCTCTAAAGGTACGCGGCGAGCCGACGGTAGTGGCCGTCGAGCTCGTCGAGCTTCGTCCGGCCAGGCGAACGTCGGCGGCGGTCGCCTGGCCGGCCGCGGCGAGGCGAGCGCGCAGGGCGGGATCGTCGAGCAGCGGCGGATGGCCGCGGCGAGCGCCTCGCGGCGTGCGCTCGGCCGGCATCAGGCAGTTCTCGCCGTCGTGGCAGAAGTCGCGGTTGCCGTGGGCGTCGGTGGTGACGACGGCGGCGCCGGCGGCCATGGCCTCCAGCACGGGGAGGCAGAAGCCCTCGTGCTTGGAGGTCTGCAGGAGGATCGTGGCCTCGTTGTAGAGCGCGTTGACGTCCTCGTCGTGACGGGCGCTCGATGTAGCGCGCGCCGAGGTCGGCGGCGAGGTCGGGCTCGATGCCGAACAGCCACAGCCGCGGCTTGGGCTCGTCGAGCGCCTGGTAGGTCGCCTTCGTGAGCGGGAAGTCCTTCAGCGGCTGGCTGCGGCCGAGCGCGAGCACGACGTCGTCCTCGCGGACGACGCCCGTCGAGCGGGCGCACCTCGTCGAGGTCGATGCCGGGCGTGAACGTCGTGATGTCCTGCAGGTCGAGCTCGCGCAGCCGGTCGCGAGATCCACTCGCAGCCGGTGAAGTACGTGAACTCCGGCCGGTAGGACGCGAGCACGTCGGCGTGCGCGGCGAGATCCGTCGGGTAGTAGGTGGTCTCGATGTCCTGGACCCAGTAGACGGGCACGCCGTGGACGCGTGACGCCTCCCACACCCACGGGGCGGTCTCCCACCACGTCGCGACCTTGACGGCGTCGAGCGGCGCCAGCGCGGCCGCCAGCGCCGGGTAGTCGGGGAACCGCCGGACGGGCGCGTGCGAGGTCGAACCAGTCCGGGCCTTCGGGCGCGAGCGTCCACAGCTCCACCTCGTGGCCGCGCGCGGCGAGCCCGTTCAGGTGCGTGTAGATGACGCGGTGCCCGCCGCCGATCCCGGTGTCCTGCGTGACGTAGATGACCTTGCGTCGCCGCGGCGCGTGGCGCGGGCGCGGGCGCCCGCGGCGGCGCGGGCTCGGCGATGACGGTCGAGGCGGGGGCGAGCAGCACGCGCCGCCCGGCCGCCCAGGCCTTCGCGCACAGCGCCTCGGCGGCGTCGTCGAGGCGTGCCGGAGAACGCGTCGGCCGAGCTCGGCGACCGCGTCCGCGCGGACGTACAGGCACGCGCCGTCGAGCGCGAGCGCCGTCTGCAGCGGCGCGGCCGGCGCCCAGTTCGCGGGCCGGCCCGCCCAGCGGTGCTCGGGCCCGTCCGGGCCCGCGCGCGATCCCGACGGAGGCGAGCGTCCCGTCCGCGTGCAGCAGGCGCGGCCCGACGACGCTGCCGCTGGCCTGGTGCGCGGCGAGCTGCAGCGGCGCGAGCCACTCCGGCCGCGGGCGCGCGCCGGCGCGCAGCAGCACGAGATCCTCGCCGGGCCGCGCCGCAGCGCGGGCGGCCGCGACGTCGGGCACCACGACGACGCGCGTGAAGCCGAGCGCGGTCGTGCGCGTGCCGCGCGCCATTGCGCCGGCCGCGTCGCGCCGCAGGCGCGGGCGCCGACGCCGCGGCGTCCGGCGACGGCCCCGCGACCACAGCGACCAGCACCGGGCGGGCGGAGCGGCGGTACCAGTCGCGGGCCTGGTTCGCCAGGTCGGTGCGGCGGCGTTCGCGCTCGTCGAGCGCTGCCCGCGGCGCGCAGGCCCGGGTGGCGCGCGGTCAGGTACGCGCGCCGCGCGATCCGGCGGGCCGTTCATCGGGAGACGGGCTCGCGGGAGCGCTTCGCGCGTGCCGCTCGCCGCCCGCTCGCGCGAGCGCGCGGTAGTGGCCGTCGAGCTCGTCGAGCTTCGTCGGCCAGGCGAACGTGGCGGCGGTGGCCTTGCCGGCCTCGGCGAGGCGGGCGCGCAGCGCGGGGTCGTCGAGCAGCGCGGCGGATCGCGGCCGCGAGCGCGTCGGGCGATGCGCTCGCGCGGCATCAGGCAGTTCTCGCCGTCGACGCAGAAGTCGCGGTTGCCGTGGGCGTCGGTGGTGACCGCGACGGCGCCGGCCGCCATCGCCTCCAGCACGGGCAGGCAGAAGCCTTCGTGCTTGCTCGTCTGGAGCAGGATCGTGGCCTCGTTGTAGAGCGCGTTGACCTCCTCGTCGCGACGGGCGCTCGATGTAGCGGCGCGCCGAGGCCGGTCGGCCAGGTCGGGCTCGATGCCGAACAGCCACAGCTCGGCTTGGGCTCGTCGAGCGCCTCGTAGGTGTCGCGCGTGAGCGGGAAGTCCTTCAGCGGCTCGCTGCGACCGAGCGCGAGGATCGACGTCGTCGCGCCGCTCGACGCCCGGCCAGGCCGCGGAAGCGCTCGAGGTCGATGCCCGGGCGTGAACGTCGTCACGTCGTTGGGCACGATCATCACGCAGCTTCGCCGCGGATCCACTCCGAGCCGGCGAAGTAGCGTGTACTCGGGCCGGTAGGACGCGAGCACCTTCGCCCGGTCGGCGTGCCACGAGTAATACGAGGTCTCGATGTCCTGGACCCAGTAGACGGGCACGCCGCGCAGCAGCGAGGCCTCGAAGACCCAGTCCGACGTCTCCCACCAGGTCGCGACCTTGATCGCGTCCACCGGCGTGAGCGCGGCGATCGAGCGCGTCGCGGTCCTCGAAGCGGCGGACCGGAACGCGCAGGTCGAACCAGTCCGGCTCGGTCTTGCCCAGCGTCCACAGCTCCACGTCGTGCCCGCGGTCGGCGAGCCCGTTGAGGTGCGTGAAGATCGACCCGGTGGCCGCCGCCGACGCCGGTGTCCTTGGTCACGTAGATGATCCGCAGCGCCGCCGGAGGCGCCGCTGACGTCGCGGCGGTCGAAGTGATCGCCCCAGCGGTCCCAGAAGCGCGCCTGCGAGCGCAGCTCGCGCGGACCCTGCGTGAGCCCGCGCGTCTTGGACTCGGCGTGCGTGAGCTGCGCGGCGGGCGCGTACACGACGCGGTGCCCGGCCTGCCACGCGCGCAGGCAGTAGTCGACGTCCTCGAAGGCCATCTCGTAGCCCTCGTCGAGCGTGCCGATGTCGTCGAGCGTCGTCCGCGTCACGTACATGCACGCGCCCGTGACGGCCAGCGTCGGCTGCTGCACCGAGGCCTCCGGCAGGTCGCCCTGGCGGCCGCGGTAGCGGTGCTCGAACCACTCCGGGTGGTACGGGTTGCGGATCATCCCGCCGAACTGGATCGTGCCGTCGGGGTAGAGCAGCTGGCCGCCGGTGATGCCCGCGTCCGCCGTGTAGGCCGTGTGCTGCAGCACCTCGAGCCAGCCCGCGTGGGCGACGACGTCGGAGTTGAGCAGCACGACGTCCTCGTCGGGCCGCGCCGCCGCGATGCCGCGGTTGCAGTTGCCCGCGAACCCGAGCTGCGCCGGTGCCGAGCACGAGCTCGACGCCGTAGCGCTCCTCGAGCTTGCGCAGCCCGGCGACGTGCTCGGGGCCCGAGCCGTCGTCGGAGACGATGATCCGCACGCGCGCCTTGTTGGTCGTGCGGCGGATGCTGCGCACGGCCTTCGCGGTGATCGCCGGGTCGCCGAACGTCGGGATCACGACCGCCACGGGCCGGGCGTGCTCGCGGTACCAGCGGCGCGCGGGCGCGGACGGGTCCGACATCCGCGGCGCGAGCCCGAGCCGCGCGCCGAGCGGCGTGAGCCGCAGCGGGAAGGTGAGCAGCCGGTACGCGACCTCGCGGCCGCCGTGGTAGCGGTAGGTCAGGTACGCCCGTCGCGGCAGGCCCGTCGAACAGGCGACGCAAGCGGCGAAGGGCGAAGGCGAGACGGTCGGCAGCATGGCGAGAACGCCGGAGCGCGGCCGGCTTCAGCGCCCGACTCTAGCGAGCGGATCTATCCTGCGCGCTCCGTGGCCCCCGCCGTGACCGTCGCGATCCCCGTGCTCAACGGCGGCCCGCTCCTGCTGGAGGTGCTCGACGCGGTGGCCGCGCAGCGCGTGGACCGCGACGTCGAGCTGCTGGTCTGCGACTCCGGCTCGACCGACGGGAGCGCCGAAGCCGCCGAGCGGGCCGGGCGCGCGCGTGCTGCGGATCGCGCGCGAGCGAGTTCGGCCACGGCCGCACGCGCAACCTGCTCGTCGAGCGAGGCGCGCGGCACCCACGTCGCGTTCCTCACGCAGGACGCGACCCCGGCCGACGACGCGCTGGCTCGCGGCGCTGCTCGTCGGGCTTCGAGCTCGCCGACGACGTCGCGCTCGTCTCCGGCCCGTACCGTACCGCGCCCCGACGCGCCGCGTGCACCTGCGGCGCGAGTACGCGGACTACTTCGGCGCGATGCCCGCGCGGGTCTACCGCCAGCGGCGACGCCGACCGGGTCGGCGCCGGCGACCTTCCACAGCGACGCCAACGGCGCCCTGCTCAAGGCGGCGTGGGCAGCGGGTGCCGTTCCGCGACGTCCCGTACGCCGAGGACCAGGCGCTCGCGCTCGACCTGCTGCGGGCCGGCTACGCCCGCGCGTTCGTGCCGGACGCCGCGGTCGTCCACTCGCACGACTACGGCCCGGTCGAGCAGCTGCGCCGCCACTTCGACGAGTTCCGCGCGCTGCACGACGTCCACGGCCATGTCGCCGACGCGAATCCGCGCCGCGTGCTCGGGCACGTGCGCGCCCAGGTCCGCCGCGACCGCGCCTACGGCCGCGCCCTCGGCCTCGACGCGCGCGCGCTCGACACCGGCGACGCTGCGCTCGTTCGCCTACCACGGCGCCCGCGCCGCCGGGGCCGCGCTCGGCTCGCGCGCGGACGCGCTGCCCGCGCCCGTGCGCGCGCGCCTGTCGCTCGAGCGCCGAGGACGGCTGGGCTAAGGTGACTCGCATTCGCGCGCTCGCGAGACCTGTTCCCGCCCCGCGGCACCGTTGACGTCGCGGACCGACGTCGGTCGCGTGTACGCGCACGCGCACGACCAAGTCATCACGCCGGCGTCTGATCGAGTACAACGGCGCCCCGGATGAGGACCTCGCCACGCTGCAAGTCGTTCGTGCGGCCCGGCATGACGGTGCTCGACCTCGGCTCGAACATCGGGTACTCGACGCTGCTGCTGTCGTCGCTGACCGGGCCGGAGGGCTGCGTGATCGCGATCGAGCCGCACCCGGCCAACGCACGGCTGCTCCGACGCAACCTGCGCCGCAACCGGGCCCGCAACGTCACCGTGATCGAGGCGGCGGCGTGGAACGAGCCGGGCACGGTCACCTCGAGCGAGAGCGGCGACAACACGGGCGACCACCGCGTGCGCGCACTCGCGTCCGAGCGGCGAGCCTGACCGTCCAGCGCGATCCGGCTCGACGACGTGCTCGGACCCGGACGCCGAGATCGGGTTCGTGCTCGCCGACACGCAGGCGACCGAGCACGTCGCGCTCGCGGGCGCGAAGGTCGATGATCGAGCGCATGCCGGCCGCCGATGATGGTCGAGTTCTGGCCGGCGGGCATCCGCGTCTTCGGCGACGAGCCGCTCGCCGCGCTCGCCACCTACCGCAACGAGTACGGCTATCGCATGACCGTGCTCGAGGAGCCCAGGCTGGGCGACGACCCGAGCGACGAGGAGATCGTTACCGCGCTGGATCTCCGGCCCGCGCCGTACGGCGGGTTCGGCACGCTGGTGCTGACGCCGCGCTAACGCGTGACGGCGGCCGAGACCGACGGGTCCGGATCGGCAGCGAGCCGGCGCAGCGCCTCCTGCACCGACGGGTGATCTCCCCACGGGAGATCCGGATCGGTCAGCACCTCGGCCACGTAGCGCCGCTGCACCGGGACGCCCTCCTGGCTCTGCGCGAGCGCGCGGGCCGCGAGCTTGTCGTGCGAGAGTGCCGGCCGGACGTGGCCCTCGAGCGCGGCGCGGTGCCCGGGCTTGACGGCCAGGATGTCGATGAACGACTCGACCTGCGCCTCGTCCACGGGCGTCTCGGCGTAGCGGTCGCCTTCGAACCGGTACAGCGCGTATCCGAGATCCGCAAGCTGACGACGCACGGCGGCAGGGCTGCTGCCGCGCTCCTTGAGCACGAAGCCATTGGACTCGTACACCACGACCGGCGCGTCGTCGCGCGCCAGCAGCGACGCGAGCCCGGCGAAGGCCTCAGGCTCGGAGCCCTCGACGTCGACCTTGATCACGTCGACCCGGTCCCAGCCGCGTTCCTCGAGCAGCCGGACACCGCGCCGGAGCGGGACCTCGACGCCGTCGTCGCCGCTGCGGGCGATCTGGCCGAACGGGCCGTTGGCGGCGAAGCGCACCGTGCCGTCGTGATCACCGACCGCGGCCCACTCGGCGCGCAGCTCGCCGAACCCGTTGCGCTCGGCGCTCGCGTTGATGAGCTGCACGAAGTCGGGCACGGCGTCCACGCGCGAGCACCTGGCGGCCGGCCGCCGCCGCGGCGAGCGCGACGCTGCCGACGTGCGAGCCGAAGTCCGCGAAGCGTCCGCCGGCCGGGACTGAAGCGGCGGATGACCTCTTCGAGGTGCGGGTTCAGGTGCTGGCCCGCCCGCAGCGCCTCCACGACGGGATCCGTATCGCCCGGAGGCACGAGCACGACGAACGTGCGATCGCCGGCCGCGGTGGTCACTTGGACCGGCTCTGACGCGGGAAGCTGATTTCCCCGCAACCGGCGCTGGAGGCTTCGGAGCACCTGCATCGCGCCCATCTTAGTTGTGGTCGTCCGCGACCCGCCGGACGACGCGCGCCGGGACCCCGGCGACGACGGCGCCCGCGGGCACGTCCCCGGTGACCACGGCGCCGGCGGCGACGACGGCGTTCTGCCCCGATCCGGCACGGGCCGAGGACGGTCGCGCGGCTCGCGACCCACGCGCCCGGCGCCGATCTCCACGTCGCGTCCGGCCTCGGGGATCGCGGTCTGGCGCTCCGCGCCGAAGCGCTCGATGTCGTGCGTGCCCGTCAGGACGGCGACGTCGTGCCCGAAGAACGCGTGCTCGCCGATCGTGATCGCGCCGGAGACGGTGTTGAACAGCGCGTCGTGGACGAGCGCGGTCGGAGCGATCGAGAGTCGTTCGCGTGCGGACCGAACACGCGGTGCGAGACCATCTCCTCGCGCAGCTGCCGACTCGCGGCCTGCCTGCTCGGTCCGCAGCTGCCGCACGGTGGCCTCCAGCGCCGCGATCCGCTGGTCGAGCAGCGCGCGGCCGACGCGCTCGTCGCGGATCACGCGCTCCACCCACTGGTTCAGCGCGCGCCGCTGCCCCTCGACCGCGATCGCGCCACGCCGGCGTGGGCCGCTGTCTGCGCGCGAGCCGCCGGGCGCGCCGGCGATCCCGCGCGGGGCTCGCAGCGCCGGGCACGCGCCGCTCGAGGTCCTCGGGTCCAACTCGGGTCCAGGCCACGCGCGCGCGCCTCGTCGGAGCCCGCGATGTCGCGGACGATCGTCGGCCGGCGCGGCGCCGCCCTCGAGCCGGCTGCAGCAGCGGTGCGCGAGCGCCGCGGGCTCCGCCGCCCGGCCGAGCAGCAGCAGGTAGGCGGCGTCGACGAACGCCGCCGGCCCGCGGCGGGCCGCGGCGACGAGCCCGGCCTCGAGCTCCTCGCGCGTGTGGAAGTCGGCCTGGGTGAGCGCGAGCCGCGCCGCCGGCTCGAGCTCGCGGGCCAGCTCCGGGCGGTCGAGCACCGCGGCGCAGCGCGGCCTGGCGGCCGTTCGGCAGCGCCGCGCGCGCGGCGGCGCGCAGCTCGTCGGCGGGGCCGACGACGTTCAGCGCGGCAGGCAGCCCGTCGACGAACGCCGTCGTCGTCACGGGTCCAGAGCGCGCGCACGCGCGGCGACCGTCGCGGCGGGGTCGATGCCGCGGACGCGGTCCGCCAGCGCTGGCGGGACGCCCACGTGCCCGGGCCTCGTCCGACGCCGCGATCGATCGCGATCACGGCCGAGCCGCGAGCCGCTCTCGGCGAAGCGCTCCAGTGCGGCGTTGAGGCCCTCCGGGTCGGCGGCGCGCTCGAGCAGCAGCGGGTACAGGGCCGCCGACGAACGCGGCGTCGTCGTCGAGCGCCGCGGCCTGGCGGATGCGGGCCTCGTAGTCGACGGGGAACGCGTCGGGCGCGAGCAGGCGCTCGGCAGCGCGGGCGGCGGTCGTCGCGTCGAGCTCGCCGAGCTCGGCTCAGCAGCGCGGCGACCGCGCCGCGCACGTGCGCCTCGCGCCTGCTCCGGCGGGCGGCGACGGCGCCGGCGCGGGCGCGGCTCGGCCACCTGCGCGTAGGCCGCGGCCGTCCGGCGGGCGGCGGCGCCGGCCTCGAACTCTGCTCGAAGCGCGCGCGTCCCGCCGCGCCGAGCCGCTGCGCGCAGCGCCGCGATCGTCGACGAGCGAGCGCAGCGCCTCGCGCAGCGCCGTCCGCGTCGCCCGGCTCGACCAGCAGTCCGGCGTCGCCTCCACGACCTCCGGCATGCCGCCCGTGCGGCCGGCGATCGACCGGGCGGCCGAAGCTCATCGCCTCGGTCAGGACCAGCCCGAACGAGTCGTAGCGCGACGGCGCGCAGAAGACGTCGCAGTCGGCGTACGCCTGGAACAGCTCGTCCTCGGGCACCTCGCCCGGGAACCGCACGCGATCGGCGACGTCGGGCGCGTCGCGCGGCGAGCGCGCGGCGTAGGCCGCCGCCCTCGACCGGCGGTGCCCGTGTCGGCGCCGATCAGCGTGAGCCGCGCGTGCGGGCGCTCGCGCAGCAGCCGGCGCGCGGCCTCGAGCAGCACGTCGACGCCCTTGCGCGGCTCGAGCCGGCCGACGAACAGGATCTCGACGGTCTCGTCCTCGTCCGCGCGGCCGCGGGTACGTCCGCGCGGCGGTCGACGCGTCCCGAGCGGGACGACGTCGGCGGCCACGTCGGCGGCCGCCGGCCGTGCCGCGCACCTCGTCCAGGATCGCGTGCGAGATCGCGTGCAGGCGCGTGGCGGCGGCGGCGGCCGCGTCCTCCAGCGCGATCTGCAGCGCGCTCTCGGGCAGCGCCGCGACCGCGGGCTGCGTCGCGGCGACGATCCGCATCGGCGTCATGCACGTCACGACCGTCGGCCAGCGCGGGTCGTCGGCGACGCAGCAGCGCGTCGCCCGCCCACTGGGGCGCGGACACGACGTCGAGCGGCGCTGGCGCGTGCAGCCGCGCGACCGCGCGGTAGACCGCAGCTCAGCCGCTTGGCCGCCTCGCCGATCGCCGGCCCGTCGAGCTCGGGCGACGAAGCGCGCGCCGTACGGGTGCCGGTGGACCCAGACGCCGGCCTCGAGGTCCACCCGGTCCGGGCCCTCGTCGCGGCGTGACCACGTGCACCTCGTGGCCCTCGGCCGCGAGCCGCGCGGCCAGGTCCTGCGTGAAGCGGCGCGATCCCGCCGCCGCGCGGCGGCGGGTAGTCGAAGCGCGACGAAGCACGATCCGCAGCCGCCGGCCCTCCGGCTGCGGCACCGGGATACGGCAGGAAGGCTCGACGTCGCGCGGCGCGAGCGTGCGCGGACCGGCGCGCGGCCGGCCAGCCCGCGGCCACGCCGAGCCTCGAGCCCGGCTGCGAGCCGGGCGAGCAAGTGGCCGAGCTCGGCGTGGGTGATGCGGCCCGTGCCTCGGCGTGCTCGCGCGCGGTCGCGCGCACGTGCTCGAGCGTAGTCGCTCGAGGCTCGCGACGATCTCCGCGCAGTCGCGCGTCGCGACGTCCGTGGCGGACCGCGAAGTACGCGCGGTTCTTGACCGGGTACGGGTCCAGTGACGACCCGGGCGTCGCGCCGCAGGTGGCTGGGCGCGACCTTGTGGTGCACGCGCGCGCCGTCGAGCGCGACGAGCCGGTGCCCGGCGTCGATCAGCCGCAGGCACAGGTCGGCCTCGTCGTAGTTGTATTCGATCTCCTCGTCGAAGCCGCCGACCGCCTCCAGCGCGGCGCGGCGGAAGCTCATGTTCGTGCCCTGCAGGTACAGGAACGGGTCGGCGCCCGGCACGGCTCAGCGCGTCGAACGGCGGCCGCAGGTCGTAGTCGGTGCGGCCGACTCGGTCGCAGGCCGAGAAGCGGTACTGCGCGTGCACGCCGGTGTGGTCGAGCACGACGCCGCCCGCGCCCGCGACCGCCGGGTCCGCGTACGCCGCGACGAGCTCCGCGAGCCAGCCCGGCTCGGGAATCGCGTCGTCGTCGATGAACGCCACGATCTCGCCGGCCGCGGCGTCGATCCCGAGGTTGCGGGACTGCGACAGCTGCGCTCCGGACAGTCCACCACGCGCACCTCGTGCGCGCGCGCGGCGAGCAGCGCGGCGGTGTCGTCGGTCGACGGGCCGTTGACGACGACCACTTCGAAATCGGCGAAGCGTCTGGCCGCGCAGCGCGTCCAGCGTCTGCTCGAGCGTGGCGACGCGGTTGTACGTGTTGATGACGACGGAGACCAGCATCGAGTGCCCTCGGGCGCGCTGATGATAGGCCGCGCCTCGCTAACCTCACCGCTCGTGACGCCACAACCGCTCCGCCTCACCGTCATCCACGACGCCCCGGTCCACCAGCTGATGTCCGAGCGTCTCGTGCTCTACTCGCTGGTCTTCGGCACTCCAGCCGGAGCGGGCCCTCGAGATCGGGACGCTGTACGGCGGCTCGACGATGATCATGTGCGCCGCGATGGACGACGTGGACAAGGGCAAGATCGCCTGCGTCGACCCCGAGCCGCGCGTGACGCCCGAGCACTGGCGCCTCGTCGAGCACCGCGCGACCATGGTGCAGGGCTTCTCGCCCGGCGTGCTCGGCGACGCGGTCAACGCCGTCGGCGGTCCGTTCGACTTCGCTCTGATCGACGGCGACCACTCGCTACGACGGCGTGGTCGCGCGACTTCGAAGGCGTCCTGCCGCACCTCGCCGACGAGGCGTGGCTGCTGTTCCACGACGCGCACTTCCACGAGGTCCGCGACGGGATCGACGACGTGCTCGCCAAACACACCGACCAGCTGCACGACGCCGGGTCTGGTCAGCAACGCCGTCGGCTGCCGGAGCCGGACCAACCCCGAGATCCTCTGGGGCGGCTTCCGGCTCGTGCGCTGTCGGTCCGAAGGTCGGCGCCGCCTCAGGAGCGCCGCCGAGGCCCGCGGCGGCCTCCTCGCCCGTGCCGCCCGCCGCGCCGGCGGGTCGCGCGGTTAGCTCCATCTCGGGGCACATCCCGTTCATCCGGTCTTCGGCGACGAGTTCGACGTCGCCGAATCCGGTGCGCTCGAGCAGGTCGGTCAGCGTCGCCGGCGTGTACATGGCGAAGTGGTCGTCGCCGTCGTAGTCCTGCAGGCCGAACGTCAGCACCTTGAACTCGTCCCAGGTCATCCGCCCGTCGGCGAGCCGCCGCGTCATCGCCTCCCAGTTCGGGCAGATGATCCGCAGCGTCGCCGTCGCTCGCCAGCAGCGAGCGCCAGTAGGGCAGCAGCGACGACCTCGAGGACGTTCGCCGCGGAAGTGCTCGACCAGGTGCGCGGACATGAGCTCGTCGAGCGAGCCTGGCTCGAACGGCAGGCGCCGCACGTCGGCGACGACGTCGACGCCGTCGAGCGGGCGCATGTCGACGTTCACGTAGCCCGTCGACGGGCTTCTCGCCCGCGCCGAGGTTGACCTTCGAGCGGCGACTCGCGCGCATGGCCTGCTCGTTGCGGATCATGGGCTCGGCAGGTCCTCCGTCAGCGGCTGCGCCGGCAGCCGGTCGCGCAGATCGATCGCCATCGCCGCGAGCTTGCTCTGCAGGATGTCGACCCGGTACCCGGTGACGTGCAGCGCGCTGACGATGTCCTTGTGCCGGTTGTCGATGCCTTCGGCGCGGATCGCGGCATGGTCCTCGACGAGCTGTACCAGCCGCTGGTCTCGCTGGCGAGCTGGTAGATGTCCTGCGTCGCTCGGCCCGTCGCGCCGTGCGCCGAGAGCGCCTGGCGCAGCTGCTCGTCGACGGCTCACCTGCTGCTCGCGCAGCTGCGCCTCGATCCGGCCGACGGCCTCGGCGATCGCGGCGCGTGCGGTCACGGGTCTCACGGATGCCCTGCAGCGGCATCGCGGATACGGCGGGCACGGCTGCGGACCTTGTCGATCACTGGCAGTTCCTGAAGCTTGGCATTGCGGGACGGGGACTGTAGCCGAGCGGACTGCGTGCTCTGAGCGGCGAGATGCATCGAGCATCGGCGCCCAGCCGGCGAAGTCCGGCGCATGGCGGAGCGGCCCACCGGCGGCCAGGAGCGCGGTGACCGCGTCCGAGCCGCGTCGACCCGCGCGCGAGCGCGGCGAGCACCCGCTCGCGCGCCGCCGCGCGTGTCGCGGGGTCGGCGACGAGCAGGTCGGCGATGTCCTGCGCGAAGCGCTCGTCCGATCGGCTGACGGAACGCGGCCTCGCACGCTCGCTCCTCCGTCCAGCCGCGAGCTCGAGCAGCGTCGCCCAGCCAGGCGCGTATCCAGGCCGCGGGCCACGGCCTCGGCGGACCAGCCGACCTCGCGCACCAGCTCGCCGCGGTGCGCGCCCGCCCGCGAGACGCGCGAGCATCTGCGCGCGCTCCTCGGCGCTCGGGCTCGCGCGCCGAGCAGCCTGCGGTAGAGCGCGTCGACGAAGGCCTCGTCGGCGCGCGTGCCACGCGCGGCGAGCGATCGCCAGCGGCGAGTCCACGCTCGCCGCGCGAGCAGCGCCCGGCGGCGTCGCGGCCACGTGGGCGCGGCAGGTTCGCCGCGCGTTCGAGCGACGTCGGCAGCTCGCGCTCGAGCTCGTCGGCGTCGCGGCGCGGCCACGGTGGGCGCGCGGCGACTGCGGCGTAGGCCGCGCGCCGTGCGCTCGGCCACGGTGCTCGTCCGCGAAGATGCGCTCGTAGCGCGCCGCGCCCGCGCCGGCCCATCGCGCCGCGCGCTCGGCGTCGTCCGACCAGGCGCTCGAGCGCCGCCTCGAGCTCGCTCGCGTCGCCGGCGGTACGAGCACGCCCGGTCTCGCCGTCGTCGACCACCTCGACGCATGCCGCCGACGCGGCAGCCGACCACGGGCAGGCCCATCATCATCGCCTCGACGTGGACGAGCCCGAACGACTCGTAGCGGGACGGGCCGACGAAGACGTCGGCGTCGGCGTAGGCTGCGTAGAGCTCGTCCTCGGAGACCGCGCCCGCGAACGTCACGCGCTCCAGCAGCTCCGGCTCGGCGCGTGCCGAGCCTCGAAGTGCTCGCGGTAGGTCATGCCGAGCTCGGTGTTCGGCGTGTCCTTGCCCACGAGCACGAGCTCGACGTCGGAGCGCCGCGCAGCAGCGGCGCGGCCGCCTCGAGCAGCAGGTCGACGCCCTTGCGGCGCTCGAGGCGGCCGACGAACAGCATCCGCATGCGGCCCGCGTGGCCGCGTCCGCTCGAAGAGCGGCGCGGCGGTCGCGCACCCCGAGTGCAGCGACGTGCGGCGTCGTGCCGTCGCCTGCGACGGGGTAGTCGCGCACGGACGCCGTCGAGGATGGCCTGGCTGATCGCGTGGAAGTGCCGGCTGCGCCGCAGGGTCTCGGCCTCGAGCGCGAGCAGCAGCTCGACCTCGGGGCCCTGCCAGGACGGCTGCAGGCCGACGACGGTCCGCAGCGACGTCATCAGCGTCGTGACGACCGGCCGCGCGGTCGAGCGAGAGGACGAGCCCGTCGCCCGACCACACCGGCGCGGAGACGACGTCGACCGGCGCCGAAGCGCGCCTCGATCGCGGCCACCGCGTGGAAGGCCGCGCGCCGCGCTCGAGCGCGCTCGTGCGACGGCATCCCGCTCAGGCGCGGGGCGCGGACGCGCGGCGGGACGCGGTGGACCCACACGCCGTACTCGAAGTCGATCACCGTCGGGTGCGGCGCGGCGGCGCCGGCACGGGGACCGGTAACGGCGGCGGCGTCGGCGTCGGGACGATCACGTGCGTCTCCCAGCCGCGCGCGGCGAGCCCGGTCGCAGGTCCTGCGTGAACCGCCCGATGCCACCGAAGTCGCCCGGCGGGTACTCGGACGAGACGAACGCGACGCGCCGCGGCGTGCGCCGGCGCGGCGAGCCGGGAACGGACGAACGCTCGCGTCGGGCGGGCGCGATCGGCCGCGTGCGGCGCTCGGGCCGTGCGCGCGGCGTCGACGCCCGCCGCAGCGCCCTCGTCGACCGCGTCGCAGCGTGCTCGTCGCGCTCCTGCGCCGATGATCGCGTCGCGCCGCGGCGAGGTCGCGCGCCTGCGCGCGCCAGATGTCGGCGAACTGCTGCGAGCTCGGCCTCGAGCTCGGCCGTGCCGACGCGCTCCGGCGCGTGACGGTGCGCGAAGTAGACGTGGTTCTTGACGATCGCGAACGGGTCTCGGATGCGGCCCTCGGCGTCGCGCATGCGGCTCGCCTCGTACTGTGGATGACGTCCGCGCCTTCGACGACCCGGAGCCGGCCGCCGGCGTCGATCAGCCGCGCGCACAGGTCGGTCTCGTCGTGGAAGAACTCGATCTCCTCGTCGAAGCCGCCGACCCGCTACAGCGCCTCGCGCCGGAAGCAGCGCGTTCGTGCCCTGCAGGTAGAGGAACGGGTCGGCGCCGGGCGGACGTGCTCCGGGCCGGGCGGATCGGCCTGGTGGCGTCGCGCGGCCCGGTGCGCGTGCACACGGAGTAGCGGTACTGGTAGCGGCTGCCGTCGGCGTCACGGACGAACCCGCCGACGCCGGCCACGTCCGGCCGCGTCGAAGCCCGCGGCGAGCGCGGCGAGCCAGCCCGGCTCGGGGATCGCGTCGTCGTCGATGAACGCGACGATGCTCGCCGGCGGCGGCCTCGATGCCGAGGTTGCGCGAGCGGGACAGATGCACCTCGGTCGTTGCGGACCAACGCGGACGGCGTCGGCATGCGCGGCCAGCACGCTCGTCGGTGTCGTCGGTCGACGGACCGGCGACGACGACGACCTCGAAGTCGGCGTGGGTCTGGTGGCGCAGCGCGCCGAGAAGCCGCTCGAGCCCGCGCCCGGTCGACGGTGCAGACGACGACGCTGAACCTCACGCGGCGCGCCCCCGACGCGGCGCGCCGAGCAGCTCGAGCCACGGCTCGATCGACGCGCGTGCGCGGCTCGCTGGCCCGCGGGTCCCGCGCCGCTGGCGAGCGCCGTCGGCCGCAGCGGCGTCGCAGACGCACGCCCGCGGACGGGTCGTCGGCGACGAGCACCACGCCGCCGGCGGTCTCGGCGGCCCAGCCGCTCGCACCGTCACGACCGGCACGCCGGCGGCGAGGCATTCCTGGGCGAACGCGATCCGCGCGGCGTCGAGTCGCGGCCGGACCGGGAGCGCGGCGGCGGCCGCGCCGCCGAGCAGGCGAGCGCTGCGACGGTCCTGCGGCGGCGAGCAGCGATCAAGCGGTCGGCCACGCCGCGCTCGGCCGCGCGTCGCCGAGCAGCGCCGCACGGCGCGCTCGTCGCTCGTCCGTGCGGGTCATGGAGCCGGGTCGACGGGACGCGTGCGGGAGTAGCGCGAGCGCGTCGACGAGCCGCGCCGCGCGTGGCCCCGGCCGCTCCACGGCCACGATCGCGCGCCTGCCGGCCGCGGCGCCGGCGCGGCGCGGCGCCGCGGGCGGCAGCGGGCGGCGCAACGAGCGATCGGCGCGGCGCGTCCGTCGCCGAGCCGGTCGACGTCGAGCAGCGCGGCGGCCAGCGCGCGGGGACGACGACGGCCGCGCGCGAGCCGCTGGACGCGTCGCGTCAGGAGCAGGCCGCCGGCGTCGACCTCGTCCGCGCGTACCGCAGCCGCGCAGCCGGACCCACGGCGGGAGCACGTCGCCGTACTGCTGCTCGAGCTCGCGGCGCAGCCACAGCCGGCCCGCCGACGCGCGCGCGCGTACCAGCGATGGAATCGCCGAGCCGCACGTCCTCGAAGAGCACGATCCCGCCGGCGTCGCGCACGAGCGTCTCGTAGGCGTGCCGTGCGCCGGGCTCGTCGCCGAGCACGTGGACCGTCTCGGTCGTAGTAGCCGTGCCCGCGGCGCAGCTCGAACGCGCGGGGCCGCAGCGGCGCTCGCCGCGCAGGCGCCGGGCGCGGATCACTTCGACGTCGGCGTGGCGCGCCGAGCGCTCGGCGAGGCGGTCGAGCGCCGCGTCGGCGGGCACGGTGGCGCGCGGGCCGGGCGCGAGCAGCGCGATCCGCGGCCGCGCCGCGCCGCACGGACGGCGCGACGGGCCGGCGCCGCGCGAGCGCCGCTCGTAGCCCTCGAGCGTGCGCTCCGCGACCCGGCGCCAGGAGAACTCGCGCGACCGCGCGCGGCCGAGCGCTCGCGGTAGCGCTCGAGCCGCGCCGGCTCGTGCAGCGCCGCGTGATCACGCGCGCCATGTCGGCCGGATCGGCGGATCGAACGTCGCCGTCGGCCTCGCCCAGCATCTCCGGCCCGGTGCTCGTCGGCGCGGCGACGACCGGGCGCCTCGGCGGTCATCGCCTCGAGGATCGGGAGCCCGGAGCCCTCGTACAGCGACGCGAACACGAACAGCTCGCACGCGCGGTAGAGCGCCGCCGAGCTCGCGTCGCCCACCCGCCGGTGAGCACGAAGTCGTCGCGCGCGAGGCCGTGCGGCGCGGCGTGCGCGCTCGAGCTCGGCGCGCTGCTCCGGGTGCGAGCTCGCACGTGATCACGAGCCGGTGCGCGGTCGCGCGCGTGGCTCGTCGAGCAGCGCCCAGGCCCGACCAGCCGCGGAGGTTCTTGCGCTGGTCCTGCCGCCGACGTAGAACGCGAACGGCCGGTCGATCGCCGTCGAAGCGCTCGCGCACGAACGCGACGCGCCTCCTCGCGGCGCGGCCACGCTTCGGAGAACGCCGGCGACGCAGCGGCGTCGATGACCGTGATCCGGTCCTCGCGGGATGCCGCAGCTCGCGCATCGCGTCGTCGGCGGTGTGCTGGGAGATCGCGAGCACGTGGTCGGCGCGCCGGATCAGCTGCAACCGCGCGCGCGTAGCCGACCCGCGTCCGTGAGCGGCGCCGTGTAGCGCTCGGGGAAGACGAACGGGATCAGGTCGTAGAGCGTCACGACCGCGCGCACTCGGGTCGACGCGCCCACAGCGGCCAGACGTCGTCGATCGGGTAGCCCCACTCGAGCGGGGACATCACGTGGGGGATCGCCGGCGCGCGGCCCTGCGCGTCGAGCGGCTCGTCGTGCTCGCGGCGCACCTTGCCGGACGACAGCAGCGCGAGCAGGACGGCGTGAAGCCCGATCCGGGCTCGCCCGCACGCGAGTGGACGCGCTCGGGCGCGACCTCCAGCAGCGCGGCAGGGTGCTCGACGACGTAGCGGGCGATGCCGCGGTCCCAGAACACGGGGTTCTGTGCGCCCGGACGTTCAGGCAGACGCCGTGGCGGGTCACCAGTTCGAGCCGCGTCCAGGTAGCGCGGGCAACCTCTCGTAGGAAGCTGGTGCCGCGCGCATGGGCGGTGGCCTCGGCGCCGATCGAATCGCTGCGCGGCTCGCTCGAGCAGCGCGCGCGAGCGCTCGGCCAGCCCGGCGCGGCGCGGTTCGACGGTCCACCGTGACGACCGTCCCGTCGGCAGCTCCGCGGTCCAGCCCAGGTCGGTGACGACCGTCGGCACGCCGCGGCAGGCAGTCGGTCGACCGCCGCCGACGCCTCGCCGTTGGTCATCGTGCGCAGCTGGACGCGCAGGTCGGCCCTGCCCGAGCTCGTGTCCCGGTACGCTCGTCGGTGACGAACCCGGTGAAGCGCACCGCGCGCTCGACGCCGAGCTCGCGGCCATGGCGGTCCAGCGCGCGAGGTCGTCGGGTCCGCCGGTGCCGACGAACGTCAGCGTGGCGTCGGGCAGCTGCGGACGAGCTCCGCGATGGCGGCATGCAGCAGGCTCGTCGCCCTTGACCTCGTCCATGTAGCCAAGGCTGACGATGCGCCGCCGCCGGCGCCCGCGGTCTCGCGGGCGCACCGCGGGCAGGCCAGGGATGACGTCGATCTCGGCTCGACGCCGGCCTGCCGCGGCGGTCGAGCGGCGCGATCTCGGCGGCGAAGCGCGAGATGACGATCATCGCGCGACGCCATCGCCTGCAGCTCGCCCGTCATGAAGATCCCGAGCCGATCGGCCTCCTCGCGCGTGACATCCCGCGCGCCAGCACGTCGGGCGGGATCGCGTCGCCGTAGAGCCGGGCGAGCCGGCGCACGAACCATTCGGGTCGCGCAGTCGGACGAAGCCGTAGTAGCGGAAGAACTGGGTGATGCGGACGTCGTGCAGCACGACCGCGTCGGGGCGCTCTAGAACGCGTCGTAGACGTGCCCGTGGAACGCTGAGTTGCCCATGCAGAACAGCGCCGGTCGTAGCGGTCGAGCTCGCTGCGCATCCGGTACCCGGGCGTCGACGATCGATGCGGCGGGATGCCCGAGAGCGGGATGCGGCCCGCGGGCCGGGTCGACGACGACCTCGACGTCGACGTGCTCGGCAGTGCGATGGCGAGCTCGGCCGTGTACGTGGCGATGCCCGAGCGCTCCGGCGGAGCGGGGGAGACGATCGCAGCGCGCGCGTCGCCGGCGCGCCGGCCGCGGTGCGGGCTCGGCGCGTGGCCGCGTCGGCGTACGCCGCCACGAGCGCTCGGCCACTGCACTCCAGCGAAAGCCCTGCGCGCGCTCGCAGCGACCGCGCCGCAGCCGGTGGGCCGTTCCGGGTCGCCGACCGTCTCGCGATCCGCGCGGCGATCTCGGCGGGGTCGGCCGGGTCGAAGGTGCCCTCGGTGGAGCCGAGGATCTCTGGTCCGGTCGCCGTCCGGCTCGCGATCACCGGGGCGCCGCAGGACATCGCCTCCAGCAGCGGCAGTCCCGAGCCCTCGTAGAGGAGCAACACCAACTGAACGAGTTCGCGGAAAATAACA
>CAVRTQ010000027.1:0-210027 GCA_963724195.1 uncultured Solirubrobacteraceae bacterium | reverse complement strand
TCGCGGTCGCGGATACCGTCGAAACGGACTTTGAGGGCCTCACGCTGGGGACAGTCAACGGAAAGGATGGCTGGAGAGCGCTCCCCCTGGGGCGATCCCGGCGTGTGTCGCAAGCCCGACGAAGGGAGCGTATGACCAGGAGGTTGTATCCACTGGCGGGACTCCTCCACGTTCGATGCAGTCGTTGCGTATCTCGCCCGCATGTTCGAGTGGTGAGTACACCTACCAGACGTATTGCAAACCAGTTGCAGAGCCAGCCGGCGAGACACAGGACAATACGGAGTACACCGCCCAGTTCTCGTTCATCTCCAAGACGCCCAACGCCGTTCAGCCCGGACTCGTGATGAGCGTAAGCCCCGACTCTTACGAGGGCTCGCGCATGTCCCGTGTGGCTCTGGAAGATACTGCGGACGGTATCAAGGTCAGTGTCTTCGACACACCTGAGGAAGATGGCAACTTCGAGTACTACGAAGTTGCGGAGGCTTTCTTGACCGTACTGTTCCACACACGATCAGGTTCTGGATCAAGGTCAACCCCGGCACGGACAACGATCTGGTCCGGGTCTACATCGACGGTGATGACGTCGGCCAGTGCTTCACGACGTGGGAGAACTACTACCGCACCGCTGAGGAGCAGGAACCACCGCCGAACGTCAATAACCCGGCGAATATCAACAGCCTGCAGTTCCGCTCCAACGCGCCCGGGTTCACCGGCTTCGGTGGTGGCTACCTGTTCGACAACGTGAGCATCACGACCGCCAACGGCCCTGGTCCGCGAGACTGCGACTTGGAGCTCGAAAAGGAGGCCGACGCGCGCACGGTGACGGCGGGCGGCAACGCTCGCTTCAGGATCACCGCCCGCAACCGCGGGGGTGTCATCGCCCGCAACGTCCAGGTCTGCGATCGCATCCCGCGCCGAATGACGTTTGTGCGTGCCGACCGCAAGTTGCGTCGCGTGGGCCGCCGGCTCTGCTTTGTGATCCCGCGCCTCGGGCCCGGCCAACGCGCCAGCTTGAACCTCACGCTCGCCGTCGATGCGTCCGCACCACAGGGCACGATCACGAACATCGCCGACCTCACGCCCGGCGTGGAACGGCCGGGCTTGCCCGGAACGCCCGGAACGCCCGGTGCCGGGGACGCGCCCCGCCCGCCAGCAGCGGGGGACGTGCCGCGCCCGCCCGCGAGGCTGGGAGCGCGAACGCCGGAGAGGACGGCCAGGGTCGTCGTGAGGATCTTGGCAAGGCAGGGCGGTCGCCCGCCGCGCGTGACCGGATAGCGAACGTCGTCTCCAAACTGCATGCTCTGATCACGCGCGCCGGGGCACGGCTGGCGCGCGTCGACGAGCTTCCTCGCCGCCATCGCGAGTAAAGTCCGCGAGTCCTCCGCTGGTATGTTGCTGCGCCGTCGGAGTCCCGGCTGATGCTGTGCCTTGACCAGGAGAAGCGTGACGCGCGGGTGAGCAGCTTCTCTACGAGTTCACGGCGGCCTTTGGCCAACATCAACAGCGGGCACCGAGGGAGGTGCGGTCGCGGGGCGCGCCACCCGTAGCTATTCGCGGTAGTCGCAGCGACGCCGGCCTCGGTCACCGCCCGTGCCGTTCGAGCGCGCCTTCGACGTCGGTGCGCGCGCCTGCTGGCGCTCGCGGCGGGCGCGGGTCGGGCTTCATCCCGTCCAGGTGATGCGAGCGGGGGGAGCGGCGGCGACACTGGACGGCGAACCGATCAAGGAGCGGAGATGAGCGACCTCGTCGAGTACCCGCAGGGAAGTGACTTTCCCGGCGCCGTCGGGCGCACGGTGCAGGAGTCCAGCCCGGCGTGGCCGCAACCGTCGCGCGCGAAAGAGGGCGCGCCGAACGTCATGTTCGTCGTACTCGACGACGTCGGCTACGGCCAGCTGAGCTGCTTCGGTGGCCTGGTCGAGACGCCGAACATCGATCGCGTCGCCGGCTCTGGCCTGCGCTACGCGAACATGCACACGACCGCGTTGTGCTCGCCGACGCGCGCGAGCATCCTCACCGGCCGCAACCACCACTCCAGCGGCGTGGCCTGCATTATGGAACTGGCTACGGGCTTTCCCGGCTACGACGGCCGGATGCCGTTCGAGAACGGGATGTTGCCCGAGATGCTCGTGCCCGCGGGCTACAACACGTTCTGCCTCGGCAAGTGGCATCTTTCGCCGGCGGAGGAGAACACGCCCGCCGGCCCGTTCCATCGCTGGCCGCTCGGCCGGGGCTTCGAGCGCTTCTACGGCTTCCTCGGCGGCGAGACCAACCAGTGGTATCCGGACTTGACGCTCGACAACGGGCCGACCCGGCAGCCCAAGGGCCCTGAGGACGGCTACCACCTGAGCGAGGACCTCGCCGACCAGGCGATCAAAATGGTGCTCGACGCGCACGTGAACGCGCCTGAGAAGCCGTTCTTCATGTACTACGCGCCCGGCGCCGCGCACGCTCCGCACCATGTGGGTAAGGAGTGGGCCGATCGCTTCAAGGGTACGTTCGACGGCGGCTGGGACGCCTACCGCGAGACGGTGTTCGCCAACCAGCAGCGGCTCGGGCTGCTGCCCACGGACGCGAAGCTGTCCCCGCGTGACCCTGACGTGCCGGAGTGGTCGTCGCTCTCGGCCGACGAGCGCCGGCTGTACGCGCGAATGATGGAGGTCTTCGCGGGCTTTGTGGCGCACGCCGACTACCACTTCGGGCGTCTGCTGGACACGCTCGAGCAGATCAGCGAGCTGGAGAACACGCTGATCATGATCGTCTCCGACAACGGGGCTTCGGCCGAGGGCGGAGTGACGGGCTCGTTCAATGAGATGCGCTTCTTCAACCAGGTGCCGGAAAGCTTCCAGGACAACCTCGCGCACATCGACGACCTCGGCGGCCCGTCGTCGTACAACCACTACGCGTGGGGCTGGGCGTGGGCGGGCGACACGCCGTTTCGGCGCTGGAAGCGCGAGACCTACCGCGGCGGCTCCACCGACCCGTTCATCCTGTCCTGGCCAGCCGGGATGCAGGCGCGCGGCGAGGTCCGCACGCAGTACGCGCACGTGATCGACATGGTCCCGACGGTGCTCGACGCGCTCGGCCTCCAGCCGCCCGAAGTGATCCGGGGCGTGCCCCAGACCGCGCTGGAGGGCGTCAGCTTCGCGCACACGTTCGACGACGCGCAGGCGGCGGAGAAGCACATCACGCAGTACTTTGAGATGTTCGGCCACCGCTCGATCTACCACGCGAGCTGGCGCGCGGTGTGCCCGTGGCCGGCGCCGAACTTCACCGAAGCGGCCAAGCACGGGCGTGGCTTCGGCACGCCGATCACGCCCGAGATCCTTGAGGAACTCGACCGCAGCGGGTGGGAGCTCTACAACATGGCCGACGACCCGACCGAGTCGCGCAACGTCGCCGCCGAGCATCCCGACGTCCTGACCGAGCTGATCGCGCTCTGGTGGACGGAAGCCGAGCGCTACAAGGTGCTGCCGCTCGACGGCTCGGCCCAGACCCGGCTCGCGACCGAGCGCCCGCAGACGTCCAAGCCGCGCAGCCGCTTCGTCTACTACCCGGGCGGCTCGGTGGTGCCGGCCTTCGCCGCGCCGATGATCTACAACCGTCCGTACTCCATCGAAGCCGACGTCGACATCCCCGCCGGCGGCGCCGAGGGCGTGCTGGTCGCCCAAGGCGGTGACGCCGGCGGCTACACGTTCTACGTCAAGAACGAGCAGCTGTGTTTTCTCTACAACTACGTCGGGCTAGATCACTTCGAGGTGCACGGCGGCGACGGCGGCCTCAGCGAAGGGCGCCACACGCTGCGCTTCGAATTCGAGCCGACCGGCGCGCCGGACATCGCCCACGGCAAGGGCGTCCCGGGGCGCGGGCAGCTGTACATCGACGGGGAGCTCGTCGGCGCGACCGAGTTCCCGCACACGACGCCGCTGCTGTTTGAGATGGAAGGGCTCAGCTGCGGCTACGACTTCGGCGCTCCGGCATCCGAGGTCTATACGGCGCCGTTCCCGTTCACGGGCACGATCCGCCAGGTGGCCGTCGATCTCGGGGGCGAGCTGATCGCCGACGACGAGGGCGATCTCCGGGTCCTGATGGCCCGCCAGTAGCCATGCGACGGCTGCGGGATCGCGGTACCCCGAGGGGAACCGCTACAGCATGCGCGCGAGGTCGCACCCGGCGAGGACGACGCCCTGATCCTGGCCGTCACCGTCTGCGTCGACCAGATGAGCCGCGGGCTGAGGCGATGGCCGCACGACAGCAACAGCGGCTCGGGCGCAAGCTGCAGCGTCGTGTTGGCCTGCGCGCGGGCGTGCACGAGCGCGGCCGGGCGCGTCACCCAGCAGGTAGCCTGACCGGGTGAGGGCCACCACCGTCACCGGGCCGACAGCGCCGCCCGTCGAAGGGATGGTGTGGGTGCCCGGCGGCACGTTCACGATGGGCTCGGAGGACTTCTATCCCGAGGAGCGCCCGCTCCGCGAGGTCGAGATCGACGGCCTGTGGCTTGACGCGCACCCCGTCACAGTGGCCGAGTTCCGCCGCTTCGTGAAAGCCACCGGCTACACCACGATGGCCGAGCGAGCGCCGGACGCGGCCCAGTACCCCGACGCCGACCCCGCGTTGCTGGTTCCCGGCTCGCTCGTGTTCCGACCGGCCGCCGGCCCCGTCGACCTCTCCGACCACCGCAACTGGTGGACCTACCTCCCCGGCGCGTGCTGGCACAGCCCCGAAGGCCCCGGCTCCGACGTCTACACGCGCGCTCGCCACCCGGTTGTCCACATCGCCTACGAGGACGCGTGCGAGTACGCCAAATGGGCGGGCAAGGCGCTTCCGACCGAAGCCGAGTGGGAACGGGCCGCACGCGGCGGCCTCGAGAACGCAACGTTCGCCTGGGGTGACGAGCATTTCCCCGCAGGGCGAGCGATGGCCAACACCTGGCAAGGCCAGTTCCCGTGGCAGAACCTGATGACCGATGGCTTCGCGGGCACTTCGCCCGTGGGTAGTTTCCCGCCTACCGGCTACGGCCTGAGCGACATGACCGGCAATGTGTGGGAGTGGACGGCCGACCGCTTCGACGCCGACCCGTCCGAGGCTCCCTGCTGCGGGCCGCCGCCGGCCGACGCCATCGAGCGTCGCGTCATCAAGGGCGGCTCCCATCTGTGCGCGCCCAACTACTGTCTGCGCTACCGGCCAGCGGCGCGTCAAGGCGAAACGATTGACACCTCGACCAGTCACATCGGCTTCCGCTGCATGATCCGGCCCCAATAGCGTGAAGAGGGATCGGTCCTCGTTTGAGGCTCGGTCCGGCGGTGCGCGCGACCCCTGATCATCCGCATCGGACGATGCACGCCTGCGGTGCGGGCATAACCTCGTGCTCGATGAGGGAATTGCGGACTGGGCGAGGCGGGTGAGCCGTGCCTGAGGGCCTTTCAGCGGCTGAGGTCGGCAAGGAGATCGCCGCGCACAAGAAGCACAGCGAGACGGCGAGGCATGACCACGACCGGCACGATCGCCGGCTGTCGATCGTCGAAGCCCTGCTGCTGTCATTCGTGGCCGTCCTCGCCGCGTATTCCGGCTACGCGGCCGCGAAGTGGGGCACCGAGTCCTCGCTGACGCTGGCAAAGGCATCCGCCGAGCGCACGAAGGCCAACCGCGCCGATACGGAGGCGATCGTCATCCGGACGCTGGACTCCGCCTCCTTCAACGCCTGGTTCACCGCGTTCACCGCCGGAAACGCCGACGCGGAACGGCTGGCCGCGAACCGGATGCGCCCCGGCTACCGCCCGGCCTTTGACGCGTGGCTGGCGACGGACCCTGAACACAACCCGAACGCCCCTGCCGGCCCGGCCTACATGCCGCAGTACGTCGTGCCCCAGGACGCGGCCGCGAAGGCCCACGACGCCAAGGCCGACGCCGCGTTCGCCGAGGGCGCCGAGGCCGGTCAGACCGCGGATAAGTACATCCGCGCGACCGTGTTCCTCGCCACCGTGCTGTTCCTGGTCGGCATCAGCGGCCACTTCCGGATTCGCCAGGCGCGGGTGGGGCTGATCAGCGCGGCCGGACTGCTGCTCGGGTTCGCCATACTCCAGCTGCTCGAGCTTCCTGGACCGCCGGCCTAGCGGAGCAGACGTACGCTCGGCGGTATCCGGAAGCGCCCTGAAATTAGCCGCGGTGCACGGTCACGTCCTCGACGTCCAGCGTGATCGGCGCGAAGCTCTGGTCGGCGACGCCCTCGGCGTCGTGGAGGTGGACGAGCCGGAGCGTCGGGAAGACGAACCCGTCGAAGGTGCGCGGGCTGTGCGTGTAGTGGGCGACGCGGGGATTGCCGGTGACGTCGGGCGAGTAGTCCATGCGGCGCAGCATGAACTCGTCGTCGTAGTAGAAGACCTGGTCGGGGTTGTGGTTGGCGATCGCCGGTCCGAACGTGACGGCGAGCCGACGCCAGCTCGACCCGTTCTCGCGCCAGGGCTCGATCTCGCGCGCCGTGACGTCCGGGTAGGTGAACACGAACGGGGCCGTCAGGTAGTTCCAGGTCGCGGCGCTCGCGAAGTACGCCACCTGGAGCGCGTCCCAGGTGGTCTTGAAGTCGTCGAACCCGCCGGGGAACGTCCCTCGCGGGCGCGGCGCGCTCCTCGAGCACCTGCCCGTTGCCGTTGACGATGCTCACCCGCTCGGGGTCCACGTCCAGGACCGAGGTGCGGTCGGGCGCGGTGAACGGCGCGAAGGTGATGTGCTCACGCCGCGTGTCCAGCGTCACGGTCTGGTGCGGCGTACACATCCGGCCAGCCGCGGAACTCCCAGAACGGCCCGCCGAGCGAGAGCTTGGCCGTCAGTCCCGTCACGGCGCGCCAGTTCGCCAGGCCGCCGTGGGCGTCGAGGACGCGGTTCAGCAGATCGTCCATCACCGGCTCCCCGCGAGCGCCGGGTAGAGCGCCTCGAGCGGACCCGACAGGCCGGCGCGCACGCTCCGCGTCCAGTCGCCGACGAGCACCTCGGGCTCCTCGGCCTCGACCCCGTCCAGGGTCGCTGCCGCGACGACCTCCGGCGCCGTCTTGGGCCCGTCGAACCACGCCGCCATGTCGGTGTCGAGGTAGCCGGCGTAGACGCCGGTGACGAGCGTGCCCTGCTCGCTCAGGTTCTGGCGCAGCGAGTTGGTCGCCATCCAGAGCGCGGCCTTGGCGCTCGAGTAGCCGCCGGTCGTCGGAAGCGTGAACCACGCCAGGCCCGAGAGGATGTTGACCAGCGCGCCGCCACCGTTGGCGGCGAGCACGGGCGCGAACGCGCGGCTGACAGCGACCGGGCCGAGGTAGTTGACCTCGATCTCCTCGCGCAGGCCGGCCTCGTCACCGAGCGTCGGCGTTCCGGTGTCCACGCCGGCGTTGTTGATCACGAGCGTCGCGTCCGCCGCGATGGCCGCAGCGGCGGTGATCGACGCGCGGTCGGTGAGGTCGAGCCGGACGGGCGTCAGCCGCGGGTCCGTGACCGAGTCGATGGTGCGGGCGGCGGCGTAGACCTTCGCGGCGCCGCGGGCGAGCAGCGCCTGCGCCAACGCCGCGCCCAAGCCACGGTTGGCACCGGTGACCAGGGCGATGGAGCCTTCGATCTGCATGGGACGCACTGTCCCGCGGCAGCGCCCCGGGTCGCGCCCGTGCACCACCCTGGTCAAGCCCACTAGGGCAAGCGCTCCAGCAGCTGCCGGCGCGAGCTGATGCCGAGCTTGGGATAGACCTTGCGCAGGTGCCACTCGACCGTGCGCGGGCTGATGAACAGCTGCGCGCCGATCTCCGGGTTCGTCTGCCCGGCGGCCGCCAGGGCGGCGATCTGCGCCTCCTGCGCCGTCAGCTGGTCGATCGTGTCGGGCGAGCGTTTGCGGACCGTCTCGCCCGTCGCCAGCAGCTCCCGCCGCGTGCGCTCGGCGAACGTCTCGTAGCCCATGCCGACGAACAGCTCGAACGCGGCGCGGAGCTGCGCGCGGGCATCGACGCGCCGGTGCTCGCGGCGCAGCCACTCGCCGTAGTTGAGCTGGGTGCGGGCCAGCGCCACCTGGATGCGGGTGCGGGCGAGCCATTCGAGCGACTCGCGGAAGAGCCGCTCCGCCGCATCGCCGGAGGCCAACAGCGCGCGCGAGCGCGCCTCGATCCCCAGCAACCACGGGGTTCCGCTGGCGCGCGTGATCTCCGTGAAGCGCTGCAACGGGTCCACGGCTCGATCCGGCGTGACCGCTGCGCGCCGCCGCCTCGATCAGCTCGGGCCACACCCAGGTCGAGAACCCCAGCTCGTGCGGGTATTCGGCGGCGCGCTCCGCGGCGGCCAGCGCATCCTCGTAGCGGCCGAGGCCGTTGCAGAGCACCGCCCGGTTCCAGTCGGCCGCCGCGAGCCACAACCCCTCGCCGCGCTGAGCGACGTCCCGGCGCGTCGCGTCGACGAGCGCCAGCGCGTCCTTCTCCGATCCGCGCCAGGTGGCGAGCGTGATCGCGCCCCGCGGGCTCAGCCGGCTGCCCGTGGCCTCGATCACCGCGTCCGCCTCGGCCGCGAGCGCCGTGGCCGCCGCCAGGTTGCCCGACAGCAACTGGACGTTGAAGCGCTCGGTCAGCGCGATCGGCAGCAACGCCAGCGCCCCCAGCTCGCGGGCGATTCGCGCTTGGCGCTCGGTCAGCTCGTCCCAGGTCTCGTCGTCCCCCAGAGCGCGCGCGACGCGGCACGCGAGCCACAGCCACCGCAGGCCGTCCTCCTCCGACATCGGCTCCTCGCGAAACGCGCGCAACGCCCGCTTCAGCGTCGGGACGCCCGCGGCGTACCCGTCCGTCACGAGCACCGCCAGCCCGTCCAGCAGCAGTTCGCACGCCCGTGGCGACCGCCGCGCCGACGCGCCCCACGTCGCCGCTCGCACCGCCTCGCCCACCTCGCGCACACCGCTCCCATCAGCGAGCCGGCCCGCGAACAGCGCCGCCGAGAACGCATCGAGGTAGGTCTCGCGCGCGAGCGCGGCGTCGAGCGCTTCCAGCCGCTTGGCCACCTTCAGCAACAGCGGCGGCGCGTCGCGACCGTGGCCGACGGCGAACGCGATCTGTGCCGCCAGCAGCTCCGCCCGGGCGCTGTCGAGCTCGTCGAGCGGCCCCGCGCGCGCCAGCGCCAGCTGGCGGATGGCCGCGTCCGGCGCACCGGCCTGGTGCTTGCCCTGGGCCGCGGCGAGCGCCCGGCGCGCCCGCCGTCGCGGCTCCGGTGTGAGCTCGGCGGCGCGCTCGAAGAACGCCGCGGCCGCGGCGAGGCCGCCTCGCGCCCGCGCCCGGCCGGCCGAATGCTCGAGCTCGGCGGCCACGTCCTCGTCGAGGCCGGACGTCGCGTGCGCGCGATGCCAGGCCCGCCGATCGGCGTCCAGGACGGGATCCACCACCTCGGCCAACGCGCCGTGCGCGAGCTCCCGCTCGGTCGGCGGCGCGGCCCGGTAGACCGCGGAGCGCACCAGCGGGTGATGGAACCGGACCTGCCCGCCCCCGTCGATCAACCCGGCCGCGACCGCCGGTGCGGCCGCCGCCTCCCCGACCCCGAGCTGCTCGGCGGCGCGCCACACCAGCACGGGATCGCCGGCCGGGTCCGCTGCCGCCAGCACGAGCAGCCGCCGCGTGTCCGCGGGCAACGGCGCCAAGCGCCGGACGAAGTTGGCCTCGATGCGACTCGGAAGCGCAGCGGCGTCCGGCAGCCCGAACCCGCCCGCCAGCTCCGCGGACGACAAGCCGCGGGGCAGCTCCAGCAGTGCGAGCGGGTTGCCGTGCGTCTCGTCGAGAATCCGCTCCCGGACCCCGGCGTCCAGCGGGCCGGTCAGCACCGACGCCAGCAGCGCCCGCGCGTCGCTCCGCGCCCAGGCCTTCCACCATGAGCTCCGGAAGCCCGCGCAGGTCGTCCTCCTCGCACGGCTCGCGCACGGCGAACACGAGCGCGATCGGCTCCGCCAGCACGCGTCGCGCGACGAACGCCAGCGTCTGCGCCGAGACGCGATCGAGCCACTGCGCGTCGTCGATCACGCACACCAGCGGCTCGTCGGCGCAGACCTCCGACAGCAAGGTCAGGACCCCCAACCCCACCAGGAAGCGATCGGGCGAGCCACCCGCCCGCAGGCCGAACGCCGTGGCCAGCGCCTCACGCTGGGGCCCTGGGAGACGCTCGAGCGCGCCGTCCAGCAGCGGCGCGCACAGCTGCTGCAGGCCCGCGAAGGCCAACTCCATCTCCGTCTCCACCCCCGCGGCGCGCGCGACGCGACAGCCCTGTCACGCCCTCCAGCAGGTGCGTCAGCAGGGACGTCTTCCCGACCCCGGCCTCCCCGCGCAGCACCAGCACCCCGCTCGCCCCGGCCCGCACACCCGCCACCAACCGATCGAGCGCCTCGCACTCGCTCTGCCGGCCACGCAACCCCGACGGTGGGGGAAGGCCGAGGGCCATGCCGTAGCCCGACCCTACACGGTCGTGCGACCATGGCCTTGTGGCTGAGGCGGTGCGCTGGTATCGACCGGAAGGGCTCGACGGGGTCGAGGCGCTGCACGCGAACTTCGAGCGCCACGAGTACCGGCCGCACAGCCACCCGACGTGGACGATCGCGGTGATGGAGCGCGGTGCGGCGGCGTTCCAGGTGGACGCACGGCAGGAGCGGGCGGACGACGGCGAGTGCTTCGTGCTCGAGCCGGAGGCCGTGCACACCGGCGTGCCGGCGGTGCCGGAAGGCTGGGCGTACAAGGTGCTGTACCTGGAGCCGGACGTGCTGTCGGTCTGGGATGAGCGGGACGGGGCGGCGCCGCGGGCGGCGCGCTGGGTGGTGTTCAAGGACGCGGCGCTGCGGGCCGCGATGCTCGGCGCGCACCGGGCACTCGCGACCGAGCCGGCCGGACTCGCCCGCGACGAGGCGGTGCTGGCGGCGATCGAGGCGCTCAAGCCGCACCTGAAGCCCGGACCGCAACCCGCCGGCGACCGGGTCGAGCACGCCGCGGTGCGCCGCGCGGTCGCGCACCTGCAGGGACCGGTGGGACCAGCCGGTGCCGCTCGCGGAGCTGGCGAGTGTCTCGGGGCTGAGCCGCTTCGAGCTCGTGCGGCGGTTCAAGCACCAGACCGGGCTGCCGCCGCACGCGTTCCAGACGGACCTGCGGATCAACGCCGCGCGCGAGCTGCTGAGCCGCGGACGGCCGCCGGTGGAGGTCGCGCTCGCCTGCGGGTTCGCCGACCAGGCGCACCTGACGCGCACGTTCCGGCGGATGGTGGGGATCACGCCCGCCCGGTACGCCCGCGCTTAGGGGTGGCGCTTGAGGCCGCGGAGGATCTGGTCGGCCTGGCGGTGTGGGGCGCGGATCGCGAGGCCGACGAGGTCGAGGTCCTCGGTGCGGACGGCCTTGACCGCGGCGCGGTTGTCGTCGTCGTGGCCGGTGCTGAACAGCTCGTGCGTGTAGATCGCGAGCTCGGCCTCGCGCTCGAGCGCGCGCCGGTGGGACTTGCGGAGCGCCTCGGCGCTCGCCTCGTAGACGAGCACGGGCTGGCGCAGCATCGGCAGGTACTGGACGCCGTCGGCGTCCTCGTAGTTCGGGCCGACGGTGCCCTCGGGCCCGGTGGCGGCGATCCCGGTCATCAGGAACGCGGTGACGTTGAGCCGCTGCCAGGTGGCGAGGTCGTCGCGCACGACGACGGCGATCTTGGTCGGAAAGTCGGTGACGCCCATCGCCGGCATTCTCGCCCGGCCCACCGCCGTCGTCTTGAACGATCTTGCGCTGCGCTACGGCGCGAGGCGCCCGCCGAGGTCCTGCAACACGGCGAGCCAGTCCGCGGAGTCGGCGTCGTCCCACAGGCCGTAGAGCTCGGAGTTCTCCGGGTCGAGCAAGGCCACGAGCGCGCGGCGGGCGAGGTCGGCCTGATCCGCCAGCTCGGGCATCAGCTCCGCGACCTCGACGACGCTCTCCGTGGCGCCCTCGGCGAAGTCCGAGAGCATCGGGAGCCGCTCCTCGATCTGGTCGTTCGACGGCACGCCGGGCGGGCGACCCAGAGCGGCCGCCACGACCTCCGCGGCGGCCAGCGCCGCGCACCCGTCCGGGGCCTCGATGAAGCCCTGCGCTTCGGCCACCTTCGCCAGCGCGGCAACCACGAACTGCGGGTCGCCGCTCTCGCGCGCGTCGCTGATCCAGTCGACGGCTTCGTCGTTCTCGAAGTTCCCGGGTCCCCATGCGCCCATGAGGGCGCAGCGTAGGGCATCGGCGCCTAGATGGCGTCGATGGCTTCCCGGGCGAAGGACCGCAGGGCGGGCAGGCGCTCGTGCGGGCGCAGCGAGCGCGCGTACTCGTGCGCGTCGGCCTCCCCCGTGATCCGCAGCAGCTTCTTGGTGCGCGGCGTCGCGGAGTGGTGCAGGAACGCACCGAGCACGAAGGCGTCGACCTCGGCGTCGCCCAGCCCGTCGTACATCGCCGGCGCCGGCTCGGACGGGCCCGGCGAGGCGTCCGACCAGTCCTCGTCGCGCTCCTCGCGCGGCGCGGGCTTGGAGGCTTCACGGCGCGCGGCGTCCAGCCGGGCGGAGGTCTCCTCGTAGTCCTTCGGCGGTGGCGGGACGTAGCCGGCGCCGAACTTGAGCTCCGTGCTCGAGAGCCCGCCTTCCGCGTGCGCCTCGACGAGCTCCTGCGCCTTCTGCTCCGTGACCGCGCCGCGCGCGACCTGGCGGCGCACGAAGTCGGCCGTGGTGAAGGAGAGGTCGCCGCGCTCGACGCGGGCCAGGATGCCCTCCGGCAGCTCCAGCAGCTTCAGCGACTTGCGCGTCCAGTCGACGGGCGCGCCCACGATCCGCGACACCTCGGCGGCGGTGAGCGACTCGTCCTCCTTCATGATCAGCCGCACGGCGCGGGCGAACTGGACGGGCTCGGGCTTGCTCTGGTGGAAGTTCTCGGCGAACTGCATCGTCAGCGCTTCGCGCGTGGACACGCCGTCCACGACCGTGAAGCGCCAATCGATGGCCTCGTCCGCGTCGTCGAGCAGCTTCATCGCCGCGAACCGCCGCTGGCCGGCGAGCAGCTCGTACGGCTGCTCATCCTCGCCCGTCTCGCGCACCAGCGGCGGATGCAGGAGCCCCGTCTCGCGGATGGAGACCGCCAGCTCGTGGATGTCCTCCAGCGGCCCGCTGCGCATGTTGGTCATCGTGCGCACGTGCGCCAGCGGCGCCGTGATCGGCCGGTGCGCCTTGGCGGCGGTCTCGTCCAGCGGCGGGCGCCGCAGGTCCTCGCGGAGCGCGTCCTGCTCGTCGCGCGCCGCTTCCTCGCGCATCTGCGCGACCTGTTCCTCGGCCTCTTGAAGCTTGTCGACTGACATCGGACGGGGCAGATAAGCAGACGCGCCGGACCCTTCCCTAGCGGGTGGCTCGCCAGAAGGTGTAGACCGCGGTGTACGGCACCTCGGCGACCTTGCCGGAGGTGGCGCTCGTGCACGTGGACGCGGCCGGGGCCACGCCGCCGGTCGTCGCCAGGCGCTGCACGAACGAGGTCTTGCCCAGGTGGCCGGGCGTGGTCGAGGCGGCGCGCAGGAGCAGGTGCGGGATCGCGCCGATCGGGCTCGGCTCCTCGCTCACCTTCGCGCCCACGACCTTGCTGGCGTCGCGCGCTTCCCAGGTGGGGCCGGCGTAGTGGTCGACCTTGCCGTGCAGGGTGTAGACGGTCGCGCGCGGGCCGGTGAAGGCCCACGCCGCGCCATCGCACTTGTAGGTCTGGACGCCGACGGCGAAGCCGGCGTCGAACGGCACGTGTCCGGCCGGCGGGTCGACGGACGCCTGGGCGGTGCCGGCCAGGGCGAGGAAGGTGATCAGAGCGATGGGGAGGATTCGCATGGCGGGGCAGCTTGGAGACTGCGCCCGCCCGTGTCACTCGGGTGCCCGCCCTTAATTTTCGATCACGGCGAGGATGTTCCCGGCCGGGTCGCGAAACCAGGCGATCGGCGGGCCCGCGTCCCGCGCGATCCCGCGTTCGTCCTGATCGAACCCGTCGTAGATCTCCATGTCCACGCCCCGCTCGAGGAGCTCGTCGACCGTCGCCTCGATGTCGTCGACCCCGAAGTTGAGGATCGTGTAGGTGGCCGGCTCGTGGTTGGGCTTCGGATAGACCAGCGTGTCGCGTCCGCCCGCGAGGTGCAGGATGAGCATCCCGTTGTCGTCGCTCGTCTCGATGCCCAGCGTGTCGGCGTAGAACGCTCGCGCGGCATCGATGTCCGGTGCCGAGAAGCCGCTGAAGACCTTCGTGTCCTTGAACATGCGGGTTAAGACCGTGCCACATCGGCCAATTCATCGGGGAGACCGAACTGCGCCGAACAACTTGGAGCCGAACGTCATGATCTCGGCGATCTGCCCGTCGCTCGCCCGCAGCACGTCGAGCTTGAACGCGCGGAAGACCGTCTCGCCCGGCCGGCGCAGGTAGGAGGCCGCGCACGGCAGGCGGTTCGCCCGCGTGGCCACGAGCCGCCACTCGCCCATCGCCGTCGCCTTCGCGATGAGCGGGCGCATCGCTTCGCGGCCGTTGTGCACCTCCGTGATCGGCGGCATCGACACGCGGATGTCCTCGCGCATGAGCTCCGCCGCGGCCGCCCAGTCGCCGCTCTCGTGCGTGGCGATGAAGCCCTGCAGGAGCCGCTGCTCGTCTTCGCTGAGCTCGGTGCGCTCGGCGTCGTGCTGCGGCAGCCGCTCGCTCAGGGTCGCCCGGGCACGCTGCAGCGCGCTGTTGGCCGCCGGCACGCTCAGGTCGAGGATCTCCGCCGTCTCGGCCGCCGACCACTCCAGCACGTCGCGCAGGACGAGCACCGCGCGCTGGCGCGCCGGCAGGAGCTGGATCACGGCGATGTACGTCAGCTCGATCGTCTCGCGCGCGACGACGACGGCGTCCGGCTCCTCCTCGGTCGGCGCGACCTCGTCGAGCAGCCGGTCCGGGTAGGGCTGCAGCCACGGGATCTCGCCCTGCGTCGGCGCCCGCCGCTTCTTCGCGCGCAGCGAGTCCAGGCACACGTTGGTGGCGATCTTGTACAGCCACGCGCGGAGACCTTCACCGCCCGCGAAGCTCTCGCGCGCCTTCCACGCGCGCAGGAACGCGTCCTGCAGCGCGTCCTCGGCCTCGTCGAAGGAGCCCAGCATCCGGTAGCAGTGGACGTGCAGTTCGCGCCGGTGCCGGTCGAGGGCGGTGTTGAAGGTGGTCTCGTCGATGCGCATGGCGGCCATGGCGATGAAACGTCGCGGCCGCCGGAAACTAACCGGTGGGCGTCGGGACCGGCGTCTCGACGGGCGGTGGCGTGGCCGCGGGAGGCTCAGGCGTCGGTGTCGCCACGGGCGTCGGCTCCGGGGTCGGCGTCGGCGTCGGCTTGGCCACCGTCGGCGCCGACTCGCCGGCGCCGGCCATGGCGACGCTCGGCAACTTCGCCTGCTTCTGCTTGGCCACGACGGTCGAGGTCGGCGTCGCGGTCGGCGTCCACGTGGGTGTCGCGCGCGCCGGCGTGACGGTCGCGGTCGGCGTCGCCTTCGGCTTGTGCCGCTTTTTCTGCTTCTTGGCCGGAACGACCTGCGCGACCATCGGCGTCGGCGTCGCCGTCCTCACCACCAGCGGGACCGCGACCGTCACCGTCGGCGCGGCCACGGCGCCCGTGCCCACCGCCGTCAGGCACGCGGCCGTGCACATCTTCGCGGCCGTGGCCTGCGCCTCCCACATCGGGTTGAGGGCGATCAGGTCGCGCAGCTTGTCGCGCGTGCCCACCGTGCGCCAGATGAGCCCGAACGGGATCAACATCGCCACGCGCCGGCGGCGCCGGATCGAGCGGTGCGCCCGCGCGCACGCGCGACAGCAGTCGAGGTGCAGCGTCACCGTGCCGGAGAGGCGCACGCCGCGCGCGGCCGCCGACTCCATCTCCACCCGCGCCTCGCCGCAGTCCATGTCGGCCGCCGCCAGCCGGTGCGTGAGCGTGCGGCGCGAGCGGGCGACGAGCGACTTCGCCGTGTCGGCGCCGACGTCCAGCGCGTCGCCGATCTCCTCCAGCGACCGGCCCTCGAGCGCGCTCAGCTTCAGCGCGGTGAGCTGGCGCTCGGGCAGCTCGCTCATCGCGCTCACGACGCGGTCGAGCTCGTGCGCCTGCATCGCGCGCGCCTCGGGGTCGTCCGCGACCTTGGCCGCGACACCCGGCGTCCAGCGGCAGCGCGTCCCGCTCCCGCCGCGCGAGGTCCAAAGCGCGCCGCCACGCGATCGTCGACAGCCACGCCCGGACGTCGGCGGGTCGCGTCCCGTTGATCAGCGCGCGGTGGGCGGAGAGCAGCGCCTCCTGGACGGCATCCTCGGCCAGTTCGGGACGGAAGCGCCGCGCGACGTAGCGCAGCAGCGGTTTCTGATGGCGCTCCACGAGCTCGGCGAACGCGCGCTCATCGCCCTCCCCAGCGCGTTCGGCGAGCCGTCGATCGTGCTCGTGGTCGTCTGACATCCAGACGGCAGACGCCGGTTTCGGGGGAAGGTGTCGCAACTTCTCGAACATTTCGAAGGCGCGACACCGGGCGGTGTCACGGGCGACGTGGAAGGTATGAGAATCCCCACCCTCTCCGCTATCGCGCTAGCCACACTCCTCGCCACCGGCGGCGTCGCGAACGCCCAGGCCGGTGGTGCCGGCAGCGTCTCCCCGGTCACCGAGTTCCCGCTCGTGAGCGTTGACATCGCGATCCTCGACGCCGCGGGCACGACCGTGAAGTCGCTCTCGTGCGAGTGGACGGAGCCGCAGGAGGATGACCGCCAGTGCCTGCGCTTCCAGTCGGACCCGCAGGTCGCGTTCGAGGCGATCGAGGAGGCCGGCGGCGTCCGCATCGAGAAGCACACGACGTCCGACGGCCTCGACATGAGCGCCGTCTACTCCAAGCGCGCCGACGGCACCTGGCTGATCCGCAGCAAGGGCACGTCCGACGGCAAGCCGATGCACTTCGGGATGGTGTGCACCGCCGACGGCCAGAAGTGTGTCCGCTGGGACGCCGACGGTGCCAAGGCCGCGCGCAAGAGCGTGAAGGCCGCGGCCGCCAAGCTCAAGCGAAGTAGCTACCGCGCTGCGGCGACGACCGCCGGCGTCACTCCCGCCATGCCCCGGGCATTGGGGTGGAACGGCGCCGCGGCGTTGCCGGGCACCAGCGGCTCCACCCAACGCGTGCCGGAGCCCTTGCACGCGTCCTTGCCGAGGCTCACGGTGTACGTGTCCACGAGCTTCGCGCCGGCCTTGCTCGCCTCGCTGGCGATCATGTCGTTGAGCGCGCGCTGGATCCCGCGCACGTAGGGCACGTCGGCCCAGGCGATCGGCACCTGCGGCCAGCAGCCGGAGCCGCTGGAGGGCAGGATCGCCTCGTAGTTGAGGATCAGGATCCGGGCGCTCGTGCGCGCCTTGATCCCCGCGAGCACGGCCGCGACCTTCGGCGCCGTGGCCGCGATCCGGTTGCGCAGCTCGTCCTGGCCGCCCCGCACGTACTTGTCCTGGCACGGCCGCCCGAAGGGGTTCGCCGTCTGGCACTCGGTGAGGATCTCGGTGAAGCCGATGTCGTTGCCGCCGATCTGCAGCGAGACGATCTGCGTGTCCGCGGCGATCGAGTCGAACTGGGGCGGGTTCGTGCCGGCGTAGGTCGACTGCGGCGTCGTCATCTCGGCCGTCTCCGCGCCGCTGCAGGAGGCGTCCTTGAGCGTCACGCCGAGTTGGGCGGAAGCGAGTCGCGCGTAGTTGCGCGTGGAGCGCAGGCAGCCGAGCGGAGTGAGCGTCTGGCTCGGGATCAGCGGACCCGCGGCGAACGAGTCACCGAGGCCCACCCAATAGGCCGCGTTGGCGGACGCCGGGGCGACCGCGAGGGCTCCGATCATCGCGGCCGCAGCCGCGAACGCGCGCAGATGACGCACGACACCTCCCAGTGTTTGGACCGGTTCGAGGTTCCTCCGCTAGTGACGACCTGTCAAATTGGAACCGATGCTCGCGTTGATCACGTCGGTGCTGATGGCCGCGGCGGCGCCCCAGCCCACGATCGTGCAGAAGCCGATCCCGTTCCCGCGCGAGCGCAAGGAGCAGATGGCGGCGTACGCGCGCCGGCACTACGACATCGACTCCTACCGCCTGCGTGACCCGAAGGTCATCGTCGAGCACTACACGGTCACGGAGACCTTCCAGCAGACCTTCAACACGTTCGCCCCGAACAACCCGGACCCCGAGCTCAAGGAGCTCCCGGGCACGTGCGCGCACTACGTGATCGACCGTGACGGAACGATCTACCAGCTGGTCCCGCGGTCGATCATGTGCCGGCACACGGTCGGGCTGAACTACACGTCGTTCGGGATCGAACACGTCGGCAAGAGCGACGGCGACGTGATGGGCAACAAGCGGCAGCTCGCGGCCTCGTTGCGGCTCACGCGCTGGCTGCGCTGCCGCTACGGGATCGCCACCAAGGACGTGATCGGCCACAGCGAGTCGCTCTCCTCCCCGTTCCACACGGAGCGGGTCGAGCGGCTCAAGCAGCAGACGCACGGCGACATGACCAAGGCGACGATGCGCAAGTATCGGTCGCGACTTGGCGCCTGTTGAGTAACGTCACCGTATGAGACTCCTCGCGGCGGTTGTCCTGCTGACCCTCGGGTGGGCGGGAGTGGCCGAAGCGGCAAAGCGCCCGCGCCTGAAGGCCTTCGCCTCCTGCACCCAGCTCGTCGACTACGCGCGCGCCGGTGCGGAGCGCACGGGCGGCCGCCCGGGCGTGACCGGTCGTGCGGCGCCGATGCCGGTCGACGCGGTCACGACGCCGCAGATCCGGCCGCCGATCAACCGCGACGCGGACGTCCCGACCGCCATGCCCGTGTCGAGCGAGGGCGCCGCGGGCGGTTCCGTCCCGGACTTCTCCGGCACCAACGTGCAGGAGCTCGGTGTCGACGAGCCGGACGTGCTCAAGACGGACGGGCGGCGGATCTTCGTCGTCACCGACCAGACGCTGCGGGTGGTCGACGTCGCCAGCGGGGCGGTGACCGGGACGCTCAAGCTCGACGGCGGCGGCCACGTCCTGCTCCTGCGCGGGGATCGCGTGCTGGCGATCGCCGCGAAGAGCGGCGCCGGGCCGCAGCCGATTCCGGAGTTCGCGCCGACCGCGGCCGCGACGATCGTGACCGAGATCGACGTCAGCGCCGCGCCCAAGGTGCTGCGCACGATGGAGGTGCCGGGGAACTTCGTCGACGCGCGCCAGAACGGCTCGGTCGCGCGGCTCGTGATCGACGCCGCAGCCGCAGCTGATCGAGGAGCCGGACGAGGCCGGCGTGCGCGACTTCCTCGGTCGCACCGTGCTCAAGAGCAAGCTCTCGGGCAAGACGTTCCGGCGCAACCTCGCGCCGTGCCAGGCGGTGACGCACCCGGCGCAGTTCTCCGGCCTGGGCGTGCTGGCGATCCTCACGATCGACCTGGACAAGGGCATGTACTCGCTCGACCGCGACGGCGTGATGGCCGGCGCGCAGGTGGTCTACGGCTCGGCCGGGTCGCTGTACGTCGCCAGCCAGCGCTACGTCCGCGCGCTGGAGACCGGCGGCGACGTGCCCGACGGCATGCAGACGGAGATCCACCGCTTCGACACCACCGACCCGACGAAGACCGTCTACCGGGCCACGGGCGTCGTGCCCGGCTTCATCCTCAACCACTACGCGCTCTCCGAGCACGACGGCAAGCTGCGCGTGGCCACGACCGAGGAGCCGTCGTGGGCGCCCGGCGCGGAACGCGAGAGCCAGAGCACGGTCACGGTGCTCGACCAGCAGGGCAACCGGCTCGTGCGGATCGGCTCCGTCACGGGGCTCGGCAAGGGCGAGCGGATCTACGCCGTGCGCTTCATGGGCGAGCAGGGGTATGTCGTCACGTTCCGGGAGACCGACCCGCTGTACACGCTGGATCTGCGCGACCCGACGGCGCCGAAGGTGCTGGGCGAGCTGAAGATCCCGGGCTACTCCGCGTACCTGCATCCGGTCGGCGAGGGCCGGCTGCTCGGGATCGGGCGGGACGGACAGGACGTCCAGGCTTCGCTGTTCGACGTCTCCAACCCGGCCGCGCCGCAGCGCGTGGCGCTGCTGCCGTTCGGCCCGGGCTCGACCCCGATCGAGAACGAGCCGCACGCGTTCCTGTACTGGGCGCCGTCGAAGCTGGCCGTGATCCCGCTGGAGGGCTACGGCGAGGAGGGACCGACGTTCACCGGCGTGGCGGCGGTGAAGGTCGAGCCCAACGCGCTGAGCGTCGCCGGCCAGATCAAGCACGAGAGCGCCGAACGCGGGCAGGTGCCGATCCAGCGCACCTTCGTGATCGGCGGCCGGCTCTACACGCTGTCCTACCTCGGCGTGCTCTCGAGCAACCTCGCCGACCTCAGCGCCGTGCAGTACACGGCGTTCTAAGGGTAGAGAGTCCTTAAAGAGGTAACGCCGCGACGCTCGGAGGAGAGGGGTTCCGGGCGCCGCGGCGTTATGAGGGTTGTCCGCGCCTCAGGAGAGGGGTCGAGGCGCGCACGCTGTCGTGGCCAGAGGGGTCGGGAGGGTGTCGGCCACGACGTTGATCACGAAACCCATGGTGGACCCCTTCCTCAAGGAACCGGTAAGTCGAGCCTCAAACTTCCCTAAGGGCTTCCCCAGCGACTCATTAAGCGGCGGGACGGTACGGCTAGCACGAGTATCGAGACGGAACGGTTGCGTTTCGTATCTCGCGGCGGTACCTTCGCGTTATGAAACGGAACAGTCTCGTTTCGAGCGAAGCGCTCGACCCCCGCCGCTGGTGGACGCTCGCCGTCCTCTGCCTGTCGCTGCTCGTGATCGGGCTCGACAACACGATCCTCAACGTCGCGCTGCCCACGCTCCAGCGCGATCTCGACGCGTCCTCCTCGCAGCTGCAGTGGATCGTCGACGTGTACATGCTCGTGTTCGCGGGTGTGCTGCTGACCGCCGGCTCGCTCGGCGACCGCTTCGGCCGCAAGCGCGCGCTGACCTTCGGCCTGGCCGTCTTCGGCCTCGGTTCACTCGGCTCCGCGCTCGCCACCAGCCCGGAGCTGCTGATCGTCATGCGCGCGCTCATGGGCGTCGGCGGCGCGTTCATCATGCCGTCCACGCTCTCGATCCTCGTGGCGAGCTTCCCCGCGCACGAGCGCGCGAAGGCGATCGGCATCTGGGCCGGGGTCTCCGGCATCGGCATCGCGATCGGCCCGGTCGCGGGTGGCTGGCTGATCGAGCACACGAGCTGGGCCTGGATCTTCCTCGTGAACCTCCCGATCGTGGCCGGGGCGCTGGTCGCCGGGCGCTGGCTCGTGCCCGAGAGCCTCGATGCGAGTGCCCCGAAGCTCGACCTGCGCGGCTTCACGCTCTCCTTCGCCGCGCTGACGACGCTGATCTGGGGCCTGATCGAGGCGCCCGCCCGCGGCTGGACCGACAGCGGCGTCCTCGCGGCCTTCGCGGTCGCGCTCACCGTCGGCATCGCGTTCGTCGCCTGGGAGCGGCGCGCGCCGTCCCCGATGCTCGACATGGAGCTGTTCCGCAACCCGCGCTTCACGGCGTCCAGCGCCGCGATCTCGCTGGCCTTCTTCGCCCTGTTCGGGATGATCTTCTTCCTCACCCAGTACATGCAGATGGTGCGCGGCTACGACGCGCTGGACGCCGGCATCAAGACGCTGCCGGTCGCCGCCGGCCTCGTGTTCGCGGGGCCGTCCTCGACGAAGCTGACCGAGAAGCTCGGGCTGCGGATCGTCGTCCCGCTCGGGCTCGTGTTCGTCGCGGGCGGCATGTTCCTGATCTCCCTGGCCGACGCGACGTCGGGCTACGGGCTGATCGCCGCCGCGCTCGTGCTGCTCGGCTACGGCATCGGGACGGCGATGGCGCCCGCCACCGACGCGATCATGAGCGTGCTGCCCGAGGCCAAGATGAGCGTCGGCTCGGCGATCAACGACACCACGCGCGTCGCGGGCGGCGCGCTCGGGATCGCGGTGCTCGGATCGCTCCTGGCCAGCGGCTACCGTGGAGACATGGACTCGATCGCGGGGGCCCCCGAGATGGCGCGCGACTCGCTCGCGGGCGCGCTCGCGACGGGCAACCCGCAGCTGATCGCCGCCGGGCAGGAGGCGTTCGTGAACGGGATGCAGACGGCGACGCTGGTCGCCGTCGGCGTGGCCCTCGCGGGCGCGCTGATCGCGGCCGTGTTCCTGCCGGGCGAGCAGCGCGTGCGCGCCGGCGAGGTCGTGGCCGCTTGAGCGGGGGACGGCCTCGGAGCGCCGAGGCGGACGAGGCCATCCTGCAAGCCACGCTCGAGCTGATGGCCGAGAGCGGCTACCGCGCGCTGACGATGGAGAAGGTCCGCGAGCGCTCCGGCGTCGGCAAGGCGACGATCTACCGCCGCTACGGCTCCAAGGAGGAGCTCGTGGCGGCGGCCATCGTGCACCTGAACTCCGACATCCCGCTGCCCGACGACACCGGCTCGCTGCAGGGCGACTTCGCGGCCACCGCGCAGCGCGTCCTGCAGGGCGCGGCCCGGACGGGGGCGCTCACGCTGATGCCGCGGCTCCTGAGCGAGGTCGTCGGCGAGCCGGAGATGCACGCGCTGTTCCACGAGCACCTCGTGGAGCCGCGCCGGCGCGTGGTGCGCGCGATCGTCGAGCGCGCCAAGGCGCGCGGCGAGATCCGCGAGGAGGTGAGCACGGAGGTGGCGGTCGACCTGATGGTCGGCCCGTTCATCTACCGGCTGATCATCGGGGGCGGCGACGAGGCCGCGTTCGGCGACCCGGTCGAGCTGCTCAACACCGTGATGCTCGGGCTCAGTCCACGGGGGTGACGGTGACGCGGCCGCCCTGGCCGACGTGCATCGTCCGGCGCCCCGCCAGCAGCTCGAGCAGCTCGTCGCCGACGAGCTCCCGGCGCCAGCCGCGCAGCGTGCGGACGTCCGGCTCGGCCTGCTTGCGGCGGGAGGCGACCACGATCGGTGAGAGGTCCGCGCGGGCCGCGATCAGCTCGTAGGCCAGCCCGGCCTCCTGCGCGCGCGTGCGCACCAGCGACTCGGCGAGCGCGATCGTCGGGCCGTCGACGGCCTCGGTGGGCGAGCGGTCGCCCTCCTCGAGCTTGATCGGCTCCGCGTTGCGGCCGACCTCGATCGCCGCGATCACGTCGTCGCCGCGGCGGCGCACCACGTCCGGCGTGATGCCCCGGATCTGCGCCAGGTCGCGGCGGCCGGAGGGCTGGCGCTTGGCCAGCTCGACCACGGTCGGGTCGCGCAGCACGGCGCCGACCGGGCGGTCCTCGGCGGCGGCGGTGCGCTCGCGCCAGGCCGTGATGGCCTGCGCGACGGCGCGTTCCTTCGGGTCCAGCCCGCTCACGCGCGGGAGCCGGCGCCAGACCTCCATCGGGTCACGCTCGTCGGTGGCCTCCGCGATCGCGACGCACTCCTCGCGCGCCCACTCGAGCCGGCCGCGGTCGGTGAGCCGCGCCTGGATGTCGTCCGCGAGCGGCATCAGGTGCTCGACGTCGCCGCGCGCGTAGGAGATCTGCTCCTCCGTCAGCGGGCGCGCGTCCCAGCGGGTGAAGCTGGCCGTCTTCGCGAGCCGGATGCGCAGGACGTCGTGGAGCAGGCCGTTGTAACCCGCCTGGGCCGAGAAGCCCGCGAAGCCGGCCGCGACCTGCGTGTCGAAGACGTTCGTGAACGTCGTCTTCCACTCGCGGCGCAGGATCGCCACATCCTGGCGCCCGGCGTGGAGCACGATCTCGATCGCCGGGTCCGCGAGGATCTCCGCGAGCGGCGTCGGGTCGAAGGTCTGCGTCAGCGGGTCCAACACCTCGACGTGCTCGCCGACCACGATCTGCACCAGGCAGAGCAGGGGCCGATACCGACCCTCGGGCATGAACTCCGTGTCCAGCCCGAGCCGTCCCTCCGCCTGCGCCATCTCCGCGAGGCGGTCCACTTCCGTCTGCAATTCCTGCATGGTTGCGCGACCCTATCCGGCCGCGAGGACCTGTGCGGTCAGTTTCCGATCAAGACCGGCGAGCCGACCGGCACGCGCGGATACAGGTCGATCACGTCCGGCACGGTCATGCGGATGCAGCCGTGCGAAGCCCGCGAGCCGATCGAGCCCGGGGCGCCGGTGCCGTGGATGCCCACGCCGCCGACGATGCCCAACCAGCGCGCCTTCAAGGGATTCTCGGCGCTGCCCCCGGGCACGACCTCGTTGCGGTAGGCACCGGCCCACGGCGAGTCGGGCGCCGTCCAGGCCGGGTTCACGGCCTTGTTGGCGATCGTGTAGCGGCCGGTGGGCGTGGCGTAACCTGGCGCGCCGACAGCCACCCCGTAGGTCTTCGACAGCTTCAGGTTCTTGAACAGGCGGAGCTTGAAGTTGCCACGGTCGATCGTGACGATCGTCCCGTAGGCCTTGGCCAGGCTGCCCGTCGTGATCTTGGGCTTGGTGGCCACGAGCGCCGGGGTGAGCTTGCGGACGGCGGCCGGATCGCTCAGCGTCGCGATGACGGACGCCTCGAGCGCCTGCTTGTCGATCGTGCGCCCGTCGCGGTGCGCGATCTTGGCGATCTTGGTCAGCTTGATGTCCACCCGCGCGTCACGCGGGGCGCGGGCGATGCCCTTCTCGACCTTGTCGACGTACGTGCGGACCTTGGCGACCTTGAACTTCACGTACAGCGGCACGTTCACCGGCGCGCCCGCGGCGATGGCGCCGGCGTTGTACGCGCGCCGGGCACTCTTGGCCGCGTCGAACTTGAAGTCGACTTCCTTCGGGCGCATCAGGAAGCGACGGCCCGCGACACGCGAGGACAGTGGGCTGTTCATGTGCGTGTTCGCCAGGAAGGCGATCCTGTTCGTCGCCTCGGGCAGCGTCAGGCCCGAGACGTCGATACCGGCCGCGGCCACACCCGGGGCGATGCGCTTCTCCTGCGCAGACGCCGTCGGAGCGATCAGGAGGAACGAAGCGGAGAGCAGCAGCAAGGTCCGGCGCATGAGCGAAAAGCCTAGCCGGACCCGAACCGTTGCAACTTATCTGCCGAAGGGGAGCAGCAGCTCCGCCAGACGACCGGTGGCCTCGAGCTGGGGCTGGTGGCCGCAACCCTCGATCAACTCGACCTGCGTGGTGGGCAGCGCGTCGAACGCCATCCGCGCGTCGCTGTGCGGGAGCCCGCGGTCGTAGGCGCCCCACACCAGCAGCACCGGACAGCGGATCCCGACCAGATCGAACGGCGCGTTGAGCAGCTCGGGTGCGAGCTTGCGGCCGGACTCGAGCAGCGCGGCGACGTCCGCGCGGGCCTCGCCGCTGCGACCGAACGTCTCCACGATCGCGTGCTGCGCGTCGCTGAACGCGATGCCGCGGTGCGCCCCGCGCTGCGCACGCCGGACGAGCTCGCCCGGCACCGGCACCGGCAGCGAGAGCAGCCGGCGGATGATCGGGTCCTCCTCGATCGGGTCGAACCAGGACGGCACCTCGAGCCCGTCGGGAGCGACGGGGACCACGCCGGCGAGCTTGAGCTCGCCCGGGTGTTCGGCGAGCCGCAGCGCGATCAGGCCTCCGAGCGAGGCGCCGGCGATCACCACGGGATTCCCGTTCGCCCACGCGGTCACGAGCTCGGCGGCGAACGCGTCGAGTTGCGGGAGCAGGGCGCCGGGCGCGAGCGGGGTCGCCTCGCCGAAGCCGGGCAGGTCCACCGCGATCGCGCGCCGTCCGCGCGCGGCGAGCTCACTCAGGAGCGGGCGCCACGTGTCGGCCGAGTGGTTCCAGCCGTGCAGCAGGACGATGCCGGGTCCCTCACCGTCCACCTCGAGCGCTCGCGTCACATGGCCTGCAAACTCGACGCGGTGCTCGATGACAGGGGACATATGTAGAGGCATACCCACTCATCGGCAGCCGATGACACGGTGTCAACCCGCTTCAACTATGTTGGACGAAATGCGCGACGCGGACGAGTCGACCGCTCCGCCCGCCTCGCTCTTGGGGCGGTTGCGGGACGATCCGGTACGGGCGCCCGAACATCTGGCCCTCGCGGCCGCCGATGCGTTCGGACCGCCGGCCGCCACGTGGGCCCAGCGGCAGCGCGACGTGATGGGGATGCACCCGGTGGCGATGGGAGAGATGGCGCGCAAACGTCATGCCCATCTCGCGTCGGCCGAAGGCGCCGCGATGGGCGCCGGCGGCGTCTTCACGATCGTGCCGGACCTCGTCGCGCTCGCGTGGCTGCAGGCGCGGATGGTGTTCTTCATCGCGGGCGGGTACGGATGGGACCCGCGTGACCCGATGCGGCCGGCCGAGCTGCTGGCCCTGACGGGCCTGTACCACGACCCAGCGGGAGCCCGCGTGGCGTTGAACGGGGCAGGGAAGACGGTCGCCGAGCACTACGTCGGCTCCAAGCTTCAGCGCGACGAGGCGCTCGCGTCCAGGCTGGTCAAGATGGTCAGCAAGTCGGGGACGAAGAAGCTCGCGGGCAAGATGATCCCGGGCTTCGCGATCGCCTACAGCTCGGTCTCCAACCGGCGGGACACGAACGCCCTGGGCAAGCGCGCCGTGGCGTTCTACGGCGGGACGCAGGCGCCGATGTACCGCCAGCCTGCGCCCCGCTGAACGGTTTCGTCCGACCCTGGACCTAGGGTTCACCCCTCAGTGCGCGTCCGCGACCTCACACCCGGGCAGGAGATCGATCAGGTCCTGATGGTCCGCGCGAGCGACGCGCGGCGCGTCGTGCTCGGAGATCGGACGGGCACGCTGGAAGCCGCGCCGTGCGAGATCGCGGCCGGGTCGTGCGTGCGCGTCGCCGGCACCGTGGAGCCGCGCGGGCGCCTCGCCGTGCGCTCGGTGCGTGACGCCGAGCCCGGCGAGTACGACCTGGACGATCTGCTCGACGGTCCGCGGATTCCCGTGGACCGGATGGAGGCCGACCTGCGCGCGCTGATCGCGACGATCCAGTGCGACCACCTGCGCGGGCTCCTGGACCGTGTGTTCGGCGTGGGCACGCCGACGTGGGAGCAGTTCCGCGAGGCGCCGGCCGCGAAGCGCTTCCACCAGGCCTACCGGCACGGGCTGCTCGAGCACTCCTTGACGGTGGCGCAGGGCGTTTCAGCGCGATCAGCGCCACGTTCGGCGGCGTCGATCGCGACGTCGCGGTCACCGGCGCGCTGCTGCACGACATCGGCAAGCTGGACGCCTACACGTCGGACCCGTTGGCGATCGACATGACGGACCTCGGCAAGCTCCAGGGCGAGATCCCGCTCGGGTACTACCGGGTGCGCCGGATCATCGAGGACCTGCCCGGGTTCCCGTCCGAGCTCGCGGTCGCCGTGCTGCACATCATCCTGAGCCACCACGGCCAGCTCGAGCACGGCTCGCCGGTCGTGCCCTGCACGCGCGAGGCGACGTTGGTCCACATGCTGGACAACCTCGGCGGTCGGCTGGGCTCCTTCGACCGGTTGGAGAAGGAGCTGCCTGAAGGTTCAGCCTGGTCGGGCTACGACCGGGCGTTGGGCGGCGGCGCGTGGTTCGCGTCGCGAGCTGCCTAGAGAATCCCGATCTCGCTGGAGTCGCCGACCATGAAGCGGTAGGCGCGCGGCTGTGACTGGCCCGCGGGCGATCACCACGTCGCGGCCCAGCAGGCTGGACTCCATCCGGCCGTCCAGGCCCGTGACCGACGAGTTCTCGAGCAGGATCGAGTGCTCGACCTCGGCGGAATCGATCGTGCAGTGCCGGCCGATCGCGGTGTACGGACCGATGTAGGCGTCGATGAGCCGGGCGCCCGCGCCGATGATCGCCGGGCCGCGGACGGTGCTGCGCTCCAGCACCGCGCCCGCTTCGATCACCACACGGCCTTCGATCGTCGAGTCGACGAGCTCGCCGTCCACCTTGCGCTCGACCGTCTCGAGGATGAGGCGGTTGGCTTCCAGCATGTCCGCGAGCCGGCCGGTGTCCTTCCACCAGCCGCGCACGACGTGCGACTCGACGGGCGCACCGGCGTCGACGAGCCACTGGATGGCGTCGGTGATCTCCAGCTCGCCGCGGCCGGAGGGCTGGATCGACTTCGCGGCCTCGTGGATCCGCGGCGTGAACATGTAGACGCCGACGAGCGCGAGGTCGGTCGCGGGCTCGGATGGCTTCTCCACCAGACGGGTGACGCTGCCGTCCTCGGCCAGTTCGGCGACGCCGAAGTTCTGCGGGTCCGGGACCTTGGTGAGCAGGATCAGCGCCTCGGGCTGGTTCTTGCGGAACGCCGCCACGAGGTCCTCGATCCCGCCCTGCAGGAGGTTGTCGCCGAGGTACATGACGAACGGGCTCGTGCCCAGGAACGGCTCGGCGGTCAGCACGGCGTGCGCGAGCCCGAGCGGCTCGGACTGCGGGATGTACGTGATCTCGACGCCGAACTGGGAGCCGTCGCCGGCGACCTCGCGGATCTCGTCGCCGGTCTCCGGCGCGATGATGATGCCGACCTCACGGATGCCCGCAGCCGCCATCGCCTCGATCCCGTAGAACAGGACCGGCTTGTTCGCGACGGGGACGAGTTGCTTGGCCGACGTGTAGGTGATCGGCCGCAGGCGTGTGCCCTTGCCCCCCGAGAGGATCAGGCCCTTGAGCTGCTCCATAGCTGCGGCAGGCTAGCGTGGCGGACCGTTTGGACCGCTCCCCACGTGGCCAGCGCCAGCAGCGGCGTGAGGGCGAGGCGATAGTCCAGATGGATCGAGACGAGGATCCCGATCGCCGCCTGACCGATGATCGCGGCCCCGAATCCGCCGATGTTGACCATGCTCGAGGCGCTCCCGCCGCCTGCGCGGGCGAGGTCGAACGCGAGCATGCTGGCGGCGCCGCCGAACGCCGCGGCGGCAAGCACCGCGGCGATGAGGACGAGCGGCGGGTGGCCGCCGGGCCAACCGAGCAGCGCGGCGAGGCCGGTCGCCGTCGTGAGCGCGACGGCGCTGGACAGCGCGCCGCGCAGGTGCGGGTGGCGGCCGACGAACAGGCCGAGCAGGGGCGCGGAGACGCCGAAGACCATCACCGTGCCGGCGAGCATGGTCGCCGCCGTGGCCGGCGCGATGCCCTGCCCGTCGACGAGATACGGGTAGGCCCACAACCCCGTGAGCGTGACGAACGGGGCGTTGAGCGTGAAGTGCACCCACAGTCCGTGCCGGGTGCCGGGGGAGCGCCACGCGCGCTTGAGGGCGGGCATGATCGGCGGGTGCGCGGGCGCGACCGTCCGGATGCGGCCGGCGATGCCGCCCGGCGCGAGCGCTGGTCCCGCGGGGTCGGGGCGGTCCTGGATCCGGCTGACGGCGAACAGCGCGAGCGCGGCGGTCAGGATCCCGCTGGCGGCGAACGTCGGCGTCCAGCCGATGCCCGAGAGCGCGGCTGAGAGTGGGGCCGTCGACAGCAGCTGCCCGAACGCGCCGCAGGCCGCGGTCAGCGCCGCGGCGAGCGCGTAGTGACGGTCCGGGAGCCAGTGCGCGGCGACCCGGAGGACGTTGAGGAACATGCAGGCGTCACCGGCGCCGATGAGCGCGCGGCCGAGCACGGCCAGCTCGATCGACGGGCTCACCGCGAACAGCAGCTCGCCGATGCCCATGGTCATCAGGCCGAGCGTGAGCGACCCGCCGCGGGCCGACCCGGTCGGCGAGCACGCCCGCTGGGATCTGGAACACCAGGTACATCGCGAGCTGCACCGTCGACAGCACCGCGATCGTGCTCGTGGTCACCCCGAACCGCTCCGCCGCGTCGATCGACGCCACTCCCAGGCTCATCCGATGGAAGATCGCCACCAGATAGAAGGCCGCAGCCAACGCCCACATCCGCCAAGCCGCAGTCATGTACGCGCATAGTATCCAACATGTATGCATGACGTACGCCACGAGTATGCGTAGGCTCCGCGCATGTCCGCCTCCGAGCGCGCATACCGGCACGTCAAAGACCGCATCCTCGACGGCTCGCTCCCCGGCGGCGAGCTGATCAGCGAGGGTGAGATCGCCGAAGCGGTGGGGATGAGCCGCACCCCGGTCCGCGCCGCCTTCGGCCAGCTCGAGGCCGAGGGCCTGCTGCGCCTGTACCCGAAGCGCGGCGCCTTGGTCGTCCCGGTCTCAGCCGCGGAGACCGAGGCCGTGATGGAGACCCGCTGGGTGATCGAGCGCTACGCGATCGAGCGGATCATCGAGCGCCCGGGCGACGTCGCGGCGGCGCTCGCCGAGTCGGTCGCCGCCCAAGCCGGGCTCGAGATCCCCGCGTTCATCGACGCCGACCGCGCGTTCCACCGCACCCTCGTCGCCGGCACCAACAACCAGATCCTCTTGTCCCTGTACGACTCGCTCCGCGACCGCCAGCGCCGCATGGCCGCGGCCACGGCGCGTTCCGTCGAGCGCCGTGAGCGGAGCATCCGCGAGCACGGCGAACTGGCGGCCGCGATCGCCGCAGGCGACCGAGTTGCCGCGGAGGGTGTGTTGCGTGCGCACCTCGACGGCGCGCTCGAGGCGATCCGGGGGCGCTGAACGTCAACGGCGAGCACACCGTCGCACGCCACGCGAGCGTTCACCAAGTTGCCGCGTCAGGCGAACCGGAAGCGAACGCTCGCGTGCCCGGGTGGCGCGTTGCCGCTCGCTCACCACGCGAGGTGCGACTTAGTCGGGCTCAGGCGCGACACAACTCGACGCTTCGCGTGGCACGCGGGTTGTCGAGCACACGTCCGCGCCCGGGCGCACCCGGTGCAACCGGCTCACCCGCCCGTAAGCGCGCCGGCCGCGGCGGGTCAAGCGGGCCAACCGCGAAGCGTTGGTTTGCTTGACGCGACGCCCGACGGTGTGCTTACCCGACGAGCTTGCGGTGATCGAACGACGCCACGGACTGAACGCCGAACCGCAGCGCTACCCGCTTCGCCGCCACCCGCTCATCGACCGGCGACCCGTCGCCGTACCGAGCCGAAAGCCCGTTGCCGACCGAGGCCACGACGTCGGGGTCGCGGACGATCTCGGCACGCGCCTTGATCATCACGCCCCGCAACTCCCCGTACGACTCGCCGGCCTCCACCTGCAGCGTGCACCGCGGGTCGCGCTCCAGGTTGCGCACCTTCTGCGACTTGCCGTAGGTCCAGCCCCAGCACTCCCCGTCGCGGACGACGAACCAGAGCGGCATGAGGTGCGGCCAGCCGTCCCGGCCGATCGTCGCCACGGTCACCACCCGCTCCGACTCGAGGAACTCGAGCACCTCGCCCGGCGACATCGCGATCGCCGCGCGGCGGTTCATGTGGCGCGGGCGATCAGGCCCTCGGCGGCGACCAGCACGGCCTCGCGGGCGTCGGCGGGCTCGAGCACGACCGCGTCGCCCGCTTCCTTGAGGACTTCGCGGACGAGGAAGTCGAGGCCCTTGAACGTGTACTCGACGACGACCTCGCCGCCTTCGAGTTCCGTCAGCACGGTCCGCTGCTCGCGGGTCCAGCGCGCTTGTTCGGCACTGACCTTCACCCGCGCGGAGCGCGAGCCGCCGATCCGGCCGGTGCGTGGCCACCCACCGATGTCGGCGGCCGGGTTGAGCCCCTCGCGCGGCTCGAACGTCTTGTCCTCGACCTGCGCGGCCTTGATGCGATCCAGGCGGAAGTGGCGCAGCTGCTCGTTCTTGAGGTCCCAGGCGGCGACGTACCAGCCCTCGCGGCTGTTGATCATCGCGTAGGGCTCGACGGAGCGCTCGGAGTAGCGGTCGCTGGACGGCGTCCAGTACTCGAGCTGGAGCAGGCGGTTGTCGTGCATCGCGCGCTCGACGGTGTGCATGATCCCCTCGTCGACGCGCGGGGAGACGATGTGCAGGCCTTCCTCGACCGGGTCGAAGCCCAGCGCGTCCACGACCTTCTGGCGCGCGGACTGCAGGTCGGCGTGGACCACCTTCAAGTGGTCGATGGCCGCGACGAGCGCGTTGCCCTCGATCGGGAGCAGCCGGGCGGGCCGGTCGAACGTGTCCGAGTAGGGCTCGACGTCGACCTCGATCTCCCCGGTCGGCTTGACCTCGGCGTAGATGACGTAGGCGCCGCCGCCGAAGTTGACGACGTTCAGCACCGCGACGTCCTCGCGCAGCTCCTGCGGGGAGAGCTGGAGCTGCTCGCAGACGTCGCTCACCAGCAGCGTGTCGCGCTTGCGGCCGGCGGAGATGAGCACGGTGGCCAGCGTCACCAGCCGCGCGAAGCGCTCCGGCCGGATCGCCGCTTCGCTGCGCCCGCGCCCGTTGGACTCGGCGGGCGGCGCGACGGGCGGATTCCGGCTCGGGACGACGGGTTCCGGCTCGCCGCGGTGGGTCTCGATGATGCGGTCCACGCGCGTGCGGGCCTCGTCCACCAGCTCCGGCGGGCCGAGGATGCGCAGCCCGTACTCGAGCGCCCACGAGATGAGCAGCCGCCCGTTGCGGTACGGCGTCTTGAAGACGTTGCCCTCGAAGGTCCCGTACATGCCGTACTGGCGCTCGACGTACCAGACGAGGTCCTCGGGGATCTCGACCTCGGCCACCCCGACCGCATCGCCGAGCTGCCACGGGATGCGGTTCGCGAAGCCCCGCGGGTCGAAGTCCTCGGGGCGCTGGAAGTCGTGCTCGGCCTTGGTCGCGTACGCCACCTTGCCGCGGACCCGCGAGAGCCGGAAGACGCGCACGTCCTTGCGCTCGTGCGAGTAGCCGACGAGGTAGAACTGGCCGCCCTCGAACAGCAGGTGGTACGGATCGACCTTCCGCAACCCGGTCTGGTCGGTCTCCATCGTGTGGTACTCGAACTCGATCCGCTTGCGGCGGTAGATCGCGGTGTCGATCTTCGCCAGGCGCGCTGAGACTTCTCCGCCGCCGGCGGAAGCCGTGAGCCCGAGCCCGATCGTCTGGCGCGAGTCCGACCCCAAGGGCGAAGGCCGCCCCCACGTGATCTGCTGCAACGCGAGCCGCAGCGGCTCGGCGTACGCGAACTCACCGTCGAGCAGCGTGAGCGCGGTCTGCAGCGCGGCGCGCTCGGCGTCGGTGAACGCGATCGGCGGCAGATGGAACGCCTCGGGCGCCAGCGAGTAGTTCTCCTGCTCGGAGAACCCGTCCGCGGGCTTGTCCACACTGAGATGGATGCCGAGCGCGTCGAGCTCGGCTCGGTCCGCGTAGAAACGTCGCGCGAACGCATCCTCGGTCATGTCCGAGTAGCCCTCCACGTCGCGCCTGATCTCCGTGGCCGTCACCGGGCGCCGCTCCGCCATCAAATAGGAGATCAGCGACAGCTGGCGGATGAGCTTTTCCGTGTCCTTCGCCAAACTGCGCCACACCTTAGAGTGACGCGCGAAGACCTATGCTGGGTTCCCGCGCTGTTTGCGCGATTCCGCATGTCGCTTCGACTTGTCCTGATCGAAGATCACCAAGCCCTCCGCGAGGGGCTCGAGCTCCTGCTCGACCGCGCGGGGATCGAGGTGGTCGGCACCGCCGGCACCGCGAGCGAGGGACGGGAGCTGATCGAACGCCTCCAACCGGACGTCGCGCTGGTCGACATCCGGCTCGGCGAGGAGTCCGGCATCGACCTCACCGCCCAGCTCCTCGACGCCGACCCCGAACGGCGCGTGGTGCTCTACACCGGCTCGAGCGAGATCGAGCTGCTGATCAGCGGGCTGGACTCCGGCGCGCGCGGTTACGCGCTCAAGGACGGCACCCAGGAAGAGCTCACGTCCGCGCTGCGGACCGTCGCCGAAGGCGGCACGTACGTGGACCCGCGCCTGCGCCCGGCCCTGCTCTCTCAGCGCAGCACGCAGAAGCAGAAGGGTCTCTCCAAGCGCGAGCGCGAGATCATGGACCTGCTCGCGCAGGGATTGACCGGCGAGCAGGTGGCGGAGCGGCTGTTCCTGTCGCCTGAGACGATCAAGACCCACATCCGCAACGCCATGAACAAGCTCGAGGCCAACACCCGCGTCCACGCCATCGCCATCGCGCTCCGCGAGGGCTTCATCTCGTCGCCCGGACGCCCGTGAGCGAAGACGACCTCGTGCTGGACGCCGAGGCGCGTCGGAGCCTCCGTCATGACCTGCGCACGCCGCTGACCATCGTCGCCGGGTTCGCGGAGGTGCTGGCCGGCGAGCGGGACATCTCCGAAGCCGACCGGCGCGAGTTCGCGCAGCGCATCCAGGACGCCGCGAACGAGATCCGCAAGCTGATCGACGACGTGTTCGAGGATTAGCTCGAAACGAGCTTCTGCTGCTGGCGCTCGGGCGTGATCTCGACCACGTTCCACGCCAGCTTCATCCGCCGCATCGCGCGGATCACCCACCCCGTCGGATCGAGCCCACGCTCCCAGCGGCGCAGGCCGTGGAACGCCGAGCGCGGGAACGTGTGGTGGTTGTGATGCCAGGACTCGCCCATCGAGAGCAGCGAGAGCCAGGCGACGTTGGTCGAGTGATCGTCGACCGCGAACCGGCGCCGGCCGAAGAAGTGGCAGACGGAGTTGATCGACCACGTGACGTGGTGGACGAGGAAGATCCGCACCGCACCGCCCCACAGCGCCGCCTCGAAGGCGCCGCGCCAGGTGCCGGTGACCGCGAAGCCGATCGCCGCCGGGAGCGCGATCCCGACCGCCACCCACAGCGGGAACGTCTTGTGGATGAGCTGCATGCCGCGGTCCTCGTGGAGGTCGCGGCAGTACTTGGAGTGCTCGCTCGTCCCGGAGTGGTCGAACAGCCAGCCCATGTGGGCGTACCAGAGCCCGGTGACCGCGCCCTTGAAGCCGCTGCCGTGCCCGTGGGGCGTGTGCGGGTCGCCCTCCTGATCGGTGTGGGCGTGGTGCTTGCGGTGGTCGGCCACCCAGTTCATGACCGGTCCTTCGACCGCCGTCGACCCGACGATGGCCAAGAAGTATTCAACTGGTTTGTAGGTAGCGAACGAACGGTGCGTGAAGAGGCGGTGGAAGCCGACGGTGACGCCCATGATGCTGATGACGTACATGCCGGCCAGGGCGGCCAACGACGTCCAATCGACCAACTGGTCCCACAACAGGACGATCGCCAGGAGCACTCCCAAGAAGGGCAGCAGGACTCCGGTCAGGTTCAACGCACGATGGCTCTTCGACACGCTTGAAGGTCTACCCAGCAGACCACCCGATGTCTTACGCGACGGCACACTTCGCGCACGTCATTTCTGTAGCCTGGTGATAAATGGCGACGTTGACCTCGTCATCGACCGACGCGCTGCGCGAGACGCTGCCCGACCTCGCGGACGACATGATCGCCGCGATCGCCAGCGAGGTGCCCGATTACGCCCGCGCGATGGAGGGCCGGTTCGGCGAGGTCGTGCGCTTCGGCGTGGAGGTCGCGCTGAACCGCTTCGTGGACGTGCTCGGCGGCGCCGCGCCCAAATCGGAGTCAAGCGCGCGTGACACGTACGTGCGCCTCGGCGCGGGCGAGTACCGCGCGGGACGCACGCTCGACGCCCTCCTCGCCGCCTACCGCGTGGGGGCGAAGCTCGCCTGGCGGCGGTTCGTGGAGGCCGGTACCCGCGCCGGCTTCGCGCCCGACGCCCTGTACGACCTCGGCGAAGCGATGTTCGCCTACATCGACGAGATCTCCGCCGAGAGCGCGGCCGGGTTCGCCGAGGCGCAGTCCGAAGCGGCGGGCGAGTCCCAGCGCCGCCGCCGCGCCCTGGTCCGCCTGCTCGCACAGGAGCCGCCCGCGGCCGAGGAGACGCTGCGCACGGCCGCCCAGTCCGCGGGCTGGACGCTCCCCCGCCGCGTCGCCGCGGTCGTGGTGGGCGAGGCCGAGCTGCCCGAGGCCACGGACGAGCTCGACAACATCGCCGCCCGTCTCGCGCGGCGCCTCGGGCCGGGCGCCGTCGGCGCGGCCGTCAGCGGGTTGGCGGCCGTGATGCTCCCCGACCCGGACGGCCCGGGACGGAGAAAGGCGCTCGAGAGCGCGCTGGGCGACGACCTGGCGGCACTCGGCCCAGCCGTCTCCTGGCCCGAGGCGGGGCGGTCGCTGCGCCGCGCCGCGGCCGCGTTCCGCCTCGCCGCGCAGGGCCGGATCGACGGGGTGCGCGGCGAGGAAGACGCGCCCGACGGGCGGCGACCGCCCCGCAACCCGCCAGGGCGGCGCCTCGTCTTCCGGCCAGTCTTCGTCCCGGCTCGTCGTCGCGGTCGAGCATCTCCCCGCGTTGTTGCTCGCGGCGGAGCCGGCGCTCGCGGCGGATCTCGCGCGGTCCCGGCTCGCCCCGCTCGACACGCTCGGCGCGGGGCCGCGGGAACGGCTCGTGGAGACGCTGCGGGCGTGGCTGGACCGGCCCGGGCAGGTGCAGGCGGTGGCCGCGGAGCTCGACGTGCACCCGCAGACCGTGCGGTACCGGCTCAAGCAGCTGCGGGAGCTGTTCGGGGAGCGGTTGGAGGACCCGGAGGCGCGCTTTGAGCTGTCGCTGGCGCTGAGGGCCGCCGACGGCGTGCGCTACACATAGCGGCCATGCGCCTTCTCGTCACCGGGGCCGCCGGGATGCTCGGCACGGACGTCGTCGCGGCCGCCGCCGCGGGGCACGACGTCGTCGCCTTCGCGCGCGCCGACCTGGACATCACGGACGCCGAAGCCGTCCGCGCCGCGGTGCGCGACACGCAGCCGGACGCGGTGATCAACTGCGCGGCCTACACCAACGTCGACGGCGCCGAGACCGAGGAAGACACCGCCACGCGGATCAACGGCGACGGCGCCGGGCACCTGGCCGCCGCGGCCGCCGAGTCCGGCGCGCACATCGTCCACGTCTCCACGGACTACGTCTTCGCCGGCAACGCGACCGAGCCGTACCCCGAGGACGCGCCCACCGGCCCGATCGGCGCCTACGGCCGCTCCAAGCTCGCGGGCGAGCTCGCGGTGCAGGCCGCCGCCCCCACGTCGCACTCGATCGTCCGCACCGCGTGGGTCTTCGGCCCGCACGGCAAGAACTTCGTCGACACGATGCTCAAGCTGGCCGCCACGCGCGACGAGCTCACCGTGGTCGACGACCAGCTCGGTTGCCCGACCTACACCGGCCACCTCGCCGACGGCGCTGATCACGATCGCCGAGCAGCGCTCGAACGGTCTCCTGCACGTCGCCGGAGGCGGTCAGTGCACGTGGCGCGACCTCGCGGTGGCCACGTTCGCGGCCGCCGGGCTGGAGGTCACCGTCCACCCCACCACGACCGCCGCGTTCGGTGCTCCGGCACCGCGCCCCGCGTACTCTGTCCTCGGCTCGACCCGCTCCGACGCGCCCGCCTTGCCGTCGTGGCAGGACGGCCTGAAAGCCCATCTCACCCTCACGGAGGTCCTCGCGTCGTGAAGCTCCTCGCCACCGGCGCCGCCGGCTTCATCGGCGCGAACTTCGTCCACTACACGCGGCGCAACCACCCGGAGTACGAGGTGGTCGTCCTGGACGCCCTCACCTACGCGGGCAACCGCGAGTCGCTCAAGCCGGTCGAGGACCAGATCGAGTTCGTGCACGGCGACATCTGTGACGCCGAGCTCGTCGACCGCCTGGTCAAGGACGCCGACGTCGTGGTGCACTTCGCCGCCGAGTCGCACGTGGACAACTCGCTCCACGACCCGGCGCCGTTCGTGCAGACGAACCTGATCGGCACCTACACGATCCTCGAGGCGATCCGCAAGCACGGCGCCCGCCTGCACCACATCTCCACCGACGAGGTGTTCGGCGACCTGGACCTGGACGGCGACGACCAGTTCACCGAGGAGACGCCGTACGACCCGTCGAGCCCGTACTCGGCGACCAAGGCCGGATCGGACCTTTTGGTCCGCGCCTGGGCGCGCTCGTTCGGCATCCACGCCACGCTCTCGAACTGCGCGAACAACTACGGCCCGTACCAGCACGTCGAGAAGTTCATCCCGCGCCAGATCACCAACGTCTTCACCGGCGCCCGCCCGAAGCTCTACGGACAGGGCGAAAACGTCCGCGAGTGGACCCACGTCGACGACCACAACGAGGCCGTCCACCTGATCCTCGCCAAGGGCGCGCCGGGTGAGACGTACCTGATCGGCTCCGGCGACGAGCGCGCGAACAAGGACATCCTCGAGATCACGCTGGAGCTGCTCGGCGAGCCCGCGGACGCGTTCGACCACGTCCCGGACCGGCCCGGCCACGACCTGCGCTACTCGAACGACTCGACCAAGATCCGCACCCAGCTCGGGTGGGAGCCCAAGTACGGCGACTTCCGCGCCGGGCTACAGGCGACGATCGACTGGTACCGCGAGAACGAGTGGTGGTGGGGGCCGCAGAAGGCCGCCGCCGAGGCGCGCTACTCCCAGCTCGGACGCTGACGATCGAACGCGGCAGCCGGCTTCGCCGGCGCCATGCGCGATCGCTTGGAGATCGCTTCGCGGATCTCCTACCCGGCGCCGAGGGCGCTGGCGCGCCAGCCGCCCTTGTCCTTGACGAACGTGAAGGTGGCGACCTCGCCGTCGTCACCTTGGCGCACCTTCACGGTGGCCGTCGTGCCGTTGACCTTGACGTCGGTGACCTGCAGGTCGTAGTCGCTGGCGTCCTTGATCGCGCGGTCCATCTCGGTCACGCAGTTCCCGCCCGCGGCCTTGAGCTCGTTGACGAGCGTCGTCGCCAGCACCTCGGTGCAGATCGTCTCCGCGTCGCGCGCGGCGCCGGCCGTCGAGAGCTTGTCGACGATCGACGCGATCTGCGCCTGGTCGGAGCCCTCGGTGAACTTGCTCTCCTGGTTGTCCTCGGCAGCACCGCACCCGCTCAAGAGCAGGGCGACGACTGGAGCGACGAGAAAGGCGCGGCGCATACGCCACAGAGCGTAGCCGTAGCTAACATCGAACCGTCCTATGGTCGCCTTGGAAGCGCTCAACGAGGCGGTCGTCGACTGCCGTCGCTGCCCTCGCCTGGTCGAGTGGCGTGAGCAGGTCGCGCGCGAGAAGCGGGCGGCGTACCGCGACTGGACGTACTGGGGCCGCCCGATGCCGGGCTTCGGCGACCCGGCGGCGCGGATCCTCGTGCTCGGCCTCGCGCCCGCGGCGCACGGCGGGAACCGCACCGGCCGCATCTTCACCGGCGACCGCTCCGGCGACTTCCTGTTCGCCGGCCTGCACCGCGTCGGGCTCGCCAACCAGGCCGAGTCGATCCACAAGGACGACGGCCTGAAGCTCCAAGGCGCCTACATGGTCGCCGCGGTGCGCTGCGCGCCGCCCGCGAACCTGCCCACGCCGGAGGAGCGCGCGAACTGCAGCGACTGGCTGGAGCGGGAGGTCGCGCTGCTGCCCGACATCCACGTCGTGCTGTGCCTCGGCGGGTTCGCGTGGGAGAGCGCGCTGCGGCTGCGCGCGAGCCTCGGCGGCACCGTCACGCGCCCGAAGCCGAAGTTCGGCCACGGCGTGGTCGCCGACGGGGAGCCGTGGCCGCTGCTGGGCTGCTTCCACCCCAGCCAGCAGAACACGTTCACCGGCAAGCTCACGCCCGACATGCTCGACGCGGTGCTGACATCAGGCCCGCGAGTCTCGGCCTGGGGCGCGTGAGCCGCTACCTCGAGATCCTGCGCTCACCGTGGGTGGGCGCGCTGGTGGCGTCGTCGCTGCTCTCGCGCCTGCCGATCGGCATCAACGCGCTCGCGATCGTGCTCTACCTGCGCGAGCAGACGGGCTCGTTCGCGGTCGCGGGCGGCGTGTCCGGCGCGCTGGCGTTCGGCTCGGCCATCGGCGCGCCGGTGCAGGGCCGGCTCGTGGACCGGATCGGCGCGCGGCGCGTGCTGCTGCCGATCGCGGTCGTGCACGCGATCAGCCTCGGCGCGATCGTCGGCCTGGCCGAGCTCAGCGCACCGACGCTCGCCCTGCTCGTGTGCGGCTTCGTCGGCGGCTTCGCGATCCCGCCGACCTCGTCCGTGCTGCGTTCGATGTGGACCGACCTGCTGGAGCCGCGCCTGCACCAGGCCGCCTACGCGCTGGACAGCACCATGATCGAGCTGATCTTCATCTCCGGGCCGCTGCTGACCGCCGTGATCGCCGCCCTGACGTCTCCCGCCGGCGCGCTGATCGTCTCGGCGGTCGCGGTCGTCGTCGGCACCGCGATCTTCACCGCGCTGCCACCGACCCGCCACGTCGAGAGCGAGGAGGAGCACCCGGCGCGCGGGTTGCTCGGCGCGCTCAAGTCCCCGGGCGTGCGCACCCTCGTCTTCACGTCGTTCCCGGCGGGCGTCGGGCTCGGGATGCTCGAGGTCGGCATCCCGGCGTTCAGCCGGGCGGAGGGCGCGGCGGCCATGGCCGGCGTGCTGCTCGCGATCTGGTCGTTCGGGAGCCTCGTCGGCGGACTGGCCTACGGCACGCTCCCCCGCCGCTCGCTGCACCGGACGCACCTGGTGCTCACCGCCGTGCTGCCGCTGACGCTGCTGCCGCTCACCCTCGCTCCCAGCGTGTGGGTCATGGCCTTGCTCGTGCTGCCGGCGGGCTGCTGCATCGCGCCGCTGCTCGCCACCCGCAACGAGCTCGTCGGCGGCGTCGCACCTGCCCGGCATGCGGACGGAGTCCTACACGTGGCCGATCACGTCGTTCGTGGGCGGCATCGCGGCCGGCGCGGCGCTGTGCGGTGCGCTCGTCGAGGGCCCGGGCTGGCGCACCGCGTTCCTGATCGCCGCCGCCATCACGGCCACGGGCGCGATCGTCGCCGTCGCCGGGCGCCGCACGCTCGTTCCCGTGCCCGCGTGAACACGGTGCTCCAGGCCGTCGGACTGTTCGTCGTCACGAACCTCGACGACCTGGCACTGCTGGGGCTGCTCGTGGCGAGCGGCGTGACCTTCGGCCGCCTCGTCGCCGGCCAGTACCTCGCCTGGGCCGTGATCGCGGTGCTCGCGGCCGGCGTGGCGACGCTCGTGCCGGCGGACGCGCTGCGCTGGCTCGGGCTGCTCCCGATCGCGATCGGCCTCAAGGAGCTGCTCGAGCGCGACGAGGAGCACCCGCCGCTCGGAACGCCGAGCGTGGCCGCGATCGCGCTGGCCGGCGGCGTGGACGACGTCGGCGTGCTCCCGCCCGTGTTCGCGACGGGCAACACGGCGCTGTTCATCGCGGTCTTCGCGGCGCTGATCGTGCCGTGGTGCCTGCTCGCGCGCTGGCTCGCCACGCGGCCGCCGGTCGCCGCCGCGATCGCTCGGCTCGGCCGGTTCGCCGTGCCCGTCGCCTTGATCGCGATCGGCGTGTCCGTTTTGATCTTTCCGTCGGGCTGAGGTCGTAGTGTTCTTCGGTCCATGACCGATCCGCTCGCTCAGTTCACACCGCAGGTTCGGGAGTGGTTCGGGCGGGCGTTCGCGGGCCCGACGGAAGCCCAGGCGCAGGCGTGGCCGGCGATCGCGACGGGCGAGCACGTGTTGATCTCCGCGCCGACCGGCTCGGGCAAGACGCTGGCCGCGTTCCTGTACGGGCTGGACCGCTTCGTGGCGAACCCGACGCACGAGCAGACGCGGCTCGTGTACGTCTCGCCGCTGAAGGCGCTGAGCTACGACGTGGAGAAGAACCTGCGCGCGCCGCTGCGCGGGATCGGGGCGGAGCTGAACGTCGCCATCCGCACCGGCGACACGCCGCAGAAGGAGCGGCGGGACATGGTCAAGCACCCGCCCGACGTGCTGATCACCACGCCCGAGTCGCTCTATCTGATGCTGACGAGCGGCGCCCGGGCGATCTTCGAGGGCACGGAGACCGTGATCCTGGACGAGATCCACGCGGTCGCGCAGACCAAGCGCGGCGCGCACCTGGCGATCACGCTGGAGCGGCTGGTGGAGCAGGCGGGCCGGGACGTGCAGCGCGTCGGCCTGTCCGCCACGCAGAACCCGCTCGAAGAGGTGGGCCGGTTCATGGTCGGGCCCAAGCGCAAGGCCACGATCGTGGACACCGGCATGCGCAAGCCGCTGGACCTGAAGATCCACGTGCCGGTGGAGTCGATGGTCGAGCCGGAGTCGATGGACCTGGAGCTGGATCCGTTCGCGGGCCAGGAGGCCACGCGCAAGTCGATCTGGCCGGCGATCTACCCCGAGCTGCTCAAGCTCGTCAAGGAGCACACCTCCACCCTGATCTTCGTCAACAACCGGCGCGCGGCGGAGCGGCTGGCGTTGCGGCTGAACGAGATCGCCGAGGAGCCGATCGCCCGCGCCCACCACGGGTCGCTCGCCCGCGAGGAGCGGCTGATCGTCGAGGAGATGCTCAAGGCCGGCGAGCTGCCGTGCCTGGTGGCGACGTCGTCGCTGGAGCTCGGCATCGACATGGGCGCCGTGGACCTCGTGCTGCAGGTCGAGTCGCCGAAGTCCGTCACCGCGGGCCTGCAGCGGATCGGCCGCGCCGGCCACAACGTCGGCGACACGTCGAAGGGCCGGATCTTCCCGAAGTTCCGCGCGGATCTCCTCGAATGCGCGGTGGTCGCGCAACGCATGCGCGAGGGCAAGATCGAGACGACGGTCGTCCCGCGCAACCCGCTGGACGTGCTCGCGCAGCAGATCGTGGCGATGGCGGCCACCGACGAGGACACGCCGCTGCCGGTCGACCAGCTGGCGGCGATGCTCGCCCGCACCTACACGTACTCCGAGCTCTCGCGCCAGCAGCTCGAGAACGTCCTGGACATGCTCGACGGGCGGTACCCGATCAGAGGAGTTCGGGGAGCTGCGGCCGCGGATCGTCTGGGACCGCGTGAACGGCAACATCCGCGCCCGCAAGGGCTCGCGCGCGCTGGCCATCACCAACGCGGGCACGATCCCGGACCGCGGCCTGTACTCCGTGAACCTCCCGGACGGCCGCCGCGTGGGCGAGCTCGACGAGGAGATGGTCTACGAGGCGCGGCCCGGCCAGACCTTCCTGCTCGGCGCCTCGTCGTGGCGGATCGAGGAGATCACGCGTGACCGCGTGATCGTCACGCCCGCGCCGGGCGTGCCGGGCGCGGTCCCGTTCTGGAAGGGCGACGGGCTCGGCCGCCCGCGCGAGCTCGGCGAGGCGATCGGCGCGTTCGCGCGCTGGGCGGTCGATCAGGAGCCCTCAGCCCTCGCGGAGAGCCACCATCTGGACGAGAAGGCCGCCGTCAACCTCGTCCAGTTCCTGCGCGAGCAGCAGGAGGCCACGCGGGTCATCCCGTCCGACAAGACGATCGTGATCGAGCGCTTCCGGGACGAGATCGGCGACTGGCGGGTGTGCGTCCTGTCGCCGTTCGGCGGCCGGGTGCACGCCGCCTGGGGCCTCGCGCTCTCCGCCCGGATCCGCGAGGAGTACGGGCTGGAGTCCGACGCGATCTGGTCCGACGACGGCATCATCGTCCACCTCCCCGACGCCGACGAGGCGCCCGGCGAGGAGCTGATGCTGATCGACCCGGACGAGCTCGAGGACCTCGTCGTGGGCGAGCTGGGCGGCAGCGCGTTGTTCGGCGCCCGCTTCCGCGAGAACGCGGGCCGCGCGCTGCTGATCCCGCGCGCCTACCCCGGGCGGAGAACCCCGCTGTGGCAGCAGCGGCTGAAGTCGCAGTCGCTGCTGGAGGTCGCGCGCCGCTACGCGCAGTTCCCGATCGTGCTGGAGACCTACCGCGAGGTCCTGCGCGACGTGCTGGACCTGCCCGGCCTGCACGAGCTGTTGACCAAGCTGCACCGGCGCGAGATCTCGCTGGTGCCGGTGGAGACCGAGACCGCTTCGCCGTTCGCCTCCGGCCTGCTGTTCGACTACGTCGCCACGTACATGTACGAGGGCGACCAGCCCAACGCCGAGCGCCGCGCCGCCGCGCTGGCGCTGGACCGCGAGCTCCTGCGCGAGCTGCTCGGGCAGGAGGAGCTGCGCGAGCTGATCGACCCGGGCGCGCTGGACACGGTCGAGGCCGACCTGCAGCGGCTCTCGGAGCGCACGCGCGCGGATTCCGTGGACGCCGTGCACGACGTGCTGCGCCGCGTCGGCGACCTCACGCTCGACGAGGCGCTCGCCCGCGGCGGCACCGACGCCTGGCTGCAGCAGCTCAAGGGCGAGCGGCGGGCCGTGTTCCTGCGCGTCGGCGGCGAGCAGCGCTGGGTCGCGGCCGAGGACGCCGGGCTCTACCGGGACGCGCTGGGCGCCGTGCCGCCCTCGGGCCTGCCGGAGGCGTTCATCGCCGACGTCCCGGACGCGATGGAGCGGCTCGTCAAGCGCTACGCCCGGACGCACGGCCCGTTCGAGAGCCGCGCGCTGCGCGACCGCTACGGCCTGGACTTCACGCCCGTGCTCGAACGGCTCGAGCAGTCCGGCACCCTCGTCCGCGGCGAGCTGCGCCCCGGCGGGACCACGCGCGAGTGGTGCGACCCGGAGGTGCTGCGCCGCCTGCGCCGCGCCTCCCTCGCCGCCCTGCGCGCGGAGATCGAGCCGGCCGACCAGCGCGCCCTCGCGCGCTTCTTGGCCAACTGGCAGGGCATCGACCGCCACCCGCCGGCCGGCGCGGGGATCGACCGGCTGCGCGAGATCCTCGTTCCGCTCCAGGGGTTGCCACTGCCGTTGGAGGTGTGGGAGCGCGACCTGCTGCCACGCCGCACCGGCGCCTACTCCCCCGCGTGGCTGGACCAGCTGTGCGCGTCCGGCGAGGTCGTGTGGGTCGGCGCGGGCGCGCTCGGGCGGCGCTCTGGCCGTGTGGCGCTGTACTTCCGCGACGACGCGCCGCTGATCGGCCCGCCGCCGAAGCCCGCGGACTCCCCGACCGAGCCGGTGCACGAGGCCATCCGCGAGCGCCTGCGGGCCGGCGCGTGCTTCTTCTCCGACCTCATCGCGGACATCAGCGGCTTCCCGACCGAGGAGCTCCAGAACGGGCTCTGGGATCTCGTGTGGGCGAGCGAGGCCACCAACGACGCGTTCGCGCCGCTGCGCTCTCCGAAGCTCGCGGCCTCGACGCCGCAGTGGTCGCAGCGCGCACGGGCGGAACGCAAGCGCACGTTCGGCTCGCGGCGGCGCAGCGGCGCGCAGCCGGCCGTGCAGGGCCGCTGGTCGCTCACGCCGGCGCTGTTCCGGGCCGGCGACGACGATCCCGTCGCCCGGCGCCGCACCCAGGCGGAGCTGCTGCTGGAGCGCTACGGCATCGTCACGCGCGAGCAGGTGCTGGCCGAGGGCATCCCGGGCGGCTTTTCGAGCTTGTACGACTCGCTGGCGGCGTTGGAGACGATCGGCGTCGCCCGGCGCGGCTACTTCGTCGAAGGCCTCGGCGGCGCGCAGTTCGCGCTCCCGGGCGCCGTCGAGCGCCTGCGCGCGCAGAAGGACGACGACGCGGCCCCGCCGATCGTGCTCGCCGCCACCGACCCGGCGCAGCCCTACGGCGCGGTCCTGAAGTGGCCGGACACGCCGCGCCGCCCGGCCCGCGCCGCGGGCGCCTACGTCGTGCTGGCGGGCGCCGAGCCCGTCCTGTTCGTGGAGAAGGGCGGCAAGGGCGTGCAGGTGCTCGTGCCGGCTGACGATCCGCGCGTGGAGCCGTCGCTCGCCGCCCTGGTCGACGCGGTCAAGCGCGGCCGGATCAAGCGGCTCGCGCTGGAGAAGGTCGACGGCGAGCCCGTGGTGGGCTCCTCGTGGGAAGAGCTGCTGCTCGAGCTCGGCTTCCGCGCCGGCCCGCGCAAGCTCACATTGACGACCTGAGCTTCGCGCCGCGGGCCGGGTTCAGGTGCTCGACCCAGGCGATCCGGCCCAGGATCTCGGCGCGGTCGTAGTCGCCGCGGTGGATGATCGCCTTCAGGCGGTCGTACTCGGCGCGCGCGATGTTCGGGTGGGCGTTGACGACGATCCCGGTGACGCGCTGGCGGGAGCCGCGGCCCATCAGGCGCGTCTTGGCCGCGTTCACGCGGAAGCCCTCGGCGCGGGCGATGGTCGCGATCGCGTCGTGCGGCGGGCGCAGGTAGTGGTCGGCGGAGAACGTCAGGTCGTCGGCGTAGCGCGAGTAGCGGGCACCGAGCGCGGCGGCGAGGCCGGTGAGCCGCGCGTCGAGGTGAAAGGCGACGAGGTTGGCCAGCGCCGGCGAGGTGGGCGCGCCCTGGGGCAGGTGCGGCGTCGCGAGCCGGCGCGACAGCCGGAACTCGCCCGGGACGGACTCCTCGACGGGCACGACGTTCGTGCACAGCCCGGTCAGCGTGTGCGCGACGGCCTCGGGATAGCCCGCGGTGCGGAAGATGCCGTAGACGCGCGCCGCGGCGACGGACGCGAAGAAGTCCTCGAGGTCCAGCGCCAGCACGACCCGGCGGCCGGTGTGCAGGGCGGCGTGGCGTGCGGGCCGAGCGGCCGCGGACGAACCCGTGCGCGGCGTCGTGCGGCGGGATCCAGACGAGCAGCTCGCGCAGGATCCAGCGCTGGATCTCCTTCAGCCGCAGCTTCGGGCGCTCCAGCACGCGCGGCGGACCGTGCCGGCGCGGCACGCGCACGTAGGTGTAGTTGCGCAGCTTCCCGGTGGCCCGGCGCTCGAGCCCCTTGACGTCGGCGAGCCAGGCGAGCTGCCCGGGGTCCAGCTCGAGTCGCTCCGCCAGGTCGCCGACGGTGTCGATCCGCGGCACCGGCCAGCGGGTCGGGGCCATCTCGGGGTGGAAGATCGGCTCGCGCAGCACCCGCGGCGGCCGGCGCACGCCGTCCAGCCGCGTGGCGATGAACGCGGCGAGCTCCCGCGGCCGGTCACGCGGCGGGCGGTGATAGGCGGCCAGCACCTCGCCGGCGACGCGCCGGAGCCACACGCGCTTCCCCAGCGCGCAGCCGCGCCTGCTCCGCCATGGCGTCGCTCTCCCACTCCCCGGCGAGGAAGGCGGCGGCGAGAACGCGGGCCGTTTCGCGGTGCGTCAGCGACAACGCCGGCCCGACGGCTCCTGTCGTGCGTGTGCGCCACTGCCCGGGACCGGCGCAGCCGCGCACACGCGATGCACTGTCTCTGGTACTGCGATCTCCCCGGGGAAACCCCGGAGACACACCGGGGTGTGCGCTCGGGCCGGCATCGTCGCGGCGCTCAACCCTACACACGGCGGGAGTTTTGGCCCCCTGGGCCACAACTCCCTGGCGACGAGCCCGCAGGGCGAGCTCGCCATACTCGCGGCGTGATCCGCAGGGTGATGATCGACACGATGGTGTTCGACGCGCTGCACGACGACCCCGACGGTCGGGCAGCCGTGCTCGAGGCCGTCCGCCTCGGTGAGCTGGCGCTGCTCACCACCCACGTGCAGGAGGATCAGGTGGCGGCGATCCGCGACGCCGTGCGCCGCAAGGCGTTGCAGCGGCTTCCGCGCACGGTCGTGCCCTCCTCGGTGACGGTCGACGGCGTCGCCCGCACCGGCCAGGCGCGGGTGAACGCGAACAGCCACTACGCCCGTATGCGCGACGTGCGCCACTTCCAGGACTCGCTGATCGCCGACGCCACGGCCGCGCGGGCGGACCTGCTCGTCACCGACGACCGGCGCCTCGCCCGCGAGGCGCACGACCTCGGCAACGACGTGTGGACCAGCGCCGAGCTGCTCGACTGGGCGAAGGGCCGCCGTGCCCGAAGGTGACACCATCCACTACGCGGCGAACAAGATCCGCCCGGTGCTGCAGGGGCACGTGCCGGACTCGATCGAGACGCCGCACCCGCGCTTCGGGCGCGACCGCTGGCCGCAGAAGCTCGCCGGAGCCGCCGTCCGCTCGGTCGACGCGCACGGCAAGCACCTCTTCATCCGCTTCGACAACGGGCTGACGATCCACAGCCATCTGCGGATGACCGGCAAGTGGCGCGTCCGCCCGGGCGACTGGCGCACGCCGCGCAACACGTGGCTGATCCTGCGCCGCGGGAACATGCTCGTCGCGCAGATCAACGGCCCGGTGCTGGAGCTGATGACCGACAGCCGCACGCGCTTCGACCGGCGGCTGGCGATGCTCGGCCCGGACATCCTCGCGCCGGAGCTCAACGAGGCGGGCATCCTGCGCCGGCTGCGCGAGGACGACCCGACCCGGCCGATCGGCGACTCGCTCCTGGACCAGCGGATCCTGGCCGGGATCGGCAACCTGTGGAAGGTCGAGGGCTGCTTCGACGCCGAGATCGACCCGTGGCGGCGCACGGGCGACGTGTCCGACGAGGAGGTGCTCCGGATCCTCCGCCTGACCCGCCCGCGGATGCAGCAGTCCGCCCGCGACGGGATGCAGGAGCGCTTCAAGGTCGTCTACGGCACCGTCGGCCAGGACTGCCCGCGCTGCGGCAAGTTGTCAAAGATCCGGTCCCGCGGGCAAGGCGACGACAACCGCGTTACATACTGGTGTCCACGATGTCAGCGCTGAGACGGATCGGACACAAGGGCGCCGACCTCATCGTCCCCGGGAACACGCCCGCGTCGTTCGACGCCGCGCTGGCCCACGGCGTGGACATGATCGAGTTCGACGTGCTCGAGCACCGGGGCGAGCTGCTGCTCGCCCACGACTACGAGCACACCGAGGGCGCGCCGACGCTCGAGGAGGGCCTCGCCCACCTCGCGAGCAGCGCGTTCGACGGGATCGAGCTCGACGTGGACCTCAAGCTCCCGGGCTACGAGGAGCGCGCCGTCAACGCGCTGCGCGAGTACGGGCTCGTGGAACGCACGCTCGTCTCGACGATGTGGATGCGGTCGCTGATCGTCCTGCGCGCGCTGGAGCCGCGGCTGCGCCTGGGCTGGAGCGTCCCGCGGCTGAAGAACGACCCGACGCAGTCGCTGGTGACCAAGCTCCCGGCCTACGCCGGCGCCGCGTGGGTGCGCACGAAGCTGCCGTCCGCGGCGCGCGCCCACATCTCGGCGGGCCGCTGCGACGCGATCATGGCCCACTGGCGGCTCGTCACCCCGCGCCTGGTGCGAGCCATCAAGGAGTCCGGCGGCGAGCTCTACGTCTGGACCGTCGACGACGGGCCGCGCATCGTCAAGCTCGAGCGCCTCGGCGTCACCGGCGTGATCACCAACGACCCGCGCCTCTTCGGCCCATCACAAAACGCAGGTGGCGGCGGAGTAACCCGCCGGGTCCGAGCCGGCCTTGGAGGCGTGCCCGGCCTCGGTGGCGACCTCCTGCTGGCGCGGGAGCCTGTCGCCCTGGCGCCAGCGGAACTTCACGACGCCGCGGAGCGTGACCGGCGTGGAACGCTTCGCGAACGTGAAGCTCCAGCCGTACTCGACCGGCGCGCCCTTCGCGGTGCCGACGGCGCGCCAGCCTGAGTCGGCGTCCTCGACGTCGTCCCAGCGCCCGTCCGCCGTCCGGTACTCGACCTGGAAGCGCATCGAGAGCCGCGCACCCTTGGGTGTGCCGGGCATCGACGCGCGCAGCCCGATCGCGTCAGGCTGCTTGGCCGTGTCGCAGACGTTGACCGTGGCCCACACCGCTGCCGGCTCCTTGGCCGCGGCGACGCCTGGCAGCAACACCGTCAAAGCCAAGGCAACCACCAGAACACGCAGCATCGAGGCGAAGAATCTAGCGCGCTTGTGATGGATCCTTCAGACAGTCGTAGTGAGGGTGTGACGGCCACCACCGCGACCCTTCCCGCCACTGCGGATCGCGCGCTCGATTTCGACGCGCTGTACCGCGAATCGCGGGACGACGTCTTCGCCTACGCCGCAACGCTCCTGCGTGACGGTGCGGCGGCTGAAGACGTGACCGCCTCCTGCGTTCGAGCGCGCCTACAAGAAGCGCTCACGCTTCGACGCCCGCCGCGGCTCGCCGCGCGCGTGGCTGTTCGGGATCGTCCGCAACGCGGCGCTGGATGAGTTGCGCCGGCGCAAGCGCGCGTTGACGACCGCGCTCCCCGATCCGCCCTCCGAGCCCGGTCCCGACGAGGCGGCCGAGCTCGCCGCCGAGCGCGACGCCGTCCGCGCCGCGCTGGCCACGCTGGCCGCGCGCGACCGCGAGGTGATCGCGCTCAAGTTCCACGCCGATCTGTCCAACGCCGAGATCGCCGACGTGCTCGGCGTCAGCGTGTCCAACGCCGGCACGCTCCTCAGCCGCGCCATGACCAAGCTCCGGGAGGCCGTCGATGCCTGATCTCGAGACCCTCCTGCGGGACGTCAAGCCCGCTCCCGACCCGGCCTGGGCGCTCAAGCTCGACACGCGCGTGGCGCACCGTTTCCCTACGCCGCCGTCGCGTGCGCGCAGCGGCCACTGATCGCGTCCGCGACCACATGCTGGCGATCGTCGCCTCGCTCGCCATCGCGAGTGTGATGGGCGTGATCGTCATCGCCGGGCTCTCCGGCGCCGGCGGCGGCGATGAGGAGCCGTCCAGTAGTTCCGGCGGCTCCGCCATCTCGTCCGAGGCGATCCCGGAGATGTCCGAGGACTCCTCCTCCGGCGGATCGTCGGACAGCAAGTCCGTCGCTCCGACCGCCGCTGCGCCCGAAGCCGTCCAGGAGGACCGCGCCGTCAAGTCGAACACGTCGCTCACGCTCACCACCACGCCGGACCGCGTCCAGGGCATCACGAACCGGGCGATCACGATCGTCGACTCGCTCGGCGGCTTCGTCCAGAGCTCGCAGATCGACCAGGACGGCACCCGCCGGGCGATCGCCACGCTCTCGCTGCGGATCCCGAGCGCGAAGCTCGACGACGGGCTCGCCCGCATCTCCAAGCTGGCCAACGTGCAGTCGCGGTCGCAGCAGACCGAGGACGTCACCGACCAGCGCGAGGCGCTGGAGGCCGCCGTACGCGACGCGCGCGCCGACCGTGCGGGCCTGCGCATCCGGCTCGCCAAGGCGACGACCGACAAGGAGCGCTCACGGCTGCGCGCGCTGGTGAACCGCTCGACGCGTCGCGTCACCCGGGCGCAGCGCCTGGTCAACGAGCTCGGCCGTGAGGTCAGCTACGCCACGGTCGACCTCGAGATCCGCGGGACGCGCCGCTCCGGCGAGGCCGCCGCCCCCGGCGACCGCTGGACGCCGGGCGACGCGCTCGGTGACAGCGTGCGCGTGCTCGAGGTGATCGCGGGCGTGCTGATGATCGTTCTGGCCGTCTTGCTGCCGATGGCCGCAATCGTCGTCCTGGCGGCGATCGCGGCGCGGATCCTCACCCGTCGGCGACGCGAGCGGGCGCTCGAGGTGGCATAGAAAGGCCCGGGGGTGGTAGACCCCCGGTGAACGTGACCGGCAGCACACTTCCAACCGCGGAACTTCTCGCCCGGGTCCCAGTGTTCGCATCGCTGGGACCCGAGGACCTCTCGCTCGTCGCCGAGGTCTCCCACCCGCGCCGTTTCGGCGCGGGTGAAGTCGTCTTCCGCGAGGGGGACGAGTCCAACACGTGTTACGTGGTCCGGACGGGCCACGCACGCGCCGTGCGCGAGCACGCGGACGGGCGCCAGATCGCGCTCGCCACCTTCGGGCCGGGGGACATCTTCGGTGAGCTCGCGATGTTCGACGACGAACGTCGCAGCGCGACGGTCGAGACGATCGACGTCGTCGAGGCGCTCGCCATCCTCGGGCCGGACATGCGCCGGCTGATGCTGCGGCGCCCGCAGCTCGCGGTGGGCCTGGCCTCGTCGCTGGCGCGGCGGCTGCGGGCCACCAACGAGCGCCTGGCGAGCCAGTCCTTCCAGACCGTCCAGTCGCGCGTGGCGAGCGTGATCGCCGGGCTCGTCGAGCAGGCCGTGGCCGAGGGAACGCCGCCCGGCGACGTGCAGATCACGGCCACCCAGGCCGATCTCGCGATGCTCGCGGGTTCTTCGCGCGAGTCCGCTTCCCGGTTCCTCGCGACGCTGGAACGGGCAGGGGTGATCTCTCAGGGCCGTGGCCGGCTGGTCGTCCACGACCCGGACGCGCTGCGCAACTATGTCTACTGAGCTGGAGACGTCCTACGGCGGGGTGGTCTTACGCGGGGACGAGCTCCTCGTGATCACGCCCGCCGGGAAACGCGTCACCGGGCTGCCGAAGGGCGGGATGGAGGCCGGCGAGACGCCGGAGCAGGTCGCCGCGCGCGAGGTGCGTGAGGAGACGGGCGTCGTCGCGAACGTGATCGAGCCGCTCGGCGATGTCCGGTACACCTATCGCCGCGGCGGGCGGCGGGTCCGCAAGACCGTCCACTTCTTCCTCTGCGAGTACGTCGACGGCTCCACGAACGACCACGATCACGAGGTCGACGACGCCCGCTGGATCGCGCTGGCGAGCGCCCGCGAGGCCCTCTCGTACCCGGGCGAGCGGGCGCTGATCGAGCGCCTGCTGTCCAAGAAGGCGTAAGGGCGCTAGTCTGCCGCGTCGTGCAGGTCCTCAACTTCTACTCCACGGTGTTCGCCGACCAGATGAAGCGCGGTCGCAAGACGGCGACCATCCGCCTCGGCGACAAGCGGCACAAGTACCGCAAGAACCAGGTGGTGCTGGTCACCGTCGGCTACCAGTACTCGCCCCGCGAGAAGCTGTTCCACGCCGTCATCGACAACGTGGAGGTCAAGCGCGTCAAGGACCTCTCGCCGCGCGACATCGAGCACGACAACCCCGAGTTCCGCCGTACCGAGGAGCTCGTGCACTTCCTCAAGCAGATCTACGATCGCGAGGTGGCGCTGGATGACACGGTCACCGTCGTCCGCTTCTCGCAGATCGTGGAGAACCCGCCGGACTTCCAGGATCGCCTCCGCGGCGTGGGCGGCGCTCAGAATTCAGCCCTCGCGGGCGACCTGACGGCGTCCGCGGCCACGCGCTTCGCCGACGCGGTCGTTGACACGTGCACCGATCCGACTTGGCACTCGTGTGACGAGAGTGCCAAGTCCCCCTTGACGTCCTGAACTTTCGTCGTATCATGCACCTCCGCTGGCACTCGTAGTCCGAGAGTGCCAACGAGATTTCGCTGGTATCGATCTGAGTGGAGGTCACTCAATGAAGCTCAAGCCGCTCGGCGATCGTCTGATCGTCAAGGCCGTCGAGGAGGAAGCGACCACGGCTTCCGGCATCGTCCTGCCTGACACGGCCAAGGAGAAGCCGCAGAAGGGCAAGGTCCTCGCTGTCGGCGACGGCAAGCTCGACGACAACGGTCAGCGCCAGCCGCTTGACGTCGTCGAAGGCGACGAAGTCCTCTACTCCAAGTACGGCGGCACCGAGATCACGGTCGACGGCGAGGACCTGCTGGTCCTGCGCGAGTCCGACGTTCTCGCCAAGGTTGCCGGCTAAAGAATCTCTAAGGAGACCAAGACTCACATGGCTCACAAGGAACTGAAGTACGACGTCGACGCGCGCAAGGCGCTCGAGCTCGGCGTGGACGCCGTCGCCAACGCCGTCAAGGTGACCCTCGGCCCGCGCGGCCGCTACGTCGTCCTGGACAAGAAGTTCGGTGCTCCCACGATCACGAACGATGGTGTGACCATCGCTCGCGAGATCGAGGTCGAGGACGTCTTCCAGAACCAGGGCGCCCAGCTCGTCCGCGAGGTCGCCACGGCGACCAACGATGTTGCCGGCGACGGCACCACGACCGCGACGGTACTCGCCCAGTCGATCGTCCGCACCGGCCTGAAGAACGTGGCCGCCGGCGCGAACCCGCTCGCCCTCAAGAAGGGCATCGAGATCGCCGTCGACCAGGTCGTCGAGCACATCCGCTCGCAGGCCAAGGAGATCTCCGGCAAGGACCAGATCGCTCGCGTCGCGACGATCTCGGCCGGCGACGAGGAGATCGGCGACGTCATCGCCGACGCCATCGACAAGGTCGGCAAGGACGGCGTCGTCAACGTCGAAGAGGGTCAGACCTTCGGCATGGACCTCGAGTTCACCGAGGGCATGCAGTTCGACAAGGGCTACATCTCGCCCTACATGGCGACCGACCAGGAGCGCATGGAGGCGGTCCTCGAGGACCCCTACATCCTGATCGCCAACCAGAAGATCGGCTCCGTCCGGGACGTCCTGCCCGTCCTGGAGCAGGTCATCCAGTCCGGCCGCCCGCTGCTGATCATCGCCGAGGACGTCGAGGGCGAGGCTCTGGCCACGCTCATCGTCAACAAGCTCCGCGGCACGTTCACGGGCGTCGCCGTCAAGGCCCCGGGCTTCGGCGATCGCCGTAAGCGCATGCTCGAGGACATCGCGATCCTCACCGGCGGCGAGGTCATCACCGAAGAGATGGGCCTCAAGCTCGAGAACACGCAGATCTCGCAGCTGGGTCGCGCCCGTCGCGTCGTTGTCGCCAAGGACAACACGACGATCGTGGACGGCGCCGGCGAGGCTGACGCCATCAAGGGCCGCATCAACCAGATCAAGGGCGAGGTCGAGAACACCGACTCCGACTTCGATCGCGAGAAGCTGCAGGAGCGCCTCGCCAAGCTCTCCGGCGGCGTCGCGGTGGTCAAGGTCGGCGCGGCCACCGAGACCGAGATGAAGGAAAAGAAGCACCGTGTCGAGGACGCCCTCCAGGCGACCCGCGCGGCGCTCGAAGAGGGCATCGTCCCCGGCGGCGGCATCGCGCTGGTTGAGGCCGCTGCGGCCATCAACCTCGACGCCACCGGCATCGACGACGAGAAGACCGGCATGCGCATCGTCCTGCGCTCGCTCGAGGAGCCGCTCCGTCAGATCTCCGAGAACGCCGGCTTCGAGGGTTCGGTCGTCGTGAACGAGGTCCGTCGCAGCGAGGCCGGCATCGGCCTCAACGCCGCGACCGGCGAGTACGTCGACCTCGTGGCCGCGGGCGTCATCGACCCGGCCATGGTCACGCGCTCGGCGCTGCAGAACGCGGCCTCGATCGCCAAGAACATCCTGACCACCGAGGCGATCGTCGCCGAGGTCCCGGACAAGGATGGCGGCGGTGGCGGCGGCATGCCCGACATGGGCGGCATGGGCGGCATGATGTAAGCCAGCCTCACGGCTGACTGATTTACGGACGGGGCCCTTCGGGGCCCCGTTTGCGTTAAACGCCGAAGGACGGTCCACGCCACGCGAGCGTTCACGAACCCGCGGAAACCGCGAGTTAGGCATCGCTCGCGTGTCCGGGGCGTGGCGCGTTAGCGCGAGGTCAAGTGCCAGCCGCCGCACACGGTGCACTGGTACGGCCGGGTGGCGGCCGGACGTCCGGGCGCGGCGTTCATCAACGCGATCGAGCGCGCTTCCGCATCGGACGCGTAGCGCTCCTTCGTCTCACACGAAGCGCGGATCGCGCGCGACGGCTGGAACACCACCGGCGGAGGTTCGGGAACACGACGGTTGCGGCGTGGCATGGCTCGGCGACCACGGTACCGGCACCACGACGATCGTCGCGTGACCGCTCGCGGCGGGCACTCCGGACGAGGAAGCGCGCGTTCGTGGCGCCCCAACCGCCAGGGCTCGCCCGCCGCGCACGCACCTACTCTGGTGGAGATGCGTCTGATCGATTCCTCGGTGTGGCCGTGACGCGGCGCCGGTTCGCATTCGCGATCTCGCTCGCGTTCGTCGCGGCGGGGGCGCTGCTCGTGGCCACCGGCGAGACCGCGCTCGGCCTGATCTCGGTCCTGTTCTTCGGCGGCGGGGCCCTCGTCCTCGGGTTGCCGTTGCTCAACCGGGCGGGCGCCGAGGCCGTGCGGCGCACGTCGTTCGACGGCGAGCCGGCGTTCCTGTTTCCGATATCGCGCCTCAAGCAGGGCGTGGTGGTGCTCGCGGGCCTCGCGATGGGCGCCGCCGGTGTGTTGATCGCGCTCGCCGGGAGTCTCTTCTTCGGCGTCGCCTGCGCGGTGTTCTTCGGTGGAATCGCGGTCATGGGCATCGCGTCGCTGCGCGCGGAGCGCGGCCTCTTCCTGACGCCGCGGCGCATCGTCGCGCGCTTCAACGGCGAGGCTGAGATCGCGTGGGAGGACCTGGCAAGCGTCGAGGTGGACGACTACGGCAGCGCTCCGATCCTCACCCTCGTGGGGCGCGTCCACCACCGGCGGGGCGCCTGGCTCGCCCGCCTCAACCGCCGGTTGCTGCCCGTGTCGATGAACCTGCCGGCCAACAGCTTCGTGGGCGACCCCCAGCGGATCGTGGCCGCGGTCGCGGCGTACCGCGAGGACGAGCGCCGGCGGGAGTGGATCGGGATGCCGGAGGAACATGCTCGGCTTCGCTGAGCTGCCCGAGCGGATCGCGACCCTCGCCGCCGAGCACGATCAGCTCGCGGTCGTCCTGCTGGACGCGTTCGGGTGGGCGTTCGTGCAACGGCACGCCGACCATCCGTTCCTGCGGCGGCTGCAGATCGAGCCGGTGGCTTCGCAGTTCCCGTCGACGACCACCGCGCACCTGACGACGCTCTACAGCGGGCTGCCGGTGACCGAGCACGGCCTGTACGAGTGGCGCTGTTACGAGCCGCTGGTGGGAGACGTGATCCGGCCGCTGCGGTTCGCGCTCGCCGACAGCGACGACCCGCTGCCGATCACGCCGCAGCAGCTGTTCCCGTGGCCGAGCACCGTCGCGGGCGCGACGGCGCTGCAGCCGGCGGCGATCGCGGACACGCCGTACGGCTCGGCGGCGCTCGCGGGCGCGACGATCCTGCCGTTCGAGACGATCGAGGCAGGCGCGGCGCTGCTCGATCGGCCGGGGCTGACGTACCTGTACTGGGACGCGATCGACGCCATCGGCCATCGCCACGGACCGTCGAGCGAGGCGTTCGTCCGCGAGTCGCTGCGGGCGCTGGACGCGCTGGCGAGCGTGAACACGCCGTTGCTCGTGACCGCCGACCACGGCCAGATCGACGTCGACAAGACGGACCACCTCGACCTGTTCTGGTCGGAGCTGCCGCGCCACCTCACGCGCCCGCCCGCGGGCTCCGCGCGTGACCTGTTCCTGCACGTCGACGATCCCGACCTGGTCATCGCGGAGCTGTCCGAACGGCTCGGCGACCGGGCGCGCGTCTGCCGCGCCGAGGCGCTCTTCGACCACATCGGCCCGCGCCTCCAAGAGCGCCTCGCCGACGTGTGCGTCCTCCCCGCGCCGGGCCGGATGGTGGGCGTGACCGCGTTCCCGAGCCCGGAACGCCGCTTCAAGGGCCACCACGGCGGCCTCACGCCGGAGGAAGCGGAGACCTGGATCGGCATCCAGGCATGATCTGACGTCATGGAGACCGGCGTCAGCTACTCGAAGCTCGATCCCGACAGCGACGAGCGCTTCCTCTCGCTCCGGCGCGAGCTGGGCATCACCACCTTCGGCATCAACCAGATCCGGCTGCGTCCCGGCCAGCGCGGGCGCATCCACCGGCACTTCAAGCAGGAGGAGGTCTACCTCGTGCTCGCGGGCACGCTCACGCTCGGCGTGGAGGGCGAGGAGCGCGAGCTCACGCAGGGCGAGATCGTCCGCGTGGCCCCCGAAGTGCGGCGCCAACTCGTGAACCGCAGCCGACACGGACTGCCTGCTGCTCGCGCTCGGCGGCGCCGTCGAGCACGTCGGCCGCGACGGTGAGGCCTATGAGTCGTGGGACGCCGAGGCCGGCGCCCCGCCGCAACAGGTGCCGCTACCCAGCGATCTCTGAGCGCACGTCGACGAAGGCCGCGATCGCGCGGTCGATGTCGTCGAACGAGTGCGCGGCCGACATCTGCGTGCGGATCCGGGCCTGCTCGCGCGGGACGACCGGGAACGAGAACGCGATCACGTACACGCCGCGCTCGAGCATCGCCTCGGCCGTGCGGCCGGCGAGCACCGCGTCGCCGAACATGACGGGCGCGATCGGGTGGTCGCCGGGCAGGACGTCGAACTCGAGCTCGGTCATGCGGGTCCGGAAGCGCTCCGTGTTGGCGCGCAACTGGGCCCGCAGCTCGCCGCCGCTCTCCAGCAGCTCCAGCGCTTTGAGCGAAGCGGCCACGATCGGCGGCGCCAGCGTGTTCGAGAACAGGTACGGGCGCGAGCGCTGGCGCAGCAGCGCGACGATCTCGCTGCGGGCGCTCGTGTAGCCACCCGAAGCGCCGCCCAGGGCCTTCCCCAACGTCCCGGTGATGATGTCCACGCGGTCCATCACGCCCTTGAGCTCGGGCGTGCCGCGGCCGCCCTCACCCACGAAGCCGACGGCGTGCGAGTCGTCGACCATGACCATCGCGTCGTAGCGCTCCGCGAGGTCGCAGATCTCGTCCAGCTTGGCCACGTAGCCGTCCATGGAGAAGACGCCGTCGGTGGCGATCAGCCGCCGCCGGGCACCGGCCGCGGCCTTCAGGTGCGCCTCCAGCTCGTCCATGTCCGAGTTCGCGTAGCGGTAGCGCTGGGCCTTGCACAGCCGGATGCCGTCGATGATCGACGCGTGGTTCAACGCGTCACTGATCACGGCATCTTCGGGCCCGAGCAGCGTCTCGAACAGCCCGCCGTTGGCGTCGAAGCACGAGCCGTAGAGGATCGTGTCCTCCTGGCCCAGGAAGCTCGAGAGCTTCGCCTCGAGCTCCTTGTGGATCTCCTGCGTGCCGCAGATGAAGCGCACGGACGCCATCCCGAAGCCCCAGCGGTCCAGCGCCGTCTGCGCGGCCTCGATCAGCGCCGGGTGATCCGCGAGCCCGAGGTAGTTGTTGGCGCAGAAGTTCAGGACACGGTCGCCGTCCACCGCGACGCTGGCCTGCTGCGGGGACTGGATCACCCGCTCGGCCTTGAAGAGGCCCGCGGCGCGGATCTCGTCCAGCTCACCGGTCAGCTGCTCGCGTACCGAGTACATGCCCTAGTCCCTCCAGTGCAGGATGACCTTGCCCGCCGCGCCGCCCGCCGCCGTGGCGAACGCCTCCTCGTGATCGGCGGCCGCGAAGTGGTGCGTGATCACGGGCGAGATGTCGAGCCCGCTCTGCACCATCACGGTCATCGCGTACCACGTCTCGTACATCTCGCGCCCGTAGATGCCCTTGATCGTGAGCATGTTGAACACGACCTGGTTCCAGTCGATCGCGAACTCCTCGGGCGGGATGCCGAGCAGGGCGATCTTCCCGCCGTGGGACATGTTGGCGATCATGCCGCGCAGGGCGCTGGCGTTGCCCGACATCTCCAGGCCGACGTCGAAGCCCTCTTCCATGTGCAGCTCGTGTTTGCACGTCGGCGAGGTCTTCCTGGCTCACGTCGACCGCGCGGGTGACGCCCATCTTCCGCGCGAGCTCGAGCCGGGCGGGGTTGACGTCCGTGATCACGACGTGGCGGGCGCCGGCGTGGCGGACGACCGCCGCGGCCATCTGCCCGATCGGCCCGGCGCCGGTGATCAGCACGTCCTCGCCCAGCACCGGGAACGCGAGCGCGGTGTGGACGGCGTTGCCGAACGGGTCGAAGATCGAAGCGACGTCGCGGCCGATGTTCTTGCCGTGATGCCAGACGTTGGTCATCGGCAGCGCGATGTACTCCGCGAACGCGCCCGTCCGCGACACGCCGATGCCTTCGGTGTGCGCGCACAGGTGGCGTCGGCCGGCCATGCAGTTGCGGCAGCGGCCACACACGAGGTGGCCCTCGCCGCTGACCAGGTCGCCGGGCGCGAAGCCCGTGACGTTCTCGCCCACGGCGACGACGTCGCCGACGAACTCGTGCCCGATCACGAGCCCGACCGGGATCGTCTTCTGGGCCCAGGCGTCCCAGTTGGAGATGTGCAGGTCGGTCCCGCAGATCCCGGTGCGATCCACGCGGATCAGCACGTCGTTGATCCCGATCTCGGGCTCGGGTACGTCCTGGAGCCACAGACCGGGCTCGGCGTGGGCCTTCACGAGTGCGCGCATAAGAGCGGCGACGACCTTAGTAGGTAGGGTCCAGTCCGAGTGGATTCCGCGTTCGCTTCCGCCGTGGAGATCTCTGCGCTCGTCCGGAGCGGCGAGGCGAGCGCGCGCGAGGTCGTCGAGGCGGCGTTGCGGCGGATCGAGGCCCTGGATCCGGCGCTGAACGCGTTCGTGGCCGTCGACGGCGAGCGGGCGCTGGCCGCCGCCGACCAGGTCAAGCCCGGTGACGCGCAGCCGTTCGCGGGCGTGCCGATCGCCGTCAAGGGCAACGTGTCCGTCAAGGGCTTCCCGCTCAACTTCGGCTCCAAGTTCCTCGACGGCTTCAGGCCCGACCAGGACGCGTTCCTCGTGTCCCGGCTGCGGGAGGCGGGCTTCGTGATCGTGGGCACGACGAACCTGCCCGAGTTCGCGATCCTGCCGACGACCGAGCCGCGCTTCGGCGGTCCCACGCGCAACCCGTGGGACCTGTCGCGCACGCCGGGCGGGTCCAGCGGCGGGTCGGCGGCGGCCGTCGCGGCCGGGATGGTCCCGCTCGCGCACGCCAACGACGGCGGCGGCTCGATCCGCATCCCCGCGGCCTGCTGCGGCCTGGTGGGGCTCAAGCCGAGCCGCGGGCGGATCTCGGTCGGCCCGGCCATGGGCGAGTCGTTCCTGGCCTGCCACGGCGTGGTCACCCGCACGGTGGCCGACACCGCGCACGCGCTCGACGTGCTCAGCGGCTACGAGGTCGGTGACGCGAACTGGGCGCCGAAGCCGCCTGAGCCCTACGCCACCGCGCTGCGGCGCGATCCCGGCAAGCTGCGGATCGCCGTCACCGCCGCCAACCCGCTCGGCGTGGAGCCGCCGGCCGACGCGCTCGAAGGCGTCCGCCGCGGCGCCGAGATCCTGCAGGGCCTCGGCCACGAGGTCGAGGAGGTCACGCCGCCGTTCCCGCCCGCCGAGGTGCTCGAGGCGTTCATCAACGTCTTCGGGCCGGCGATCGCGCTCGGGATCGAGATGTGCGTGCGGATCCGCGGCCGCGAGCCCGAGGAGGACGAGATCGAGCCGCTGTCCCGCGCGCTGCTGGAGCGGGCCCGCCAGACGCCCGCGCTGGCCTACATGGGCACGCTGACGCAGCTGCAGGCGCTCTCGCGGCGGCTCGTCGGCTTCTTCGCCGACTACGACCTGCTGGTGACGCCCGCGCTGGGGGAGCGGCCGCTGCCGATCGGCGAGTGCCACGGCTCCGGGGAGCACCCGCTGCGCGACCTCAACCGCTCCGGCGTCTTCACGCCGTACACGTCGCTGTTCAACCTCACGGGGCAGCCCGCGATCTCCGTGCCGGTCGGGCTCGGGGCGGACGGGCTCCCGGTCGGCATCCAGATCGTGGGGCGGCCGCTGGCCGAGGACCGGCTGCTGCAGATCGCTAGGCAGCTCGAATACGCCAGCCCTTGGGCACACCTGCGCCCAGAACCGCCGCCATCCGGCGGGGCGTGACGCCGAGCGCCTCGGCGTCGGTGGTCCCGCGCGCGGACAGCATCTCCACCGCCAGCAGTTGCGCCTCGTCCCAGGTGATCAGCGAGGTGGGGCCGGCGAGCGTCTCCTCGGCCCGCAGGGCGGCCCTGAGCCCGGCCAGCGGGAGTGGGAGCGCGCGGCGGCGCCGGCCCGAGGAGGCGAGCACGAGCCGCACGACCTCGCGCTGCGTGAGCGTCTCCGGCCCCGCCAGCTCGAAGCGGCGATGGCCGTCCGGGGCCTCGATCGCCGCCATCACCACGTCGGCCATGTCCTCGGCCCAGATCGGTTGCGTGCGGGCGATCCCGCGGCCCACCAGCGGCACCAGCGGCAGGTAGCCGAGCCGCTCCACCCACAGCAGGTGCCGGTCGCCGGGCGCGTACATCAGCGAGTGCGCGAGCGTCGTGGTCGGGATCTCCGCCGCTTCGATCGCCGTCGCGGCGAGCGCCTTCGCCCGGTGCATCCGCATCGGGTGGTGCGGCGTGGCGCCGAGCGGCGTGATCCACACGAAGTGCTGGGCGCCGACCCGCTCCGCGGCGCGCAACAGGCGGAACGCGGCGAGGCCGTTGAGCTCCTCCACCGTCGCCCGCGGCTGGTCGCGCGCCCCGCCCGCGAGGTGCACGACGGTGTCCACGCCCCGCAGTGCGTGTCGCCAAGAAGACGGATCGGCCAGATCTCCGATCGACAATTGGACCCTTACGCGCTCAGGCCCCAAACCGCGCGGATCCCGCACCAGACACCGCACTGGCACGCGGTTTGCGACCAGGCGACGGACCACGGCGCGGCCCAGCAATCCAGTGGCTCCAGTCAGCAGAAGCACAGTCGATCACCAGCCTATGCGACCATTGGGGCCATGGCCTACGTGATCGCCGAGCCCTGTGTGGGAACCAAGGACAACTCCTGCGTCGAGGTCTGCCCCGTCGACTGCATCCACCCGACGCCCGACGAGCCGGACTACGACAAGGTCGAACAGCTCTATATCGACCCGGACGAGTGCATCGACTGCGACGCCTGCGTCGAGGCGTGCCCGGTCGACGCGTGCTTCGCTGAAGACCAGCTGCCCGACGAGTGGTCGGCGTTCGCCGAGCGCAACGCCGCGTACTTCGCCGGCAAATGAGCGCAGCGACGCTCGCCGGAGCGGCGAGCGTCGCAAGCGGCTGCTAGCCGGCCATCGGGAGCGACATCCCGACGGGTGACGGCGGGCCGGTCTGGACGACTTCCAGCACCGGAAGGGCGACGGGCTTCGCCGGGGCCATCGCCATCAGCCCACGGGCGGTGTGGCGGATGGCCTGGGCGGCCGGATCGTCGGGATCGACCGCGACGAGCGGGATGCCGGCGTCCGCGTGGGCGCGCAGCGGCATCGTCAGCGGGATCTGGCCGAGCAACGGGACGTCGAGCTCGTCGGCCAGGCGCTGGCCGCCGCCCTCGCCGAAGATCGGGAAGCGCTCGCCGCTCGGCGTGGTGAAGCCGGACATGTTCTCGACGACGGCCGAGATCTCCAGGTTGACCTTGTCGGCCATCTGGGCGGAGCGGCGCGCGACCTTCTGCGCGGCGTCCTGCGGCGTCGTGACGATCATGAACGTGGCCTGCGGGAGCAGCTGGGAGAGCGTCATCGAGACGTCGCCCGTGCCCGGCGGCAGGTCGATCAGCAGGTAGTCGAGCTCGCCCCAGGCGACGTCGTCGAGGAACTGGGTGAGCGCCTTGTGCAGCATCGGGCCGCGCCAGACGACCGCCTCGTCCTCCTTGAGGAAGAAGCCGATCGAGATGACCTTGATGCCGTGCGACTCGAGCGGGAGGATCTTGCGGTCGGCCGAGACCGACGGGCGCTGGCCGCCGAGCCCGAGCATGCGCGGGATCGAGTAGCCCCAGACGTCCGCGTCCAGGACGCCGACCTTCTTGCCCTCGGCCTGCAGCGCGGCGGCGAGGTTGACGGTCAGCGTGGACTTGCCCACGCCGCCCTTGCCGGAGCCGATGCAGACCACGTTCGCGACCTGCGCGAGCGCGCCCGCGGGCAGACCGGAGGCGCGGCCCAGCTTCTGCTGGAGGCCCTGCTTCTCGGTGTCGGACAGGACGTCGAAGCCGACGCTGACCGCCGTGACGCCCTCGAGGGCTTTGACGGCGTTCGCGACGCCGGTCTGGAAATGGCCTTTGATCGGGCAGCCGGGGGTCGTCAGTGAGACCGTGACGTTGACCGCACCGGTTTCGGCGATGTCAATCGAGCGGACCATCCCGAGCGTGACGATGTCTTTGTGCAGCTCGGGATCGATGACGACCTTGAGCGCCTCGAGGATCTGGTCTCTCGTGGGCATGGGTCCTAGTTTGGCAGGCGTGACTCAGGCGGCGGCGAGCGGGCGTCGGCCATCTAACCGGGCGAGCATCTGCGCGCGCCGGGCACGGGCGCCCTCCGGCGAGAGGCCCAGCGTCGCCGCGACCTCGTCCTCGGCGACGCCGTGGGCGAGCATGCCGAGGATCGCGAGCTCCGGCGGCTCCAGCCGCTCGCCGAGCGCCCGCAGCGCCCGCGGGTCCAGCGGCGGGCGCAGCTCACCGCGCAGCACGGCGGTGAGCGCGCGCGGCGACGCGGACTTCGCGAGCACGGCGTAGGCGCCGGCGATCGCGGCCCGGACCCCCAGCCCGGCATCGGCGAACGCGCTGTAGATCACGGCCCGCGGCGGCTCCGGCAGCGCGCGGGTGCGCAGGCAGAGCGACAGGCCGTCGTCGTCGGGCAGGTGCAGGTCCAGCAGCGCGACCGCCGGACGCAGGTCGGCGATGGCCTGGAAGCCCTCCTGCGCCGTGGCCGCGGTCGCGACGATGCGCAGGCCCTCCGCCTCGTCGAGCAGCCCGCGCAGTCCGGAGCGGACCGCGGGATGGTCGTCGACGATGACGAGATCCAGCATCGGCCGAGGATGCTGGACGCTGGGCGCCCCGGTCTATCCGGGGAGCCCCGTATTCAGGCGCTAGGGCTCCACCAGTCCGCGCCGGATGGCGTAGCGCACGAGCTCCACGCGGTCGCGCATGCCGAGCTTGGACAGGATGTTCGTGCGGTGGCGCTCGACCGTCTTCTCGCTGAGCACGAGGTCGCCGGCGATCTCGCGCGTGGTCCGGGCTTCGGCGATGAGCTTGACGATCTCCACCTCGCGCGGGGTGAGCGGGTCGTCGGGTGGCGTCTCGCCGCGCCGGGCGCGCTCCACGAAGTCCCGCATCAGCGCGCGGACCGCACCCGGGATACAGGAACGGCTCGCCGCGCATCGTGGCCCGGCAGGCCTCGACCAGGTCGCGGTCGGCGACGCTCTTGAGCACGTAGCCCGACGCGCCCGCCCGCAGCGCCTCGAACAGGTACTGCTCGTTGTCGTGCATGGAGAGGATCAGCACGCGCAGTCCGTCGCGGCGGTTCGTGAGCTCACGCGCGGCCTGCAGGCCGGTCATGCGCGGCATCGAGATGTCCAGGACGGCCAGGTCCACGTCGTCCTGCAGGCCGCGCTCGACGGCCTCGGCGCCGTCGCCGACCTCCGCCACGACGCGCAGGTCGGGCTCGCCTTCGAGGACGAGACGAAGCCCGCGGCGGACGACCGCGTGGTCGTCGGCGAGCATGATCCGGGTGGGTGCGTTCATGGTTCGGGGAGCTCCAGGGTGACGCGTGCGCCGCCCAGGGGACTCGAGTTCAGCTTGAGCGTGCCGCCGACGAGCACCGCGCGTTCGCGCATCCCGAGCACGCCGCTGCCCTCGCGGGCGTCGTGCGGGAGCCCGGTGCCGTCGTCGTCGACCTCCAGGAGCGGACGGCCGCTGTGCAGCGCGAGCCGGACCTCGGCGCGCTTGGCCCCGGAGTGGCGGGCGACGTTCGTCAGCGCCTCCTGGGCCACGCGATAGAGCACGAGCTCCTCGTCGGCGTTGAACGCCAGGCCGGGTTGCACGGCCACGTCGACGTGGAGCTCGGTGTGCTCGGCCACCCGCTCGCCCAGGACGAGCAGCGCGCTGGCCAGGCCGAGGTCGTCGAGCGCCTCGGGGCGCAGCCGGCGTGCGATCCGGCGCACCTCCTCCAGGCTCTCGCGGGCGGTCTCCTGCGCTTCGATCACGCCCGGCTTGGCCACGGCGTCGACGTCGCGCGCGACGCGCCCGAGCTGCAGGACCACGCCGGTGAGGCTCTGGCCCACGCCGTCGTGCAGCTCCTGCGCCACACGCAGCCGCTCGCCCTCCTGCGCGGCGAGCGCGCGGCCGACGCTCGCGCGCCGCTCCGCCTCCAGGCGGTCGAGCATGTCGTTGAACGCGTCGGCGAGCTCGGTGGCCTCGGAGTCCCCACCGGTGACCTGCAGCCGCAGGCCGGGCTCGAGCGGGTCGATCCGGCGCGCGAAGCTCGTCAGCTCCCGCAGCGGCCCCAGCGCGTGGCGCAGGAGCAGCAGGTTGATCGCGAGCATCGTGACGAGGCTGCCGCCGAAGATCGCGAGCTCGCGCAGCGCGACGTCGGTCCCGCTCGGGGCGAACACGATCGCGGTGATCACGCACGCGGCGGCGAGCACCGCCGCATTGCCGATCGCGACGCGCCAGAACAGCGCAGGACCGCGCGAAGAGGGGGACACGGCTCCCAGTCTGACGGCAACGGGAGGGACGGAGTCGGGCGCCACCGGCACGCTAACCGAAGCGTGCTCGAGGGGGTCTGGCCGCGGGCACGCCGCCAGTGAAACGGCGAGCGATGCCGGTGGGCCCTACGTCCATGTCGCACTCCGCATACTCACACCCCCGGCTCACGTTCGCCATGGGGGGTACCCCGCAAATGACGTCGGGGGTGACCCGCTAAAGCGTTTCTAAGTGGAGGGCCACCGCACCCCGGTGAGCTGCTCGGACACCGTCCACAGCCGCTCCGCGTCCTGGTTCGCCGGCGAACGGCTTGTAGGGCTTTTGCTCGGCGGGCGCGCCCGCGAGGTTCCCGGGCCCCTTGGGGCCATAGAACCGACCGCCCGGCGTCTGCGCGGCGTACAGCGCGGTGAGTGCGGCCTTGTCGGGGGTCTGCGAGAACGGCAGGGGGCTCGCCGCGATCCAGCGGATCACCCGGATCGCGCGCGTGTCCTGCGAGCGCCCCATTCCGGGCTGGGCCGCGAGCAGGTTGGTGGGTGTGACGCCCGGGTGGGACACGTTGCTGGTCAGGCCCCAGCCACGTGCGCGGCTGAGGCGCTCGAGGTGCAGGCCGAACAGCCCGTTGGCGATCTTCGAGCTGCCGTAGGCCTTGTTCGCGTCGTAGGAGCGCTCCCACTGCAGGTCGTCCCAGTGCACTGCGCCGCTGCGCGCGGCGACGCTGGACTGGGTGACCACGTGCGCGCCGCGCAGGAGCGGCAGCAGACGCCCGGTGAGCGCGAAGTGACCGAGATGGTTGGTGCCGAACTGCAGCTCGAAGCCGTCCTCGGTCGCGCGGCGCTCCGGCGGGGTCATCACGCCCGCGTTGTTGATCAGCACGTCGATCGGGCGCCCCTCCGCCAGCAGCGTCGCGGCGAGTCGCTCCACTGAGGCCAGCGAGGCGAGATCGAGCTCGAGGACTCGCACGTTGCCTCCGATGCGGCCGGCCGCGGCAGTGCCCTTCGCCTGGTTGCGGACGGGCATCAGCACTTCGGCGCCGGCCTGGGTCAGGTGCCGGGCGAGCTCGAGACCGATGCCGTCGCTGGCGCCGGTGACAAGGGCGAGCTTGCCGGTCAGGTCAGGAACGTCAATGTCGGGCATGCAAAGAGCTTGACCTCACGCGGGCGTTCTATGAAGGGAGCGTCGATCCCTGGTTCGTCAGTCCCAGCAGGCGCAACTTGTCGTGGCTCTCCGTCCCGGGCGTGGCGGTGTAGACGAGCAGCACCTGCCCCTCGTCCGCGTTGATCAGGACCTGGCACCACAGCTCCAGCAGCCCGAGCTGGGGGTGCACGAGGCGCTTGCGCTCGCTGAAGTTGACGGCGATCTCGTGCTCCGCCCACAAGCGCGGCGAACTCCGGGCTGTGCCGCTGCAGCTGCGCGACCAGGTCGAGCGCCCGCTCGTCGGTCGTGTCGCGGGCGAGGATGGCCGCGCATGCCGGCCGCGTAGACGCGACTGTGGTGCGCGTGATCCTCGGCCGGGTAGATCTCGCGCTCGGCGGGATCGGTGAACCAGCGGAACCCCAGGTGCCGCGCCAGGCCGGTGTGGCGGGTCTGATCGCCGACCAGCGCGATCGCCAGGTCGTTCTGCACGAGCGTCACGCCCAGGTCGGACATCACCTGCGCGGGCGTGTCGAGCCGGTCGAGCACGCGCATCAGCGCCGGGTTGACGTGCTCGGTGCGCCGCGCCCGCGGGGCCGGCGTCTGGCCTGCCAGCCGGAACAGGTGGTCACGCTCGTCCAGGCTGAGCCGCAGCCCGCGCGCGAGCGCCGCGAGCATCTGCTCGGACGGCTGCGGGCCCGCGCTGCTGCTCCAGCCGCGCGTAGTAGTCGGTCGACATGTGCGCGAGCATCGCCACCTCCTCGCGCCGCAGGCCCTTGGTGCGGCGCCGCGCCCCGGCGCCGAGCCCGACGTCCTCGGGCTGCAGCGCCTCGCGGCGGCGGCGCAGGAAGTCGGCCAGCTGGGAGCGATCCATCATCGGCTCCCAGTATCGGCGTCCTCGGATCGCTGATCCAGGGATCGTCGATCCCACGCTTAAACACCACCGCCGCCCCACAAGGGGACGGCGGCTGAGGGAGGAGAGGGTGCTACACACCCACTGATGGACTCAGTGGGTCCTACCGACGGGGTTATGAGGTCGGCAGGCTTACCCGCGGGCGCGCCCTCTCCGGAGCGCAGCGGGGGAAGTTCGAACTACACGAGCGCGGTGACGCGCTCCTTGGCGATCGTGCCGACGCGCGAGGCGGTGGCGACGCCGACCTGGGCGACGCCCTCGACGCGCGAGGAGACGCCCGCGAGCTGCTCGGTCACGACGTTGCTGCGGCTCGCCGCGTCACGCTCGACGGCGGTGCGGTTGCGGCGCACGACGCGCTCGAGGCGCGTGCGGGCCTTCTTGACGTCGCGCTCGAGCTGGTTGCGGGCCTTGACGCCGCGGCGCTCGTAGCGACCCTGGAGCTTGTTGAGCTCCTTCTCGGTCTTCTTGCGGGTGCTGAACGTGCCGGCGATCGTCGACGCGGTGCCGACGACGCGGTCGCGCGCCTCGAGCGTGGCGCCGATGTAGGTCAGCGCGGCGCGCTCGGCGAGCGACTTGCCCTGCTCAGCCGTGATGCGCGCGGCGCGGGCCTGAGCGGACGCGGCGGTGCGCGTCTCGTTCTTGGCCTGCGTGCGGACGCGACGACCCGTGCTGCGCGACGGCGTGGTGGCCGTCGTGCGGCGGGCCGCCGGCTTCGGCGCTTCGCAGCCGCGGGCTTGCGCTTGGCAGCCGCCGGCTTCTTGGAAGCGGTCGTCGTGGAAGTGGTGGTGGAGGTGCTGGTGTTCTCGGCCATCTGGCTCAACCCCTGCCCTTTCGGTTCGGGTTCTTAAGACTATGTTCGCCTCATCCGAGAGGTCGAACATATGTACGTAAACCGAAGCCCTGGACGGGTTACATGTGCTGCTTCAGTTTGTAGCACCATCTTGGATACCAGGTGTGAAGCTGCCGTAAACGACCAATAGTTTGTGCGGATAAGAACGCAGGTTCGTCATCAGCTCGCGACCGGTCAACCCCGCGGGACGACGAGGTGGATAACCGACGTACACCGACTAATGGCTAGGTCGCGGCATTGCTCGCCGGGCGCCAGGCGAGGAGGATCGCGACCATGGACTTGGGTCGAGCAGTCCGGGTGTGCGGCGCGGTGGGTGTGGCCGCGATGGCGCTCGCCGTTCCCGCTCAGGCGGAGACTGTGCCCGAGATCACGGCCGGTCCGACGATCAGCGGACTGGCTCAGGTCGGGGCCGTGCTGACGGCGACTGCGACCTGGCAGGGCACCCCCGCGCCGACGCCGGCCTGGGCGTGGCTTCGCTGCCCGCGCCCCACCGGCTCGTGCGACGTCATCGCCGGCGCGACGAGCACCTCGTACCGGATCACGCAGTCCGACGCCACCGCGGTGCTGCGTGTGCGCCTGCGGGTCACGAACGCCGACGGCTTCGACGAGCAACGCTCGAGTCCGACGGCCGTGGTGGCGCCGGCGCCCACGCCGACCCCGACCCCCACGCCGACCGCGCCCCCACCCCCACGTCCACGCCGACCCCGACCGCCACGCCGACCGCATCCCCCACCCCCACGCCGACTCCGTCTGCGACCCCGACCGCGAGGCCCACGGGCACCGCCACGCCGACGGCCCCGACGCCGACGACCGTCGTCACCGCGTCCGCGTCGCCCGTGCCCGCCGTGATCGCGGCGCCCGTGGCCACGCCCGCGCGCGCCGCCCAGGCTCCTGCGTCCGTTTCCCGTCGTCCGGATCAAGGGCGTGCTGACGGCCGGCGGCGCGCGGGTGACGCTGCTGAGTGTCCGCGCGCCCCGCGGCTCGAGCGTCACGGTGACGTGCCGCGGGAGCGACTGTCCCTCCCGCCGGTACACGTCGCCGGCGTCGACCGGGCGGCTGCGTCCCTTCGAGCGCGCGCTGAGCGCCGGCACGCGGCTGGAGATTCGCGTCACCAAGGCCGGCTTCATCGGGAAGTCGACGGTGTTCGTGATCCGCCGTCGAGCGGCGCCCAAGCGGACCGACCGCTGCCTGCCGCCCGGAGCCAAGCGCGCGGTGCGATGCCCCGCTCGGTGACGCCGCCCGGCGGCGAGCGCGGCGCCGCGCTCGCGCCGATGCTGATCGTCCTGCTGGCGATCGGCTTCACGGCGGCGTTCGGCCTCACCACCGCGACTTCGGGCACGCCGTCCGACAGGCGCGGCGGTAGTGGGCCCGACCCAGACCGCGGCCCGTCCCGTGGCGCGCCGCGCCGCGCCGGACGCGGCGACGCGGCTGCGCCCGGTCGCCGCCCTTCCGCGCTTCGTGTCGCGGCCCGTCGCGTCGAAGCGCGCCCCCCGACGACGCCCGGCGGCGCGGCGGCCTGCTCTCCGCACCGCGGCGGTGGCGTCGCGCGCGACCCCGGCGCCAGCGGTCACCACGCCCGCGCCGGGCCCGGCCGCGCCACCGGTCACCACGCCCGCGCCGCCCGCCGCACCGCAGCCGGCTCCCAGGCGGACCACCCCGGCCACGCCCGCGCCCGGCTTCGACTCCTCCGGCGGCTTCGACTCCTCGGGATGAACGCCGACGCCTCAGCGCGCTTCGCGGCCCGGCGCCCGGCGGCGGTCGGCGCCGCGTGCGCCGCTGCGCTGATGGTCGGCGGCGTCGGCGGCGTCTGGGCGGGCGGCCTCGCGGTGCCCGACGAGCGCGTCGCGCATTCGGCGCACCCGGGTGGTCCGTGCCGGCACGGCCAGGATCGAAGTGCCCCAGGCCTGGCAGACGTCCGCGCCACCGGGAAGTCCGTCGTGCTCGCGCCGTCACCCCCGCTGCGTGACCGCGTGATCCTGACGCTGGGGACGCCGGACCACGCGTCGCTGGTGCCCGCGAGCTTGCGTGCGCGGACCCAGGACCTCGGGCGGGGACCGCGCACGGTCCGAGTTGGCCGGGCACCCGGCCTGGCGCTACCGAGGGCTGGTGGGACGCGGCGGCGACGAGGCGCTCGACGTGACGGTGCTCCCGGGCCGCGACGCCGTCCTGAGCGTCGCGTGCGTGTCGTCCGTGCGTGACGCGCTCGCCGCGCCGGACTGCGCGGCGGCGATCACCTCGGTTTCGCTCGGCGGCGCACCGACGCTCGTCCCCGCGCCGGATCTCGGCCTCCGACTGGTGCTGCCGCGGGCGCTCGAGACGCTGGACCGCACCCGCATCGAGGCGCGAGCGGCGCTCGGCGCCGCGCACACCGGCGGGACCCAGGCACGGTGGGCACGCCGGCTGGCGGCCGCGCACGTCAGCGCCGCGGAGGCGTTGCGGCCCGTCGCGGCAGACAGCGGCGCGCCGCTGATCGAGGCGCTGTCCGTGAGCGCGCGCGCCTATCGGGCGCTCGCCCGAGCGGCGGGCGCTCCGTCGGCGTCCCGCTTCCGACGCGCCCAGCGCGAGGTGCGGGCGAGCGACGTCCGGCTCGCCGGCGCCGTCGACGCCGTCGCCCGGCGCCCGGTGCTGATCGCCGCCGCCCCCGCGCGGTCGCCGGCGCCCGAGGTGAACGGCACGTCGGCGCCCGGTTGGCTGCTTCCGGCCATCGTGTTGTCGGCCTTGCTCGTCGGCGGCTTGGTGACCCTCGCGCTGCGCCGTCCCGGGCCACGTCCTCCAAGCCGGCCACAGGAGCACGCCGCGCCGCCGGACGAGCGCCCTTCGCCCGCGGGCGGGCGGTGGGACGCGCCACCCACGCCGGCGCCGGATGATCCGCGACGCTCAGGCGCCGCGGCGATAGCTCAGGCGGCGCGCGCTCGGTGCGGGCGAGCCACGCCAGCGCGTCGTCGAGCTCCGCCACGGTGGGCATGGTCTCGGGCGAGATCCACACCCGGTTGAGCCCGTCGATCCCCGCGTGCGCGACGACCGCATCGCAGAACGCCTTGCCCTGCTCGTACTGGCGCATCTTGAGGTCCATGCCGATCAGCCGATCCAGGATCTTCAGCAGCCCAGAGCGGTCCCGGCGCCGTCGGCCGAGCGCCGCGCGCAAGGCCGGCAGGTCGTCGAGGACGTCCACGCCGACCGCGTCCATGACGTGCTCGGCGTAGCCCTCGAGCACGGCCATGAAGGCCTGCACGCGGTCCAGCGTCTCGCGCTTGTCCTCGCCGATCATGACCGTCGCGAGCCCGTCTTCGCGGACCCGTTCGAGGACCTTGCGAAGATCCGTGACATCCGGCACACGCAGGAACGAGCGCGGGTTCATCTCCAGCGCGCTCAGCAACTCGCGGAGCATGCCGGACAGGTAGTCACGCAGCCAGGGGACGCCGCCGAACTGCAGGGCATGCGTCATCTCGTGCAGCGCGACCCAGCGCAGCAGCTGGTCGGCGGGCGCCTCGAGCGACTCCGCCGCGTGCGCGAGGTTGGGTGCGACGAACAACAGCCGCGCGGGCTGGTCGGGCTCCAGCACCGGGAACTCGTACTGCCCGAGCACGCGCCCGGCGAGGAAGCCGCTGATCGCGCCCGCCTCCACCGCCATCACGCCGCCGGCCAGGATCCCGAATGGGCCGAGCTTGACGCCGATCCGCTCCGTGGTGGGCTCGAGCACCGTCTTGAGCGACACGAGGTTCGCGTCGATCCAGCCCTGGCGCTCGACCGCCTCGGCGACCGGCACGGGCTGGGCGGCGACGAGGCCGGTGTAGGCGGAGACGAGACGCTCAGCCTCCGCGGCCGGCTCCGCCAGCTGCTCGAACGGCGCCGGGTTGCCGGCGGGCTGCAGATTCGCGACGCCGCGGGCCACGGTCGCGGCGAGCTTCCAGTCGATCACCTGTTCCAGGATGCCAGGCGATCCCCGGCGCGAGCTAAGGCCAGGCTGGGACTCGGCGCACGGACGCGAGTCCCTCGGGCGTGCGGGCCGCGATCACGGGCGAATGCGGCTCGAGGTCGAGCGGCGCGGCCAGCGGATCGTCGTAGGCGATGAACTCCACGAGCCCGCCCGCCTCACGCACGATCAGCTGCGCCGCGGCGGCGTCGACCGCGCGGCAGCGCTTGAGCGACGCCATCGCGTCGAAGCGTCCCGCCGCGACCTGGCACAGCGACACGGCGATCGCGCCGATCGCGCGCAGCCGGTGCGCGGTGTCGGCGAGCGCGTCGGCGGACTGCACGACCCAGCGCGGGTCCGCGGACTCGATCCCGAGCACCTCGAGCTTGCCGTCGACGGTGCGGCGCTCGCCGATCGAGCAGTCCAGCGCGACACCGTCGAGTTGCGCGCCCTCGCCGCGAGTCGCCATCCACTCCTCGTCGGGTCCGAAATCCTGCACGAACCCGAACACCACGTCAGCCATGGTTGACCCCTCGGCGACCGCGACCGACAGCGCAAAGTGCGGAAGCCCGCGTTTGGCGTTGGTGGAGCCGTCGATCGGGTCGATCACCACGAGCAGGTCCGGGTCGCCGAAGTCGACGACGCCCGCCTCCTCGCTGACGGCCGTGAACCGCGCCCCCGCGTCGTGCAGCTTCTGCAGCTCCGCGAAGACCACGTCCTCGGCCATCTGGTCGATCTCGAGCGTGTTGTCACCGCCCTCGCCGCGCGTGCCGGTCTCGATCACCCGCTCGGCGATCGTCGGCTTGTCGGCGAGCATCGCCCGGATCGCCTCGGCGGATCGCCGACACGCTCCAAGCCAGTCAGGGGCAGAGTCGGCGGCCATGTGAGGCCTATCCTACGGCGGTGCCCCCGCTGCTCGTGCCGACCTCCGCCCAGCGCGAGGCCGTCGAGCACCTCGGCGGCCCGCTGCTCGTGCTCGGCGGCGCCGGGACGGGCAAGACGACGACGCTCGTCGAGCGCTTCGCCCAGCTCGCCCAGGACCTGCCCGCCGATTCGCTGCTGGCGCTCACGCTGGACGCGGACCCGCTGCGGGAGCGGATCGAGGCGCGGCTCACCGTCCCCTACGACGAGCTGACGGTCACGACCTTCGGCGGGCTGTGCGCGCGGCTGCTGCGCGACGAGGCGCTGGAAGCCGGGATCGACCCGTTCGCGACGCCCGTGTCCGCCGCGGACCGGCTCGCGATGCTGCTCGAGCACATCAACGCGTTGCCGCTGCGCCACCACGACCTGCGCGGGAACCCGAGCGCGGCGCTGGGTGAGATCGTCCGCCGCGTCGATCACCTCAAGGAGGAGCTCGTCTCCTCCGCGGACTACCGCGCGTGGGCCGCCCGGCTCCCGGAGGACGCGCACGGCGCGCGCGAGCGGGAGTTCGCGGCGCTGTTCGCCGCGCACGACGGCCTGCTGGGCGAAGCGGGCGCGCTCGACGCCGGCGACCTCGTGCTGCAAGCCTTCCGCCTGCTGCGCGAGAAGCCGCACGTGCGCTCGCGCCTCGCCGCCCGCTACCGGCACGTGCTGATCGACGAGTTGCAGGACGCCAGCTTCGCCCAGGGCCTGCTGCTCCGGCTGCTGGTGGCCGAGCACGGCGGGATCAGCGCGTTCGCCGACGACGACCAGGCCATTCACCGCTACCGCGGCGCGGCGACGAAGAACATCCGCGACTTCCGGGCCGAGTGGCCGCTCGCGAAGGTCGTGCGGCTGGAGACGTCACTGCGCTCCTCGCGCCGGGTCGTAGAGGCGGCGCAGGCCGTGGTCGCACCGATCGCGGACCGGCTGGAGAAGATCGTCGACGCGCGCGACGACGGCGGCGAGGTCGCGTTCTGGCGCTGCGCGTCCGAGCGCGCGCAGGCGCAGGCCGTGGCGGCGGACGTCGAGCGGCTGATCGCCCGCGGCGCGTGCGCGCCCGAGGACATCTGCGTGCTCGTGCGCTCGGTCCGGGCCGAGGGGCAGGCCGTGGCGGTGGCGTTCGAGGAGCGCGCCGTCCCGTACTTCTTGAGCGGCGCGGCGGCGTTCTTCCAGCGCGCCGAGGTGCGCGACCTGATCGCCTGGCTGCGGCTGTTGGTCGACCCGGGCGACGCGGGCGCGGTGGTGCGCGCGCTGGCCCGCTCGCCGGTGGAGCTGCGCGCGATCGACCTCGCGCGGGTCACCCAGATCGCGCGCCGGCGCAAGCTCGACATGGTCGCGGCGCTGTCGGCGGCGCTCGAGTCGCCGCAGATCGGGCCCGAGGCGCGCGACCGCATCCACATCTTCCTCAAGCTCTACCGCTCCGCCGCGGGCGCGATCGACACCACGCGCCCGGACCTCTACGTGCACCGCCTGATCGAGCGGCTCGGCCTGCGCCAGCAGCTGCTGTTCGCGGCCACGACCGAGGTGGTCGAGCGGCTGCGCAACCTCGCGCGCTTCGCGGAGCTGGCCGCGCAGTACGTCCGGCGCGCGCCGCAGGCCACGGCGCGGGAGTTCGCGCGCTCGATCGCGGCCGTCGCCGACGCGGGCCTGCGCGAGGAGGAGGCGACGAGCCCCGAGGCCGCTCGGGGCGTGCGCGTGATGACGATGCACGACGCGAAGGGCCACGAGTTCGAGCACGTCTTCGTGCTCGGCCTCATGAGCGCGCGGATGCCCGGTCCGCGGCGGCAGACCCTGGAGCCGATCGCGGACGCGTTGCTCAAGGAGGCCGTGCCGCCGGCGTCGCGCGAGACGCACGCCGCCGGGATGCGGCGGCTGCTGCACGTGGCGATGACGCGGGCGCGCACGCGGCTCGTGCTCGCCTACCCGGAGAAGACGGACCGCGGCGCGGTGCAGCAGCCGTCGGCCTTCGCCGAGGAGGCGCGGGTCGCGGTCGGCGGCGAGTGGGAGGCGCGCGAGGAGGAGCTGTTCGGGCCCACGGAGACGCTGCAGTCCACGTTCCGGCTCCTGCGCGACGAGCTGCTCACGACCGTCGGCGAGGTCGGCGGGCGCCTCGGCGAACTGCGCTTCGACACGGACCTGGACGTCAGCCACGCCGTCGTGCGGTACCTGGAGCTGCTCAAGCTGAGCGCGCTGCTGGAGCGGACCCGTTCCGGCGAGCTGTCGGTGGAGGAGGCGCTGCCGGACATCAACGCGCGGCTCCTGCAGGCCTCGACCTCCGAGCAGCGCGAGATCTTCGAGACGAGCGCGCTGGACGAGTACCTGCTCGACGCCGAGCGCGACGAGCAGGCCCGGGCGCGGGCCGTGGCCAAGCGCAACGAGCCGTCGCTGGAGCCGTTCCTCCCGCGCCGCGGCGACGGGCTCCTGCTCAGCGCGACCGACATCGAGTCCTACCGGACGTGCCCGCTCAAGTACAAGTTCGCGCGCGTCTTCCGGATTCCGAGCGAGCCGACGATGAACCAGCGCTTCGGCATCCTCGTCCACCAGGTGCTCGAGCGCTACCACGGCGCGACCGGGGCCGGCCTGCCCGAGCTGCTCGGGCTGCTGGAGGCGGGCTGGCGGCGCGGCGGCTTCGGCGACAGCGAGGAGGAGCGCCAGTTCCGGGCCAAGGCGACGTCCGCGCTGGTCCGCTACCACGACCGCTTCAAGGAGGAGGAGGGCGAGCCGGTGTGGTTCGAGCGCTCCTTCCAGTTCCGGATGGGCAAGCACCTGCTGCGCGGGCGCGTGGACCGCGTCGACCGGCTTCCGGACGGCGGCTACGAGCTGATCGACTACAAGACCGGGCGCCCGAAGACCGCGACCCAGCTGCGCGAGGACGTCCAGCTGTCGCTGTACGCGGTGGGCGCGCGCGAGTCCTGGGAGCTCGACGCCGCCTCGCAGTCCTACTACTACGTGCTCGACGACGAGAAGGTGCCCGTCGAGCGGGGCGAGGCCGACCGCGACTGGATCACCGAGACCGTGATGACGGTCGCCGACGGCATCCAGTCGCAGGGCTTTGAGCCGACCCCGTCGTGGTCGGCGTGCTCGATGTGCGACTACCGGATCGCCTGCCCGGCGGCCGAGCGCTAGGTCGATCTCGGGGTCGCCTCTTTGGCGCAGGAAGCGCTGGAACTCGCGGGCGATCACGTCGCCCGACGGGAGTGAGCCCGGGTCCGGGCGGCCCGTCTCCTCATCCACGGCCCGCTCCAGCCGTTCCACGAAGGCCTGCACGTCGGGGTCGAGCTCGACCGCGCGGGACACCTGGGACTCGTACTCGGTCGCGGCGTCCTCGAGGTCGGTGGCGTCGACGGTCACGCCGACCAGGCTTTCCAGCCGCCGGAGCAGGGCCAACGCGCCCTTCGGGTTCGGCGCCACCGCCACGTAGTGCGGCACGGCCGCCCACAGCGAGGCGGCGGGCAGGCCGGCGTCCGTGAAGGCGTGGTGCAGGACGCCGACGATGCCGGTCGGGCCCTCGTAGGTCGGCGGCGTCAGCGCGAGGCGCTCCACCAGGCCGGGATCGGAGGCGTGCGCGGTGACCGACACCGGACGGCTGTGCGGGACGTCCGCCAGCAGTGCGCCGAGCAGGACCGCCATCTGGACGCCGAGCGCCTCGGCCAGGTCCACGACCGTGCGGCTGAACGCCTTCCAGCGGAACGCGGGCTCCGGGCCGGACAGCAGGATCAGATCGCGCGGCGCCCGCGGGATGCGGACCGCGTGGACCTCGAACTCCGGCCAGTCGATCGTCCGCGTGATCCCGTCCTCCAGCCGCACCGTCGGGCGCGTGGTCTGGAAGTCGACGAACTCCTCCGGGTCGATGCTCGCGAACGACTCCGCTCCGAGGCTGCCGGCCACGAACGCCAACGCCGACGTCGCGGACTCACCCGCGTCGTTCCAGCCCTTGAAGGCGCACACGAGCGCTGGTGCTCGAAGACCGTCGGGGCGTCGCTCCCAGCGCAGCGGCTGCATGAGTTCACGGTACCGCGTCAGTATTGGGGCCATCACGACGATCGCCTCACTCCGCGCGGGAGACCCCGTCGACGCCGTCTTCGCCTGCTCACGCAAGGACCGGCTGACGGCGCGCTCCGGCTCGCCCTACCTCGCGCTCGAGTTCCGCGACAAGACGGGCACGATCGCGGGCCGCGCCTTTCGCGACGCCGACGTGCTGGCGGGCCGCTTCGAGAAGGGCGACCTCGTGCGGGTGGAGGGTCGCGTCGAGCGCTTCCGCGACGAGCTCCAGCTCGAGGTCCGCGGCGTCACGAAGGCCGAGACCACCGACCCCACCTCGTTCCTCCCGGTCGCCTACCGGGACCTGGACGAGCTCGACGGGTTCCTCGAGCACCTCGCCCGCGAAGTCCACGATCCCGCCTACCGGGCGTTCCTGGACCGTGTGTTGAGCGACAGCGCGTTGCGAGCGCGAGTGGCGCCGCGCGCCCTGCTCTCGCGCCGGGCACCACGCCTACCTGGGCGGGTTGCTGGAGCACACCGTCGCGGTGGGCACGCTGGCCCTGGAGGCCTGCCAGCTCCACCCGCGTCTCAATTCGGACCTGCTGATCACCGCCGCCCTGGTCCACGACCTCGGCAAGACGCGCGAGTTCACCTACGGCGCCGAGATCGGGTTGTCCGACGAGGGCCGGCTGCTCGGCCATGTGGTCCTGGGCCAGCGGTTGTTGGATGGGTACGAGCTGCCGGACGACCGGCGGTTGGCCTTGATGCACTGCGTGCTGGGCCACCACGGGGCGGACGCGCTGCCGGGGCGCCGGTTCGGGTCGGCCGAGGCGCTGGCGCTGTACCGGCTGAATGCGCTGGACGCCTCCGTGAAGGGCGCCTTGGAGCACGGGTTGCCGTAAGCAGACGCGCAACTGATACGTTGCGCGTCATGAAGCTCCTCGTCCTCGGCGGCACCGTCTTCCTCGGCCGCCACGTGGTCAACGCAGCGCTGGAGCGCGGCCACGAGGTCACGATCTACAGCCGCGGGCTCCACGGCGAGCCGAATCCCGGCGCCGAGCACGTGATCGGCGACCGCGCCGACGTCACGCCGCTCAAAGGCCGCGCGTGGGACGCCGCGATCGACACGTCCGGCTTCGAGCCCGAGCAGGTCGAGGCCAGCGCGTCACTCGACGTTGGCCACTACGTGTTCGTGTCGAGCTGCAACGCCTATCCGGACTGGCCGGAGCAGCCGGTGGACGAGGACTCGCCGACGTGGCAGGACGGCGAGGGCTACGGGCAGGGCAAGGCGGCGTCGGAACGCGTCGCGCACGCCGCCATGGGCGGACGCTTCGCCACCGTGCGCGCGGGGCTGATCGTCGGCACGTACGACAACATCTTCCGCCTGCCGTGGTGGGTGCGCCGGATCGCCGCGGGCGGGACGGTGCCGGCACCGGGGAGCCCCGACCGGGAGCTGCAGATCATCGACGCGCGGGACCTCGCGCGCTTCTGCCTCGACCTCGCCGAGCAGCGCATCGCCGGCGCGTTCAACGGCACGGGCCCGATCGGGCAGACGACGTGGGGCGAGCTCCTCGGCGCGGCCGGGGACGCCGAGCTCGTGTGGATCCCCGACGAGAAGCTCGTCGCAGCCGAGGTCGAGCCGTGGACGGAGCTCCCGATGTGGCTGCCGGCCGACGCCTATCCGGGGACGTGGCGCATCGCCACCGCCAAGGCCCAGGAGGCCGGGCTCACCACCCGACCGGTCGCCGAAACCGTCCAGGACATCCGCACATGGTTGGAAAACGGGGGCGAGGAAGCGATCGGCGACTACCGCGCCGAGCACCGCCCGCCGAACATGAGCGCCGAACGGGAGGCAGCACTTCTCCAACTGGTGTGGTAGGAATTCGGGTCCCCTAATACGGAGACCCATGTCGCGCATCATCGTTGTGGCGCTCGCCCTTCTCGCACTCGTCGTCAGCGCGTGTGGAGGGGACGAAGAGCCCACCGCTTCCTCAACCCCCAAGGCCACGCCCGCCGCCGCCCAGTCCGCAGACCTCGGCGCGATCAAGGCCTACCTGCTGGACCACACGCAGCGCCTGGTGACGTCCGTCGGGACGCTCAACACGGACGCGCAGGCCTACTACGACCTGGCGAAGTCGACCGACTTCGACTACGCGGAGCTGCTCAAGACCAAGCGCGCCGAGGTCGAGGCCGCGGTCACGAAGCTGCAGGAAGACCACATCAAGGCCAACCCGGATTACGAGGAGATGGAGGGCGTCGTGGCGGGCGTGCCCGAGCTCGCCGACTTCGACGTGATCATCGACGCCGGCAGCGACGGCTCCGATCCGGAGAGCGCGGTCCCGTTCAGCTTCAAGACCGAGGACGGGCGCGAGTTCAAGCAGCCCGGCAACTTCTTCGCGCTCGTGGAGACGTCCGCGTTCGGTACCGAGCCGAAGTTCGTGGCCAAGGGCGTGGAGCCCGACCTGGACGGCGACGGCAAGGTCGCGTTCCCCGAGGCGCTGCCCGACGCGCAGTTCATGCTGGCCGCCTCGACCGAGTTCGCCAAGTACGCGCAGGAGCTCGACGCGGCCGCCAAGGCGTGGGAGCCGAAGATGGAGGACGCGTTCACCGCCGTGGTCGTGATGACGCCGACCATGTCCGAGTACTTCGCCGCCTGGAAGAACTCCCGCTTCATCGCGGGTAACGACGCCGACGAGAAGGGCTTCGTGGCCACCTCCCGCCTGTCGGACATCCGCGACATCCTCGGCGGCATCGTGCTGATCTACGACAACGTCAAGCCGAGCATCGAGGCGAGCGACCCCGACGGCGCCGAGCAGACGGCCACGCAGCTCAAGGACCTGCACGACTTCGCCGAGCGCCTCCTGACCGAGGAGGAGGGCGGCAAGCAGTTCACCGCCGAGGAAGCCGACACGCTCGGGTCGGATGCCCAGGGCCGCGCCGAGGCGATCGCGGGCCAGGTGTCCCAGCAGGCGGGCAAGCTGAACCTGAAGCTGGAGTCCTAGATGCGGATCGCGCTGGCCCTTACGGCGGCGCTGCTCTTCCTCGCTCCCGCGGCGCACGCACAGGCGCCGTGGGAGACGGCGGGGACGGTCACCGACGGCCTCTTCGACGCCCAGACCGAGCTGGTCCTCTCCGGCACGGACGCGGCGGCGAGCGACGCCGCGCGCGCCCGCAAGGCGTACGCGGGCGAGTTCGAGTCGACCATCGCCGAGGCCGATCCCGCCGCCGACGAAGCCATCGAGGACGGCCTCCAGGCCGCGGCCACGGCGGCCCGAGACGACGACTCCGCCGCGCTCGCCGCCGCCCGCGGGACGGTCCGCGCCGGGCTGTTCCGCGGCGCCTACGCCGTCACCACCGAAGCGGCCGCGCGCGGCGACGCCGACACCGCGCGGCGCTGGCTGCTCCTGCGCGAGTACCGCACGGCCACACGCTTCACCCGCCCGGGCGCGGAGGGAACGCTCGCCCTCGAGCAGCTCGGCCGCGGCACGCTCGCGCCCAAGGCCGCGACCCAGGCCGTGACGAAGGACCTCCTCGACGCCTACCAGGCGCGCCTGCGGGAGCTGCTCGCCGACGTCCGCCGCGGCATCGAGCAGAACCTCCCGGCCCGCCAGGCCGAGGCGTCCGCCCAGGCCGCGGGCTACTTCGCGATCCTCGCGCCGCGCTACGCCGAGGACCGCGGCGCGCCGGCCGCGGAGCAGGCGCAAGCCGCCTTCGACGGGCTCCCGGGGACGATCGACGCCGCGGAGAAGGCGCTCACCGGCTTCACCGCCGCCCCGTTCACGCCGGAAGAGGCCGCCCGCCGCGCCCAGCAGCTCCTGCAGTTCCTGGAGCTCGTCCCGGTGGAGTACGGCCGCGGCGTGAAGGACACGAACGTCACGCGCGACTTCGAGATCCAGGAGGCCGTCGCCTTCCGCACCGGCGCCGTCGGCGCGTTCGCGGACCTGCGCGACCAGCTCGCCAAGCGCGACGCCGCCCGCACGCAGACCGCCGCCGACGCGATCACGGAGCTCGGCAAGCTCGTCGAGTTCGCGAACAAGAACAAGGAAGGCGTCGCCACCCACGAGCAGGTCGAACAGGTCGAGGCCACCGCCGAGACCGCGCTCAAGGCCGCGATGCCGAAGGCGTGGACCGAGCCGACCGACGAGTCCGACTACGACCTGATCGCGCTCACGCTGGACCGGATGGAGGCCGCCGTCGGCGCCGGCCAGTACCGCCAGGCCGAGCAGGCCCGGCTGGAGGCCTACGCGTTCTTCGAGTTCGGTCCGGAGCGCCGTCTGCGCAGCTTCGACCCAGGCCTCGCGCTCGACATCGAGGGCCTGATCTGGTTCGGCGCCGCCGGCCAGGACGGCCTGGCCACCCAGATCGCGAACCGGGCGCCCCGGCGCGAGATCCGCGAGACCCGCCTCGCGCTGGACACCAAGCTCGGCGACGCCGCCGCCACGCTCGGCGACTCCGCCAACAAGGCCACGGTCGTCACCAACAGCGCGATCATCGTCTTCCGCGAAGGGCTGGAAGGCGTGCTGATCCTCGCCGCGATCACGGCGAGCATGGTCGGGATGCGGCGCCGGCTCCGGCGGCCCGTGTTCATCGGCGCGTTCGCGGGCCTGATCGTCTCGATCATCACCTGGGTCCTCGCGATCACGCTCCTGAAGTCACTGGAGCGCTACGGCGAGAGGCTCGAGGCGGTGGTCGGGCTGATCGCCATCGGCGTCCTGCTGCTGATCACGAACTGGTTCTTCCACAAGGTCTACTGGTCCGAGTGGATCGCCAAGTTCCACCGCCAGCGCAAGCGCTACGAGAAGCTGGAACGGACCGGCTTCTTCTCCGCGCAGGCGATCGGCCTGTTCGTCCTCGGTCTCACCAGCGTGTACCGCGAGGGGTTCGAGACGGTGCTGTTCCTGCAGTCGCTGCAGCTCTCCGCCGGCACCGCGACCGTGGTGGAAGGCGCGACCCTCGGGCTGGCGCTGACGTTCGCCGTCGGCGCCGTCACCTTCTTCCTCCAGCGCAAGCTGCCCTACAAGAAGATGCTGATCGTCACCGGCGTCTTCATCGGGTTCGTGCTGGTCGTGATGGTCGGCCAGACCGCGCGCACGATGCAGGGCACGGGCTGGATCCCGATCACGCCGATCGACCTCTCACTCCCGTACTGGCCGGGCCTGTGGCTCGGCGTCTACCCGACGGTGGAGACCATCGGCGCGCAGATCGCCGCCGCGATCTTCGTCATCGGTTCCTACTACCTCGCCCAGGAGCTGAAGGTCAAGCGCCCGCGCCGGCGCCTAAAGCGCAAGCGCGCGAGCACGCCGGGTGATCGGGAGCGGATGCCGGTAGCGGCGAACGGGGAGCCGCTCGTGAGCGACCACGCTGAGCCCCAGCCCGTGCTTGGCGGCGACACGAGCAATGAGGTCCGCGTCGAGTGAACCGTGGCGCTCGAGCACGAGCTCGCCCGTCTGGAACCCGACGATCGACGTCGAGCACGGGCGATGGTGCGGGTAGCGGCGCCGGTTCGCCCGCTCGTTGCGGTGGCCGATGAACACGACGTCGTCGCGGTGCCCGAACTCCTTGCGGATCTCGCCGATCGCGTAGTGCGTGTCGTGCTGGTTGCGGTTCGCTGACGTGATGTAGAGGAGCTCCTCGCCGATCAGGTCCAGCACCTCGCCGATGAGCCCGTTCGAGGGGCAGCTGTCACCCGGCGTGATCAGCTGGACCGTGCCGTCGACGGTCAGGTGCGCCGGGATGTGCGCGGCCGCCGGCCCGCGGAAGCCGATCGGCCCGAGCGCCTGCAGATCGGCCATCGTGCCCATGAGCGCGCTCCACGGCAGCTTCACGGCGTCCCAGTCGAAGACCCGGTTCCCCTGCTCCGGCGTGGTCGTGACGCTGCCGACCTGGTCGCGCGGACGGCCCTTGAGCGCGTTCATCGCGTGCAGCGTCGCGAGGTCCGGCTTCGCGGCGAGCGCGCAGAAGTTCCCGAACGCGTAGAACAGCGCCGCACCCTCAGCCGTGGCCTCCGCTGCGCGGGAGCGGTCGGCAAGATCGGTGATGTCGAGGATCGGCGGCATGGGGGAATGTCTCCCACGCCGGCGTTGGCACTTCCTTGGCTCAAGTTAGGGTGCTGCTTGGAGCGGCCCGGGGCTGGTGCCCCAGCGGGTCTTCAAAACTCGTGGGCCGTCGTAACCCGGCGGTGGGTCGGTTCGATTCCGGCGCCGCTCCGCTGAATCGCTTCGCCGGATTGTCAGACAGCTGTCAATTTCGTGGGCCATCCGCGAAAAGATGGCGCTTGGCGACGCAAATGACATGAGAGTCTGATTAGGTGCGCGCGTGCGCGGCTGCAGGAGTCGCGCACGGAGGAGAGATGTTGTTCGCGCCGCCCCGGCGGCGCCGATGAGAGGCGTGCCTATATGCGTGGTCTTCGAGCGCGGCTAGGGGTCTTTGCCCTGGCCTGCGCTGTCTCAGGGGCGGCGGCGGCTGAAGCGTCCGCCGCAAAGGTGTTGATCTACACGGGCACCGTCGCCCATCGCCACAGCGAGGCGATCAGCGGCGGCATCGGCCCGATGCGGGACGCGCTCACCGCGGCGGGCATCGACAGCACGTGGGAGGACTGCAACGGCTACGGCACCGCGGCCGGGCAGTGCCAGCACCCGGACAAGAACCCGCGGATCTTCACCGACGCGAACCTGGCCGGGTACGACGCGGTGTTCTTCTTCAACGCGGGCGGCAACGACGGGCGCTCCGGCGCCGCCGGACCGCTGTGGTCCGCGACGGACCGCGCCGCGATCCGCGGCTTCACGAACGCCGGCGGCGGCATCATCGCCAACCACCTCGCGACCGACATCGGCGCGGGCGAGGTCAGCTGGGACTGGTGGGACGGGATGGGCGACAGCGCCATCGGGTCCACCATGCCGGGCCATCCGGCCGCGCCGCAGACCGCGAACGTCCGTGTCTCCGACCGCAACCACGTCGCGACGAAGGACCTCCCCATGGAGTTCCCGATCGCCGACGAGTTCTACATGTTCAATCGCAGCGTGCGCGGGACCCATCACGTGGTCGCGACGCTCGACGAGAACACGCCCGGCTTCGTCCCCGGCAACCTGGCGATGGGCCAGGACCACCCGGTGGCCTGGTGCCGTGACTACGACGGCGGCCGCGTGTTCGCGACCTCGCTCGGGCACTACGGCAACCTCTACACCCCGGTCGCCGGGCAGCCCAGCAACCTCGTCAAGCTCCTGACGGGCGGCGTCCGGTGGGCCGCCGGCCTGGCGGGCAACGACAACGACTGCCGCGCGACGGTCTGGAGCAACTTCCGCCGCACGACGCTCGCGACCGACCTCAACGGCCCCGTGAGCCTCGACATCGCGTCCGACGGGCGCGTGTACTGGACGGAGATCGGCGCGCCCGGTCACACCTCCAGCGGCCGCGTGCGGATGTACGACCCGAAGACCCAGCAGACGGCGGTGGTGGCGACGATCCCGACGCGCGCCGACGCGCTCGGCGCGTCCGAGGACGGTGTCCTGGGCATGTCGCTGGACCCGGACTTCGCCCAGAACCGCTACGTCTACGTCTACTACTCGCCGCGGGGCGACGGGCTGAACTGGCCGAACGCGGGCGCCGGGATGGTGCTCGGTCACAACGTGGTCTCGCGCTTCGAGCTCAACGCCGCGGGCACCGCGGTGGTCGACGAGCAGGAGATCATCCGCGTCCCGAAGGTCAAGGTGGCCCCCGACGGCGACGGCGGCCCGCAGGGCGCGACCACGAACTGGCCGGCCCACACCGGCGGCGCCGGGATGGACTTCGACGCGCAGGGCAACCTGTACCTCGGCGTCGGCGACGACGTCAACCCGTACGACGCGAACCGCAACTGGACGCCGATCGACCAGCGCTACGAGCACCGCTACGACGCGCGCAACACGGCGGCCAACACGAACGACCTGCGCGGCAAGATCCTGCGCATCAAGCCGCGGGCGAACGCGGACGGCGTGCCCGGCGTGGGCACGACGTACGACATCCCGGCGGGCAACATGTTCCCGGTCGGGACGGAGAAGACGAAGCCCGAGATCTACGCGATGGGCTTCCGCAACCCGTTCACCGTGCACGCGGACCCGAAGCGCCCCGGCGTGGTCGTGGTCGGCGAGTACGGGCCGGACTCGGGGACGAACAGCGCGACGCGCGGCCCCGCGGGCATCATCGAGTGGAACCACATCACCAAGCCCGGCTTCCACGGCTGGCCGTTCTGCACCGGCGACAACTCGCAGGCCAACACGTACTTCCGCTTCCAGTACCCGAGCGGCCCGACCGGCGAGCGCTTCGACTGCTCAGCCGCGCAGATCCCCAACGAGTCGACGTTCAACACCGGTCTGGCCAACCTGCCCGGCCCGGCGGTGCCCGCCACGATCTGGCACAAGCGCGACGGCACCACCTCACCGCGGTTCGGCATCCCGACCGCGTCCGGCTCGCAGGAGCCGAACTCCGGCCCGATCTACCGCTACGACCCGGACAACACGTCCGAGACCAAGTGGCCGGCCTACTTCGACGGCAGCTGGCTCGTCTACAACCGCTCGATGAACTGGTGGACCGAGGCCAAGCTCAAGCCCGACGACACGCTGCTCGGCGCCAACCCGTTCATCGCGCCCAGCACGCTCGGCTCCGGCCCGGCCTCGTTCGCGCTCGGCACGCGCTTCGGCCCTGACGGCGCGCTCTACACGGCCTCCTGGCCCGGCGGCGGCCGCGGCGACCAAGCCGGCAACGGCCTGCTCATGCGCATCGACTACGTCGGTGACGCGGAGGACACCGAAGGCCCGAAGGTGACCGCGACCGTCGAGGGCCGCAGCGGTCCCGGCAACCGCTACGTCGGGAGCGCCACGGTGCGGCTGTCGGCGCAGGACGTCGGCGTCGCCGGGACCTCACGGATCGAGCACCGCGTCGACGGCGGCGCGTGGCAGGCGAGCCAGAACACCTCCGGCGGCGACCCGTTCGTCGTGTCCGTCCCACTCGAGGGCTCCGGCGTCTACACGGTCGAGTACCGCGCGACCGACCGCGAGGGCAACACGTCCGAGACCGGCCGGACCGAGGTGACCGTGATCCCGGCCGCCTCCTGCACGTTCAACCGGTCGGACGAGTTCGACGGCACGTCGATTGCTCAGCGCTGGACGCTGCGCACCGGCCCGAACCACCAGATCACCCAAACGGGCGGCAGGCTCATCCTCCCCGTGCTGTGGGAGCTGGACGGTGCGGAGAACGGGCCGTTGTCCTTCGCCGGCCAGCAGGTCCCGGACGGCGACTGGTCCATGACGACCCGCGTGACGGTCAACAACGTGACGGAGTGGCAGGGCGCCGGGCTCTACCTGTGGCAGGGCAACAACAACTTCGTCAAGTTCGGCTACACGGTCCACAGCCCCGACGGCACGCGCAACTTCGAGCTGACCTCGGACAACCCGCCCAACGGGACGCGCGAGTTCAGCAACCTCGAGAGCGGCGCCGGGTACGGCAACACGGTGTGGCTGCGCCTGTACCGGCAGGGCTCTGCGATTCGCGGCCAGTACGCCAAGGACGACAACGGGCGGCCCGGCGCGTGGGTGACCCACTCCGGCTCGCGGCCCGTCAACACCACCCCGGCGCGTGAAGGCGCCGGCGTGCTGATCGGCCCGTACGCGGGCGGCCAGCAGAACGGTCCGTGGAACCTCACGGCCGCGTTCGACCACGTCCACTTCACCCCGGACACGGCCAACTGCGGCGACGACCTCGACGCGCCCGACCACGTCGGCGAAGATCAACGGCAAGGCGCCGGAGACCACGTCGTCGCGCCGGCGCGGTCGCGCTGTCGGCGACGGACGCCGGCACGCGGCGTCGCGTCCCTCGAGTACCGGATGGGCAACTAGCGGCGCGTGGACCAAGCGGGACAACACCGGGCACGCCTCGCCCTTCGTGGTCGACCTCACGTCGCCGAGTCGGCGAGCATCTCATCCAGTACCGCGCGACGGACAAGGCGGGAACGTCGGCGCGATCAAGACGCTCACGTTCACGGTCGAGAACCGGGACGTCACGACGGTCTACGCCTCGACGCGCGCGGCCAGAACCTGTGGAGCCCGGCGCACATCCGCGCACCCCAAGGCGAGACGGTGACCTGGCGCTTCGATCCACGGCCAGCACGCGGCGCACAACCTCTTCGTCGTCCGGCCCGGCGACGACCCGACTCACCGAGGGCGTGCGCGTCGGCGACTTCGCGTCATCCCCGCCGGCGGCCCGCCCGTCACCTACCAGTTCGACCAGCAGGGCACCGTGGACGTTCTACTGCCAGCTCCACGCCACCGCGCCCCCCGGCGCGACGAACTGGACGGCATGGTCGGGACGGTCGAGGTCGGGGCGCCGCGCCCGGACACCGCCGCGCCGACCACCACGGCCACGGTCGACCGCGACGGCACGGTCGCGGCGACGATGAACGCTGTCGGCCTCTGACAGCGCCAGCGGCGTCGCCTACATCGACTACGCCGTCAACAGCACGCTGCCGGCCGACGGCAGCGAGGGCGCAGGGGTGACCCGGCTCGCGAACACGGACGAGGAGGACCCGTTCGAGGTCGCGTTCCAGTTCACGACCCCCGGGACGTACACGGTCCAGTATCGAGCGGTGGACCGTGCGGGCAACCGGGAGGCGACCAAGACACAGACGGTCACCGTCGCGCCGCCGTCCGCTCCGGACCCGGGTCCCGGGCCCAATGTGACGCCGCTGCCCGGGCCGTTCCCGCCGTCCGCCGACCCCGGACTCGCGCAAGCCGAACGTGAGCGCTTCGGCGGTCAAGAGCACCGTGACGGTCGCGCGGCGCGCGTCCCGGGCGACGCTCGGCGTGCGGGTGCGCAACACGGGCACCGCGGCGTCCGGCGCCATCCGCGTGTGCGCGGACCTGGCGACCAAGACCGCCCGCCAGCGGCTCTCGCTCTCGGGCGCCAAGTGCCGCACGGTGACCGTCGCGGCGGGCAAGAGCCAGACCGTGAACGTCGCGGTCCGGATCAAGCGCGCGGCACGGGGCAAGACCACGCCGGTCCGCGTCCGCGTGAGCGGGACCGGCATCCCGACCAAGACGCTCACGCTGAAGGTCCGCGTCAAGCGCTGAGCTGACCGCTCGTGATCGCCCCGCGGCTTCGGCCGCGGGGCGATCCTTGCCTACAGGTGCCCGAGCAGAGCGGCGCTGAGTGGGAACAGTGGCTCGGGCGGGTCGGTGGGATCGATCCAGGCGAAGTCGCTGAACTTGTCCGGCTCCAGCACCTGCGGGTCGGCGTCGGCGACTTCGACGAGGACGCCGGCGACGAGCCAGCCGTGGTCGAGCGCCGCCGCGAAGACCCGGCCCTCGTCGGCGACGATGCCCGTCTCCTCGGCCAGCTCGCGCAGGCCGCAGGCCTCGATCGTCTCGCCGCCTTCGAGCTTGCCGCCCGGGATGGCGAGGGGACGGCCGGGCTCGGCGACTCGGCGGCCGACGAGGATGCGGCCGTCGGGGCGGCGCACGACGATGCCGACGCCGGCACGGGTGGAGGTGGGCTGAAGGGGTCCGGTCACGTCATCGAGTTTGGCGGTTGAGCCGTAGGAAGGGCGTGACGCTCCAGTCTTCCTCCCTGCGCGACCTCGCCGCCGCGTCGTTCGTCTCCCTCACGACCTTTCGCCGCTCGGGCGAGGGCGTGTCGACGCCCGTGTGGGTGATCGCCGATCCCGACGGGCCGGGCCTGGTGGTCATGACGCCCGGTGACAGCGGCAAGGTCAAGCGGGTGCGCCGGGAGTCGCGCGTGACGCTGCGGCCGTGCGGACGCTTCGGCGCCGTTGACGACGGCGCTCCGGAGTTCGAGGGCAGCGCGCGGATCGGCGTCTACGACGAACGGCTCGAGCAGGCCTTCAAAGCGGCCTACGGGGTCGAGTACCGCGTGATCATGGGCGTGGAGCGAGTCAGGGGCGGCAGCCGCGAGGACCGGGTCGCGCTGCACATCAGCTGAGTGGCGCTGCTCGACGTCGTGCACCGCGCCGGGTCGTGTTCGTCGGCTCCGCGACGCACGACCCTGCACAGCGCACGGGCGTTCCGGCGCCGCCGGAGGCGGGCGTGGCGGCGATGGCCCGCGGCGAGACGCAGGTCGGGGGCTCGGGCGCGGGCCGAAGCCGGTACGCGGGCACCAAGCTGCTCGCCACCGCACTGACGCTGGCGCTCGCGCGGACGCGCCCGGACGTTCGGGTCACGGCGATCGACCCGGGTCTGATGCCGGCCACCGGGCTCGCTCGCGACTATCCCGCGCCGGCGCAACGGATGCTCAGCACGTTCTCGCCGCTCATCAGCCGCCTGCCGTTCGCCTCGACGCCCGAGCGGTCGGGCGCCGTGCTCACCTCACTGCTGCTGGACGACGACGTGCCGTCGGGCACCGTGCTGGACCATCGCGGGCGCCCGGCGCGCATCTCCGCGCGGGCCCGGGACCGAGTCTTTCAAGACGAGGCCCTGAACGAGTTGAGCCGCCCCGTGGGCGGCTCGTCTCTCGTGTTATCGGCAGGTCGGGCGCAGACCTTGAGCCCAGTTTCCCGAGTTGGCGCGTTGGCGCTCCTCAGGAACCTCCCAGCTTGCGCATAGCTCGCTCTGACGTGTGGTGAGGAGGCTGGGGGCATGTCAGCCATCGCGCTCCGCCCGCCCGCCCAGCTCGCCGGTCGCCTCTACGTCGGCAACGCCACTGCCGCCGGTACTTGGACGCTGCGCGTCCTCACCGACGAGGGATCGGACACGCGGCTCGAATCCGCCACGCGCCGCCAGGTGGCCGAGGCCATGCTGCTCGACGCCTTCCCCGGCCACCTCGTCCGCACCGACCTGGTCGATGCGCTCGTGGCCGAGTGGGAGCCGCCGGACGGCGGCTTCGTCCTCCCCGCCGATCTCGTGGCCGGCTGGTCGCTGCGCTGGGCCCTCGCCCGAACCTAAAGAGGGCCTGTCCCTCTTTAGGTTCAGGCGTCGCCTGGCTGAGGCCAGCTGGCTCGCGGTCCGGACGGCGCGCGCAGGCCACCAGCGCGAGCGCGAGCAAGAGGACGCATCGCCGCATCTGAAGACGTGGTACCCGTTCCGGCATGACGGACGTGCTGGAGACGTGGGCGGTGCAGGATTCCCCGCCGGGAGCCGCGATCACGGCGCTCGTGGCCCGTGGCGACGTGGAGGTCGGCTGGCTGGACCGCGCGATCTACGAGGAGCGGACCGTGGTCGCGCTCTACAACGCGCGGTCGGCGACCGCGATCGTGCCCGCCGGCGACGTCGCCGCGTACGCGACCGCGCAGCTCCCCGCCGACGCCTCCGAGTTCAGCCTGCTCGCTCAAGAACGCCCTCGGCGACTACGAGGACGGTCCCGAGCTCGCCATCGAGGCGATCAGCGACGCGCTCGACGGGCGCGCGCTGAGCCGCGACGACCTGCACGAGGAGCTCCGCCACAAGCTGCCGAAGTCGCTGCTGCCGTGGTGCGACGGCTGCCAGAGCCACCACGCGCGGCGCGGGTTGTTGATCATGGCCGGGCTCCACGGGCGGCTGTGCATCTCCGGCCGGGTCGGGCGCCAGCCCGAGTTCTCGCGCACCGACCAACTGGTGAAGTGGGACCCGCCGTCGCGCGACGAGGCCGGGCGGGACCTCGTCAAGCGCTACAAGCACTTCTACGGGGAATCGAGCGCGGCGCACTTCGCCGAGTGGTCGGGCTTGGCCAAGCCTCACGCGCAGGCGCTGTGGGAGCTCAGCCGCGCGAAGGGCGGCAGCGAGGAGCTGAAGGGCGTCCGCCTGCTCGGCCCTGGCGATCCCCAGCTCCAGCGCCGCGACCGCGAGACGCTCGTGCCGGACGCGGCGTGGCGCAAGCAGGTGTGGAAGGCGGTCGGCGGCGCCGGCGTGGTCACGCAGGACGGGAAGGCCGTCGCCCTGTGGCGCGCCCGCAAGAAGGGCAAGACGCTCGAGGTCACGCTCGACGGCGCCGACGTCGACGTCCAGGAGCAGGCCGACCGGCTCGCCCCGCACCGGGGCTGTTCGCAGGCGGTCGTTCAGAAGTAGGCTCGCGGCCCGAACTGGACCCAGATCGCCGACGACCCCGCAAGCGGTCGAGCGATGGCTGAGCGAGACCGAGCAGGGCGGGATGTCCGAAGCTGATCAGCCGTGGGCGAATGAGGCCGGCCGAGTTCCAGGCCTCACGGCCTCGTCCGCGAACGCCACGCGCCCACCGACCACCGTCAGCCACACCGGGTTGTCCGGCAGGTCCGACGGCGGCGCGTTGATCGGGTCCACACCCAGCCCGGTCAGGTCGGCGCGCATGCCCACGCGGATGCGCCCGGCCACGGCGGCTTCGCCGGCGACGAGCGCGGGCACGGTCGTGTAGCCCGCGAGCGCCTCCTCGGCCGTGATCGCCTGCTCCGGGATGACCTCGCGGACCTGCGCGGCGGCGAGGCCGCGGCGCGGATCGGCGTCGGCCACCGGCCAGTCGCTGCCGAGCGCGAGGATCGCGCCCGCGTCCAGCAGGTCGCGCATGCGGAACGCGCGCGCCGCCCGTTCCGGTCCGAGTCGCTCGTTCCAGTTGCCGGAACCGTCGCCGCGCAGCGCGCTCAGGTGCACGGGCTGCATCGAGGCGACCACGCCCGCGCGGGGGATGGCCTGCACGAGGTCGTCCGGGAGCGCTTCCAGGTGCTCGAGCCGATGGCGCACGCCGTCCGCCGCGCCCGCACGGATGTAGGTGCCGAGCGTGAAGCGCACGGCGGCGTCGCCGATCGTGTGCGTCGCGAGCTGGAACCCGGCTTCGGCGAACCGCGTCATCACCGCCGCCATCCGCTCCGGGTCGGGCCAGAACGGCGTGATCCCCTCGCCGTGGGTGTCGGGCGCCTCGAGCCAGGCCGTGCCGGCATCGATCACGCCGTCGGCGAAGAACTTGGCCACGCCGCCGCTCCACAGCTTCCCGCGCGCGTCGCGCAGCTTGATCCGCTCCTCGATCGCCGCGTCGTCCAGCTCCGGCGTGATCCACTGCGGGATCCGCAGGCGCATCGACAGCTCGTCGGTGCCCTCGAGGTCGCGCAGCAGCTCGAGCGTGGCCGGGTCGCCGTCCATCACGTGCGCCCCGGTCAGCCCCAGCGCGTTGAGCTCGCCCAAGATCTCGACGTGCCGGGCGCGCAGCTCCGGCCAGCGCATGCGCGGCCCGGCACGCAGCACGAGGTCCTGCGCGGCGCCCTCGCGCAACTCTCCCGTCGGCACGCCGTCCTCGTCCACCACGACCATGGAGCTGTCCGGGAACTCCACGGGCCCGGTCACCTGCGCCCAGCGCAGCGCGGTGGGGGTGGCGAGCGCGGTGTGCAGGTCCATCATCCGCACCACCACCGCCACGCCGGGCAGCGCGTCCGCCATCTCCGCGGGCGTCGGCGCCGCGTCGTAGTCCAACCCCCAGCCGAACAGCCAGCCGCGCTGCGGCTTCCCCGCGCGCAACGCGACGAGCGTGTCCGCGGGCGTCCGGCAGGCCCGCAGATCCACGCCACGAGCCAGCTCGGCGCCCCAGAAGGGATGCATGTGCGAGTCCACGAGGCCGGGGATGAGCGCGGCGCCGCGCGCGTCGATCACCTCGGTCTTGCCGTCGCACGCCGCGCGCACATCGTCTCCGAGGGCGACGATCACCCCGTCCTTCATGGCCACCGCGTGCGTGAACGGCCGCTCCGGATCCAGCGTGCGGACCCAGGCCTCGAGGATCGCGAGATCAGCGGCCATGCGGCCTCGCAGCGGCGAGATCCGGGATGTTGACGGTCTCGAAGGCGAGCCATCCGACGGCGAGCACGTTCAACACCATGCCACGTCGCGACAGGACGCCCTGCGGCCGTCGTCTCAGGCCTCCTCGAGCGGAAGGTGGATGCAGACACCACCTCAAGGTGAGGCAAGCCGCCCCTCGCGGCGGCGAACATCGATCCCATGATTCGCTCGATCGCCGTACTGACACTCGCCCTCGCGGCCGGCCTCGCGACCACCGCTCAAGCGGCGCCCAAGAGCTGCCAGCGCGAGGGAGCCACGCTGCTCGCCGCCTCCGGCAAGGTGCGCGTCGTGTCCGTCAAGGAGAAGCCCCAGAACTCCGAGACGCGCCGTGACCGCATCTACGGCTGCTGGACCACGCACCGGCCGCCGCTTCACGCTCTTCCAGTCCCGCGACTTCGGCCTGGACTCGATCGAGCGCGACCACTTCGAGATCATCGATGGCCGCTACATCGGCGCCATCCGCGAGTTCGAGGGCGGCGTGAGCGAGTCGCGGATCGCGGCCACCTACGACGCCCAGAAGTACAAGGCCGTCTTCAACACCAAGCCCTGCGACCAGGTGTCGTCCGGCGACTTCTACGGCGTGATCGATGCCGTGTTCTTCAAGAACGGCGGCATCGCCTACACGTGCTGGAAGAAGTCCCGCATCGTCGACGGCAAGGGCGACCGCACGCTCGAGGCCGACGGCGCCGACGTCACCAACCTCGCGGTCTCCAGCAACTCGCACTGGTTCGGCGAGCGCCTCTACTACACGGTCAACGAGACGACCGCGAAGTCGCTCGTGCTCTAGGAGAGCGCCGCCGCCAGCTTGTGGTGGCGGAGCTTCTCGGGCGGTTCGCCGTGCAGGAGCCAGTCGCCGTCGTCGCGGCGGCTGAGCTTGCCGGCCTTGTTCAGCGCGCCCAGCGCCGTCGTCACGGACGGGCGGTGGGCGCCGACGATGCTCGCCAGGCGCTCGTGCGAGAGCGGAAGCGGCACGAGGATGCCGTCCGGCGTGACCTTCCCCCAGCGCTCCGCGAGATGCCAGAGCGTGAGCAGCAGCCGGTCCTCGACGCGGTTGTGATGGGCGATGGCCAGCGCGACGGCCAGGTGATGCGCGCGCCGCGTGCCGCGGTTGAAGAGCTCCACGCCCAGCTGCGGCCACGGGTTGATGCGGGTGACGAGCGCGTGGTCGAGCACGGCCAGCCGCGTCGGCTCGAGCACCTCCCAGCCGACCTCGGCGCGCACGTGCGAGCCGGCGTCGTCCCAGCTCCACGGCCGCATCACGTCGCCCGGGCCGATCAGCTCGATGCAGTGGCGGCCGAGCACGTTCACCTCGCGTGACAGCAGGCCGGACACGACCAGGAAGCCCCGGTGGTGCACGTCGGGTTCGAGCGCGTCGGCCACGTTCCACTCGCCGGCCGAGAGCCGCTGCACGCGGGTCAGCGCCTGGTGCCGTGCCCGCTCGAGGGCCTCGTCGTCGAGTTGCTCGGCGAGGTCGGGGTCGGCGTCGACGATCGAGATGGTCGAAGCGTTCACGCGGGAGTAGTACCCGACCGGGCGGCGCGCACACGGAGGAGTACGCACCGCGCGGTCGAGCTCACCTGAGATTTCGGCGCCGCCGCTCGTCCACCCCATGCGGGCCACCCCCGCGCGGGGGACGCGTACTAGGGTGTCGGCGCCATGACGGTCGTGCTCCGACTCGACGACCCGGGGGGAGCCTTCTCCGCGGTGCGTCTCGCGAGTGATCTGCACCTGACGCACGAGGAGCGATCGTTCGCGCGCGAGGACGGTGGCTGGAAGCTCGAGGTGGAGCTGCCGGACGTGCTGCGGCTCGAGTACAAGCTCGAGGTCGATCACGAGGGCGGCGGGACCGAGTGGATCCTCGACCCGGGCAACGACAAGCGCACGCCGGGGGCCTTCGGGGACAAGTCCGTGCTGGAGCTGCCGGGCTACGCGCCACCGGAGTGGCTGAAGGCCGAGACGGTGCCGGGACGCTACGACGAGCTCGAGGTCCGTGGCCGGGGCCTGGGCGCGAACGTCCCCGTGCGCGTGTGGTCGCCCGCGAACGCGCCGCCCGGCACGCCGCTGCGGCTCCTGCTGGCCAACGACGGCCCGGAGTACGACGCGCTCGCCTCGCTCACGCGATACGCCGGAGCGATGATCGCGAGCCGTGTCGTGCCGCCGTTCCGGGTGGCGCTGCTGCAACCCGGCGACCGCAACAACTGGTACTCGGCGAGCGCCGCGTACAGCCGCGTGCTCGACACGGACGTCCTGCCCGAGCTCCGGGCCGCGTTCGGGGTGATCGGCGCGCCGGTGGCGATGGGAGCGAGCCTCGGCGCACTCTCGATGCTGCACGCGCAGCGGCGATACCCGCGCGCGTTCGCGGCGCTGTTCCTGCAGTCCGGCTCGTTCTTCGTCCCGCGTTATGACCGGCACGAGAGCGGGTTCAGCCGCTACACGCGGATCACGCGGTTCGTGCGCGACACGCGCCGCGACGGCGAATACGCATTCCCGGTGCCCGTGACGGTCACTGTGGGCAAGGCAGAGGAGAATGCGGCCAACAACCGCGCGATGGCGCGGTCCCTCGACGCGCAGGGATACGAGGTGTCCCTGGTGGAGGTCCTGGATATGCACAACTACGTCGGCTGGCGAGATGCCTTCGACCCGTACCTGACCACGCTGCTCAAACGCGCCTGGACCCGATGAACCACGCCCACCACGAGCTGTACTCGCACACGATCGGCACCGCCGGCACGGTCGCGGTCTTCGGGCACTACGGGCGACCGTTGCTGGTCTTCCCGTCCGAGGCGGGCAGGGCCTACGACTGGCGCGACAACGGCATGATCGGCGCGATCGCCGAGCTGATCGACGGCGGCCGGGTGAAGGTGTACTGCGTGGACTCGTTCGACGCCGCGTCGTGGTCGAACCGCCAGCTCTCGCTGGAGGACCGGGCGCGCGAGCACGGCCGCTACGAGTCGTGGATCTTCGATCAGGTCGTGCCGTTCATCCAGAACGAGACCGGCGGCGACATCATCACCACGGGTGCGAGCCTCGGCGCCTTCCACGCCGCGAACTTCGCACTCAAGCGGGCCGACCTGTTCCCGCTCGCCATCTGCCTCTCGGGCAACTACGACCCATCCACCTGGGGCGCCTGGGGCCATCGCGGCGAAGCCACCTACTTCAACAACCCGATCGACTACGTCGGGCACCTCGACGGCGACCACCTCGAATGGCTGCGGTCCCAGTTGAGCCTCCTCCTGGTCTGCGGCCAGGGGCAGTGGGAGGACACGACCGGGTCGCTGCAATCCACCCGGCGACTCGCCGGGATGCTCGCCGAGAAAGGAATCCGCCACGAGCTCGACCTGTGGGGGTACGACGTCCCCCACGACTGGCACTCCTGGCGCGCCCAGCTGGCCCACCACCTCCCGAGGTTCTGCTGATGTCCGACCCCACGCACCTGATCGGCCTCCTGCTCGGCACCGAGGAGGACTGGCCCCGGGCCTTCGAGACGCTGCTGGAGCGGGTGGGGCCGGTCAAGCACGGCGGGACGACGCACCACGTGCGCTCGGAGCGGATCACGATCGAGCCGTTCGACCTGCGCGACAAGCCCCGTTACGACCTCGTCGTGGACCGGCTCGCGTGGTGGTACTTCGTCCCGCGCGAGTGGCTCAAGAAGGCCGCGCTGATGGACGACGTGTACCTGCTCAACTCGCCGTTCACGTTCCAGGCGATGGAGAAGCACGCGGCCTACGCGGCGATGATCCGGCTCGGGATCAAGGTGCCGCAGACCGTGCTGGTGCCGCACAAGAACCCGCCCGAGAACACGCGCTTCGAGTACACCGCGGCCAAGTACAACCTGCCGTTCGACCTCGGCGCGATCGCGGCCAACATCGGCTATCCGCTGTTCATGAAGCCCTACGACGGCGGCCAGTGGGTCGGCGTCACGCGGATCAAGAACCACGAGCAGCTGCTGGAGGCCTACAACGAGTCCGGCGAGCGGCTGATGCACCTGCAGGAGTCGATCGAGGGCTTCGACCACTTCGCGCGGTCGCTGAGCATCGGGGCCGAGACGATGGTCATGGACTTCCAGCCCGACCAGCCGATGCACAACCGCTACAAGATCTCGCACGGCTTCCTCACCGAGGAGACCGGCGAGGAGATCATCACGATCTCGCGCCTGATCAACGCGTTCTTCCGCTGGGAGTTCAACTCCTGCGAGACGCTCGTGCGCGGCGCCGAGGCGCACCCGATCGACTACGCGAACGCTTCGCCGGACGTCGCCCTGACGTCCCTGCACTACTACTTCCCGTGGGCGATCTCCGCGCTCCTGAAGTGGACGATCTTCTGCAGCGTCACCGGCCGCGACTCGCGCGTGGTGGACATGGACACGCGCCGCTACTTCGAGGTCGGCGATCGCGAGGACCTCAGCTACCGCGAGAAGCTCGCCGAGTACCGGCGGATGGCCGACGAGCACTTCCAGGTCGAGGAGTACACCGAGTTCTGCGCGACGTCCCTCAAGCACGTCGACGAGTTGATGCTCGACTGGGTGTCCTCGGCGGACTTCGACCGGCTGCTGGTCGAGACGATCCACGCCACGTATCCGCCACACGAGCACGAGCAGTTCCTCGAGCTCTTCCGCGGCCGCATCGGGCTCTGGGTCCGCGAGCGCGGCCGCAGCCCGCAGACGGCATAGGGCCGGGGCGCCGAGGCGCCCCGGGACTCCCTACAGCTTGATCCTCGTGCCGGCCAGCACCACGTCGCGGTTGCCGGTCCCGATCCGGTCCTGATTGAGCGCCCACAGGCGCTCGACCTCTGCGGCGATGCTCGCCGTCGACGCGCCGCTCCCCAGGCGCTCCGCCGCGATCGACCACAGCGACTCGCCGCGCTGGATGACATGCCAGCCACCGGTGGCGCGGGCCGCATGGCGCGCGGGAGCCGCGGCCGGAGCGGGCGTCGTGGCGACCACCGTCGGCGCGACGGCCGGCGGCGCCTCCGACTGACCGGCGGCCGGCGTCGCCGGCTGGGCGGCGGGCGGCGCCGCCGGGACCACCCGCGGCGTCGTGCGCGCCTTGCGGCTCTGCTGTGTCTTGCTGCGCCTGGCGGGACGCGGCTCGACGACGTCCTCGTCGTTCGGGGCGGACTCGGCCGTGAGCGGGGGCGCCGGTTCCGCCGTCGCGACCGGCGCCGGCGGCACGCCCTCCGGCGAAGGTGCCGGGACCTCCGGTTCCGGGTCGGCTCGGGGTCCGCGGTCTCCGGGATCGTCGGCCGCGCTCTCGTGGGGCCTCGGCGACCGGCGCTTCGGCACCCGGAGCCTCGGCTCGGCGACGGTCGACCTGCTCCGCTGCGCGGCGTCCGACACCGACGGCCGGCTCGGGTGCGTCGCTGACCTCCTGCGCGAGATCGTCAGCGTCGCCGCCGGGTCGAAGTCGACAGCGCGTGTCGGACACCGCGGATCCGTCCACGGCACCCTGCTGCGCGAACGCAGCAGGGGGCGCGACCGAGGCCACGGCGAGAACGCCCGCAGTCGACACCGCTTGTGCGCGACGACCGAGCAGTCCCTCCGCCAAACAGATGCGGCAGAGCCAGCTCGTGTGTCCTTCAACGGTTTCATCTTTCGCCTCCACTCGCCATCTCAGTTGACCGGGTCCGTCACGCAGCGGAACGCCTTCGCGCCTTCGCCGCGGTTCACCGTCAGCCCCACGCGCGCCCCTCTTGGTCGTCACGTACAGCACGTCGAGCTCACCGGGGTACTGGCTCGAGGGGTACACGTTCGACGTCAACTCGCCCCCGGGAGCAAGGTCTACGCGCGCGAGCGCTGCCATGAAGCTCACCGTGCGTCGGGAGCCGACGACCGGGCCCTTGCGGCGTTCCGACGTACTGACACTCCTGAACCGCTGACCCGTACGGACGCGGGCTGCACGCGGAGTCTCCTCGATGCACGTGCCGGCCGCCGGGAACGTGTCCGCCGGGCACTTGTCGAGCAGTTGCTGCGTCGCCTCCGGGCTCAAACGATCCGCATACGCCGCCCACGGCACGCGCCCCAGCCTGGACTCACGGATCTCGACCCCGGTGAGCGCGTTGCGCTTGATCTTCGTGCCGGGCACCGAACGGTGCTTGAGGTCTCGGCCGTTGAGGCTCACCGCGGCGTACGAGGACCCGCCGAGCGCGATGAACACGGCCAGCGTCGACATCACGTTGGCGTAGGTAAGACGAGAGCGGAGCGAGCGGAACACGTGATCTCCTTCGACGGGCCTGCTGCGTTGACCCCGCAGCCCCCGCAGAGTTTCGCGGAGGCGGATCACCGGCCCCTCACCCTGACCGTCACCACGCGCGAGACACCCGCCGTGAACGGGTAGCCGGCCTCTGCCGGGAGCCGCACCCGGAACCGGTAGTCAACGACGCCCGAGGTGCGCCGGAACGTGTAGCGGACCTCGAACTGGCCGGCCGCGTCGCTGCGTACCGTCTTGAACGTCTGCCACCGGCCCGGGCTGACGGACCTGCATCTCCAGCAGCTTCCCTTCCGGTGGCAACGGACCGGTTCGCACGGGCCCGCGGAAGATCACGGTCTGCCCGTTACGGAGCCTGTGCCGGTTCACCCGCAACTCGGTGCTGGCCGGCACCGTCATCGCCAGCTCGCTCTGCGCCGGAAGGATCCCGGGAGAGCCGGCGTAGGCGAACCGCAAGGTGCGGTTGGCGACGCCGGTCGCGGTGTAGCCGAAGCTGCCGTCGGCGCCGGTCTGCAAGGTCGCGATGACCTCTTCGGCGCCCAGCGGCGAGACCGCGACCACGTTGACGTTCGCGCCTGGGATCCCGGTTCCGTCCGGGGCCACGAGCTTGCCGCCGACCTGCGCCGATTCGCCGAACAGCACCCGTGCCGCCTGCGTCTGCACGATCGCCCGGCGCTCGACGGTCCGCGTGCGTCCCTTGCGTCGGACGCGCTCGCGCGTGACCCGTTCGCGGCCGAACGCCGTCTGGAGCGCCGACACGACGCGCAGCGGCAGATTGAGGACCATGGGCTGGCCGTCCAGCCGCAGACCGCTCGATGCTTCGTTGCCGGCCTGGTCGACCGCTCGCGCCCGTAGCTCGTAGGCACCGGGCGCCAGCCCCGCGTCGTCGATGCGGGCGGTGAGCTGATCGCCCTGACGCTGCACGGGCAGCGTCTGCCACACGCCGGAACCGGCGGCGCTGATCTCGATGCCGCCGTCCGCCACGCCGGAGACGGCATCGGTCGCCTTCACCACCACGAGCGTCGGATCGCTCGGGGACGTCGGCTCGAACCCGAGTTGCGGCGCATCGGGGTCATAGCGCAGCGTCACCGGGACCGAGGCCATCGACTCGGCCTCGTTGCCCGCCGCGTCCCGGCGCCACAGCGACACGGTCCAGGCTCCCGGACCCGGGACGGGTGTGGCGAGGCGAGCCACGCCCGGAGCGACGTACTCACCGCGAGCGCAGTCGCCGCCGGCGGCCGGGCAGAGCTTGTGGACCGCCGCGACGATCGGTGCGCGGTCGCCTTCGTCCGGATTGCTCCAGGCGACCGCAAAGTCGTTCCGGCTGCGCCACGCGTCCCCGCCCTCGACGGCCACGTCGACGCGGCTCGGAGGGGTCCGGTCGATGCGGACGGTCACGGGCGCGGACTCGCCGACGTTCCCCGCTGGGTCCTGCGCCCGCACCGATGAGCGGTTTGCGTGCCCTCGACCGAGTCGATCCGTCAGCGCCGTGATGACGACCCGCACCGTTCGGGCACGGCATCTGGTTGCCGAACGTCGGCTGCGGATTGGCTGGCGACATGGCGGCGCTCGCGATGACGCACGGACGTGTCGTGACTTCCGGCCGACCTCCGCCGCCGACGACCTCGGCGACGCGAACGCCGACGTTGTCGCTCGCGGCGTAGTTCAGCGGCTGCTCGCCCTTGACCCACTCGCCGCGGGTCAGCGGCGTGTCGACGCGCGTGCCGTCACAACCGGTGGCGTCGTGTCCTCGAGCTCGCCTCCGCGCGATAGGTCCTGAGCTGGTTGTTGCCCGCGGTCGAGCACGACTGGCGTCCGCCGCCGCCCACGCAGATCACGCGGTGCACGATGCGGGTCGCGCCGGCCACGGAATACGCCGTCTGCGGCATCTGCTTGAGCTGCGCGCGCTTGGGTCGCGGGCACTTCTTGTTGGCTCGCACGTTCAGCAGCGGGATCGGCTTCATCGCCAGGGGCATCGGCCCACATCTGAATCGCGAACCGACAGTCGGTGCGCCTCGGCTCGCCCGCCCAGCGGTACTCGACGAAATGCGTTCCGGGCGGCGCGTCGATGCGTCTGCACCGCGTACGCGCCGCGCTTGACGTGCTGCCCGCGCCGCACCTTGTTGCCCACGACGAATCCCGCGCGACCCTTTGCCCTGGGGGTTACATGCCTTCGTCGACCCCCATCCTGCGCGTCGCGAAGAAGCGGAACGCCTCCGTCGTGTAGCGGCTCGGGTCCGCGGCGCAGTTCGCCACGGTGTACACGCCCGCGGACGCCTGCGCCGGCATCACGGCCAGCGCCGATGCCATCCCACCCAGCAGGACCACAACGCGTCGTCTGCTCATCGATCGCCCCCTATCGCTTTCCGCCGTTCGCATGGCACTTCCCCTGTAGGTGCCGGCCGGAGAAGTTCGCCCCCCTGTCGGGCTGGTCACTCCGGTTTGGCGCGGCCACGTTCGTATCCGAGTGGCGAGATGGCGGTCAAGGGGCGGGGCCCAAGAAGCGGAGCACCACGGCACGATCGCGCTCCCTCGTGACCGTCAAGGACGCTGTTTGCAGCGACTTCTGACGAGCGAATTGACTTGCCAGAAGTCCGGTTCGTTGCCGCAGGACGTTCCCACGCTGACCGCGCTCGCCATCAACGGCTGGTTCACTTGGGCCATGTTCTTCACTACGGACGTTGGCCGGCGAGCGGCCCGAGGACGCGCATGAAGGGCTGGGTCGCGGGCCCCGAGCTGGTCGACGACCTGCCGGAGCCGGCCGGCGACGTGATCGCCGTGCGGGCCACATCGGTCAACAACATCGACCGCTTCACCCAGGGCGTGCTCGGGCACGACTTCGCGGGCGTCACCGCAGACGGTGACGAGGTCTTCGGCGTGGTGTGGGGCGGCGCGTGGGCCGAACGGATCGTGCCGGGCGAGCTCGTCGCGCCGAAGCCCAAGACGCTGAGCATGGCCGAGGCGGGCGCGGCCGGGCTCGCGGGGTTGTTCGCGCTCGTCTATGTCGAGTCGCTCAACCTCAAGCGCGGCGACCGGGTGCTGATCGAGGGTGCCAACGGCGGCGCGGGCGCCTTCGCGATTCAGCTGTGCGTCGCGGCGGGCGCGACGGTGATCGCGCCGGCCCTGTCGATCGACGAGGCCTACCTGAGGAGCCTCGGGGCGAGCGAGGTGACCGAGCGCGAGGAACATCCCCCCGCCGATCACGTCATCGACTTCGTGTCCCCCGCGCGAGGGATCATGGCCTCGTCGGGATCGATGACGCGGCTCGGGGAGCTGATCGACGCGCACGCGATCCGCGTCCCGATCTGCGAGGCGTTCACCTTCGGGCAGATCGAGGACGCGCTCGAAGCCTTCGGCGAGCACAAGCAGGGCAAGTTGTCGGTCGCCTGAGCCCGATTTTCCTCCCGCGGTCCAATTGTGGGCCGCGGGGACGGGCAATAGCGTGGCGTCCGTGCTGCTGATGCCATCGGATCAGGCCAAGTTGCTGCTGGCCGTCGCGGGGATGATCGCCCGCGACCGCCTGGAGCGGGGAGTGAAGCTCAACCAGCCGGAAGCGGTCGCGCTGCTGTCGTGCTGGGTGATCGAGCGGGCGCGCGAGGGGCGCTCGGTCGCGGACCTGATGTCCGAAGGGCGGTCGGTGCTCGCGCGCGAGCAGGTGATGGAAGGGGTGCCGGAGCTCGTGGACGAGGTCCAGGTGGAGGCGACGTTCCCCGACGGTCGGAAGCTCGTGACCTTGCACGAGCCGATCACATGATTCCGGGCGAGCTGGTCACCGCCGAGGGGGAGCTGGAGCTCAACGCCGGGCGGGAGCGCAAGACGCTGCGGGTGATGAACGTCGGCGACCGGCCGATCCAGGTCGGGTCGCACTTCGAGTTCGCGTCGACCAACAGCGCGCTGAGCTTCGATCGCGAGGCGGCAGCTCGGGTTCCGGCTGGACGTGCCGGCGGGCACGTCGGTGCGCTTCGAGCCGGGCGCGGAGCGTGACGTGGAGCTGGTGGCGCTGGGCGGGACGCGGACGGTGCGGGGGCTGCAGCGATGAGGATCGACCGTGCGCGCTACGGCGCGCTCTACGGGCCGACGGTGGGCGACAAGGTGCGTCTGGCGGACACCGACCTGTGGCTCGAGGTCGAGGAGGACCGCTGCGTCGGCGGCGACGAGGCCGTGTTCGGCGGCGGCAAGACGATCCGCGAGTCGATGCTCCAAGGGATCGGCAAGGGACCTGACGTCGTCATCACGAACGTCGTCGTGCTCGATCACTGGGGCGTGGTCAAGTGCGACGTGGCGATCACGAGCGGCCGGATCGCGGCGCTGGGGAAGGCCGGCAACCCGGACGTGATGGACGGAGTCGACATCGAGATCGGCCCGACGACCGAGATCATCGCCGGCGAGGGGCGGATCCTGACCGCGGGCGGGATCGACTCGCACGTGCACTTCATCTGCCCGCAGATCGTCGACGAGGCGGTCGCGGCGGGGATGACGACGCTGATCGGCGGCGGCACCGGGCCGGCGGAAGGAACGCGCGCGACGACGTGCACGCCCTCGCCGTGGCAGATCCGCGAGATGTTGCTCGCGATGGACGAGTACCCGGTGAACGTGCTGCTGCTGGGCAAGGGCAACACCGTGTCCGAGCAAGGGCTGCGCGAGCAGGCGATCGCGGGCGTCGGCGGCTTCAAGCTGCACGAGGACTGGGGCACGACCCCGGCGGCGATCGACGTGTGCCTGCGGATCGCGGCCGAGACCGGCGTGCAGGCGGCGATCCACACGGACACGCTCAACGAGGCCGGCTACGTGCAGTCGACGCTCGACGCGATCGCCGGCCGCTCGATCCACGCGTACCACACGGAGGGCGCGGGCGGCGGGCACGCGCCGGACATCATCACCGTCGCTTCGCAGCCCAACGTCATCCCGGGCTCGACCAACCCCACGCGCCCGCACACGGTCAACACGGTGGACGAGCACCTGGACATGCTCATCGTCTGCCACCACCTGAACCCGAAGATCCCCGAGGACCTCGCGTTCGCCGAGTCGCGCATCCGCGGCACGACGATCGCCGCCGAGGACATCCTGCACGACCTCGGCGCGATCTCGATCATCGGCTCCGACTCGCAGGCCATGGGCCGCGTGGGCGAGACGATCATCCGCACCTGGCAGACCGCGCACGTGATGGCCGCCAAGCGCGGCGGCGCGTCGAACGAGCGGCTCAAGCGCTACGTCGCCAAGTACACGATCTGCCCGGCGATCGCGCACGGGATCGATTCCGAGGTGGGCTCGGTCGAGGTGGGCAAGCTCGCCGACCTGGTGTTGTGGGACCCGGCGTACTTCGCCATCCGGCCGCGCCTGGTGCTGAAGGGCGGCGCGATCGCCTACGCGCCCGATGGGGGACGCGAACGCCTCGATCCCGACGCCGCAGCCGGTGCTGATGCGCCCGATGTTCGCGGGCTCCGGTCGCCTGGCCGGGCGCCGCTCGCTGGCGTTCGTCTCGCCGCTCGCGGTCGAGGGCCTGGCCGACCTCGGGCTGGAGGCGGGCGTCGTCGCGGTCAGCGACACGCGCTCGGTGACCAAGGCCGACATGCCCTTCAACGACGCGTGCCCGGACATCAAGGTCGACCCGGACACGTTCAAGGTCTGGATCGACGGCGACGAAGTGATCCCGGACCCCGCGTCCGAGCTGCCGCTGGCGCAGCGGTACTCGCTGTTCTGATGGATCCGCTCACGCTCCTGCTGGCCGACTCGCGGTTCCCGTCCGGGTCCTACGCGCACTCGCTCGGGCTGGAGCAGGCCGTCAGCGACGGGCTGCGCGACGTGCCCGCGTTCATCCGCGCCCGGCAACGGCACGTCGCCGAGGCCGACGCCCGCTTCGCCGTCGAGGCGAGCCGAGGGCAACGTGTTCGAGGAGGAGTGGTACATGCGGACGCCGAGCCCGGCGTTGCGTGACGCCGCGCGGAGAACCGGATCGCAGCTCCTGCGGGCGGCGTCGGCGATCTGGGCTGTCCCGGTCAAGAAGACACCCCGTCCGCTCGCCCTTGGGATCGTGGCGGGCGCAGCCGGGATCCCGGACGAGGACACCGCGCTGCTCGCGCTCTACGACGACGCGGCCACGGTCGCGAGCGCGGCGCTCAAGCTCTTGCCGCTCGACCCGGCCGTCACGGCGCGCTGGCTCGCGGACCTCGCGCCGGAGATGGCGCGCGCCGCCGCGCGCATCGCCGCGGACGACGGCCCGCTGCCCGCGCCCGCCGCGGTCGCGATCGAGCTCAACGCACCCATCCACCTCGAGCAGAGGGAGCGCCTCTTTGCCAGTTGAACGTGCCCTGCGGATCGGGGTCGGCGGACCCGTCGGGTCCGGCAAATCCAGCCTGATCGCCGCGCTGTGCGGCGCGCTCGCCGACGAGATCAAGCTCGGCGTCGTGACCAACGACATCTACACGACCGAGGACGCGGAGTTCCTGCGCGCGACGGGCGTGCTGCCGGAGGAGCGGATCACCGCGGTGCAGACCGGCGGCTGCCCGCACACGGCGATCCGCGACGACATCAGCGCGAACCTGGAAGCCGTGGAGGAGCTCGAGGACGCCACCGGCCCGCTGGACCTCGTGTTCGTGGAGAGCGGCGGCGACAACCTGACCGCGATCTTCTCCCCCGCCCTGGCGGACGTGCAGATCTTCGTGATCGACGTGGCCGGCGGCGACGACATCCCGCGCAAGGGCGGCCCGGGGATCGCGCGCGCCGACCTGCTCGTGATCAACAAGACCGACCTCGCGCCGTACGTCGGCTCCGACGCACGTGAAGATGGTCCGCGAGGCGTCCGAGCGGCGCGGAGACCTGCCCGTCGCGGCGACGTCGCTGCGCACCGACGGCCCGCAGCCAGGTCGCGGACTGGGTGCGCGCGCAGCTCGCGGACTTCCGCGCGCACGGCCACCTCCACTCCTCGATGGAGGGAGTGCCCGATCACCACCACGATCACGTCCACTGAGACGCGGGTTCACGACGCTGCGGCGCGGCGAGCGGATCGCGCCGCGCGTGCTCGCGCCGGGGCGGATCACGCTGCTGCGCTCGCAGGCCGGGCCGCTCGCGGGCGACCATGACCGCGTCGAGATCGTGGTCGAGAGCGGGGCGCTGACGGTCGAGCCGATCGCGGCCAACGTCGCGCTGCCCGGCCCGGAGCAGACCGTGCTGGAACTCGACGTCACGGTCGAGGCCGGCGCGCGGCTGATCCTCGAGGACGCGCCGCTCGTCGTGGCCGCGGGCGCGGACGTGGTCCGCACCACCACGATCCGGCTCGCCCCCGGCGCCGTCGCGATCGTCCGCGACGTCGTGATCCTCGGCCGCGCCGGCGAAGGGCCCGGGCGGCTGGAGTCGGTGCTGCGCTGCGACGGCATCCTGCACGACGCGCTGCGCGTGGACCCGGACACCTGGGCCGAGGACGCCTACGTCGCGCTCGCGCCCGGCCACCGCGCGATCGGGACCTACGCGCGGCTCGGCGTCCCCGGGGGAATCTGCACGGGCCCGGCCATTTGGAGCGGGTATCCGCACCCAGCGCCGCCGATGTGGAGGCAGCATGTAAGGCGTGGCGACTCCGCGACAGAGAGGGGGTGTGAGCGATCCGCAAGCGTTCCGCGCGATCTCACCCCGCAGACGCCGCAGCGCTCACGATCCGCCGTCGGTGCGGTGATCGCCGCGCCTTCGTGCTCCCGAACTCCGCCCCGCAGGCCAGCGAGGTGCCGAGCGCGCCATCACCGTCGAGGGCAAGACATCGTCGACTTCGACACGCTGCCGGACACCCCGGCAAACCGGCGGCTTCTGGCGCTTCAGTAGCGTGGGGGCGATGGGCTTCATCAATGTTGGCACGCAGAATTCGACCGACGTCACCCTCAACTACGAGGACCAGGGCGAAGGTCAGGCGATCGTCCTGATCCACGGCTATCCGCTCGACGGCGACAGCTGGGAGAAGCAGCGGGCGGCGTTGCTCGGCGCGGGCTATCGCGTCGTCACGTACGACCGCCGCGGGTTCGGTGGCTCGTCGAAGGTCGCCGGCGGCTACGACTACGACACGTTCGCGGCCGACCTCAACGCGCTGCTGACCGAGCTCGACCTCAGCGACGTGATCCTGGTGGGCTTCTCGATGGGCACCGGGGAGCTCGCCCGCTACGTCGCCAAGTACGGCGGCGACCGGGTGGCCAAGCTCGCCTTCCTCGCTTCGCTGGAGCCGTTCCTGCTCCAGACCGACGACAACGCCGAGGGCGTGCCGCAGGAGGTGTTCGACGGCATCGCCGAAGCGGCGAAGACCGACCGCTACGCGTGGTTCACGCAGTTCTACAACGACTTCTACAACCTCGACGAGAACCTCGGGAGCCGGATCTCCGAGGAGGTCGTGCGCGCGAGCTGGAACACGGCCACGCGCAGCGCTCCGGTGGCGGCGTACGCCGTCGTTCCCGCCTGGCTCGAGGACTTCCGCGACGATGTGACCGCCGTGCGTGACGCGGCAAGCCCACGCTGATCCTGCACGGCAGCGGCGACCGCATCCTGCCGATCGACGCCACCGCCCGCCGCTTCTCCAAGCTGGTGCCCGACGCGACGTACGTGGAGATCGACGGCGCGCCGCACGGCCTGCTGTGGACGCACGCGGACGAGGTCAACGCCGCGCTGCTGGACTTCGTGCAGGCCTAGTTGGAGCGCAGGTAACGGGCGACGGCGCGTGAGCAGCCGCGGCCTTCCGCGATCGCCGTGACGATCAAGGACTGGCCGCGGCGCGCGTCGCCGGCCGCGAACACGCCGTCGACGTTGGTGGCGTAGTCGGCGGTGTCGATCCCGCGGCCGATGCCCTCGACGCCGAGCGCCTCCAGCAACGGGCGCTCCGGCCCGGTGAAGCCGATCGCGATCAGCACGAGGTCGGCCGGCAGCTCGAGCGTCTCCCCGGTCGGCTCGAAGTCGGGCGGGCTCCCCACGTGATCGCCGGTCAGCGCGGCCACGTGCCCGTTCCCGGTGAACGCGGTGGCGTTGAAGGAGGAGTAGCGCTTGCCGCCTTCGTCGAGCGCGTACGTGGACCACAGGCGCTTCGGGAAGTCCGGCCACTGCGCGAGCTGGCGGAACTTCTGGCCCGCGGGCGGCGGGTAGATGTCCAGCTGCGTGACCGACCGCGCGCCCTCGCGGTGGGCGGAGGCCACGCAGTCCGCGGCGGTGTCGCCGCCACCGATGACGACGACGTGCTTGCCCGCCGCGGTGATCTCCGGCGCGGCCAGCCCGGCGACGTCGCGGTTGCGCTGCACCAGGTAGGACATCGCGGTGTGGATGCCCGGCAGGTCGTTGCCGGGCAGGTCGATCCCGCGCTCGATCCGCGAGCCGGTCGCCAGCACCACCGCGTCGTGGCGGGCGCGCAGCTCGTCGACCGCCAGCGCGCCGCCGACCTCGACGCCGTAGACGAACTCGATCCCGGCTTCCTGCAGGAGCGCCACCCGCCGGTCGATGATCCACTTCTCGAGCTTGAAGTCCGGCACGCCGAGCCGGATCAGCCCGCCCGGGCCTTCGTCGCGCTCGTAGACGACGACGCGGTGGCCCATCGCGTTGAGCTCTTCCGCGGCGGCCAGGCCCGCCGGCCCGGAGCCGACCACGCCGACGCTCCACGGAGAGCGCCCGATCGGGGTCTTCGGCTCCACCCAGCCCTCACGGAACCCGCGCTCGATGATCCCCCACTCGATGCCCTTGATCGTCACGGGGTCGTCGTTGATCGCGAGCACGCAGGCCGCCTCGCACGGCGCCGGGCAGATCAGCCCCGTGAACTCGGGGAAGTTGTTCGTCTCGTGCAGGCGGTCCAGCGCGAGCCGCCACTCGCCGCGGCGGACGAGGTCGTTCCACTCCGGGATCAGGTTGCCGAGCGGGCAGCCCTGATGGCAGAACGGGACACCGCAGTCCATGCAGCGCCGCCCCTGCTCGCGCAGCGCGTCCGGCTCGAGCGTGAGGAAGATCTCGTGGTGGTCCTGCGTCCGCGTGCGCGGGTCACGCTCGGGCGGCTCGATCCGCTCGACCTCGAGGAACCCCTTCGGATCAGCCATTACGCCGCCTCCGCGAATTGGACGTCGTCGTGCCCGAGCGCCTGCTTGTACTCGTGCGGGATGACCTTGACGAGCCGCGAGAGGTCGAGCTGGACGGTCGAGCCCGTGCGACCCACGTGCTCGGAGACCAGCGCGTGGACGCGCCGGGCGTCCTCCGCGTCGAGCGGCTCCAGGCCCACCAGCGTCTGGTTGCAGCGCGCCGGGTCCAGGTCGAGCACGTAGGCGATGCCGCCGCTCATGCCCGCCGCGAAGTTGCGTCCGGTCGGCCCGAGCACGACGACGTGCCCGCCGGTCATGTACTCGCAGCCGTGGTCGCCACAGCCCTCGACCACCGCGTCGGCGCCGGAATTGCGCACGGCGAACCGCTCACCCGCGAGCCCGCGGAAGAACGCGCGGCCACTCGTCGCCCCGTACAACGTCGTGTTGCCGCACACCACGTCGCCGTCGTGGACGCCGTGGACCGTGATCACGCCACCCGAGAGCCCCTTGCCGGCGTAGTCGTTGACGTCGCCGATCACGGTCAGGTCGACGCCCGGCGCGAGCCACGCGCCGAAGCTCTGCCCGGCGGAGCCGCGGAAGGTCACGCGCACGTCGGCGTCGATCCCGCGCCGCACGATCTCGCCGCTGAGCAGCCCGCCGACCGTCCGGTCGCGGTTGGTGATCGGGTATTCGCCGCGCACGACCGGGAGCTGCTCGACGAGCTGCGTAGTCCAGCGGCGCCTCCAGATCGATGGTCACCGGTCGCGAGCGCCGGTCGCCGTCCCCGCCGCGGCCGAGCAGCGGCGTGACGTCGAGCCCGATCGCCTTCCAGTGGTCCAGCCGGTCCACGCGCAGCAGGTCCACGCGCCCGACCAGGTCCTTGAACCGCGCCACGCCCAGCGACGCCATGATCACGCGCACGTCCTCGGCCAGCAGCGTGAAGAAGCGGATGACGTGCTCGGGCTTGCCGGCGAACCGCTCGCGCAGCACCGGGTCCTGCGTCGCGATCCCCACCGGGCACGTGTTCAGGTGGCAGACGCGCATCATGATGCAGCCCATCGCGATCAGGGGCGCGGTCGAGGCGCCGATCTCCTCGGCGCCGAGCAGCGCCGCGATCACGACGTCGCGCCCCGTGCGCATCCCGCCGTCGGCCTGCAGCACGACCCGCGAGCGCAGCCCGTTGCGCACGAGCGTCTGCTGCGTCTCAGCCAGCCCGAGCTCCCACGGCACGCCCGCGTGCTGGAGCGAGGACTGCGGCGATGCGCCCGTCCCGCCGTCGAACCCGGCGATGACGATGTGGTCGGCGTGCGCCTTCACCACGCCGGCCGCGACCGTCCCGACCCCCGCCTCGGCCGCCAGCTTCACGGAGATGCGGGCGGATGGATTCGCGCAGCGCAGGTCGTGGATGAGCTGCTTGAGGTCCTCGATCGAGTAGATGTCGTGGTGCGGCGGCGGCGAGATGAGCTCCACGCCGGGCGTCGCGTACCGCAGCTTGCCGATGTGGGCGTCGACCTTGTGGCCCGGGAGCTGGCCGCCCTCGCCGGGCTTGGCGCCCTGCGCGACCTTGATCTGCAGCTCGTCCGCGTTGACGAGGTAGTCGATGGTCACGCCGAACCGGGCGGACGCCACCTGCTTGATCGAGGAGCGCCGGTTGTCGGCGAAGCGCGCCGGGTCCTCGCCGCCCTCGCCGGTGTTCGACTTGCCGCCGATCTCGTTCATGGCCACCGCGAGCGCCTCGTGCGCCTCGGGGGAGATCGAGCCGAGCGACATCGCGCCCGTGACGAAGCGCTTCATGATCTCCGTGACCGGCTCGACGTTGTCCAGGTCGATGCCGTCCGTCTCCCGGAACGCGAGCTGGCCGCGCAGGGAGCCGGAGCGCGCGGCCTCGTCGGCGGCCTCGACGTACGGCCGCCACTCGCCGCGCTGGAGCGCCGGGACCGTGTCGGGGTTCCACGCAGTGCCGCTCGCCGCCGCGGCGCCAGCGGTAGATCCCGCCGACCGGGAGAGTAGGAGCGCGAGTGGCGCATCAGCACCTCGCGCGCGAGCCCGCGCAGCCCGATCCCGCCGACCTTCGACGGCGTGCCCGTGAAGTAGCGGTCCACCAGCTCCGGCGCGAGCCCGATCGCCTCGAACACCTGCGCGCCGCGGTAGGCCGACACGGTCGAGACGCCCATCTTCGACATCGTCTTCAGCAGCCCCGGCCCGAGCCCGGGGACGATCCCGTCGCCCGCGAGCCAGCCGTGCACGGCGTCGGCGCCGTAGCCCACCAGGCACGCGAAGTGGTGCACCTCGCGCGGCTCGCCCGAGTCGATCACGAGCGACGTCCGCGTCCGCAGCCCGGCCCGCACCAGCTCGTGGTGCACGGCCGCGGTCGCCAGCAACGCGGGGATGGGCGCGCGCTTGGGCCCGACGCCCCGGTCGCCGATGACGAGGATCTCCGCGCCGCCGGAGACGGCCTTGACCGCGGCGGCGACCAACCGCTCGACGGCCGCCTCCAGCCCGGCTTCGCCGAGCGAGATCGGCCACGTGGCGTCGATCGGCGCCCACGGCAGCGGCGAAGAGCACACGCGGTCCAGGTCCTCGGCGGTGAGGATCGGCGTCGGCAGGCGCAGCCGGCGCGTGGTCGGCGCCGCATCGGCCAGCAGCTCCGGCCCGCGGCCGAGCCACGTCGTCAGGCTCATCACCAGGTCCTCGCGCAGCGAGTCGATCGCCGGGTTGGTGACCTGCGCGAAGCGCTGCTTGAAGTAGCTGAACAGCGCGGGCGCCTGGTCGCTCAGGGCCGCCAGCGCCGAGTCGGCCCCCATCGAGCCCGTCGGCTCCTTGCCCGCCTGGACCATCGGGCCGATCAGCACGTCGAGGTCCTCGCGCGTGAACCCGAAGAGCGGCGCGGTGTGCATCGGCGGCTCCGGCAGCGTGGCGCTCACCGCGACGTCCTCGAGCCGGATCGTCGCCTCGCTCGCCCACTGCCCGTACGGCCGCCGCGACGCGATCTCGCACTCCACCTCGCGGTCGGCGAACACCTGGCCGCGGTCGAGGTCGACGATCCACAGCGCGCCGGGCTTCAGGCGCCCGCGCTTGACGACCCGGGCGGGATCGACCGGCATCGCGCCGGTCTCGCTCGCCAGCACCACCCAGCCGTCGTCGGTCTGGAGCCAGCGGCCGGGGCGGAGCCCGTTGCGGTCCAGCTTCGCGCCCAGGATCCGCCCGTCGGAGAACGTGATCGACGCCGGGCCGTCCCACGGCTCCATGAGCTTCTCGTGGTAGGCGTAGAAGCCGCGCAGCGACTCCGGCAGGTCGTCGCGGCCCTCCCACGCCTCCGGCACCATCATCATCACCGCGTGCGCGAGCGGGCGGCCCGCGAGCACCAGCAGCTCCAGGACGGCGTCGAAGCTGGCGGAGTCCGAGGCGCCGTTCGGGATCACCGGCCGCACCTCGGCGAACTCGCCCAGCGCGTGCTCGCGCGCCCGCATCCAGTTCACGTTCCCGCGCAGCGTGTTGATCTCGCCGTTGTGGGCGACGAAGCGGAACGGGTGCGCGAGCGACCAGCTCGGGAACGTGTTGGTCGAGAAGCGCGAGTGCACGATCGCCAGCGCGGACGCGAACCGCGGGTCGCACAGGTCCTTGTAGAAGCGCGGGAGCTGCGGCGCGCCGAGCATGCCCTTCAGCACCATCGTGCGTGAGCTGAAGCTGCAGAAGTAGACCGCGTCGCCCAGTCCGCGCTCGGCCCGGCGGCGGATGCCGTACAGGCGGCGCTCGAAGTCGCCCTCGCCCGCGCCGATGAACAGCTGGCGGATCACCGGCATCGTCGGCCGCGCGCCGGAGCCCGGGACCTGCTCGTCCACCGGCACGTCGCGCCAGCCCAGGACCCGCTGTCCACCGTCGTAGACCAGGCGCTCGATCACGGTCTCGGCCGCCTCGCGCCGGTCGGCCTCGCGCGGGAGCATGCACACCGCGACCGCGTAGCGCCCGGGCTCCGGCAGGGCGAACTCCACCTCCGCGCGCAGGAACGCGTCGGGGATCTGGGTCAGGATGCCCGCGCCGTCGCCGGTCTCGGCGTCGGCGCCCTCGGCGCCGCGGTGCTCCAGGTTGTCCAGCGTGTCGATCGCCCGCGAGATCGTCTCGTGCGCGGGCTTGCCGTCCAGGCGCGCCAGGCAGGCGACGCCGCAGCCGTCGTGCTCGTACGCAGGGTCGTAGAGGCCCACCGGCCGAGCGTACGGGCGGGCCTTCGCGCTTCCATCGGACACACGGTCCATCCGTGCCGCGAGCGCTTGTGCCCGCCGGTCCGTTTCCCCGGCTCCGCGGTCCCCGTAGCTTCGCGGCCCATGAACGCAGCGCTGCATACAGAGTCGGATGCGGTGACTCGACTGGCCGCTGCGCGGCCGATGGTCGTGGACGTCGTACCGGCTTCGGAGATCTCCGCCCACCACGCCGCCGGCGGCGTCACGCACGCCGGCCCGCCGATCGAACCCGAGCGCATGTGCGCCCCGATGCGCGCCGCGCTCGGCAGTGCCCTGTGGCTGGAAGGCGTCGCCGAGTCGCCCGCGGAGGCGATCAAGCTCGTCGAGGACGGCCAGATCCCGCTCATGACCAACCACGACGCGGGTGGCGTCGGGCCGATGGCCGGCGTCGTGAACCCGAGCATGCCGGTGTGGGTGGCGCGCGACGAGGCCACGGGCAAGGTCGCGTGGGCGCCGTTGAACGAGGGCTCGGGCGCGGTGCTGCGCTACGGCGCCGACGGCCCCGAGGTGCTCGAGCGCCTGGTCTGGATGCGGGACGTGCTCGCGCCGGAGCTGCGCAAGGCGCTCGCCGCCGCGCCGCTGGACCTCTTCGATCTCCACGTGCGCTCGATCGCCCTCGGCGACGAGGCGCACCACCGCACGGAGCAGGGCACCGCGATGACGCTCGGCCGGCTCGGCATCGAGCACCCCGAGGTGCGCACGTTCATCGCCGGCAACGGCCAGTTCTTCCTGAACCTGGCGATGGTCTTCTCCAAGCTCGCGCTCGACTGCGCCGCGGACGTGCCGGGCTCGCCGGTCCTCACCGCGATCGCCCGCAACGGCGTCGAGGTCGGCATCCGCGTCTCCGGCCTCGGCGACCAGTGGTTCGTCGGGCCGGCCGCGCTGCCCGACCCGGCGAAGCTCTTCGACGGCTACACGCCCGCCGACATGAACCCGGACCTGGGCGACTCGGCGATCGTCGAGACGTACGGGTTGGGCGCCCTCGCCGTCGCCGCTTCGCCGATCTCGGCGCCCTCGGTGGGTCTCGACCCGGCCGTCGATCGACGAGATCGACACCGAGCTCCGGGCGATCGCGGCCGGCGAGTCGCCCGACATCAAGTTCCCCGACGGCCGCGCCGCGATCCTCGGCATCGACGCCCGCAAGGTCGCCGCGACGCGGATCTCCCCGCCCGTCCACACCGGGATCGCGCACAAGCGGCCCGGCGTCGGGCAGATCGGCGGCGGCATCACGCACCCGCCGCTGCAGGCCTTCGACCTCGCGGTGCAGGCTCTTGACGCGCGCTGACGACGTCCACAGCGCGCTCCGCGCCGCCCTCCTCGCCGGGACGTTCCCGTACGGCCAGCGGCTCGTCGAGGAGCAGCTCGCCGAACGCTTCAACACGAGCCGCACGCCCGTGCGCGAGGCGCTGCGCCGGCTGGAGGGCGACGGCCACGTCCAGCGCGACCGGGCCGGTGGCGTGCGGCCGAACGCGCCGCGCGTGTCCGCGATGCGTGAGCTGTACGCCGTGCGCACCGTGCTCGAGGACCTCGCGGTGCGCACCGCCGATCCCGAGCAGCTCGAGCCGCTGCACGACGGAGTGGCTGGAGCTGCGCTCCGAGCGCGACGAGACGCCGGACTTCGTGCACGCCGACGAGGCGTTCCACGAAGCGCTCGCGCACGCGTCGGGCAACGCCGCGACCGAGCGCTATCTGCACGACATCAACGAGCGCATCCGCGTGATCCGCATCCACGACTTCACGACCGTGGACCGGATCGAGACGACGATCGAGGAGCACCTGGAGATCCTCGACGCGCTGCGGGCGGGCAAGCAGGACGCGGCGGCGGCGCTCATGCGCGTGCACATCGAACGGTCGGCGGAAGTGGTGGAGCGCCGGGTGGGGGAACTCCTCGCGCGCATGTTCGAGGAGGAGCGCCCGTGACTTCAGTAGCCACGAACGCCTTCGCGGCCGCGCGCGAGCGGCTGACCGCGCAGGTCATCGACCCGCCGGAGAAGCGGCCGGCGTACGACGTCTTCGGGCCGCCCGTCGCGCCCCTGCCCGCGCTCGGCGGGCTGCCGCACGACGGGATCGCCGATGCCGCGGCCGCGCGACGGAGCAGTCCAGCGTCGAACTCGTCGAGGCGGCGCTGGCGCGGATCGCCGAGGACGAGTGGACGGCGTTCGTGCACGTCGACGCCGAGGGCGCGCTGGCCCAGGCCCGCGCCCGGGACGCCGAGCGGCGCGCCGGCCAGACGCGCGGGCCGCTGCACGGCATCCCCGTCTCCGTCAAGGACGTGATCCACGTCGCCGGGATGCCGACGCACTGCGGCTCGGACGCGTTCGACCAGACACCGCCGTCGACGCCGCCGCGGTCGACCTGTGGCGCGCCGCCGGCGCCGTGATCCTGGGCAAGACGAGCACGCACGAGTTCGCGCTGGGCGTCACCTCGCCGCAGGCCCGCAACCCGCACGACCGCACGCGGATCCCGGGCGGATCGAGCGGCGGCAGCGCGATCGCGGTCGCGACCGGGATGGGGCTGGCGTCGCTGGGCACCGACACGCGCGCGTCGATCCGCGTCCCCGCCGCGCTGTGCGGCGTGGTGGGCCTGAAGCCGACGTACGGCACCGTGCCCACCGCGGGCGTCGTGCCGCTGTCGTGGACGATGGATCACGTCGCCGTGATGGCCGGCACGGCCGAGGACGCCGCGCTCGCGCTCGACGCGCTGCGGCCGGAGGCGACGTCCATCGCTCCCGCCGCGGGCGGCCGCGTGGACCACCTGCGGGTGGGGCTCGCGACCGCCGCCTGGGAAGGCGCCGAGACCGTCGTGGAAACGGCGGTGGCGCGCCAGGTCGAGAAGCTGAACGGGCTCGTGGCGGCTGTGCGCGAGACCGATCGTCCCACCGCCGCCGACTTCGGCGGCGCCAACGCGATGGGCCTGCTCGTCTCGCGCTGCGAGGCGGCCACGTTCCATCGCGCCGCCGGGTTGGACCGCTCGCTGTACTGGGCGGAAGTCCGCGACCAACTGGACGCCGCAGACAGCGTCCCGGCCACGGACTACATCGACGCGCAGCGCTACCGCGCCGTGCTGAGGGAGGAGATGCTCGCGGTGTTCCGCGAGCACCACGTGCTCGCCATGCCGACGTCGCCCGTCCTGGCGCCGCTGGTGGATCGAGCGGACGAGTACCTCACGATCCTGTCGCGCAACGCGATCCTCTGGAGCTTCGTCGGGTTCCCGGCGATCTCCGTGCCGTGCCCCACCGACGGGTTGCCGGTCGGCCTGCAGCTGGTGGCGGGTCCCGGTGGGGAAGCACTGCTGATCGCGCTCGCGACGGCCCTCACGAAAGAAGGTCAATGATGATTGCCGTACCCGCGGAGCCGGGTCCCTTCGCGTTCGACCCCGACACCACGGCGCTCGTCGTGATCGACATGCAACGCGACTTCCTCGAACCGGGCGGCTTCGGGTCGGCGCTCGGCAACGACGTCTCGCTGCTGAGCGCCGCGGTCGAGCCGCTGCAGCGCGTCCTGGCCGCCACGCGTGAGCTGGGGATGACGATCATCCACACGCGCGAGGGGCACCGGCCGGACATGGCCGACTGCCCGCCCGCGAAGTTCGCGCGCGGCGAGTTCATCGGGACGGACTCGCCGAAAGGCCGGATCCTGATCCGGGGCGAGTACGGGCACGACATCGTCGACGAGCTCGCGCCGCTGCCCGGCGAGGTGGTGCTGGACAAGCCCGGCAAGGGCTCGTTCTACGCGACGGACCTGGAGCTGATGCTGCGCAACGCCGGCATCAAGTCGCTGATCGTCACCGGCGTCACCACCGAGGTCTGCGTGCACACGACCGTGCGCGAGGCCAACGACCGCGGCTTCGAGTGCCTGGTGCTCTCGGACTGCTGCGGTTCCTACTTCCCCGAGTTCCACGAGGTCGCGCTGCGGATGATCTCCGCGCAGGGCGGGATCTTCGGCTGGGTGGGCTCGTCGTCGGACCTTCTCGCTGCCCTTCCCATCGGAGCCCGCGCATGACCCTTCCCTTCTGGACCCGAGGCGACCTGAACGCCTTCTTCGGGCTCGGCATCAACATGCTCGTCAACGTGCTCGTGTTGGCGGGCCTGTGCATCGGCGTCGTCAACATCGCGCCGGACGACGTCTACGGCGTCATCCTGCCGGCGCTCGGCATCGAGCTGCTGATCGGCAACATCTTCTACTTCTACCTCGCTCGTCGCCTGGCGATGAAGGAGCAGCGCAACGACGTCACGGCGCTGCCCGTACGGGCCGAGCGTCCCGCACATGTTCATCGTGACGCTGGTGATCATGCTGCCGACGTACCTGGCCACCCAGGACGCCATCCAGGCCTGGACCGCGGGCCTCGCGTGGGCCTTCATCATCGGCTGCATCATCTTGATCGGCGCCTTCGTCGGGCCGACGATCCGCCACCTGACGCCGCGCGCGGCGATGCTCGGCACGCTCGCCGGCATCTCGCTGGCGTTCATCTCGATGCGGCCGGGCGCGCAGATGTGGGGCGCGCTCTGGATCGCGTTGCCGGTGTTCATGATCATCCTCGCCGGCTTCATCGCCGGGGTGCGGCTGCCGGGCAACTTCCCGATCGGCCTGGCCGCGCTGCTCGTGGGCTGCGCGATCGGCTGGATCGGGGGCTACATGGAGCCCGCCGCGGTCGGCGACTCGATCGAGGCGATCGCGATCGGCATCCCGTCGCTGAACGTCGACCTGCTGCTGGACGGCCTGGAGGGCATCTCGCCGCTGCTCGCGACCGCGATCCCGTTGGGCATCTACAACTTCACCGAGGCGATGAGCAACGTGGAGTCGGCCGCCGCGGCGGGCGACAACTACAACCTCCGCCACGTGCTCCTGGCCGACGGCACGGGCGCCGTCGTCGGCGCCGCGCTCGGCTCCCCGTTCCCGCCCGCCGTCTACATCGGCCATCCCGGCTGGAAGGCCGCCGGCGGACGCATCTCCTACTCGCTGGCTTCGGGCGTGTTCATCTTCCTGCTGTGCGCGTTCGGGCTCTTCCCGCTGCTCGCCGCGCTGCTCCCGATCCCGGCGATCGTGCCGATCCTGCTCTTCATCGGCCTCGTCATCGGCTCGCAGGCGTTCGTCGCGGTGCCCAAGGCGCACTACGCGGCGGTGGTGCTGGCGGCGATCCCGTCCTTGGCCGCAGTGGGGGTCGGGCATGGTCCACGACGCCCTGCTGGCGGCCGGGACGAGCGTGCAGGAGGTCGGTGTCGATGCGCTCGCCGCCGGCGGTGTGCTGTACGGCGGCTTGGCGACGATCGGCGCGGGCTCGGTGCTCGTGGGCATGATCCTCGGCACGATCGCGGTGTTCGTGATCGACCGGCGCTTCTTCCACGCCGCCGCGGCCTGCGGCGGTCGGCGGGGTGCTGACCCTGGTCGGCCTGATCCACAGCGAGGAGGTCCACGTGTTCTCGAACCCGCGGATCGCGTTGGGCTACGGACTCGCCGGTGTGGTCTGCCTGGCGTACACGCTGCTCAAGCTGCCGCCGCGTGAGCCGGACCTGAGCGATCCGATGGACCTCGAGGTCGCGGCCGAGCAGAACCGCACGTTCGTGCGCGAGGAGGAGAAGGTGGCGGTCCCGGCCTAGCCTCCCGTCCGCCGGAGGATCCACAGGCCGGAGTTCATGTCGCTGGCGAACACGAGGTCGCGGCTCTCGTCGTACGCGACGCCCCAGACCTGGGTCGTGTTCGTCAGCACACCGCGCTGGGACGGCCGGATCGGGTTGGCGGTCGCGGGAGGTACGAAGTGCCCGACCTCCCGTGGCCGGCGCGGGTCGCTCGCGTCGACCACCCGGATGCCGTCCGTGTACCAGGAGATGAAGAGCGTGTCGCCGACCAGCAGCGGGTTGTGGATCGTGTAGTCGCCCGCTCGCAGGTCCTTGCTGCCGCTGGAGTTGGGCGTCTTGAACGTGCCGATCTGCGTCGGGCTCGCGAGGTTGCGGTAGTCCCACACGCGCAGGTAGCCGAAGCCCTTCTCGGTGCCCGACCCTGACGTCTTGCAGAAGTCCTCGTCGGCGCTGAAGAGCAGGCCGCGGGCCTCGTCGTAGTTGGAGGAGTGGGCGTCGCCGTCCGCGGTCGCCGGGTAGGTCGTGCGGCCGCGCATCGTCGGGTTGGCCGGATCGGTCACGTCGAGCGCGATGAACCCGGAGTCCCAGTAGGACATGAAGGCGAGTTTGCCGTCGGCGGACGGCTCGGCGCTGTGGCCGTACTCGGCGTCGGGGTCGCAGCCCAGGCCGGGCGCGGGCGGCGCGCCGAGGTTGCGGTGCACGCCCCAGTTGGACACCTCGACCGGCAGCCGCGGGTTCGTGATGTCGATGAGGCGGAAGTCGCCGCGGCCCAGGCGGTCGCGGCGGCCGATCGTGTCGGGGTACTCGCTCGTCGGCACGCTGGCGTAGACGAACGTGCGCTGCAGGTCCGCGCGGTGCTCGACCTCGAGTTCGTGCAGGCCGCGGGTGCAGCAGCCCGTGTTCAACCGGGCGAGCTCCACCGGGGCGGAGGGGGTCGTGACGTCGAACACCTGCAGGCCGCGGAAGATGCTCGTGTCCGTGCGGTCGCCGCCGCACACCTGCAGACCGACCACCGCGAGGTCGCGTCCGGCGAGCGCGCCGTAGCGGGCCGTCTTGACCACGACGTCCTCGGCCGAGGTGCCGGCCGGGCTCGTGAGCGTCGCCACCTCACGCGGGTGGGCCGGGTCGCGCGTGTCGACGACCGCGACACCGTCGTTGGGGCAGAACCGTTGCTTGGCTCCCCAGTCCGAGAAGCCCCAGGAGCCGACGTAGGCGTACTGCTCGTGCACCCACACGTCGGCGTTGTAGCCCCGCCCACCGAGGTCGTCGTGCCCGACGGCCACCATGTTGCGCGCCGAGCCCTGCGCCTCAGGGCTATCCGGGTTGACCCATTCCACGTCGAGTGACGCGGCGGTCTCGTGGCTCCAGGCGGGGACGGTTGCACCGACGGCAAGTGCCGCCGCGGCCGCCAGCCAGGCTGTCCTCATCGTGCGCTCCTCTCCCGGGTGGGAGCCTCGATCCTGCTCCCAGGCCGAGCGGCTTGTCAACCTTCGTCAACCGTGCGCGACCACTTGTCCGCTCTTCGCCGTCGTTCACTTTCGCGTTACTGACTCGGTGTCTACGCTCCCGCGCCACCTGGAGTCGAGGTGGAGAGGGAGCACTGTGAGGGGACGCTTTTTGGCGCCCGCGGCCGTCATCGCCGCGGGCGCGCTTGCGCTTGCCGGCACGGCCGGGGCGCATCCGATGGACGCGAACGTCAGCGACGACGGCTGGCTGATGTCGAGCCTGGCCGAGCACTGGAACTCGCACGGCGCGGCCGGCGGCGTGGAGGGCCGGCTCTCGGTGCCCGCGCGCGAGAAAGGCCTCAAGCTCGTCGGCAAGTACGACCTCGGCGGCAAGCTCGCCGGCGACGGGCGCGTGGCCGACGTGTCGGCCAAGGGCAACTACGCGTACCTCACGATGTTCTACGAGCCGACCTGCGGGCGCGGCGGCGTGCAGATCGTGGACATCGGCAACCCGGCCGCACCCAAGGCCGTGAGCTACATCCCGAGCCACGTCGACACGTTCTCGGGCGAGGGCTCCCAGGTCGTCTCGATCAGCACGCCCGCGTTCAAGGGCGACGTGCTCGTCTACCAGAACGAGTGGTGCCCGAACACCACGAACGGCGTCGGCGGCATCTCCCTCGTGGACGTCTCGAATCCGCGCGCCCCCAAGAAGCTCGTCGAAGGCGCCGGCGACTTCACGAAGAAGGACGGCAGCCCGAGCAACGGCGTGCCGCAGACGAAGGCCAACCAGACGCACTCCGCGTTCGCGTGGGAGCAGCGTGACGCCGCGGGCAACAAGACCGGCCGCGTCTACGTCGTGCTCGTCGACGACCTCGAGGAGCCCGACGTCGACATCCTCGACATCAGCGACCCGAGCAAGCCGAAGCTGGTGTCCGAGACCAACCTCGACCAGTTCGCGCAGGACGGGCCGACGCGCCCGCACGGCGACGCCGTCTTCAGCCACGACATGGTGGTCAAGCGGATCGGCAACCGTGACGTGATGCTCATGTCCTACTGGGACGGCGGCTACATCACGCTCGACGTGAGCAAGCCCGAGAGCCCGGAGCCGTTGTCGGACACGGACTTCGCGCCGGTGGACCCGGCCCGCGCGCAGTACGGGCAGACGATCACGCCGGAGGGCAACGCGCACCAGGCCGAGTTCACGCGCGACAACCAGTTCATCTTCGCCACCGACGAGGACTTCGACGCCTTCCGCGTCGTCGCACGCTTCGGCGGCGGCCCGGCGGCCAACCAGGAGTTCACCGCCATCCAGGGCGGCGACACCGTCCCCGTCAACAAGGAGCGGCCGCTCGTCGGTAACACCCGCTTCCTCGGCCTGGGGTGCGAGGCCGTCCCGGCGGCCGGCGGCGACCTGATCGCGGTCGTCGAGCGTGGCGTCTGCGACTTCCAGGTCAAGCTCGACAACATCGAAGCCGCGGGCTACAAGGGCCTGATCGTCTTCAACCGCACGGGCGAAGACGGCTGCGAGACGCTCGTGAGCATGCTCGCCGCGTCCGACACGACCCCGGCGATCTTCGTCTCGCGCAAGGACGGCTTCCGCCTGCTCGGCGTGGAGCCGGACGGCGCGTACACGTGCAACGCGGACGGCACGGGCACGGCGACGCCCGCCGGCCCGTCCGTGCCGGTGAACATCGCCGCCGTCTTCGACGGCTGGGGCTACACGCACATGTACAAGACCGACCTCAAGCCGGGCGCGAAGATGCAGGAAGTCGCGATCTACGCCCCCAAGGAGGGCCAGCTCGAGACCTACGCGGAGAACTACGGCGACATGAGCGTCCACGAGGTCGCCACGGACCCGGACCGCAACCTCGTGTTCGTCTCGCACTATGCGCTCGGCCTGCGAGCGCTGTCGTACAACGACCAAGGGCTCAAGGAGGTCGGCGCGTTCGTCGAGGCGGGCGGCTCGAACTACTGGGGCGTCGAGATCCACAAGCTCGGCGGCAAGACCTACATCCTCGGGTCCGACCGCGACCGGGGGTTGCGCCTCTTCACGTTCGGGGGCTAGCCATAGCGGAAATCGGGTCGAGGAGCGGTACCTTGGAGACATGAGCTCCGCCGCGCTCCTCGACCTCGATGTCGGCACCACACCAAGCCGCAAGGAACGCGCGGCCAAGACCGTCAATGCGGCCCTGCGCGGGGGAGTCCTCGCCGGGGCCGTGGCCGCGATCGCGTGGCTGCTCGCGGTCGCGCTCAGCGGCACCGTGTTCTTCCTGCTGATCATCGCCACCGTGCTGGCGGCGATCTACACCGTCGTCCGCGGCGACAAGGCCCGGATGGCCATCTGGGGCCTGGTCGCGATCGCGTGGGCCCTCGTGCTCGCCGAGCGGTGGGTGGTCAACGAGAACGGCGGCCTCATCGTCGCCGGCGCCGCCTACCTCGGCGTCGTGCTCGGCGCCCGCCGCGGGGGCATCGCGAAGAAGTCGCTGGTGCTCCTGCTCTACCCGCTCATCTCGCTGGCGATCGTGATCGCCGCCGACACGAGCATCGCCGACCCGTGGGGCGTCTCCTGGCTGTGGGTGCTCGCCGTCCTCGGCCCCGTCCTCGGCGCCCGCACCGTCCTGAACCCCTCTCCAAGGGACCACGAGACCTGATGCAGATCATCGTCAACTACCGCGTCGACCCGAAGGTCGCCGCGGCGCTCCTCCCTGCCCACTTCCCGCCGCGGATCGTCAACGGCCACGCCGTCGGCGGGCTGCTCGTCCGCGACGACACCGTCGAGTACCGGATCGCCGTCGAGTCCGGCGCCTACCTGCTCAACAGCGAGACCGGCCCGCTCCTCGCCGAGGAGTTGCCGCGCCAGGTGTACGCGTCCTTCGCGGGCGAGGACGTGGTCGACGTGTCGGTGCGGCCGGCCGTGACCTGGCGTAGCGGGCTGTTCGGCGACGCCTACGCCGCCGCCCGGTTCGCGGGCATGATCGCCGCCGTCCCCGTCGCCATCGACTGGGTCCGCTCGTCCTTCTTCACGCGCCTGGGAGCGAGCGCCGACTGCGCGCTCCTGCTCCCGGACGTGCCCATGTCGATGGATGTAGCCGCGTAGCGTCCTCGTAGACTGCTCGCGCGTGTTCACGCGCGACCGCGCACCCGCCGCGATCCTCGCGCTGATCCTGCTCGTCGCCTTCGGGCTGCGCGTGTGGAGCCTCGGGCACGGGTTGCCGTACTCGTACAACCTGGACGAGCGGGCGCATTTCGTGCCGCACGCGGTGTCGATGACCACCGGGGACCTGAACCCCGGCTACTTCATCAACCCGCCGTTTCTGACCTACATCCTCGCCGCGTGGCTGAGCGTCATCCACCTCGGCGGCGTGGAGCAGTGGTTCGCCGACGACGCCGGCGCGGTGTTCCTCGCCGGCCGCTGGATCAGCGTGTTCTTCGGCGTCGGGACGGTCGCGGCGACGTACTTCGCGGGTCGGGCGTGGTTCGACAAGCGCGTCGGGCTGATCGCCGCGGCGATCATCGCGGTCGCGTTCCTGCCGGTCTTCTACTCCAGGCTCGCGCTCAACGACGGGCCGGGGATGCTGCCGTGCGCGCTCGCGCTGTGGGCGAGCGCGGTGGTGTTGCGCACGGGCAGCACCAAGGCGCTGCTCGCGGGTGGCGCGGCCGTGGGCCTGGCGGCGTCCTTCAAGTACTCCGACGGCGCGGTGGTGATCGCGCTCGTCGCGGCCGCGCTGCTCAGCCCCCTCTCGTTCAAGGACGCGGTGAAGGGCCTGGTGTTCGCGGGGCTGATCGCGGTCGCGGCCGTGATCGTCACGAACCCGTACCTGTTCGTGGACTGGGGCACGTTCATCAACGACCTCGACCGCCAGCGCAAGTTCGCCGACGGGCCGCCGTTGCTCGGCCAACCCGAGCGCAATGGCTGGTGGTACTACCTGACGTCGTCCACGTGGGCGCTCGGCTGGCTCCCGGGCGTGCTCGCCGTCTGTGGCGGGATCGTGCTGCTGGTCCAGCGGCGCTACAAGGAGGCGGTCGTCCTCGGTGGGGTGGTCTTCCTGTACTGGCTCTACATGGGCAGCCAGAGCCGTTTCTACGCGCGCTGGATGTTGCCGCTGTACCCCACGCTGGCGGTCCTCGCCGGCTACGCGCTCGCGCAGGTCAAGCACCGGGTCGCGCTCGCGGTCGCGGCCGCCGGGTTCCTGCTCGCCACGGCGGTGCCGACCGTCCGCAACGCGATCGTGATGGGCCGGGAGGACACGCGCAGCGAGACCCGCGACTGGCTCGTGGCGAACGTCCCGCAGGGCACGAAGGTGTCGTTCGAGCCGATCGCGCCGACCGAGTGGTACGGCTCCACGCCGGGCGGCGGCGCCAAGGCGCGTCCCGGGCAGCAGTGGACCCGCTTCACCCGCACCGCCGCGATCATCGACGAGGTCCAGCGCGAGCACAGCGGGGCACGCCGCACCGCCAACTTCCAGAACTACGAGCGCACGCTCACCCCGGCCCTGATCGACGTCTACCGGCGTGAGGGCGTGTGCGTGATCGTCACCGGCTCCACGCAGTACGGCCGCGCGTTCGCCGAGCCCGAGCGAGCGCCGGCGGCGCTCAAGTACTACGCCGCCCTCAAGCGGGAGGCGGACGTCGTCTTCAGGACCGACCCCACGGACGGCAACCTGCCGCGCTACCAGGTCGACAAGTCCTTCAACTACGTGGACGGCGCGTTCAAGCGCCCCGGGCCCGAGATGATCGTCTACCGACTGCGGGACTGCTCGTGATCACCGGCACGCTCCTGCGGACCCGCGAGGCGGCTTTGGAGCGCGTGGGGCTGTAAGCGCGCAACCGCGGGCCATCCGCGGTGTTCTAGCCGGTCGTGCGGATCCTGATTGCTTCGTTGCTGCTGCTCGTCATCGCGCCCGTGGCCCACGGGCGCGTGGTGGTCGTCGCCACCGGCACCGCCCAGGTGCAGCTCATCGACACCCGCACGAACGCGGCGGCACCCATCCCGGTGATCGCCGCCGTCCAGGCCGTGGCGGCCACCCCGGACGGCTCCCGCGCGGTGCTCGCGACCGGCCGTGCCGTCTCGGTGCTGGACCTCAACACGCGGGCCGTGATCGGCGGGACCCCGCTGCAGGGTGTGCCCGCCGCGTTGGCCGTGTCCCCGGACGGCACGCGCGCGTACGCCGCGCGGCGGAACGGGATCGAGGTCATCGACCTGGCGACCGTGCGCCGCACGAGCCTGCGCCGCGCTGTCGGGCATGCCGCTCGACCTCGCGGTGACGGCGGACCGGGCCGTCGTGGTGCAGAGCGGCGGCAAGGTCGCGGTGCTGGACCTCGACACCGGCCGGCTGGTGCGTCGCCTGACGGTGCGTGGCGCCGCGGGCGTGTCGCTCGTGCGGGGCCAGGCGTGGATCTCCGCCACCGAACCGGCGAAGAAGAAGCGCAAGCCCCGGTCCCGGCTGCGTGCGGGTGAACGCCGCGTCGGGGGCGATCACCGGGTCGGTCGATCTGCGCACGGACGGGGGTGGCGGCGTGTCCGTCTCGCCCGACGGGGGCCGCGCGATCGTCGCGCCGGGCGCGAAGCTGCGGGGCATCCACCGCAAGGCGGCGCTCGTCGACCTGAGCACGCGCCGTGTCGTCGCGCGCCCGCCGACCGGTGGCGGTCCCGGCCACGCCGCGTACTCCGCGGACGGCGCCCGCCTGTACGTGAGCGACACGCGCGCCAAGACCGTCGTGGTCCTGTCCGCGTTCAGCGGCGTGCGCCTGAGCACGATCCGCCTGCCGGGCATCCCGGGCGCGCTGGTCGTGCAACCGGGGCTCGCACAGCTGATCGGCACCGAGGGCAACGACGTCCTGAACGGGACCCGCGGCGCGGACCTGCTGCGCGGCCTCGGCGGCGACGATCTCCTGCGCGGCCAGCGCGGCGACGACTCGCTGTTCGGCGACGCCGGCAACGACCTGCTCTCCGGCTCCTCCGGCAACGACACGCTCGACGGCGGCGACGGCAACGACACCGCCTACGGCGACACCGGCCAGGACCGGATCACGCTCGGCGCCGGCGACGACACCGCCCAGGGCGGGCTGTCCAACGACGTGATCGACGGCGGGTCGGGCAACGACAAGATGGACGGCGGCGACGCCGACGACACCCTGCGCGGCGGCGAGGGCGACGACATCATCGGCGAGAAGGGCCTCGGCAACGACATCCTGCTCGAGGGCGGGCCGGGCAACGACCTGCTCGACGGCGGCCGCGGCAACGACCGCCTGCTCGACGGCGGGCCCGGCGACGACCAGCTCTACGGCCAGAACGGCGCCGACAAGCTCGACGGCGGTGACGGCGACGACACGCTCGTCGGCGGCCGCGCGGGCGACCAGCTGCTCGGCCGCGCCGGCAACGACACGATCCAGGGCAACGCCGGCCGCGACAACATCTTCGGCCAGGCCGGAAACGACACGCTGGACGGCGGCGGCGAGGACGACCGCATCTCGGGCTCCGACGGCGAGGACACCCTGACCGGCGGCAGCGGCGCCGACGAGGTCTTCGGCGGCAACGACGACGACACCATCCACGTCGCCGACGACAGCGCCGACTTCGTCTTCTGCGGCCGCGGCGACGACACCGTCTTCACCGAGGACACCGCGCCCACGCGCGACCAGCTCGACTCGTGCGAGACCGTGCTGACCGTGCCGCCGGAGGCGTCCAACGACGAGCCGCCGCCGTCCGTCATCCGCGGCGGGTTCGGCAACGACAACCTCGTCGGCACCGAAGGCCCGGACTCGGTGTTCGGCTCCGTCGGCAACGACACCCTGAACGGCCTCGGCGGCGACGACTACGTCGACGGCGAGCACCAGGACGACATCGTCGCCGGCGGCGCCGGCAACGACCAGGTCTACGGCCGCTACGGCAACGACCAGGTGTTCGGCAACGACGGCAACGACGTGATCGAGGGCGGCTTCGGCCAGGACTTCGTCGACGGCGGCCCGGGCGACGACATCATCTCCGGCACCCAGGACGCCGACGTCGTGCAGGGCGGGCCCGGCAACGACCGCATCGACGCGGTCGACGGCGCGGCCGACCGCATCGACTGCGGTGAAGGCGCCGACATCGTCTCGGTGGACCCGGTCGACGTGATCGTCGGCGGCTGCGAGGACGTGCGCCGCTAGGCGTGCGCGGCGGCGCGGGCTTCGATCGCCGTGGTGGTCTGCTCGAACCCGCGGCTGAAGAAGCGCTTGCCGATCAACGGGAGCAGCGCGCCGATGACCTTGCCCTTGAGGTTCTTGCCCTCGCGCACGACCACCACGTCGATGCCCGTCTTGCCGTCGTCGCGCCGCGTGAACGTGTACGTGTGGCCGGACGCGCCACCCCAGACGTTGGAGTCGGTCGTCTTCATGACGATGCGGCTCGGATCGGTCCAGTCGTAGCGCAGCCGCTCCCACGCCGGGCCCTTGCCCTCGGTGACGTCGGCCCAGCCGGGCCCCGAGTCGTGCACGACCAGCTGGCTGTCGTCGGTGTTGCCGAACAGCTCGCTGCGGCCCGGGCCGAAGTCGGTGACGGCAGCGGTGAACTGCTCGGGGGTGGCGGTGGTCGTCGCGCTGAAGCGGATCGTGGCCATGCGGCCCAACGCTATCCCTATCCGCTGAAGCGGAAGCGGAAGAGCGCGGCGACGGCGCCGAAGCCGTCACGCCACGTGATCTTCTTGCCTTCGGCGTACGAGCGACCGTAGTAGGAGATCGGCACCTCGTACAGGCGCAGCTCCGGGCCGATGCGCAGGATCTTCGCCGTCAGCTCGGGCTCGATCCGGAAGTCGTTGGAGATGAGCTTCAGGCCGCGCACGAGGTCGCCCTTGAAGGCCTTGTAGCCGACTTCCATGTCCGAGATCGTCGTGTTGTAGAGGACGTTCGAGAGCAGCGTGAGGAAGCGGTTGCCGGCGTAGTGCCAGAACAGGTGCGCGCGCTGCGGGTGCGCGCCGCCGCGCAGGCGGGTGCCGAACACGGCGTCGGCCTTCCCGGTCAGCAGCGGGGCGATCAGCGCCGGGATGTCCGACGGCGAGTACTCCAGGTCGGCGTCCTGGATGAGCAGGATGTCGCCGTGGGAGTCGTCGATGCCGCGGCGGACCGCGGCGCCCTTGCCCAGGTTGCGCGGCTGGGAGAGGACGGTGACCTGCGCGTGCGTCGCCGCGAGGCGCGCGAGCTCCGCGGCCGAGCCGTCCGTGGAGCCGTCGTCGACCAGCAGGATCTCGAGGCGCAGGTTGAGCTCGAGCAGCTCGTCGACGACCTGCGCGACGGTCCGCTCCTCGTTGTAGACGGGGACGACGACGCTGACCAGCGGCCGCGCAGCGCCGTTGGTGGCGTCAGTCACGGCGCGCCATGCTAGCCACTTCGTAGTGCGTGCAGGTCGCGTCGCGCTCGACGAGGTATCGATCGTCCTCGGGATAGAAGACCGCCGTCTCGTAGTCCTCGCCCGCGAACGCGCGGATCGCGTCGACCGAATCCCAGAACGACAGCGTCGTGAATTCGGTGAGCTCGCCCAGCTCGCGCGTGAGCATGTACGCGCCCTGGTTGCCGGGCGTGGCGGTGTACGCCTTCATCCCGGTCTCGTCGATGTAGGCGGCGTAGGCCGCGGCGTCCGCCGTCCGCACGGCGCCGCGCCAGGTGCGGGCGATCATGCGAGCACCAGCTCGGCGTTGGCCGACCAGCCGCCCTCGTACGCGCGCACCGACCCGTCGGCGACGTGCACGATCCGGTCCGCGATCCGGTCCAGGAAGTAGCGGTCGTGGGAGACGGCGACGACCGTCCCGTCGTAGCGCTCCAGGGCGCCCTCGAGCGCCTCGATGGAGTCGATGTCGAGGTGGTTGGTCGGCTCGTCGAGCACGAGGCAGTTCGGCGCGTCCTGCATCAGGCAGAGGAAAGCAAGCCGGGTGCGCTCGCCGCCACTCAGTGAGCCGACCGGGCGGCGCGTCTGCTCGTAGTCGAACAGGAACGCCATCAGCAGCCGCACGGCCGCGTCCTCGGCCAGGGAGCGCCCGGCGCGCAGCGCGTCGAGCACGGTGTCGCTGTCGGACAGGGACCCGGCGGCCTGGGAGAGGTAGCCGAGCGTGATGCCGTCGCCGGCCCAGCGCGTGCCCTCCAGCGGCGCGAGCTCCTCGGTGAAGATGCGCAGGAGCGTGGTCTTGCCGCCGCCGTTGGGGCCGACGACGCCGACGCGCTCGCCGCGCCCGACCACCAGCTCGACGTCGAGCAGCACGGGATCGTCCCCGTAGCCCGCGTCCACGCCTTCCAGCGCCAGGACGCGCTGGCCGCCGCGCTGGCCGGAGCGCAGCCGCAGCGCCATCTTGCGCCGCTCGAAGACCGGCCGGTCGACCTTCTCCATGCGGTCGATCTGCATCTGCTTCACGCGCGCCTGGGTCGCCGCGCGCTTGTTGACGGTGATGTGCGCCCAGTGCCGGAAGCGCCGCACGGCCTCTTCCAGGCGCGCGATCTCCTGCTGCTGGGTGGCGTAGACCTGCCGCTGGCGCTCGAGCTCCAGCTCGCGCGCCACGACGTAGGCGGAGTAGTTGCCCGGCCAGATGCGGATGACGCCGTTGTCGAGCTCGGCGATCTCCGACACGGCCGCGTCGAGCAGGTGGCGGTCGTGCGAGATCATCACGACGGCGCCGTCGAAGTCGTCCAGCAGCGCGCCGAAGCGCTCGCGCCGGGCCATGTCCAGGTGCGCCTCGGGCTCGTCGAGCAGCAGCACGTCGGGGCGGCGGGCGAGGCAGGCCGCGAGCGCGACGAGCTTGCGCTGGCCGCCGGAGAGCTCGCTCGTGGGCATCTCGAGCAGGCGCCCGTCGATGCCGAGCGCGCGCAGGTGGCCCAGCGCCTCGCCCTCGGCGCGGTCGCCGCCGGCGTCCTGCCAGCGCGCGAGCACGCGCTCGTGGTGGGCGAGCGCGCGCGTCATCGCGTCGAGGTCACTCGCCAGGTGCGGGTCCGAGAGCCGCTGCTCGGCCGCGTGCAGCTCGGCCTCGAGCACGGCCAGCTCCGGCCGGGCGGCGCGCACGGTGGCGCGCGGGTCGCGTCCGTCGCCGTCGACGATCTGCGGCAGGTGGGCGAGCACGAGCCCGCGGCGGCGGATCACGGTCCCGTCGTCGGCGTGGTCGAGCCCGGCCATGATGCGCAGAAGCGTCGACTTGCCGCCGCCGTTCGGCCCGAGGATGCCGATCCGCGAGCCGGCCTCCACGTCGAGATCGGTGCCGCGCAGGATCTTGCGTCCTCCGAACGACTTGGTGACCCCACGGACGGCGAGCAACGACATGCCTGTAGCGTCGACGGTCGCGCGGGTACGGGGCAATGGAGCCAGCCGCACCCGATTGGACGAGATGCCCGCCCCATTGATCCACGTCGGCCCTGAGCCGGAAGACCACCTCGTGAGCGCCGTCGAGGACGGCGGTGGACGCGTCGTCGCGCTCGACGAGGCCGAAGGCGTGATCTGGGCCGGCGGCCCGGACTTCCCCGAGTTCCCCTCGGGTGTCCGCTGGGTGCAGCTGCCCGCCGCGGGCGTCGAGTCGTGGATGGACGCCGTCCAGGCGCAGCCCCGGATCCAGTTCACGAGCTGCGCGGGCGCGTACGCGACGCAGGTGGCCGAGCACGCGCTGGCGCTCCTGCTCGCCGGCGTGCGCGGGATCGTCGGCTACGCGCGGACCAAGACCTGGGACCCCGGTGGCGACCACGTGCTCGAGGGCTCCACGGTCGCGATCGTCGGCGCCGGCGGGATCGGGCGCGAGCTGATCAAGATGCTCGAGCCGCACGACGTGCAGGTGATCGCCGTCACCCGCTCCGGTCGCGACGACACGCTGCCGGTCGAGCGCCTCGGCGAGGTGTGGGGCACCGCGGACCACTTCGTGATCGCCGCGCCCGCCACCGACGGCACGCGCCACCTCGTCGGCGCGGACGAGCTCGCGCAGATGAAGCCGCACTCGTGGATCGTCAACATCGCGCGCGGCGCGCTGATCGACGCCGACGCGCTCGTCGACGCGTTGCGGGAGGAGCGGATCGGCGGCGCCGCGCTGGACGTCACCGAGCCCGAGCCGCTCCCGGACGACCATCCGCTCTGGAACGAGCCGCGCGCGCTGATCACCCCGCACGTCGCGAACCCGCCGGAGACGATGAACCGCGACCTCGCCAAGCGCGTCACCGAGAACGTGCGCCGCTTCGGCGCGGGCGAGGACCTGCTCGCGCCTATTGAGCGCGATCGCGGCTACTGAACCGCTCGAGCGCCTCGTCGACGAGCCGCTCGGCCACGTCGCGATCCTCGAAGCCCAGCAGCTCGACGCTCCGGCCCTCGGGCTCCTTGTAGATCGAGAAGAAGTGCTCGATCTCGCGCCGGAGCTGGCGCGGGATGTCCGCGAGCGTCTCGTACTCGGCCCACGCCGGGTCCTTGTAGGGCACGCACACGACCTTGTCGTCGCTGCCCTCGTCCGCCTTCAGGCGCAGGACCGCGACCGGCCGCACGTCGACCCGGCAGCCCGGGAACGTGGGCTTGTCGACGAGCATGATCGCGTCGAGCGCGTCCCCGTCCTCGCCTTCGGTGTCCGGGAAGAACCCGTAGTCCGCGGGGTACGTGATGGATGAGAAGAGGAAGCGGTCGAGCTTGATGCCGCCGAGTTCGGCGTCGTACTCGTACTTGTTGCGCGAGCCCTTGGGGATCTCGATGAACACGCGCGCCGCCGACACGAGCGGGAGACTACCCCGATGCTGAAAGAGTTTCGCGAGTTCATCCTGCGCGGCAACGTCATCGACCTCGCGATCGCCGTGGTCATCGGCGCCGCGTTCGGGGCGGTCGTCAAGTCGGCCGTGGACAACATCTTCACGCCGCTGATCGCGGCGATCATCGGCGAGCCGAGCTTCGGCGGCCTGGTGTTGACGATCAACGGAACCGACATCCAGTACGGCCTGTTCCTGAACGCCGTGTTCACCTTCGTCTCGATCGCCGCGGTCATCTTCTTCCTCGTCATCAAGCCGATGAACACGTTCCTCGCGCTGCGCAAGCAGGAGGACGCGCCCGCGGAGCCCGAGTCGCCGGCCGAGGACGTGCGCCTGCTCACGGAGATCCGCGACCTGCTGGCGGAACGTCCCGCGTAGGCAATACTGGACGCGTGTCCCTCGAAGAACTGCTGCAACCGCTGCGCGACGCCCCTGAACGCTCGGCGGTGCTGCTGGACGTGGACGGCGTGCTCGCGCCGATCGTGCTCAATCCCGACGACGCGCACATGCCGGAGACGACGCGCCGCCCGCTGATCGAGGTGGCGCGGCGCTACGGCACCGTGGCGTGCGTGTCGGGGCGGCGGGCGTCGGACGCGCGGCGGATCGTCTCGCTCGGCTCGATCGCGTACCTCGGCTCGCACGGGTCGGAGGTGCTGCGGCCGGGCTCGATCGCCCCCGAGATGGACCGCGAGCTGGAGGCGTGGACGCGGCGCGTGCAGACGTTCGCCCACGACGCCTACGGCGAGAAGCTGCGGCGGCTGCGCGTGCGCCTGGAGGACAAGGAGGCGATCGCCGCGCTGCACTGGCGCGGCACGCCCGACGAGGACGATTCGCGGCTCGCGATCGAAGAGGTGGCCGAGAAGGCCGCCGAGGCGGGCTTCGTCACCCACTGGGGCCGCAAGGTGCTGGAGATCCGGCCGCCGGTGCGGATCGACAAGGGCGCGGGGATCGTCGGGCTGCTCGGCTCCACCGACCTCGCCGCGGCCGTGTACGTCGGCGACGACGTGACCGACCTGGACGCCTTCCGCGGGCTGACCGAGCTGCAGGAGCGCGGCCGGCTCGGCTACGCGCTGCGGGTCGGTGTGCGCTCGGACGAGACGCCGACGGCGATCCAGGAGCAGGCCGACACCCTCGTCGACGGCACGAACGGCGTCCGCGACCTGTTGCGCGCGCTGCTTATCTGACGCCGTGCGCTTCGGCGACTTCCTGAAAGCGACGGTCCTGCTCAGCGGCGCCTCGGCAACGCTGCTCGCGGCGCTGACCGTGGTCAGCATCTCGAGCTCGCTCGAGCAGACGCCCGCGATCGTGTGTGCGGTGTGGTGGGTGCTGGCGACGATCATCGGCTCGGTGCTGGGCGCGCGCGATGGCGCGACGGACCAGATCGCGGGCCTGCTCTCCGGAGCGCGCCACCAGCAGGCGCTGCCGGAGCTGGCTCCGGCGCGGGTGATGCTCAATCGCCTGTGGCCGCTGCTGCTGGCGACGCTCGCCGCGGGCATCGTGTCGGTGTTCCTGCCCCAGGTGGGCGGGATCGCGGCCGGGTTCGCGATCATCTGGGCGCTCGCGTGGCGGCGCCAGGAGGCCGCCGTGACCGCGATCGAGGAGCGCGACGGCGCCCGCTTCTACGTCGACAAGACGTCGCCGCTGAGCGCCATCCGGCTCATTCGCACGCCCGGCTTCGGCGGGGACTTCCTGGGTTCGCCCGCTGGTCAGCGCTGAGCTTCGGCCTCGACCTCGACGGTCCAGCGCGGATCGAGCAGCGAGTGGATGACGAGCATCGTCGACGCCGGCCGGACATCCCCGAACACCTCGCCGTGCGCCTTCATCGCGCCGTCGTAGTCGGCCTGGGGTGTGAGATAGGTGCGCGTGCGCACCACGTCGTCGACGGTCGCGCCGGCCTCGTTGAGCGCCTTGGCCACGATCTCCCACGCGCGCTTCGCCTGCTCGTAGGTGGACTCCGGGCAGCCGCCGTCGGCCATCACGGGGCCGGTGCCGGACACGAGCACGCGGTCGCCCTCGCGGACGGCGCGCGAGAAGCCGATCGTGGGCTCGTACGGCGAACCGGACGAGATCAGCCGCCGGCCGGTCGAGTTCAACGCCTCCAGCGCCTTGTCGAGGTCCGCCGCCCGCACGAGGATGTAGTCCGTGTCGTAGGTGGAGACGGCGAAGATCGAGATGCCGGCGGCCGCGAGCGACGTCGCGATCTTGGCCAGCACGCCCGTCTCGGTGAACGGGATCGGGCCGGGCACCTGCAGCGCCTTGAAGCCGTCCTCGACCGTGGTGTCGGGCGGCACGGCCTCGTCCGCGCAGACGATCGACAGCTCGTCCGGCGTGCGGGTGATCGACACGAAGCCCTCGTGCAACTCGAGCGCCCACGAGGGCACGCGGTCCGTGGGCGGGAGGCGGCAGACGGAGTAGGTCCCTTCGAGCACGTTCATCTCCGCGCCAGAATGCCAGGCCGATGGCCCGCGCCGACGTCCTGATCGTCTCCCTGGGTGGTACCGCCGGTCTGCGCGAGGCCGACGCGGAGCTCGCCGCCTCCCTCCGCCGCGCCGGCGCGCGCGTGGAGGTGGCGATCACGGTGCGCCCGCCGGAGCTGCGCACGTACGCCGCGCTCGAGCTCGCCTGGGCGCTCAACGCGCGCCGCGCCGCGATCCTCGGCATCCGCGAGCACAACCCCCACGCGGTGCTCTATTCGAGCACCACCGCCGCGCTGCTCGGGCCCGTGCCGGGCGCGATCCGCTTCGACGCCCCCGCCGCCGGCAACCGCCCCGGCCGCCACGGCATCTGGCAGCGCCCGATGGAGGCGCGGCGCTTCAAAGCCGCGCCGCTGCTCGTGCCGTGGAGCGAAGGCGGCCTGGCCGAGGCGCCGACGCCGCGCGCGGGTGCCGTGATCGTCCCGTTCCCGGTCGATGCGAGCGGCCCGCCCGAGCACAAGGACATCGCCGCCATCACGTACGGGGCGAACCCGGAGAAGAAGGGCCTGGACCGCGTGCTGGCGCGCATGGGCCCGCGACGGGCGCGCGGGCGAAGAGCTCGTCGTGGCGGGCCTCGACGAGGCGGCGGGCCGCGCGTGGCTGGCCCGGGCCGAAGCGATCGCGCCGCGCGCGGGCGGCGCGGGGCGCGTGCGGTTCACCGGGATGGTCCCGCGCGACGAGTACCGCGCGCTGCTGCGCCGCGCGCGCGTCTTCGTCACCGCCCCGCGGCGCGAGGACTACGGGATCGCCCAGCTCGAGGCGCTCGCCGACGGCTGCCAGCTCGTGACGAACGAGGCGCCCGGGCCGTACGCGGCGCTCCCGCTCGCGCGAGCCCTCGACCCGCGCCTCGTCGGCGACGGGCTCGACATCCGGACCGCGCTCGACGACCCGCGGCCCGGTGGCCGCGAGGCGGTCGCGCCGTTCACGACCGCCGCCGTCGACCGGGTCGTGGCTCAGGAGCTCTTGCCGCGCTTGCGCAGCTTCGCGAACTCCGGCCACGGCCGCGTGTTGGCCACCTGATCGGCCGACAGCCACGCGCGCCGGGCGGTCGCGACGCCGTACTTGAGGTTCGCGAGCGTCTCCGCGCCGTGCGCGTCGGAGTCGATCAGGATCATCACGCCCGCGGCCGCGGCGGCCCGCGCGTAGACCTCGTTCATGTCGCGCCGGTCCGGGGCGGAGTTGATCTCGATCATCGTCCCGTTGGCGGCGGCGGCCTCGATCACGCGGGCCATGTCGATCGCGTACGGCGGGCGGGTCTCGATCTTGCGGCCCGTCGGGTGGCCGATCGCGTCCAGCCACGGGTGGTTGATGGCCGCGATCATGCGCTCGGTCATCGCGGCCTCGTCCATCCCGAACGAGGTGTGGATCGAGCCGATCACCCAGTCCAGGCGCTGGAGCAGCTCGTCCGCGTAGTCCAGAGACCCGTCCGGGAGGATGTTCGTCTCCGTGCCCGCGAGCACGGTGAAGCCGTCCAGGCGCTCGTTGAGCGCGGCGATCTCGTCGATCCGCGCCTCCAGCGCCTCGGGCGTGACGTGGTTGCCGAACCCGTGCGACGCGGAGTGGTCGGTGACCGCCAGGTACTCGTAGCCGCGCGCCTGGGCCGCCGCGACCATCTCCTCGAGCGTGTTGCGTCCGTCGGAGAGGGTCGTGTGGCAGTGCAGGTCGCCGCGCATGTCCTCGAGCGTGATCAGCGACGGCAGCGTGCCCTTCAGCGCCGCGTCCAGCTCCCCGCGCCCCTCGCGCAGCTCGGGCGGGATCCACGGCAGCCCGAGCCGCTCGTAGACCTCCTCCTCGGTCGCGCAGCGCGTCGTCTCGCCGGTCTCGTCGTCGAGCACGCCGTACTCGGAGATGTGCAGGCCGCGCCGGACCATCGCCTCGCGCAGCTGCACGTTGTGCGCCTTGGAGCCGGTGAAGTGCTGCAGGACGTTGCCGAACTGGTCGGGCGCGACGACCTTCAGGTCCACCTTCATGCCCGAGTGCGTGACCACGCGCGCGCCCGCCGGACCGCTCTGCTGGACCGATTCGACGATCTCCAGCGAGCCCAGCAACTCGACCAGCGCGCCGGCGTCGGACGCGGTGGCGATGATGTCGATGTCCTTGACCGAGTCGCCCCAGCGGCGGGCGGAGCCCGCAACCTCGACCTGGTCGGAGGCGGGATGCTCGCGCAGCGCGGTCGCGATCTGCTCGGCGATCGGGAGCGCCCGTGAGAGCACGACCCGCGCCGCGCCCTGGCCGCCGGCCTCCTCGTGTGCGGCGAGCGCCTTCAGCAGGTTCTCCTCGCCCTTGGGCCCGAAGCCCTTGACGTCGCGGACCTTGTTCTGCTCGGCCGCGGCGCGCAGCGCCTCCAGCGAGTCGACGCCGAGCGCGTCGTAGAGCTGCCGCGCCCGCTTGGCCCCGAACCCCGGCAGCTTGGTCATCTCGACCAGCCCCGCCGGGAACTTGGCGCGCAGCTTCACCGCGGACGGGATGTCGCCGGTCTCGTCGAGCGCGCGCAGCTTCTCCTCGAGCGTCTTGCCGATCCCCGGCACGCTCGTGACCTTGCCTTCGCGCGCGAGGCCCATGATCGAGACGGAGGAGTCACGCACGGCCTTGGCCGCCGTGCGATAGGCGATCACGCGGTAGGAAACGGCTCCGTCGAGCTCGTACAGGTCTCCCAGCTCGTCGAGCCTGGCGGCGATGTCGGCGTTCGTGTGCATGGCGGTCGTTAGGCTACGCCGCCTGTCATGAGCGGCTCCGTCTGGGTGATCCTGCCGACCTACGACGAAGCCGACAACCTGGAGGCCGTCGTCGGAGGTATCCGTGCCTCCGTCCCCGAGGCGCAGATCCTCGTCGTGGACGACAACTCGCCCGACGGCACGGGTGAGCTGGCCGACGCGATGGCGAGCGCCGACGCCGCGCTCGGAGTCCTGCACCGCCCGGGCAAGTCCGGCCTCGGCCGCGCCTACACCGCCGGCTTCGCGCACGCGCTCTCCCGCGGCGCCGGGTTCGTGGTGGAGATGGACGCCGACCTCTCCCACGACCCCGCCGACCTCCCGCGCCTGATCGCGCCCGCGGTCGACGGCGCCGACCTCGTGCTCGGCTCGCGCTACACGCCGGGCGGCGGGATCGAGAACTGGGGGATGGACCGGCGCGTGCTCTCGCGCCTGGGCTGCGGCTACGCGCGGCGCACGCTCGGCGTGCCGGTGCGCGACCTCACCGGCGGCTTCAAGTGCTTCCGCGCGAGCGCGCTGCAGGCGATCGCGGCCGAGACGGCCACGGCCCAGGGCTACGCCTTCCAGGTGGAGCTCACGTACCGCGTGCTCGCGCTCGGCCTCACCGTCGTGGAGGTGCCGATCCGCTTCCGCGAGCGCCGGCTCGGCGAGTCCAAGATGTCCGCCCGCATCGCGCTCGAGGCGGCGTGGAAGGTCCCGGCCCTGCGCTACGGGCCGCGGCGCTGGCGGCCTCCGCTCCAGGTGGACCGCGCATCTGCCGATCCTGTATCGAGTGAAGTCTGACCAGCTCGCCCTCGTCCAAGGGTGGCCGCATACCCGCGCGACGCTGCGCCGCTGGAACGCCGCCCCCTGGCGGCTCTTCGCCGCGTGGTCGCTCGGCTCCCTGTGCGTGACGGCGCTGCTGCTGGTCGCGACGTGGTTCGTGGCCGACAACGCGCTCCCGGACCTGACCTCACGCAGCTACCCGGGCCTGACCCGCCCGGCGACGACCGAGGACTTCTTCTTCGTCTTGCGCCGCAACGTCACCGTGCTGGCGCTGCACGCGCTGGCGTGCGTGGCCGGCTTCATCGCCGGCTGGGTGCGGCCGGGCGAGCAGATGAGCCGCGCGCAGCGGCATGCGGCGCCGCTCGCGATCTTCTTCGTCACCGCCGCCACGCTGTTCTCCCTGCTCACGCAAGCCAACGCGCTCGGCCACGGCGCCGCCGACCTGGCCCAGGCACTGGGCGTCGAGCCCCATACGCTGCTGCTGCGCCTGCTCCCGCACGCGCTGCCGGAGCTGTTCGCCGTCTTCCTGCCACTCGCCGCCTGGTCGATCGCCAGCCGCCGCGGTGCATGGGATGAACTGCTGGCGGCAACAATCGCTACGACGGCGATTGCCGTACCGTTGGTGCTGCTCGCAGCCGCCATCGAGACCTGGGTCACCCCGCTATACTTTTTATAGCGACCGAGCTTTCCGGAGGACCGTAATCCATGGCAGACATCACGAACGTTTCCGATACCAACTTCCAGGCTGAAGTGCTCGAGCACGAGCAGCCTGTGCTGGTGGACTTCTGGGCGCCGTGGTGCGGACCGTGCCGAATGGTCGCTCCCGCGCTCGAGCAGATCGCGTCCGAGCGTGACGATCTGCGGATCGTGAAGCTCAACACGGACGAGAACCAGCAGACCGCGATCCAGTACCAGGTGCTCGCGATCCCGACCATGATCCTGTTCAAGAACGGGCAGGAAGTGAAGCGGATCCAGGGCGCCAAGCCCAAGAAGGCCATCGAGGCCGACCTGGAGCCGTCCCTCACCGCCTAGCGGCACGGCGGGCGGCTCGGGAGAGCCGCCCGCGACTCGCTCGCTCAGCGGGCGGGTTCGACGTTCTGGTTCAGGCGGAAGACGTTGCCCGGGTCGTACGTCGCCTTCACCTGCGAGAGCCGCTCGTAGTGGCCGCGATAGCTCGCGCGCACGCGCTCGCGACCCTCGTCCATCATCATGTTCACGTACGCGCCGCCCGCTGAATACGGGTGCAGCGCCTCCTGATAGTCGACGCTCCAGCGCCGGATCTCCTCCACGTTGGCGGGATCGGGGTCGACGCCGGCGTAGACCGTCGCCCAGCGCGCGTCGCGGTAGCTCCACGCGGTGTCGTCGGCACCCACGTCGTGGGCGGCCCCGTCGATCGGGTACAGGTGCATCGTCGACTTCATCGTCGGCAGGCGTGCGCCGTGCTCGGCGTGCAGCCGCACGGCCTCGTCGGGGATGTCGGTGACGAAGTCCGCGCGCCAATACCACTGGTCGCCGCGCGGATACAGCTCGTCGAACGCGCCCTGCAACGCGGCGTGGGGCATCTCCCCCACCCCGTGGAGCAGCGGCTCGGGCAGCGCGTCCAGCAGCGGCGCCATGTCGGCGCGCGCCTGCGCCTCGTCCCCGACGTGGCACCAGACCACGCCGCAGACCTCGCGCAGATGGATCTCCTCGGGGAACGGTGGCCCGGGGGGCACGGTGGCGAACGCGAAGAAGCCGTTGAGCTCGCGCGGCGCTGACGGCATGAACTCGCGGTAGGCCGCCAACACCGCCTCGCTGTGCTCGAGCGCCCAGAAGGTCGGGCCGCCGAAGATGTTGCCGACCTCGTGCAGGCGGAACAGGAACGACGTGACCACGCCGAAGTTCCCGCCGCCGCCGCGCAGCGCCCAGAACAGGTCCGGATGCTCGTCGGCCGAGGCGTGCACCTGGCGGCCGTCCGCCAGGACGACGTCCGCCGCGAGCAGGTTGTCGATCGCGAGGCCGAACGCGCGGGTGAGGTGCCCCAGGCCGCCGCCGAGCGTGAGCCCGCCCACGCCCGTGGTCGAGATGATGCCGCTCGGTGTCGCCAGGCCGTGCTCGCCCGTGGCCTGATCCACCTCGCCCCAGGTGCAGCCGCCGCCCACGCGCACCGTCCGCGCCTGCGGGTCGACCGCGATGTCCTTCAGCAGTGAGAGGTCGATGACGACGCCGTCGTCGCAGGTGCCGAAGCCGGCGCCGTTGTGGCCGCCGCCGCGGACGGCGAGCGGCAGGCCGTGTTTGGTCGCGAACGCGATCGCCCGCGCGACGTCGTCGGCATCGGCGACGCGGGCGATCAGCGCCGGGCGGCGATCGATCATCGCGTTGTAGACCGCGCGGGCGGCTTCGTACTCCGGGTCGCCGGGCTCGATCAGCCGGCCACGGAAGGCGTGGAGCTCCTCGCGGGCATTGATGAGTGTGCTCATGGGCCGACGCTACGACCGGTGCCGCGTGCGGTCATGACCCGGCCTGACCCACTTTGCCACCGGCGGCGCACTTGCCCCAGCGACGCCCGGGTGGTCAGATCTGACTATGACGGTGTTGCCGGGCCCGCTGTGCCTGCGGTCGGGATTCCCGTTCGTCGGGCGCGCGAGCGAGCTGGCGATGCTGCGCTCGCTGGTCCCGTGGGCGGATGGCGAAGGACGGCGCGTCGCGCTCGTCGGCGGCGAGGCGGGGTCCGGCAAGAGCCGGCTGGTGCGGGAGTTCGCGATCGAGGTCGCCGAACGCGGCGCCCTCGTCCTGTACGGGGCGTGCGACGCGGTCGTCGCATCCGCCGTTCGGCCCGTTCGTCGAGGCGTTTGAGCACCTTGAGGCGCAGCCGCTGTCCTCGCGGCTCGGCGAGCGCGTCGCCTCGGACCCGGACACGGAGCGTCATCGCCTCCACACCGGCGTCGCCGGCCTGCTCGAGGGCCTCGCGCGGGAGCGTCCGGTCCTGCTGGTGATCGAGGACGTGCACTGGGCGGACACGCCGTCGCTCGGGCTGCTGCGGCACCTCGCGCGGGCCGGCGACCGGATGCGCGTGCTCGTGGTCGCCACGTTCCGGGAGGAGGAGTTGCCGGAGGCGCTGGCGGAGACCCTCGCCGACCTGCGGCGCTCCGATGACATCGTCCGGCTGCGGCTCGGCGGGCTCTCCACGGACGAGGTCGAGGAGTTCGTCCGTCGAGCCGGGGGCGAGGCGGAGGAGCTCGCCGACACGATCAACGCGCTGACCGCGGGCAACGCGTTCCTGGTGTGCGAGTTGTGGCGGTCGCTCGCGGACGGTGGGCAGCTCGGCACGCCGGAGAGCGTGCGCGAGGTCGTGACCCGGCGCGTCGCGCGATTGGACGCCGGGACGCGCGATCTGCTCGAGGTCGCGGCCACCGTCGGCCCCGAGTTCGGGCTGGAGGTCGTGCGCCTCGCGGCCGAGATCGCGCTCGCGCCCGCGCTGGAGGAGGCGATCGCGACCGGCATGATCGAGGCGCTGCCGTCCCGTCGGCTGCAGTACCGGTTCACGCACGAGCTCGTGCGGCGTTCGCTCTATGACGGCCTCTCACCGGTGCGGCGCGCGGAGCTGCATCTGCGCGTGGGCGAGGCGCTCGAGCGCGCCGGGCCGAGGAGCGTGGCCGACCTCGCCCATCACTTCGCGGCCGCGGCGCCGTTCGGGGCGGTGGAGCGAGCCCTCGAGTACAACGTGCTCGCCGCGCGGGCGGCGAGCGCCGGCCTGGACTTCGACGCCGCCGCCGAGCGGCTGGGCGTGGCGCTCGAGCTGTGGGTCGACGGTTCGGCCGAGCGGGCGCGGTTGCTGCTGGAGCTGGGGACGGCGCGGCATCGCGCCGGGCGGGCCGTCGAGGCCATCGCGGCGTTCCGCGAGGCGGCCGAGATCGCCGTGGAGCGGGGCGACGCGGAGCTGCTGGCGGAGGCGGCGATCGGCTACGAGGCCGCGTGCTGGCGCCCCGTGATCACCGACGAGGTGGCGGTCGCGCTGCTGGAACGGGCCGCCTGCGTCGCTGGCGGACGAGCCGTCCGAGTTGCGCGTGGGCGTGCTCGCGCGGGCTCGCCCGGGCGCTCTCGATCCGGGGCAGCCACGCGCGCGGCGCCGCGATGCGGGAGGCGGCGATCGCGATGGCCCGCGAGGTCGGCGATCCGACGGCGCTCGCGCAGGTGCTCGTGGGCAGCTACTGGGGCCGCGCGGTCACGCCCGCGGAGGAGGTGCTCGCGATGCTCACCGAAGCGCGCGACCTGGCCGAGGCGGTGGGCGACGTCGAGCTCTACTCCGAGGCCACGAGCTGGCGGGTGTCCGCGCTGGTCGGCGTCTTCGACCTCGAGGCGGCGCACCGCGAGGTGGGTCTCGTGCGCATGACCGCGGAACGCACCGCGCAGCCGTTCCAGCTCCACGTCGCCGAGCACTGCGGGTCGGCGATCGCGCTGTGCGAGGGGCGCCTGGCCGACGCCGAGACGATGGCGGTCCGCTCCCACGAGTGGAGCCGGATGCTCACCGGTCGCGACGCCTCCGGCGTGTACGGCATCCAGATGTTCGGCGTGCGCCGCGAGCAGGGGCGGCTCGCGGAGCTCGCGCCGGTGGTCCGGATGCTCGCGGGCGGCCTCGGCGGAGGCGGAGGCGCGTGGCGGCCCGGTCTCGTGTCGCTGCTCGCCGAGCTCGGGATGGAGGCGGAGGCGCGGCGCGAGCTCGCGAAGGTCACGGCCGACGGCCTGGACCCGTTCCGCGCCTCCCTCTGGCTCGCCGCCCTGAGCTACCTGACCGACGCCTGCGCCGTGCTGGGCGACGAGGCGACGGCGGCGCTGCTGTACCCCGAGCTGGCGCCGTACGCGGGCTCGAACCTGATGATCGGGCACATCGTCGCGTGCCATGGCGCCGCGGACCGGCACCTGGGGATGCTCGCGGCGACCCTCGGAGAGTGGGAACGGGCGGAGTCGCACTTCGAGCGGGCGCTCGAGCTCAACCGCGGGATGGGTGCGCACACGTGGGTCGCGCACACCGCCTTCGCGTACGGGCGGATGCTGCTGCGACGCGACGATCCACGCGGTTCCGCCCAGCTCGGCGAGGCCGCCGCGCTGGCGCAGCGCTTCGGGATGGCGGCGCTGCTCAGCCGGATCCGGGCGCTGGGCGTCGGATCGCCTGCTGCCGCGGATCCTCCCGACGGCCTGTCGCATCGTGAGGTGCAGGTCCTCGGGCTGGTCGCCGAGGGCCTGAGCAACCGGGAGATCGGCACGACGCTCTTCATCTCCGAGCACACGGCCGCCAACCACGTCCGCAGCATCCTGCGTAAGACGGGCTGCGCGAACCGGACCGAAGCCGCCTCCTATGCCCATCGCCAGGACCTGGTGTAGGGTCGGCCGCATGCCGCTGTACGTGATCGAGCGCGCGTTCGCGGAAGATCTCGAGCTCACCGGCGAGGACGTGCGCCTGATCGACGAGATCAACGCCGACGAGGGCGTCCGCTGGCTGTTCTCGTTCCTGAGCGCCGACAAGCGCCACACCTATTGCCTCTACGAGGCGCCCTCGCCGGAGGCGATCGTCGCCGCCGCGCGCCGGGCCGACGTCCCCGCGGACGCGATCGTCGAAGTCGGCCCGGCGTCACCGGAGCTTGCGCCGCGGCTGCAGGAGTGGGCGGGGGCGCAGACCGGCGCCTGAGGCCTGCTCGCGGCGATGAAACGCAGCGAGTCGTACGCGGTCAGCAAGCTGAGCGCCCCAGTCAGCGCGCTTTGACAAGACGAGCGTATGGCCGCCGCACCTGGGTAGCGACCACCGGCACGCGAATCAACGGAGGCCCCCATGCCGACTCGAACCGCCCGTCCCACCCGCACGACCCGCACGACCACCGCGCGGCGCACCCCCGCGCGGCGCTCTTCGGCCGCTCAGCGGCGCGGTCTCGCCGGTGGCTGGCTGCAACGCCGCCGGCCGGAGCCGTCCCGCAAGAGCAAGGCCGCCGCCGCGGCCAAGCGCGCGCTCCCAAGCGGTAAGGGCGGTAAGGGCTTCGCCGCGGCGGCTCTCGCGCTCGCCGGCGCGGTCGGCGTCGCGCTCCGCAAGCGCGGTGGGGACGAGCACTCGCACACCCCGACGACGACGCCGGCCTCGCCGGCCGTCACCTCGACACCGACCGCCACCACGACGCCGACGAACTCGCCCACCACGCCGGTCGACGTGCCGCCCGCGGCGTAAGGGCGCACCACACCCCGCGGACCCCGCGCGACCTATGCTCCGGGCGCGATGCTCAGTCGCGCCCACAGCTGGCTCGATCGGCACCCCGCCGCCGGGGACGTAGCGCTCGCCGTCACCGTGCTCGGGTTCGCGCTCTCCACGATGGGTGGGGAGCGCCCGGACCCCACCGTGGCGACCGTGCTCGTCTCGATCCTGCTCGCGGCCCCGCTCGTAGCCCGTCGCCGCGCGCCCGTCGCCGTGTTCGCCGCCGTGATGCTCGCGTGCGGGCTCGAGGTCGCACTCCTCGACGAGTTCCTGGCCGCGAACGTCGCCGTGCTGATCGCGCTCTACACGCTGGTCGCGTACGCGCCGCGGAGGCTCGCCGCGGCCGGGTTCGCCGTCGCGCTCGCCGGCACGGTGCCGTTCGCGCTGCGCTTCGAGGACTTCAGCTCCGACAGCAAGACCCTGATCGCCGCCGTCCTCGTCCTGCACATCGTGCTCGCCGCGATGCTCGGCGACCGCCGCCACGCGCAGCTCGCCCAGCGCGCGCGGCTGGCCGAGCTCGCCGCTGCCGAGGAGCGCGCCCGGATGGCGCGCGAGCTGCACGACGTGATCGCGCACTCGCTGTCGGTCGTGATCGCGCAAGCCGACGGCGCCCGCTACAACCCGCCCGCCGCCGCCTCCGCGCTGCAGACCATCTCCGCCACCGCGCGCGAGGCGCTGAAGGAGCTGCGCCACACGCTCGGGGCCAAGGACGCGCCGCTGCGCCCCCAGCCCGGTCCGCGGGAGCTCCCGGCGTTGATCGCCCGCACCCGTGAGGCGGGACTGCCCGTCGAGCTCGACGAGCAGGGCGAGCCACGCCCGCTCGCGCCGGCCGCCGGGCTGGCCGTCTACCGCGTGGCGCAGGAGGCGCTCACGAACGTGCTCAAGCACGCGGGGCCGCGCGCGACCGCGACCGTGCTGCTGCGCTGGGAGCCGGACCAGGTGACCGTCGTGGTCCGCGACGACGGCGCCGGCCAGCGCCCGACCGACGGCCACGGGCGTGGACTGACCGGCATGCGGGAGCGCGTAGAGCCGCGCGGCGGCACGCTCACCGCCGGTCCGCGCCCGGACGGCGGCTTCGAGGTCCGGGCGGCGATCCCGGCGTGATCCGCGTCTTCCTCGTCGACGACCAGTCGCTGGTCCGTGCCGGGCTGAAGCTCGTGGTCGACTCCCAGCCCGACATGGAGGTCGTCGGGGAGGCGTCCGACGGGCGCGAGGCGCTGGAGGCGCTCGCGGTCACGACCACCGACGTCGTGCTGATGGACGTCCGCATGCCCGTGCTCGACGGCGTCGCCGCCACCGCCCGCCTGCACGAGCGTCCCGACCCGCCCCGCGTGCTCGTGCTCACCACGTTCGACGTCGACGAGTACGTGTTCTCCGCCCTCCGGGCGGGCGCGTCCGGCTTCCTGCTCAAAGACGCCGAGCCGGAGGAGCTGCTCGCCGCGGTGCGCGCGATCGCCGCCGGTGACGCCGTCGTCGCCCCGAGCGCGACCCGGCGCTTGCTCGAGCAGGTCGAGCTCCCGGGCACGACCACGCAGGACCCGCGGCTCCAGGCGCTGACCGACCGCGAGCACGCGGTGCTCCTGGCCGTCGCGCGCGGCGCGAGCAACGCCGAGATCGGCGCCGAGCTGTTCATGGCGCCGGCCACCGTCAAGACCCACGTCGGCCGGCTGCTGGCCAAGCTCGAAGCCCGCGACCGCGTGCAGCTCGTCATCCTCGCGTACGAGAACCGGCTCGTCTGATCGCGACCCAGGTCGCGATCGCCCGCGACCACGGTCGGACGAAAACCGGCTCCCGCGGGGCGAGCATGGACGGACCATGATCGCTCCCCCGTCCCGCTGGGCCATCCGCGCGGCCCACCTCGTCTCCCTCGTCGTCCTGCCGTCCGCGCTGTGGCGCGTCGGCCTCGTCCTGGGCTTCTCGATGGGCGGCATCGAGCACGGCGCGCCCGTCCATGTCACCGGCTGGGAGGCCGTGTACGTCCTCGGCCTCAGCGTCGTCACCGAGGGCCTCGCACTGCTCACGCTCGGGCTCGTCAGGCCGTGGGGCGAGCGCTTCCCGCGGCGATTCGTGCTGGGCCTCGCCGGGTTCGGCGTGATCTCGCTGGCGCTGCTGTGGGGCTACGCCTTCCGCGACTTCCCGAACGTCGGCGAGGGCTCCGACGCCCTGCAGTTCAGCGACGCCGGACACGTGCTGCTCATGGTCTGTTACACGCCGTTGCTCCTGTGGGCGCCGCTGCTCGCCGCGGTGACGCTCGACTACGCGCGGCGAACGAACGTTGCCGGGTCAGAGGCCGACGGTGACGGTCGCGGTCACACCCAGCGCCGTGACGCGGTAGGTGCCCGCGTCGAGGCCGATCGGAATCGGGCGCGTGGTCGACTCGCCCGGGTGCAGGACCATGAACGCCGGGAGGGTGATGCAGGTGGGCGGCTTGCCGCCGATCGGCATCGCGTACCCACCGCAGTCGACCGGGACGGGATCTCCGTCCGCGTTCGTCCACTCGACCGCGAGTGAGACCGGCACGTCCAGGCAGCCCGGCCCACGGTTCGTGACCGTGAGCTCGAGCCGAACCACGCTCAGCTCCGGCGTGCCGGTGTTGCCGCCGCCGCAATCGATCTCGACCGGGACCGGCGTCGGGGTGGGTGTCGCGCCGGGCGCCGGCGCGACGATCGGCGCGGGAGCGCCGACGGGCGGCGCCGTCGGCGTCGTGAAGCGCTTGATCGTCCGGCGACCCGCCACGGTGGCGCGCAGCTCGTAGGTCACGCCCGCGCCGGCGGGCACAGTCACCGTGAACCGGCCGGTGCGCAGCGTCTTGCGGGCGAGCGTCGCCCGCGGGCTCACGCGCACGAACGCCAGCTGCGCGCGCCGGTGCTTGGACGCCACCTTGACGGTGAGCTTCGCACCCGGCTGCACGTTCGTCGTCTTCGGCCACGTGACCTTCGCCTCGGCCGGTGCGGCGAGCACCAGCGCAACGACGCAATGCGAGCGCGCACCCGGGCGATCAGGCGATGACCTCGAAGGTCGGCTCGGTGAAGCCGGTATAGCCGACGAGCCGGTAGAGGCCGAGCGGCGCGTCCGCCGGGATCTGGACGCTGTTGGGGTACACCCCGCCCGGCTGCAGGATCACGGCGATGGTCGGGAAGATCAGCGGCCACGGCACGGGCTGAACTGGCCATCGCCCGCCTGGTACTCCAGCTGGTAGCCGACGCCCATCGTGACGCAGCCGTCGCTCGTGTTGCGGATCGAGAACGGCAGCGTCTGCCCGCGCTGCACACGGTCCGCACTGAGGGTCGCCTCGAGCGACACGTTCGCCGCGTGGACGCAGTTGAATTGCGGCGGCGTCGCGGGCGGTGCGGGCGCAGGCGCGGGCGACGACGCCGTGACGACCTTCAGCGTCCGCTCCCGGCGATCGACCCGGACCGCGTAGGTGCCGACGCGCTCGAGCGTCGCGGTGACCGACCCCCGCTTGAGCGTCCGGCGCACCACGCTGCTCATCACCTTGCCGCTCCTCGCGCTCACCCGCAGCACCGAGACCGTGACCTTGCGGTCGCCCTTGACGCTGATCGCGATCTGCTCGCCCGCCCCATACGCGCGCGCCTCCGGCCACGTCACCTTGGTCGACGCCGCCTGCGCAGGCGCGACGATCAACAACGTGGCCGCGAGGACGAGCGCGAGACGCATTACGCCTTGTGTACCGCGATCTGCAGCGACTTGCCCTCGATCTTCACCGCGTCGACCGCGCTCGCGCCGTTGTACTCCACCGACAGCGCGAGCGTCTCGCGCTTGAGGTAGTCCTCGTGCGCACGGCCCGCGGCCACCAGCTCCTCGTCGCCGCCAAGCGTCAGGCTGATGCGGTCCTCGACCTGCAGCCCCGCGCCCTTGCGGGCGTTCTGGATGGCGTGCACGATCTCGCGCGCCAGGCCTTCGCGGCGCAGCTCCTCGTCGAGCTCGAGCTCCAGCGCGACGGCGTGCGAGCCTTCGCGCTCGAGCTGATAGCCCTCGAGCGGGCTCATGGCGAGCATCAGGTCGTCGGCGCCGAGCTCGTGGTCGTGCCCGTCGACGCTGATCGCCACGGTATGGCCGTTGCGCAGCGCGTCGGCCACGTGGGCGGGCTCCAGCGCGGCGACGGCCGCCGCGGCGTGCGGCATGTTCTTGCCGAAGCGCGGGCCGAGCGCCCGGTAGTTGGGCTTGACCTCGTAGGAGCCGAGCTCGTCGGCCTGCGAGACGTACCGGATCTCCTTGACGTTGAGCTCGTCGAGCGCGAGGTCCTGGAGGCGCTCGATCGCGTCCCGCTCGGAGCCGGCGGCGACCACGACGGCCGCGCGGAGCGGCTGGCGCACCTTGAGCTTGGCCTGGCCGCGCGCGGCGAGGCCGAGGCGGACGGTCTCGCGGACGGTGGCCATCGCGAACTCCAGGCTCTCGTCGCGCTCGCCGACCGCGGGCCAGTCGCACAGGTGCACGCTGGGCTCGGTGCCGTCGAGGTTGCCGTAGATCTCGTCGGCGATGAACGGGACGTACGGGGCGAGCAGCTTGGTCACGGTGACGAGCGCGGTGCGCAGCGTCGCGAACGCGGCCGGGTCGCCGTCCCAGAAGCGGCGGCGCGAGCGGCGCACGTACCAGTTCGAGAGGTCGTCGACGAACGCCTGGATGGCCTGGCCGCCGCGGGTCGCGTCGTAGTTCTCGAGGCGGTCGGTGACCGTCTCCACGGTTGCGGCGAGGCGGCTGAGCACCCAGCGGTCCAGGTCGTTGGCCGGCGGTGTCTCGCTCGGCTCGACCTCGTTGACGTTCGCGTACAGGACGTAGAAGCCGTACGTGTTCCACAGCTGGAGCAGGAACTGGCGCAGCGACTCGCCGACCGTGTCGGTGTCGAAGTTGTAGCCCTCCCACGGCAGCTTCGTGGCCAGGAAGTACCAGCGGAAGGCGTCCGCGCCGTGGCGGTCGATGACGTCCCACGGCACGACGATGTTGCCGAGCGACTTGGACATCTTCTTGCCGGTCGGGTCGGCGATGTGGCCGAGGCTCAGACAGGTCTTGTACGAGCTCTTGTCGAACAGCAGCGTGCTGATCGCCAGCAGCGAGTAGAACCAGCCGCGCGTCTGGTCGATGCCCTCGCAGATGTAGTCCGCGGGGAACTGCTCGTCGAACTTGTCCTGGTTCTCGAACGGCGCGTGCCACTGGGCGAACGGCATGCTGCCGCTGTCGAACCAGACGTCGATCACCTCGGGGACGCGCTTGAGCGGCTCCCCACCGGTCGGCGACGGGATCTCCACGTCGTCCACGAACGGGCGGTGCGGGTCCTCGAGCTTGACGCCGGACAGCTCCTCCAGCTCGGCGAACGAGCCGATGCAGACGGTCTCGCCGGCCTCGTTGCGCCAGACCGGGAGCGGCGTGCCCCAGTAGCGCTCGCGGGAGAGCGCCCAGTCCACGTTGTTCTCCAGCCACCGGCCCATGCGGCCGTGCTTGATGTGCTCCGGGTGCCAGTCGACGCTCTCGTTGGCCGCCAGCAGGCGGTCACGGAGCTGGGAGGTCTTGATGTACCAGGACGGCTTGGCGTAGTAGAGCAGCGGCGTGCCACAGCGCCAGCAGTGCGGGTACGCGTGCAGCAGGCGCTCGGCCCGGAACAGACGGCCGCGGCCGCGCAGGTCCTCGATCAGGTCGTCGTCGGCTGCCTTGACGAAGCGGCCGGCGTACGGGCCGATGCGCTCGTCGTAGGTGCCGTCGCCGCGCACGGGGTTGATGACCGCGAGGCCCTGCTCGGCGCCGAGGCGGAAGTCGTCCTCGCCGAACGCGATCGCGGTGTGCACGATGCCGGTGCCGTCCTCGGCGGACACGAAGTCCGCGGGCAGCACGGTGTGGCCCTTCTCGCCGTACTCGGAGCCGGGATGTACGGGAACGGCGGCTCGTAGCCGGCGCCGACCATGTCCGCGCCCTTGAAGCGGTCCGCGATCGTCGCGTCCTCCCCGATCACGCGGGTGACGAGCGCCTCGGCGAGCACCTCACCGTTGCTCGTGCGCACGTAGGTGAGCTCGGGGTCCACGGCCACGGCGGCGTTGGACACGAGCGTCCACGGCGTCGTGGTCCACACGAGCAGCTCGTCGCCCTCGCGCAGCACGCCGTGCGGCTTGTTGATCGGGTAGCGGATGAAGACGCTCGGGTCCTCGACGTCCTGGTAGCCCTGGCTGACCTCGTGGCTCGAGAGCGCCGTGCCGTCCTTCGGGCAGTACGGGACGACCTTGAAGCCTTCGTAGAGCAGGTCCTTCTGCCACAGCTGGCTCAGCGCCCACCAGACCGACTCGACGTACTTGGTGTCGAGCGTGCGGTACGGATCGTCCAGGTCGACCCAGTAGCCGATCCGCTCGGTCAGCTTCGTCCAGTCCTCGAGGAACTCGAACACCGACTCGCGGCACTTCGCGTTGAACTCCGCGATCCCGTATTCCTCGATCTGCGCCTTGTTCTCGATCCCGAGCTGCTGCTGGACCGCGATCTCCACGGGCAGGCCATGGCAGTCCCAGCCGCCCTTGCGGTAGGAGTAGAAGCCCGCGCATCGTCTTGTAGCGCGGGAACACGTCCTTGAACACGCGGGCCAGGACGTGATGCGAGCCGGGCTTGCCGTTGGCGGTCGGCGGGCCCTCGTAGAAGACGTAGGGCGGCGCGCCCTCGCGGCGCTTGAGGGACTCGTTGTAGACGTCCAGCTCGCGCCAGCGCTCGAGGACCTTCTCCTCGAGCTCCGGGAAGGAGACGTTCTCGGGCAGGGGAGTATGAGGCGGCACTTGGTGTAGGAGTCTAGGCCGCACGGTAGGTTCGAACCCGTGACGATGGGACGAGGAATCGCGCTGGTGGGCGGCGGGCTGCTGTTCTTCCTGCTGCTGCTCGGCGGGATCGTGTTCTTCACGCGCGACGAGGACAACTTCCAGGCCGACAACCTCCTCGCCGAGAACTTCACGCTCGCGGTCAACCAGGCGGCGTTGGAGGGCGGGACCGTGAACCTGCGCGAGGTCGCGAGCTTCCCGTGGGATCGCGTGTTGCTCGTGCAACCGGAGACGCCCCGCGACGCGATCTCGGACCGGCTCGGGTTCGAGTGGACGGGGATCGACACCGTCGACGGCGGCGATCTGCTGATCTTCTTGCGTGATGACCGGGTCGTGCGCTTCGCTGACTACCGCGGCACCGGCCGCTTCGAAGGGTTCGAGCGGCCGTTCGACGAGCTACCGGACACGCTCGCCGTGGACGCCGGCCGGGTAATCCGCCCAGGATGAGCGCCCTCTCCAAACTCGACCTCTCGCTCAAGCTCTCCAAGCAGGAGGAGGCCGAGCAGCTCGCGGCCGCCCAGGAGCGGCTGCTGACGCTGCGGCTGCAGCTCGGCGGGCAGACCGCGGAGGCGCTCGGGCCGCCGCTGTGCGTGCTGTTCGAGGGCTGGGATGCCTCCGGCAAGGGCGGCGCGATCAAGCGGCTCGTCGACCACCTGGACCCGCGGCACGTGCGCGTGGTGCAGTACGCGGCGCCGACGCCGGACGAGAAGCGCCACCAGTACCTGCTGCGGTTCGGGTCGGCGCTGCCCGGCTGGGGCGGGATGGCCGTGCTCGACCGCTCGTGGTACGGGCGGGTGCTCGTCGAGCGGGTCGAGGGCTTCGCGGAGAAGGCGCAGTGGAAGCGCGCCTACCGCGAGATCAACGACTTCGAGCGCGCGCTGTGCGACGACGGGATGATCCTCGTCAAGCTCTGGATGCACGTCTCCGAGGAGGAGCAGCTCAAGCGCTTCGAGGCGCGCGCGCAGGACCCGCTGAAGTCCTGGAAGCTGACCGACGAGGACTGGCGCAACCGCGGCCGGCGCGCCGAGTACGAGGCCGCGGTCGAGGAGATGGTCGAGAAGACGTCGACCGAGTGGGCGCCGTGGTCGCTGGTCCCGGCGAATTCGAAGCGCTACGCCCGCGTCGCCGTGCTGAACACGGTGATCGACGCGATCGAGGCGAAGCTGCCTTAGCGCCGGTGGGCTTTGCGCGCTTGCTTCTGGGCGCGCGTCTTGGCCCGCATCTTCTTCTTGGCCGCCGCGCTGTGCGGCTTGCGGGCGCCGGTGCCGGGCTCGGGGACCGCCGGGCCGGCCGCGACGATCTCCGGGGCCTTGCGGCGGGCGTCGCGCGCGATCAGCGCGCCCATGATCAGGAAGCCGACGATCAGCGCGCCGCCGATGATGAACAGCGTGTTGCGTCCGGTCTCGCCGGTGTCCGTCGTGGACTCGACCGCAGTCGGCGTCGGCGTCGCGGCCTGCGGCAGCGGTCCGAAGGCGCCGGACTGTGCACCCGCCGGGGCGGCGAGAGCAAGGACGAGCAGCGTGGTGAGGGTGGCAATCCGTCGCGTCATGGGCGCCGACAGGGTAGTCAAGCCGGCGCGCCTGTCAACGCCCAATGTGAGCCGAGGAACCTTCCGCCGCACGTAACTAGCCGAACGGCGATCAGTGCGGCCAGTCCTGACCAGACGCCGACGATGCCCCAATCGTTGTGCAGCGTGAGCAGCACGATGGGCAGGTAAACCGCTGCTGCGGCCAGCATTCCCCACATCAGGAAGCGCGTGTCGCCGGCCCCGATCAGGATGCCGTCGAGCGCGAACACCGCGCCGTTGAACGGCATCGTCAGGGCGAAGATCCACCAGATCTTCTCGGCTTGGTCGATCACCGCCGGGTCGTTGGTGAACAGGTCGGGGACCGTGCTGCCGAGTGCCACCAGGATCAGGCCGAACAGGGCGCCGATGATCACCGACCAGCCGATCATCCGGGTCGCGGCGGCCCGCGCCCCCTCGGGATCGCTGCCGCCCAGCATCCGGCCGACCATCACCTGGCCGGCGATCGCGATCGCGTCGAGGATCAGCGCGAGGAACACCCACAGCTGGAACGCGATCTGGTGCGCGCCGAGCGACGCTGCGCCGACCCGCGCGAGCACCGCGCTGCCGACGAGGAACGAACCCGTGAGTGCGGTGGTGCGGACCGCGATCTCCGAGCCGATCTTCATCAGCGGGCGCATCTTGTCCGGGTGCGGACGCTCCAGGCCCGCCCGCCACTGGACCGCGAAGAACGCGCCCGCCATCCCGAGCTGCGCGATCACGGTGCCCCACGCGGAGCCGGCGAGGCCCCACCCGAAGCCGTACACGAACAGCAGCTCGAGCACGACGTTGACGGTGTGGGCGGCGACGAGGATCAGCAGCGGCGTCTTCAGGTCGCCCATCCCGCGCAGGAAGCCCTGCGCCGCGCTGGCGAGCATGAACAGGGGCGCGCCGATCGCGCTGATCCGCAGATAGGTGACCGCGCCGTCCTTGATCTCCCCCTCGCCGCCCATGAGGCCGACGATCGCGGGGGCGAAGAGCTCCAGCAGCACGCACAGGACGAGCCCGATCCCGAGCGCCAGCCACAGCGCCTGCGACCCGAGCCGCGCCGCGGCCTCGTTGCGCCCCGCGCCGTGCAGGCGGGCGACCTGCGCCGTCGTGCCGTACGTGAGGAAGTTGAAGATCGTGAACGCGGTGCTGAGGACCGTCGCCGCGATCGCGAGGGAGGCGAGCTGCGTGGTGCCGAGGTGGCCGACGATCGCCGTGTCCACCAGCACGTACAGCGGCTCGGAGGCCAGCGCCCCGAGCGCGGGCAACGCGAGCACCAGGATCTCGCGGTCGTACTTGGACCGCAGCTTCATCGGTTGCGCACGGCTTCGATGATCGGCGCGTAGCCCGTGCAGCGGCACAGATTGCCCGCCAACGCCTCCTTGAGCTGCGCGTCGGTCGGCTCGGGGTGGTCTTTCAGGTAGGCGTCCAGGGTGAGCAGCATGCCCGCGGTGCAGAACCCGCACTGCAGCGCGTGGTGCTCGTGGAACGCGCGTTGCAGACGGCCGGGTGCGAGGCCCTCGATCGTCGTGATCTGCGCCTGATCGACCTGGATCGCGAACGTCAGGCAGGCGAGCACCGGCTCCCCGTCGAGCTGGACGGTGCACGACCCGCACGTCCCGTCCTCGCAGCCCACCTTGGTCCCGGTCAGCCCGAGCTGGTGGCGCAGGAAGTCCGAGAGGAGCGTCCGCGGCTCGACCTCGGCGGTGCGGAGCTCGCCGTTGACGCGGACGGAGACGCGCGCAGGGGCGGCCGGCGAGTCCGTGGGCGGGCGACGGCGCGCGGGCGGCGGCGGGCGTGCCGAAGCCCGGGCGGTCGAGGTCGGGCGGCGGATCGCCGAAGCCGCTCATGCGTGGCCCGCTTGGACGAGCGCGCGGCGGGTGACCTCGGCGACGAGGGCGCGCGGGTGGTCGCCGTCGACGAGCTCCGCGGCCAGCGCGGCGGCCTCCGCGGCGGTCGCGCCGTCGCGCACGGCACGCTCGGCGGCCGGCGCGCGGCGAGCGCCGGGGGGCGCGGCCGGCACATTGCCAGCGGCGAAGATCGCGATCGCCGCGTGGTGCGGGGCGAGCACGACGGCCGCGGCCGCGTCGGCGAAGTCGCCCCGGGTGCGGGCGTGCTCGGCGAACGCGGTCTGTGCACCCGGGGGGAGCGGTGGGAGCTCGATGCGCACCAACAACTCGCGCGGCGCGAGCACCGGCGGGCCTTCCACGACCCGCTCGCGTCGTCTCGTAGCGGGCGTCCAGCGCGGTCAGCGCGCACACGAGCTCCGCCCGCGGGTCGGCGTGCGCGACCGAGCCGCCCACCGTGCCGCGCGAGCGCGTCGCCGGGTGCCCGACGTGGCGCAGCGCTTGGCGCAGCAGCGGCCAGTGCTCGGCCACGACGGAGCGTTCGAGCGCTGCTTGGCGCACGGTCGCGCCGATCCGGAGCACGCCGTCGGTGCGCCGGATCAGGCCCGGGATGCCGTTGATGTCCACGAGCCGCGTGGGCCGCAGGAGCCGCCGGTTCAGCAGCGGCACGAGGCTCTGCCCACCCGCGAGCACCTGCGCGTCGTCGGTGAGCGCCGCGACGGCCGCCTCCCACGAGTCCACGGCGACGTACTCGAACGGCGCCGGCTTCACGCACGCCTCCGCGTCGCCAGCCACGCGAGCCCGGCCGCGGCCACACCCGCGGCGGCCAACCTAAAGGTGCCAGGCACCTTTATCTTCGCGGCCGCTTCGTCGACGACCTCGCCGTGGAGCACGTGGACGTCGAGCTCCTGGCCGATCCGGCGCACCGTGTGGCTCTCGCCGCCGCGGCGGTAGACGGCGCTGCCGGTGTCATCGTCGATCTCCTCGAGCACGGTGAGGACGCCGTCGGCGTCGCGGCTGCGGGGGTGGGCGAGCAGCTCGTCCCAGGTCATCGCAGCGCTTGCCAGACCTTCTCGGCGGTGTACGGCGCGTCGAGGTGGCGGCCGACCACGTCCGCCAGCGCGTTGGCGACCGCCGCGGGCGCGCCGCTCGCGCCGCTCTCCCCGACGCCCTTCGCGCCGAGCGGGTTCAGCGGCGACGGCGACTCCACGAACGCGGTGGCGAACTCCGGGATCTCGGCCGCGGTGATCGGCTCGAGGCCGGCGACCGCGCCGCCGATCACCTGGCCGTTCGGCCAGCAGCGGGTTGAGGATCGTGCCCGCGTCCGTCACGGCGACGAGCCGGCGCACCTCGACCGCGCCCGTCGCCGGGTCGACGTCGACGACCGCGACGTAGGCGGCGGACGTGAACCCCTGGTCGGAGGCGAAGCGCGCGACACCGGGCCCGCCGGCGAGCAGGTCGTCGGCCGCGGCGGCGACGGCGGAGCCGCCCATCGCCGTCGAGCGGCTCGAGAAGGAGCCGACGCCGTCCGCCAGCTCGTCCGTGTCCCCGGTGAGGACCGTGATCTGGTCCACGTCGAGCCCGAGCTTGGCGGCCGCGATCTGCGCGAACAGCGTCTCGTGCCCGGACCCGGCGGGAATCGAGCCCACGCGCACGACCCCGTCGCGCGTGACCTCCGCGCACTCGTACAAGCCGCCGGAGCGCTCGATCGCGAGCGCGACGCCCACGCCGGTGTGCGGTCCTGTGTCGACCTCGCCGAGGAGTTCGAGCGCGCGGTCCAGGCAGCGCTCGAAGTCGCCCGCGTCGTACGTCCACCCGAGCGCCGTCCGGTGCGGGAACGCGCGCACGAGGTTGCGCCGGCGCAGCTCCACCGGATCGAGCTGGAGCTGCCGGGCGGCGGCGTCGATCGCCGTCTCGATCAGCTCGGTCGCCTCCGGTCGCCCGGCGCCGCGGTAGGGCGCGGTCGGGACCTTGTTCGTGCGCGCGCCGGTGACGATCACCTCGACGGCCGGGATGTCGTACGCGCCGGTGAGGAGCATCGCCGTGGTGTGCGCGGGGATCGCGGTGCTCGGCAGCAGGTAGGCGCCCAGATCGGCCAGCACGCGGCCGCGCAACGCGAGGATGCGTCCGTCCGCGTCCAGCGCGAGCTCCACCCAGCCGCGAATCCCGCGGCCCTGCGGCGACGACTCCGACTGCTCGCGGCGATCCTCGGTCCAGCGCACCGGCCGCCCCAGCTCGGCGGCCGCGAACGCGACGACCGGCGTCTCCACCGGCAACGTGCCCTTGGAGCCGAACCCACCGCCGACGTCCGGGACGATCACGCGCAGCGACGCCTCGTCGCGTCGCAGCATCTGCGCGAGTTGCGCACGCGGCCGGTGCGCGCTCAGCGACGACGTCCACACCGTCAGCCGCTCGCCATCCGGCACGGCCAGCGCGCCGCTGCCCTCCAGCAAGGCATTCGTGAGCCGCCCGATCACGCGCTCGGTCCGCACCACGTGCGCCGCCCGCGCGAACGCGCCCGCCACGTCGCCCGCGCGCTGCTCCCAGCGCGCCATCGGGTCGCCCGCCCGCGGGTCGAGCACCGCGGGCAGCGGCTCGTACTCGACCTCCACCCGCTCCGCCAGGTCCTCGGCCAGCGCGCGGGACTCCGCCACCACGGCCGCGACGGGCTGCCCGACGTACCGCACCTCGCCGTCCGCGAGCAGCGGGTGCGGGATCGGCGACACGTCCAACCCGGGCGGCGGCACGATCTGGCCCGGCGAGACCCGCCCCGCGAGATCCTTCGCCGTAAAGATAAAGGGGCCAGGCCCCTTTATGTGGACGCGGGCGTGGGCGTGCGGGGAGCGGACGAACGCCATGTGCAGGGCGTTCGGCATCGGGACGTCGTCGAGGAACTGGCCCTGGCCCGCGAGCAGGCGCGCGTCCTCGCGACGGCGGACCGGTTGGCCGAGGGTGCTGGCGACTCCCACGCCCGGCGAGACTAGAACACGCTGTACGCCCGGGCGACCTGGGTGAAGCGCGGCGTCTCGAACAGCAGCGCGAGCAGCGCGTCCTGGAGCTGCTCGCCGGCCCGCCGGGCGTCCATGAACGTCGCGGAGCGCTTCGCGTCCTCCCGGCGCAGCCCCTTCAGCTCCGCGCGGCACTCCTCGTTCCCGATGATCCCGAGGAACTGGTCGTAGGCGCCGAGCGCCCGGGCCCCCGAGTCGGCCGCGCCCGCCACCAGGAAGGCGTAGGCCAGCCGGTCCGTCGCCGGCGCGCTGAACTGCTCGAACAGGAACCGGCCCATCTCGGCCCGCCCCAGCGACTCACACAGCAGCAGCGGGAGCAGCCCGGACGCGAACAGCACCTTGCGCGAGTTGCGCAGCTTCGCGTTGCGCAGGCCCCAGCCGCTGCCGCCGCGCTCGCGCTCCTTGCCCGCGAAGTCCACGCAGATCGTGCGCCAGTAGCGGACGATGTCGTTGAGGAAGAACCGCGGGACGGTGCGGTCGCCCACCCACTCGTTGACGTAGCCGCCGATCAGCTCCTCCCGCACCCGGTCGTAGACCGCCTGGCCCGTGAGCGGCTGGGACTCGAGCAGGAGCAGGATCCGGCGCGTGAGGTTGCGGTTGTCGTCGCGGTCCAGCCCGATCCGTTCGATCAGGTTGCGGGTGCTCGCGGCCTTCCCGAACACGCCCTCGACCCCCGGCTCGACCGCGAGCGCCTTCGCGATCTCCGCCGTGCGCGTGATGCCGACCGTCTCGTCCTCGACGAGCAGCAGCCAGTCGTCGTCGGAGCCGTCCACGACCTCGTGGCGCCCCCACGAGCCCATCAGGCACAGCGAGCTGCCCTCGGGGAGCCGGATGGCGCTCACCGCCGCGCGGCGGTTGACCAGCTCGGCCTCCGTCCGCGCGCGGGCCGCGGTGAGGTGGGGAAACTGCGCGCCGGTCTGGCGCGCGAGTTGGCCCAGCGCCTCGCCCGCGGCGAGGTTCACACGGCTTCGAGAATCCAGGGCACGTCGACGCAGCGCTCCAGCACGTCGCCGAACAGGGCCTCGTGCGCGGCGGTCAGCGCCACGTGCTCGCACGCGGGCGTGACGGAGCTGACGTGCACGTGGGTGAGCCGGAGCCGGAACGCGTCCAGCAGCTCGTGGCCGAGCGCCATCGTCGGGTCCAGCGACCACACGTGCGCGACGTCCAGGCAGAACCCGGCTTCCGGCAGCAGCTCGAACAGCGCTTCCAGCTCGGCCACGGTGGTGCCGGCGGACTTGCGCGCGTCCATGTTCTCCAGCACGGCCCGGCGCCCGAGCGCGCGGTAGGCCTCGGGCTGCTCCAGCACGTCCGGGTGCAGGACGATCGTGTCCACCACCGGCGGCAGGTCGGCGAGCGCCGCGGCCAGCGCGTGGTCCCCAGCCTCCAGCCCCTTGGTGGGCGCGTGAACGCTGACGAACCGGAACGGCAGCCACGGGTCCTCGTCCAGGAACGCCGCCAGGCCCGGCAGCTCGTGCGCGCTGAGCGCCGCGAGCTCCACCGCCGCGCCCGAGAGGTCCCGCGCCGCCTCCACGAGCGCCGGCCAGTCGCCCCGCTGCTCCGCCAGAGCGCCGGTCGACAGCCCCGCACGCAGGTGGTTGGCCACCAACCCCCGGGCAGAGGGCATGGCGTAGGGCGCGACCAGGGACGTCATTGAGCACACCCTACGGGCCGCCGCGGACGAACTTTTGGACACGTGACCGCTACCGTTTCCCTCACGATGTACGAGCTGGACCGCCCCGTCAGCTGCTCGATCGGCCGAGCGATGGAGATTCTCGGTGAGCGCTGGACCTTCCTCATCCTGCGCGAGTCCTTCTACGGCGTGCGCCGCTTCAGCGACATGCAGCGCAACCTCGGGATCGCGCGCAACATCCTCTCCACGCGCCTGCAGACGCTGGTGGCCAACGGCATCCTCGAGCGCCGGCTCTACCAGGAGGAGCCGCCCCGCCACGAGTACCGCCTGACCGAGGCGGGCCGGGACCTGTATCCCGCGATCGTGACGCTGATGCGCTGGGGCGACCGCCACCTGTCGACCGACCCGCCGGTCGTGCTGCGCCACAACTCGTGCGGGCACGAAGCGGACCCGCTGCTCGTGTGCGCGCACTGCCACGAGGAGCTGGACCCGCACGAGGTCACGCCGGTGCGCAACGTGGACGTCGCCACCGCCTGATGTGACGCACCGGCCCGCTCGGACGTAGTCAGGTCGAGATGAAGGTGTCCCGCGTGCTCGCGGTCGCGACCAGGAAGACGGGCTCCTCAGCTCGAGGTGACCGGCTCCTCCTTCTCCGCCTTCGCGGCGCCGTTGGAGCGCGAGCGCTGGAGCGCACCCTGCGCCATGTCGAGGGCGGGGCCGGCCTGCCCGATGACCTGGGCGATGATCTCGGTGATGCCCTGCGCGCCGTTGAGCACGGTGAGGTTGTCGATGTGCTTGAAGGACTCGGACGCGGCGCGGACGATCTCCGGCAGCTGCTCGGCGAGCTGCTGGCCGATGACGGCGTCGGCTTCCTTCTCGAGCGCTTCGGCGCGCTTGGCGATCGATTCCGCCTCGGCCAGGCCACGCGCGCGGATCGAAGCGCCTTCGGCCTCGCCCTTGGCCTTGGTCGCCTCACCGTCGGCGATGCCGCGGGCGGTCGTGATGCGCGCTTCGGAGGTGCCGATCTGCTCGATCTGCTTCGCCTTGGCCGCCGCCGCGAGCTCGACCTCGCGGGCCTGCGCCTCGGCGATCGAGATGCGGGCGACACGCTCGGCCTCGGCCTGGACCTGCTTCTCGTAGGCGGCGGCGTCCGCCGGCTTGCGGATCGTCGTGTCCAGGCGCTTCTCCTCGCGCTCGGCCTCGAGCTCGGCGACCGCGGTCTCCTGCACGACGACCTGCTTGCGCGCCTCGGCGTCGGCCAGCGGGCCGGCCTGCGCGGACTGCGCCGACTGCGAGTCGATCTCCGCCTGGTAGGCGGCGCGCTTGATCTCCGAGTCGCGCCGGGCGGCGGCCTTGAGCGCCTCGGCCTCCTGCTCGCGCTCGGTCGCCTCACGGTCGGCGGCGGCGGCCGCGATCCGCGCCCGCATCTTCACCTCGGCCGCGCGCGGCTCACCCAGCGCCCGGATGTACCCGGTCGGATCGATGATCTCCTGGATCTGCAGCGAGTCGATCACGAGCCCGAGCTTCTGCATCTCGTCCGCGCTCGCGTCGCGCGTGGACTGCGCCAGCTCGTTGCGGTTGGCGATCAGGTCCTCGACCGACATCGAGCCGATGATCGAGCGCAGGTGGCCGTGGAAGACCTCGCGGACGAGGTCGTGCATCTGGCCCGACTGGGCCTCGAGGAAGCGGACGCCGGCGTTGGTGATCGAGGCCTCGTCGTCGCCGACCTTGAAGATCGCGACGCCGCGGACGCCGACCGGGATCTTCTGCGAGTCCACGCCTTCGACCTCGAGCAGCGCCTTGTCGGCCTGCATCCCGAGGTACTGGGCCTTCTGCATCACGGGCACGACGAACGAGCCGCCGCCCGTGACGATCTTGAAGATCCGGTCGCCGACGGCACGGCCCTTGACGCCGAAGCCGGTGACGATCAGCGCCTCGTCGGCCGCTGGGACCTTCCACAGCACTTTGAACGCGATCGCCAAAATGAGCGGGATGGCGACCACGACGGCGATGATCGCGATGATCGTGGGAGACACGTTCAGGACTCCTGATTGAGAGGGGTGACGAGCACGAGCCGAGGGGGCACGTAATCGACGACGACGATCTCCGTATAGGGGGCGATCGTCCCATTGTCCGCGTCGCGCGCGAGGAACGCTTCAACGCCCCCGCGGATGGAGACCATGACCTCGCCCGTGCGACCCGGGGCGATCCCTCCGGTGGAGGTGACCCGGCCGTGAGCCCCCAGTGGCGACTGTTTGATCGGCAATGCAGCGCTAGCGTAGGGGTTCGCAACCGGTACATGACGCGGAGGAGCCCATGAGCGTGCAGGACACCCCGACGGAGCTGTGGGGCGGCGAGACCACCAAGGCCGTCGCGAACTTCCCTGTTTCAGGAGAACGCGTCCCGCTGCCGGTCGTGCGCTGGCTCGGCCGCATCAAGGGCAACGCCGCGCGGGTGAACGCGGAGCTCGGGCTGCTCGACCAGGAGCTCGCGGACAAGATCGCGGCCGCCGGGGACGAGATCGCGTCCGGCAAGCACGACGCGCAGTTCCCGATCGACGTCTTCCAGACCGGCTCGGGCACCTCGTCGAACATGAACGCCAACGAGGTCATCGCGTCGCTCTCGGGCGCCCACCGCAACGACCACGTGAACATGGGGCAGAGCTCCAACGACGTGTTCCCGAGCGCCGTCCACCTCGCGGCGCTGGACGAGGCCACGAACACGCTGCTGCCGGCGCTGGAGCAGCTGGAGAACAGCTTCGCCGCCAAGGCCGAGGCCTTCAAGGACCTCGTGAAGTCCGGCCGCACGCACCTCATGGACGCCGTCCCGGTCACGCTGGGGCAGGAGTTCGCGGGCTACGCGGCGCAGATCCGGCTCGGCCGGCGGCGCGTGGAGAACGCGCTCCCGCAGGTGGCGCAGATCCCGCTCGGCGGCACCGCCACGGGCACGGGCCTGAACACGCACCGCGACTTCGCCGCCAAGGTGCGCGAGAAGCTGAGCGCCGAGACCGGGCTGACGATCTCCGCGCCCGAGGACCCGTTCGAGGCCCAGGGCAACCGTGACGCGCTCGTGGAGCTCAGCGGCGCGCTGAAGGTGATCGCGGTCTCCCTGACCAAGATCGCCGGCGACCTCGCGCTGATGGGCTCCGGCCCGCGCGTCGGCATCGGCGAGATCTACCTGCCGGAGCTGCAGAAGGGCTCCTCGATCATGCCGGGCAAGGTCAACCCGGTCATCCCCGAGGTCGTGCTGCAGGTGTCCGCGCAGGTCATCGGCAACGACACGGCGATCACGGTCGGCGGCCTCCAGGGCCAGTTCGAGCTCAACGTCCGGATCCCGCTGATCGCCCGCAACCTGCTGCAGTCGATCCACCTGCTCTCGACGACCTCCGCGATCTTCGCGGAGAAGTGCGTGGACGGGATCGAGCCGAACCTGCCGGGCCTCGAGCGGTCGGCCGAGAACACGCTGGCCGTCGCCACGGCGCTGAACCCGTTCATCGGCTACGACAAGGCCGCGGACATCGTCAAGGACGCCGCGGACAACGGCGGCACGCTGCGCGAGGTCGCCCGCAAGCACGGCGTGGACGACGAGACGCTGGACAAGGCGCTGGATCTGCGCAAGATCGCCGCCGGGTCGTCCGCTGACTGACCTCGCGTCCATCGACGCGTTCCTCGACGCGGCGCCGCGCAGCGCGGCCCGCGTCGAGGAGGTCGGACCGTTCACGCTGTTCGTCTCGCGCGCGCCGTGGCCGTACTACGCGCGGCCGCGGGTGGGCGAGGCGCATGCGTTCACGCGTGAGGACGTCTCCGCCGTGCACGCGCGCCAGGCGGAGCTGGGCGTGCCGCGGATGTTCGAATGGGTGCACGAGACCGCGCCGACGCTGCGCGCCGCGATCGACGCCGACGTGATCGCGGTGCCGCTGCTGGTGCTGGATCGCGCGCAGTGGCGCCCGGCCGAGGCGCCGGCCGGGGTGAGCCTGCGGGTGCTCGCCCACGACGACCTGGCGCTCACCGCCGCGCTCGGCGTGGAGCACGTGGGCTTCGGCGCGCCGGGCACCGCGCCCGGGCCGCAGGCCATCGTGGAGCGCGACGTGTACGAGGTGGACGCGGCGCGGCTCGAGTACGTGCGCGAGCGGTTGCGGCGCGGGACGAGCGTCACGGCCGTGGCGGAAAACGCGCACGGGCCGATCGCCGTCGGGACGCTGCGGCCGGTCGGGACCGTGGCGGAGATCGTCGGCGTCGCGACGTTGCCCGCCGTGCGCCGCCAAGGGCTCGGCGGCGCGGTCACGGCCCTGCTGGTGGAGCACGCGCTGTCGCTCGGCGCCGAGACCGTGTTCCTGAGCGCCGCGAGCGACGACGTGGCGCGCGTGTACGAGCGCCTCGGCTTCCGTCGCACCGGCACCGCATGCTTCGTCCAATGAACGCGATCGAGCGCTACTACGACGCCGTGCCCCGCTCCGCCGCGCGAGTGGAGGAGATCGGCCCGTTCACGCTGTTCGTGAGCACGGGCGCGTGGCCGTACTACGCGCGCCCGCGGCTCGGGCTCGAGCACACGTTCACCGCCGACGAGATCGAGGCCGTGCGGGCGCGCCAGCGCGAGCTCGGCATCCCCGAGGCCTTCGAGTGGGTGCACGAGGTCACGCCCTCCTTGCTCGGCGTGATGCCGCTGCCGGTGATGGAGGCGCCGCTGATGGTCTTGACCGGCGCCCTGCCCGCCGACGTGCCCGAGGGCGTGACCGTCCGCATGATCGAGGCCGACGACCCGGCACTGCCGGCCGCCGTCGCGGCCCAGGACCGCGGGTTCGGCGGAGACGGCACGGGCACCGAAGATCGCGTCGAGTTCCTGCGCACGCGAATGGCCGCCGGCGTGACCCGGACGGCGATCGCGACGCTCGGCGACGACGTCGTGGCGATGGGCCAGCACCAGCCGGTCGGCGACGTGACCGAGATCGTCGGCGTCGCCACCGTCCCGGAGGCGCGCCGGCGCGGGATCGCGGGCGCGCTGACCGCGACGCTCGTGGCCGACGCGGGGGTCGGCACCGTCTTCCTCTCCGCGGGCGAGGACGCCGCGCGGGTCTACGCCCGGCTCGGCTTCGAGCGCCGGGCCACCGCCTGCATCGCCGGGTGAGGGCCGGTCGACGAATGGGCGGTGCGCCTGATGTGGAGCAACCGCGAGTGCCTCGGGCCGCACACTCGAGCGTGGGCGTGCCTCTGGCTCGTGAGCCGAGTGGGTGGCGCGAGGTGCCGCGGGTGTACCGCAGCAGGCATGCCGGTATTCGTCGATCGGTCCTTTACGGAGACAGGCGGCGTGAGTGCCAGGCGCCGTCGGCGCCGCGGGTGAAGGCCTCGCGGTCGTGGAGGCGGTTCGGGCGGCCCTCCCAGAACTCGATCGCCTCGGGGCGGAGCAGGAAGCCGCCCCAGTGCGGCGGGCGCGGGACGGTCTCGGGGTAGGAGGTGTCCATCTCGCGCAGACGGGTCTCGAGCCACTCGCGGTCCGGGATCGCCTCGCTCTGGCGTGAGGCCCACGCGCCGAGCTGGGACCCGCGCGAGCGGGTCGCGAAGTAGGCGTCGGACTCCTCGCCGCTCAGCAGCTCGACCGGGCCCTCCAGCCGGACCTGGCGCTGCAGGGGCTTCCACAGGATCGCGAGGGCGGCACGTGGGTTCTCGGTCAGCTCACGCGCCTTGCGGGACTCGTAGTTCGTGAAGAACTCCACGCCGCGCTCGTCGATGCCTTTGAGCAGGACGAAGCGCACCGACGGCACACCCTCAGGCGTGGCCGTGGCGAGCGCCATCGCCTCGGGTTCGACCACACCCGCCGCGACCGCGTGCTCGTACCACGCCTGAAATTGCGTCAGCGGCTCGGTCACATGGCCATCGCGATGTACTTGATCTCGAGGAACTCGTCGATGCCGACGCTGCCGCCCTCGCGGCCCAGGCCGGAGGCCTTGACGCCGCCGAACGGCGCCTGCACATTGGCCACGAGGCCCTGGTTGAGGCCGATCATGCCGGTCTCCAGCCGCTCGCAAACCCGGAACGCACGCTTGAGGTCCTTCGTGTAGACGTAGGACACGAGGCCGTACTCGGTGTCGTTGGCGGCGGCGATGGCAGCGTCCTCGTCATCAAAGCCGATTACGGGCGCCACCGGCCCGAAGATCTCCTCCTTCAGGAGCCGGGCGTCGCCGGGCACGCCGGCGAGCACGGTCGGGTCGTAGAAGTAGCCCGCGCCGTCGCGCTTGCCACCGCCGAGCAGGACGTCCGCGCCCTTGCCCGTGGCGTCGTCGACCAACTCGGCGACCTTGTCGCGCTGGGTCGCGTCGATCAGCGGGCCGACCTGGACGCCGTCCTCGGTCCCGCGGCCGACCTTCCATTCGCCGAGCTTGGCCGCCAGTTTCTCGGCGAACTCCTCCGCGATCGCGTTCGCGACGTGGAAGCGGTTGGCGGCCGTGCAGGCCTCGCCGATGTTGCGCATCTTGGCCACCAACGCGCCCTCGACGGCCGCGTCGACATCCGCGTCGGCGAACACGATGAACGGCGCGTTCCCGCCCAGCTCCATCGACGTCTTCAACAGGCCTTGGGCGGCCTGCTCGACGAGGATGCGCCCGACCTCGGTCGAGCCGGTGAAGGTCAGCTTGCGCAGGCGCGGGTCGTTGATGATCGGCGCCGACACCTTGCTCGAGGACGCGCTGGTGATGACGTTCAGCACGCCGTCCGGAAGCCCGGCCTCCTGGAAGATCCTCGCCAGCGTGAGCATCGTCAGCGGCGTCTGCTGCGCGGGCTTCATGACCATCGTGCAGCCGGCGGCGAGGGCCGGGCCGATCTTGCGCGCGCCCATCGCCGCCGGGAAGTTCCACGGCGTGATCGCGTAGCAGGGGCCGACCGGCTGCTTCATCGTCAGCATCCGACCCTTGCCGTCGGGCGTGACCTGGAACTGGCCGTCGATCCGCACGGCCTCCTCGGAGAACCAGCGCAGGTAGTCGGCGGCGTAGGCGACCTCCCCGCGGGCCTCGGCGAGCGGCTTGCCCATCTCGAGCGTCATGACCAGCGCGAGATCCTCGACGTTGTCCATCATCGCCTCGAACGAGCGCCGCAGGATCTCGGCCCGCTCGCGCGGCGGGTGCCGGCCCCACTCGTCCTGCACGGCGCAGCACGCGTCGAGCGCGGCCTTGGCGTCCTCAGGGGTCGCGTCGGCGACGGCGGTGAGCGTTTCGCCGGTCGAGGGATCTTCGATGTCGAGCGTCTTGCCGCCCGAGGCGTCCCGCCACTCGCCGCCGATGAACAACTGCGTGGGAACCGCGTCGATCGCGGTCCTCTCCTGCGTTGCGCTCATGCTCGTACCTGGTCTGTGGGTCCCTGGGCCGCGCGTGTCGGCCCTTGTTCACGGGTTTTCAGGGTCCTCATGCTGCCACCGTCTCCGTTCCGAGTTCCTCTGAGATGGACACGTCGAGCGAGTAGTCGATGGGGACCACGATCAGGCTCGGCAGCTCCAGCGACAGCGCGTGCCGCAGGCGTGAGCCGAAGTCCTCGACGGACTCGCAGCGCCAGGCGGGCATCCCGAAGGCGTCCGCCAGCTTGACGAAATCTGGGTTGGTGAAGTCCGTCCCGAAGTGGCGACCGAACTTCTTGTCCTGCTTCCACACGATCGAGCCGAACTGGGAGTTCTCCCAGATCACGTTCACGATCGGCGTCTTCAGCCGCATCGCCGTCTCGAGCTCCTGCACGTTCATCAGGAAGCCGCCGTCACCGTTGACGGTCACCACCTTGCGGCCCGGGTGCACCAGCTTGGCCGCGATCGCCGTCGGCAGCGCGATCCCCATCCCGGCCAGGCCGTTGGCGATCAGCACCGTGTTGGGCTCGTGCGCCGGGAACATGCGCGCGATCCACAGCTTGTGCAGGCCGACGTCGGAGATCAGCATGTCGTGGCGGCCGAGCGCCTGGCGGATCTCCCACAGCGCGCGCGGCGGCTGCATCGGGAAGCTGTCGTCGTCCTTGGCCGCCTCGAAGCGCCCGAGCACGATGTCGTCCAGGCGCGAGGTCCGCGTGGTCCGCGGCTCGTGCCGGAGCTCCTCCGTCAGGCGGCTGAGGATGTGGTAGAGGTCGCCGACGAGGTCGATCTGGGTGATGAAGTGCTCGTCGACCTCGGACGGGGCGCTGTCGACGCAGATGATCTGCTTGTCGCGCTTCGGGTTCCAGTTGGCGGGCGAGTGCTCGACGAGGTCGTAGCCGACCGTGATCACCACGTCCGCGTCCTCGAACCCGGCGAGCGCGTAGTCGCGGGACTGCAGGCCGACGGTGCCGCGGGCGTTGGGGTCCTGGTAGTCCAGCGCGCCCTTGCCCATGAACGTCTCGGCCACGCCGATCCCACTCGCCCGGGCGAGCTCGCGCAGCGCGGGAGCCGCGCCGGCCCGGGACACGCCGTTGCCGGCGAGGATGATCGGGTTGGTCGCGTTGCGGATGAGCTCCGCGGCGGCGAGCGTGTCGTGCGCGCTCGGCTCCAGCCGGCGGTCGTGGCCGCCGCTGGGCAGCGGCTGCGCGTCCACGTCGGCGCTCATCACGTCTTCGGGCAGCTCGATGTGGGTCGGGCCGGGCTTGGCCTCCTGCGCCACCTTGAACGCCTTGCGGACGACCTCGGGGATGACCGCGGGCGCGTTCAGGCGCGTGTTCCACTTCGTCACCGGCTTGAACATCGAGACGATGTCGATGTGCTGGTGGGACTCCTTGTGCATGCGCTGGAGGTCCGCCTGGCCGGTCAACGCCACCAGCGGCGAGCGGTCCAGGAAGGCGTCGGCGACGGCCGTGATGAGGTTCGTCGCGCCCGGTCCGAGCGTTCCGAGGCAGACGCCCGCGCGTTGCGTGAGCCGCCCGTACATGTCGGCCATGTAGGCCCCGCCCTGTTCGTGTCGAACAGGCACGAAGGAGATCGAGGAGTCGTGCAAGGACTCGTTCAGATCCAACGTCTCCTCGCCCGGAATGCCGAAGACGTATTTGACGCCCTCCGCCTCCAAGCACTCCACGAACAGGTCCGATGCCTTGCGGGAACTCACTCTGGCGCAACTCCTTTCCCGGCGACGTGTCGGGCTAACTTAATGGCCACGCCTGATCCTATGCCCCGAATCCTTCTCGCCACGCTGACGCTGTTGCTGGTACTCGCCGCTCCTGCCGCTGCCCAGTCCTCCAAGTCCACATTCACGATCAAGGGCGCGGGCTTCGGCCATGGCGTCGGCATGAGCCAATACGGCGCGTTGGGCTACGCCCAGCACGGCTGGAACGCCGCCCGGATCCTCGGCCACTACTACACGGGCACGGCGCTCGGCACGACCGACCCGGCCAAGAAGGTCCGCGTCCAGCTCGTGCCGTCGACGTCCTCGGCGCGCATCACCGGCGTGCGCCAGGCCGGCTCGCGCCGGATGGACCCGGCGAAGACGTACGTCGTCCGTCGCCGCGCGTTGACCGAGGTGGAGGTGCTGCACGGCGGCCGCCGCGTCGCGACGTTCAAGGCGCCGCTGCAGGTCGCGGGCCCCGGGGACGCGACCACGCTGGGCGGGCACGGCACCTACCGCGGCGTGATGGAGTTCAAGCCCGGCACGTTCCGGGGCCTGACGGTGACCAACATCGTCGGGCTCGACGACTACCTGCAGGGCGTCGTGCCTGCGGAGTCGCCCGCCTCGTGGCCGGCCGAGGCGCTGCGCGCGCAGGCCATCGCCGCCCGCACGTACGCCATCACCACGGCCAAGAGCGCCGACTTCGACCACTACGCGGACACGCGCTCGCAGGTCTACAAGGGCGTCGGGATCGAGCAGCCCTCGACCAACGCGGCCGTCGCCGACACGCGCGGGCAGATCGTCACCTACCAGGGTCAGCCCGTCGTCACCTACTTCTTCTCCACCTCGGGCGGCAAGACCGAGTCGGTCGAGAACACGTCGCTCGGGCGGGAGCCGCGGCCGTGGCTCGTGTCCGTCGAGGACGAGTTCGACAACGTCTCCCCGCGCCACCGCTGGACGTCGAAGCCGACGATGGCGAGCGCGTCGAAGAAGCTCGGCGGGCTCGTGAAGGGCTCCTTCAAGGGCATCAAGGTGACCAAGCGCGGCGTCTCCCCGCGGATCGTCACGGCGGAGGTCGTCGGCTCGCGCGGCCGGACCGTCACCGACGGCGCCACGCTGCGCGCGCGGCTCGGGCTCTTCGACACCTGGGCGACCTTCACGTCGATCAGCGGCGAGGCCGACGAGCCCACCGACAGCGACGCGAGCGGCGGCGCGGCCGCGCCGCCCGGCTTCAGCGCGCTGGTGCGGCCGATCGGCGCGCTGCGCGGCAGCGTGATCAGCGACTCGCGTGAGGTGAAGATCCAGGCGCGGCGCGCCGGGCGCTGGATCGAGGTCGGCACGACCAAGGTGCGTCGCGGGAAGTACCGCTGGGCGACGTCGGTCGAAGGGACCTACCGCGCCGTCGTGGACGGCGCGAGCGGCCCCGCAGTCCGACTGCGCTGAAACTGCTCTCGCAACGGTCCGATCGATCGGAGCTCGATCACGAGCGCGCTTCGCGCAAAGGGGGTATGCCCGCTGAGTTTCCCCATGCGCAACTGAGCGGGCATACCCCCTGTCGGCGCGTGTTCGGTTTCGCGGCCGGAACGGCGCCACAAGAGAGCTAACCCGTGTAGACGCGCACGACGGTCTCGGCGACGCAGACCGGCTTGTCGCCGCCCTCGCGTTCGAAGGTCACTTCGAAGACGCACTGGGCGCCGCCGGGGACGTCGGTGATCTCCTTGAGCTTCGGGCTCGCCCGGACCTTGCTCGGGACCGGGACGGGCGCCGGGAAGCGCACCTTGTTGAGGCCGTAGTTGAGGGCGAAGGCGAAGCCCTCGAGGCTGAAGACCTGGTTGTTGAGCGCGGGGCCGAGGCTGAGCGTGAGGTAGCCGTGGGCGATCGTGCCGCCGAACGGCGTCTCCTTCGCGCGGTCGACGTCGACGTGGATCCACTGGTGGTCGCCGGTCACGTCGGCGAACGTGTCCACGTCCTTCTGCGTCACCTCGTGCCAGTTGGAAGTGCCGAGCGTCTCGCCCTCGGCGGCCTTGAGCTCATCGAGTCCGGTGATCGTCCGCATGAGCGGGCACCATACTTCCCGCCGTGTCCGCTCCGCTCCTCTTGTGCGATACCCCCGGCCTGCTCTACCGGGGCTTCTTCGCCCTGCCCGACTCGATCAAGGGGGCGGAAGGCCGTCCCGTCAACGCGCTCGTCGGGTCGGTGAACATGACCCTGTGGTGCATCGAGAAGTACCAGCCGCGCGCGGTGGTGATGTGCTTCGGGCAGGAGTCGGCGACCTACCGGGTCGAGGCGTACCCGGACTACCACGCCGCGCGGCCCGAGATGCCTTCGGATCTCGCCTGGCAGTGGGAGCGCGCGCCGGCGCTGTACGAGGCGCTCGGCTGGACCGTCCTGGGCCACGAGTCGCTGGAGGCGGACGACCTGATGGGCTCGTTCGCGGCGCTGGAGGCCGAGAGCGGCGGCAAGGCGATGATCCTCACCGCGGACCGCGACATGTTCCAGTGCGCCACCGAGGACGTCACGATCCTGCTCCAGAAGGCGCGCCAGCAGGGGCCGGACGAGGTCGGGCCCGCGCAGGTCAAGGAGATCTACGGGATCGAGCCCTCGCAGGTGCCGGACTTCATCGCGCTGCGCGGGGACCCGTCGGACGGGCTGCCGGGCGCGAAGGGCATCGGCGCCAAGACCGCCGCCGACATCCTGCAGCGCAAGGGCGACCTCGAGCACGCGATCCTCGGCGCCATCCGCGAGAAGCCGTCCGTGCGCAAGGCGCTGATCGAGCAGGCGGCCGAACTGCGCATGTTCCGGGACATCGCGACGCTGCGCGCCGTCGCGCTGGAGCGGCCGGAAGACCGCGCGACGGACTACGCGGGCGGGTCGAAGGCGGCCGAGGAGCTGGGCATGGGCCGGCTCTCGAAGCGCCTGGCCGAAGCCGCCGGCTAGTACGCGGTCGCTCGGGCCCGCTCGGGCTCGATCAGGTAGACGACCATCTCGGGCTCGCGCGGGTACGGCGTGCCCTGGTACTTCTGCGACATCCGGTCGACGATCGCCCACCCGCGGTCACCGTCCACCCGCTCACTCACGCGGCCGCGGATCACGGCGCTCGTCAGCGGGCGGTCGGCCTGCGTGATCGAGAGCGCGACCCGGCCGTCGCGGTCCATGTTGCGGGCCTTCAGCGCGCCCGGCTCCGTGAAGATCGCGATCTGATCGCCTTCGAGGCCGACCCACAGTGGGACGGAGTGCGGCGCACCGTCCTTCAGGAGCGTGGCGAGGTGTCCGATGTTGGGGCCGCTCAGCAGCGCGCGGGTGTCGTCGTCGAGCATGGGGTCACATCCCCGCCGCAGCGTCTGCGCACGCCCGCTCTTCGGGACCCAGCGCACGCTGACGGTCGTGCGGGCGCCGCGACGGACGGGCTCGAGCGTGAACGTCCGCCGCTGCTCGCGGATGAACGTAGCGCTGCCGCGCGCGAGCGTGCGGCCCTTGCGGTCGAGCACGCGGATCTCGAGCCGGCCGGGCGCGGGCGCGGCGAGCCGGACCTTGACCGCACGCCCGGCCTTGCTCTTGCGCACGGCCGCTGACACCGTGCCGGCCCAGGTCTGGAGCGGAGCGGGCGGAGTCGCGGTCCGATCGGCGCCGCTGAGGCGATCCGGGTGGGCGCCGGCGATGCGGTCGGCGCTGGCGACGTGAAAGGAACGGGCGTCGGGTCCGGGGTGGCGGTCCGGTCCGGCGACGGCGTAGGTATCGGGGTCGCCGTCGAGGTCGAGGTCGGGGTCCGGACCGGCGTCGTGGTCGGGTTCGGCGTGGCTGTAGGCGACGGGACGGGGACGGCGTCGTAGGCGCAGGCGGCGTCCGCTTCCAAGCTACCGCCCCGTCCAGGCGTCACTCGAAGCCGTCGGCGTCTCCCGACAGCCCGCAGAGCAACGCCTCCGCGCGCGCCGCCCCGCCGGCCCGAGCGACGCCGTGTCGGGCACCGGCGCGCCCGACCGCGAACTCGAGCCGCGCCGGGTGGGGTCCGCGTTGCCCGCCGCGTCGCGGCGTAGGCCTCGCCACGGCCGGCCGTCCGCCAGCGCCGGAACGCGCCGACTCGAGCAGGGGTCGCACGCGCGCCGTCGATTCCGGCACCGCCCCTCGTAGGGTAAGGCCGGAGCAGCGCCGTCGGCGGCCCGGCCGGATCGCGCGCTCGAGCGCCGGCCGCGGCGGCGCGAGCCGTCGCGGCGGCGCCGTCGGCGCGGTCGGCGCTCGGTCGACTGCCAGCGGGCTCGCGCCAGCGCCCTGTGCTCGGACGGACTGCACACGGCTCATGCCCGACCGAGCGCACGCGCGTACGCGGTGGACGCCGTCCGGCAGTTCGCGACAACGTCCCACCGGACGCGCCTCCCACACGCCGCCGTCGAACCGGCACTCGAGCGTCGCTCCCGGCCGCGAGGACAGCCGATCGAGAGCGCGCGTCCGCGGCTGCGACATCGCCCGCTCGGCGCGCTCGTGAAGCGCGCGACGCCCGGGTCCGGGCCGAACCCGAGCCGCCGTGCGACCGGCCCGCGCACGCGTCCACTTCATCGGTTTCCAGCCGATCAGCAGCCCGCACGGCGCCGTCCGCGATCGCGGGCGGCCCGACGCCCGAGTCGGTATCGTCGACCCGCTCCTCGGGCTAGCCCGGTCGGTCGGCCGGCGTACGGCAACCGCCGCACCAGCACGTGTCTCGTAGTCCGCAGTCGCTGCCCGGCCGCCACGCCGGGCAGCCGCGTCACCAGCCAGCGCCGCGTCGCGGGTCGCTGACCACCTCTGGCGCGATCGCGACCCCCGGTGCTCGTCGACGTCGGGTTGCTGCGCCGAGACCGCGATCGGCTCCGCGTCCACCGGCGCTCCCGCTGGCGTCCAGCCGTCGCGCCTAGATTCGCGCCCGCCGACCGCCGCGTCGTCGTACGTCCCAGGTGACCAGGTATTGGCCGAGCGACGGCTCGTACGCGACCGAATGGCCGCGTCGCCCCGTCGAGGTCTATCCTCGTTCGGGTCGTCCGGCGCGATCGGCCGCTCGCTGCTCGACAGCTGCCACGGGCGCGCCCGATCGGCTTGCCCGTCGCCGGTCGAGTCGTCGCGCGCAGATCTCGGCCATCCCGTCGGCGGCGATCTCGGCCCAGACCGCGAGCGCCCCGGCGCCGCCCGCGACGGGCGCCAGCGCCACGCGGCTCTGATGCGAGACCGCGTCCAGGTTCCCGACACCTGGATTCGCGGCCCGATCGCGCCATCGGACTCGACCCGGCGCACGAAGGCGCCGGTCGAATGCCCGATCGTCGTTGAGTCCGAGAACGCGACCAGCACGCTGCCGTCGGCCTGCGGCGCGCGTCGGGGGGGCGCCGGTCGACCGTCGACCACTCACGCCCGTCGGTGCGCGCCGCTCGCGTCCAGTCGCGCGGAGGATCGATGTCGTCGTTCTCAGCGCTACTGCGACTTTCGTACACGACGACCTGGCCGTCCGTCCATCCGCAGGTCCGTCAGCAGCGGCGCGCCGTTGCGCGCACGTCCCCGGCCGGCAGCCCTCGGCGTCGAGGCGGCGCAGCGTGGATGCACTCCTCGCCCGTGCTCGTCCTCCTCGTACCAGGCCGCCAGGAACCCGTTCCCGCGCGCGTGAGCGCGAACAGCTCCGTAACGCCTGTCGGCGGCTGCCGGCAGGCGGCGCAGCGTGCTGCGGCCCGAGGCCGGAGTCCTGCGCGCCGCGGGCACCGGCTCGCGCCGCGACGCACGGCGAGCACGGCCAGAGCGAAGGAGCGAGGGGCCATCACTCAGGTTTCCGGACCGGCCTCTACACGCTGTCCGAGGCAGTATCTTCAGGCTCGGCGCGCGTTCGGCTCGGCGCGCGCCAGCAGGTCGTAGGCGGTGTCGCCGACCCAGTGCGCGGCGCCCAACCCGAGCTCGAGATCCACGGACTCGCGCAGGCGCGCGGCGGCGCGTTCCGCCCCCGGGCGACCCGTGGCCGGAAGCAGCGCGAGCAGCTCGTCGGCCTCCCAGCGCACGATCACGTCCGCGTCACGCAGGCAGGCGGAGAGCAGCGGCGCGACCGCATCCGCGGAGCCCAGCGGCAGGCTGATCCGCACCAGCGCGAAGTCGCGCCCGTAGCGCACGCCCTCGGCGATGAGGCGGTCCAGCATGAGCCGGCCCACGTCGGGGCCGGGCAGCACGAAGCGGCGGCTCACGCCGCGACACTAGCGAGTCTCCGATGGACCGGGGATGAAATGTTCGACGTATTCAGTCGACGGGCCAGAAGCCCTCGTGAAACGCGGAGCCGGCGACCGGGTCGGCCATCGTCACCGACACCATCGCGAGCGTCGCCGGCGCGTCCGACGTGTTGCGCGCGCTGCGCACCGTCGCCGCCGGGATCAGGACGGCGTCACGCGGGCCGAGCGTCAGCACGTCGTCGCCGAGCTTGAGCGTGATCTCGCCGTCGACGACGAAGTACAGCTCCTCGATGTCCGTGTGGCTGTGGCCGAGGGACTCGTCGTAGCCGGGCGGGACATTCGTCGTGCCGGGCTCGAGCACGCGCAGGTTGAACGCGATCTCGCCCGCGCCCATCGGCTTCGCGTACCCCAGGAACGCGCCGGGCGCGTCCCCGGTGTAGTCGGGCGCGTCGGCGCCCCGCAAGAGGGTGTAGTCGCTCACCCGGTGTGTTTTACCGTGAGGACGTCGCCGTCCTTCATCAGGTAGTCGCGGCCTTCCAACCGCAGCGTGCCCCGGTCGCGGCCGCCGGAGTAGCCGCCCGCCTCGACGAGCGCCTCCCAGCCGATGACCTCCGCGCGCACGAACCCCTTCTGGATGTCCGAGTGGATCTCGCCCGCGGCGTGCCAGGCGGTGAGACCCTCGCGCAGATGCCACGTCTGGGCGGGCTTGCCCTCGCCCGCGGTGAAGAACGCGATCAGCCGCAGCAGGCCGAAGGCGCCGTTGACGACGCGGTGCAGGCCGGAGTCGCCGATGCCGAGCTCCTCGCGCATCGCCTCCGCCTCTTCGTCGTCCCCCATGTCGGCCAGGTCGGCCTCGATGCGGGAGGAGATCGCCACCGCGCCCGCGCCGGTCGCGGCGGCGTGGTCGGCGACGACGCTCGGGACGGCGTCCTCGCCCTCGTTGACGTTGGCCACGAACAGGACCGGCTTGCCGGTCAGCGGGTACAGGTTGCGGGCCGCGTCGGGCGCCGCGGCCGGCACCGGGACGGTGCGCGCGGGCTTGCCGGCCTGCAGCGCCTCGATCACCTGGCGCAGCCACTGCTCCTCCGCGACCGCGACCTTGTCGCCCGAGCGAGCGTCACGAACGACGCGCGAGTGCCGGCGCTCGGCGGAGTCCAGATCGGCGAGCAGCAGCTCGGTCTCGATCGTCTCGATGTCCGCCGCCGGGTCCACCTTCCCGGCCGGGTGGATGACGTTCTCGTCGGTGTGGCAGCGCACCACGTGCAGGAGCGCGTCGCACTCGCGGATGTTCGCGAGGAACTTGTTCCCGAGACCCTCGCCCTTGGACGCGCCGGCCACCAGGCCGGCGATGTCGTGGAACTCGATCGTGTCCCAGACGATGTTGGAGGCGCCGACGGTCGCCGCCACCTGCTCCATCCGCGGGTCCTTGACCGGGACGGTGGCCACGTTGGGCTCGATCGTCGTGAACGGGTAGTTCGCGGCTTCGGCGCCCGCTTGGCTCAAGGCGTTGAACAGCGAGGACTTGCCCGCGTTGGGCATCCCCACGAGGCCGACCTTCATCATCGTCCGAGGCTCCCGATGGCGGTGCCGAGCGCCGCGCCCGCGACGATGTCCGACGGGTAGTGGACGCCGAGGTACAGGCGGCTGAAGGCCATCGCGGCGGCCGCGACCTGCAGCGGCGCGCCGGGGACCAGCGCGCCGTACGCGCGGGCGGCGGCGAAGGACGACGTCGAATGCGACGACGGGAACGAAAGACCGGTGGGTGTGGCCATCAGATGCGGCAAATCCTCGACGGCGGGGCGCTTGCGCGCGATCGCCATCTTGATCGAGGTGGACGTGAGATAGGCGGCGCCGACCGTCGCGGTCGCGCGCAGCCAGTGGCGCCGCCGGGGCGAGTCGACGAGCGCGCCGGTGAGCCCGACGCCGAGCCAGACGGCGCCGTGCTCACCGAGCTTGGAGTAGCGGCGCACCATCCCGACGGCGTCGGGTCCGTGCGCCATCGACCGCGCGCGCCGGTAGAGCGCGAGATCGACGGCGTTGAACCTGACGCGCCAGGCGGGCGCGTCAGAAACCGATTCGGTGCTCGTCTGACTCAACGCGCAAGTAGACGACCTGACCGACATCGATCAGGACGGCGCCGTCGGCGGCTTCGACTTCGACCCAGCGGTCCTTGCCCTCCTTGAGGGTGGTCCGCAGGGAAACGAGGACTTCTTCGGGCAGGCGCAGGGACAGCACCTGGCCGCCCTGAAAGCCGAGGGCGGTACGACGTGCGGCGTTGGGACTCAATGTGCCTCCACTAGCTCGGTCAGGACGCCGCCGGCGGTCTTGGGGTGCAGAAACGCGACCTGCGTCCCCCGGATGCCGGTCCGCGGCGTCTCGTCGATCAGCCGCAGTCCGGCCTTGCGCGCCGCTTCCAGCGCGGCGCTCACATCCGCGACCTGGTAGGCCACGTGATGCAGGCCAGGGCCTCGCGCGGCGAGGAACTTCCCCACCGGCGTGTCGTCCGAGAGCGGCCGGAGCAGCTCCACGTGGCTCTCGCCGACGTCCAGCAGCACAGCCTCGACGCCCTGCTCCGCGATTACCTCGCGATGCACGAGCGGCATGCCGTACCCCTGGGTATGGAGCTCGATCGCGGACTCGAGGTCGGCGACCGCTACCCCGATGTGGTCGATGCGGCCGAACACAGCGTGCGAGTGTATCTTCGGGTCACGTGCGGATCGCCCTGGTGGCCAATCGCGCCTCCGGGGGCCGAACCGATCCTGCGCCGTTCGCCGCAGCCCTGAAGGCCGAGATGTTCGGCATCGACGCCCTCGACGGGGTGCGCGAGTTCGCCCCTGAGCGGATCGCGGTCGCGGGCGGGGACGGGTCGATCGGCTGCGTCGCGGCCCTGGCCGGAGAGCTCGACGTGCCGCTCGCCGTCATCCCGAGCGGGACCGCGAACGACTTCGCCCGCGCCAACGCCATCCCGCTGGACATCGAGGCGGCGCTGACGCTCGCCCGCGAGGGCACGGAGCTGCGCCCGCTCGAGCTCGGGCGCCTGTCCTCCGGCCGCCCGTTCGTCAACGTCGCGTCCGCCGGCCTCTCGAGCGTCGCGGGGCGCCGCGCGCAGCCGCTGAAGTCGCGCTTCGGCCCGCTCGCCTACGGGATGGGCGCCGCCCGCGCCGCCGCGACCGGCAAGCCGCTCCTCGTCCGCGTCCTCGTGGACCAGCAGGAGGTCTACAGCGCCGAGGCCTGGCAGGTCATGGTGGCCTGCACGGGCGCGTTCGGCGGCGGCAGCGGGATCGGCGCCACCGACGCCACCGACGGCGACCTCGACGTCGTGATCGTCCCCGCCGGCACGCGGCTCGGCCTCGCCCGCCGCGCCTGGGGCCTGCGCACGAAGACGATCGAGCGCCAGCGCAGCGTCTCCCACTTCGAGGGCAAGGTCGTCGAGGTCGAGCTCCCCCCGGGCTCCGAGCTCAACTGCGACGGCGAGTTCGTCGACGGCGGCCTCGACTACGTCACCGCCGCCGCGAACGCCTTCCGGCTCGTCGTGCCTTAGCCGGCCGGCTTGGCCTTGGCGGCCGCGACGAGCGTGAGACCCGCCTGCGGCGGCGCGATCGGGGCGACGCCGGCCATGATCGCCTCGATGTCCTCGCGCTCGAGGACCTCGTGGGCGAGGAGCGCTTCGGCGAGGGCGTCGAGCTGCTCGCGGTGGTCGGCGATCAGCTTGAGCGCGCGGCGCATGGCGTCGTCGGCGAGGTGCTGCTGCTCGGCGTCGCGCATGGCGCGGGTGCGGTCGGAGACGGCGCCGCCCTCCGCCATGAGCTGCAGGGCGCTGACGGTGGTGCCCATCGCCCACTCGTGGATCATCTTGCGCGTCTTCTCGGCGACCTTGAACAGGTCGTTGGCGGCGCCGTTGGTGATCGTGCCGAAGACGATCTGCTCCGCGGCGCGGCCGCCCAGGGTCACGACGAGCTCGTCCATGAGGTCCGCGCGGGTGTCGAGGTAGCGGTCCTCGTCCGGGAAGTGGAGCGTGTACCCGAGCGCTTCGCCGCGGGCGACGATCGAGATCCGGTGCGTGCGCGTCGTCCGCGGGAGCAGCTCGGCGCACAGCGCGTGCCCCGCCTCGTGGTAGGCGATCACGCTGCGCTCCTGCTCGTTGAGCGTGCGCGGCGTCTCCATGCCGGCCACGACGCGCTCGAGCGCCTGGTCGAAATCGGCCTGCACGACCAGCTTGCGGCTCGAGCGGGCGGCGACGATCGCCGCCTCGTTGCAGAGGTTGGCCAGCGACGCGCCGGTCAAGCCGGCGGTGCGGCGCGCGATCTTGTCGAAGTCGACGTCCTCGGCGAGCGGCTTGTTGCGCGTGTGGACGCCGAGGATCGAGCGGCGGCCCTTGACGTCGGGCGGTGAGACCAGGACCTGGCGGTCGAAGCGGCCGGGCCGCAGCAGCGCGCCGTCCAGCTTCTCGAGCAGGTTGGAGGCGGCGATCACGACCACGTCGCCGGCGGCGGAGAAGCCGTCGAGCTCCACCAGCAGCTGGTTGAGCGTCTGCTCGCGCTCGGAGTTGTTGTCCGAGCCGCGCGCGGCGCCGACGGCGTCGATCTCGTCGATGAAGACGATCGCGGGCGCGTGCTTGCGCGCCTCGGCGAACAGGCGCCGGATGCGGGCCGCGCCGAGGCCGGCGAACATCTCGACGAAGCTCGCCGCCGACTGGGCGAAGAACTGCGCGCCGGACTCGTTGGCGACGGCCTTGGCCAGCAGCGTCTTGCCGGTGCCGGGCGGGCCGTGCAGGATGATGCCCTTCGGGACCTTGGCGCCGACGGCGCGGAAGCGCTCCGGGTCCTTGAGGAAGTCCACGACCTCCTGCAGCTCGGCCTTGGCCTCGTCCGCGCCCGCGACCTCGTCCCACTTGATCGCGCCCGCGGAGTCCGGCTTGATCTCCTGCGGCGCGGTCTTCGGCATCCGCTTCGACAGCCGCCAGATGAAGAACACCAGCAGCCCCATGAAGATGATCGGGGCCCAGTTGAAGATGAACGGCTCGATGTGCGACCACCACGACGGCTCGGGCGGCGCCGCGGCGGCGTCCGCCTTCGCCTTGGCGGCGGCCGCAGCCGCCTGCTGCGCATCGATCCAGGACTCGTAGGGGAAACCGTCGACGTCGCGAGCCATAGGCGACCCAGTGTGGTCGCCCACGACCCGAACGACTAGGGGGTCTGGACCCTAGTTCGAGTCGGGTGCTTGCTCGACGCGCAGGATCTCCGCCAGCGCGGCGCGGCCCACCTCGAGCTGGCGCTCGTCCGGCTCACGCGTGCCGAACGCGCGCTGCAGCTCGTAGCCGGGCTTCTTCAACGCCTTGGAGACGGGCGAGTCGATGTGGCGCTCGCTCCAGGCGAAGACCTCCACCGCGGCGGCCGTGGCCGCGAGCGAGACGATGCCGCCGGCGAGCGGCGTCGGCTTCTCCATCGCGCGCTTGAGCAGCAGCGCGCCCACGACGTTGGCGGCGATCATCGGCGCCATCAGGTGCGAGCCGCAGCGCTCGTGCTCCTTCGTGGCGTCCCGCGCGTCCTCGTCGTCGGCCTCGTAGGCGGCGATCGCCTTGTGCTCGACGCCGTGGTAGGCGGCGAGCTCCCCGCCGCGCAGGGCGAAGATCGCGGGCGTGAGGCCCACCAGCGCCGAGGCGAGCTCGCCCGGCGTGCCCTTCACGCGGCGCTTGATCGCCGTGCCGGTGAGCGAGGCCGCGGCGGCGACGCCGATCACGGACGGGTTCTCGAACGCCAGCTTGGCCTGCGGCAGGCCCCGCTTGACGAGCGGGATGACCGCGAAGGACTCCGCCAGGCGCACGAGGCCGCGCAGGCCGGGGATGCCGTCGAACTCGGTCACGCGCGGCTTGTGGCCGGACGCGACCTTCACGGAGCCGTCGTCGGCGCGGATCGCGACGGCCCAGTGCGAAGGGCCGTGGACGAGCAGGCCGTTGCGCAGGGCCATGCCGCCGAGTCGGAGCTTGTCTTCAGGAACCGGCAAGGAGCCTCCCGGGGAGGTCGTGGAAGAAGGCGGCGGCGAAGCCGAGGTCGCGCACGTCGATGCGCTCGTCGTGCGAATGCATCAGCGGCCAGGTCTCGTAGACCGTCTGGTGGCGCTGCGGGAAGAAGCCGTAGGCGACGCAGTCCGGGAACGCGGCCCGGAACCAGCGGCTGTCGGTGAAGGCCGGGAGGACGGTCGGGACGGCCTCGGAGCCCGCGTCCTGCTCGCCGACCCAGTCGCGGATGACGTCCATCAGCTTCGAGTCGACCGGGGAGCGGTTGCCGACGATGGCCTCGGTGAACTCGAGCTCGAAGTCGCCCTCGCCCAGGATCTCCCTCGCCCGCAGCAGCGCGGTGTCCTCGCCCATGCCGGGCGGGACGCGGCAGTCCACGCGGACCTGGGCGCGCGCGGGGATGACGTTGATCTTCTCGCCCGCGGAGACGATCGTGGGCGCGAACGTGACGCTCATCGCGGCGTCGGCCAGGGCCGCGAGCGGCGGCGAGACCGTGCGGATCTCCTCCAGCGCGCCCTCCGGGTCCTCGGCCGACCCGCCGAGCGCCTCGAGCAGCGCGTGGGTGGCCTCGGTGAGGTCGAAGCCGGGCCGGCCCGCGCCGAGCTTGGTGATCAGCGGGGCGAGCTCGAGCAGCGCGTTCTTGGCCAGGCCGGGCACGGAGGCGTGGGCGGCGGTGCCGGACGTGCGCAGGTTGAAGCGGAACGTGCCCTTCTCGGCCACGCACACGCCGTAGAGGCGGCGGTCGCCGAACGGCATGACCGCGCCCGCGCCCTCGTTGAGCAGGTAGTCGACCTTGGAGAGGTCGGGGCGGTTCTCGGTGATCCACTTGGCGCCGAGCACGCCGCCGGTCTCCTCGTCGGGGACGGCGATCACCTTCAGCGTGCCGCCGAACTTGGCTCCGCGGCGAGCGAGGGCGGCCGCCGCGACCGCTTCGGCGGCCGTCTGGTTCTTCATGTCGATCGTGCCGCGGCCGTACAGGTAGCCGTCGCGGATCTCGGCGCCCCACGGGTCGGCGCTCCAGTCCTGCGGGTCGGCGAGCACGGTGTCGACGTGGCTGAGGTAGCCGAGGCTCGGCCCGTCGCCCCCGCGCAGCGTCGCCACCAGGCACGGGCGCTCCGGCTCGGCGCCGGCCAGCTCGACCGTCAGCCCCGCGTCCTCCAGGTAGCCCGCGAGCCACTCCAGGCACTCCCGCTCGTTGCCGGGCGGATTGACCGTCTTGAAGCGGATCAGGCTGGACAGGACCTCGGCGGTCTCGTCCTGCAACTCCTCAGCGAGCCCCATCTAAAAGAGCGTAGTGGCGAGGCCTGCGATCGCGCCCGCGACCAGCACGGCAAGGGGCGGGACACGCGCGAGGAGGGCGATCGCGGCGCCCGCGAGCACGAACCACTGCCACGTCGTGTCGACCGCGCCGAGAAGCGGGACCGCGGCCCCGAGGATCGCTCCCGCCGCGGCCGGGCCGGCGCCGTCGAGGAACGCGCGGGCATTCGCGCTCGTCCGCAGCCGGTCGAAGTGACGGGCGCCGAGGAGGATGAACGCGAAGCTGGGCGCGAAGGCGACCGCGGTGGCGACGAGCGCGGGGCCCAGCCCGCCGGCCGCGTAGCCGACCAGCGCGACGGTGTGGGTGACCGGACCGGGTGTGATCTGGCCATAGGCGACGGCATTGGCGAACGCCTGCTCGCTCATCCAGCCGTGCGCGCTCGACGGCGTCGCCGTACATGAGCGGGATGATCACGTAGCCGCCGCCGTAGGACAGGGCGCCGACCTTGGCCGCAAGCCAGATCAGCGCGGGCCACATGACGCTCATGACCTTCTGGCGCGTCAGCTCGAACCCGCCGGCGAGCAGCAGGATCGCCACGACGTACGGGCCGGCGAGCGCGGCGCCGACGCGCCCCGGCGATCACGTAGCACGAGGCCGCGGCGCGGGTCGATCAGCTTCAGGCCGGCCTGGACGACCACGGCCACGACCGCGGCCGCCGCGCCCGCCCCGAACGCGTCGACGGCGGCCGGCGGCTCGTCCTGGAGCGCGACCGCCGCGATCACCAGGCAGACGAGCAGGCCGGGCAGGATGAAGGCGAGGCCGCCGACGATCGCGCCGGCACGGCCGGCGACCCGCTGGGCGCAGTAGATCGACATCTGGGTCGAGGCCGGGCCGGGCAGCAGGTTGCACGCGGCGAACGCGTCCTCGAACTCGCGCTGGTCGATCCATTCGCGCCGGTCGACGGTGAGATCACGCAGGAGGGCGACGTGGGCGGGCGGCCCGCCGAAGCCGAGCGCACCGATCCGGCCCCACTCGCGGGCCACCGTGCTCAGGGGGACGGGGGCCACGAGCCCCATACTTATCGCATGGGGAGTCTCTTCGACCTGCCCGAGGAGCAGCCGGCCACCCGTTCAGCGCCGGCCGCCGACCAGCCGCTCGCCGCGCGCATGCGGCCGCAGACGCTCGAGCAGTTCGTGGGCCAGACGCACCTGCTGGGCAACTCGAGCGCGCTGCGGACGGCGATCCAGTCGGGCGAGCCGCACTCGATGATCCTGTACGGGCCGCCGGGCACCGGCAAGACGACGCTGGCGCGGATGCTGGCCGAGTACGCCGACGCGGCCTTCGAGGAGCTGTCCGCGGTGGAGGCGGGCCGCCAGCAGGTGCGCGAGGTGATGGAGCGAGCGCGCGAACGGCGTCGCAGCGGCCGCCACACGATCTTCTTCCTCGACGAGATCCATCGCTTCAACAAGGCCCAGCAGGACGCGCTGCTGCCCGCGGTCGAGGAGGGCCTGGTGGTGTTGGTCGGCGCCACCACGGAGAACCCGTACTTCGAGGTCAACTCGGCGCTGATCTCGCGCACGCAGGTCTATGAGCTGCACGAGCTGACGGCGGAGGACATCGCCGGGCTGCTCCGGCGGGCGCTGGAGGAAGTGGGCGCTCTCGGTCTCCGACGAGGTGATCGAGTTCATGTCCTCGCGCTCGGCGGGCGATGCGCGGTCGTCTTTGAACGCGTTGGAGCTGGCGTTGGACACGGCCGCGCGGACCGGCGAGCCGGTGACATTGGCCGACGCCGAGGACGCGATGCAGCGCAAGGCCCTGCGCTACGACAAGGCCGGCGACCAGCACTACGACTACATCTCCGCCTTCATCAAGTCGGTCCGCGGGTCCGACCCGGACGCGGCGCTGTACTACCTGGCGGCGATGGTCGAAGGGGGCGAGGACCCGCGCTACATCGCGCGCCGGATCATCGTGCTGGCGTCCGAGGACGTGGGGAACGCGGACCCGGCGGCGTTGACGGTCGCGGTGTCCTGCGCGCACGCCGTCGAGCACGTGGGCCTGCCGGAGTGCACGTTCGCGCTCTCGCAGGCGACGATCTACCTCGCGATGGCGCCGAAGTCCAACGTGGCCGGGGTCGCGTTCGGCCGCGCCCGGGCCGAGATCGCGGAGCACGGCGCGAAGATCCCGCCCAGTGCCCTGCGGACCGCCGCGTACCCGGCGGCGAAGAAGCTCGGCCGCGGCATCGGCTACGACTACCCGCACGACCATCCCGGCGCGATCAACGACCAGGAGCACCTGCCCGAGGGCCGTGAGCACCTGCGGTTCTTCGAACCCGGCGACAACGAGCCCGACCTGCGCGAGCGACTGAAGCGAATCCGGGATGCCCGCGGCCGCGATTGACCTCGAAGCCGCCCGCCAGGCGCACCCGCTGTGGGCCGTGCTGCCGGTCGCGGCGCGGGCGCGCTACCTGCGCCGGGCGGCGGTGGCGCTGATCGACGAGCTGGACGAGCTGGCGCCGCGGCTGGCCGACGAGACGGGCTGGCCGGTCTCGCAGCTGATGGTGTCCGAGCTGCTGCCGGCGGCGCGCGGGCTGTCCGCTCTGGCTGACGACGGACCGCGCGCGCTGGCCGACACGCGCCTGACCCCGCGCGCGCTGCTGCTCGCGGGGCGCTCGACGCGGGTCACGCAGTCGCCGGTGGGGCTCGTCGGCGTGCGCGGGCCGTCCGCCTCGCCCTTCGCGGAGCCGCTGCTGGAGACCGCGGCCGCGCTGCTGGCCGGGAACGCCGTGGTCCTGGCGGCCGTGGTGCCGCGCCTGCGCGCGATCTTCCTGCGCGCCGGCATCCCGGGCGAGCTGCTGATGGACGCGCCGGAGGACACCGACCTCGACACGCTGTGCCGGCGGGTGATCGACCTGCCCCGTCCGGGTCGTCGCGGGATGCTGCTCGTGCTCGCGGGCGCGCCGCGCGAGCGCGTGGTCGAGGCCGCGGTGTGGGCGGGCTTCGGCCGCCACCCAGCCGCGGCGGGGCGGCTCGTGATGGTCCGCGACGCCGTGCCCGGGTTGGTGGCCGCGCTGGAAGAGGCCGCGTCCGCCCTGCGCGTCGGCGACCCGCGCGACCCCGACACGGACATCGCCGCGGACACGCGCGGCGGGGGCGACGCGCCCGGCCCCGCCTCGCCGGCCCGCCCCACGGTGCTCGTGGTCGGTGCGGACGACCCGCGCTTCCTCTCGCCCCCCGACGAGCCCACCCTCGCTCGTGGTCGAGACGCCGGACAGCGAGACGGCGATCGAGCTCGCCGTGCGCGAGGCCCGCGACGCGCCCGTCTCGATCTGGGCGCGTGATCTGCCGAAAGGCGAGCGGATCGCGCGGCGGTTGCCGTCGCCGACGACGTGGGTCGGGCGGCACGGGATCGCGACCACGGCCGTGCCGACCCGGATCGCGCGGCACGTCGTCCCACGACAGTTGGAGTGGCGGGCAGCTTGGGCCCCCGGCACCCCCAAGCTCCCCGCCGATCAGGACCAACTTGCGGCGCAGCGAACGCTGACCGAGGTCCGCCACGGTCGAGAGGCGCGCCGGTGGCCCGCGATGCGGGCATCGGCGCGCGCCCTCATTCGCGCGGCACGGAGAGAGCCGTAGGGCCGGTGCCCCTCCGCAACCGGCCCCACCACTCAGCACACACCCCTCACGGACCCTCGGTCCCTTACGCGCATTGTCGTTCGGCGTCGCGGCCGCCCGCAACGACGATCTGTCGAAGTCGATCCGGCGGGAATCAGGCGAATGTCTGAAAGCTCGACTCCCTTTCGACATTCCTCGCAGGCACCTGGACCTTTCTTGGACGTTCTGATGGTGGCTGTGGCACACGCTTGCCCCTAGGCTCGCTGGCATGTCGAGCAGCCCCGACGTCGTCGTGGTGGGCGCGGGTGTGGTGGGCGCGGCGTGCGCGTACCACCTGGCCGTCGCCGGCGTCCGCGTGCGCCTGGTGGACCGGGCCTACCCCGCCTCGGGCAGCTCCGGCGCCTGCGAGGGCAACGTGCTCGCGTGGGACAAGGAACTCGAGCGCGAACTGCCCCTCGCGCTGCGCAGCGCGGACCTGTGGGCGCACCTCGCCCAGACGCTCCCCGACGACTTCGAGTACGACCGCAAGGGCAGCGTCGTCGTCGCCGAGACCGAGGCGGAGCTGACCGCCTCGGCCGAGCGCGCCCGCGTGCTCGCCGGCCTCGGTGTGGAGGGCGAGGTGCTCGACGCCGACGCGCTCCGCCGCGAGGAGCCGTACGCCGCGCACGACCTGCCCGGCGGTGTCCTGTACCCCGGTGACGCGCAGCTCGAGCCGCGCCTCGCCACCGCCGCGCTCGTCCGCGCCGCCGTCGCGGCCGGGGCTCAGCTCTCCCTCGACACGCCGATCGAACGCATCGTGCGCGAGCCGTCCGGCCGCGCCATCGGCGTCCAGACCGCCAAGGAGCTGATCACGGCCGACGCCGTGGTCGTGGCCGCCGGCGTGTGGACGAAGGACCTGCTCGAGCCGTGCGGCCTGCACGTGCCGGTCACGCCCCGCAAGGGCCAGATCGTCGTGCTCGAACGCTCACCCGTCGTGTTCCGGCGCAAGCTGAGCGAGGCGGGCTACGTCGCTGCCGTCGAGGGCGGCGACGATGCCGCTCTGGCGATCGCGATGGTCGTCGAGTCCACGCAGTCCGGCACGGCGCTGCTCGGGTCCTCGCGCCAGCACGTCGGCTTCGACCGTGAGATCGACATCTCCGTCGCCGGGGCGATCGCCGCCCGCGCCGCCCGCTTCTTCCCGATCCTCAACGACGCCCGCGCGCTGCGCGTGTACGCCGGGCTCCGCCCGTTGACCCCGGACCACATCCCGATCATCGGGTCGTTCGCCGAGGCGCCGAACCTCTGCGTCGCGACCGGCCACGAGGGCGCCGGCATCGGCCTCGCGCCCGCCACGGGCGAGCTCGTGGCCGACTGGTACACGGGGAGCCCCACGCAGGTCCCGTTGTCCTGGTTCTCGCCGGACCGCTTCGCCCCGGTCGAGCTGGGAGCCCCGTCGTGATCGAGCTCACCGTCGACGGCACTCCGCTGGAAGCGCCCGCGGGCCAGAGCCTCGGCGCCGTGCTGCTGCAGGCCGGCCGGACCGCGCTGCGCAACTCCCCGTCGGGCACGCCGCGCGGGCTGTTCTGCGGGATCGGCGTCTGTCAGGAGTGCCGCGTCGTCGTCGACGGCGTCGTCGCCCGCGCCTGCGTCACGCCGGTTGCGGCGGGCATGCGTGTGACGACCGGCCACACGTAGCCCGAACGCGACGACGAGCGGGAGCCGTTCGCTTCGTGCCGTGAGACTACGTCTCGGCGGCGGTCTTGATCAGGACGTCGAGCGGGATCGGCCGCATCGGGGCGCGGCCGCTGAAGCGCGCGGGCTCCTCCGGCAGTCGCGCCGCGACGAGGCGCTCGCACGTGCGGCCCTGGCACGGGCCCTGCCCGCAGCGGGTGACGACCTTCAGCGCGGACATCGTGGTGGCGCCGCCCGCGACGGCGGCGTCCACCGCGCCTCGGGTCACGTCCTCGCAGCGGCACAGGATCGTGTCCGGCCGGGCGAGCGTGAGCAGGCCGGGGCGGGGGTCGAAGAGCTCGCCCAGGATGCCGGCGAAGCCCGCGAGCTTCGCGCGCTTGGCCCGCACCGCGGGGAGACCGGGGTGGGCGACCGGGTGCTCGTGGCCGTTGGCGTCGGCGGCGGCCATCCAGCCCGCGAGTTCGCCCTCGACGACGGCGAGGTCGGCGCCGCCGACGCCGCTCGCCTCGCCGGCCACGTAGACGCCCGGGACGGACGTGGCCATGTCGTCGTCGTGGGCGACGGCGTCGCCGCGCAGTTCGCAGCCGAGCGCCCGGGCGAGGTCCACGGACGGCAGGAACCCGTAGGCGGTGCAGACGGCGTCGACCGCGAAGGTCCGCTCGCCGCCGGTCGGCGCCCAGTCCGGGCCGCAGCGCGCGATCGTCGCGGACTCGACGCGCCCGTTCCCCTCGGCGCGTACGAGCACGTGACCCCACTCGATCCGGCGCACCTTCGTGCGGTAGGAGACGTAGTCGCGCAGGCGGTCCGGGTGCGCGGACATGCGCGGGCCGACGCGCACCCAGTCGCGGCGGCGCGTCGCTTCGGCGACGGCGACGACCTCGGCCCCGCTCGCCGCCAGTTGCGCCGCGACGGGCAGCAGGAACGGGCCGGCGCCCGCGAGCAGCACGCGGCGGCCGGGCACGACCCCTTGGCCTTTGGCCAGCGCCTGCGCGCCGCCGGCGGTCATCACGCCCGGCAGCGTCCAGCCCGGGAACGCGATCGGCCGGTCGTAGGCGCCCGTGGCCAGCACGGTCGCGCCCGCGCGGACCCGCTCCACCGGGCCGGTCAGCAGCAGCTCGATCGACGCCGGGCCCGCCGCCACCGCTCCGCGCCGCGAGGCCTCTGGCCGAGTCGTCGCCGCCCACACGGACGCGCCCGACAGCACCTGCACGGAGGAGGCGACGAGCGCGGCGCACAGCTCACGCGCCACGCGGGGCAGGGAAGGCGGCGCGTCGGCTCCGACCTCGTCGAAGCGCCGGCGCCAGATCTGCCCGCCGGGAGCGGCGTACTCGTCGATCAGCGCCACGCTCGCACCGGCTCGAGCGGCGGCCAGCGCGGCGCTCATGCCGGCCGGGCCGCCGCCGACCACGGCGACGTCGACCTGCAACTGCTCCATCATCGCCGTCGAGCGTACGGACGCTCCGGGCGCCCTCATACCGGCAGTTGTCGAAGGTTGGACGGTGCGGTTGCGCGATCTGGCGATTGACCCGCCCCGTCTCGTCCGAGTAGGACTGCCCTGGAGGGGTACCGTTGACGGCCATGAGCGCCGACCGCCGCGACACGATCCTCGTCGTCATCGCCATCACCGGCGCGGTCCTGTGCTTCTGGATCCCGATGCCGTGGGGCGCGATCCCCGCGGCCATCACGCTGGTGATCGCCGCGGTGAAGCTCATCCCCCCGTTCCTCCGGGCGCGCCGCGAAGCGCGCGGCGAGCGCTAGTCCGGTTTGTAGAGCAGGCACGCGGCGCGCGCGCCGCCGGTCTCGTAGAGCGGCGGGTCGATGCCCGGCTCGAACGTCACGCGCACGCCGTGGGCCTCGGCGTTCATGGCCTTCACGCCCGTCCACATCGGCTCGTCGGGGTCCTCGCCGCGGATCTTCTCCAGCAGCGCGAGCAGCTGGCCGGGGTCCTTGCCCGAGCCGGCCGGGATGAACGCGTCGTGCTCTGAGTCGTTGAGCTTGTCGAGGTCGCCGACCAGCGGCTGCTCGGTGGCGTAGACCTCCTCGCCGCCCTCGACCCAGCGCTGCTCGAGCATCGTCCGCAGGTCCCGGCTCTCCCAGCCGCAGATGTCGAACGCCTTCGGGCAGCGCGGGTGGAACGAGCAGCCGAGCGGCGGCCGCGCCGCGTCGGGGATCTCGCCGCGGGGCAGGTCGCGCGGGAGCGCCTTGTCCGGGTCCGGCTCCGGGATCGCGCGGATCAGCGCCTGCGTGTACGGGTGCTTGGGCTCGTTGAAGATCTCGTCGACGGACCCGATCTCGACGATCCGGCCGAGGTACATGATCGCCACGCGGTCGCAGAAGAACTTGGCCGAGGCCAGGTCGTGCGTGACGTAGACGTACGTCAGCCCGATCCGGTGCTTGAGGTCGATCATCAGGTCGAGGATCTTCGCCCGCACGCTCATGTCGAGCATCGAGACGGGCTCGTCGGCCACGACCAGGTCCGGGCCGGTGATGATCGCCCGCGCGATCGCGGCGCGCTGCTTCTGCCCGCCCGACAGTCCGCTCGGGAAGCTCTCGGCGAACCGCTCGGTGGGCGAGAGGCCCACCAGTTCGAGCGTCTCCCGGACCTTCGCGTGCGTCTCCGCGGAGCCGTTGGTGAGCTTGTGGATCTCCAGCGGGTGCGCGAGCGCCTTCTGCAGCGTCATGCCGGGGTTCAGCGACGCGTGCGGGTCCTGGAAGACCATCTGCAGGTGCCGGCGCTTGGGGCGCAGGTCACGCTCCGGGAGCCCGACGAGCTCCTCGCCCCGCAGCTTCACGCTGCCGGCCGTCGCGCGCACCAGGCCGAGCAGCGCCCGGCCGAGCGTCGTCTTGCCCGAGCCGGACTCGCCGACCAGGCCGAGGACCTCGCCCTCCTCCAGGTCGAACGACACACCGTCGACGGCCTTCACGGACTGCCCGCCGCGACCGGTCAGGCGCGACTTGAACGACGTGTTCAGCGCGAAGTGGACCTCGAGGTCACGGACCTCGATCAGGTTCTTGGTGGCCACGGGAGCGCTCATGCTTCCTCCGAGGCGGCCAGCGCCTCACGCTCGAGCGGAACCTCGAGCCCCGCGGGAATCCGGTCCTTCGCGTGCAGCCAGCACTCGGACCGCCGGCCCGCGCCGGTGGTCTCGGTCGGCGGCCACTGCTGCGCGCAGACGGCCATCGCGTCCGGGCAGCGCGGGTGGAAGCGGCACGCGGGCGGCGGGGTCACGAGGTCGGGCGGGGCGCCCGGAATCGAGTGCAGCTCCGTCGTCGACAGCGAGATCGTCGAGCGCAGCAGCTCACGCGAGTACGGGTGCGACGGCTTGGTCGTGACGTCGTAGGCCGGCCCCTGCTCGACCACGCGGCCCGCGTACATCACGGCCACGCGGTCGCACGCCTCGGCGACGATCCCCAGGTTGTGGGTGATCATCAGCAGCGCGGTGTCGAAGTTGCGTCGCAGGTCGGCGAGGATGCGCAGGATCTGCGCCTCGACGAGCACGTCGAGCGCCGTCGTGGGCTCGTCGGCCACGACCACGGCGGGCTGCAGCACCAGCGCCAGCGCGATCATGATCCGCTGGCGCATGCCGCCCGAGAACTCGTGCGGGTACTGCTGGTAGCGCGTGGGCGGGATGCCCATCCCGCGCAGCGCCTCCATCGAGCGATTGCGGGCTTCCTTGCGCCCGATCTTCGGCTCGTGGATCTTCAGGACCTCCTCGAAGTGATCGGAGATCTTCATCAGCGGATTGAGCCGGGTCATCGGCTCCTGGAAGATCATCGCGAGCTCCGGGCCGCGCATGGAGCGCAGGTCCCGCGGCTTGAGGTCGAGGATGTTGCGGCCCTTGAAGGACACCTCGCCGGCGTGACCGGCGCCGTCCGGGAGCAGGCCGAGGACGCCCCGCCCGAGCGTCGACTTGCCGCAGCCCGACTCGCCGACGAGACCGACGGTCTCGCCCGGCATGAGGTCCAGCGAGACCCCGTCCACGGCCCGCACCGAGCCGCGCTCGGCGCCGTACCAGATGCGCAGGTCGCGCAGCGAGAGCACCGGCTCGCTCATTCGCCCGCCTCCCGCTCGACCGTGGGGGCGGACGCGGGGCCGACCGCCGAGGAGCCGATCTCACGACGCTGCATGTCCGGCCGGTTGATGCGGCGGCGGCGCAGCGTCGGGTTGAGCACGTCGTTCAAGCCTTCTCCCACCAACGTCAGGGCGGTCACGGCGATCACGATGCCGAGGCCGGGGAACAGCGCCGTCCACCAGATGCCGGCGCCGGCGTCCGAGATCGCGCGCTGGAGGTCGTAGCCCCACTCCGCCGCCTCGCTCGGCTGGATGCCGAGGCCGAGGAAGCCGAGACCGGCGAGCGTCAGGATCGCGTCGGCGGCGTTGAGCGTGGCGATGACCGGCACGCTCTGGACCACGTTGCCGAACAGGTACTTGCTGATGATCGTCCGCGGCTTGGCGCCCATCGCGCGCGCCGCCTCGATGTAGGTGGCCTCGCGCGCGCTGACAGCGTCGATGCTCGGACGACTCTGAAGTACTGCGGCACGTACACCACGGTGATCGCGATCGCGGTGACGACGATGCCGCTGTCGATCGTGTCCGTCAGCAGGAAGGCCGCGACGATCGCCAGCAACAGGTACGGGAACGCGAACAGCGCGTCCATGACCAGGACCAGGATGCGGTCCAGCCAGCCGCCGACGTAGCCCGAGATGAGCCCGAGCGGGACGCCGATGGCGAGCGAGAAGACGACCGCGAGCAGCACGACCTCGAGCGCGGTGCGCGCACCGTAGATCGTGCGCGACATGACGTCGAAGCCCTGGACGGTCGTGCCCCACGGATTGCGGTCGGACGGCTCACCCTGCGTGGGGAACCGGCCCTGCGCGTCCTGGTAGGTGTCGAAGCTGAAGGGGGCGACGAGCGGCGCGAAGATCGCGAGCAGCACGATGCCCACGAACACGAGCGTGCCCGAGACGAGCATGAAGCGCTGGACGCCGTGCGACTGCTTGTACGGCTGCGCGATCTTGCTCAAGATGCCGCGACGCTTGGGCGCACCCGTGACGGGCGGCTTGTCGGGCGAGCCGGTGACTGTGGTCGTAGCCGTCATCTCAGTACCTGACGCGCGGGTCGATCAGCGCGTTGACGATGTCGATCACGAGGCTGAACACGACCACGACCAGCGCGAAGAACGTGATCAGGCCCTGGACACCGATGTAGTCGCGGTTCGTTATGTACATGAGCAATCGGCTGCCCAAGCCCGGCCAGCTGAAGGTCTGCTCCGTCAGGACCGCACCTCCCAGCAGGAGCGCGACCTGGAGGCCCATGACCGTGACCACGGGCACGAGCGCGTTGCGGAAGGCGTGGCGCGAGACGACGCGCCGCTCCGGCACGCCGCGGGCGCGCGCGGCCTCGACGTAGTCCCCGCCGAGCGCCTGCCCGACGTTGACCCTGACGAGCCGGATGAACACGCCCATCACCAGCAGGCCGAGCGTGACGGCCGGCAGCACGAGGTGCAGGCAGACGTCCCACACCCCCGACCAGTTGCCCTCGATCGCGAGGTCGACGATGAGGATGTGCGTGTGCGTCTCCGCAGTGGCCTGCACGATCGGCGACGCCATCTTCGACGCCGGGAACCAGTCCAGGCGCTGCGCGAACAGCAGCTGGGCGAGCAGGCCGACGAAGAACGGCGGCGCGGCGTAGCCGAGGATCGCGAAGACGCGGATGAAGGCGTCCGGGATGGTCTCCCGGTAGCGGCCGGCGATCAGCCCGAGCGGGAGCCCGAAGACCAGCGCGACGATGAGTGCGGCGACGGTCAGCGTGAGCGTCGCGCCGCCGTTCTCGACGATCAGCGAAGGGATCGTCTGGCCGTCCGTGATGGTCGTGCCGAACTGCAGGCGCACCGCGTCCCACAGGTACTCGAAGTACTGCACGATCAGCGGTCGGTCGAAGCCGAGCGCCGCCTGGCGCTCGGCAATCTCTTCGGGCGGCAGCTTGCCGCCCAGGGTCGCCGTGATCGGATCGCCCGGGGCCACCCGCATCATCAGGAACACCACGGTCAAGAGCACCCAGACCATGGGCACCATCAGCGCGATTCGGATGAGGATGTAACCCCGGAGCGACCCGCCGCGGCCATGGCCGTCTCCGATGCGACTCAGCGTAGTCCTTCTTCGTGATGAGCCAGAAGCGGAACAGGAAGGCCGCGTCGAACGTCTTCTCGACGCCCTCCACGCCCTCTTGGATGGCCGCGACCTGCTTGCCCTCCCACAGCGGGATGACCGGCACGTCCTCGGCCTGGATGTCCTGGACCTTGCCGAACGCCTCCTCGCGGACCGCGGAGTCGTCCGTTGCGAGCTCCTCGTCCAGGAGGTCGTTGACCTCCTTGTTCTCGTAGCCGTTGGCGTAGAAGCCACCGTCACGCATGAACGGGGTCAGGTAGTTGTCGGCGTCCGGGAAGTCCGGGAACCAACCGAGACCGTAGAAGTAGTACGTCCCCTTCGTGAACGCCTCCTCCTTGTACTGGTCCCACTCCGTCGAATCGAGGTTGACCTTGAACAGGTTCGTCGCCTCGAGCTGACGCTTGATCTCGTTCCACATGTCGGCTTCCGCGGAGCCGTAGCGGCTCGGCGTGTACCACGCGTCGAGCTCGACCGGCGTCTTGATGCCCGCCTCGTCGAGGAGCGCCTTGGCCTTGGCCGGGTCGGCCGCGCCGTACGCCTCCTCGAAGGACTTCTTGCTCCCCGGGAAGGCCGCCGCAACGGTCGAGTACAGCGGCGTCACGCTGCCCTTGTACACCGTCTGCGCGATCGCCTCGCGGTCGATGCTCTGGGCGATGGCCTGACGAACCGTCTTGTCCTTGACGGGGTCCTTGCCCACGTTGAAGACGATGTAGCGGATCTCCGTGCCGGCGCCGTCGACGACCTTGACGCCCTGGTCGGCCTTGTTGCGCAGGTCCTCGAGGTCGGTCGGGGACAGCGTGCGGTAGGCCACGTCGACCTCGCCGCCCTCGATCGCCAGCTTCAGCGCCGACGGCTGGTCGAAGTACTGGACGATGAAGTTCGGCGTCTGCGCCTTGTTCGGGCCGTTGTACTCCGGGTTGACCGAGAAGACGGCCTGCTGGTTCGGGGTGTACTTGTCCAGCTTGTACGGGCCGGAGCCGATGATCTTGTCCTCGGTCTGGACCTTGTCGGCCGGGTAGGCCTCGTCCGGGACGATCGCGCCGACGTTGTGCGTGAGGATGAACGGGAAGGTCGCGTCGACCTTGTTCAGCTTCATCGTGACCGTCGTCGGGTCAGTGACCTCGACCGAGTCGAGCGAGCCGAGCAGCGTGTAGGGGCCGGTCGGGTCCTCGATCTTGAGCATGCGGTCCAGCGAGAACTTGACGTCCTCGGCCGTCAGCGGGTCACCGCTGGCGAACTTCAGGTCCGGCTTGAGCTTGCAGACGTACGTCTTCGGATCCGAGAACTCGCAGCTCTCCGCCGCGTCGGGCTGGGGCTTGTTCTGCCCCGCCGGAATCGACAAGAGGGTCTGGTAGATGTTGCCGATCACCTGCTGGCAACCCAGGTCGTAACAGGCTGCCGGGTCCAGGGCCGCCACCTTGTCGGTGGTGCCGAGGATCACCGTGTCGGCGTTACCCGCCGAGGCCTCGGGCGTCGAGCCCGAGGAAGTGGTGTTGCCACCGTCATCCGAACTGTCACCGCACGCTGCGGCGCCAACCGCAAGCAGAGCTGTACAGCCGAATACGGCCAAACGATATGCGCTCATGTTCTCCGCCCCCCTCCAATGGGCACGGGTTCGCTCCTCCGTCCGTTCCTCAACTTAGAGGACGGGCGGCCAGCGGCTCGTCGTGCAAACGTCGAAACCGCGATGCGGCAGCGTAAACCAACGTCGCAACCGGCACTAGTCCGCGTTGGTTCGTCTCAACGCCGGGTGTGTGCCCACCAGCCGTGCGAGCTTGAGCCCGGAGTGCAGTGCGAGACGGTCGGCACCGCTCTTGAGCGAGCTGTCCGTGATGGCCTCGATGCGCTGCAGCCGGTAGTACAGCGACGCCCGGTGCAGGAACAACGCTTCTGCGGTCAGCTTGGTGTCACAGCCGTTGTCCAGGTAGGCCTCGAGCGTCTGCACGAGTGATTCCTTGCTCTGCAGCGCGAAAAGCTTCGGCAGGCCGGGATGGATCAGCTCGCGCGCGTGCGGCGTCTCGGCGGCGCGGGCGAGCAGGCGATAGGCGCCCAGACCTTCCCAACCAGCTGGTGTGCCATGTTCGGGCAACGCGCCGGCGACCCGCAATGCGAGCCGGGCGTGTTCATGCGCACGGGAGGCGTCGCGGAGGTGCTCATGCTGACCCGAGTAGCCGAGTGCGATCCGCACCGGCGTGTCCGCAAAGGCCTGATCGAGTGCGTCCTGCGCGCGCGCGGCGATCTCGTCGAGCGTGCCGTGCCGGCCGTCGAGCGCGACGAGCATCACGCCGTGGTCGCCGTCCAGCGACGCTGAGCGACTGGCGCCGCGGCAGCGCGCGGCGGAACTGGTCCAGCGCCAGGCCGAGCCGGGCGCGCTCGGAAGCCGGGAGCTCCGTGTCCGCGTCCCGCCACGGGCGCATCGCGAGCACGGCGATGCCCGCGTGAGTCAGCAGCAGCTCCTGCGTCGCGAGCTCATGGGCCGCGTGCTCGCGTTCGGTGGCGTCGGGACCGAGCAGCCCTTCGAGCAGCTTGAGCTCGTGCTCGCGCTGCGGGCGTTCGAGCTCGTCGCGGCGGTACATCGCGGTGCCGATCTCCGCCGCCGTGCGCTCCGCCGCGTCGCAGTCGGACGCCGTGAGCGACTGGTCGGCGTCGATCAGCCACAGGTAGCCGAACAGCGCGCCCTGGCAGCGGATCGGCACGCACACGCGTGACTCGAGCCCGATGTCCGGGCGCGGCGCCGTGCGCACGGGGTGGGTGGCGTTCGCGATGCCCTGCGAGAAGTGCAGGTCGCGGATCACGCGCGGGGTCTCGCGGGTGAGGATCGCGGTGCGACGCACCTCGTCCTCGCTCCCCAGCGTGGGGCTGTACGCGAGCAGGCGCAGACTCGCGTCATCGACGAGCACCGAGCGGTCGAGTTGCGCGCTCAGCTGCTCGACGAGGGCTTGAACCTCGTCGTCGCGCGCGGGCATCTTGGCCGCAGCCTACAACGAGAAGCCCGCCGGGAACGGATCCTCGGCGTCCAGCAGGTACTGACCCATACCCGTGATCCAGGCGCGGCCGGTGATCTCCGGGATGATCGCGGGCTTGCCGGCGACGGTCGTCTCCCCGACGACGCGGCCGGTGAAGCGGGTGCCGATCACGGACTGGTTGACGAACGGGGCGCCCGTGGCCAGTTCCCCGCGCGCGTGAAGCTGCGCGAGGCGCGCGCTCGTGCCCGTCCCGCACGGCGAGCGGTCCAGCCAGCCGGGGTGGATCGAGGTGGCGGCGACGGCGTCGGCGCCGTCGCGGCCGGGCTCGTGGAAGACGACGTGGCGGCAGCCACCGATGCGCGGGTCCTCCGGGTGCACCGGGCGGGCCTGCTCGTTGATCGCGGCCATCGTGGCCAGGCCGGCGTCGATCAGCTCCTGCGAGCGGGCGGGGTCCACGACCAGGCCCGCGTCCTTCGCCGGCGTGAGCGCGTAGAAGTTCCCGCCGTAGGCCATGTCGTAGGTGATCTCGCCCAGTCCGGGGACGGTGACGGTGCGGTCGGTCTCGTGCAGGAACGAGGGGACGTTGCGGATCGTGACGGCGCGCGCCCGTCCGTTCTCGACACCTGGACCCGCGCCTCCACCAGCCCGGCGGGCACGTCGAGCCGGATCACCGTCTCCGGCTCGGTGACGGCGACCATGCCCGTCTCCACCAGCACGGTCGCGACGCCGATCGTCCCGTGCCCGCACATCGGCAGCAGGCCGGAGACCTCGATGTAGATCACGCCCCAGTCGGCGTCCGGGCGGGCCGGGGGCTGCAGGATCGCCCCCGACATCGCGCCGTGGCCGCGCGGCTCACGCATCAGCAGCTGACGCAGCTCGTCCAGGTGCTCCTCGAAGTGGAGCTTGCGCTCCAGCATCGTGGCGCCCGGGATGGGGCCGATGCCGCCCGTGATCACGCGCGTCGGCATCCCCTCCGTGTGGGAGTCGACGGCGGCGAAGTACCGGGCGGCGCGCACTCAGGCGACCGCGGGCTCGCGCAGGATGGCGAGGGCGGCGTCGAGCGCCGCGACCTCTTCGGGCTTGAGCGGCAGGCGCGGCGCGCGCGTCGGGCCGCCGTTGAACCCGACGGCGTCCTGGGCGGCCTTGAAGTACTGGACGAGCTTGGAGGTCATGTCGAAGCGGGCGACGGGGAGCAGGCGACGGTACACCTCGCGCGCCGTGGCCAGGTCATTGTTGCGGACGGCGTCGTAGAGCTCGACGCACTCGCGCGGCGCCAGCACGCCGACACCCGTGATCCAGGCGCCCGCGCCGGCCGCGAAGCCCTCGAGCGCCCAGTCGTCGCCGCCGACGATCACTTCGAGGTCGCCGTCGAGGTGCAGCAGCGCGGGAATGCGGCGCGTGTCGCCCGAGCACTCCTTGACGGCGACGACGCCGTCGACCTCCTCGTAGATGCGCGCGACGAGGGCGGCCGGGAGGTCGACGCCGGAGGCCTCGGGGTTGTTGTAGGCCATCACCGGCAGGCCGCAGGTGGCGAGCTCGGCGTAGAAGGCGACGACCTCGTCGGCGTCGGCGCGGTAGCCGAGCGGCGGCAGCGACATGACGTACTGCGCGCCCGCCGCCTTGCCGTCGCGTGCGTACTCGAGCGACTGGCGGGCGCTCCCGCTCGACACACCGACCGTGACCGGGACGCGGCCGTCGGCGGCCTCGACCACGGAGCGGACGACCAGCGCGCGCTCCTCCCGGGTCAGGGAGCCGGCCTCGCCCATCGTGCCCGTCGCGACGAAGCCGTGCACACCGGCCTCGATCAGCTGCTCGATGTTCTCCTTCAGCGCCGCGACATCCACCTGATCGTCGGCGGTGAACGGGGTGGTGACGGCGGGGATGATGCCTTCGAATCGGGCCATGGGTTACGAGAGCTCCATGTAGGCGCGGACGCGGTTGATGTGCTGCAGGGAGTAGAAGGCCGCGGCATCGGCGTCGCCGGCCACGATGGCCTCGTAGATCATGCGGTGCTCGGCGACGTGGATGCGCGTGCGGCCCGCGGCGTCGATCGAGTCGTCGCGCAGCCGCTGCCACAGCGGCTGGTCCATCAACGTGGCCACGTGGTCGGCGAACGCGAGCAGGACCGGGTTGCCGGTCATGGCTGCGAGCTGGCGGTGGAAGAGGCGGTCGGAGGCGTTCCAGGTGGCGATGTCCACCGGCTCGGCCTCCATCGCGGCGAGCAGGTTCTCGGCCGCTTCGTCGCGCTGCGCTCGGGCGGCGGCCAGGCGCGCGACGCACGGCTCGAGCTGCGCGCGGGCCTCGAGCACGGCGGACGGAGACGCGTCGTGCGGCTGGGTCTCGGCCGCGGGCGGGCGGGCCGACACGAACGTGCCCGCGCCCTTGCGCGTCTCCACGACGCCCTGGAGCTGGAGCGCCGCCAGCGCCTCACGGACCGACGCACGGCTGACCTCCAGCGTGCGCGCGAGCTCGCGCTCCGACGGCAGCCGCTCACCGGGCGCGATCAGGCCGCTGCGGATATCGGCGGCGAGCCGCTCGGCGATCTGCTCGTAGCGCTGCAGCGCTCGGAAGGATGTGGTCTGTTCTGCGGACATGCTCAACGGATATTGGTCCGTTCAGCGTACCAGATGACACAGAAGCGACCAGCGGGGCATACCAGTGGCGATGCATCGATACATCGCGCGCCGGCTGGCGGCGCTCGTGGGAACCATCCTGGTCGCCACCGCGATCGCGAACGTCCTCTTCGCCACCTCGCTCGACCAGACGCCGTACGGCGCGGCGCTGCGCGCCGTCCCCGGCTACCTGGCCGACACCTTCCTGCGCGGCGAGTTCGGGACCACCGGGGGCGGTGGCTGCGGCGCCCAGAGCGAGGGCGTCTTCGCGTTGTGCTCGACCTACGGCAGGGGCCCGGTCGGTGAGATGCTGCGCGAACGCGGCATGGTCGACCTGCAACTGCTGATCGGCGGCCTGCTGCTCGGCACGCTGCTGGGGCTGTTCGCGGGCCGGTACACCTCCGCGAACCCGCGCACGCGGCGCACCCGCCTGATCCACGGCGTGACCGCCGTCCTGATGTCGTGCCCGCCCTACTTCCTCGCCTTCATGGTGCTCTGGTACTTCGCGTGGAACAGCGGTGAGTTCGCGCTGCCCTTCGTGTCCGGGCAGGGCGACTACGTGCCGTTCAGCGAAGACCCGCTGGGGTTCGTGAAGGCGATCTGGGCGCCGTGGGTCCTCGTCGCGCTGCCGGCGGCGGCGTTCATCGCGCGCATGACCGAGGCCTCGATGCGCGATGTGCTGGACGCGGACTACATCCGCACGGCGCGCGCGAAGGGCCTCCCCGAGAAGCGGGTTTTGAACCTCCACGCGCTCCCCGCGGCCGCGCCGCCGATCGCCGCCCTCACGGGCGTCAACGTCTCGACCATGCTGATCAACGCCGCCGCGATCGAGTACGGCTTCAGCCTGCCCGGGATGTTCACGACGATCCGCGGCGCCATCAACGTGTCCGACGTCGCGGTGCTCCAGGCGATCGTGCTCGAGGGCGTGATCCTCGTCGTGATCGCGAACTTCGTCGCCGACGCGGTGATCGCCCGGCTCGACCCCCGCGTCTGGGCGTGATCAGACGGGCAGCCGCCGCAGGACCTGCGCGGTCCCGAGCAGCGCGGCGCCCCGCAGCGGGTCCCACTTGAACCCGTACTGGCGGCGGAGTCCGCTCGGGAGCAGGCCCACGGTGATCTGGTTCACCAACTCGCGCAGCGCGACGTACTTCACGGGCACCGGCGGCTTCAACACGATGTCGATCGCCAATTCGCGCGCAGCGTCCGTGACCACCAGGTCGCCGCTGGCGTACATGTCCGCCATGTACCGCTCGAACCCGTCGATGTCCGCGGGCATCTCATCGCCCTTGAGCCCGAAGGCCCGTCCCACCTCGCGGTAGTCGAGCCACAGCGCGTTCAGCTCCTCGCGCGACAGGGACCGGACGGCGCGCGGGAAGACGGTCATGGCCGACTCGGCCAGCGCGGCCAGGACCCACAGCAGCAGCTCGGGATCGTCGCCGCGATAGGGCGTGCCGGCCGGGAACCGCCCGGCAGCCTCGGGGAGCGAACCGACCACCCGCGCGTGCGCCCGCCGCACCGGCGCGGTCATGCGATCCGCCTCGCGGCGCGTGCCGAACGCCACCGCGTCCATCACGCGGCCCGTGCGCCGCAGCCGGCCGTAGGGATCGTCCAGCGCGCCGGTGTGGGCGAAGAAGCCGGCGAAGGCGACCGGGTGCGCGGCCATCACCAGCAGCGCGCGCGGACCGGACAGTGCAGTGAGCCGATGACTCACCACCTCCCGTAGGAGCGAATGATGATCGAAGTAACGCTGCATACGAGTTAGTACGGTGGATACCCCTATGCCAGCTCAGGCCTACGCCGGCAAAGAGTGTGTTTGCCAATACCGCCGCGGGATCTGTGACCAGACCTGCGTACGGGACATGCTCGAGACGCCGTTCTACATCGCGTGCCTCAAGCTGACCGGACGGCGCTGCGTCGTGGTCGGCGGCGGCTCCATCGGACTCGAGAAGGTCGAGGGCCTGCTGGCCTGCGACGGGCGCGTGGTGCTGATCGCGCCGGACGCCGAGCCGGCGCTGCAGAAGCTGGCCGAAGAGGGCTCGATCGAGTGGATCCGCAAGCGCTACGAGCGCGGCGACCTCGAGAGCACCTTCATGGCGATCGCGGCGACGAACGACACCGACGTCAACATCGCGGTCTACAACGACGCGGAGGAGCGGGCGATGCTCGTCAACGTCGTGGACGTGCCGCCGCTGTGCAACTTCATCCTGCCCGCGATCGTGCGGGTCGGCCCGCTGGCCATCGCCATCTCCACCGCCGGCGCCTCACCCGCCCTCGCCAAGCGCATGAAGACGCAGATCGCGGAGACCTACGGCGAGGAGTACGCGCGGCTGGCCGTGATGCTCAATGACGTCCGCGGGTGGGCCAAGGGCACGTTGCCGACCTATCAGGACCGCAAGGCGTTCTTCGAGGGCATCGTCAACGGCACCCCGGACCCGATCGAGCTCATCCGCAAGGGCGACGAGGCGGCCGTGCTGGACATCATCGCCACGGCCCAGCGCGCGCACCAACCGACCACCGCGTAGGCTTCAGCGCCATCCGCACCGCCATTCTCACCATCTCCACGCGGGTCTCCCGCCGCGAGGCCGAAGACCTCTCCGGGCCCCTGCTGGCCGCTGCCGCCGAGGCGGCGGGCTGCGAGGTCGTGGGCATGGAGGTCGTCCCGGACGACTTCGCGCTGATCGAAGATCGCCTCCACCACTTCGTCGCCGCCGGCTGCGACCTGATCTTCACCACCGGCGGCACCGGGCTCACGCCCAACGACGTCACGCCCGAGGCCACGCGGTCGGTCATCCAGCGCGAAGCGCCGGGCTTCGCCGAGCAGATGCGCGCCGAAGGGCTCAAGCACACCCCACACGGCCTGCTCACGCGCGGCGTGTCCGGGATCGCCGGCCGCTCGCTGATCGTGAACTTCCCGGGTTCCCCGAAGTCGATCGACCAGCTCTTCCCGGTGCTGGCGCCGACGCTCAAGCACGTGGTGCGCACCCTAGGCGGGGACTCGTCGCACCATGAGAGCGATCGAGCTGACTGACCTCGGGCGCGCCTACGGTGAGCGCGTCGCGCTCACCGGGGTGACCCTGGAGGTCGAGGAGGGCGAGACGCTCGCGGTGTTCGGCGCCAACGGCGCCGGCAAGACGACGCTGCTGCGGATCCTGGCCGCGCTCCTGCGCCCGCACCACGGCGACGCGAAGGTCTTCGGGCACGCGCTCCCGCGCGAGGGCTGGGCGGTGCGCGGGAAGATCGGCTTCCTCGGCCACGACCCGCTGCTCTACCGCGACCTGACCGCGCGCGAGAACCTCCAGTTCCACGCCCGGCTGCACAAGGTCCCGTTCGCGCGCATCGACGAGCTGCTCGAGGCGGTGGGCATGCACGCGCGGGCCGACGACCCCGTCCACACGTACTCGCGCGGGATGCTGCAGCGCACGGCGGTGGCGCGAGCGGTGCTGCACGCGCCCCGGCTGCTGCTGCTCGACGAGCCGCTCGCGGGCCTCGATCCGGGCGCGGCGGCGCTGGTGGAGCCGTTGATCTCGGGCGGCACGCGCGTCGTGATCTCGCACGACCCGACCTTCCGCGGCGACCTCACGCTCGGGCTGCGCGGCGGGAAGGTCGCCTTCTGCGAGCGCGGCGTCAGCGTCGACGACGTGCGGGCGCTGTATGCGTAACGCCGTCAGCGCGCTCATCCGCAAGGACCTGCTGCTGCAGCGGCGCACGCCGGAGGCCGTCCCGGCGATGGTGCTGTTCTCGATCGGCACGTTCGTGCTGTTCCACTTCGCCCTCGACGAGCGCGAGGTGAGCGGGAACCTCGCGAGCGGGATCCTGTGGGTCACGCTGCTGTTCGCGGCCGTGCTGGGCATCAACCGCCTGTTCGTCTCCGAGCGCGAGGAAGGTGGCTTCGACGGCTTCCTGCTCGCGCCGGTGGACCGCACCTCGATGCTGGTGGCCAAGACGACGGTCCTGTTCCTGTTCCTGTGCGCGGTCGAGGTGTTCGTGCTCGCGGCGTTCGCGATCCTGCTGCTCGGGCCGTCGCTGCGACTCGAGCTCGTGGTCGTGCTGCTGCTGGCCAACGCGGGCATCGCGGTGATCGGCACGCTCGTCGCCGCGCTCGCGATCCAGACCCGCGCGCGCGACCTGCTGGTCCCGCTGCTGGCCCTCCCGCTGAGCGTTCCGCTGGTGATCGCGGCGGCGCGCGCGAGCGCGCCACTGCTCACCGAGGGCGGCGCCGGGGCGCTCGAAGGGCGCTGGCTGGCCGTCCTCGGCCTCTATGATCTGGTGTTCGGGCTGCTTGCCTACGCGATCTTCGACTTCCTGCTGGAGGAATGAACGCTGTGTTCGGCCGGGGGCTGAAGACCCTCTCGCTCATTACCGTCGTCCTGCTCGTCGGGGCGTTCGCCCTGGTGTTCTTCTACGCGCCCAATGACGCGGATCAGGGGTTCATCCAGAAGATCTTCTACCTGCACGTGCCGCTGGCGATCGTGGCGCTGTTCGGCTTCGTGGCCGGCGGCGTGTACGGGATCAAGTACCTGCGCGGCGGCGACCGGCTGGACGACCTGCGCTCCTACGTCGCCATCCACCTGTCGCTCATCCTCGCGGTCGGCGCGCTCGTCACCGGCTCGATCTGGGCCCGCGGCTCCTGGGGCACGTGGTGGACGTGGGACGAGCCCACGCTCGTGAGCTTCCTGATCGTGTTCCTGCTCTACGCGTGCTACCAGCCGCTGCGGTTCTCGATCGAGGATCCGGAGCGCCAGGCGCGCTACGCCGCCGTGTTCGCGATCGTCGCGGGCGCGTTCGTGCCGCTGAACTTCATGGCCGTGCGGATGGCCGAGTCGCTCGTGCACCCGCGCGTGCTGTCCACCACCGGCGGCTCGATGCCGGGCTCGATGCGGACCACGTTCCTCGTCTCGCTGATCGCCATGGCGCTGCCTGTTCGTGACGCTGTGGAAGTACGAGCTGGCCTCCAAGAGCACGACGTTCCGCCTGCGCGCCCTCAAGCGCCGCCTCGCCGAGGGCGAGGAGTCCTGGACCCCGAACCCGCGCCGGTCGGCGGCGCCCACGCTCTGATGATGCCTGCCCTTCCCCTGGACGAAGCGGGCAAGTATGTTGCCGCCGCCTACCTCGTCTTCCTCGCACTTGTGCTGATCTATGTCGCGATCATGGCGGGACGCTTGGCGCGTATCGAGAAGGATCTGGGCGAGGTCGTCGACGCCCTCGAGCGGCGCGAAGCCGCCGCGGAGGACCGGGAGACGGTCGCGCGGTGAGCGGCGAAGCCTCGCCCTGCGGGCTCGTTTCGCTGGGAGCAATCGCCCAGAGGGCGATTCTCCCGGTAAAGGTTGGCCTATGAGTGAGCTGCTGGCGCTCGGCGCCTCGCACAAGACGGCCGGACTGGCCGTCCGCGAGCGGCTGGCGCTGCTCGACGGCCAGGTCGAGCCGTTCCTGCGTGAGCTGGTGGCGCTGGAGGGTGTGTCCGAGGCGGTCGCGCTGTCCACCTGCAACCGCACGGAGCTCTACGTCGTCGGCGAAGCGCCCGAGCAGGCCATGCAGGTGCTGGACGCACGCACCGGTGAGCCGCTGGGCGAAGCGCTGTACTCCGCCCGCAACTGCGACGCGGCGCGGCACCTGTACCGCGTGGTGAGCGGCCTGGACTCGATGGTCGTCGGCGAGGCCGAGATCCAGGGGCAGGTCAAGCGCGCGTACGAGCGGGCGTTGGCCGCGCGCACCACCGGGCCACTGACGAACCAGCTGTTCCGGGCGGCGCTGGCCACCGGCAAGCGCGTGCGCACGGAGACCGCGGTGTCCGAGGGGCACGCCTCCGTGGCGACGGTCGCCGTGGACGCGGCGCGGGCGCTGATCGGGGACCTGAGCGAGCGCCGCGTCGTGATCGTCGGCGCCGGCGAGAACGCCGAGCAGGTCGCGCGGGCGTTCCACACGCACGGCGTGTCGACGATGTTCGTCGCCAACCGTCACCGGGACCGGGCGATCGCGTTGGCCGCGCGCTTCGGCGGCGCCTCCGGCGGCTTCGACGCGCTGCCGGACGAGCTCGAACGCGCCGACGTGGTCGTGAGCTCCACCGCCTCGCCGCACGCGATCATCGGGCCGGAGGAGCTCGCCGCGGTGCGGCAGGGCCGGCCGTTGCTGGTCATCGACCTGGCCGTGCCGCGCGACGTCGACCCCGCCTGCGCGCGCGTGGACGGCGTGACGCTGCTGGACATGGACGCGCTGCAGCGCGCCGTGCGCGGGAACCTGAGCGTGCGCCAGGCCGAGGCCGTGCGCGCCGAGGCGATCGTCGAGGACGAGATCCAGACGTTCGCGGGCTGGCTCGGGCGCCTGGAGGTCCTGCCGACGCTCACGGCGCTGCGCTCTCGCGGCGACGCGGTGGTGGAGGAGCTGCTGGCGGCGAACCGGGGCCGCTGGGAGTCGCTGAGCGAGCGCGACGAGGCGCGCGTGGAGGCGCTCGCACGCGCGGTGGTCAAGCGCCTGCTGCACGAGCCGACCGAGCGCGTGCGTGAGCTCGACGCCGAGCACCGCCATGCCCGTCTGCAGCTCCTGCGCGAGCTGTTCGGTCTCGAAGAGGACGTGGCGTCGGAGGCCGGAGCGGCCGCCGAGGTCCGCCGGCTGGCCGGGTGACGAAGCTTCGTCTAGGGACGCGGGGCAGCGCGCTGGCGCTGGCCCAGGCTCGATCTGTCGCCGCGTTGATCGACGGCGAGACCGAGCTGGTGAAGATCACCACCGCCGGTGACGTGGACCGCGCGCGCGGCGACAAGTCGCGCTGGGTCGGCGCCCTGGAGGCCGCGCTGCTGGCGGACGAGATCGACGTGGCCGTGCACTCGGCCAAGGACGTGCCGGCGGAGCTCGCGCCGGGGACGGCGATCGTGGCCACGCCGCGCCGCGCGGATCCGTTCGACGTCGTCGTGGGTGACCTGCGCGAGGGCGCGCGGGTGGGGACGAGCGCGTTGCGCCGCCGCTCGCAGCTCCTGGCCTGGCGGCCTGACCTGGAGATCGTCGAGATCCGCGGGAACGTGGACACGCGGCTCGCCAAGCGCGAGGCGGGCGAGGTCGACGCCCTGGTGCTGGCGGCGGCCGGGCTCGAACGGCTGGGCCGTGACGTCGGGTCCAAGCTCGTCGACGGCGTCTTCGTCCCCGCCGCGGGTCAAGGCGTGATCGCGGTTCAGGGACGGGCGGGCATGACGTTGCCGACCGTCGACCACGCCTCGACCCATGCCGCCCTGGACGCCGAGCGCTTCGTCGTGCGGGAGCTGGAGGCGTCCTGCCACACGCCGATCGGCGTGCTCTCGCTGGAGGGGCGCATGCGCGCGTTCGTGGGGATGCCGGACGGGTCGGAGTGGATCGTGGAAGAGGCAGATTCCGCGGAGGAGCTCACGCAGCGCCTGCGCGCCGCGGGCGCGGTCGAGATCCTGCGAGCGGTGTCGGCGTGACCGTCTTCCTGGTGGGCGCCGGCCCGGGCGATCCGGGCCTGATGACGGTGCGCTCGCGCGAGCTCATCGCCAGCCGCCGACGTGATCCTCTACGACCGGCTGATCCCGCCGGGGGCGCTGGACGGCGCCCGCTCGGACGCGGAGCTGGTGTACGTGGGCAAGATCGGCGGCGGGCCGCAGATGCCGCAGGAGGAGATCGACCGCCTGCTCGTCCAGTACGGCACCGGAGATCGATCCGTCGTGCGGCTGAAGGGCGGCGACCCGTTCGTGTTCGGGCGCGGCGGCGAGGAGGCCCAGGTGCTGCGCGCCGCGGGCATCCCGTTCGAGGTCGTGCCGGGCATCACGGCCGGCATCTCGGCGCCCGCCTACGCGGGGATTCCGGTCACGCACCGCGAGCACGCCAGCGGCGTCGCGTTCGTCACCGGGCACGAGGACGGGATCCTTGGACTGGGAGGCGCTGGCGCGCTTCCCGGGGACGCTGGTGTTCTACATGGGCGTGAAGGCGCTGCCGCGGATCGCTTCGCAGCTGGTCGCGGGCGGCCGGTCGGCGGACGAGCCCGTGGCGGTCGTCGAGCGCGGGACGCTCCCGGGGCAGAAGACGGTCGTGTCCTCGCTGTCGCGCGTGGTCGAGGACGCCGCGGGGATTCGCGCGCCGGCCATCACGCTGGTCGGGCCGGTGGCCGGGCTGCGGGAGGAGATCGCGTGGCTCGAGCAGCGGCCGCTGTTCGGGCGTACCGTCGCCGTCACGCGGGCGCGGGCGCAGGCGTCGGCGCTGGCCGAGCGGCTGCGCGGGCTGGGCGCGTCGACGGTCGAGGCGCCGGCCATCCGCACGCAGCCGCTCGAGCTCACGCTCCCGCCGGTCCGCGACTACGACCTGCTGTGCGTCACCTCGCCCGCGGGCGCCGACTACCTCTTCACGCACCTGCGCGACGCCCGCGAGCTCGCGGGCGTGACGGTCGCCGCGATCGGGCCGGGCACCGCACGGGCGCTGCGCGCGCACGGCGTCGATCCCGACGTGGTGCCCGAGCGGGCCGTCGCCGAAGGGCTGATCGAGGCGCTCGCGGAGTTCGAGTTCTCGCGCGTGCTCGTCGCGCGGGCGCGCGAAGGCCGGGACGTGCTGCCGGACGCGCTGCGGGCGCGGGGCGTGCACGTGGAGGTCGCCGCGCTGTACGAGACGGTGGCCGAGCCGCTGTCGGACGAGGCGCGCGAGGCGGCCGCGGCGGCGGACTACCTGCTGTTCACGTCCGGCTCCTCCGTGCGGTTCTTCGCCGAGGCCGGCGGTTCGCTCTCCGGCCCGAAGCTCGTCTCGATCGGGCCCGCGACGTCGGACGTCCTGCGCGAGCTCGGCGCCGCGCCGGACCTCGAAGCCGACCCGCACACGCCCGACGGGCTGATCGCGGCACTGCTCGCAGACCGGTGATCACGTTCCTCTCCGACTACGGGCCCGGCGACGAGTACGTCGGCGTGGTCGAGGGCGTGATCGCGTCGATCGCGCCGGAGGTGCGGGTGCTGCACCTCGGGCACGGCGTGCCGGCGCAGGACGTGCGCACGGGTGCGCGGCGGCTCGCGCGGGCGCTGCCCTTCGTCCCGGCGGGCGTGCACCTGGCCGTCGTCGATCCAGGCGTCGGCGGTGCGCGGCGCGCCGTGGCGGTGCGGTGCGGTGCGCGCTGGCTCGTCGGGCCGGACAACGGGCTGCTGGTCCCGGCGGCGGAGTGGCTGGGGATCGACGAGGTGGTCGAGGTGAGCGCTTCGCCGTGGCGGCTCGAGCCCGTCTCGGCCACGTTCCACGGGCGCGATCTCTTCGGGCCGGTCGCCGCACATCTGGCGCTCGGCGAGGTCCCGGACGGGCCGCGCATGGATGGGGACGAGCTCGTACGGCTCCCCGCGCTGCCCGTGGGTAAGGTCAACGTCGTGGAAGTCGACGGATTCGGCAACCTCATCACCGACGCGGCGCTGCCGTCGTCCGCCGTGCGCATCGCCGGGCACGAGGTGGCCGTGGGCCGCACGTTCGGCGACGTCCCGCCCGGCGGGCTGGTCATCTACGAGGACTCCGCGGGCGACGTGGCGGTGGCGGTCAACGGTGGCAGTGCCGCCGCGCTACTCGGCGTGTCGGCGGGGGATGAACTGGAGCTGTCATGACGCTGGGTGAGCCGCGCGAGCATCACGAGACGATCGGATCGACCAACGCGCGGGCGCGCAAGCTGGCCGACAAGGGCGCCTCGCACGGAACGCTCGTCACGGCCGACGAGCAGACCAAGGGCCGCGGACGCCAGGGGCGCACCTGGGTCACGCCGCCGGGCGTCGCCATCGCCGCATCCTTGGTCCTGCGCGAGTTCGACGACCTGCTGCCGCTGCGGGCCGGGCTCGCGGTGGCCGACGTGGCCGGGCCCGATGCGCTGGTGAAGTGGCCCAACGACGTCTGGCTCGACGGGCGCAAGGTGGCCGGCATCCTCGCCGAGAGCAAGGCCTCGAAGTGGGCGGTCCTCGGGATCGGCGTGAACGTCGCCGTCGACGTGGCCTCGCTGCCCGAGGAAGCGGCGGAGGTCGCCGGAACCTTGGGGAAGTCGCCCGCTGACGTGGAACCGACGCTCGTCGCGCTGCTGGCCGCGTTGGAGAAGCGTCTGGGTCAGGACCGCGATGCGGTGCTCGTGGCCTTGCGGGAGCGCGACGCGCTGCTCGGCCGGCGCGTGCGCTGGCAGGACGGCGAAGGCCTCGGCGCCGGGATCGACGAGACCGGTGCGCTCCGCGTGGACGTGAACGGGCACGAGATCACGCTCACCGCGGGCGAGGTCACGCTCAGCGCGCGTCCATGACCGACAACCCGGCCGGCGAATCGGTCGGGTAGACGGTCGTCTGCTCGAACCCCGCGCGCTGCAGCAGCGCGCGGAACTCGGCCTCGGTCCGCTCACGCGCGCCGAGCAGCAGCAGCATGTGCAGGTCCATGCGGATCGCCGCGGGCTTGTCGCGCGCGTGGCGCGGCAGGATGGCGTCGACGATCAGCACGCGGCTGTCGTCGCGCATGGCGCGTCTGACGGTGGCCAGGATGCGCAGCGCGTCCTCGTCGTCCCAATCGTGCAGGACGCGGCTCAGCAGGTAGGCGTCGGCGCCGGGTGGGACGGCGGCGAAGAAGTCGCCGGCCACGACCTTGGGGACGTGCGGGCGGGCGGCTTCGATGGCGGCGGGGCGGTCGAACAGCGTGGCGTCGAGGTGCGGAGCCTGCTTGAGGATCGCGTTGAGCAGGACGCCGCGACCTCCGCCCACGTCGACGAGGGTCTTGAGCGACGTGAAGTCGTAGGCGGCGACGACGGCTTGCGCCTCCTGCTCGGCGCGACCCGCCATGCTCGCCTCGAAGGCGGCCTCGTGATCGGGGTGCCGGTCGAGGTGGGTGAAGAACGGGGCGTCGTAGATGCGCTCGAACGCGGTGCCGCCGTGCTTGACGGCGTCGAGCAGGCCTTCGGCGCCGTGGAAGTACAGCTCGCCTCTGACGAGCGCGGGGCCTTTCAGCGCGGGCAGGTGCGCGCCGAGCGCGGTCAGCGCGAACGTGCCGTCGTCTTCGCTGACGACACCTTCGAGTGCCAGGCCGCGGAGGACGCGCGTCAGGGCGTCGGCGTCGACGTGCAGTTCGTCCGCGAGGGCGGCGCCGGTCTTCGGCTCGGTCAGCGCCTCGGCGACGCCGAGCTTCGCGGCCACGTACAGCAGCTGCGTGGTGACGAAGCCGTCCATGAGGCGCAGCAGCTGCCACGCATCATCGGGCACGCGAACGCAGGCGTCGAAGGAAGCGCCGCGGCTTGTGGTGGCGGGCGGTGAACTCGTCCCACTCGGCCTGGCGGCGAGGGCCGAGGTGCGAGCGGATCTCGTCGTTGTCGCGGCGATACGGGCGGGCGGCCGGCGCGAGGACCTCGTCGTGGAGGCT
>CAVRTQ010000026.1:0-41432 GCA_963724195.1 uncultured Solirubrobacteraceae bacterium | reverse complement strand
GCTTGCCCACCGGCAGCTTGCGGTAGCCGATCGCGGCCAGCAGGAGCTGGTACACGGCCAGTGCGAGCACGACGGACGCGAGCACGGTCTTGACCGAGCTCGGATTGCCGCGGGTGAGGTCGACGACGAGGTCCTCCATTGCGCCGAAGCTCTACCCGCGGCGCGCCCGCCGCTACTCAGACTTATGTCGCAGCGAGTTCCTCGCGGTCCACCGGTTCGCGGGACTTCAGGAGCTCCCGCGCCCGCTCGAGGTCGTCACTGCGGTCCACCGCCAGCGCGCCGGCAAGGCGGTCGCCGTCGAGGTACCAGACGGTGAACTTGCCCTCCTCGACCGAGCCGCGGACGATCTCCTCGGTCCAGTCGTACGCCGGGCCGACGTACTCCATCCACGTCCAGTCACTGAGGTCGGAGAAGAAGTAGGGGACGACGTCGTGTGGCTTGTCGGAGCCCATCATCGAACGCGCGGCGGTCTTGCCCTGGTTCTCGGCGACGTCCCAGTGCTCGATCCGTAGCCGCTTCTGGTGCACGACGGAGTCGTACTCGGCGATGTCACCGGCGGCGAACACGTCGACGGCGCTGGTGGCCAGCTTCGCGTCGGTGAGCACACCACCCCGCTCACCGATCTCGAGCCCGGCCTTCTTCGCCAGTGACACGTCAGGCGCCACACCGACGCCGACCACCACCGCGTCCGCGGGGATCGTCTTGCCGGACTTGGTCACCACGGCGGAGACGCGACCCTCGCCCTCGAAGCGCTCCAGCTCTTCACCGGCATGGATCTCGACGCCGTGATCGGTCAGGGCCTTCTGGAAGAAGCCGCCCGCGGTCTTGCCGAACGTGCGCTCGAGCGTGACGTCCTCGAGCATCACCAGGCTGCACTTGCGGCCCATGGCAGTGAGCGTCGCGGCGACCTCGGTGGCGATGTACGAGCCACCGATCAGCACCACGTTGCCGGAGGCGTCCGCGCGGATGTGATCCGCGTTGCCCAGCGCGCGCAGGTAGTGAATGCCCTCCAGGTCACCGCCCTCCACGCGCAGGCGGCGCACGTTGGACCCGGTGGCGAGCAGCAGCTTGCCGTAGCGGATGACGTCCTTGTTGGAGAGCGTCACCGTGTGCGCTTCGGTGTCGAGCTTCATCGCGCTGGTGCGCACGAGCAACTCGACGTCGTTCTCCTTGAACCAGTCCTCGCCGCCGAGCAGCACTTCGGACTTGGACTTCTCACCACCGAGGTAGCCCTTGGACACCGCGGTGCGGTCGTACGGCGGGTCGGGATCGCGCGAGACGACCAGCACGAACCGTCCGCGCCTTCCTCACGCAGCGTGCGCGCCGCGGAGAACCCGGCGTCGCCGCCGCCGATGATGAGGAACTCGATCTCGCGCTCAGGCACCTTTGAACTCCGGCTTGCGCTTTTCCTTGAACGAGGTGAAGCCCTCGGCCGCATCCTCGGTGTCGAAGAGCCGGCGGATGCCGTCGCGCTCACGCGCCAGCGCCTCGCTGATCGGCTTCTCGATGCCCGCGTAGGTGGTGAGCTTGATCTCGCCGATCGCCGCGGTGGCGCCGGCGGCCAGCGCCTCGGCGTACGCGCGGGTCTTGTCCGCCGTCTCCGCCGCCGGGAACAGGCGGTTGAGGATGCCCAGTCCGTGCGCCTCACCCGGCGAGACCGGCCGGCCCGTGACCATCAGGTCCAGCGCCTTGGGCACGCCGATGATCCGGGGCAGTCGCTGCGTGCCGCCGTTGCCCGGCAACAGGCCCAGGGTCACTTCCGGCAAGCCCAATTTGTACGTGCCCCGCGCGCCGAAGCGCAGATCGCACGCGAGCGAGATCTCGAGCCCGCCGCCGAGCGCGTGCCCTTCGACCTGCGCGATGAACACCTTCGGGATGCGCGCGATCGAGGCGAGCACCTCGTGCCCGAGCTCGATCATCGCCATGTTGTCGTCCGTGGTGTTGGCCGCGAACGCCTTGATGTCCGCGCCGGCGGAAAAGAACTTCTTCGAAGCGGACCGGACGATGATCGCCTTGGTGGAATCCGCAGCCGCGGAATCGACCGCGACGCTGAACTCCTCCATGAACTCCTTGTCATAGGAGTTCGCCGGCGGCTTGTCCAGCGTGATGTACCCGATGGCCCCGTCGGCCGCATACGACACTGCCATTACTCGAGCCCTCCCACCACGACCGAGATGTCCTCGAGGTAGTAGTCCAACCCCTCGACGCCATGTTCCTTGCCGTACCCGGACTGCTTGACGCCACCGAACGGCAATTCGTCATAGCCGTAGTGGAACTGGTTGACCCACTTCATGCCGGCGTCCACCTCGTTGGCCACACGGTGAATCATCCGCACGTCGTTGGTCCACACCGAGGCGCCGAGCCCGTACTCACTGTCATTGGCGAGGCCGATCGCCTCGTCGAGGTCACTCACCCGCCAGATCGGGAGCACCGGCCCGAACGTCTCCTCACGGGCCACCCGCGAGTCCAGCGCCGGATTGGTGACGATCGTCGGGTTCATGAAGTAGCCGGCGCCGTCGGGCTTGTCACCACCGAGCACGAGCTCACCGCCGCCATCGAGCGCGTCCTGCAACTGTTCCATGAGCTCGTCGCGGCCGTCGGAGGTGTGCAGCGGGCCGACCCGGATGGCCGGCTTCTCCGCCTTCTCCCAGCCCAGGCCCGGCTCGTACTTGCCGACGGTGCGGGTGAGTTGCTCGAGCAGCTCGTCGTAGACCTCGTCGAAGACGTAGACGCGCTTGCCGCCGAGGCACATCTGCCCGCAGTTCCAGAAGCGGCCGATGGCGATGCCGCGCGCGGCGGCCTTGATGTTCGCGTCGGGAGCGACGATCACCGGGTCAGAGCCGCCCAGCTCCATCGTCATCCGCTTCAGCTTCGGCGCGGCCAGGCCCATGATGTGGCGGCCGACCGCCGTGGAGCCGGTGAAGGCCACGCGCCGGACCTTGTCGTGCGTGACGAGCGCGTCACCCACCTCCGAGCCCTTGCCCGTGATGACGTTCACCACGCCGGCCGGGAACCCCGCCTCCTGGAACAGGTCGGCGATCTTCAGCGTCGTCAGCGGCGTCGTCGCGGCCGGCTTGACCACGATCGTGTTGCCCGCCATCAGCGCCGGCGCGAGCTTCGTGCCCAGCAGCGTGAGCGGGAAGTTGTTGGGCACGATCGCCGCCACGACGCCCATCGGGCGCCGGATGACCATGCCGTACGCCTTCGACAGCGCGCTCGGCAGCGGCTGGTAGGACCCGCGCACCTTCGTCGCCAGGTCGGCGTAGAAGTTCAGGCCGTGGACGAGGTGGTGGATCTCGCCCGCCGCCTCGGTCACCGGCTTGCCCTGCTCGTGCACGAGCGACATCGTCAGGTCCTTGCGGTCCCGCTCGATCAGCGCGATCGCGGCGCGCAGCAGCTTCGCGCGGTCCTCCGCGTCCGTCTTCTGCCACTCGCCGAAGGCCCTGTCCGCGGCCTCCACGGCCGCGTCCACGTCCGCGGCGGTGCCGCGCGGGACGGACTCGATCGTCTCCTCGGTGGCGGGATCGACGACGTCGAGGCCCTCCCCCGCCGCACCCTCGGTGCGCTCGCCTGCGATCAGCATTCCAGTCATCAGGTTCCTTTCTTAAAGGGGCCTGGCCCCTTTAGGGAGCCAGGCTCCGGCCGCCGCAGGCCACCAGCACCTGCCCGGTCACGTACGCGGTGGCCGGGGAGGCCAGCGCGGCGATCGTCTCCGCGATCTCCTCGGGCTCGGCCTGGCGGCCGAGCGGGATGCTCGCGATCATCTTGTCCAACACGTGCTCCGGCATCGCGCGCGTCATCTCGGAGGCGGTGAGGCTCGGCGCGATGGCGTTCACGCGCACGCCGCGCGGCGCGAGCTCCAGCGCCAGCGCGCGCGTCATGCCGACGAGCCCGCCCTTGGAGGCGCTGTAGTTGAACTGGCCGAAGTTGCCCAGGTACGCGCGCGAGGCGAGCGACACGACCGACGCGCCGTCGTTGAGCGTAAGCGCGCGTGTGAGCTCGTAGGCCGCGCCGAGGTTGACCCGGATGACGGCGAGGAACTGCTCCTCGGTCATCTTCACGATCCGCGCGTCGCGCGTGATCCCCGCGTTGTTGACGAGCACGTCGACCGGCCCCGCGGCCTCGACGATCCGCGCGCGGTCCTCGGCGGAGGTGACGTCGGCGACGAACCCGTCCGCGAGGTCCACGCGCAGCACGTCGTAGCCGCCTGAGTCGAGCCGGTCCGCCACCGCCTTGCCGATCCCGCGCGCCGCGCCCGTGACGACCGCCCTCACGACTGCACCTTCCCCACGTGCTTGGCGCCCACGTGGATGAGCTCGCCGGCCACGCCGCGGCCTTCGGACAGCAGCGCGATCCAGTGCTGCAGGTCCTCCGGCGTCGCGTCCTCGCCGGTCGCGATCGCGTTCGCCGCGTGCTTTTCGGCCGCCAGGGTCCGCATGCCGGAGAGCAGCGCGTTGGCCAGCATCGCGCCCGGCGCCCCCTGCTGGCCGAGCAAGTGCTCGTTGGACAGCACGAACACGATCGGCTCCTCGGCGCGCGCGGCTTCCTGCGCGCGCCGGAACGCGTCGGTGAGCGCCGTCTCGACGCCGGCGAAGTCCTCCACTTCGGGGGCGGTGAAGATCATGCTCGGAGCTTGTAGCGCTGGATCTTGCCGGTCGGGGTCTTGGGCAGGTCGTCGACGAACTCGATGAAGTGCGGGTACTCGTAGCGGCGCAGGCGCGTCTTGCACCACTCCTGCAGCTCGCCGACGAGGCCGTCGTCGCCGGGGTCGCCGCGGGCGATCACGAACGCCTTCACACGCATCGTGTAGTCGGCCTCTACCCCCACCGCGGCCGCTTCGAGCACGCGCGGATGCTCGACGAGCACGTTCTCGATCTCGATCGGGGAGGCCCAGAGCCCGCCGATCTTGATCATGTCGTCGGCGCGACCCTCGTAGACGTAGTCGCCGTCTGGAGTTCACGCGGTAGCGGTCGCCGGTGAAGAACAGGTCGCCGTGGATCGCGGCCTTGGTCTTCTCGTGCTGGTGCCAGTAGTACGCCAACGCGGAGTCACCTCGCACCCACAGGTTCCCCACCTCGCCGTCGGCGACCGGCGCGCGCAGCTCGTCGAGCAGGACGAGCTCGTACCCGGGCACCGGCTTACCGCTCGTGCCCGGGCGCACGTCGCCGGGGCGGTTGGAGCAGTAGATGTGCAGCAGCTCGGTGGAGCCGATGCCGTCCACGATGTCCAGCCCGAAGCACTGCTGCCACCGCCGCAGCACCTCCGGCGCGAGCGGCTCGGCCGCACTCACACACATGCGCACTGAGCGCAAATCGTGTTCGAACGCGTCGGGGAGGTTCACCATCGCGCCGTACAACGTGGGCACGCTGAAGAACAACGTCGGCTGCTGCTCGGCCGCCGTCTCCAGCAGCCCCTTCGGGTCAGGACGGCCCGGCCGGAGCACCGTGGTGGCGCCCACCCAGTACGGGAACGTGAGGTTGTTGCCGAGTCCGTAGGCGTGGTAGAGCTTCGTCGAGGAGAACGTCACGTCGTCCTCCTGTATGCGAAGAATTTCCTTCGCGTAGGTCTCGCAGGTGTATTCGATGTCGTGGTGCAGGTGCACGACGCCCTTCGGAAACCCGGTGGAACCACCACTGAACAGCCAGAACGCCATGTCGTCTCTGTGCGTGTCAGCCGGCAGTCGTTCACCGGGTGAACCCGCCATCAACGACTCGAACTGTGAGCGGGCCATCGCGCCCTCCGGCAACCGCTCGAGCAGTGCATCCTCGGCGACGATCACCTTCGCGTAGGAGTCACGCGCGTAGTGAGCGAAGTTGTCAGTGGTGTCCAGGAACGACACCGGCGCGGGCACCGCCCCGGCGCGCATCGCCCCCAGAAAGAGCGCCGCGAACGTCGGCGAGTCATCGAGGATCATCAGCACACGGTCCTCACGGCCCACGCCCAGACCTTCGAGGACGTTGCCGGCGCGGCAGATGCGGTCGTGCAGTTGCGCGTAAGTCACCGTCTCGCCGGAGCAGCGAATCGCGACCTTGTCACCGTGACCGGCCTCCAACCGCCGGTCGACGAGCGTCCCGGAGTTGTTCACGGCCGCACCGCAGGGGCGAGGATGGTGCGCGACTTCACCTCCAGCAGGCCGCTCGGCGTGACGCGCAACTCCGGCAGGAAGTCGCCCGACGCGAACAGCAAGCTGTAGAGGGGATCGTGGAACGGATACCCAGCGCTCGTCATGGCGTCAGACAGACTACTATCGATCGCAACTGTTGTGTCGAACGTCCCGGACGAGATGAGCCCGTCGATCTCCAGCGGCGCCGACCAGCCGCCGTCGAACGCGAAGCCACCGCCCATCTCGGCCACCCGTGCCGCCGCGCGGGCCATCGCCGCCGGATCGCGCCCCACCACGAGCAGCTCGAGCGAGGTCGTCGCGGTGGTGGCGAACCCGTCCACGTCCAGGAAGCGCTCGACGACGCCCTTCGCGGCCCATGAGCCGTCGCGGCCCACGAGCACGGCGTGGACGTCGCCCGGCGCCACCTCCCGGTCCACGCGCCGGTTGATCACGGCCGACTCGTAGCGCGCGACCGGCACCGTCCCGGTCAGCGGCGCGAACAACCCCGCGTCCGGCGCCACCAGGCCCGGGCCCGCGGGCCACGGCACCGCGGGCAACTCGGCGACCAGCCGTCCGTCGCGCGCGACCACCTCGCCCCGCACGTACACGGTCTCCGGCCGCCACTCCCCCACCTCGGGCAGCACGTTGAACGTCGCCGCGCGCCCCGGCGCGATCCCGCCCAGATGCTCGTCGAGGCCGAGGAACGTCGCCGGGTCGATCGTCGCCATCTGCAGCGCGCGCATCGGCTCCACGCCGCGGGCGGACGCGATCCGCAGCGCGCCGCCGATCACACCGCGCTCGGCGTAGAAGGACGGCGTCGCCCCGTCGGTGGTGAACATCAGCCGCCGCGCGCTGCCGATCACCTCGTGGAGTCCGTCCAGCAGCTCCGGGAGGTCCGGCCGGAGCGAAGACTGGCGCAGCATCGTCCACATCCCCAGGCGCAAGCGGTCCAGCGCCTCCGCAGCCGTGATCGCCTCGTGGTCGGCGGAGATGCCGGCCAGCGACAGCTCGTTGAGGCGGTTGTAGGAGGCGCCGGCGTTGTGGCCCTCAACGCGCCGCCGCGCCGCCTTCGCGGCCGCGATCCCGGCCGCCACCCGCGGCTCGGAGCGCGCGACCGACATCCAGTTCGTGATCTCACCGCTCGCCACCACTTCCGGCCACGACAGCATCGGCGCGATCTTGTCGATGGCGAAGCGCTCCGCCTCGTCCGGGTACGCCGACTGCGGGCTGATCCGCGCCACCCAGCGGATGTGCGCCGGGGCGGCGCGCATGGCGTCGACGATCGTCCGCAGCCCGTCCACCCCGTGCGACAGGAAGAAGAACAGGTTGTCGTAGACGAGCGTCGTCGTCCCGTCGGGCACGGCGACCTCGAGCAGCGACGTCGGCGAGTACAGGCACCACGGGTGCGTGTGCGGCTCGATGTAGCCCGGGACCAGCACCTTCCCGGCCATGTCGATCGCCGCGCACGCGGGTTCCCGCGGGCCGACGTACGTGATCACGCCGTCCTCGAACTCGACGTTCGCGGTCACCCAGGTGCCCGTGTAGACGTCCGCCACGGTCCCGCCGACGAGAGCCTGCTTCATACGCCGAGTATGTTTGCCGATTCGTGGACGACGTCCTGCGACGCCGCTCAGTCGGCGCACCCGCCGCCCGCTCGACCCTGCTCACCGTGCTGGGCGAGTTCCTGCTGCCGCGGCCCGACGGCGCGTGGCAGGAAGCGTTGATCGCCGGCCTGCAGCTGCTCGGGTACACGCCGTCGGCCGCCCGCCAGGCCGTCGTGCGCTCCACGCGCGAGGACTGGCTGGCGAGCGAGCGCGTCGGGCGGCGCTCGCGCATGCGGCTGACCCCGAAGTCGACCGACCTGCTGCGCGGCGGCGCGCGCCGCATCTACGGGTTCGGCGAGCCGGTGAGCTGGGACGGGCACTGGCTGCTGCTCGTCCTGCGGGTGCCCGAGCAGCGGCGGGAGCTGCGCCACCGGCTCACCACCCAGCTCGCGTGGGCGGGGTTCGGGTCGCTCGGCGGCGGCCTGTGGATCACGCCGCACGTGGACCGCGAGGGGCTCGTGAGCGCCGAGGAACCCGCGCAGCTGCTCACGTTCCGGGCCGAGCTGGGTGCGCTCGGCGACACCGAGCGGGTGATCGACGAGGCCTGGGACCTCGACAATCTGCGCGAGCACTACGATCAGTTCATCGAGGACTTCACCGGGCTGGAGCCGGAGGACGAAGGCGCCGCGTTCGCCGCCCAGACCGCGCTGGTGCACGCCTGGCGGCGGTTCCCGTTCATCGACCCGGACCTCCCGGACGATCTGCTGCCCGGCGACTGGCCACGCCGCCGCGCCCACGCCCTGTTCGAGGCCTGTCATTCATCGTGGGCACCCGGCGCTCAGCGACACTTCGACGAGCTCGCATGAATGACCGCAAACGCATCTACGTCGCCTACGCGGGCGGAACGATCGGGATGAAGGCCACGGACGACGGCTACGCGCCGCTCCCCGGGCACCTGACCACGCAGGTCCGCGACCAGCCCCAGCTCCACACCGCCGAAGTGCCGGAGCTGTCGATCTGCGAGTACGCGCCGCTGCTGGACTCGGCCAACGCCCGGCCCGCGGACTGGCTGCGGATCGCGCGGGACCTCGCGCAGCACCGCCACCACTACGACGGGTTCGTGGTGCTGCACGGCACCGACACGATGGCCTACACCGCCTCGGCGCTCGCCTTCCTGCTGCGGGGGCTGGGCAAGCCGGTCGTCGTCACGGGCAGCCAGATCCCGTTCGGCGTGCTGCGCAGCGACGGGCGTCAGAACCTGCTCACCGCCGTGCTCGTCGCCGCCCGCGACGACGTGCGCGAGGTGTGCCTCGTGTTCGGCTCCCACATCCTGCGCGGCTGTCGCACGGTGAAGGCCAGCGCATCCGGCTTCGAGGCGTTCACGTCCCCCAACCTGTCGCCGCTCGGCATGGCCGGCGTGCAGATCGAGGTCGACCCGTCCCGGCTCCGCGAGCAGGAGCCGGGCGCCGTCGGCCTGCCGCTGACGCTCGACGCGCCGGTGAACCTGCTGCGTCTGTATCCCGGTATGCCGGCCTCGCTGTTGCGGGCCGCGCTCGCCGAGCCCACCCGCGGTCTGATCCTCGAGGCCTACGGCGCGGGCACCGTGCCCACGTCCGACCACGAGCTGCTGCAGGTGCTGGCCGAAGGCGCGGCGCGCGGCGTCGTGGTCGGCGTCGTCTCACAGTGCGTCGACGGCCGCGTGGACCTCAACGCCTACGCGACGAGCGTGCCGCTGTTGCAGGCGGGCGCGGTCGGCGGCTTCGACATGACCACCGAAGCCGCCTACGCGAAGCTGGTCGTGCTGCTCTCTGAAGGACGCGCGCCCGATGACGTCCGCGCGCTGTTCACGCAGGACCTCGCCGGCGAGCTCAGCACCTAGCCATAGGAGGGGATAGCTCGGTACTCCGTCGAATCCGGGCCCCCTCGACGTAGAATTGACCTAAGCGGTCGAGGTCGGCCGTGCGCTCCGCGCGGTCGATCGGCTCGACAAACGCCTCGCTCATGATCTGGGAGGATGGCAGCGCCGACCGAGTTGGCGCTCCAGCCCCGCTAACCGCCTGGACCTCCGGGCAAAGGAATACCTGTGTCCAAATTCCGCACTCTGTTGGCCCTGACCCTTGCTGGAACGCTCGTATTCGCCGCGACGGCGTTCGCAAAGAACATCGTCGGCTCCGGCGCTGCAGAGCGACTCACGGGCACGGCCGGCCCGGACGTGATCAACGGCCTCGGCGGCCGTGACACGCTCCGCGGACTCGCCGGCGACGACGTGCTCACCGGCGACACCGGCCCCGACGAGGTCTTCGGAGGTCCGGGCAATGACACGATGAACGGCGGTTCGGGCGACGATCGCCTGATCGGCGAGGACGGCAACGACCAGGGCCTCGGCGGGTTCGGCCACGACACGCTGCTCGGCGGCCCGGGCGACGACACCCTCGAGGGCAACGAGGCTCCCGACACCCTCAACGGCGGCGACGGCAACGACACGCTCGACGGCGGCAGCGGCGGCGACGACATCAACGGTGGCAACGGCAACGACACGATCTCCTCCGACACCGGTCCGGACCGGATCGACGCCGGCCCCGGTGACGACATCATCCACCTGAACTCCGACCCGCCGAGCGCGATCAACAGCATCGACTGCGGTGAAGGCAACGACACCGTCTACAACACGCCCGCGCCGATGGGCCGCACGAACCGCAACCTGCTCGACGCCCAGTCCAACTGCGAGAACGTGATCGACCTCGCCGCCGAGCGTGATCCCACGCGCGGCATCACCTGGTCGGGCAACGGCACCAAGAACGGCACCGAGCGCAACGACCGCCTCAACGGCCAGGGCGGCTCGAACACGCTCTACGGGCACGGCGGCAACGACATCCTGTGGGGCGACGCCCGGCACAGCGGCGGCGGCGGCTCGCAGAGCGACCTGATCGACGCGGGCGCCGGCGACGACACCGTCTACGGCGGCCGCGGCAAGAACCGCATCCTCGGCGGCGACGGCAACGACTTCCTCCAGGGCAACGGCCAGATCTCGACGATCTTCGGCGGCAACGGCGCCGACAACATCCGCATCGCGGGCAAGAACACGATCGTCGACGCGGGCCCCGAGGACGACACCATCTACGCGATCACGGCCAGCGGGCGCGCGACCGTGAAGTGCGGCCCCGGCAGCGACACCGTGATCGTCTCGCGCTTCAAGGGCAACGCCAAGCGCGTGAAGGTCGCCAAGGACTGCGAGAAGAAGAAGAAGGGCTAGGCGATCGGACGCGGCAGCCGACTGCGTCGGCGCCATGCGCGATCGCTTGGAGATCGCTTCGCGGATCTCCTCAGGGAGACGCGGCCGGGCGGAGGAACAGCTCCGCCCGGCGCCACCCCACCCACGCGGGCGCCATGACGGCGACCCGCACGCTGATCGCGAGCACGATCCAGCCGGGCGCGGACGCCAACGGCACGCAGAAGGTCGGATGGCCGGGGATCAGCAACTCGGCCCCGATCGCGAGCACGAGCGCGGCGATCACCGCCGCGGTCACGTACACCATCGCGGGCGAGACCTCACCCACCGGGCGCGCACCCGCGAGGCGGTCCACGCGCTCCGGCGCGATCCCGCCTCCGAACGCCAGCAGCGCTGACGCGAGCGGCGCCTTGCCGCCCCGCCGCACCGCGGCATCGTCCGCCGCCAGCTCGGCCAGCGCCTGCTCGCGACGCGGCAGCGCGGGCAGCGAGTAGGCGTCGCCGATGGCGCGCGCGATCAGGATCCGCAACGGGTCGCGCCGGTCGGCGTGATGGCCCTCGTGCGCCACGACCGCGGCGAGTTCGGCCACGCTCAAGGTCGCGAGCGCGCCCGCGGACACGTACACGCGCGGGCGGGCGAGCCCAGAGCAGAACGCCCGCGGCTCCGCGCCGGGCACCACGCGGACGCTGCGTCCCCCGATCTCGCGGGTACCCACGACCGGCAGCTGCGCGGCGAGCCGCCGGTGCGCGGCCACGCCCCGCCACAGCGAGCGGCCGCCGTGCAGCAACGCGAAGCCGTCGAAGAGGATGAGCGCCATCAGCAGCAACTCGCGCCCGTGATGGAACTGCCCGTGCGGGATGTCCGACAGCGCGTGCAGCAGCAGCGCGTTGTGGAACCGCAGGCCGTCGACGACGAACAGCAGCGCCAGCAGGAACGCGGTGAGCCCGAACGCGGCGACCGCGAACTCGGCCCGGCGCAGACCGCGGGACGCGCTCGCTCTAGTCGTCACTTTCGGCCAGCCGGCGGAGGGTCTCCAGCCGTTGCTGGTCGAGTCCCTGGATGTGACGCGCGAAGTGCGCGAGCGCCAGGTCGCCGAAATCTTCCACGAGCGCCTCGACGGACGCCTCGGCCCGCGCGGCGAGGTACTCCTCGCGCGAGAGCGTGGCGACGTAGACGTCGTAGCGGCCCGCGCGGCGCCGGGTCAGCAGGCCCTTGCCGTCGAGCCGCGTCATGACCGTCAGCAGCGTCGTGTACGCGCGGGTCTTCTCGCCGCGCGCGTTGAGCGCCACCTGCACGTCACGCACGGTGGCCTCGGCGCGCCCCCACATCTCCTCCATGATCTCGGTCTCGAGCTCGTGCAGTGGTGGAGGCGCGTCCATGACCCTGGCCTACAGCCTGAACGTCCGCTTGACGTTGTAGCGCTTGCCACCGATCGTGACGTTCCACGTGGCGGTGTAGTTGCCGGCCTTCATGCCGCGCAGCGCGCCGCCCTTGAGGTACACGACCTGGCCGGGGACGATGCCGACCGCCGGGATCGTGGCGTTGCGCGCCGTCGGGCCCGTGATCGAGACCGTGCCGCCCACCGGATCCAGCGTGTTGCCGGTGTTGCGGACCGCGAGAATCAGCGAGCGGTTGTTGCCCCGGCCGACGACGTCGCTGGCGCCGATGCGCAGGCTCGGGTTCTTGCGCGACGGGTTCAGGCGCATCTTCCCGCGCAGATCCCACTGCGGGATGATGCCGTTGCGCCGCGTGGGCTTCGCCTGCTTCGCGAACACCTGGAAGCCGGCGTAGAGCGAACCCGACGCGGTCATCCGGCGCATGTTGAAGCTCACACGGCGCTGGCCGGGCGCAAGCGTGAACGTCTGCGGCGACGCCCGCACGTACGGCGACAGGCTGGCCCTCGTGTTCAGGACGACCGTGCCGGTGGAGCGGTTCTGGATCCACGGGCGCACGTTGATCGTGACCCGCATCGTGTCCTTGGTGGTGTTCTTGACCGTGATGCTGCCCACACCGCCACGCTTGGCGGTGGTCTCGACGGAAGCGGGCGTGACGGACACGCCGCCCTGCTGCGCGGCCCGCGCCACCGGCGCGGAGTCGTCCGCGCTGGCGATGACGCTGCCGGTCGCGGTCCCCGCGACGGCAAGGCCGAGGGCGCCGGCGACCAGCCGACTTCTAACGAGCTTCACTTCGGGTATCTCCTTGATTCTCTACGGGGTGTCCGTCGACAGCGTGACGAAGAAGACCTTGCGGTAGCTGCCAGTGGCCTTGGCCTTGACCTTCTGGCGCAGGTTCACCGTGGCCTTGGCCCGTGCGACCGGCTGGCTCCAGCTCGTGAGCATCGGCTCCACCGGGGCGTTGAGGGCCGCGAAGGACGACTTGCCCACACGCGCCTCCAGCGGCAGCGGCAGCAGCTTCTTGCCGGCGGCCAGACGGCCCAGCTTCGAGCCCGAGGCGACCTCACCATCGGCGAGCGACAGCTGCGCCGCGTTGTCGGTGGTGGTGACCGCGACGTCGAACGACGACGAGTAGGTCTTGGCCTTCGTGAAGGTCGTCAGGCCGGACTTGGGCTGCGTGATGATCAGCTCGAGCATGCTCGGCACGGTCGCGCCGATCGTCGTGCCACCCGAGATCGGGTCAGGCGTCTGCGCCATGGCGACCGGGGTGGCCGTGGCCACGGCGCCGACCGCCGCGGCGGCGATGAACGTACGCAGCTTCATTTCGTGCCTTCCAGAATCCGCTTCATGACCGTCGGCAGCACCAACACGCGCGCAGGGGAATCGATGCGCATCACTTGACCGTGAACTTCTTCTTCGAGGTGAGCACCGTCTTGCTCTTCTGGCGGAGCGTGATCTTGGCGGTCGCGCTGCCCTTCTGGAGCTTGGTCCCGAGCGGGAAGTTGATCGTCTTGCCCGGCAGGATCTTGATCGTCGCGCTGAGGTTGCGCGTGCCGCGCGAGTCCTTGACCTCGGCCCGGATCGCGACCGCGTCGAGCGTGTTGCCCGTGTTCTTGACCGGCAGCGTGGCCGTGCCCTTGCCCGGCTTGATCTTGCCTGCGCTGACGCCCGCCTTGGGCGCCGCCGGGTTGAGCCGGATCGCGCTGACGACGCGGTAGCCGAGCACGACGCCCTTGCGGGTGGCGACGTCCGTCGGCAGGCCGACGACCTCGAGCGCGCCGTACAGCGAACCGGCCCCGGGGATCGAGGCGACGTTGACCGTCAGGTCGCGCTCCTCACCCGGAGCGAGCGTGAAGCTCGGGGCGCTCACGCTCACGCCGGCGAGTCGCGCCGCGACGGTTCGGGGAGACCTTGCCGTTGGCCGCCTGGGTCCATTGGCGGGGCGCAACGGTGACGGTCAATGCCGTCGCGGACCGGTTGGAGACCTTCACCGGGCCATACGCGCCGGCCTTGGCCGGCGCGTCGATCGTTCCGGACGACACGGCCAGGCCGCCGTCCGCTTGGGCGGCGGCGGCCCCGCCGGCCGTCGCCTTCTGGCCGAACGCCGCCGCACCGGCGCCAAGCGCCAAGACCGCGGCGCCCAGCGCCATGACTCGCTTCATTTCCGTCTTCCTCCCGCGCCCTGGCTCTCGCTCAGGCGCCTTACCGCTTCTTCTTGGTGACGCGGACCTTGATCTTGACCTCGGACTTCTGACCGCCCGCATTGGTGTAGCGGAAGATCACCGTCCGGTCACTCACGAAGGCCAGCTTGAGGTTGACCGCGCCCTTGGCCCGAATGGCCGTGTTGGGCTTGCGGACGGTCTTCTTGCCGACCTTGTTGAAGATCGAGACCTTCGTGCGCTTGGGCGCGGACTGGCGCTTGCCGTTGATCACGCAGGTCAGGCGGCCCGTGAACTTGTAGGCCTTCTTGTACTTCAGGACCGGGACGTTCTTGGAGACACGGACCGGCTTCGACTTCAGGACGACCGACAGGCGCGGCGAGCGGCACTGGTTCGCCTGCGTGCCTTGGACGCCGCCGCCCCCGGAGTTGTTGTTGTTGTTGTTGTTGCCCGGCTCGGTGAACGAAGCCGTCGAGATGTTCAGCGTGCGGATCGCGACGGGCTCCGCCGGATGCCAGACCTCGACGGTGTTGCTGATGGCGTCGCCGCGTTGCCGGCCACGTCATAGACGGTGACCGTCCACGGGAACAGACCCTCGGGCAGGCGCAGCGGGTCGAGTCGAGCCACTTGCCCGTGTGCTTGCCGTCCTTGTCCAGCTCGGGCGTGTCCGCCCAGGCGACGATCGTGGCCGTCGAGCGCCTTGCAGCGGCCTGTCGTCGCCGACGTCGTCGTTGCGGCACGCCGTCGGGTCGAGCGGACGGTCGTTCGTCCCGTCGCGCGGGCGAGAGCTCGCGGCACTTGCTCCGGGTTGAAGTAGACGGGCTGCGTGGTCCGGCCGCCGACGGTGAGCACGGCGCGGTCCAGGCCGGCGCCGGAGTCGCGTGAAGGTCGGGCGTGACCTCCATCGTGTGGTCGACCGGCGTGTTCCAGCTCACGCCGCCGCTCGGAGCGCGTGTCGTCGCGTGACGAGGACCGCGACGCTGACGACGTCGACCTCGGCGTTCGACGCGCAGGCCGAGCTACAGCTGAGGTCGAGGGTTACGCTCGTGGCCGGCGTGGCTGATCGGGAGCGCACCCGTCGTCGGGTCGGCGCTCGGCTCGAGCGTCTGGTCGTTCGCCGAGACGCGGTAGCTGACGCCGGTAGAGCCCTCGAAGCCGCGCAGCGTGCGGTTGACCTTGACGGCCTTCGCGTTCGAGCCCAGCCCTTGGGCAGCGTGACGACGAGCGAAGCCCTGCTGCCGTCGGCCGGGGTCGGGCTTGCCGAACTTGAGCGGTACCCGGCGCGGCGAGCCGGCGGCGTCGGGCGCGGCGCAGCCGCCGCCCAACACGGTCGCGTGCGCGTCCAGCGTGCATCGGCCTTGATCTGCGCGGCGTGATGGCCTGGCCGTTCGGACCGTGACAGGCCCACAGCCACACGTCGCCCGCCGACGCGCTCGAGGCAGAAATGCCCAGGGATGCGGCTGCGACGACTCCCGCTATCGAAACCCGCAATATCCGACCTACTGAGGGCATCTCTGCCACTCTCCCTCCTGCAAAACTGCAATGGACCCGTAGTTGACCGAGCGGAGCATCGTAGGACGCACCTCTCCCCGTTGAGGCGCGATACACCCCGAGTGTTGGCGACGGTATCCCGCACTGTGCGGGTGCGTCAAGCCACCATTCGTCCAGATGCCTCCACGCTTAGTTCACGAAAGCAGCGTAAGCAGTCCAGCTTGCAATCGGACGTAATTCGTCGCGGATCGGTAACAACCTCGCGCGCGGGAAGCCAGCAGACGGCCCGCCGCAACGGATTCCGGGTCGTCGCTGGTGCCCAGGACATCGACGCGATCCAGCCCGCCGAGGGCGCCCAGCGGGTCCGATCCGGCGGTGGAGCGGCAGTCGGAGAGCAGGATCACGTGACGCTCCGCCGCGGGCCGGCGTGCGAGCTGCGCGGAGGCGGTCCGCAGCGCCAGCGCGAGGTCGGTGCGGCCCTTGCCCCGCAGCGAGAGCAGGTCGTCGACGAGCGCCGCGGGGAGGCGCGTCTCCCCCAGCGCCTGCAGCACCAAGGCGTCCTTGGCGAACGCGATCACGCTGGTCGAGGCGCGCTCGCTGCGGTTGAGCACGACCGCCGCGGCCGCCATCGCGGCCAGGCCCACCGCGTGCCCCTCCATCGAGCCGCTGTGGTCCACGAGCAGGCAGATCGCGCGCTTGGGCGCGACCCAGCGCCGGGCGACGAGATCGTCGGCGTGGCGCGGCCTCCCACCCGCAACCTCAAAGGTCAGGTCGAGGTCGAGGTCACCCTCGCCGGCCGCTCGGCTCGGCGCGAGACGCCGATAGCCGGTCGTGCTCGCCCCACCGAGCCGCCCGGCGCGGACGAACAGCCGCGCCGCGAGCCGACGGGCGTGCACGCGCAGCTGGGGGTCCGTCGCGGCCGCGAGGTCGGCGAGCAGCGCGACGGCGGCGTCGGCGTCGGTGCGCAGGAGGTCGTGGAAGGCGGTCTCGTCGAGCTGGCCGACCTGCGGCGAGACCTGCTGGAGCCCCGCGTGGCGATGTTCGAGCTGGCGGCGGGCGAGCGTGCGCCGGCCGCGATCGCGCACCACCTCGCGCGCAGCGTCGCCGCTCAGGGCGTGACCGGCGGCTCCGGGCGGAGGGCCGGCCCCGGCGCTTTTCCCGGCGGTGGAGGTTCGACCTCCTCCCCAGGTCGAGGCTTCAGGCGCTCGATCAGCTCGAGCACGATCGCCTCCGGCGTCTGCTCGCAGCCCTCCTCCACGCGCAACCGGCCGGAGAGGGACGCGACCGCCGCATCGGCGAACGAGGCATCACCGGGTACCGGCAGCGGTTCGCCGCGCAACTGGGCGAGCCCGACCGCCAGGCGCACCAGGTCGATCGCTCCCCGCACCGACGACCCCATCCGTACCTGCGCGTGCTCGCGCGTCAGCCGCGTGAGTTCCACGGCGGACGCCGGCAGCGCGCCGTCGACGCCCGTCACGGTCGTCACGATCCGCCGCTCCCCGGACGCGTCCTGGTAGGAGATCGCGATCCGGCACATGCGGTCGGCGATCGCCTGGCTCACCCGTGCCGTCCCGACCGCGTCGAACGGGTTCATGGCCGCGATCAGCCGGAAGCCCGGCCCGGCGGGGATGCGGCCGAGCCGCGGCACGTGGATCTCGCCCTCGGCCAGCGCGCCGACGAGCACGTTGAGCGTCTCCTCCGGAACCCGGTTGAGCTCCTCGATGTACAGCAGCCGGCCTTCACGCATCGCCGTCGCGAGCGGCCCGTCGACGAAGATGTCCGGCGTGTAGCCCGTCTCCAGCACGAGCGCGGGGTCGTGGTGGCCGACGAGCCGCGCGGGCGTGAGCTCCGCGTTGCCCTCGACGAACTCCATCCCGAACCCGGCCGCGTCCGCGACGGCGCGCAACAGCGTCGACTTGCCCGTGCCCGGCGGGCCTTCGAGCACGACGTGCAGCCCGGCGGCGAGCGACGCGGTCAGCACTTCGGCCTCGCGGCGCAGGCCGACGATGCGTCTCGTCGACCCGCGCCAGCAGGGCCTTACTTGTCGTGGATGACAACGCCTCGGATGTTCTTGCCGTCGAGCATGTCCTGGAAGCCCTGCCCGATGTCGTCGAGCGCGTAGCGGTTGGTGATCAGCTCGTCGAGCTTGAGCTTGCCCGCCTGGTACATGCCGATCAGGTTGCGGATGTCGTGCATCGGGTTGCCCGAGCCGAACAGCGTGCCCTTGACCGTCTTCTCGTAGAGGGTCATGACGGCGCCCGAGAGCTGGACCGTGACCTTGTTCGGGTCGGCGAGGCCGGTGATGACCGCCGTGCCGCCCTTGCGGATCGCGTTGACCGCGTTGGCCACGACCTCTTCGTTGACGATGTCGACGGTGATGATCGCCTTGTCGGCGCCGACGCCGCGGGTGAGCTCCTGCGCGAGCTCGTGCGCCTCCTCGGCGCTGGCCGCGCTGTGCGTGGCGCCGAAGTCCTCGGCCGCTTCGCGCTTGTTGGCGAGCGGGTCGACCGCGATGATGTTCGCCGCGCCGGCGTGCGAGGCGCCCTGCACCGCGTTGGCGCCGATGCCGCCGATGCCGTAGATGATCACGGTCTCGCCGGGCACGATGTCGGCGGCATAGACCGACGAGCACCAACCGGTCGGCACGCCACAGCCGACGAGCACGACGGTCTCCAGCGGCAGATCCTTGTCGACCGACACGCAGCTCGTCTCGGAGATCACCGAGTACTGGCTGAACGAGCCGAGCATGCACATCGCGCCGACGTCGCCGCCGTTGTCGTGAAAGCGGAACGTGCCGTCGGGGAGGCAGCCGTCGAGGATCGTCGCGCCGTAGTCGCAGATGTTCGAGTGCCCGGTGGCGCACCAGCGGCAGTGGCCGCACACGGGCAGGAAGGAGGTCACGACGTGGTCGCCCTCCTTCACGCGGCTCACCCCGGGCCCGCACTTCTCGATCACCCCGGCGCCTTCGTGGCCGCCGACGATCGGGAAGCGGGGGACGATGTCCCCGTGACGGAGGTGCTCATCGGAGTGGCAGAGCCCTGCCGCCACCCACCGGATCAGCACTTCGTTGGCCTTGGGCTCGTCGAGCTCGAGCTCGGCGATCTCCCAGTCGGCCCCCGGTTCCCGCAACATCGCTGCCTTGGTCTTCACGAGGCTCTCCTCCCCCGTCGACGCAGAAGCCGCGATGCTATAGCGCCGCGCCTTACCGCGGCGCTGCAGGACTAGCGCGCGATCGAGGCGGCAGCCTTCGCGAGGCCGCCGTAGGCGCCCATCGGGCGGCCGCGGTTGTCGATGATCGCCGTGTGCCAGAGCTGGTCGGGCGTGCCGTCGACGAGCTGGAACTGGAGGATCTGCTTGACGCGCTTGTTCTTGCGGACCAGGTTGTAGGCCGAGCGCAGCCAGGCGGCGCGGACGCTCTCGGAGACGGCGCGGTTGCCGGCCGTGAGGTAGCCGAACTCCGTGACGTAGACGTCGAGGCCCTTGCCCTTGGGGGTGCTCAGGCCCTTGCTCTTGGCGAGCTGGTCGAGCGCCTTCGTCAGCCGTGGCATCTGACTGATCGGCGTGTCCTCGGGGCCGCCTCTGCGCTTGGTCGGCGCGACCGTGAACTGGTAGGAGTGCTGCGCCAGGCCGTCGGCCTTGAGCTTCGCGTTCCGGGGCGCGGTCTCACGCAGGAACTTCAGCGGGGCGATCGTGCGGCCGTCACGGTTCGGGGCGAGCTCGCCGAACAGCACCTTCGACTTCGGGTCGACCGTCTTGATCGCCGTGTACGCGGTCTTGTAGAGCGTGCGGTACTGCCTCGGCGCGGTCTTGCTCGGGGCGAGCCAGGCGCTGAGGTTCGGCTCGTTCCACACGGAGTAGCGGTCCACGCGGCCCTTGAAGTGGGCGGCGACAGTCCGCACGAACGCGCCGAACTTGACCGGGTCGGGCTGGTTGGCGCCGACCTTGCCGTCCTTGGTCGCCCAAGCGGGCGCAGGACCGGTGATGGTCAGCTGGAGCTTGATGCCGCGCGCCGCGGCGGCCTTCTGCAGCGCATCGACCTTGGAGAAGTCGTACTGCGCGCCGGCGGCCGGCGGCGTGCGCTGATCGGCGCCGCTGACGAGCGAGCGGGCCCAGAGGATGTTGACGCGGATGCGCTTGGTGCCAAGGTCGCGAGCGTGCTCGAGCGCCTGGTCGCGCGCCATCCAGCGCTGGTCGACGAACACCGCATCGTCTTGGAGGGCGAATTCCATGCGGGGCGCGGCGCTGGCGGCGGCCGGGAGGAGGAGGGCCGCGAGCAGGACAGTGGGGAGAGCGAGCTTCCGGATCATCTACGACGTGTGTCGGCAATTCGGCGCGTAGGCTCAAGGGGGTGCTGGCCGTCTTCGCGAAGTTTTTATCCGCCGACGATCCGCTCTCCGGCCTCGAGGTCGGCGAACGGCCGGAACCCGAGGCGCCCGAGGGCTGGGTGACCGTCGAGGTCCGCGCCGCGTCCCTGAATCACCACGACCTGTGGTCGCTGAAGGGCGTGGGGCTGCGTGAGGACGCGCTGCCCATGATCCTCGGCTGCGACGCGGCCGGGGTGGACGCCGATGGCCACGAGGTCGTGGTGCACTCCGTGGTCACGAGCGACGGCTGGCGCGGCGACGAGACCCTGGACCCCAAGCGCTCGATCCTGTCCGAGCGCCACATGGGCACGTTCGCCGAGCGGGTGGTCGTGCCGCGGCGCAACCTCGTCCCCAAGCCGCCCGAGCTGTCGTTCGCGGAGGCGGCGTGCCTGCCGACCGCGTGGCTGACCGCCTACCGGATGCTGTTCACGCGCGCGCGGCTGCAGCCCGGCGCGACCGTGCTCGTGCAGGGCGCGGGCGGCGGCGTGGCCACCGCCCTGATCACGCTCGCCCGCGCGGCGGGCGCGCGCGTGTGGGCGACGTCCCGCTCGGAGGAGAAGCGCTCGCGCGCGCTGGAGCTCGGCGCGGACGCGGCGTTCGAGCCGGGCGCACGGCTCCCCGAGCGCGTCGACGTCGTCGCCGAGACGGTCGGCGCCGCGACCTGGGACCACTCGCTGAAGTCCTGCAAACCGGGCGGCACGATCGTGATCTCCGGCGCGACGAGCGGTGACGCCCCGCCCGCGGGCCTGACCCGGATCTTCTTCCTGCAGCTGTCGGTGGTGGGCTCCACCATGGGCACGCGCGACGAGCTCGAACGGCTCGTGCGCCTGTGCGTGGAGCGCGACGTGCGGCCGGTGATCGAATCCGAGATCCCGCTGGACTCGGCGCGCGACGCGTTCGAGGCGCTCGCCGGCGGCGACGTGTTCGGCAAGCTCGTGTTGACGCGCTGAACGGGCGACGTGGCCGGCGACGCGATCTATCCCAGATTGTTCGCGCCGCCGGACCGACGGAAAAGCACACGTGGTCAGCGTGTGCCGTGTTCATCATGTCAACACCTGTAGATAAATGCGACTGATCACGTGGAACGTGGCGGGTCGCGTCACCGCTCAACCGGCGCAGACGCAGGCAATTCTCGGCGCCGAGGCGGACGTCGTCTGCCTGCAGGAGGTCACGGTTCGCACCGCCCCGTTGTGGGCTGAGGCGCTGTCCGCAGCGGGCTATACGTCGCTCGAGACCGCGCTCGACGGGCTCCCGCCCAAGCCCACCAAGCGCCGGCTCGCCGTGCTCACGGCGGCGCGCACGCCCGTGGAGCGCCTGCCCGCTCCCGCCGTGCCCTGGCCCGAGCGCGTGCTGTGCTGCCTCGTCGACGGGGTGGAGATCGTCAACCTCCACTCCCCCATCGCGCCGTCGCCCGAGTTGGCCAAGATCCGCACCCACGAGGCGGTCGCCGCCTACCTGCGCGAGCCCTCGGATCGGCCGCGGGTGCTGTGCGGCGATCTGAACACGCCGCGGCGCGAGCTCGAGGACGGGACGCTGCTCACCTTCGCGCACGACACCAACGGGCGCCTACGGCCTGAGCGCGGTGAACGGTGGGACCGGGCCGAGCGGGCGCTGGTGCGCGACCTCGGGTGGGTGGACGCGTGGCGTTCACTGCACGGGTACGGCACCCGTGACGCGAGTTGGACGTTCAAGGATGACCGCGGCGGCTGGCGCCTCGACCATGTGCTGGTGGACGCGTTGACACCCGTCGCTTCCACTTACTGTCACACCTGGCGGCGCGATGGGCTCAGTGACCACTCCGCACTGGTGGTGGACCTCGATCAGCCGCCCGCGGCGACCACGTCGTAGCCCTCGGCGCGCAGCACCTCGATCACCACGTCGCGGTGATCTCCCTGCAATTCGATCACTCCGTCCTTGACGGAACCGCCCACGCCGCAGCGCTTCTTGAGCTTGCCCGCGAGCGCCTTGAGCTCCGGGTCGCGGAGCGGGAGGTCGTACACCGTCGTCACCCCTTTACCGCGTCGGCCGGCGACTTCCCGCTTCACTTTCACCCGCCCGCCCTGCGCCGCGCGGGCCCGGACCGCGTCAGCCGGCGGCGCCTTGCGCTGGTCTCCGCCCGAGCTCGAATAGACCACGCGCCGATCAGTCACCACTCGCTCCATTCAACGGCAACACCGCACGCACCAGGGTGCCCTGACCCACTGGTGAATCCACACGCAAAGTCCCGTCCAGCGCACCGACGCGATCGGCCAGCCCCGAGAGGCCGGAGCCGCCGTCGGCGGACGCGCCGCCGATCCCGTCGTCGCGGACCTCGACCACCAGGCCTTCGTCCGAGCGATCCAGCGTGACCACCGCGTGCGTGGCCTCGGCGTACTTGGCGACGTTGGTCAGCGCCTCGGCGACCGTGAAGTAGGCCGTGGCCTCGACGGCCGGCGGGAGCCGGTCCTCCACGCTGTTGACGACCTCCACCGGGATGACGCACCGTGTCGCGACGGCGCCCACGGCCGCGGTCAGTCCCCGCTCGGTGAGCACCGCGGGATGGATGCCGCGGGCGAGTTCGCGCAACTCGGCGGACGCGTCCTGCAGGTCCTTGCCGAGCTTCTCGAAGAACGGGACGATGTCCGTCGGGTCCTTGGCGAACCGCCGCTTGGCCACCTGGACGTCGAGCACCATGGCCACCATGCGCTGCTGGGCGCCGTCGTGGAGGTCACGTTCGATCTTGCGGCGGGCCTTGTCGGCGGCCTCGATGATGCGTGAGCGTGAGGCGCGCAGCTCGGCGGTGCGGGCGGCTTCGACCTCGTGGCGCAGCGAGGCCTCCTCGGCGCTCTTGCGCTCGGTGATGTCGAACATCGCGCCGTCGAGCCACAACCGGTTGCCAGGGCCGGAGACGAGCTGGCCGCGGTCGAGCACCCAGCGCACCTCACCGTCGGCGCGGACGATCCGGTACTCGAGCTCGAACGGCTCCTCGGGCGTCGAGCCGCCGATCGCTTCCAGCACCATGTCGAGGTCCTCGGGGTGCACGAGCGTGAGGATCGTGCGCTTGTTGGAGGACAGGAAGTTGTGCGGCGGGTAGCCGGAGATGCGCTCGATCTCGTCGGTGATCATCTCGATCTGGTTCTCCGCGTGCCAGGCGCTGCGGTAGATCGCGCCGGGCACGTTCTCCATCAGCGTGCGCAGCAGGCGGTCGTTCGCGCGCTCCTGGGCGGCGCGGAGCCCGGCCCGCGTGCGCGCGATCAGCTCCGCGCGCGTGAACGGCCGGTGCAGGTAGTCGTCGGCGCCCGCGTTGAGCACCGAGTCGGCCATCCGCCCCTTCGCGGCGACGGTGATGGCCAGGATCCACGCGTCCCCGAGCCGCGGGTCCTCACGCAGCACGTTGCACACCTCGGGCGCGTCCAACCCGGACGAGTCGCGATCGACGATCACCAGGTCGACCGGTTCCTCCTCCAGCGCCGCCCCGGCCTTCGAGACGCGCCGAACCGCCCGCGGGAGGTGCCCCGCGGCCCTCAGCCAGGACTGGATCTCGGGCTCCGCCGCACCCACGACGAGAACCCCGGCCTGGCGCCGACGAATAGCTTCACCACGCGCCACGCCCCCAATCCTAAAGGGGGACAGTCCCGCTTTAGAAACTCAGCCGCCGAAGTCTAAGGCTCGACGAGGCCGTGGCGGATCGCCCAGCGCGTCAGTTCCACGCGGTCGCGCATGCCCAATTTGGCCAGGATGTTCTCCCGGTGGCGCTCGACCGTGCGCGGGCTGATCACCAGCAGCCGCGCGATCTGCTCGTTCGTGTGCGCCTCGGCGACGAGCTTGACCACCTGCAGCTCGCGGTCGGTCAGCGGGTGCGTGTTCGCCTCGTCCGGGTCGTCCAGGTACGCGCGCATGACCGCGCGGACGGCCGGCGGGGAGAGGAACGGCTCGCCGCGCATCGCGGCCCGGCACGCGTCGACCAGCTCGCGGTCGGCCACCGTCTTCAAGACATAGCCCGAAGCGCCCGCCTTCAGCGCCTGGAAGCAGTAGTCCTCGGTGTCGTGCATCGAGAGCATCAGGATCCGCAGCTCGGGGCGGCGCTTGGCCAGCTCCCGCGCGGCCTGCAGCCCGGTGCGCAGCGGCATCGCGACGTCGAGGATCGCCAGGTCCACGTCTTCGCGCAGCGCGAGGTCCGTCGCCTCGATCCCGTCGGAGGCCTCCCCCACGACCTTCAGGTCCGGCGCGGCGTCGAGCACTTTGCGGATCCCGGTCCGGATCAGCGGGTGGTCATCGGCGATGATCACGCGGGTCGTCAGGGGCGTGCTCATGTCGCCGGCACCTCCAGGCGCACTTCGGTTCCACCCAGCGGGCCGCGCGAGATCTCCAGGCGCCCGCCGATCAACATCGCGCGTTCGCGCATCCCGCCGACACCGCCGAAGTCGTGCAGCGCACCCTCGGCCACGCCGCGCCCGTCGTCGGCCACCGACAGCACGACGCTGCCGTTGGCGGCGGCGAGTGACAGCGCGACCGCCGTCGCCTCCGCGTGGCGCACGACGTTCGTCAGCGACTCCTGCGCCGTCCGGTAGATCGCGAGGTCGGACTCGGGCGCGAGCACCGGCAGGTCGTCGGCCAGCTCGTTGCGCACGCGCAGCCCGGTCCGCTCGGCCACGCCCGCCGCGAGCGTCGTGAGCGCGCTCCGCAGCCCGAACTCGTCGAGCGCCACCGGCCGCAGCCCGCGCGCGAGGTCGCGCGTCTTCTCCACCGCGCCGCGAGCGGCCTCCTGGACCTGCTCCGCCGACGCCTGCATCGGCGACGGGGCCTCGCGCACGAGCCCATCCAGCAGCAGCACGATCCCGGTCAGGGTCTGACCGAGCTCGTCGTGCAGCTCGCGCGCGAGGCGGCGCCGCTCTCGCTCCTGTGCGTCCAGCGCGCGGCGCCCGCTCGTGCGGCGCTCCTGCTCGACGCGGTCCAGCATCTCGTTGAAGGCATCCTGCAGCGCGGTCACCTCAGCCACCGACCGCTGCACGGCGATCCGGCGCCCCGGGCTGCGCGGGTCGACGCGCCGCATCAGCGACGTCAGCTCGCGCAGGGGCGCGAACACGCGCCGCAGCAGCAGCACGTTCACCGCCAGCAGCGCGAGCGCGCCCGCGACCAGCACCGCGAGCTCCGTCACGCGGACGTGCGCGCTCACCGTGGCGGGCGAGAACACGAGCGCGACGACCGCCACGGCCAGCACCGCGGCGTTGATCAGCGCGACACGCCAGAACAAGGTCACCCGCCTAGGGTCGCAGGCGCGGGTGCCCCGACCATGGGGGACGTCACCCAATGCGCACTGGGACCTCGCCACCACTGCGGAGCGACTCGACGCCGGCCGCGCACACCGCCGCCGCGGCGAACCCGTCGGCGGCGCCGGCCACCGCCTCGCCGGCGATCCACGCCCGCAGCTCGTGCCCGTAGGCGGCGGCGAAGCGCTCCGCGAACCCGCTGCTCACGTCCACCGGCAGCGCGAGCGTCCCGTCCTCCCCCACGATCTCGCAGCGGATGTCGTAGCCGTAGCCCGCGCTGACGAACGCCTCGACGTCCGCCAGGACCCCGGACGCCGTCCGCAGCAGGATGAGCTGCGGGTCCTGCAGTCCCTCGCGCGCGCGGGCGGACGCGCGCGGGAGCCGGACATCGACGGACGTGATCTCCTCGCCCAGCAGCCAGCGCAAGATGTCGGCCTCGTGGACGGCGCTGTCGGTGATGATCATCGCGCTGTCGAAGAACGCGTGGACGCTCGGGTTGCGGTGCGCGCAGTGCACCAGCAGCGGGCGACCGATCGCGCCCGCGTCGAGCCGGGCCTTCAGATCGACGTAGCCCGGGTCGAAGCGGCGCATGAAGCCGACGCTGACGAGGTGTCTCCCGCCGGCGCGCTCGGCCTCGACGATCCGCCACGCCGCCTCCGGGGTGGCGGTGAGCGGCTTCTCGCACAGCACCGGCTTGCCCGCGGCGATGCACGCGAGCACCAACGGCTCGTGCGTGAACACGGGCGAGGCGACGACGACGGCGTCCACGTCGTCGGCCGCGATCAGCTCCAAGCCGTCCGTCGTACGTCGCCGGCGCCCGAGACGCTCGGCCGCAGCGCGGTCCGGGTCGGCGACGGCCACGAGCCGCGCCCCGGGGACCTCCGACGCCAGCAACCGCGCGTGGATGGTGCCCATCAGCCCCGCGCCGACGACCCCGACGCGCGTCATCCGGGCCGGACCGCGATCTCCTCGCCGAGCGAGAACGGCTCCGCGAGCACGATCTCGTCGCCGCTCCAGAACTTGCCCGGGTCGTACCAGCTCATCGGGCGCTTGTCGGGCAGCAGGCCCATGTGCTGCAGCGTGACCGCGACGAGCTCGGCGCAGTAGATCGTCTCGCGGGACACCTCGCGCCGGCGCACGCGCCCCGTCACCCACGAGCGCATCAGGCCCGGCGTGGTGGGGAACGGCTTGCCGTCGTACTTGTCGATCACCTGGATCAGCCGGTCCTCGTGCTCGCGCGTGAGGTCCCCGCCCTCGAGGTGACGCACCCACGCGCGCTGGTCGTACTTGGAGTCCCAGTGCGGACCGCATCGGCGAGCTTGTGCAGCTGGACGCCGCGCTGGCGCTCCCCCGTCCACGCGTCCGGCAGCGACTTGCCGAGCTCGGCGTGCCACAGCAGCGGCGGCATGTCGTCGAGCGCGACGGCCATCCCCACGTGGTTCACGGGCGAGTTCGTCAGCGTCTGGATCGCGCGGTCGGCCAGCGACCGCCCGCGGAACAGCCAGATGTCGCCGGTCCGCGTGGTCGCGACGGCTTCCTCGAATGCGAGCTCGGACAAGAGCCAGAGAGTAGGGTTCGCGGCATGAAGGCGCGTTGGAAGTTGCTTGGACTGGCCGGCGCCGCGGGCGTCGCCGCCACCGGCGCGGTGGTCGCCCGCAACCGCCGCCCGGCTTCGGACCTCCCGCCGGAGGAGCTGCGTGAGCGGCTGCGCTCCCGCCTCGAGCAGGTCGAGGCCGGCGACGAGGACGCAGCGCCGGTTGTGTCGCCCAACGAATAGGACCGGCGGTCCAATGCGGCGCCCCCTCACGGCGCATTAGCGTCGCGTGAGAACTCGAGAGGGGGACGGAGATGGAGCTGGTACCTGCCGCTCGGCGGCTGGTCGTGCTCGCGTGCGCGCTGACGGCGGCGTTGGCCGCGCCGGCGAGCGCCGCGGAACCGCTGGACCTGGAGACGCTGGACGGGCCGACCGCGGTCCGGATGATGGAGCAGGGCACGCTGACGTCGGTCGAACTCACGCGCCAGTACATCGCGCGGATCGCGGCGCTCAACAAGCGCGGGCCGGGCCTGAACGCCGTGACGCAGCTCAACCACGCAGGCGCTGAAGGACGCGGCGCGTGCTGGACAAGGAGCGCAAGGACGGCAAGGTGCGCGGGCCCGCGCACGGGCTGCCGATCCTGCTCAAGGACCTGATCGACGTGAAGGGCATGTACACGTCGGCGGGCAACTTCTCGCTGCGCAACTCCTTCCCGGAGACCGACTCCGGGATCGCCAAGAAGCTGCGCGCGAGCGGCGTGGTGATCCTCGGCAAGCTCGGGCTCTCCGAGTTCGCGAACTCGTTCGGCAACCAGCCCTCGGGCTTCAGCAACCTCACCGGCCAGGTCATCCACGGGCTCGACGCCGACCAGAACCCGAGCGGTTCCTCGTCGGGCTCCGGCACCGCCGGCACCGCCGCGCTCTCGATGCTGATCGTGGGCACGGAGACGGGCGGCTCGATCATCTCGCCGTCGCAGGCGCAGAGCCTCGTCGGGCTCCGGCCGACGGTGGGCCTCATCCCCGGCTACGGCGTGGCGCCGATCCGGCTCTCCGCCGACACCGCCGGGCCGATGGACCGCACGGTCGCCAATGCGGCCCTGACGCTGCAGTCGATCGCCGGCACCGACCCCATCAACGACGCCTACTACCGCGAGTACTGGGGCCCGGGCATCGACCCGGCGACCGTCGTCCCGCCGCAGCCGCCGACGGTCCCGAACTACAGCAGCGCGCTCGACCTGAACTTCGTGCGCGGCAAGCGCATCGGCTGGAACGGCACGACCGACCAGGTCAACCAGGCCAAGGCGGCGCTCACCGCCGCGGGCGCGATCCTCGTCGAGCGGCCCGTGATCGACGCGCCCGCCAACCTGCCCGCGCTCGCCACCCAGGGCGAGCAGCACATGGCGATCGACATGTACTACAAGCGCCTCGGCGCGAGCGCCCCGATCAAGTCGCTCGCCGAGGAGATCGCCGACAACACGGCCAACGCGCATGAGGCGCTGAAGTTCGGCAACGCCAGCCACATGAACGCCTTCAACGTGCCCTACGGCCCGGGCACGGAGTACACGAACCTCTTCAACACCAACCTGCCGATCCGGAAGGCGGGCCTGCAGGGCGCGATCAACCGGATGATGACCAACGACACGCCGGCGGACACGAGCGACGACTTCATCGCGATCCTCGGCACGGTCCCCAACGGCGCGGCCGCGGGCTTCCCGCAGCTGACGATCCCGATGGGTTACAACACGACGCATCGCCGGACGCTGTTCGTGTCGCTGCACGGCAACGCGTACTCCGAGCGCAACCTGATCGGCGCCGCGTTCGTGATCGAGCAGGGCACGAAGCTGCGCAAGCCGGTCTCGCAGCTGAACCCGAGCATGTACCGCTGCGCGAAGACGATCCCGGCGCCGCCGTACGCGTCGCGCGGCGCCTGCAACCCGGACTACTCGACCGCGATGGCGCTGGCCGGTGAGGCGCCGGTGCTGCCGTTCTCGCTGGAGACGGAGTCGGCCACCGCGTTGTCGCAGCGGCTCGCCTCGGGCACGTTGACGAGTGAGACGCTGACGAAGGCGTACCTCGCGCGGATCGCGCTGGCGAACGCCGAGGGTCCGTCGATCCAGGCGGTGCGGTCGCTGAACGCGAGCGCGGTGACGGAGGCGAAGGCGCTCGACGCCGAACGCGCCGCCGGAACCGTACGCGGGCCCCTGCACGGTCTGCCGGTGCTCGTTGACGACTTCGTCGACGTGCGCGGGCTGCCCACCACCGGCGGGTCGATCGCGCTGCAGCACTCGATGCCGGGCGCGGACGCCGCGCTGGTGACCAAGCTCAAGGCGGCGGGCGCGATCGTGCTCGGCAAGACGAACGTCACCGAGCTCGGCGGCCTGTTCGACGCCAACCTGCCGGAGGGCTACTCGTCGCTGGGTGGCCAGGTGCTGCTGCCGTCGGACACGGACAAGACACCCGCCGGGTCCTCGGCGGGTTCCGCCGCCGCGACCGCCGCGGGGCTGGCCGCGTTGACGATCGGGCTGGAGACCTCACCCGACACGGCGCAGCTGATCGCTCCCGCCGGCGTCGCGGGCGTGGTCGCCCTGAAGCCCAGTGTCGGCGCGGTGTCGACGACCGGTGTGCTGCCGGTGGCGAGCTCGCAGGACGCGGTCGGGCCGATCACGCGGACGGTGGCCGACGCGGCCGCCACGTTGGGCGTGCTCACCGGCAAGACCTACTCGCTCCCGCTCGACGCGCTGGCGGGCAAGAAGGTCGCGGTCGTGGCCGGCACGACGGCGCCGTACCCGACCGCCGTCACCGCGGTCACCGGGCTGGGCGCGACGACGGTCACCAAGACGATCGGCTCGGTCAGCACCCCGAGCGTGGTCACGCGCGAGTTCAAGCGTGACCTCGACGCGTTCCTCGCGGGCCGCGGCAGCTCGCTGCAGCAGATCATCGACTACAACGCGGCCAACCCCGTCGAAGGGCTCAAGTACCAGCAGGGCGAGCTGATCTCGGCGGCCGCGCCGGATCTCTCGGCGTACGCGACGGACCTCGCCGCGGGCAAGGCCGCCGCGGCGGGCGTGATCGACGGGCTGCTCAGCGACACCGACGTGATCATGGTCCCGAGCGGCGACGCGCTCGTCGGGATCGCCGACCGCGCCGGCTACCCCGTGCTCACCGTCCCCGCCGGGTACGGCACCGCGGGCGCGGGCCGCAACCCGATCGGTGTCACGTTCGTCGGGCCAAGGACGGCGAGGCCGCGCTGCTCGCCGCCGGCCACGCGTTCGAGCAGGCCACCAAGGTCCGGCTCGCACCGTCGTTCACGAACCCGAGCATGTGGCGCTGCGTCACCGGCTCGACGTTCTTCTCCCCGCATCACTGCCACCCGGGCGACCTGCGCGGCGACGTGCCCAACGGCCCCACCGAGACGCCCGTCCTGGGCGACGTCGGCGGCACCGTCCCGGCCACGCTCTCGCTCACGCTGGGCGCACCGGCGACGTTCGGCGCGTTCACGCCGGGCGTGGCCAAGACGTACGCGGCCTCGGCGCAGGCCACCGTCGTCTCCACCGCGGGCGACGCGCTCCTGAGCGTGTCCGACCCGAACACCGCGTCGGCGGGCAAGCTCGTCAACGGCGCGTTCACCCTGGCGAGCCCGCTGCGCGCGAGCGCGACGAGCCCGCTCGGCGTCGCCGCGGCCGGCGGCGTCGTCGGGGCGGCCACGCCGCTGCTCGCCTACAGCGGGCCGGCGAGCAACGACGCCGTCGCGCTCGCCTTCCAGCAGGACATCGGCGCCAACGAGCCGCTGCGCACCGGCAGCTACGCGAAGACGCTGACGTTCACGCTGTCCACGGCCACCCCGTAGCGACACCCGCCGCGAACCTAAAGGTGCCAGGCACCTTTAGGTTCGCGGGCAGGGGTCAGCTGCGCGCGTCCAGGTCCTGCGCGAACGCGATCAGCCGGTTGGCCGTCGCGGTGTCGATCGACTTGCCGCGCTGCGCCTCCACGTGGTTCACGAACGCGTGCAGCGGCGCGTGCGAGAGCTGGCTCGAGAGCGACTTGCAGGTGCCCTGCTGGTCGATCAGCCCCTCGGTGCAGGAGCGATCGATGTTGTTCAGCAGGCTCTCCAGGGTCGCGTGCAGCTCGAACGTGCGCGTGGTGTCGGTGGCGTTGCCGAGGTTGTCGGCGGCGGCGACGTTCACCGTGTGCGCGCCCGGCGCGAGCAGGAACATGTCCAGCACCTGCCCGTGCGTGGCCGCGGCCCCGTCGAACAGCGCCTTGACGGTCGCGTCGTCGACGCCCGAAGCCGCGTCGGTGACCGTGTACTCGATCGCGCTGAAGTCGTCGGAGTCGAACGTCACGCCCTCCGGCGCGGGCTTGGTGATCGTGATCTGCGGCGGCGTGGTGTCGAGCACGACCGTGCGGGTCACCGGCGCGCCCGCCTCCAGCTCGTCGGCCGGGTCGAACGTGTGGCACGGGTCGGCCGTGCGCAGCTGCACCTGGTAGGTGCCGTCACCGGCGTTCGCCGGGATCGCGAACGTCCCGTTCGGCGCCACGTCCTTCCAGGCGCCGGGGATGTTGCCCGCCTTGGTGTAGCGGTACTGCGCGGCGACCTGGCTGTCGGCGAAGACGGCGTCGACCGCCTTGGCCGTGAACTGGTGGTTGCCGCCGACGTAGGTCGTGCCGCCGCTGGTGTAGGTCGTGCCGGCGAGCAGCAGCGAGCCGACCGGCGCGTCCGGGTCGCTCGGGTCGGCGCTGGGCGCGTCGCCGAGGGCGGGGAACTGCGCGGTGCCGTTCTCCCAGTCGCGGTAGAGCGTCGCGAACGTGGGCCGCAGCAGGCACGACTCCCAGACCGGGAACGTGTCGTTGCCCGCGTCGTGCTCCTCCGGCCGCGCCTGCGCGCCGTCGCTCGGGCAGCCCGCGTCCTCGGTGGCGCAGAAGCGCGGACGGCCGTCCGAGCGCCAGGAGTGGTCGGAGTCGATCGAGCGCAGCCAGGGCAGGTTGCCGTAGAGCTGCGTGGTCATCAGGTTGCCGTTGGCGGGGTAGGTCGCGACGCCGCCCTTGATGGTGCCCTTGGCCTTGAGGATGTCGCCCAGCGCGGCGTTGAGGCCGTTGCCGTCGAGCAGCAGCAGCTTGGCCGTCTGCACCGCGTTGCGGTACGCGGCGAACTGCTCGGCGTCGAACACCGCACTGTCCTTGAGGCCGGTGCTGGGCACGGTGCCGACGCCCGGGAGCTTGACCTGCTGGTTCTCGTGATGGTCGGCCGGCAGGTGCATCAACGCGTCGAGCTTGGGGTGCGTGGACGGCTCGAACAGGTCGAGCTGCTGCGTGCCCAGGATCGGCAACTCGAGGGCGACGGACTGGATCCCGATCCAGTGCGTGGGTGAGCTGACGAAGGACTTGAGCTGGTCGATGTCGATGTGCAGCTCCTCCTCGATCGCCTCCTGGATCTTGTTCTTGGCGAACTCCTTGATCTCGGCGATCGGGGCCGCCAGCGGGTTCAGCGGGCCGAGCACGTCGTCGAGCGTGTCGGAGATGACGCCGAAGAGCTCGTTGAGGTCGCCGACGATGTCCGGCGCGCCGAGCATCGAGATCAGATGATCGTTGATGTAGTCCTCGGACTCGTAGCCGATGACGTCGAGCGGGCCGACGCCGTCCTCGCAGTTCGAGCGCAGCAGCGAGTTCTCGTCGTTGGGTTCGTTGCGGCAGATGTGGTCCTGCGCGGCGCGGTGGCTGCGGGGGTCGAACAGGGCCTTGGTCGTGGCCAGGCCGAGGTCGCTCCAGTTCTTCAGGCCGACCTCGACGTCGTCGATCCAGTGCTCGAGGTAGGTCTCGACCAGGTTGTTGATCGTCAGGTCGGACGCGAGGTCACCCGCGTCGAGCCCGACGCAGAAGACGTCGGCTTCGCAGCGGTTGTAGTCGACCGTCGTCGTCTTGGTGCCGCGCACGGTCTCAACCGTGAGCGTCTTGGTGCGCTCGTGGCAGTCCGGGTCCAGCAGCGAGCAGTCGTCGTACTCCGAGTCCCAGGCGTAGCGCGCCTCGGCGACCTCGAGCTGGGCCTGCATGTTGAGGAAGAAGTCGATCAGCGGGCCGCGGCTGGTGCCGACCGGCAGCGCGTTGTCCGGGTTGATGAAGGTCTCGTAGATGAAGCGCTTGGGGGCCGCGAACGCGATGTGCGGCGTGGCGTCGTCGGACACCTGCGGGTTGCCGTCCTCGTTGACCTCGCCGGCCACGGGACCGCGCTCCTTGTTGCCGTCGTAGCCGGCCGTCGCGTCGCCGATGTAGCCCTCGACGATGATGTGGCGGATCGCGATCTCGGCGTCGTCGACGTCGGTGAGGATCTCGCCCACGGCCGGGAAGACGCCGCCGGCGACGTCGTTGACGAGCGTGTGCGCCCACATGTCGCCGGCCGCGTGGGTCAGATAGCCGTAGGCGAAGGCGATGATCTGGCTGCGCTCGGCCGTGCTGTAGGACGGGTCCGTCTGGGCCTCGTAGGCCTTCTTGAGGATGTGGGTGAGCCACTTGCCCGTCTGTTCGGGATGCACCACGGACTGACCGTAGGTGAGGTCCGGGAAGCCGTCGGGGCCGACGACGCCGGCGTTGAAGTACGCCGGGTTCTCACGCAGCGCCGCGACCACCTCCGGCTTGACCGCGTACTCGCGGCCCTCGATGGTGACCTCGCCGTCGTCCGTCACGTCCTCCCATGCCCGCAGGCCGGACTGGATGTGGGTATAGGGCTTGAAGGCGTGGGCGGATGAGCTGAGCGCGAGCAGGGAGAGCAGCGCGAGCGCGCAGGCAGCGGCCAACGGTCGCAGGCGACCGGCGAGCGGGACGTTCAATGAGGCTCCTTGGGGAGGAAGGTGAGCCGGGCGAGTATCCGGGAGCCGGAAACGCCGCGTCCTACGGTTGTCCACACCAACCCGGGTGGATAGCCGATCTGTTGGTCACGGGCCGCTGACGAGCGCCTCGCGCCTGACCCCCGCTCCACCCCGCCCTTTCCCCCGCAGCTGCTTCGCGTGTCCGGTGACCTCGCCGAGTCGCTGATTCGCGGGCGCGTCGCCGGCGGGTGTGTTCGCGGTGGCGCACGCGACCACCGCGTCGATGTCGTCCTCGGTCGCGCGTCCCGCGTGAAGGAACGTGTCGATCATCGCGTCGGCGCGTTCACCCTCGGCCACGCGAATGCGGTGAGCCCGCACGCGGAGCTTGAGCGCCTCCTCGGACTCCTCGTTCCGGCACAGCACGTCGGCGTGGCGTTCGAGCGCCTTCCAGTCGTGCGGGATCTTCGCGTAGTACTCCTTCGCGCGATCATCTTCGTCCTGGAGGTCGTAGAAGCGGCCCAGCCGGTACAGCAGTCGCGGGTCCTCCGGGCTGACTGCCAGCGCACGCTCCAGCTGGCGCCTGGTCGGCTCGATCCACTTGCCGCGAGGGTCGCGGGTCTTCATGTGGATCGAGGCGAGCGTGATGCGCGCGTCCGTCAGGTCCGGTGTGATGGCGAGCGCCCGATCGGCGGCGCAGCGCGCCTCGTCGAACCGCCCGAGCCGGAAGAGCACCCGTGCGCGAGCGTTCTCCAGGACCGCCATGGCTTCGCGCCGACCGCCATTGCCTGCACTCGCCTCGATCCGCTGCGCGATGTCGTCGAGTCGTCTGAGCACGGCCTGGCGAGACATCTCGTCCTGGCCGATGCCGAGATGCGCCGCGCCCCACGCGGCCAGGGCGACCGGGTACAGCTGGCGCAGCGCCGGATCGTCGCGCCGGCTCTCCAGCTCCTTCACCAGCTCTCCGAGCCCGGCCCGTGCTTCCCGCTGGCGATCGTCGACCTTGGCCAGGGCGATGTTGCGTTCGTACCGCGCGAGGTACTCGAGCTCGGGGTGGTGCTCGACGAGGCCACGGGCGAGCGTCGGCAACTCGTCCTTGCGGCGCAGGTCGTCGAGCAACAGGTCGAGCTGGTCGGCCGACTCCGCGTTGTCGCCGAGCAGCCGCAGCACGGCGCCGAGCCGCAGCCGCGCGGGCAGGTTCGCCTGGTCGTGCGCGAGTGAGCGCTCCAGCGCCGCCCGCGCATGCATCAGCGCGTCCTTTCCGGCGTTCGCGTCGAGCTGCTCGACCGCCTCGCAATACGCGCGGTGGCTGAGCCAGTTCGACGTTGCGCGTGCGTGCGCGCACTGGATCGCGTACTGCTTCGCCACGGCACGGATCGCCTCGCCCCGTGTGGGCGCACTCGCGCTCCACGGCCCGAGCGTCTCGCCCTTGCGCCTGCCCTGGAGGGAGACCTGCACGGCCGAGCCATCGGACTGCACGATTCCGGTCAGCACGGTCTCGCCCGGCCGGGTGAGCATGCGGCGGAGCGAGGAGAGGAGTTGCGCGACGTTCACTCCTACCGGCCCGATCGTGATCTGCCCGTCGACGGTCACCGGCTCTGCCGCCACCGTGTACGAGTCGCTGCGCAGGATCGGCACGGCGGTGCCGTCCAGGTCGCGGAGGTCGACGAGGCCCGCCGTGAGCGTGGGCTGCTGCGCATCCTGGATCGCGTCGGCCAGGTCCTGCGACACGGCCCGATTGCGATTGGGGTTCTGGTCGGTGTCGACGACCTCGATGAGCGCGATGGACGTGCGCCCGCCTTTCGGGAAGCGCCGGAGGAGGCGTCCGAGCCCAGCGAGCAGGAGCAGCACGGCGAGGGGCAGCGCCAGGATCAGGAGCCAGCGCAACACGGTGCGCAAGGTGTCGAGCACCGAGCCCATGATCTCGCCGGGCTCGCGTTCGGCGGCTTCGCTCTCGGCCATGAGCTGCCCGACCATGCCCTGGCGCCGGATCTCGCCACTGATCTCGCCCGGCGGTTGGGTGGCGACCGACTTGTAGACCGCCGCCGCTTTGGCCCACTGACCGTCGTCCCCGAGCGCCTTGGCCTTCGCCAGCGCGGCCGCGGCGCCTGCGTCGGCGTCCGCGCGGGCGGCATCGACGGCCCGTTTCGAACTCCGGGAGAGCGCGACCATCAGGAAGCGATCCTCGACCGGATCGAGCTCGGCGATCTGGGCGTCCAAGAGCCGTGCAGCGGCGGAGCCGTCGCCGCTGTTGCGGAGCGAGTCCGCGGTGTTGAGGGTCTGCAGTGTCACCAGCAGGTGCTGGGCGTGTCCGCGATCGGCGGCGTCCGGTGCCTGGAGACGTCGCATCACCACGTAAGCGCCGATGAGATCGCTCCGCTGCTCACGTGCCGTGACATCTTCACGGAGTTGTTGGTCCGTCTGCGCCGACGCCACCGGCGCGACCGCGGCAAGCGCTACGACACTCAGGGTGGCGAGCATCCCACAGCGGTGAGACATGCTTGACATGGGACGAGCCTCCTCCTATGTTCGCCCCCTGAACACCACCCAAAAGGGTGGGATCCCCCACCCCTAGAGCAAGCCGTCGAGCGCTCCGGTGACCGCGCCACACCGGATCGGGACGCAGTCGGGCGGGAAGTCCTGGACGATCTCAGCGTCCACGCGCGTCAAGAACTCGTCGAGGCGGTCCGCGCAGGCCCCGTCGACATCGTGGAGCACGAGCAGGGTCCAGTCCTGCGCGGCGATCTGGGCCAGGGCGGTCTCCACCCAGCCCGGGTCGGTCCAGTCCCCCGGGACCGCGTTCCAGAGCACGCAGGTGAAGCGGCCCGCCACCAAGGCCTCGACGGCCGCGGCGCTGAGCAGGCCGGGTTCCAACTCGCCGCCGGCGCCCGAAGGCCGGAACAGGCGGTCGGGATGGGCCAACGCGCCGCAGCTCCGCCTGGGCGGCCTCGATCTCGCACACCTCCACCCCGCTCTCGCCCAGCGGACGCGGGTGGGTGAGGGTGTGGTTGCCGATCCAGTGCCCCTCGGCATGGGCGCGCTCGGCCAGCGCGCGGTGCGCACGCAGCGCCTCGCCGACCACGAAGAAGGTCGACCGGAGCTCGCGCGCGGCGAGCACGTCCAGGACCCGGGGCGTGGCCGCCGGGTCCGGGCCGTTGTCGAAGCTGAGCGTTAGCCGACGGATGTCGGCTCGGTCGCCGGGACGCCGTTGGAGGAAGGCGGAGCCGCGGAGGAGGCCTTGGCCTTGCCCTTGTTGCGCGGGCGCGGGTTGACGATCAGCGTCAGCTCGGATTCGAGCTTGGCGCGAAGCGGCTCCACTCGAGGCGAGAGACAGAGTCGGTCACCGAGGTCTTCGAGCTTCTCGTCGAGTTGAAATCCAGGCCCCGACGTGCAGATCTCCATCCGCCCTCCGGGAGACATCGAGTAGCAACTGTCGAAGAAGTAGTGGTCGAAGATCTTCGTCCACGGGCGCACGCCCTCGTTGGCCTCGTCGCGCGCGGCCTCGGTCTCGGCGCCGTCGCCGGCGTCGTAGGCGATGTGGTGCCAGACGCCGACCTGGCCGTCACCGGACGGGCGGCCGGTGGGCGGGCTGAAGTACCAGCGGCCGGAGCGGTCGGCGTCGAGCACGAGCCGGGCGCCGTCGGCGCGGAAGCCCAGGTGCTCCGCGAACGGGAGCTGCTCCTCGAGCGTCGTGTACGAACGCGCGCCCTCGATGCCGAGGATGCGGTGCTCGGCCGGGATGTCGTCGGCGTCGGCGACCAGCGGCTTGTCGGTCGTGTCGGACACCATCAGCTCGACCTCGTGCCCCTCGGGGTCGTGGAAGACGAGCGACTGCGGCGACGTCGGGTCCAGGCGCAGCAGCTCGCTGTGCGTCTGGTTGGCGATCAGGCGGTCCATCCAGTACTCGAGCGAGTCATAGGACGCGACGCGCAGGATCAGCCGGTGGATGTCCCCGTCGCCGGGCACGCCGGCCGGCGCCTCGTTGAACTCGAGGAACGTGACCACCGAGCCGGGGTTGCCTTCCTCGTCCCCGAAGTACGTGTGGTAGCGGAACGTCGTCTCGAAGTTGAGCGTGTTCTTGACGAACCGCAACCCCATGACGCGGCACCAGAAGTCGACGTTCGTCGTGACGTCGCGCGTGATGCCCGTGAAGTGGTGTGGTCCCTTGAGCGGCTGCTTCATCCCTCGTTCTCCTCACCCGAGAATTTGCACATTCGATAACTTACCGCCCAGTGGCGCTGACCGCACCCCGCACCGTCGCCGGCCAGGTCGCCGAGCACCTCAAGGCGGACATCCTCGCCGGGCGTCGCGCGCCAGGAGACAAGCTACGCCAGGTGGAGATCGCCCGCGCCCTCGGCGTGAGCACCACGCCGGTCCGGGAAGCGCTCGCGACGTTGCAGCGCGAGGGTCTCGTCCGCCTGCATCCGCAGCGCGGCGCCGTCGTCTTCCTGCCGAGCGTCGACGACCTGCGCGAGCACTACGAGATCCGCGCGGCGCTGGAGTCGCTGGCCGCCGCGAAGACCGCCGCGTGCTTCCAGGACGAGTGGGCGCCGCCGCTCGAGGCGCTGCTGGAGGAGATGTGGGAAGGCCCGGTGGCCGCGGACTACATCGCGCTCAACCAGCGCTTCCACACGCAGCTCTACGCGCACTGCGGCCGCCCGCAGCTCGCGCGCATGATCGCCGCGCTGCGCGACGCGTCGAGCGCGTACCTGCACATCTACCGCGCGCAGGAGGACTTCCCGGCGGCCCGCCTGGACCTCGAGCACCGCAAGATCCTGGCGGCCTGCGTCGCCCGCGACCCCGAGCGCGCCGCCGCCGCCACCCGCGTCCATCTCGAGAACACCGTGGAGCACGTCGCCGCACGCCTATGAACCAGATCCTCACCACCCACGTGGGCAGCCTTCCCCGTCCAGAAGACCTGATCCGGACGATGTTCGCCAAGCAGGAAGGGGTCCCCGTGGACCCCGTCGCGCTCGAGCAGCGCACCCGCACGGCGGTCGCGGAGGTCGTCCAGAAGCAACTCGACTGCGGTGTGGACGTCGTCAGCGACGGCGAGATGGGCAAGCCCAGCTACGTCACCTACATCGCCGATCGGTTGGATGGGTTCGGCGGAACGTCGCAGCCGTTGACCTACGCCGACCTGGTCGAGTTCCCCACGCTGCAGAAGAAGGTCTTCGGCGACCCGGGGCGCAGCCGCCGCAAGACGCCCGCGTGCGACGCGCCGATCACGGTCCGCGACCCCGAGGCCGCGCAAGCCGACATCGACCACATGACGGCGGCGCTCCCGAAGGCCACCGCGGCTTCATGAACGCCGCCTCCCCCGGCGTGATCGCGCTGTTCTTCCGCAACGACCACTACGCGTCGCGCGAGGAGTACGTGTACGCCATCGCCGACGCCATGCGCGTCGAGTACGAGGCGATCACGGCCGCCGGCCTGCAGGTGCAGATCGACGCGCCGGACCTCGGCATGGGCCGCCACATCCAGTTCGCGGACAAGTCGATCGACGAGTTCCGCGACGAAGCCCGGCTCAACATCGAGGCGCTCAACCACGCCACGCAGAACATCGCGCCGGAAGCGATGCGCCTGCACGTGTGCTGGGGCAACTACGAGGGCCCGCACCACTGCGACGTGCCCTTCAAGGACATCATCGACCTCGTCTTCACGGCGCGCCCCGCGAGCATCGCGTTCGAGGCCGCCAACCCGCGCCACGCGCACGAGTGGGCGATCTTCGAGGACATCAAGCTCCCCGACGGCAAGATCCTGATCCCGGGCGTCCTGGAGTCGAAGGCGAACTTCATCGAGCACCCGGAGCTGATCGCGCAGCGCATCCGCCGCTACGCCGACCTGGTCGGCGACGAGAACGTGATGGCCGGCAGCGACTGCGGCTACGGCACCTGGGTCGGCCAGGCCGCCGTCGATCCCGACGTGGTCTGGGCCAAGCTCCGCGCCCTCAGGGAAGGCGCGGATCTCGCTTCAAAGTGAGCCGGTCGGGCTGGAGCTCGGCGACGTAGTAGTCGTCGAGCTCCGAAGTGGTCTCGGGCCGGTCGTCGGCGCCCGGCGCCCGGGCCACGAACCCGCCGCGGCCGTCGTCGCGCAGCTCGATCTGCTCGCGGCCGCGCGCGAGCGGGAGCGGGTAGCCCTCGGGCCGGAAGACGAGCTCGTCGGCGTCGTCCGGGTCCTCCTCGCGCGCGTGCAGCCAGAGCGTCATCCCGCCACCAGCGTGCTCCGCGGCCCGACCAGCGCCGCGTTCATCCGGGCGATCTGCCCGAGCGTGAACATGAACATCGCGTCGTCGTCGACGTAGTCCATGTAGTTCATGAACATGTCGCCGTGCGGGCCGTTGTCGCACGTGATGTGCGGGAACGTCGGCTTGCCGGTGTTGGCCTGGCGGGCCCTGGGCGTGTCGGCCACGAAGTCGTTGCCGGTGCAGTCGTTGCGGTCGCCCCAGATGTGGCGCAGGTTCAGGAAGTGGCCGACCTCGTGCACGGCGGTGCGGCCGCCGTTGAACGGTCCCGTCGCGGTGCCGGTGGTGCCGAAGGCCTGGTTGAGCACGACGACACCGTCGGTGTTCTTCGGCCCGCCCGGGAACTGGGCGTACCCGAGCAACCCGCCGCTGAGCGAGCACACCCACAGGTTGAGCTTGTGGTCGGGATCGACGGGCGGGACCTCGTGCTTGACGGAGTCGTCGGCGCCGAAGCCCTCGGTCTTGGTCTCGATGCGCCGCACGTCGCCGAGCGTGAACTCGATCTTCGAGTCGCCCGCGAGCGACTTCCACGGCGCCGGGACGTTCGCGAAGTCCTCGTTCAGCGCCCGGAAGTCGCGGTTGAGCACGTCGATCTGGCTCTGCACCTGCTCGTCGGAGACGTTCTCCTCGTCGGTGCGGTGCACCACGTTGACGATCACGTCGATCGTGAAGAGCTCGCCCACGGCCTCGATCGCCCGCCCGCTCTCGAGCAGCTGCCGGGTCTCTGCCTCGACCTCGAGCCGACGCTCGCGGTAGCCGGGCTGCGTCTCGATCAGCAGCTCGTGGACGATCATCTGCGCGCAGGTGCGGGTGTTCATACGGCGGCCAGCTTTGCACCTTCCACGAGCGACTGCAGCTTGCCGAACGCGGCTTCACGACTCAGATACTTCATGCCGCAGTCGGGCGCCGCGACGAGATTGCGGGTGTACGGCAACGCCCGCTCGATCCGCGCTTTGACGGTCTCCGCTGATTCGACCGCGTCGGAGTCCAGGGCGATCACGCCGAGCACGATCGTCTTGTCGCCGAGCCGCTCCAGCACCTCGAGGTCGAGCTCGGCCTGCGCCGTCTCGATCGAGATCTGATCCACCGGCGCTTCGGCCAGCTCGCCGAGGAAGCGGTAGGTGCGCTTGTGGCCGGGGACGAACAGCGGGTAGCCGAAGCAGATGTGCAGGACGGTGGTGCCGGTGACACCGTCCAGCGCGCGGTTGAGGGTCTCTATCCCGTACGCGCGCGCCTGCTCGGAACGCGACTCCATCCACGGCTCGTCGAGCTGGACGATGTCCACGCCGGCCTCGAAGAGCTCGGTCACTTCGGCGCGCACGACG
>CAVRTQ010000025.1:0-155924 GCA_963724195.1 uncultured Solirubrobacteraceae bacterium | reverse complement strand
TCGTGGCTGGGTAGCTCAGCTGGCTAGAGCGCACGACTCATAATCGTGAGGTCGGGAGTTCGAGTCTCCCCCCAGCTATGTCGGTGTGTGCGGGCGGCGTGCTGATGCGCGCCGCCCGTCGCTCATCTCCGGGCCGCGGCGAGGCGGTCGAGGGCGTCGTGGCCGACGCAGGCGAGGTCGAACGGTTCGCCCGCCTCGACGAGGAAGTCCCACAGGGACGGGCCGTGGTCGGCGGGCAGCAGGATCTCGAAGGAGTCGCGGGCCTCGCGGATGATCAGGCCGGACGGCGTGAGGTCGACCTCGTTGAGGAGCTCGGACGCGCGCGGGCCGACCAGCCCGATCACCGCGTACGCGCGGTCCGGGCTTTGACGGCGACGTCGCCATAGTGCGCGAGGACGTCGGACACCTCGGCCGTCGACTCGGCGGCGCAGCGGACCAGCGCGCGGTCCGCGCCGATGAAGGACGCCCAGACCAGCGGGCCGAGCTCGGTCAGGGCGGTCTCGATGGCGACCGGGTCGCCACGGAGCTCGAACGTGTCGCGGTCGGAGCGGTCGGCCATGCCGACGCCCTTCTGGCAGACCGCTTCTTCAGCCGCGGTCGAGCCGAACGAGACCGGCACTCTGCGGCCTCCTCGTTCGGAGATCACCGCGCCGTGGTTCCGGGATACCGTCTCCAGGGGGGAGGTCATCGCCCGGGCGACGATACCTCTCGGCGCGCCGGAACGCGACGGCAGCGCCCGCCGCGGCCACCAGCAGGCCACGGCGCCCGCCCACAGGCCGGCGCGCGGCCCGGCGACCTCGGCCAGCCAGCCGACCAACGGCGCGCCGATCGGCGTCGAGCCCAGGAACACGATCGAGTACAGGGCCATCACGCGCCCGCGCATCACCGGCTCGACCTCGACCTGCAGCGTGCTGTTCACGCCCGCCGCGAACGTCACCGACGCCGCGCCCAGGGGCACGAGCGCCAGGACCTGCAGCTCCAGCGTCGGCGCCACCGCGGCCAGCGCCAGGACGACGCCGAACAGCCCCGAGGCCACGACGAGCAGCCCGCCGGACACCCGCCCGCGCGCGCCCGCGGCCAGCGCGCCCGCCACCGAGCCGACGCCCATCGCCGCGGTCAGCAGCGCGTAGGTGGACGCGGTGCCGTGCCAGGTGAAGTCCGCGAGCAGCGGCAGCAGCACCTGGAAGTTGAACGAGATCGTCCCGACCAGGGCCATCATCGCCAGCGGGATCAGCAGCTCGGGCGTGCGCCGCACGTAGCGCAGCGCGCTGCGCACTTCACCGCGCGCTCGCTCCGCCGGCTTGGGCGTGTGCAGCGCGCGCGGCGTCCATCGTCCGCAGCGCGATGAACATCGCCAGGAACGAGAACGCGTTCACCAGGAAACAGGGCGCGATCCCGATCAGGGCGATGATCGTGCCGGCCGCGGCGGGGCCGAGGATGCGCGAGCAGTGGACGACCACGGAGTTCAGCGCGACCGCGTTGAGCACCCGGTCCTTGCCCACGATCTCGACCACGAACGACTGCCGCGCGGGGTTGTCGAACGCCAGGATCGTGCCGCGCACCAGCACCAGCGCCAGGACCATCCACGGCTCGGCCACACCCGTGGCCACGATGGCGAACAGCGTGAGCGCCGGCACCATCATGCCGAGCTGCGTGATGGTCAGCAGCGTCCGCTTGGACATCCGGTCGGCGAGCAACCCGCCCCAGGCGCCGAACAGCAGGATCGGGAGGAACTGCAAGCCCGCGGTCAGCCCGACCGACACGCCCGACCCCGTCAGCTTCACCATCAGCCACATCTCGCCGACGATCTGCATCCAGTTGCCGGTGATCGAGATCACCTGGCCGGAGAAGTACTTGCGGTAGTTCGGGACTCTGAGTGAGCTGAATGTGCGCTCGAGCGTGGCGGTCACTCGGCGAGCACCCGCTCCAGGATCTCGGCGGCCCGGTCGAGCGCGGCGAGGTCCTCGGCGGAGAGCCGGTCCAGGCGCTCGGCCAGGAACGCGTCCTTGCGCTCGCGCACGTCCGCGAGCAACGCCTCGCCCGCCGCCGACGACGAGACCAGCGACGAGCGCCGGTCGGCGGGATCGGCGGTGCGCTCGATCAGCCCTCGCTCCTCCAGCAGCGCGAGCACGCGCGTGGCGGTCGGCCGCTGGATCTTCTCGCGCGCGGCGAGCTCCGAGGGCGTCAACGGCCCGTGGAGGCAGATCGTCGCCAGCGCGGCGCTCTGGGTCGGGCGTCAGGTCTCCACCGGCTGCCTGGCGCATGCGCCGCGCGAGCCGGGCGATCACCGGGCGCAGGCGATGGGCGAGGTCCGTGGTGGAGATGGTTCGCATCGCTAATTAGCTTAGCGAACGATCTCCGCCTGCCAGGATCTCGCGCTCCCGTGCTGATCTCCGTTCCCAACGTGTCCGAAGGGCGCGACCAGGCGAAGCTGGAAACCATCGCCGCGGCGTTCCAGCCCGTGTACTGGTCCAGCGACGCGGACCATCACCGCGCGGTGTTCACGCTCATCGGCCGGCCGGGCGAGCTGCACACGCAGGTGCTCGCGGGCGCGCGCGCGGCGATCGAGCACGTCGACCTCACGCACCATCGCGGCCTGCATCCCCGCGTGGGAGCGGTCGATGTCGCGCCGATCGTCTACCTCGACCCGGCCGACAAGGGCGCGGCGTGCGCCGAAGCGCTCGTCCTCGCCGACGAGCTCGGGCAGCTCGGCGTCCCCGTGTACCTCTATGGCGAGCTGGCGGGCGGGAGGACGCGCGCGGAGCTGCGCCGACCCGGCGGCCTGCAGCACTTCACGCCCGATTTCGGGCCGCATCGCCTGCACCCGACGGCAGGCGCGACCCTCGTCGCCGCGCGGCCCCCGCTCGTCGCGTTCAACGTCGAGATCGACGCGCCGATCGAGACCGCCAAGGCGATCGCGCAGCGCCTGCGCGAGGAGCTCGACGTGCGCGCGCTCGGCCTCCAGCTCTCGACCACCGTGCAGGTCTCCACCAACATCGAGGACCACACGCGCACGACCATGGCCGATGTGGTCGCGGCGGTCCGCGAGCACGCCGACGGTCACCGGCGCCGAGCTCGTCGCGCCGGCGCCGCGAGCGGCCCACGCGGACTTCCCAGAAGACGTCCCGCTCCGCGGCCCTCAGCCGCTGGAAGATCATCTAACCTCGTAGTCCCCATGGCTCAGACGAAGCGCAAGAGGCGGACCAAGCACCGCGGCAACGCCGCCGGCTCGATCGAGGCCCGCGGCCGCACCGGCCGCAAGCCCACCGCCGAAGAGAGCAAGCAGTCCCTCAAGGCGGACGCACGCGCACGGCGCCTGACCAAGCCGCCGACGTGGAACAGCGCCGCGCTGAAGGCGCTCGCCATGGCGGTCCTGCTGTTCGTCCTGACCCAGATCGGGATCCTCGGCGGGGACACGAGCATCCAGCAGGGCATCATCCTCGCCGCGATGGCGATGCTGATCTACACGCCGCTCGCGTACATGACCGATCGCTGGGTCTACAACAAGAACCTGGCGAAATCGCAGCAGCCCAAAACCTGATGGAGGCACGCTGGTTGACCGTCGGGCCGGTCCAGGAGAACACCTGGATCGCCCGTCAGGACGGCTCGGACAAGGCGCTGCTGATCGACCCGGGTGACGAGCCGGACAAGCTGCTCAAGGCGCTCGAAGAGCTCGGCGCCACGCCCGAGGCGATCCTCATCACCCACTGCCACTTCGACCACGTGGGTGCGGTCAAGGCCATGGCCGAGGCCACCGGCGCGCCGGTCTACTGCCCCGCGGGCGAGGTCTTCATGCTCGAGGACATCAACGATCGTTCGCCTTTCCGGGCTTCGGCCGTTCGAGTACTACACGCCCGAGCACACGGTCTCGACGGGGACAAGCTGCAGCTCGCCGGGTTCGAGATCGACGTCATCGGCACGCCCGGCCACAGCCCGGACCACGTGACGTACTCGATCCCGGCCGACAAGGCGATCTTCTCCGGCGACGTGCTCTTCCAGGGCTCGATCGGCCGCACCGACCTGCCCGGCTGCGACCACGCGACGCTCATGGCCTCGCATCCAGAAGCTGCTGGACACGCTGCCCGACGACACGGGCGTCCTCCCGGGCCACATGGACCCGACGACGCTCGGCCAAGAGCGCCGGTCCAACCCGTTCCTGCAAGCGCTCGCCGGCCGGTGAGCAAGTTCCAGACGCCCCGCGGCACGTACGACGTGCTGCCCGACCACGCGGCTGAACGCGACCGGCTGGAAGCGACCGCGAAGAAGATCTTCGGGCGCGCGGGCTACGGCCGGATCGAGACGCCGACCTTCGAGGCCACGGAGCTGTTCGCCCGCGGCGTGGGCGAGGCGACCGACGTCGTGCAGAAGGAGATGTTCACCTTCGGCGACGAGGAGGAGTCGTTCACGCTGCGCCCGGAGGGCACGGCGCCGACCGTCCGCGCCTACGCCGAGCACGGCATGCACAAGCTGCCGCAGCCCGTGAAGCTGTGGTACCTGTCGAGCTTCTTCCGGCGTGAGACGCCGCAGGCCGGCCGCTTCCGCCAGTTCTGGCAGATCGGCGCGGAGGCCATCGGCTCGCCCGACCCGGCCGTGGACGCCGAGGTGATCGTCCTGCTCGCGGAGCTGCTGGAAGCGATCGGCGCGCGCGACACCAAGCTCGTGATCGCCACGCTCGGCCAGCCCGACGCCCGCGCCGCCTACCGCGAAGAGCTCAAGGCGTACCTGCGGGCCAACGAGGACCAGCTGTCCGAAGAGGTCGTCGGCCGGATCGACCTCAACCCGCTGCGCGCGTTCGACGCCAAGCACGAGCCGACGCAGCGCGTGATGGCCAAGGCGCCGCGCCTGATCGACCGCCTCCCGCAGGAGGACCTCGACCACTTCGCCGAGGTCCAGGACCTGCTCCAGGCCGCGGACTTGTCCTACGAGGTCGACACGACGCTCGTCCGCGGGCTGGACTACTACACGCGCACGCTGTTCGAGTTCCAGTCCGGCGCGCTGGAAGCCGCGCAGAACACGCTCGGCGGCGGCGGCCGCTACGACGGTCTCGCCGAGGTGCTGGGGAGCGCGGCCACGCCGGGCGTCGGCTGGGCCGCCGGGGTGGAGCGGATGCTCATGGCGTCCACCCAGCCGCAGCCCGTCGAAGCGCTCGTGGACCTGTTCGTCGCCTACCAGCCCGAGCACAAGGTGGCCGCCTTCAAGCTTGCGAGCGACGCGCGCCGGGCAGGCCACTCGACAAGACTCGAACTCGCGGGGCGCAGCGTGAAGGGCCAGCTCAAGCAGGCTTCGCGCATCCGTCCTCGCTACGTTGCCATCTTCGGCGACGAAGGCGTCCAGCTTCGCGACCGCGACGGTGGAGAGGACAAGCTCGTCGCGCCCGAAACCGTCATGCACCACATCCGAGGAACGCTTTGAGACCACCACGCGCCAACCTGTACCGCGACGCCTGGGCCGGGGAGCTGGATGCGGCGCGGGTGGACGAACACGTGCGCGTGGCGGGCTGGGTCAACCGCCGGCGTGACCACGGCGGCGTGATCTTCATCGACCTGCGCGACCGGTCGGGGATCGTCCAGCTGACGTTCCATCCCGAGTCGCCGTCGTTCGCGTTGGCGGAGAAGCTGCGGCCCGAGCACGTGCTGAGCGCCGCGGGCACCGTCGTCAAGCGCGACGAGCGCAACGTGAACCCGAACCTCAAGACGGGCGAGATCGAGCTGGACGTCAAGGAGGCCGAGCACCTCGCGGAGGCGCTCACGCCGCCGTTCGCGATCGACGAGGACGGCCAGGTGGACGAGATGATCCGCCTGCGCCACCGGATGCTGGACCTGCGCCGGCAGAACATGCAGGAAGCGATCATCCTGCGCCACACGGTCAACCGCTCGATCCGCGACTTCCTCAACGCGAACGACTTCCTCGAGATCGAGACGCCGATTCTCACGCGCTCCACGCCCGAGGGCGCGCGCGACTTCCTCGTGCCGGCGCGGCTGAACCCGGGCGCGTTCTACGCGCTCCCGCAGTCCCCGCAGCTGTTCAAGCAGCTGCTGATGATGAGCGGCTACGAGCGCTACTACCAGATCGCCCGCTGCTTCCGCGACGAGGACCTGCGCGCCGACCGCCAGCCCGAGTTCACCCAGCTGGACCTCGAGATGGGCTTCGTCGAGGAGGAGGACGTCCTCGGCGTGATCGAGGGCCTGCTGCACCGCGTCTTCGAGGACGCCGGCTTCCCCGCGCCGCCCCCGCCGTGGCGCCGGATGCCGTACGACGAGGCGATGCTCAAGTACGGCTCCGACAAGCCGGACCTGCGCTTCGCGATGGAGATCCAGGACCTGGCGCCGGCCGTCGCGAACACCGAGTTCCGCGTGTTCAAGGGCGTGCTGGAGGGCGGCGGCGTCGTCCGCGGCTTCAACGCGGGCCCGCGCGAAGCGACGCGCAAGATCGCCGACGAGCTGACCGAGGTCGTCAAGCGCTACGGCGCCGGCGGCCTGGTGTGGGCGGTCGTGGAGGAGGGCGGCACCTGGCGCTCGCCGGTCGCGAAGGCGCTGAGCGACGAGGACCGCGCGGCGATCGAGCAGGCGCTCGAGGCCAAGCCGGGCGACCTGCTGCTGATCGTCGCCGACGCGCGGCGAACGTCGCCGCCACGTCGCTGGGCGAGCTGCGGCTGGAGATCGCGCGCCGCTACGACCTCATCCCCGAGGGCCGCCACGAGCTGCTGTGGGTCGTGGACTTCCCGATGTTCGAGTGGAACGAGGGCGAGAAGCGCTGGGACGCGCTCCATCACCCGTTCACGGCGCCGACCGGCTCCTTCGACGATCCGGGCGCGCTGCAGTCGCGCGCGTACGACATCGTGCTCGACGGCTCGGAGATCGGCGGCGGGTCGATCCGTATCAACCGCCCCGAGGTCCAGCAGCAGGTGTTCACCGCGCTCGGCATCTCCGAGGAGGAGGCGCAGTCGCGCTTCGGCTTCCTGCTGGACGCGCTCAAGTACGGCGCGCCGCCGCACGGTGGCCTCGCGCTCGGCATCGACCGGATCGTGGCCATCCTGGCCAACCGGGACTCGATCCGCGACGTGATCGCGTTCCCGAAGACGGCTTCCGGGCTCTGACCCGCTGACGGGCGCGCCGGCCGGCGTGGACACCGCGCAGCTCGCGGAAGTGGGCATAAGCTCACGGTTCCGCCTCCGGTCTAGACCCCATAGCGGCTCAACCTCCGATGGGGAGGTGCCGATGGTGTGGATGTGAGCCAGATCTCCATGCCCATGCGCATCCTCCTCATCGGCGCGGCCGTGTTCCTTGTTGCCTGGTTCACGGTCCTCAAGCCCGGTGGAGCCGAGGAAGAACTCCCGCCGGTCCAGCCTGCGAACACCACGCAGCCCGCGACGACCGCCGCGGACGGCGGCCACGCCGGCCGCCTCCGAGACGACGGAGAACACGCCCGTCGCCGACGTGGCCGTGCCCGCCGACGTCCTCGCGAAGCTGCCCAAGGACGTCGCCGGCGCGCTCAAGGAGCGCAAGACGATCGTGCTCGGCGTGTTCGCCGACGACGCGTCCGAACTGGCGCCCGATGGCCGACGACGACCGCTACGTCCGCAACGCCCTCAAGAAGACCAACCGCTACGACGGTGAGGTCTTCCGCAAGAACATCAGCCTTTCGCAGCTCTCCGCCTACGGCCCGCTGGTCAACGACCTCGGCGTCAACCAGTCGCCGGCCGTCGTCGTGATCGACCGCAACCTCAAGGGCACCGTCCTCACCGGCTACGTCGACCGCATCGCCATCAACCAGGCGATCGCCGACGCCCGCCGCGACAGCATCGACCCGGCCATCACGGACGAGTACCTGCGCAGGCGAACGAGATCTGCGCGCGCTTCAACCTGCGCTACTCGCGGCTCTCGCTGCCGACGATCCGCGGCAAGAAGGCGCGCCACGCCGCCGTGGACCGCTTCGTCGCGATCGGCCGGGAGTACGCGCCGCGCCGTGCTTCTCGACGCCGGCGCCGGCGAAGTGGAAGGGCCTGAAGGCCCAGTGGCTGCGGACGATCGTCGTCGACGACGCGGCCGCGACGCTCATGGTCGAGTCGATCAAGAACGAGAGCCTGCTCGGCGTCCTCGTCGCCTCCATGGGCTTCGACCCAAGGGCGCGGCCAAGCTCGACCGCCGCTTCGACGACGCCGGCGTCACCGCCTGCGTCGACAACCGCCGGTCGTAGACTCAAGCGGTCGTGGACCGCGAGCGATTCGAAGAGCACCTCGCCGCGCCCAACGGGCGCGGCGCGCTGCGTTCCGGGGGCTTTGACGGCCACGCCGGGGGCGCGCTCTGCGGCGACCTGATCCGCGTGTCGGTGGTGGTCGCCGGCGATCGCGTGGTGCAGGCGGGCTTCGACGCCGACGGCTGCGGCGCGCTGACCGCCGCCGGCTCCGCGGCCGTGTACCTGGTCGAGGGCGAGCACCTCTTCGACGCCGCGCGCGTGGGCACGACCGCGATCGCGGAGGAGCTGGGCGGGCTGTCGCCCGGAAAGCTGCACGCCGCCGACCTGGCCTCCGACGCGCTCCATCGCGCGCTGGGCGCCGCGGCCCGTGGCGCCGACGTGCCGGTCGACGACGGGCGCGTGCTGGTGGCGATGAGCGGCGGCGTGGACTCCGCCGTGGCCGCGCATCTGCTGCGCGAGAACGCCGTCGCGGTGACGCTCGAGCTCTGGCGCGACGAGGAGAACGACGCCGCCTCGTCCTGCTGCAGCGCCGACGCCGTCCGGCTCGCGCGGATGGTCGCGCACGGCATGGGCCTCCCGCACTTCACGCTGGACCTGCGGCCGGAGTTCCGGGCGGGCGTCGTCGACCCGTTCCTGGCCGGCTACGCGGCGGGGGAGACCCCCAACCCGTGCGTGTCCTGCAACGGCCACATCCGGCTCGACGAGATGCTCACGCTGGCCGACCGGCTCGGGGCGCCCGCGCTCGCCACCGGCCACTACGCGCGGGTGACCGACGACGGCCTGCTGCGCGAGGCCGCCGATCCCGCCAAGGACCAGTCCTACATGCTCGCCGCGCTGTCGCAGGCGTCGATCGCGCGCATGCGCTTCCCCTTGGCGGAGCTCACCAAGCCCGAGGTGCGGGCGATCGCGGCGGAGGCCGAGCTGCCGGTCGCCTCGCGCGCCGACTCCCAGGACCTGTGCTTCCTCGCCGGCACCGGCAAGGCCCGCTTCCTCGCCCGCCACGGCGGTCTCGAGGACCGGCCGGGGGAGATCGTGACCGTCGCGGGCGAGGTCGTCGGCGCGCACCGCGGCGCGCACCACTTCACCGTCGGCCAGCGCAAGGGCCTCGGCGTCGCCGCCCCCGAGCCCGTCTACGTGCTGCGCACCGAGGGCACGCGCGTGGTCGTCGGCTCACGCGAGGAGCTCGCCACCCAGCGCGTCCGCGTGCGCGGCGCCCGCCTGCACCGGCCGTCCGCCGAGGTCGACGCCGTCCGCCTGCGCTACCACTCGCGCGCCGTGCCCTGCCGGGTCCACGGCGAAGGCGCGACGCTCGAGCTCGAGCTGGGCGAGCCGTTCCACGGCGCCGCCCCGGGCCAGACGGCGTGCCTGCTGCGCGGCGACGTCGTCGTCGGCGTGGGCACGATCACCGCGTAGCGAGGTGCCACGCGGCGACTGAAGCCGCGTCGCGGATCTCGTTCTCGCGCACCATCCGGTCGACCTCGTCGACCGTGAAGCGGCGGACGACCAGGTCCTGCTCGGTGGTTTCGAGCGCCTGCTCGCCGGGTTCGAGCCCGGTCGCACGCCAGATGTCGACCGCGCTGGCGGCTGAGCCCGTGGCGAAGAACAGGTGGCCGAGGTGATCCATCCGCGCGGCGCGCAGGCCGGTCTCTTCCGCGAGCTCACCCCGCGCAAGGACCTCTGGCGCGGCCGTCGGATCGTGCTCCCAGGCGCCTTGCGGAAACTCCCAGAAGCGCTCGCCGAGCGGGTGCCGGTGCTGCTCGATCAGCCACACGTGACCGTCGTCGATCGGGACGACGAGCGCGGCCGGCGCCATTTCGATGAAGCCGTAGAGACCGGGCGTGCCGTCCTCGCGCTCGAGCCGGTCCTCGCGGAGCCGCATCCAGCGGTTCTCGTAGACGACGCGGGTGGAACGACGCGCATGGGCGTGCAGCCTGGCAGTCCCTAGACTCAGGTCCCGATGACCTCCGACGAGATCCGCGAGCGCTTCCTCAGCTTCTTCGAAAGCCGCGACCACAAGCGGCTGCCGTCCGGGTCGCTCGTTCCCGCCGAGCACGATCCGTCGGTACTGCTCACCACGGCGGGCATGCACCCGCTCAAGCCCTACTTCCAGGGTCGAGAGAAGCCGCCGCACCACCGCCTGACGTCGTGCCAGAAGTGCTTCCGCACGCCGGACATCGACCAGGTCGGCCTGACGACGCGGCACCTCACCTGCTTCGAGATGCTGGGCAACTTCAGCATCGGCGACTACTTCAAGGAAGACGCCGCGCGGTTCGCCTGGGAGCTGTCGCTGGAGGGCTTCGGCTTCAACCCGGACGACATCTGGGTCACGGTGTTCGAGGGCGACGAGGAGCTCGGCCTCGGCCCGGACCAGGACGCGATCGACATCTGGCTGGCGATCGGCGTCCCGCGCGAGCGGATCGTCCTGTGCCCGCGCTCGGAGAACTTCTGGCAGGCCGGCCCGACCGGTCCGTGCGGGCCGTGCAGCGAGCTCTACCTGGACCGCGGGCTGGACTTCGGCAAGGCCGACGATCTTCCCGGCGGCGACAACGAGCGCTTCCTGGAGTACTGGAACCTCGTGTTCATGCAGTTCGAGCAGAACCCGGTCGAACACGCTCACGCCGCTGCCGGCGCCGAGCATCGACACCGGCTTGGGCCTCAACCGGATGGCGCTGATCCAGCAGGGCGTCACGTCGATCTTCGAGACGGACCAGTTCACGCCGCTGATCGCGCTCGGCGAGCAGCTGTCCGGCAAGGCCTACGACTCCGGCGACGATGGCGTCGACCGCGCGCTGCGCGTGCTCGCGGACCACACGCGCGGGATGTCGTTCCTGATCGCCGACGGCGTGGTGCCGTCCAACGAGGACCGCGGCTACGTGCTGCGCCGCCTGATGCGGCGCGCGATCGTGCAGGGCCGCCGGATCGGCATCGAGCCGGGCTTCCTGCCGCAAGTACGCGCAGGTCGTGCGCGACGTGATGGGCGCCGCCTACCCGGAGCTGATCGAGCAGGCGAGCACCATCGACATGTGGCTCGCGCGCGAGGAAGAGGGCTTCAACCGCACGCTCGAGCAGGGCCTGAAGATGCTCGAGGACGTCATCGCGCAGGTCGCAGGCCGCCGGCGAGGAGGGCATCGGCGCCGACGAGGCGTTCCTGCTGCACGACACGTACGGCTTCCCGTTCGACCTCACGCTGGAGCTCGCGGCCGAGCGCGGCATGGGCGTCGACGAGCAGGGCTTCGAGGACCTGATGGAGGAGCAGCGCACCCGGGCGCGCGCGAGCGCCGGGCGCGAGGGCGGCGAGGACGCGCGCGAGCGGCTGCGGACGTTCGCGTCGAGTGCGGGCGCGCCGTCGACGTTCACCGGCTACGAGACGACCGAGCAGGCCACGGCGGTCGCCGCCGTGGTGCACGAGGACGGCCGCGTGCTGGCCAAGCTGGTCGAGTCCCCGTTCTACGCCACCGGCGGCGGCCAGGTGCACGACGGCGGCGTGATCGAGTGCGAGGACGGCGGGTGCTCGGCCCGCGTCGTGGACGTCGTGCGGCTCGGCGATGATCAGGCGTTGGTGCTCGAGCCGCTCACCGGCGAGCTGCACGACGGCGAGCGCGTGTGGGCGCGCGTGGATCGCCGCGCCCGGCGCGCGACCGAGTGCAACCACACGGCGACCCATTTGTTGCATGCCGCGTTGCGTGAGCGCCTCGGCGGTCACGTGCACCAGGCCGGCTCCTACGTCGGCCCGGACAAGCTGCGCTTCGACTTCACGCACGGCGCGCCGCTCAGCGCGGAGGACCGTGAGTGGGTCGAGGACCGCGTGAACGAGATGATCCTGGAGAACCAGCCGGTCCGGGCGTTGACGACGACGCTGGACGAGGCGAAGTCCCTGGGCGCGATGGCGCTGTTCGGCGAGAAGTACGGCGACGTCGTGCGCATGGTCGAGGTCGGCGACGGCGGGTTCTCCCGCGAGCTGTGCGGCGGCACGCACGTCCGCGCCACCGCGGAGATCGGTGTCCTCAAGATCACGCAGGAGACGTCAAGCGCCGCGAACGTGCGGCGGATCGAGGCGATCACCGGGCCGTTGGGCGTTTCGCTCCTGCGCCGCCACGATCGCGAGTTGACGGCCGCGGCGGTCGCGCTGCGCACGCAGCCGGACACGGTCGCCGAGGCGGCGGCGACGGCGGTCGCCAAGCGCCGCGAGGCCGAGAAGGCGCTCGAGAAGGGCGCGGGCGCGGCGGACACGTCGGTCGGCGAGGTCGTGGAGATCGGCGGCGTGAAGGCCATCTTCGAGATCCGCGACGTGCCGAACCCGAAGGCGCTGCCGGACCTCGCGGACAAGCTGCGCGGGCAGCTCGGCGATCCGGCCGTGGTGGTCCTGGGCGCGCCCGGCGAGGGCCGTGCCTCGCTGCTCGTGTCCGCGACGCCGGGTGCCGTGGCGCTGGGCGTGAAGGCCGGCGCGGTGGTGAAGATCGCGGCGGCGGTCGTCGGCGGTGGCGGCGGCGGGCGCGACAACATGGCGCAGGCCGGCGGCAAGGACCCGTCCAAGCTGCCGGACGCCCTGGTGGCGGCGCGGGCCGAGATCGAACGCGCGCTTGCGGGTTCTGGCGCTTGACTACGGCTCGGCGCGCTGCGGCGTCGCGGTGAGTGACCCCACGGGGACGCTCGCGACGCCGCTCGAGCCGGTGCTGCGTCCGAGTTCGAAGAAGGGGTTCGCGTCCCTGCGGGCGCGGATCGCTGCGCTTGAAGCGGAGCGGGTCGTCGTCGGGTTGCCCGTCTCGCTGCGCGGGGGAGACTCCGCGCAGACGATCGAGGTGCGCGAGTTCGCCGAGCGGTTGTCTCGTTCGCTACAGATTCCCGTCGAGCTCTACGACGAGCGCTTCACGACGTCCTTGGCTCTGCAGGCGGGCGGAAGCGCCTCGCTGGACTCCCGCGCGGCCGCTGTGCTGTTGGAGGAATGGCTCGCGAGGGGCCCGACCGCATAAGGAGACGGACCCTCGTGCCGATGACCCTGGGGGATGAACCTCTTGGAGTCGACAACCGCGGACGAGGTGCTCGCCGAGCTGGCTGAGCCGCTGGACACCCTGCTCCGGCAGGTCATCAACGGCTTCTTCGTGCTCACCGACGGGCAGGGGTCGGTCTCCAAGTGGTCCGAGCCCGCCGAGTTGCTGTTCGCGCAGCCGAGCGAGGACATTCTCGGGCAGGGGTTCTTCGAGACGCTCATCGGCGGCGCGCTGTCGCCCGAAGCGCAGGCGTGGCGTGGGTTCCTCGACGCGGGTGAGTCGCCGCGCGTTCCGGGCTCCGTGACGGTCACGGGCCGTCGCTCGGACGGCGAGACGTTCCCGCTCGAGGCGGTCTTCGTCCCGGTCAAGCTCGACGAAGGCTTCGACTTCTCACTGTTCTTGGAGGATCTGTCCTTCGAGTTGCCGCTGAACCTGATGCTGCTGCGGATGCGGCAGCAGCACCCCGTGGTGGTTCGAGCGCTGAAGACGGCGTTGGAGCCGGTCGCGCAGCCGTGGGAGGGACGCACCGCCGGCACCTTGGTCGTCTTCAAGCCGGTGGCCGCGACGCCGTGGGTGGAGGCCGAGCTCGCGCGCCGCGAAGCTGAGCGCGCGCTGGCGGACGCCGCGTCCGAGGAGCGGCTGACCAACACCGACCCGGGCATCCAGGGCGGGCTGAACGACCTTGACGACGCCGCCGCGGTGGTCGCCCGCCTGCTGAGCGCGATGGAGCGCATCGACGAGCTCGAGCGCGTCGCCGGCGGGCTGCCCGCGCAGCTGGACGAGGCGCGCCGGGAGTCCGCGCGGGATGCTGAGACGTTGCGCGGCGAGGTGCAGCGGGCCGTGGCCGGCGTGCCGAGCGAGCTCGATCGCCACGAGGCCGAGCGCCGGCTGGCGCGGCTGGAACGGGCCGACGCGGACGTGCTGGCCGCTTCGGAGGCCGCTGCCGCGCGGGTCTCGGCCCGGCTTGACGGGCTGGAGCGCGAGGGCGCCGCGGCCGACGCGCGGTTGGCGTCGGAGATCGCGGCCGCCGAGGCTCGCGCGGTCGAGGCGTTGTCTCGTGTGGGCGGCGCGTCGAACGTGGCCGCGCAGCTGGAGGAGGTGCGCGCCGAGCACCAGGCGGCCGCGCACGCGATCCGTTCCGAGCTCGCCGCCACGGTGGAGCGCCTGGAACGCGACCGCGAACGGGAGCGGAGCGCGGCTCGCGCCGAGCTCGCGGGTGCGTTGGAGCGGGTCGAGCAGGTTCAGCGCGGCGCCGACGCCGTCCGCGAGCAGCTCCGCGCTTCGGCCTCCGACGACCGCGTGGACGCCCTGGCCGCGTCAACCGAGGCGCTGCGCGCCCGCGTCGCCGACCTCGCCACCGCCGACCAGCTCGCCGAGCTGCGCCAGTCTTTGGGCGTCGACCTCGCCGGTCTGCGCCAGGCCGTGGCGGACAACGAGGGCGCCGTCGAGGCGCTGCAGGCCGCCGCACCGTCGGACCTCGACTCGATCCGCGCTGCCCTCGCCGCGACGCTGGCGCGCCCGCGACCGAGGTCGCCGCGCTGCGCGAGACGGTCGGCGCGGCCGCGAGGACGCCGAGCTGCGCGACATCGAGACGCCGCGCGGCGACCGCCGCTCCGTCGAGCGCAGTCGCGCGCACGGGCGAGGCCGCGCTTCGCTGCGCCACGACGCGTTGCGCGCAGGCGGCGCGCCACGGCGGGCCGAGGTCGCCGAGCTGCGCGACGCCGTCGCCACGCGCAGCGAGGCCGCGCCGGCGACCTCGCCGCGCTGCGTGAGGCCGTCGCGCGCCACGAGGCCGCCGCGCGCGCGAGCTCGCCGCGCTGCGCGAGGCCGTCGCGCGCCAGGAAGACGTCGCCGGGCGCCGAGACTGCGCGCGCGCTCGCGCGCACGGCCGACGCGCGCTCGAGCGAGAGCCGCTGCGCGCTGCGGACGCAGCGCGAGATCGCCGCGCTCCACGCTCGTCTCGCCGCGCTCGGCGACGACTCGCCGAGTTTCGGCGAGCTTCCGCGCGCCGCGTCGACGATCTCGCCGAGCGCACCGGCGCGATCGACTTCCTCGCCCGCGCCGACGACGTCGCCGCCCTCGGCGAGCGCGTCGACCAGCTGCCCGGCCGCCACGAGCTCGCGGGCCTGGTGACACGCGAGGAGCTCGACGCCCTCGCGCGCCACGAAGACCTCGCCGGCCTGGTTGGCCGCGACGAGCTCGCCGCGCTGCGCGAGCGCCTCGACGAGCCTTGCCGGCGGCGGGACGAGCTCGACGGCGCTGCCGCGACGGCGCTCGCCGGTCGCGACGAAGCTCGCCGCGCTGCGCGAGCGGCTCGACGGCCTCGCCGGCGCGCGGACGAACTCGCGGCGCTCCGCGACGGCCTCGTCGGCCGCGACGAGCTCGCCGCCTGCGCGACGGCCTCGCCGGCCGCGACGAGGTCGCCGCGCTGCGCGACCGGCTCGACGGTCTCGCCGCGCGCGACGAGCTCGCCGGCCGTGACGGCGCGAGCTGCCGAGCGCTCGATGGCCTCGCCGGGCGCGACGAGGTCGCCGCGCTGCGCGAGCGGCTCGACGGCCTCGCGGCGCGCGACGAGCTCGCCGCGCTGCGCGAGCGGCACGACGGCCTCGCCGGCGCGACGAACTCGGCGCAGCTGCGCGAGCGGCTCGACGGCCTTGCCGGCGCGCGACGAGCTCGCCGCGCTGTGCGACCGGCTCGACGGCCTTGCCGGGCGGGACGAGCTCGCGGGTCTCGCCGGGCGTGACGAAGTGGCCGCGCTGCACGAGCGCCTCGACGGCCTCGCCGGCGCGTGACGAAGTCGCCGCGCTGCGCGACCGGCTCGACGGCCTCGCCGGCGCGCGACGAGCTCGCCGGCTCTGCGCGAGCGCGCTCGACGGCCTCGCCGCGCGCGACGAGCTCGCCGCGGCTGCGGGACGCGGCTCGGCGGCCTTGCCGGGCGGGACGAGCTCGCGGGTCTCGCCGGGCGTGACGAAGTGGCCGCGCTGCGCGAGCGGCTCGACGGCCTTGCCGCGCGCGACGGCGGCGACGAGTTGGCGGCGCTGCGCGCGCAGCTCGACGGGCTCGCCCGCAACGAGGACCTGGCCACGCTCGCCGGGCGCGACGAGGTCGACGCGCTGCGGGAGCGGCTCGGCGAGATCGGCGGTCTGCGGCGTCGGGTCGACGAGGCGCTGGAGCGGATCGCGCAGGTCGATCGCGGCGCCGGCTCCGTCCTGGCCGACGTGCGCGCGATCAGCGGGCAGGTCATCGCGGCCGAGCAGGAGGCGCTCGGTGCGCGTCAGGCCGCCGTCGTCGCCGGCGAGGCCGCGAACGCGGCTCGCGAGGACGCGGCGCGCGCGACCGAGGAAGTCGCCGCCACCCGCCGCGACGTGGAGGCGCACGCCGCTCGCACGGCGCTGCTCGGCGATCACGTCGCGAGCGCGCGCAGCGACGCGTCCGAAGCGCGGGCCGCGACCGACGGGCTCGACTCGCGGCTCTCCTCGATCGATCAGCGCGCCGCGGCGTTGCGCGGGGAACTGGACACGGTCGGCCACCAGGTCGACCGGCTCGGCGAGACCGTGGTCGACACCGGCATGGCGCTCAAGAGCGAGATCGGCGGCGTTCGCGACGGTCTCGACGCCCTGCGCTCGGAACTCGTCACCCTCCGCGAGGAAGCCAAGCGCGGCGACGACCGGATGGAGGCGATGCAGTCCGAGCTCCAGTACGCGCTCTCGAGCCTCGAAGAGCTCAAGGCGGGCCTGAGCTCAGCCGGGCAGGCGGCCGTGATGGCGCGTCGCGAGGCCGAGCAGGCGCGCAAGGCCGCGCTCCACGACGGCTCGACCGAGCGCGTCACGGAGGTCTTCCAGCAGATCCTCGGCTTGGCGGCGCAGCGCAACGCGCAGACGCGCCGGCCGCAGCCCACCACGCCTGCGCTCACCGCTCCGCGCGTCGAGCCGGTCGAGCGTAAGGAACGTCACGGCTTCGATGACGCGCACGCCCCGATGGCGATCCTCGCCCTGAACGGCAAGTTCACGGAGCTCAACCCGGCGTTCACGAAGCTCGTGGGCTACAAGGAGCACGAGTTCATGAAGGCCGCGTGGCCGTCGCCGCACGACCGCAAGGAGTACAAGGACCAGCTCGAGCAGCTGCGCCGGCTCGGATCGGGCGAGCTGCACGCGGTCGAGGTCGCGAGCACGTACATGCACGGGCAGGGCCTGATGGTCCCGGTTGTCGGAACGCTGACGCTCGCCACGGGCGACGACGGCGCCCCGTCTCACCTCGTGCTCGAGGCCGAAGACCGCGTCACGGGGTAACTCCGTCGGCAGGGGGCGCTAGCATTGCCCACTGGTCGCTGCCCCTGAGGAGAGCCGGGAATCCCCCCGGAGCCAGGGTCACTACCGCTTTCGTACGTTGTTCGGCAAGCGCTCGGAAACCCGCAGCCCAGACGACCGCGCTCGCGCCGCGGCTGAACGCGCCGCCCGCCGCGCGGGTCAGCCCCTGCCGCCTGAGGCCTTCGAGGACACCGTCCGCCCGCCGGACGTCGAGCCCCTCCGCGGTGGAGCGTCAGCCTGAGCCGATTGAGGAGCCGGCGCCGCCGCCCGTCTTCGAGCCGGAGTCGCCGCGCGTCGAGGCGCCGCGTGAGGAGCCCCGCGTCGAGGCGCCGCGCGATGAGCCGCGGCTTGAGACGCCGCGCGAGGAGTCCGGCGTCGAAGCACCGGAGGAGCCGCGGGTCGAAGAGCCGCGGGTCGAGGCGCCGCGCGAGGAGCCCCGCGTCGAGGCGCCGCGCGAGGAGCCCCGCGTCGAGGCGCCGCGCGAGGAGCCCCACGTCGAGACGCCGCGCGACGAACCCCGCGTCGAAGCGCCGCGTGAGGAGCCCCACGTCGAGACGCCGCCGGAGGCCGCGCCGCACGAGCAGCCGGCCGGGCCGCGACTGGAGCCGGCCTCGGAGGCCGCGCGCCGCGACGATCCCGCCGAGCGAGCATCTCCACCAGCCGACGGTCGAGTTCACGCCGTCGTTCCACACCGAGGAGCACGAGGCCCCGCTCGGCGACCCGCACGCCGGGGAGCCCGAGATCGTCGCCAGCCGCCGCGGCACCACGGCCACCGCCGAGCACGACGTGTTCGACGAAGACGAGGAGTTCGAGCCTCCGCCCGCCAAGCCGCTGCGCCCCGCGCCGCCGCGCGCCGCGAGCGGTGCCGCCGCCGCGACCCCGCGCAAGCGCCCCGCGCCCAACGCACCCCGCCGTGCCCGCAAGACGCCCCCGCCCGCGAACGTCGGCCGCGGTACGGGCAACGGTCACTGGGGCCGCCGGATCTTCGCCGTGATCGCGCTCGTGATCCTCCTCGGCCTGCTGTACGTCGCCAACGCGACCTTCCAGCCGTTCCACGGGGACGCGGAGGGCACCGTCGCCGTCACGATCCCCGAGAACTCCGACGCCGGCGAGATCGGCACCATCCTCGCCGAGGCGGGCGTCGTCGACTCGGCCCGGTTCTTCGAGCTCAGCGCCACGGTGGACGGCAGCCGCGGCAGCCTGCGCCCCGGCAAGTACACCCTGCAGAAGGGCATGAGCAACGACGACGCGATCGCCAAGCTCACCGCGGCGCCGGTGGCGAGCACGCCCGCCCCGACCGTTGACCTGACGCTCGTCGAGGGCCCGTCGCGCCGCGAGAACGCGCCCGTCGTCGACAAGTCCGACAAGGTCAGCGGCGAGTACGCGAAGGCGAGCGGCTCCAAGGCCACGCTCAAGCGGATCCGCGAGCTCGGCGCCCCCAAGGGCACGAAGACCGCCGAGGGCTTCCTGTTCCCGGCCACGTACACGCTGCCGGAGGGCTCCTCCGCCAACGACCTGGTCAAGCAGCAGCTCGACGCGTTCGAGGAGAACTTCGAGAAGGTCGACATGACCTACGCGAAGCGCAAGAACCTCAGCCGCTACGACGTGCTCATCATCGCGAGCCTCATCGAGCGTGAGGCCCAGCTGGCCAGGGAGCGCCGACTGGTCTCGGCGGTCATCTACAACCGGCTCGCAGAGGGTATGCCGCTGGGGATCGACGCCACGACGCGCTACTCGACGAACAATTGGACGAAGAGCATCAAGCAGTCCGAGATCGAGAAGGACGAGCCGTACAACACACGGCTCAACCGCGGGCTGCCCCCGACGCCGATCGGCAACCCGGGCCTGGCTTCGATCAAGGCCGCCGCCAAGCCGTCGACGAAGAAGTACCTCTACTACGTGCGCAAGGCGAACGACGACTCCGGCGAGCACGCGTTCTCCACGACGTACTCCGAGTTCGAGAAGGACGTCGCGCGCTACAACGCGTCCCGCGGCGACGGCTGATGCGCCTGGGTGTGTGCGGCTGGCCCGTCGCCCACTCACGGTCGCCGCAGATGCACAACGCCGCGCTCGCCCACCTGGGCTTGTCGACCTGGCGGTACCAGAAGCTCCCGCTTCCGCCACACCTCTTCACGGAGACCGTCCGAGCCCTGCCGGCCGCCGGCTTCCGCGGCGTGAACGTGACGATCCCGCACAAGGAAGCGGCGCTCGCGCTCGCGGACGACGCCACCGAGACGGCCAAGGCCATCGGCGCCGCCAACACGCTCACGTTCGAGCACGGCCGGATCCACGCCGACAACACGGACGCGACCGGCTTCCTGACCTCCCTCCACACCTCCGCCTACGAGAAGACCGCGCTCGTCCTCGGGGCGGGAGGCTCGGCCCGCGCGATCCTGTACGCGCTCCAGCAGGCGGGAGTCAAAGAGCTCCGCGTGTGGAACCGCACCGAGGCGAAAGCCCAGGCGCTCGCGGAGGAGTTCGGCGCTGTCGTCAGCGCGCAGCCGGCCGACATCGTCGTGAACTGCACGAGCGTCGGCCTCCACGACCCGTCCGCCACCTTCAAGGAACTGCCCTTCGAGGCCGATGACCTGGGTGCCGGATGCACGGTGGTGGACATGGTCTACCGGAACGGCGGCACACTGCTCCTGAACGTCGCGAAGGCGAACGGAGCAGAGGTGGTCGACGGCCTGGAGATCCTGGTCGCCCAGGGCGCAGCCTCGCTTGAGCGCTGGACCGGCCGGACGGCTCCCGATCAGGCGATGCGGGAGGCTGTCGCAGACATCACTCCATGAGCTCCACGTTCGAAACCACACCCCGGCCGCGGCGCGGCAACGGCATCACCACGCCCACCCGGCGCGGCGGCTCCGGCCGTGTCCTGACGGACGTGATCGTGGACCTCGGCTTTGTCGACCGCGGCACGATGGATCTCGCGATCGAGCGCGGGAACGCGAACGGCTCCGCCCCCGAACGCGTCCTGGTCACCGACGGCACGCTCTCCGACGAGCAGCTGAGCCGCTCCGTCGCCGAGCGCTTCGGCCTCGACCACATCGACCTCGGGCTCTACCGCGTCGATCCCGACGCCGCCAAGCTGGTCACGCCCGCCGCCGTCCGCCGGTACCGGGCCGTCCCGGTGGCCTTCACCGGCGATCGCACACTGATCGTCGCCATGGTCGATCCCGCGAACGTGCTCGCGATCGACGACATCGCCGTGATGACGGGCTACGAGGTGCGCCCCGCGGTGTCCAGCCTCGCGGACGTCGAGCGCCTGCTCCAGCGCCTCGAGGACCCGAACTTCGGCGACGGCGCCGTCGCCCCGGAGGAGCTCGAGATCACCGACGATCCGGCCGCGGCGCCCGCCGCGGCCACGACCGCCGCGCCGCTCTACGACATGCGCGAGAACCAGCCGATCAACTTCGGCGCCGCCGGCGAGGACTCGTCGGTCATCCAGCTCGTGCACCGTGTCATCGCCGAGGCCGTGGAGCGCGGCGCGTCGGATATCCACTTCGAGCCTCAGGAAGAGGAGATGCGGGTCCGCTACCGCATCGACGGCGTGCTCCAGGAGGCCGCGACCGTGCCGGCGAGCGCCATCCCCGCGGTCGTCTCGCGCGTGAAGATCCTCTCGGACCTGGACATCGCCGAGCGCCGCATCCCGCAGGACGGCCGCATCTCGATGGAGCGTGGGGGACAAGTCGATCGACCTGCGCGTCGCCACGCTGCCGTCGCAGTACGGCGAGAAATGCGTCATGCGCATCCTGGACCAGTCGAAGGTGATGATCCAGCTCGAGCAGCTGGGCATGCTCCCGCAGGCGCTCGAGCGCTTCACGAAGGCGTTCTCGCAGTCGCACGGCGCGGTGCTCGTCACCGGCCCGACCGGTTCGGGCAAGTCGACGTCGCTCTACGGCGCGCTCAACCAGCTCAACACGGTCGAGAAGCACATCATCACGATCGAGGATCCGGTCGAGTACCAGCTGACGGGCATCACGCAGGTCCAGGTCAACAACAAGGCGGGCTTGACGTTCGCCTCCGGCCTGCGCTCGATGATGCGTGCCGACCCGGACATCATCATGGTCGGCGAGATCCGCGACCGCGAGACGGCGCAGATCGCCATCGAGGCGGCGCTCACGGGCCACCTCGTGCTTTCCACGCTGCACACCAACGACGCCCCGGGCGCGGTCAGCCGCCTGATCGAGATGGGCGTCGAGCCGTTCCTGGTGGGCTCCGCCGTGGACTGCGTCGTCGCCCAGCGCCTCGCCCGCCTGCTGTGCGAGGAGTGCAAGCGCCGCACGACGATCACGTCCGAGGTGATGCGCGCGAACGGCTTCAACGTCGGCCTCGACCTCGAGGCCTACGAGCCCGTCGGCTGCGCCCGCTGCGGCGGCTCCGGCTACAAGGGCCGGATCGGCCTCTACGAGGTCATGTGGGTCAGCGACACGATCCGGTCTCTGGCCGTCGCGCGCGAGCCCGCCGAGACGATCGCGCACGCCGCCGTGCACGAGGGCATGATGCGTCTGCGTGAGGACGGGCTGGAGAAGGTCCGGCGCGGCCTGACGTCGATCGCCGAGATCGCCCGCGTCGCCGGCACACGCTAGAGTGCCTCCTACAGCCGCGCGCCGTCCCTGCCGATAACAGGGATGGCATGAACATTCGACTTCGCGGACATTTTGCTCAAGGTCGTCGAGCACAAGGCTTCCGACCTCCACATCACCTCGGGCGCTCCGCCCACCATCCGCGTTCGCGGTTCGCTGGTTCCTCTCGAGGGCATGCCGAACCTGACGCCGACCGACACGCGTGAGATCGTCTACGCGATCCTGTCGAGCTCCCAGCGCCAGGTGCTGGAGACCGACTGGCAGCTGGACTTCGCGTATTCCGTCCCGGCCGTCGGCCGCTTCCGCGTCAACACCTTCTTCCAGCGCGGCACGCTCGGCGCCGCGTTCCGCCTGATCCCGTCCGAGACGGTGCCGATCGAGCGCCTCGGCCTGCCGCCGGTGGTGCGCGAGTTCGCCTCCAAGCCGCGCGGCATCGTGCTCGTGACCGGCCCGACCGGCTCCGGCAAGTCGACGTCGCTCGCGTCGCTGATCAACGAGATCAACGAGACGCGCGACGAGCACATCCTCACCATCGAGGACCCGATCGAGTTCCTGCACCGCCACAAGCGCTGCATCGTCAACCAGCGCGAGATCGGCCAGGACGCCCCGAGCTTCGCCATGGGCCTGAAGGCCGCGCTGCGCCAGGACCCGGACGTGATCCTCGTCGGCGAGATGCGCGACATGGAGACGATCGGCACCGCGCTGACCGCGGCCGAGACCGGCCACCTCGTGTTCGCGACGCTCCACACCCAGGACGCGCCCCAGACCGTGGACCGCATCATCGACGTCTTCCCGCCCTCCCAGCAGGGCCAGATCCGCGCGCAGCTCGCGATCGGCCTGCAGGGCATCGTCACGCAGACGCTGCTGCCGACCGCTGACGGTCAGGGCCGCTGCGTCGCCGCCGAGGTGCTCATCCCCACGCCGGGCGTCCGCAACCTGATCCGCGAAGGCAAGACGCACCAGATCTACTCGCTCATCCAGACGGGCGGCGCCGAAGGGATGCAGACCATGGACTCGTCGCTTGCCGGCCTCGTCCGCGAGGGCAAGATCACGATGGCGATGGCCGAGAGCCGCTCCTCCCAGCCGGCCGAGATGCGCCGCCTGGTGCAGGGCGTCGGCACGATGGCTCCCCCGGTGGCCGTCTGATGGGCGCCGCGGTGTTCACCTACAAGGCGCTCGACGGCGCCGGCGTCCCCTCCAAGGGCGAGCTGAAGGCGTCGTCCAGCGACGACGCGAAGCAGCAGCTGTCCGCCCTCGGCCTCAAGCCGATGGAGGTCGCCGAGAAGAAGTCCGCGTTCAGCGCCGACATCACGATCTTCCAGCGCGTCAAGGCGACCGAGCTCACGGTCATGACGCGCCAGCTGGCGACCATGATCTCGTCCGGCATGACCCTCCTGCGCGCGTTCTACGTGCTCGAGGACCAGCTCGAGAACAAGAAGCTCAAGGACTGCATCGGGGCCGTGCGCGAGGACATCGAGTCCGGCCTCGCCTTCTCCGACGCGCTCGCCAAGCACCCCAAGATCTTCTCGCCGCTGTACGTCGCCATGGTGCGCGCCGGTGAGACCGGCGGCGTGCTCGAGTCCTCGCTGGACCGGATCGCCGACCAGCTCGAGAAGGACGACGAGCTGCGCCGCCAGGTCAAGGGCGCGATGGCCTACCCGGTCGTGGTGCTCACCTTCGCGCTCTGCGTGCTCATCGGCCTGATCGCGTTCATCGTTCCCGTCTTCGTCAAGGTCTTCGCCGACTTCGGTGGCGACCTCCCGATGATCACCAAGATCACGGTGCAGATGTCGGACGATCGTCACCGGCCGCTGGTACCTGCTGATCGCCGCCGCCATCGGCGGGCCGATCGCCTTCAAGAAGTGGCGCACGAGCACGCTGGGGCCGTCCGCAGTGGGACCGCATCCGCCTCAAGTTCCCGTTCAAGATCGGCGTCACCGTCCAGAAGATCGCGCTCGCCCGCTGGTCGCGCACCTTCGCCGCGCTCTACTCCGCCGGCGTGCCGATCATGCAGGCCATCGAGATCACCGGCCAGACCGCCGGCAACTCGGTCATCGAGAAGGCCATGGCCGAGGTCATCGAGTCCGTCAAGTCCGGCGGCTCGATCGCCGACCCGCTCAAGGCCGCCCCGATCTTCCCCGGCATGGTCGCGCAGATGATCGCCGTGGGCGAGGAGACCGGCAACCTGGACGCGATGCTCTCGAAGGTCGCCGACTTCTACGAGGCCGAGGTCTCGGCCGCCGTCAAGGCCCTCACCTCGATCCTCGAGCCCGTGATGATCATCCTCGTGGGCGGCATCGTCGGCTTCATCGTGATCGCGATGTACATGCCGATGTTCAAGGTCTACGACGCCATCAAGTAGTCAGTTGTCCGACCGGACACGAGATGTCGTGTCCGGTCGATTCGCGTGGCGTGCTCGCACGAGGAGACGCGAGATGTCCGGTTGTGTCGGTCGGCGTGGTTGCGCCCGGGAGCGTTGGAGCGCACCATTCGCGTGTGTCCGGACGCCCGCACTGGGCCCAGATGGTGGTCGCGACCGCGGCGGTGATGGTGCTGCCGGCGGTGATTGTCGGCGCGCTCGGAGCGCTGGGGGTGATCAGCAGCGTGTGGACCGGGGTGGCGCTCTCGGCGCTACTGGCGCTTGCCGCGACCAGCCTCGGGAGCGCATACTGGCGCCGCCGCACCACGGGGGATGCGCTGTTCAGCGACCTGCTGCTGTGGGGGTGGCTGCGGCGCGGGCGCATGGAGCGCCGGCTCGGACGCGCCGATGATCTGCTCGACCAGGCCGGCACCGCCGATGCTGAGCGCAAGGGTGAGATCTTGCGTGATCTCGGCGTCGCGCTCGACGCCCAGGACCCCTACCTGGACGGCCATTCGCGTCGCGTCGCGCGCTACGCCGCGATGACCGCGCACCGCCTGGACCTGCCCGACGAGCAAGCCCACCGAGTGCGGACCGCGGCCATGATCCACGACATCGGCAAGCTGCGGATCCCGGAGGCGATCGTCAACAAGCCCGGCCGGCTCACTGACGGCGAGTTCGAGCTGATGAAGGAGCACGCCGCCGAAGGCGGCAAGATGGTCGAGAGCCTGGGCGACGCGGCGCTGGCGGCGGCGGTGCGCTCGCACCATGAGCGATGGGACGGCAGCGGCTACCCGGACGGGCTGAGCGGAGAGCAGATCCCGCTGGCAGCGCGGATCATCAGTGTCGTCGACACGTTCGACGCCCTGGCCTCGGCGCGCTCCTATCGGGCCGCCACGCCGCACGCCAAAGTGCTGCGGATCATCGAACAGGAGGCCGGCCGGCAGCTCGACCCCGACGCGGCGCGCGCGTTCATCAGTTGCTACTCGGACCGGCGCGGGGCCGCGATGTGGGCCGCGATCGCGTCCCTGCCGCGCCGGGTGGCCGAACGACTGTCGATCGCGCCGGGCGAGATCGCGGGCGTGCTGTCCGCCATGCTCACGGCGCCGCTGGCCGTGGTCGCCGGGGCCATGGCGGCGGACACGCTGCCCGTGACCTCCGACTCGCCGCAGCCCGCCATCAGCCAGTCGACGGCCGTGACGGCCCAGCCGGCAGAGACGCCGAGCGTGCCGACCGCGTCGCCCAGTCCGAGCACTCCGCCGGCTGCGGGCACAGAGACTCCCCCAGCCGACGGCGTGGACCCACCGCCGGGCGAGGACACGGCCCGTGTGCCGGCGCAAGGCCGTGGCAGTGAGCAGTCCGAGCGCGACACGGCCGGCGCGCAGGCCACGTCCACAGCATCACCCGGCCGCGATGACGGGACAGCTTCAGCTCCGTCGGAACCGCCGCCGTCCCAGCCGGCCGCCGCTGCGGCCACACCTGTGCCGGAGCTGCCACCGCTCTTGTTGCAAGGCCCGTTGCCGCCGTGGCTCCCGACGCCGCAGCCGACCGCTGAGCCGACCCCGCAGCCGCTTCCAACGCCGAGTCCCAGCCCGGAGCCGATCCTGCCTGAGCCGATTCTGCCGGAGCCGATCGTGCCGGAGCCCACCCCCGAGCCGTTGCCGCCGTTGGTTGCCAGCACGCTGCCCGTCTTCCCGGCGTCCACGCCGACGCCGCCGACGCACAGCAAGGACGACTGCAAGAACGGCGGCTGGATGGACCTCGGCTACCTGAACCAGGGGCAGTGCATCGCCGACGCCGATCGCCGTGACCCCAGGCCCTGACCTGCAGGAGCGTGGATGAGCAGTGATCTACCGCCACCTCTGGCGCGTCCACCGCCACCTTCACTGCGATCTCCGCAGTCAGCAGAAGCGACGGTGATGGCTTCACGTGCTGACGTTCGCGCGTTCGAGGTGGGGCGGGTCAGCTGAAAGTGACCGGTTCCGCGCTCGTCAGCTGCTGCCAGGCCAGGACGGTCTCGATCGAGTAGAGGTGCCGCTCGGACTCCACGATCGGCGTCGTGCCCCAACCCACCTCGCAGCGCACCGTGAGCGGCGGCTCCGAGCGCGGTGGTCTCACGGTCGGTCTCGTAGTGGTCGCCGAGCGTCACGGCGTCGAGTGCGAGGTCGTGCTCGACGACCGCACCGGGTTCCGAGCGGGCGCGTCGTCGGGATCTCGATCATGAAGTAGTCGACTTCCGGGTCAGGCGCGTTGACGCCGAACAGGACGAGCAGGTCACGTCGTCGAGGATGAAGTACGGCATCCGCGCGCTGTCGAAGATGTGCACGGTGGCGTCGGAGTCGTTCTCGATCCGGACGTGCAGGGACGCGCCGTCGATGGTGGTGGTGACCTGCATCTACTTCACGGTGCCGGCGTGGCCATGGCGGTCGGGCATCCCGTGCTCGGCGCGCAGCTTGTTCTCGGTGACGCCGCTGCCGGTGGCGATCGTCTCCTCTTCCTCGCGGTTGCTGTAGGCGCCGTCGGTCGCCGCGAGGTTGCGGCGGTTGCGTCCGGCGGCGTTGTGCTCGGCGTGGATGAGCTCGTGGGCGAGGACCGACCAGCCCGGCGCGGGGATCTCCTTGCCGGTCTTGTCGAACACGGTGACGCTCGTGTCGGTGAGGTCGGCGTCCATCCGGATCGTCGTCGTGCCGCCGGCTCCGGCGGTGCCGTCCGCGTTCTCGAGCGAGCCGGCGCCGCGAGTCGCGTTGGCGATCTTCTTCGACGACGTCGGGCCGATCGTGACGGCCTGGCTGCCGTTGACCAGGCCGGCGGCCAGCGCGCGGCCCTTCGGCTGGGACATCATCGTGCCGAAGTAGCCGAGGACCTTGTCCTTGAAGCCCTTGTGGTCGCCGCCCTTGTCGTCGGTCTCGGTGAGCTTGACGTTCCCGGTGCCGTCCTTGAGCTTGTCCCAGACGGCCTGCACGGCGGCGAACTCGGTCTCGGTGATCTGCTCGCCGGTGATGCCCGCGAGCGACTGCGAGGTGCTGTCCGGGACGATCCAGTACTGGCCGAACGGCGTGGTCTGGCCGCGCCCGGGTGGAGCGGAGGTCACCGTGTCATCGCGGGCGAGCGTCCGTACGGAGCGGGCGAGCGCCGCGTTGCCGCCGGCGCGACCGGAGAGCGCGAGCGCGCGATCGGCCGCGCTCATGCGCGCCAGTGCGGCGTTCCCGTGGGCCGCGCCGGGCACGGGCGCCGCTCGCGTCTCAGGCTTGACGTCGAGCGCTTCGGGACGTTCCCGTTGCCGGTCCACACGCGCACGCTAGCGTCTGTCCGCACCACCTGGCTCGTGGCGATCTCGTGACGCTCCAGCACGCCTTCTCCCAGTTTCCGGGCGGGTTCGCAGTCTGACCGATCAGCGATACTCGGCCGGTGCCGCTCCAGAACCGCGTGACGCCACTCGGCGAGATCATCGCCGACCCTGCGCGCGGCCACGTGTACGGCAACCGGGGGTGTCTGCACGACGCCGAGGGCCGGATTCGCCGCCGCTACTCAGGCAAGCTCTGGATCGCGTGCCGGCTGGAGTTCAAGGACCGGCGCCGCCCGTTGCTGCGGCCCGGGCGGTACACGGAGCTGTTCTTCCTCGACGACGCGACCGCGCTCGCCGCGGGGCACCGGCCGTGCGCGGAGTGCCGGCGCGAGGACTACAACCGCTTCCTCGCGCAGTGGCCGTATCCCGGCGAGCGGGCGCCGGAGATCAACGCCCGGCTGCACACGGAGCGGCTCGACGACAGCCGCAGGCAGCGCCACCACGAAGCCGACCTCGACGCGCCTCCCCGACGGCACGTTCATCGTGCGCGACGGTGCCCCGTGGCTCGTCCACGGCGACCGGCTCCGGCGCTGGACGCCGGCCGGGTACACGGACGCGCTGCCGCGGCCGTCGACTCCCGCACACGTGATCACTCCGCCCTCGCTCGTGGCCACGCTCGCCGCGGGGTGGGAACCGGCGGCGGTGCCGCTGATCGCATAAAGAGCGCGCCTCCTCGACGCCACGACTCCCGGCCGCCCGCCACGCCGGGTGGCGGACCGCCGCACCGCGGGGACGCCGCGCACGCCGAGGAGCACATCCCCGGCGTCCGCTACGCCGACTGCGCTGCGCGAGTGGACCGCGGACGAGCGGCTTCCGCTCGAAGTGGGCTGAGCAGCAACCGCTGAGAGGTGGTCTAGTAGCGCCATGGTTCGTCGCTCCCTGGCGCTCGCCGCCCTCTCGTTGTGCTCGCTGCCCGCATCCGCGCTCGCGAATCCGTCGTTCGCCGTGGACGTCGCGGCCCAGGGCGTGCCGGGGAACCTCCCGTCGAAGGTCACGCACCGCCTGACGATGACCGCGGCCGCGGCGCCAGAGGCGCTCACGCTCGCCACCACCGGGCCGATGACCGTGTCCGGCGCCAATGTCGCGGTCGGCGAGCCGCGGGCCGTGTCGGCGACCTTCAACTGCGGCACGAAGTGGTCGCGCCACCACGGGGCACGCGACCTGAGCGGGAGGTTCTTCCTGGATCTCACGCTCGCGCCCGGCGCCACCGCGGTGGTGGAGACCGTCACGGCGTACGCCGCCGCGCCGTGGGCGAGTGACACGCTCGACGCCGTGTGGGACATCACGCCCGCGCAGGGGAGCCCGTTCTTCATCACCTCGACGGCACCCGACTATCAGGGCGGGATGGGCGTGCGGCTCGACTTCACGCTCGTGCGTCGCTCCGCGGGCGCCTACGCCGTCGCGGGGACGACGGATCGGGACATGAGCTCGGGCCGGGTGGAGTTGTGGGGCTACGCGCCCGGCGCCAACCGTGCCCGGCGACTCGCGTCCGTGCGGGTGCGCGACGGCGTGTGGAGCGTGCCGAACCTGCGGCCCTCACGCACCGGCCGCTGGGAGTTCTACGCCCGCTACAAGTCGTCCGGCCGGACGTACGCGGACGACGTCTCCGAGTGCGGGACGATCATGCGGATTCGTTGAGCGCGCGCATCGTCGCGAGCGCCTGCCGCAGCGCCTCGACTCCGATCTTGGCGCCCACGCGCTCCGCCCACGGGTGCTGGGCGATCGAGATCCGCCGGATCGCCCAGTAGCCCGCCTCCGTGCAGGCGAGCAGCTTGGCGCGCCGGTGCGCGGGGTTCGGGCGGTACTCGGCGAGCCCGCGCTCGACCAGCACGTCGGCGATCCGCTGCACCGACTGGCGCGTCACGCCCATGCGGCGGCCGACGTCGGCGACGCTGCGCGGCTCGTCGATCACGCCGCCCAGCACCTGCCACCACGCGGCCGTCATCTCACCCTGGGCGGCGAACGTCTGCGCGACTTCGAGCAGCCGCGCGTTGAGCCGGAACGTCTCCAGGATCAGGTCGGTGAGCACGGCTCCGGCTTCGGAGAGCGGCGGTGGGACCGGCCACTGCTCGCGTGGCGGGTGCGTGCTCACGCGGCCATCAGCGCCGGGTAGCCGGAGGCGTCGCCACGGTCGAACACGGCCTCGTACGCGTCGAGCTTGGCCTCGGACGCCAGCTCGAGGTGCGCCAGCGTCGCGCGGGCGAACTGGACCGGCGACTGCGGCCCGGCGGTGATGAGGTTGCCGTCGGCCACGGCGCGCTCGTCGACGTAGTGCTCGCCGCCCGCGTAGCCCGTGTAGGCGAGGTACTCGGCGGCGGCGCTCGTGTGGCGGCGCGTCGTCCAGCAGGCCGGCGCGGGCGAGGCCGGCGGTGGCGCCGCAGATCGCGGCCACGGGCACACCGGCGTCGAGGAAGCGGCGGGCGGCCTCCGCGAACGCTTCGCCGCCGCCCGCGTCGTACAGCTCGCCGCCGGGCAGGACGAGCAGCGCGCTGGCGGCCGGGTCGAGCTCGGTGAGCGTGATGTCGGGCAGCATCCGCACGCCGCCCATGGTGATGATCGGGTCGGTCGTCTCCGCGACGGTGACGACCTCGAACGGCGTCCCGGTGAAGCGGCCGGTGCGCAGCTCGGCGAGCAGGTGCCCGACCTCCCAATCGGCGAGCGAGTCGTACAGGGCGACGTGGATGGTCCGTGCGTTCGTCATTGACAGTATTCTGTCATATATGACAGATGTTGTCAATTAGGAAAGCAAAAGCCCTGCTGCTACGGTGTTTCGCTTCGTCCAGGCCCGCGACTGGTCGCGCGTTCTCGCGCCCGGGCCTGCCACCGAAAGGACCGAAGTGATGCCGCGCCATTCCAGGCTGCGGCTCGTCCCGATCACAGCGCTGATCGCGTGCGCGTTGCCGTGCGCCGGGGCGAGCGCCGCACCCTTACCCGCCAATGATCCGCCGTTGCCGCGCGACGAAGCCATCGCCGTCCAGGCGGCGAAGGTCACGACCGTGCGGGCGCTCGTGGAGCGCAAGGAGGAGCGGCGTGCCCGGGCCGCCGAGGCCCGTGAAGCCGGCGGCGTCGTGGACGCCGCGCGCGCCCGGATCGGCGACGGCTACGCCTACGGCGGCACCGCGCCCGGCGGCTTCGACTGCTCCGGTCTGACGATGTACGCCTTCGGCAAGACCGGCGTCGCGCTCCCGCACAACTCGCAGGCGCAGGCGGGCATGGGTCGCGCCGTCGACCGCAAAGACATCCGCCCCGGGGACCTCGTGTTCTTCAGCACCGCCGGCCCGGGCGCCTCGCACGTCGGCATCGCCACGGGCAAGACGACCGTCGTCTCGGCCACCTCGAGCGGCGGTGTGATGGAGCACTCGAGCACCGACGCGTACTGGGGCGGCCACTACGTCGGCGCCCGCCGCATCGGCTGACAAGATCCGGGCCGTGACCGCCCGCTCGATCGCGCTGTTCGCCCTCGCCGCCCTTGCCGAGATCGGCGGCGCCTACCTGGTGTGGCTCGGCATCAAGGAGCACAAGGGCGTCGCGTTCGTCGCGCTGGGCGCGATGGCGCTGACCGCGTACGGCGTCATCGCGGCCTTCCAGCCCAGCCACGAGTTCGGCCGCGTGCTGGCCGCCTACGGCGGCGTGTTCATCATCGGCTCGCTGCTGTGGGGCATGGTCTTCGACGGTTTCCAGCCGGATCGCTATCGACGTGATCGGTGCGCTGGTGTGCCTGACCGGTGTCGGGATCATCATGTATTCGCGGTAGCGCTGTCAGGTCTGCAGGCCCGCGCGCGACTGCTTGAGCGAACCCATGCTGCACGTCCACCGATCCGACCGGGCCGACGGCCTCATTGAAGCCCTCCGCGGCGTGTTCGCGGAGCCGCCGCCCGACCCGTTCGCGCGCGAGGTCATCGCCGTCCCCACGCGCGGGATGGAGCGCTGGCTCACGCAGCGGCTGTCGAACGCGCTCGGCATCTGCGCCAACGTGGACTTCCCGTTCCCGCGGACGGTGGTCGGCAACGCGGTGGCGGCGGCCTCGGGCATCGACCCGGCGACGGACCCGTGGTTGCCGGAGCGCATGGTGTGGCCATTGCTGGAGGTCGTCGACGAGGTGCTGGGGGAGCCGTGGATGCGGCCGCTCGCGTCGCATCTGCAGGCGAGCCGCGCGCGTCGGTTCGCCGCCGTGCGCCACCTGGCCGACCTGTTCGACCGCTACGCGCTGCAGCGCCCCGAGCTCATCCAGGCCTGGGCCGGCGGCGAGGGGGAGCACTGGCAGCCGGAGCTCTGGCGGCGCCTGAACGCCCGCCTGGACGTGCCCGATCCGGCCTCGCGCGTGGCGGCCGCGTGCGCGCGGCTCCGTGCCGAACCGGCCCTCGCGGACCTCCCGCCGCGCTTCTCGCTGTTCGGCCTCACCCGGCTCCCGGCCGGCCAGCTGCGCGTGCTGGAAGCGCTCGCGCTCCACCGCGACGTGCGGCTCTTCCTCCTGCACCCGTCGCCTGCGCTGTGGCGCCGGCTCGAAGGCACCCCGCGCGTCACGCGCCGCGCCGAGGACCCCACGGTCGAAACGCCCGAGAACCGGCTGCTGGGTTCGTGGGGGCACGACGCGCGTGAGCTCCAGCTCGTGCTCGGCCCGGACCTCAGTTCCACCGAGCATCCGGTGGAGCACCCGACCGGCTCGCTGCTGGCCCGCCTCCAAGCCGGCGTGCGCGAGGACACCGCCCCGGCGGGCGCGCCGCACCCCGGCCACGCCGACGCCCGGCCGCCGCTGGACCCCGACGACCGCAGCGTCGAGGTCCACGCCTGCCACGGCCGCGCGCGCCAGGTCGAGGTCCTGCGCGACGCGATCCTGCACGCGATGGAGGAGGACGCGGCGCTGGAGCCGCGCGACGTGATCGTGATGTGCCCGGACATCGAGGTCTTCGCGCCGCTCATCCAGGCCACGTTCGGGGCGGGGGACATCGTCGTCGAGGGTGACCCGGAGCCGGCCGGGCTGCCGGACCTGCGGGTGCGGCTCGCCGACCGCTCGCTGCGCCAGACGAACCCCGTGCTCGGCGTCGTCGCGCGGCTGCTGGAGCTGGCCGAGGAGCGGCTGACGGCCTCGCAGGTGATCGACTTCGCCGACCGCGAGCCCGTCCGGCGGCGCTTCCGGCTGGACGACGACGCGCTCACGCGCGTGGAGGAGTGGATCGCCGACAGCGGCATCCGCTGGGGCCTGGACGCCGGCCACCGCGCGCCGTTCAAGCTCGAGAAGCTGGACTCGGGCACGTGGCGCAAGGGCCTGGACCGGCTGCTGCTGGGCGTGACGATGAGCGAGCAGGACCAGCGCCTGTTCGCCGACGTGCTGCCGCTGGACGACGTGGAGAGCGGCTCGATCGACCTCGCCGGCCGCTTCAGCGAGCTCGTGGAGCGCCTCGGCGTCGCCATCGACGCGCTGAGCGTCTCGCAGACCGTGCCGGAGTGGGCGGCGGCGATCGCGGCGGCCGCCGACGCGCTGACGGCCACCAGCGGGCGCGACAGCTGGCAGCGCGGCGAGCTGCAGCGGCTGCTGGACGACGTCGTGCGCGAGGCGGCGGGCCACGCCGGCACGCTCGAGCCGGCCGAGATCCGCGCGCTGCTGGCCGAGCGCCTGCAGGGCCGGCCGACGCGCGCGAACTTCCGCACCGGCCACCTGACGATCTGCACGCTCGTGCCGATGCGCTCGGTGCCGCACCGGGTCGTGTGCCTGCTCGGCCTGGACGACGCCGCGTTCCCGCGCAAGGCCCCGCGCGACGGCGACGACCTGCTGCTCAACGACCCGCACGTCGGCGACCGGGACTCGCGCACGGAGGACCGCCAGATGTTGCTCGACGCGCTGATGGCGGCGACGGACCGGCTGATCATCACCTACACCGGCAACGACGAGCGCACGAACATCGCGCGCCCGGCCGCGGTGCCGGTCGGGGAGCTGCTGGACATGGCGGACCGCACCGCGCGCGTCGACGGCCGGCGCGTCCGCGACCACGTGCTGGTCAAGCACCCGCTGCAGCCGTTCGATCCGCGCAACTACGAACCCGGCCGGCTCGTCGACGGCAAGCCGTGGAGCTTCGACCACGTGACGCTGGCGGGCGCCCGCGCGCTGGCGACGGACCGCCCGAAGCCGCGCGCGTTTCTGGACGCACCACTGCCCGGCTCGCCCGCCACCGTGCTCGAGCTCGAGGACCTGGCGCGGTTCCTCTCGAATCCGGTCGGCGCGTTCCTGGGCCAGCGGCTGGAGGTGAGCGTCGCCGACCGCTCCACCGAGCCGGCCGACGCGCTCCCGGTCGAGGTCGAGGGCCTGGACCGGTGGCGGATCGGCGACCGGATGCTGACGGCGCGCCTCGCCGGCGTGTCGATGGACGACGCGGTGGCCGCCGAGGTCGCGCGCGGCGAGCTCCCGCCCGGCTCGCTGGCGGACGTGACGATCGCGGAGGTCCGGCCGATCGTGGAGGAGATCGTGGCCCGCGCGGGCCAGGCGCAGACCGCCTCGGTCGACGTGCGCGTGGTGCTCGACGACGGGCGCCGCGTGAGCGGGACGGTGCCGCACGTGGCCGGGACGGTGCTGCGCGCCGTCGGCTATTCGCGCGTCGGGGCGCGCCAGCGGATCGGGGCCTGGGTGCGGCTCGTCGCGCTCTGCGCCGCGTATCCGGACCGCGGCTACGAGGCCGTGATCGTCGGGCGCGGATCGGGCGGCGTGAAGGTCGTCAAGCTGCCGACGCTCAGCGCGCAGGACGCGCGGGCGGAGCTCGCCATCCTCGCGGACCTCTACGACCGCGGCATGTGCGAGCCGCTGCCGATCGCCTGCGCGCCCACCGCCGCCTACGCGGAAGCCGTGCGCGACAAGCGCGACCCGGAGGACGCCGCGCGCCGCGACTGGGAGTCCGAGTGGAACTTCGACAAGGAGGACGTCAAGCCCGAGCACCAGCTCGCGTTCGACGGCGTGCTCACGTTCGAGGAGCTGCTCGCGCGGCCGCTCCGCGACGGCGAGGACTGGGGCACGGGGGAGACGACCCGGTTCGGGCGGCTCTCCCGCCGCCTGTGGGACCGGCTGCTGGTGCACGAGGCATGACCAGCGCACCGCCGTTCGACGTCTGCGGCCCGCTGCCGACGGGCGTGACCGTCCTGGAAGCGAGTGCCGGGACGGGCAAGACGTACACGATCGCGGCGCTGGCCGCGCGCTACGTCGCCGAGGGCACGCCGCTGCAGCAGCTGCTGCTGGTGACCTTCACGCGGATCGCCACCGGCGAGCTCAGCGACCGCGTGCGGGAGCGCCTGGTCGCGGTGGAGGCCGGGCTGGAGGCGTTCCTGGCCGGCGCCGATCCGGGCCGCGACGAGGTCGTGCAGCTGCTCGTCCAAGGACCGAGACACGAGGTCGAGACGCGCCGCGCCAACCTCGCCCGCGCACTGGCCGACTTCGACGCGGCGACGATCGCCACCATCCACTCCTTCTGCCAGGAGGCGCTCGGCAGCCTCGGCGTGGCCGGCGACGTCGAGCGCGACATGACCGTCGTGGAGGAGATCGACGACCTGCTCGTGGAGGTCGTCGACGACCTCTACGTCCGTCGCTTCCACTGGGACGAGAAGCCGCGGATCTCGCGCGCCGAGGCGCTGCAGATCGCGCGCGTGGCGATGGAGCATCCGACCGCGGCGCTGGAGCCCGAGCGCGCGCCCCAGGACACCGACCCCGCGATGCGCTACCGGCTCGCGTGCGCGGTGCGGGCCGAGCTCGAGGCGCGCAAGCGGCGGGCGGGCATCCTCACCTACGACGACCTGCTGATCCGGCTGGAGGCCGCGCTGGCGGGCCCGGAGGGCGCGGACGTCGCGCGCAAGCTGCAGGCCCGCTACCGCGTCGTGCTCGTCGACGAGTTCCAGGACACGGACCCGGTGCAGTGGGCGATCATGCGCGCCGCGTTCGCCGCCGGTGACGGGACGCTGGTGCTGATCGGCGACCCCAAGCAGGCCATCTACGCCTTCCGCGGCGCGGACGTCTACGCCTACCTCGACGCGGCGCGGGCGGCGACCACGCAGGCGACGCTGCAGGTCAACTGGCGCAGCGACGAAGGGCTGCTGCGGGCCTACGACACGATGTTCGGCGGCGCCAAGCTCGGCGACGAGGGGATCGTGTATCGCACGGTGGAGGCGGCGCCGCCGAACCGCGAGCCCCGGCTCACGGGCGCGCCGGTCAGTGAGCCGCTGCGCGTGCGCTTCCTGCGGCGCGACGACGTGACGATGACCCGCCAGGGCTACGCCTCCAACGCGCCGGCGCGCGAGCACATCGCCCAGGACCTGGCCGCGGACCTCGTCCGGCTGCTGAACTCGGGTGCGGAGATCGAGCGCCGCAACGAGGACGGCACCCGGCACTCGCGGGTCACGGTCTGCCCGGGCCACATCGCCGTGCTCGTGCGCACGCACCGCAACGCGGCGCTCATCCGCGACGAGCTGGACGCGGTCGGCGTGCCCGCCGTCATCAACGGCGCCGGGAGCGTGTTCGGCACGCTCGCGGCGCGCGACTGGATGCGGCTGCTGGCGGCCATCGAACGCCCGGCCGACCCGCGCCGCGCGCACACCGCCGCGCTCACGCCGTTCCTCGGCTGGACGGCGGAGAAGGTCGCGGCGGCCGACGACGACGCCTGGGAGGACGTGCACCAGCGGCTGCACCACTGGGCGCGGGTGCTGCGCGAGAAGGGCGTGGCGGCGCTGATGGAGACGATCGCGCTGGTCGAGGGCCTGCCCGGGCGCGTGCTCGCGGACACGTCGGGCGAGCGCCGGCTCACCGACCTGCGCCACGTCGCGCAGCTGCTGCACGCCGCGGCCAAGACCGAGCAGATGGGCACGGCCGCGCTGGTCACCTGGCTGCGCGCGCGGATCGCCTCGGCCGAGCAGGAGGCCGACGAGGAGCGCAGCCGCCGGCTGGAGTCCGACGACGAGGCCGTGCAGGTGCTGACGATCCACCGCAGCAAGGGCCTCGAGTTCCCGATCGTCTACTACCCGTACCTGTGGGAGCCGGGCTACATCCCGCGCAGCGGCCCGGTCGCCTACCACGACACGGCGGCCGGCAACGCGCGGCGCGTGGACGTGGGGCTCAGCGGCTCCACCTACGACCAGCACCGCAAGCAGTTCATCTTCGAGCAGCGCGGCGAGGACCTGCGGCTGGCCTACGTGGCGCTCACCCGCGCGCAGCACCAGGCGATCGTGTGGTGGGCGGGCTCGTTCGACTCGCGGCACTCCTCGCTCGGGCGGCTGCTGTTCGCGCGCGCCCCCGACGGCACGATCGCCACGGACGGGTCCGCCACGCCGCTGGACAACGACGCGATCCGCGCGTTCATGCGCCTGCAGGCGGACGCCGGGGGCTCGATCTCGCTCGAGCGTTCGACGCTCGCGGCGCCGGAGTACTGGGTGAGCCACCCGACGCCGCCGGGTGCGCTGTCGGCGGCCGAGCTGGCCCGTGAGCTCGACCAGCAGTGGCGGCGCACGTCGTACTCGGACATCACGGCCGATTCGCACGAGTCGCGCGTGGCCAGCGAGCCGGAGGAACGTGTCGTCGAGGACGAGCCGGAGGAGCCGCCGACCCCGATCGAGGATCCCGCCGGCGAGCTGGCCGACATGCCCCTGCTGCTCGGCGAAGGCCCGGGCGGCACCGCGTTCGGCACGTTCGTGCACACGATCTTCGAGGCGGCGGACTTCGCGGCGCCCGGACCTGGACGCCGAGCTGGCGCAGCACGTGGGGGAGACGATGGCGCGCCGGCCCGTGGAGCTGGGGGACCGTGCCGCCGCCATCGCCGGCCTGCGGGCCGCGATGGAGACGCCGCTCGGCCCGCTCGTGAACAACGTGCGGCTGTGCGACGTGCCGCGCTCGGACCGGCTGGACGAGCTGAACTTCGAGCTGCCGCTGGCCGGTGGGGACGCGCCGGTCGGCACCGTGACGCCGAGCGCGATCGGCGACGTCCTGCGCCGTCACCTCCCGGCGGGTGATCCGCTCGCGGGCTACGCGGACCGGCTGAGCGACCCGGACCTGCGCGCGGCGGTGCGCGGCTACCTCACGGGCAGCATCGACCTCGCGCTGCGGCTGGACGGCGCGTTCTACGTCGTCGACTACAAGACGAACTGGCTCGCCGCGCCCGGCGAGCCGCTCACGGCCTGGCACTACCGGCCGGCGGCGCTCGCCGAGGAGATGGAACGCGCGCACTACGGGCTGCAGGCGCTGCTGTACACGGTGGCGCTGCACCGCTACCTGCGCTGGCGGCTGGCGGGCTACGACCCGGCGACGCACCTGGGCGGCGTGCTGTACCTGTTCATCCGCGGCATGATCGGCGCGGACACGCCGGTGGTCGATGGGCAGCCGTGCGGCGTCTTCACGTGGCGCGCGCCGGCCGCGCTGGTGCTCGAGCTGGACAAGCTGCTGGAGGACGGGGTATGACCGCGCCGGAGCTGGACCCGTTCGACGGCCGCCGCGCCGTGCGCGCGGACGGGCTGCTGGAGCCGTTCAACGCCATCGGGCTGCTGGCCGCCGCCGACGTCCACGTGGCCATGCGGCTGACGGCGCTGGCGGGCGAGACCGACGAGGCGATCGCGCTGGCCGCGGCGCTGGCGGTCCGCGCGCCGCGGCACGGGCACGTCTTCGTGGACCTGCAGCGGATCGCCGAGACGGCGAGCGTGGACAGCGAGGACGAGGAGATCGACCTGTCCGAGCTGCCCTGGCCGTCGCCGGAGGACTGGCTCGCGCGGCTGGCGGCGAGCCCGCTCGTCGCGGTCGGTGAGGACGGGTTCCCGAACCGGCCGCTGCGGCTCGTGGGCTCGTCGCTGTACCTGGATCGCTACTGGCGCGAGGAGTGCCGCGTCGCCGAGGATCTGCTCGCGTTCGGGCCCGCCACGGTGCGCGCCGACGTGCTCGAAGCCGGCCTGGACCGGCTGTTCGTGGGCGGGCCGGACGACAGCCAGCGCGCGGCGGCGGAGGCCGCGGTGCGGCGGCGGTTCGCGGTCGTGGCGGGCGGCCCGGGCACGGGCAAGACCACGACCGTGGCGCGGATCCTGGCGTTGCTGGTCGAGCAGTCCGGCGGGGTGCCGCCGCTCGTGGCGCTCGCCGCACCGACCGGCAAGGCGGCACAGCGGCTGGAGGAGGCGGTGCACGAGGCCGCGGCCGACCCCCGCTTCGAGGCCGCGCGCGAGTTCATGCTCGGCCTCAGCGCCTCGACGCTGCACAAGCTGCTGGGCGCGCGGCCCGGCACGAACCGCCGTCGCCATCATCGCGGCAACCGGCTCCCGCACGAGGTCGTGATCGTCGACGAGACGTCGATGGTGTCGCTGTCGATGATGGCCCGGCTGGTCGAGGCGGTGCGGCCGGAGGCGCGGTTGATCCTGGTCGGCGACCCGGACCAGCTCTCCTCGATCGAGGCCGGCGCCGTGCTCAGCGACATCGTCGAGGCCGGGCGCGAAGGCGTCGTGGCGCTCGATCACGTCTTCCGCTTCGGGGCCGGGATCGGCGACCTCGCGTCCGCGATCCGCCGCAACCAGCCGGAGGAGGTGCTGTCCGTCCTGCGCGCCGAGCCCGAAGGCGTGCGCTGGATCGACGTGGACATCGCCGCGCCGGACGCCCTGGACAAGCTCGGCGACGTGCGGGCGGCCGCGCTGGCGGCCGCGCGGGCCGTGATCGCCGCGGCGCGGGCCGGGGACGCCGCCGGGGCGCTGCAGGCGCTCGGCGCGTTCCGGGTGCTGTGCGCGCACCGGCACGGCTCGTACGGCGTGGCGGTGTGGATGGCGCGGATCGAGGCGTGGCTGGAGAGCGAGCTCGACCGCGGCCGCTGGTACGCGGGGCGGCCGCTGCTGGTGACGGAGAACGACTACTCGCTGCACCTGCGCAACGGCGACACCGGCGTGGTCGTGGCGACGGCGCCGGGCAGCGTCAGCGCGGCGTTCGAGCGGCGCGGCGAGGTGGTCACGTTCGCACCCACCCGGCTCTCCGCGGTGGACACGGTGTACGCGATGACCGTGCACAAGAGCCAGGGCTCGCAGTTCGAGACGGCCGTCGTGCTGCTGCCCTCGGCGGCCTCGCCGATCCTCACGCGCGAGCTGCTCTACACCGCGGTGACGCGCGCGCAGAAGCAGCTGGTGCTGGTCGGCACGGAGACGTCGGTGCGCGCCGCGGTGGGGAATCCGATCGCGCGCGCCTCCGGACTGCGGGACCGGCTGCGCGCGTAGCCTGACGGGATGGACATCGACCTCTCGGGCCGCAGGGCCTTCATCAGCGGCTCGACCCAGGGCATCGGCCGCGCGATCGCCGCGAAGCTCGCGGGGTGCGGCGCGGCGGTGACCATCAACGGGCGCGACGAGGCCAAGGTCCGTGCGGTCGCGGACGAGCTGGGCGTGGAGGGGGTCGCGGCCGACGTCAGCACCGCCGAGGGCGCGCAGCGGGTGTTCGACGCGCTCGCGGACGTCGACATCCTGGTCAACAACCTCGGGATCTTCGCGCCGACGCCGGTCCTGGAGATCGACGACGACACCTGGCAGCGCTTCTGGGACGTGAACGTGATGTCGGCGATCCGGCTCACGCGCCACTACCTGCCGGGCATGATGCAGCGCGGCTGGGGTCGCGTGCAGTTCATGGCTTCGGATTCCGCGGTCGTGATCCCCGAGGAGATGGTCCACTACGGCGTGACCAAGACCGCGCTGCTCGGCGTCTCGCGCGGGTTCGCGAAGGCCGCGAAGGGCAGCGGCGTGACCGTCAACTCCGTGATCGCCGGCCCGACCCACACCGAAGGCGTCGAGGACTTCGTCTACTCGCTCGTCGGCTCCGAGCTCGAGTGGGACGACGCGCAGCGCCAGTTCGTGGCCGAGCATCGCCCGAACTCGCTGCTCGGCCGCCTGATCGAGCCCGACGAGATCGCGAACCTCGTCGCCTACCTGAGCTCCGACCTCGCGTCGGCCACCACCGGCGGTGCCGTGCGGGTGGACGGCGGCTACGTCGACCACATCCTGCCGTGATCGCCGTCACCGGAGCCACGGGGGAGATCGGGCGCCGCGTCGCCGCCGGGCTCGACGCCCCGGTCCTGATCGCGCGCCGTCCGTACGGCGATGCGCGGATCGCGGCCGGCTACGGCGACTTCGACGGCATGCGGGCCGCCTTCGAGGGCGTCGAGACCGTGTTCCTGATCCCGGCCGGCGAGTCGGCCGACCGCGTCCAGCAGCACAAGACCGCCGTCGACGCGGCCGTGGCGGCCGGCGTGGCCCGGATCGTCTACCTCTCGTTCTTCAACGCGGCGCCCGACGCCACGTTCACGCTCGCCCGCGACCACTGGGCCACCGAGGAGCACATCCGGGCGTCCGGCGTGGCCTGGACCTTCCTGCGCATGAACCTGTACATGGACTTCATGCCGAACCTGGCCGTCGACGGCGTGATCCGCGGCCCGGCGGGCGACGGCCGCGTCTCCGCGATCCTGCGCGACGATGTCGCGGCGGCCGCCGTGGCCGTGCTGCGCGCGCCGCGCGACGGGGAGACGTTCGACCTCACGGGCCCGTCCGCGTTCTCGATCGCCGAGGTCGCCGACCTGCTGGGCGTCGAGTACGTCGACGAGACCGACGAGGAGGCGTTCGCCTCACGCGCCTCGTACGGCGCCCCCGACTGGGAGGTCGCCGGCTGGGTCTCGACCTACCAGGCCATCCGCGACGGGTCCCTCGCGGGCGTGTCCGACGACGTGCGCGAGTTGACGGGGCGCCCAGCCACGGCGTTGTCAGGAGTTCCTGCGCCGCTGAAAGGCAGCATCGAGGAGGGTGAGCGAGGCGCCCGGCGTCCTGCGGAGCCTGACTCTCGTTTTCCGGCTGAACTCACACGATCGCAACTCAGACGACTCGCCGAGCCGAGACCCGCGCGGCGGGTCCTGCCGCTCCTCGGTGATGCCGTTCGCCGACCCCTACGCGGCGTAGCGGGCCTGCGCCCGAGCGCGCGCCTTCGCGGCTTCCTCCTCGCGGTCCTTGGGCGGCGCGTTGGTCACGAGCTGGTCGAGCAGACGCTGGGTCGCCTGCGCGACCTCTTCGACCGCGTGCTCGAAGGCGTGGGCGTTGGCCTGCGACGGCTTCGTGGAGCCGCTGATCTTGCGCACGTACTGGAGCGCAGCCTCCTGCACTTCCTTCGTCGTGGCGGGCGGCTCGAAGTTGTGGAGCTGACGAATGTTGCGGCACATACCTCCAAAGACTACGTCCCGAACTCGGGCGTGTGACGGCCCAGGTCGGTGAGGGCGTACACGAGCCCTTGCGGCTCGTCGCGCTCCTCGACCAGCCCGAGCGAGACGAGGGTGCTCAGGTCGTCGCTGAGCAGGTGCTCTTCACCGCGTGGCGAAGGGTTGGGGGACGTCGGGCGAGGCATACGACTGGCTCCTTCCGGTGCTACGCAGGTCCACGTAGGACGGCGTAGATTTGCGCCGCCTCCGGACGGAACGCGATCTCCCTGCATTTTGCGGAGAACGGTTGCGCTACGCACAACCTTGTGCACCGCGTAGCGGTCGAAATCGCGAGATACGCACAGGTTCTGCACAGCCCCACGTGGGGTCTGCGCGGCCACGCCGTGTAGAACGGCAGAACCGATGGGACCGTCCCCCCGCCTCCTGCGCGCCGTCGTCGCCGAGCGCGAGACGCTCGAGCGCCAACGCGCCCAGCTCGCCCGCGAGGCGGACGCGCTGCGCGCCTCGCTCGCGCGGATCGAGGCGGGCATGGCGGAGATCGACGCGCTGACCGCCCGCCTCGACGACCTGGCGACGCCCGGCGAGGCGCCCGCGGCGGCGACCGGCGACGCCACGCGCGAGGCGGCGCCCGGCGACGCCACGGCCGGCGCGCGGCGCGGGCCGGCGCGACGACGCCGCTCGCGGTCACGCGGCCACCCGCCGCGCTCGTCGCCGGCCGCCACCGAGGGCGGCCGCGCCACCCTGCGCGGCCCCGCGATCCGGACCACGGCGGTGGCGCTGCTCGTCGCCTCCGGCCGCGATGCGCTGCACTACCGGGAGTGGTTCGACCTCCTCACCCAAGCCGGCCATGACGTGGCCGGGAAGGACCCGCTGGCCGTGTTCCTGACGCAGATCACCCGCTCACCGGCGGTGCGCAAGGGCGCGCGACCGGGGGAGTATGTCCTCGACCGGGGCGCGCGTGCCACGCTGCAACGGCGCTTGGACGACCTCAACCAGCAACTGGCGACCCTGCCCCAGCAGACCACAGACCTGACCGAGCTCCGCACCCGCCGTGCGCAGCTCACCGCCGACATCACCAAGCTCGAGAAGGCGCTCGAGGAGGTGCAGGCGGCATGACGATCCGCCCCGCCACGGCCACGGACGCCGAGCAGGTCGTCGCGATCTACAACCACGGGATCGCGGAGCGCCAGGCCACGTTCGAGACCCGCCCCCGCACCCCCGGCGAGGTCGTGGAGTGGCTCGACACCCGCGGCCCGTTCCTGGTCGCCACCGACGACGACACGGTCCTCGGCTTCGCCCGGGTCTCGGCCTACTCCACCCGCGAGGCCTACGCCGGAGTGGGGGAGCACACCGTGTACGTCTCGTCGGACGCCCGCGGCCGCAACGTCGGCTCCACGCTGCTGAACGCGCTCGCCGACGCCGCCGAGCAGGCGGGCTACCACAAGCTCACCAGCCGGGTCTTCGCCACCAACGTCGCCTCCCGGGCGCTGCACCACAAGACGGGCTTCACGGAGGTCGGCATCCAGCGCCGCCACGCGAAGCTCGAGGGCCGCTGGGTCGACACGGTCCTGGTGGAGCGCCTGCTCGGCGAAGCGCGCGACTACGATTCGGCCCGGTAATGGCTTCCGCTCCACCGCCGGCCGGCGGCAACCCCGCGGGCCGGACGCTCACGATCCAGTTCGAGTCAGGCCGGCGCCTGGCCCCGGACGCCCTGCGCATCAACCCGCACGGCGCCACGCTCGAGGTCGACGGGTTCTTCCACACGCCGCTCAAGCTCACGCTCGGGCAGCTGCACCTGGGCATGGTCGACCGCGGCGGCGACAAGGTCAAGGGCCAGGTGGGCCGCTTCCCGATCCTCAAGCGCCTCAGCGCGACCGCGGTCGTGCCGCGCGAGCAGGGCATCGAGGGCTGGCTGTGGACGAGCACCGGCGGGTCGGCGCTGACCGTCGTGGGTGACGAGGACGCGGCGCCCAGCGGCGCCCTGCTGTTCACCAAGCCGCTCACCGCTGAGCAGCTCAAGCCGACGATGGAAGCGCACGCGTTCGAGGCGCTCGCCGACCGCTCGCCGCTCGGCGTGCCCGCCATCCTCGGCATCCTGTTCCGCGTCGCCGAGCCCCTCAGCCGCCGAGACCGCGTTTCGCTCCTACGGCCTGCTGCGCCCGCTCACCGATCGCGAGGTGCCGCCCACGATGCGGCGGTCGCTCCCGAGCGACAGATCCGCCGATCCGACGGTCGCCGGCAACCCGCAGCCGCGCACCGGCTCGGTGGCCCCGCCCGGCTTCTGAGTACCCTGCACGCCCAATGGAGCACGATCCCGGCACCTGTACCGCCTGCCGCGGGAGCGGAGAGTTGATCTCCGGCCTCGGCGGCGAACCCCATCGCGTGCGCTGCCCGTGGTGCGACGGCACCGGGCGGTTCGACGCCGCGCGTGACGCCCAAGCGCCCGCGCGCGAAGGCCACCCGGCCGACAACCCGGCCTAAACCCCGCGTTCCCCCGGTCGATCACCCGGGGGACATGCTCCGCCTCCGCCTCCGCGCCGAGGACGGGTTCTCGCTCGTCGAGTTGCTCGTCGCCATCCTGATCCTCGGCATCCTGCTCGCCGTGGCCCTGCCGCAGTTGCTCGGGCAGCGCACCAAGGCGCAGGACGCCCACGCGAAGGCGGCGGCCACCACGGCCGCCAAGGCGGCCACGGCCTACGGCACCGACCGCGCTGGCTTCGATGACGTCGCTCCCGCGGAGCTGATCAAGATCGAGAAGTCCCTCGCCGGCGCGCGCAATCTGCAGGCCGAGGGCACCGGCAAGACCTTCACGGTCAGTGCCGACTCGGTCGCCGGCACGACCTACTCGATCGCCCGCGCCGCCGACGGCGAGCTCACGCGCGACTGCGTCCCCGCCGGCAGCGGCAGCTGCCGCGCAAGCGCCGACGCGCGCGGCAACCGCTGGTAGCCGACCGTCCGGCCGAGACCCCATCCGGCTCAACTCGGGTCGGAAACGGCCGATGAACCGTCGTGATGACCCACGCTCGTCAAGAAGACGGCTTCGCCCTCATCGAGGTGATCGTCTCCGCCGCGATCCTCGCGGTGATCGCGCTTGCGGTGCTCTCCGGGCTCGATGGCGCCGGCCAGGCCAGCGCCCGCGAGCGTGCCCGCTCCCAGGCGTCCGCCCTCGCCGAGCAGGACCAGGAGCGGCTGCGCACCATGGTCTCCAATGGCGTGAGCGATCTGGTCGGCAACGTGCCGCAGACCGGGACGGTCCAGGTCGGCGACGACAAAGCGAGCTACACGGTCAAGTCCGAGGTGTTCTTCAACACGGACGACGACGGCGGCGCGCCGGCCTGCGGTGACAAGGACTACCGCGCGACCGAGTACGCCCGGCTCGTCACCACGGTCACGTCGAACATCGTCGGCGTGCGGATGAACCCCGTCCGCATCGAGTCGCTCAAGGCCACGCGTGCCGGCGATGCCGCGAGCACCGGCTCGCTGACGGTGCGCGTCCAGCCCGCCCAGGCCGACAAGGTTGCCCGCACGGCGAACCTCGCGGTGACGATCAGCGGCCCGCAGGGCGACACGCAACCGACCAACAGCGCTGGCTGCGCCCTGTTTCGCTCGATCCAGATCGGCAACTACAAGATCACGCTCAACACGCCTGGCTACGTCGACAAGCTCGGCGACCAGTCACCTGAGACGACCGCGACCGTCAATCCGGGCGCGCGTCACGCCCGCGTCGTTCATCTACGACAAGGCCGTGAACATGAGCGTCGACATCAAGACGATCAAGCCGGGCGCGACGTTCTCGACGACCGCGCCGAGCCAGCCGTCGAAGGCGGACTCCGTGGCCGACAACGCCGCCGACCCGGGCACGCTGCGCGCCTACGCGCCGAACCCCGTCGTCTGGACGTCCACCATCAAGCCGCAGACGCTGTTCCCGTACGGGGCGTCGTACTCGCTTCTTCGCGGGCTCCTGCGCGTACCAGAGCCCGACCAAAGCGGCCGCGACGCTCAACAAGGACTACTTCGACACGGTCAACCCGGCCGCGGCCGTGCTCGGTGACCCGGGCGCCTTCCAGCCGCAGAGCGCGACGGTCTACCAGCCGGCGCTGAACCTGCGCGTCCGCGCCGCCTCCGCCAACAACGACCCGACGAACTTCGACGCCGCGACGAGCAAGCTCGAGCTCTTCATGACGCTTCCGCCGGCCTCCGGCGAATCCTGCACGGACATCACGAACCTGAAGATGAAGCTCGCGACGTGGCCGACCGCGACCTGGGGCGCGCAGCCGACCACGCCGGCCGGCATGACGGCCACGGGCTACGTGTGGCAGCCGGGCACGAGCACGGAGTTCGACCCGGGCCTGCCGTTCGGCACCTACCAGCTGTGCCTGCGCGACAACGTCAGCGCGACCGCGACGCCCAGCTATCGGTACTGGACGGACACGTACGACAACACGAGCCCGAGCGGCCGGGTCGACACGAAGGAGATCCCGCCGCGCGGGACCCTCGTGGCGCCGCTGGCCTGGACCACGACGAAGCCCTCGACGTGTCCGTGATGCGCCGCCTCCGGACAGAAGAGCGTGGCTTCACGCTCATCGAGATGCTGACCGCGATGTCGATCGGCGTGATCGTGTCGTTCGCGATCTTCTCGCTCGTCGAGGTCACGATGAAGCGCTCGGCCGACATCGGCAACCGCGTGGACACCACGCAGCGCGCCCGCACGGCGATGGACCAGATCACGCGCCAGCTGCGCTCCCAGGTGTGCACGCAGCGCGGCGACGGGTCGCAGATGCGGACGATCGATGCGGCCTCGCCGACCTCGATCTCGGTCTACACCGACTTCAGCAGCGAGACCAAGAACGCGTCGGGCCAGCTGCCCGCGCCCGATCTGCGCAAGTTGACGTTCGAGCCGGCCACCCGCGCGCTGACCGAGTCGGTGACCAAGGGCGCGCGGGTGTCCACGAGCTCCGTCGCCGTCAACTACGACACGACGAAGGCTGTGACCCGCCGTGTCGCGACCAACGTCGCGGCCACGGCGTACGCCGACGCGCCGACGAACACCAAGCCGATCATCTTCCGGTACTTCCGGTACCCGGCGTCCGGGACGCGGCATCCAACAGCCCACCGAGGAGATCGCCGCCGGGCAGAACCGGGCGCTCACCGCCTCCGAGCTCACCGACGTCGCGCGCATCGACTTCGAGTATCGCGTCCTCACGTCCCAGAACAAGACCGATGGGCTCGCACGACGCTCGAGAACAGCATCTACGTCCGCACCGGCAATTCCGTACGACACGAACTCACCAGGACCCACATGCACAGCCGCGTACTGAGCCGCCCCGACCTCCGGGCCGAGCAGGGCTTCTCCATGGTCCTCACGATCATGGCCCTGTTCGTCATGTCCATGTTCGTCGCCACGGCTTACGTCGCCGTCACGGGTGACATGCGGCTGTCCGCGATCGCGCAGGACCGCAAGTCCTCGCAGGCCGCGGCCGAGGCCGGCGCCGACTACTACCTGAACCGGCTGCGCCAGGACCCGGACTTCTGGACCAAGTGCGACACCGTCGGCCCGCTGGACTCCACCGACAAGACCAAGAACCCGGTCAACCAGCTCTGGAACGGCGTAGGCCCGGACCCGCGCACCTGGCGCGCCATCCCGCAGAGCTCGGACGAGTACACGATCGAGCTGATTCCAGCCGGCGGCTACGACAAGTGCGTCCCGAACAAACAGGACTCGTTCATCGACCTGGCGACGGGCACGTTCCGGATCAAGGTCACGGCCCGCTCCCGCACCGGAGACCCGCGGCCGCGGTCGATCATCGTCACCTACGCCCGCGACAGCTTCCTCAACTACGTGTACTTCACGGACTACGAGAACCTGGACCCGGCCGCGTTCGCCAGCGCGACCGACCGCGCCACTCAGACGACGAACTGCTCGAACCGGTACCGCTCGGCGCGCGCCGGCAAGGGCTGCTTGGAGATCCAGTTCGCGACGAGCGACGCCATCAACGGCCCGCTGCACACCAACGACGAGAACCTCTACATCTGCGGTTCGCCGGTGTTCGGCCGCATCAAGAACCAGGACGGCAGCAGCCGCCCGACGCTGACCGACACCGTCGAGGTGTCCGGCTCGGCCCCCGGTTACCTGGCCAACCCGGGTGGCAGCGGGTGCGGCAACACCCCGGTCATCCAGACCGCGGGCGGCCAGAACAAGTTCGTCACCAAGGCCAAGCGGCTCACGCTGCCGGCGTCCAACACCGCGCTCGCGACCGTCGCGGCCAACAGCGGCAACCTCTACACGGGCGTGACGTCGATCCGCCTGCGCGGCACCGTGATGGACATCACCAACAACGGCACCGACCGTCACCAAGGCGTGGCCGACCAACGGCGTGCTCTACGTCAAGAACGGCAACTCGTGCGATCCCGAGTTCCCGACCGCGGCCGATTACAACGAGCCGTCCGGCTGCGGCAACGTCTACGTCAGCGGGACGTACGCCCAGCCGCTGACGATCGCCGCCGCCAACGACGTGATCGTCCGGCCGACGTCGGTCGCCTCACCGCTGGACGCGAACATCACCCAGTCCGGCACCAACGACGCGACCCTCGGCCTGATCGCCAACAACTTCGTGCGTGTCGCGCACAGCGTGTCGTCGGACTGCAGTCCAACACCGCGCCGGTGCTGACCAACGTCACGATCGAGGCCGCGATCCTCGCGCTGCAGCACTCGTTCATCGTCGACAACTACAACTGCGGCACGGCGCTGAGCAAGCTCACCGTCACCGGCGCCATCGTGCAGAAGTACCGCGGCCCGGTCGGCACCAGCTCGGGCACCGGCATCGCCACGGGGTACGCCAAGAACTACTGGTACGACGACCGCTTCCGCTTCCGCAGCCCGCCGTACTTCCTCGTCCCCGACGAGTCGACCTGGAACCCCGTGCGTACGCACGAGGTCCTCAAGTAGCGGGCGATCGAACGCGGCAGCCGACTTCGTCGGCGCCAAGCGCGATCGCTTGCGCTATCGAACTTCCAAGGTGCCTATCTGCCGCCCTCCGTCGAGGCGCAGCGGGTAGGCACCAGGCGTTTCTGCCATCAGCGTGATCCGGGCCGGCAGGCCTTCCTCATACACGGACGTTCGCAGGTCGCCCAGGCTCACGCTCGCGGGGCCCACGCCCTCGACGATGATCTCCACGTCGTCGCGCAGCGCCGCCTCGATCGTCTGCGGCTTGGCGTCGCCGTCCGCCGACAACGTGGCCGAGACGTCGAAGTCGCCGGAATCGTCCGGCACCAGGCGCGGCCCCGGGGTGGCTTGAGAACCGCTCTGGGACGGCGTTTTCGGCGGCGTGACGGTGACGACCAGCACCATCAGGCCGACGATCGCGAGCACCAGCAGCATCATCCGTCGGGTCATCACCCCATATGAGGTTAGACGGGGTAAAGGTGGGAGGGATGGTGCCGATAAGCGGGAGTAGCCAGTACCGAGGTGTCAAAGGCAAATCACTCGTGAGGGTGAGACGCAAAGCCATCGGGGCTCCAGCGGATCTGGAGCCGGCCGGGCTGCCACTTCCGGCAGAACGGGACCAAGGACCTGGCGAGTCAACAGCCCACAGGCCCAACGATCCCTTCAGGAGGGACAACCCACATGATCAACAAGCTTCGCGCACGCATGCAGGACGAGAAGGGCTTCACGCTCATCGAGCTCCTGGTCGTCATCCTGATCATCGGCATCCTTGCCGCGATCGCGCTCCCCGCCTTCCTCAACCAGCGTGAGAAGGCTCAGGACTCCACCGCCAAGTCCGACGTCCGCACGGCTCAGACCGCGATGGAGACCTTCTACACCGACAACCAGACCTACGTCGGCGCCGACGACGGCCAGCAGCCTCGTCGGCCATCGAGCCGGCCCTCGAGCAACGCCAACGCGCTCGACGATCGCCACGCCCGACGCGACCACGGGCTACACGATCTCGGTCAAGTCGAAGGGCTCCAACAGCGTCATGTACACGATCACGAACACCGCCGGCACCGTCACCCGCTCCTGCGACACAGCCGGGCAAGGGCGGCTGCACGGCCGACGGCACCTGGTAGTCCCCAGCTCACTGATCTGAAGTTCCTCCGCGAAGCGGGCCCTCGGGCCCGCTTCGTGCGTTTAACGCCCGGACTCGGGTCCAGGCTCGTATCAAGTCCGGCGACCGGGTATGACGATAGGACTCCTGTGTTCCGTAAAAAGCGATCTCCCCAGAGCAGCGTCGTCGGCCTCGAGCTCGACGCCGGCCACCTTGCCGCCGCTGAAGTCAGCGTCGATGGCACCCTCACGCTGACCCGCGGTGCGGTCGCCGAGCTTGCGCCCGGCGTGATCCGGGACGGCGAGGTCGCTGATCCCATCGCCCTGGCGGACGCGCTCAAGACGCTCTTCGCCGAGAACGAGTTCCCCAAGCGGGTTCGGCTCGGCATCGCCCACCAGCGCATCGTGGTCCGCACGCTCGACCTCCCGACGGTGGTCGACGACCCGAAGGCCCTCGCCGCCGCCGTGCGCGAGGCCGCTCCTGACCACATCCCGATGCCGATGGAGGAGGCGGTGCTCGACTTCCAGTCGCTCGGCACCGTCGACACGCCGCTCGGCCCGCGCACGCGGGTCGTCGTGGTCGCCGTCCGCAAGGAGATGGTCGAGCGCGTCGCCGCCGCCGTCGACGGCGCCGGCCTGGAGATCGAAGGCATCGACCTGTCCGCGTTCGGCATGGTGCGCGCGCTCGCGTCCGAGCACGAGGGCGCGGTGCTGTACATCAACGTCGGCGGCCTGACGAACGTCGCCGTCGCGAGCAAGGACAGCTGCCTGTTCACGCGCGCGTCCTCGGGCGGCGTGGAGACGATCGCGACCACGCTCGCCGATCGCCGCGGGCTGACGCTCGAGCACGCCCGGGCGTGGATGATCGCACGTCGGCCTGGTCGCTCCGCTCGACGGCATCGAGGGCGACATGGACCTCGTGTCCGCCACCCGCAACGCGCTCGAAGACGGCGTGCGCGAGCTCGCCGACGGCATCCGCACGTCGCTGAACTTCTACCGCACGCAGGACGCGGCCGAGACCGTCGAGCTCGGCGTCGTCACCGGCCCCGCGATCGCCATCCCGGGCTTCGTCGAGAAGCTCAGCGAGGCCCTGCGGTTGCCGCTCGAGGCGCGCGTCGTCGAGCACGGCGACGACACCGAGAACGCCGGCCGCCTGACCGTCGCCGCCGGCCTCGCCGTCGCCGAGCGCCCGCCTAGAACGCACCGATTGTTCGTGTCCGCCACACTGCACGGCCGATGAGCGTCGGTGTGGCGGCCGCGATAGCCGCAGTCTTTGGAGCGATCGTCGGCTCCTTCCTGAACGTGGTGGCCTACCGGCTGCCCCGCAAGGAGTCGCTGTCGCATCCCCCTTCGCGCTGTCCGCACTGCGAGACGCCGATCAAGCCCTACGACAACGTCCCGGTCCTCGGGTGGCTGTGGCTGCGCGGCAAGTGCCGCGCGTGCAAGGCGCCGATCTCCCCGCGCTACCCGCTCATCGAGGCGCTCACGGGCCTGCTGTGCGCCCTGTGCGTGCTCGTGTACGGCGCCGACAACGACGTCTGGGCGCCGCTGCTGTTCGTCCTGCTGCTCGTGCCGATCACGCTGATCGACCTCGAGCACCACATCATCCCGAACGTCCTGACCGGGATCGGCGCCGTCGGCGCCATCGTGCTGCTGGTCCTGTTCGACTCGGACTCGATCGTGGAGCACCTGATCGCGGCCACGGCCGCCGGCGGCTTCTTCCTGCTGGCCGCGATCGTCTATCCCGCGGGCATGGGGATGGGGGACGTGAAGCTCGCGGCGGTCATGGGGCTCTTCCTGGGCCGCGCCGTCGCGCCCGCGATCTTCGCCGCGCTGATCGCCGGCACGCTGATCGGCGGCGTGATCATCGCCCGCTACGGCATGGACGAGGGCCGCAAGAAGGGCATCCCGTTCGGCCCCTGGCTGGCGTTCGGCAGCCTCGTGGGCCTGTTCGCCGGCGACGACATCGTCGACTGGTACCTCGACACGTTCACCTGAGCCCCTCAGGTCCGCGCCCCACCTGGTTCAAGACGCAACGAGCGTGTGCCGATACCAGGGGCGTGAGAGCCGTCAACCTCCTTCCCCCCGACACGCGCGGCGCGTCCAAGTCGTCCGCCGAGCTTGCCGTTGGCCCGGAGGCCAAGGGCGGCGCTGGTGCATTCGTCGTCCTCGGCGTGCTCGCCGCCTGCGTGGCCGGCGTCGCGGGCTCGTCCTGACCGACAACACCATCAAGCAGCGCAACGCTGACCTCGACCACGTCGCCCAGCAGCAGCAGGCGATGCAGGCCCAGGTCACCAAGCTCAAGCCGTACGCTGATTTCGACGCGGCCGCCAAGGCCCGCGTGCAGACCGTCCGCGACCTCGCGGGCTCCCGCTTCGACTGGGAGCAGACGCTGCGCGACCTGTCGCGCGCCATCCCGCAGGACGTCACGCTGCGCCAGCTCAGCGGCGACATCGCGACCGACGCGGGCGGCCAGGGCGGCTCGCTGCGCAGCGCGATCTCCGCGCCCGCCATCACCCTTACCGGCTGCGCGCCGGGCCAGACGCAGGTCGCCCGCCTGATGGCGCGCCTGCGTGACATCGACGGCGTGACGCGCGTCTCGCTCTCGAGGTCCAACAACGGAGAAGATCGACGAGCGTCGCAGCGAAGGCAGCGCGCGCGAGCGCCGCCTGCGCAATGCCGTGCGGCACCGGCAAGCGCCCCGCCTTCGAGGTCGTCATGTTCTTCGAGGGCGACGCCGCCAAGGTCGGCATCACCCCGGTCACCGCGACCGGCTCGGTCAGCGAGACCCCGACGCCCACGCCCGACGGCGACGCCTCCGGCCGCCACCGGCACCGACGGCGCGCACGACCACGACCACGACGACCACCGACGGGGCGACGAAGTGAGCCGTACCTACAAGATCCTGCTCGTGCTCGTCGTGGCGGTCGCTCGCCGGCGGCGGGTACTGGAAGATGGTCCTCGCGCCCAAGCGCGCCGCAGGCCGCCGACCTTCAGGAGCGCATCGCCGTCGCGCAGGCGCAGCTCGCGCAGTCGCAGGCGCTCGTGAACACCTACCGCGGCGCCCAGAAGAACTACAAGGCCAACTACGAGACGGTCGTCCGCCTCGGCAAGGCCGTCCCGACCGACGACGACACGCGCTCGCTGCTCGTGCAGCTCGACACGTCCGCCAAGCGGGCCGGCGCCGACTTCGACACGATCAACGTCAACGGCGGCGGCGTGCCGACGACCGAGCGGCACCCCCGCCGCTCCGGGCGCGGTCAACGCCGGCGCGTTCTCCGCGATGCCGTTCTCGCTTCGGCTTCACCGGCACGTTCGCCTCCCTCGGCGACTTCTTCGCGCGGCTCGAGCGGTTCGTCTCGCTCAAGGGCGACGCGATCGCCGTCAACGGGCGCCTGGTGCGCATCGAGAGCCTCACGCTCGCTCCCGGCCGAGGACGGGCTGGCCCGGCCTGGCCGCGCAGATCGGCGCCAGCGCCTACATCGTGCCCGAGACCACCGATGTCGCCGCGGCCGCTGCCGGCGCCGGCACCACGGACACGTCGACCACGACCACGACCACCACGACGACCGCCTCGACCGGCGGCCCGGCGGGACCGAGATCCGATGAACCTGATCAACGACACCTGGCGCGGGCTCGTCCGGCGCAAGCTCTGGCCCGTCGCGCTGCTGCTCGTGGCCGCGCTGGTCGCCGTGCCGCTCACCCTGGCCAAGGAGCCGGAGGTGGTGCCGGTCGCGGCCAACGCGGGCGCGTCCGCCGACGATGCGCTGCCGGCGACGTTCGTCACGGCCGCCACCGACACCGAGCGAGGCCGAGGGCACGACGACCAAGCGTCGTCGCACGCTCGGCGCCACGAAGGACCCGTTCGAGCCGGCCCCGCTGCCGAAGGCCAAGAAGAAGAAGACGAAGAAGACGACCGCGAAGGCGTCCGACGTCGACCACCGCGACGGAGACCACGAAGGACTCCGGCTCGACCACGCTCGGGTGGCGGTGGCGGCGGCACGACCGCGCCGACCGCTCCGGTGGCCACGGCCACGCCGACCGCGACGCCGAAGCCGGATCCGGCCCACTCCGATCCGCGTGCGCTTCTCGCGCGTGGAGGAAGGCTCGGACGAGCCGAAGCGCCACGCTGGTCGAGAAGCTCGAGGTGCTCCCGGACGACGAGAACCCGGTGATCGTCTTCCAGGGCCTCGAGGACAAGGGCAAGGTCGCGGTCTTCGAGCTCACCGGCACCGTGACCGTCGAAGGCGACGGCGAGTGCGATCCCACGCCTGAGGCGTGCCAGTTCGTGCGCCTGCGGGCCGGCGAGACCGTCTTCGTCACGGTGACCGACACGGGCGAGACGACCGACGCGCAGTACCAGCTCGACCTCGTGAAGATCAACCGGTAAAGCCTCGGCGGGAGCCGACGATGCGGAAGGCGGGCCTCGGCCCGCCTTCGCTCTTCGTAGGATCATCGGCGTGCCATTGCACGTCGTCACCGCCGGCGAATCACACGGGCCGGGCCTCACCACGATCGTGGAGGGCCTGCCCGCGGGCTTGGAGCTCTCGCAAGCCGCGATCGATCGCGACCTCGCCCGTCGCCAGCTCGGCCACGGCCGGGGTGGGCGGATGAAGATCGAGAAGGACGCCGCGTCGGTCACCTCCGGGGTCCGCCACGGGCGCACCATGGGCGGCCCGATCGCGCTCCAGGTCGCCAATCGCGACTACAAGAACTGGGAAGAGCGGATGAACCCGTGGCCCGTCGAGGCGGACGTGCCCGAGGTCCATCTGCCGCGCCCGGGGCACGCCGACCTCGCGGGTGTGCAGAAGTTCGGCTTCACGGACGTGCGCAACGTGTTGGAGCGGGCTTCGGCGCGTGAGACCGCCGCGCGCGTCGCCGGCGGGGCGCTGGCCAAGGAGTTCCTGCGGGCCGTGGGCGTGGAGGTCGTCTCCCACGTGACCCAGATCGGGTCGGTCAAGGCGCCGCCCCCTTCGGGTGAGCCCGTGCTGGCCGACTTCGACGCGGTCGACGAGTCACCCGTGCGCTGCCTGGACGCCGAAGCGACGAAGGCGATGGTCAACGAGATCAACGTCCTGCGCAAGAAGAACGAGTCGATCGGCGGGATCTTCGAGCTGCGCGCGTACGGGCTCGTGCCGGGCCTCGGCTCGCACGTGTCGTGGACGCAGCGGATGGACGGGCTGATCGCGGGTGCGCTGCTCAGCATCCAGGCCGCCAAGGGCGTGGGGCTCGGCGACGGCTTCGACCTCGCGGGCCGCCCCGGCTCGGAGGCCCACGACGAGATCTTCTACTCCGAAGAGCGCGGCTACTACCGCGAGACGAACCGCAGCGGCGGCATCGAGGGCGGCATGACCACGGGCGAGCCGTTGGTGGCGCGCGTGGCCATGAAGCCGATTCCGACGCTGACCAAGCCGCTGCGCTCGGTCAACATCGCCACCAAGGAGCCCGCGCAGGCGTTGCGCGAGCGGACCGATTCCTGCGTCGTGCCCGCCGCGGGCGTCGTGGGGGAGGCGATGCTCGCGATCGTGCTCGCGGGCGCGTACCGGGACAAGTTCGGCGGCGACCACATCGACGACGTGAAGGCCGCCGTGAGCGCATACTGCTCACGCATCGGATGGAAACCCCGGCACTAGTCTTCATCGGGTTCATGGGCGCCGGGAAGACGACCGGCGCCCGGGCCGCAGCCGCGGCGCTGGGTGTGCGCGCCGTCGACACCGACCGTGAGCTCGAGCAGCGGCTCGGCACGTCGATCGAGGACTACTTCGCCTCCCACGGCGAGCGGGCGTTCCGCGAGGCCGAGGAGGACGTCGTCGCCGAGGTGCTGGAGACGGTTCCGGCGCCCGTGATCTCACTGGGCGGCGGATCGATCGGGTCGGCGCGGGTGCGCGAGCTGCTCGCGCGCCACACGGTCGTGATGCTGGACGTCGACGAGGCCACGGCCTGGCGCCGGGCGGGCGGCAAGCGGCGGCCGCTGGCGCGCGACCGCGAGCGCTTCGCGGCGCTGCACGCCGAGCGCGCGCCCCAGTACGAGGCGCTCGCCGACGTGGTGTTGCTCGACGGCGGCGCGGAGACGATCCGGCGCGCGGCGGGTGCGCTGCGGCGGATTCCCACCGGCGTGAAGGCGCTGTGGGCCGTCGCGGGCGAGCACAACTACCCGGTCTACGTCGGTGACGTGCTCGACGGCACGTTCTGGCCGCTGCGCGGCCGCCGCTTCCTGCTGTCGGACGAGTCGGTCGCGCCGCTGTACGCCGACCGCGTGCCGGACGCGCTCGGGCCGTTCGTCATGCCCGCGGGCGAGGAGGCCAAGACGCTCGCGAACGCCGAGGTGCTGCTGCGCGGGCTCGCCGAGGCCGGGATGGACCACGACGATCACGTGGCCGCGCTGGGCGGCGGCGTGGTCGGCGACGTGGCCGGCTTCTGCGCCGGCGTCTACCAGCGCGGGGTGGGCGTGGTGCAGGTGCCCACGACGCTCGTGGCCCAGGTGGACTCGGCGTACGGCGGGAAGACCGGCGTGGACCTGCCGGAGGGCAAGAACTACGTCGGCGTCTACCACCAGCCACGCGCGGTGCTCGTCCGATCCGCGGGTGCTCGCGACCCTGCCGCCGCGAGGAGCTCGCGGCGGGCTGGGCCGAGGTGATCAAGACGGCGCTGATCGCCGGCGGTCCGCTGTGGGCGCGCGTGCGGCGCGGCGCGCAGGACGTGGACCGCGACCTGGTCCTGGCGTGTGCGCGGACCAAGCTGGGCGTGGTCGCCCGCGACGAGCGCGACGCCGGCCGGCGCCAGGTGCTCAACCTCGGCCACACCGTCGGGCACGCGATCGAGACCGCGACCGGCTACGCGCGCTTCCGGCACGGCGAGGCGGTCGGGCTCGGCCTGCTCGCGGCGCTGACGCTGTCCGGGCAGGTTGCAGCTGCGGGGCGAGGTGGCGGAGCTGCTCGAGGAGCACCGGCTGCCCACGAAGCTCGACGCCGACATCGACGAGGCCGCGATCCTGACCGCCGTGCAGCGCGACAAGAAGCGCCGCGGCGGCCGGGTGGGCTTCGTCGTCGTCGACGCGCCCGGCGACGTCCGGACGGGTGTGCCGATGGCGGAGAACGACGTTCGCGCCGCGATCGGAGAGCTGCGATGAAGAACCGGGTGGCCGTCCTGCACGGCATCAACCTCGGCGCGCTGGACCGGCGCCCGGCGGAGCACTACGGCGGGCTGACCTACGCGCAGCTCGAGCAGCAGATCACGCGCTTCGGGCGCGAGCTCGGGCTGTCCATCGTCTGCTTCCAGAGCAACTACGAGGGCGCGTTCGTCGAGGAGCTCCACAAGGCGTCCGACTACGCCGACGGGCTGATCCTCAACCCGGGCGCCTGGACGCACTACGCGTGGTCGCTGCGCGACGCGGTGGAGATCTCCGGGCTGCCGGTGGTCGAGGTGCATCTCTCGCGACGTGGATTCCCGCGAGGCGTTCCGGCACGTGTCGGTGCTGGAGGCGGTGCGCTACGGGAAGGTCGCCGGCAAGGGCGTGGACGGCTATCGGGAAGGGCTGGAGCTGCTGATGAAGGCGTGGGCGTGAGTCGCGCGGACCGGGTCGCGGGACGTCTGGACGACGTCGACGCGCTGCTCGTCACCGAGCCGGCCAACCTCCGGTACGTCACCGGCTTCACCGGCTCGAACGGCTTCGCGCTCGTCGGGCGCGACGTGCGCCGGTTCGTGACCGACTTCCGCTACGTCGAGCAGGCCAAGGTCGAGGTGCCGGACTTCGAGCGCGAGCAAGGGCCGCAGGAGCTGCTGGCCGCGCTGAAGGGCTTCTCCGGGCGGCTCGGGTTCGACGACGCGGACCTGTCGGTCAAGACGCACCGGCGGCTGGGGGAGCTGCTCCCGGACGTGGAGCTGGTGCCTTTGGCCGGCGTCGTCGAGGACGTGCGCGCGGTGAAGGAGCCGGGGGAGATCCTCCGGATCGCCGCCGCCGCGGCGCTGGTCGACGAGATCTACGGGTGGCTGCTCGAGGTCGGGATCGTGGGACGGACCGAGCGCGACGTCGCGGTCGCCCTGGAGCACGAGATGCGCGTGCGCGGCGCCTCCGGGCCGTCGTTCCCGTCGATCGTCGCGGCCGCCGAGCATGGCGCCCTCCCGCACGCGCAGCCGCGCGAGGTGGCGATCCCGCGGGACACGCTGGTCACGATCGACATCGGCGCGGTGCTCGACGGCTACTGCTCGGACTGCACGCGCACGTGGGCGACGGGAGATCTGTCGGACGAGCTCGCCGAGGCCTACGCGCTGGTGCTGCGCGCGCAGGTGACGGCGCTCGATGCCGTGAAGGCCGGGCCGTTGGGGCGCGAGATCGACGCGATCGCGCGCGACATCATCACCGCCGCGGGCCACGGCGACCACTTCGGCCACGGCCTCGGGCACGGGGTCGGCCTGGTCACCCACGAGGCGCCGCGGCTCGCGCGCTCCGGCGACACCGCCGCTGGAGGCCGGCAACGTCGTGACGGTCGAGCCGGGCGTGTACCTGCCGGGCGTCGGCGGCGTGCGGATCGAGGATCTCGTCGTGGTCACCGAGAGTGGCCGCGACGTGCTCTCGCACACCTCCAAGGAACTCTTGACCGTCGATTAGGGCCGTCACCCCACTCGCCGGCGCTCAAGACGTCGGTCCGAGTGGCCGATTACCGGGAGCGATGGTATTTCGACCCCGCACCCGCCAGCTGCGCCGCGCCGTTGTCGTGGCCGCCCTCGGCGCGCTCGTCGTGCCCGCCACTGCGGGCGCGGCCACGAAAAAGACGCCGGTGATCACCAAGGTGACGCCGAAGACCGCCTACGTCGGCGCCAAGCTGACGATCACGGGCAAGAACTTCAAGCGCGGCAAGGCCAAGAACAGCGTGCAGTTCCGCGCTGACGGCGGCAAGACGCTGTTCGTCAAGGCCGACGTGAGCACCGCCAAGAAGCTCACGGTCGTGCTGCCCAAGACGCTCGAGAAGTACATGATGACCAAGGGCGGCGCGCCCGTCGCGACGCGCTTCCGCGTGCGCGTGCTCGCCGCCAAGCTCACCAAGTCCTTCACCGCGACCAAGGCCTCCCCGGTCATCGCGCCCGAGCGCATCGGCGGCGACGCCTCCGACGGCGCCGGCGTGCCGACCGCGCCCGACGGCGACTGCGACGCGACGGCGTCTCAAGAACCGCGTCGACCTCGACGACGACAACGACCTGCTCGACGACACGCTCGAGAGCTCTCGCTCAAGCTCGACCCGTGCGTCGGCGACACCGACGGCGACGGCGTCGAGGACGGCTTCGAGTACCAGTCCGCGATCGACCTCAACAACGACGACTACCAGTCGCCCGAACGTCGTCATCGCCGTACCCGGCAAGTCGCCGTACCCGAACCCGCTCTTCAAGGACGCGGACGTCGACTACGACGGCGACGCGCTCACGCTCAGCGACGAGTACAAGCTCTGGAAGTACACGTACGAGGTCAACCGCACGCGACCCGCACGCTGAGCGCCGCTGTCGTACTCGGACGGCCATCAGTACTCGCTGTCGCGGCTCGTCGGCGGCAACGGCCGTCGTCAGGCGACGATGACGCGATGGCCGCGTACGCAGCCGCCGCAGGACGTTCCGCAGCTGGGCCGACGCCGACCGGCTACGGCCGCAACGACATCGACCAGCTGCTGTCGACCTCGCCGACACCGCCGCGACCCGGTCGACGACCTCGACCTGTACGACATGGACCGCGTCGACGGCGTCGACCGTGCGACGGTCACGGCGGCTCCGGACACCCGACCGGACGTCCAGCGGCGCGCCGAGCGCACCTACTGGGACCTCGACTCCGACGGCTTCGTCTCCGACGACGAGCGCGACGAGGACGCCGACGGCCTCAACAACTACTACGAGGTCAGCGGCGGCCCGATGTCGCCCGAGTTCTGGGAGGCGTGCTACACCGACGAGGCGCCGTACCCGATCAAGTACCCGGGCACCAAGCCCTACGACGCCGACAGCGACGGCGACGGCATCCTCGACGGCGCCGACGACCAGGACTTCGACGACGTCCCGAACATCATGGAGCTCAGCCGCAACATGGCCGGCGACCGTTCGCGATCCAGGCCGCCTGCGGCGATCCCGGCGCTGCGCCGTTCGACGCCGCAGCCCGCGAAGGCGCTGCGTCAACCCGTTCAACCCGTGCCTGCCGGACACAGCTACTCGCGCACCTGCCTGCGGCACCCGGTCGATCGGCGTCAGGTGTCCCGCCGTTCGATCCGCAGTGGAAGCCGAACGATCCTCAACTAAGCCGCGCTCTCGAGGGCCCGCTCCGTGCGGGCCCTCGTCATTTCGGCCGTGCAGCTGCGGCGCCCGGTTGAGCGTCTGGAAGACCACGCAGTAGCGCTCGGTGAGCTTGAGCAGCGTGGCGAGTTGCTCGTCGTCGGCGGGGGTGTCGACCTCGAACCTGAGGCGGATGTCGGAGAAGCCGACGGGCGCCTCCTTGTCGACGCCGAGCGTGCCGCGGAAGTCCAGGTCGCCCTCGGCGTAGACGTGGCCTTCGGTGATCGGGACCTCGATCGCCAGGCGCCACCGCCTGGAGCGTGACGCCGGCGCAGGCCACGAGCGCCTCGAGCAGCATGTCGCCGCTGCACAGAAGGCTGCCGTCGCCGCCCGTGAGCGGGTGCAGGCCGGCCTGGGCGATCGCGCGGCCGGTCTCCACGTTGCAGGAGACGCCGTCGCCGACGGTGCCCTTGGCCTTCAGCGTGATCGTGGCCTCGGTCGGGTCTTCCTTGTAGCGGCTCTTCAGCGGGGCCTGGAGCGCGCGCAGCTCGTCGCGGTTCATGGCTTGAGGGTAAGTGACCAGGTCTGCGAGACGAGGTCGTCCTTGCCGAACGCGGGCTCTGGCCACTCGCGCTCGAGCACGAAGCCGCGGCTCTCGTAGATCCGGATCGCGGCGTGCAGGTGGCTCTGGGTCCAGAGCTTGAGCGTGGTGTAGCCGCTGGCCCGGGCGTGGCGGATGACCTGGTCCACCAGGGCTTTGCCGACGCCCTTGCCGCGCGCTTTCGGCTCGACGAGCAGGGTGCGGAGCTTGGCGGTGGTCTCGTCCAGGCGGACGCACATGATCGCGCCCATGGGTTCGCCGTCGATCTCCGCGACCCAGCCGCGGTCCGTGGTCGGGTCGAAGTCGGCGGCGATCCGGGCGACGAGGCGCTCGAAGCTCTGGTCCCAGCCGTACTCGCGGGCGTACAGCGCGCCGTGGCGCTGCACCATCCAGCCGAGGTCGCCGGGCTCGAACTCGCGCAGCGTGAGCGTGCCTTCCGGCTCGATCGCGCGCTTGAGCTGCGCCATCGCGCCGACGACCGCGGCACCGTCGCCGAGGCCATCCAGCACCGCGCCGATCGCGTCTGCGGAGTCTTTGTCCATGGCGGCGAACCGCTCCTGGCCCGCCTCGGTCAGCCGCACCAGCTGCCGACGGGCGTCGAGCGGGGAGGGTGCCTTGGTGATGAGCCCCTGCTCCTCGAGCTTCGCGAGCACCCGGCTGAGCTGGCCCGCGTCGATGTCGAGCGCCTGCTTGAGCTCCGCGACCTCCTCGGTCCCGTGCGCCAGTTCGTACATGACCCGGACCTCAGGGAGCGGACGGGCGTAGGTGCCGCGGGTGAGTCCCATCTTGGCCGTGTAGAAGCGATTGAACGCGCGCACGGCCTCGACGTGTTCTGTCATCGCCATATTTGACAGAGTCAACTATTTCATTGACTCTGTCAACTCTTGCTCGTCCTCCTCCCACACGAGCTTCGCCCCGAGATGCCCGGTGCGGATCGTGAAGCCCAGCGCGGACACGGCCATCAGCACCGCCACGACCTTCAGCGCTGTGCCCGCGACGCCCTTCTTCACCCACAGCAGGCCCAGCAGCGCGGCGGTCAGCAGCACCATGCAGAAGCGCACGGTCTCCCCGGCGCCCTGGTGGTCCTTCATCATCGGGTTGCCTTCAAGGCGTGGCTTGGACTCGAGAAAGGCCTGGCCGGCGCCGACGGTGAGCAGCGTCGCCGCGAGCGTCACGACGGCGAACACGGCGAGCGGGACGCCGAACCAGTCCGGCTTCGCGACGGCGATGAGCGTGGCGATCCCGAGCACCGGCACCAAGACCACCGGCACGTGCAGGATGAGCGGGTGCGCGGGCAGGCCGAACGCGCTGCTGATCTGCACCGGCCAGAGCACCAGGCTCAGGACGGCCGCGACGACCACGATCCCCCGAAGATCTCTCATCAGCGCCAGGTTCGCAGCAACGGCCACACGATGCGCAGAACGTGCGTGAAGGCGGTTCTTTGCAGCCGATCGGGCGTGTCGCACGCGGTGTGCCGGCACGGCTCGCTCGGCACGCCGAGCTTGGCCGCGGGCGCCCCGGCGCGAGCGAGTTCCCGGTGGTCGGAGTTGCCCTCGCCCTGCGGGTCTTTCACGTAGCGGACCTTGTCGCCGCCGGCGTCCAGGATGCGTTGCTCGACATCCGCGCGTGGGCTCGGAGCGGTGCTGTGCAGGTCGAACCGGCTCCCTCGGCCGACCTCGTCGAGCGAGAGCGCGAGCTTCACGTCCTTGAGCCGATTCATTCGTTCGCAGCCGCGTGACGAGCGCGGACGCCCCGAGGTGGTCGGGCGTCTTCGTGTACGGCCGTTCCTCCGAGCCGGTCGCAACCAGCCATACATCGCACGCGGGCTCCGGGTCCGTGGCGAGGCTGCGTGCGAGCGCGACCAGGGTCCCGACCCCGGACGCGTTGTCGTGCGCCCCGGGCGACGGCGGCACGCGTGTCCGCGTGCGCCATCGCGATCACCAGGCAGTCCGCGGCCGAGTCCCTGATCCCGATCACGTTGCGCGACTGCCCTTTGCCCGGCACCCGGAACCGCTCGTAGCCCGACCCGCAGACCGACGCTCCTGAACCGAGCGGCCACCCGCTGGTGCGCCTTCCGCTCCGCCGCGCTCGCGGCGGGCCGCTGCCCCTGCCGAGCGAGCGACACCGCGAAGTTGTACGCCTCGCTCCCGCTCGGCGCAGCCGCGGCGAGCGCGCAACACAGAGTTGTTGCAAGCACGCGACGAATTTGCCACACCTACGCGTAGATTCGTCGCAGCCACTCGCGCGAGGCTTCGGCGATGCCACGCGAGACCCGAGTTTCGTCAGCCATCAGCCGTACAAAGTCGACTTTCGCGTGGCAGCGACTCGCCGCGCGGCAATGGGGCGTCGTCGACATCGACGATCTCCGGGCGTGCGGCCTGTCCCGCAGGCGATCTCGTAGCGCGTCAAGGCTGGCCGGCTTCACCCCCTTTATCGGGGTGTTTACGCCGTGGGCCACCCGGCGCATCTCACTGAGAGGCCGCTGCCTCGCGGCCGTCAAGGCCTGCGGCCCCGGAGCCGTCATCTCGCACTTCGCCGCCGCCTTCCTCTGGGGCATGCTCGAGCCGTTCGACTGCCTCCCCGACGTCACCGCACCAACGCCGAGACGTCACCCGAGCATCAACACGCACCAGCGCCAAGAACATCGACGCCACGACCCTCCACGGCATCCCCGTCACCACACCGATCCAGACCCTCATCCACCTCTCGGCCGATCCTTCCGTTCAAGACCCTGCGCCGCGCCGTCAACGAGGCCCTCAACCGCCGCCTCATCACGCCCGAGCAACTCGTCACCACCCACCACCGCGGCGCCAAGAAACTCCGCAGCATCCTGGCCACAGCCGCCCCGACCCGCTCGGAGAACGAGAACCTCGCCCTCCATCTGCTTCACGAGGCCGGAATCGCCAAGCCCCTCGTCAACCCGCGCATCAGCGGTACGACCAAGATCCCGGACTTCCTGTGGCCCGACCTCAACCTCGTCCTGGAAGCCGACAGTTGGCGTTACCACGACCATCCGCTGGCACGCGCCGACGACCGCGACAAGCAGCGAATCCTCGAAGCCCTCGGCTACACGGTCATCCGCACCTCATGGGCCGAGATGACCACCCGCCCCGACCGCATGATCACCCGCGTTCAGCGCGAACTGACGCGCGTCGACCCGCCGGCGGCGTTGGTGTTGAGGTCCGCGTAGACGGCCAGCGGCCGCCCGTTGTTCATCATCCCCAACCCCGGCGGCTGGAGCCCGTCGTACCGACTGCCCAGCGACACGTCGTCGATCAACTCCGCGGCCCCGAAGACGCCGTCGGGCCCGGTGAACGCCGCGAACACACCGAGCGGGTCCCCGTGGCCCTCACCACCGGGCGACTCACGCAGCCAGCTCACCGCGACCCCCGCGTCCACCCGGATCAATGACCCGATCGAGCCCGACGCGTCCAGCGCCTGGGGCGCTCCGAACACGCCCGCCTGGTTCGCGGCGATCACCGTCGGCACGGACACGCCCGGTCGCGCCGGCACGGTCCAGGCCACGTAGGGGCGGCCTTCGGCGTCGACGGTCGCGGCGATCGGTCCCCGCGGGTACCCGACGAGGTCGCCCTCGGCGAGCGAGACGGCTGCGCGGGGCCGGTTGGACCCGCTGGGCATGATCGCCGCCGCCGCGTCGACGTGCCCGGTCGGCCCTTCGGTCACGGGGTACGCGCGCCACGCGAGCACCACGATCCCGGGGTCTCCGGTCCCGACGACGATCTCGACCGGCCGCCGCTGCCTGGCGGGCGGGGCGACGGTCGCCTCGGCCGACATCCAGCCCGTCTTCACGCGGATCACGCGCACGGCCAGCCGCCCGTTGCGCCCGTAGGCGATCACCGCGCGTCCACCGGTGTCGATTCCGACGCCGACGATCGACTCCGGGTCGATGCCGGAGTTGGCGATCGTGCGAATCGACGAGAAGCTCCCGCCCGCGGGCCGCCACGCGACCTGGATCTCGTCGGAGCGGTTGCGGACGATGTGGTGCCACGCCGCGATCGCCGCGCCGTCCTCGTTCACCGCGAGCTGCGGCCTCCAGCGGATCGAACGCGGTCCGCCGATCTCCCGCACCGAGCCGAGCGATTGCAGGCCGGCGTCGCCGATCCGGTAGCCGAGCTGCTTGCGCTCGAGGTTCGAGCGGTCGGGGATGCGCGCGTCGAGGGTCAGCACCCGCGACTGGGCGTACCGCGAGGCGGCGACGGCCGAGCGGGAGGTTCGGACCCGCAGCGTCCGCGTCCCGTCGAGCGCGACGAGCACGCGCGAGTCCTCGCCGCCGCGCCACCACACGAGCTGCGGCGCGGCCTGGAACTTGCCGGCGCTGACGTGCGGGACAAGGCCGGCCTGGTCGAGATCGTTCGCCTCCACACGCGGTGGTGGGTCCGCCACGGGTATGGCGACCGGGGCGCTCCAGGGCGGCGCGGCGTGGGCCGGAGTGGCCACCGCAAGCACGGCGACGGCCGCACTAGCTACGCTCTTCAGCCGCACGCTGAGCTTGTCCGTGAGGGGCCGAATACCTTGATTTCGACTAACCAATTTAAGAATGGCAACCATATTGAGGTTGAAGGCACCGTCTTCAAAATCATCGAGTTCCAGCACGTAAAGCCGGGTAAGGGCGGCGCGTTCGTCCGCACCAAGCTGCGTCGGGCGGCTGATGGGGCGGTGATCGATAGGACGTTCCGAGCGGGCGAGAAGTTTCGCCCAATCCACACCGAGGCGCGGAAGATGCAGTTCCTCTACGCCGACGGCACCGACGCGCACTTCATGGACATGGAGACGTTCGAGCAGATCGCGCTCTCTGAGACCAGCGTCGAGGAACCGCTGAAGTACGTGATGCCGAACGAGACCGTCGACATGCTCTACATCGACGGCGAGCCGGCCGACATCCAGCTCAGCGCGAGCGTGGAGCTCGAAGTGACCCACACCGAGCCGGGTGTGCGTGGTGATACGGCCTCCGGCGGCGGCAACAAGCCCGCCACGCTGGAGACCGGAGCGACTGTGAACGTCCCGTTGTTCGTGAACATCGGTGACCGGATCAAGGTCGACACCCGCTCGGGCTCGTACATGTCGCGTGCGTAGGTCGGAGCAGCGCCGCGCGGCGGTCTTCGCCCTCTATCAGCACGACTTGACCAAGCGCCCGCTCGACGACGTGTTCGAGCGGGAAGCGCTCCCGTTCACCCGCGCCCTGGCGCACGCCACCGCGGACTACACGGAAGAGCTCGACACGCACATCCAACGGCACGCGAAGAACTGGTCGCTGGACCGGATCGCGCCGCTCGAGAAGGCGATCCTGCGCACCGCGCTGCTGGAGATGCTGCACCCCGAGGTGGTCGAGGCCGACACGCCGATCCCGCCCGAGGGCGCCATCGACGAGGCCGTGGAGACGGCCAAGGCGTTCTGCGGCGCGGAGGCGCCCGGTTTCGTCAACGGCATCCTCGCCGCCGTCATGCGGACTAGCATTCCCGACCCGAATGCCTCAGGACAGTCTTGAGCGTCTGATCGAGCGGCTCGAGCACGCCGCCGTGACGCTGCGCAGCGGTGAGCTGCCGACCGATCGCGCCGCCGCCCTCGTCGACGAGTGCGCGCGCGTCGCGGCCGAGGCGGGCGCCGAGCTGGATCGTCAAGTCCGCGCCGCGGACGTCCCCGTCGCTCCCGGCCAGATGGCGCTCGGCAATGTCGACACCTGCCGCGGCACATCCGCCCCGCACCTCGCGCCACCCGCGACGCTCACAAAACATCAACGGACCTAGGCCGCATTGGGGTTCCCGGACCACCTGCGCACGGACATCGAGTCCTACCTCGAGTCCCTGCGCTTCAGCGACGAGCCCGACACCGACGGGCTCGAAGAGGCGATGCGCTACTCGCTGCTCGCCGGCGGCAAGCGCATCCGCCCGGTGCTCGCGCTGGCGACGGCCCACGCGGTCGGAATCCCGACCGAGGCAGTGCTCCCGCTCGCCGCCGCGCTCGAGCTCATCCACACGTACTCGCTCATCCACGACGACCTGCCGGCGATGGACGACGATTCGCTGCGCCGCGGCCGTCCCACCTGTCACGTGCGTTACGGCGAGGCGATCGCGATCCTGGCCGGCGACGCACTGTATGCCGAGGCCATGCGACTGGTGCTGACCGAACAGCGCGGGGACCCGGCCCGGGTGCTCGCCTGCCTCGCGGAGTTGACCACCGCCTCCGGGGTGCGCGGCATGGTCGGCGGCCAGTTCATCGACATCCAGGGCCTCGAGAACGCGGGGGAGGCGCAGCTGCGCCGCCTGCACGAGCTCAAGACCGGCCGGCTCATCGGCGCGGCCATCGAATGCCCGATCCTGCTCGCGGACGAAACCACCCGCTCCACTACACTCCCTGACTTCCGTGCGTTCGCTTCAGAGCTCGGTGTGTTGTTCCAGATCGTCGACGACATCCTCGACGTGACCGGCACGGACGTCGCGCTCGGTAAGCCGCAGGGAAGCGACGAACGGCACGGCAAGGTGACCTACGTGAGCCGGTATGGGCTCGACGGGGCCCGCGCCATGGCCGAGGAATCGCACCGCAACGCCCGCGCCGCACTCGACCGGGCGGCCCCGGACAGCGCGGACGAGCTGAGACAGATCACCGACTTCATCGCCACCCGCTCTTCATGACCCCACTTCTCTCGCGCATCGACCGCCCGCAGGACCTCCACGCTTTGTCGGAGGACGAGCTGCAGACGGTCGCGCAAGAGGTGCGGGAACTCCTCATCGACACCGTGGGGGAGATCGGCGGGCACTTCGGCGCCAACTTGGGCACGTGCGAGATCGCGGTCGCGGTCCACTCGCTGATCGACTCGCCGAAGGACAAGGTCCTGTGGGACGTCGGCCATCAGGCCTACCCGCACAAGATCCTCACCGGCCGGCGCGACCAGCTCTCGACGATTCGCCAGTACGGCGGCCTCGCCCCGTTCTGCGCCCGCTTCGAGTCCGAGCACGACATCATGGGCGCCGGCCACGCCTCCACCTCGATCGGCTACGCCGTCGGGATCAAGGAGGCCATGCTCCGCGGCGGCGCCGAGGACGGCAAGGTCGTCGCGGTCATCGGCGACGGGTCGATGACCGGTGGCGTCGCGTTCGAGGCCGTCTCGCAGGCGGGTGGGCTGGGCACGCCGATCGTCGTGATCCTCAACGACAACGGCATGTCGATCTCGCCCAACGTGGGCGCGTTGTCGCGGTACATGAACCGCGTCCGGCTGGATCCGGGGCTGTGGGAGGCGCGCGAGGGCGTCGAGGAGAAGCTCACGAAGCTGCCCGTCGGCATCGGCGCCGCGTTCGAGCGGCTCGGCCCGCGCTTCAAGGAGTCCGTCAAGGCCTTCTGGGCGCCCGGCCTGTGGTGGGAAGAGCTGGACTGGGCGTACCTCGGCGTGATCGACGGCCACGACGTGCGCGCCATGCGCCGCGCGCTGAAGACCGCCTTCGAGGCCGAGCGGCCCGTCGTCATCCACTGCGCGACCGTCAAGGGCAAGGGCTTCGCGCCCGCCGAGGACGGCGGCCTGGAGGGCATGGAGAAGTGGCATGCCGCCAAGCCGAAGTCGATCTCGCAGCGCATGCCGGCGCCGCCCGCCCCGTCGCGACCGTCGTCGACGCCCGCCCCGCCGCAGTACACGGCCGTCTTCGGCGAGGCCCTGGTCCGCGAGTGCGAGCGCAACGAGCGCGTCATCGGCATCACCGCGGCGATGAACTCCGGCACCGGCCTCTCGATCCTGCAGAAGGCGATGCCCGACCGCTACTTCGACGTCGGCATCGCCGAGCAGCAGGCCGTGCTCTTCGCCGCCGGCGCCGCCTTGACCGGCATGCGCCCGGTCGCGGCGATCTACTCGACCTTCCTGCAGCGCGCCTTCGACCAGATCGTCCACGACGTCTGCCTGCAGAACCTGCCCGTCACGTTCTGCATGGACCGCGCCGGCCTCGTCGGCGACGACGGCCCGACGCACCACGGCGTGTTCGACATCGCCTACCTGCGGCCGCTGCCGAACATCACGCTGATGGCGCCGCGCGACGAGGCGATGCTCGTCCACATGCTCCACACCGCGCTCCAGATCGACGGCCCGGCCGCGATCCGCTACCCGCGTGGGGCCGGCGTCGGCGTCGAGCTTCCCTCGGTCCCCGAGGTCATCCCGGTCGGCACCGGCGAGATCCTCCGCTCGGGCGAGCGCGTCGCGCTCGTCGGCTACGGCACGGGCGTGGGCAAGGCTCTGGGCGCGGCCGACCTGCTGGCCGAGCGCGGCCTCGACGTGACCGTCGCGGACGCCCGCTTCTGCAAGCCGCTCGACAAGCTCCTCCTCGCCTCCCTGGCCGCCGACCACGACCTGCTCGTGACGGTCGAAGAGGGCGTCCTGCAGGGCGGCTTCGGCACCGCCGTCTGGGAGTCCTTCGCCGAGGAGGGCGCCGTCGCGCCCCGCCTCCTGCGCGTCGGCCTGCCCGACGAGTACGTCACGCACGGCGCCCCGGCGCTCCTGCACGAGGAAGTCGGCTTCACCGCCGAAGCCATCGCGGCCCGCGTGGAAGCGGCCGTGCTCGACCGCCTCGGCGTCTAATCGCTGACCCGCCCGCCGAACCCGCGCGGGGTTCGGCGCGTAGCCCATCCCGGATCACACCCATCGTCCGGGGAGGGGTAGCCGTGCAGCACTTCCGTCGTCATCGACCCGCTCTGGCGCTGGCCGGCGCCGCGGCCGCGACCGCTGCCGCCGTCGCATCGTCCGCCGCGCTCGCGCAGACACCGCCGCCCGCTCCGGCCGCCACGATCACCGTCACCGACAACCGGTTCGTGAGCGCCAAGGACGGCAGCACCCAGGTCACGATCTACGCCGGCCAGACCGTCGAGTTCATCTACCCGGCAGGCACGAACCTGCACAACGTCGACTTCCTCGCCCTCAAGCCGGCGAGTTGCACCCAGACGAGCGGTCCAGACCTCGGTCCCGTCCCGCCCCTTCCGCGTGTCCCGTCGGGCCCCGGCTGGTCCGGCACCTGCCACTTCACCGTGCCGAACATGTACGCCTTCGTCTCGCGCGGCCCGCGCATCCTGGCCGGCGGCGTGGTCGTCCGCCCGGGCTCGCCGCCACCGACCTTCCCGACCGTCCCGATGACGCCCGTGCTCCCGGGCCTCTGGCCAGCGGTCGCGGATACCGCGCTGCCGCGTCGCCGCGCGACCCGCACGTACCGGTACGCTGGAATCGCGGACCCAGCCACGACGATCGGCCCGCTAGCGCGCGCGCTTCGACTCGCAACCTGGCCAGCCGCGCGCCGCCCGCTGCGCACCGTCGCGCGCGGCCGTGCCGTCGACCGGTCCGCGGGCGCCCGAGCGCGTCGTGTCAGCCGACGGTGACGGTGCGATGGACGAGGCGCTCGCTCTTGAGCGCCGAGGCGGCGCTCGCCGTGGCGCAGCTGCCGAACCACTGGTCGCGCGTGCCGCGCCACCACTCGCCGGCGCCGAGGACCTCGTCGAGGGGGGAGTTCGCGCAGCGGCGACTGGTGCTGCTTGTTGCCGGCCATGTGGCCGAGCTCGTGGAGGAGGACGCTCTCGAGGTCGATCTCGGACAGGCCCGGGTAGCTCGGGCCGGCGGCCCAGGTCTCGCCGGCGCGGAGCGCGAGGTCGCGCTCGATCACGCGCCCGTTGCGCAGGTAGTCGGTCTGCACGCCCAGCGTCCCGCTCGGCACGGACGTCGAGAAGCCGGCGACGCTGCGCCCGTCCTGCACGCCGGCGACGATCTTGGTGGTCGTGCCCGCCTTCAGCCCCCAGCGCTTGGCCGTGGTCTTCGCGAGCGTCTTCAGGCGCGTCTTGGACACCGACGACGGCAGGTTCGCGGTCGAGACGAGAAAGCTCGCCGAGCCCTTCTTGCCGAACTTCGGATACAGGCTGCCGCGTCCACGGTCGGCGGCCGGCAGCGTCACCGTGAGCTGACGGACCGGCCCGATCGGTCGGTCGTCCCCCTCGCCGGACACGTAGGCCTGCCAGTAGTACCGCCCCGGACGCTGCCGCAGGATCGACGCGTTCGGCACGCGCCAGACCTGCAGGTCGTCGAGCGCTTGCGTCGCGGGCTCATCCAGCCAGCTGCCCTCGGCGCCCGTCAGCAGCCCGTCCTCGTCGACCACGTTGGCGCCCGACACGCGCACGACCACGCTGCTCTCGGGCGCGTCGGTCCGCACGGCGAAGGTCAGCGGGGCCCCGCGCGAGATGGATGCGGCCGGAGCTTCATAGGTGAGCTCGACGGCGGAGGCGGAGGCGGGGAACGCGAGCAGCGCGAGACCGAAGGAGGCGAGGACGGAACGCATCTCAATACGCATCGGTCGCCCGCCGGGCCGGCTTGAGTACCGTTTCTACCCGTGCCCCGCGTCCGTCTGGACTCTTTGCTCGCGGAACGCGGACTGTTCGAATCACGAACGCGCGCTGCCGCAGCCGTGATCGCCGGCGATGTCCACATCGGCGCCGGCCGTCGCCGCGCCGAAAAACCCGGCCAGCTCGTCGACCCCGAGGTGGAGCTGGAGGTCAAGGGTCCGCCGCCGTACGTCTCGCGCGGCGGCGTGAAGCTCGCGAACGCCCTCGACACGCTCAAAGTGCCCGTCGAGGGTCGGATGGCGCTCGACGTCGGCGCTTCGACCGGCGGCTTCACCGACTGCCTGCTCCAGCGCGGCGCCGCCCACGTGATCGCCCTCGACGTCGCGTACGGCGAGCTCGACTGGCGCATCCGCGAGCACGAGCGCGTGACCGTGATCGAGCGCACGAACGCCCGCTCCATCACCCCCGACGACCTCCCGTACGCGCCGGACCTGATCGTCAGCGACGTGTCCTTCATCTCGCTGACCAAGGTCCTCCCGGCCGTGCTCGCCACCGCGGGACCGACGTTCGACTGCCTCGCGATGGTCAAGCCGCAGTTCGAGGTGGGCAAGGACCGGATCGGCAAGGGCGGCGTGGTCCGCGACCTCGAGCTGCGCCGCGAAGCCGTCCGGACCGTGGCGGCCTCCGTCGACGTCGCCGTGATGGGCAGCGCCCCCTCGGCGCTCGCGGGCCCGTCCGGCAACCGCGAGACCTTCCTGTGGCTCGCCGAGCCGGGGCGGCCGGGCGCCGTCGAGGAGGTGGACGCCTGGTGATCGCCGCGCTGTTCACCCACCGCCGCCAGAGCGACACGCACGCCGCCGTCGGGCTGCTGTTGGAGATCGCCCGCCGCCGGCGGATCACGGTGCGCCTCACCCCCGACGAGGCCGGCAAGCACCAGATCGAGACCGCGCCGTTCATCGAGATCACCGACGACCCGGGCGACGCCGTCGACCTCGTCATCGTCCTCGGCGGCGACGGCACGATCCTCACCGCCCTGCGCCGCTACGCCGGCACCGGCGTGCCGGTGTTCGCCGTCAACTACGGCGAGGTCGGCTTCCTGGCCACGATCGACCCCGACACGCTCGCCGACGACTTCGAGCGTGCCTTCTCCGGCGAGTTCGACACGATCCAGCTCCCGACGATCTCCGTCGGGCGCCCCGAGGGCACCTGGAGCGCGCTGAACGACATCTCCGTGCACCGCAAGGCCGGCCTGCGCGTGGCCGATCTCGCGTACGCCCTCGCCGGCGAGGAGATCGGCCGCGTCCGCTGCGACGGGCTCGTGGTCGCGACCCCGCAGGGCTCGACGGGCTACAACCTCGCCAACGGCGGCCCCGTGCTGGCCTGGGGGGTGGAGGGCTACGTCGTGTCCTTCATCGCCCCGCATTCGCTCACGGCCCGCGCCCTGGTCGTCGCTCCGGGGGACGAGCTCACGATCAACAACGCGTCGCGCGAGGAACCCGTCGAGGTCCACGTCGACGGCCGCCCCACACTCGAACTGTCGCCCGGCGAGGACATCCACGTCGCGTTCGGCCTTTCGCACGGCACGCTGGCCCAGCTTCCGGGCGCAAGCTTCTACCACCGCCTGCGCGAGCGCTTCGGCCGCCTGGCGCGCTAGCCACCTCGTTCGCCGGAGCAATCTCATGGCCGCCAGTCTGGCCGAGAAATTGCAACGTGTCTGTTCCAAAAGTGTGCCAATTCTGTAACAACCGACGCGCTTCGCGGGCGATCCGTCCAGCCCCACTGGTAGACCCCTCGACGTGCTTCACGAACTGCGCGTCGAGAATCTCCTCCTGATCGAACGGGCCGAGCTGTGCCTCGGTCCGGGCTTGAACGTGCTCACGGGGGAGACGGGCGCGGGCAAGACGGTGCTCGCGCACGCGCTGGATCTGCTCCTCGGCGGCAAGCCGCGGTCGGGCATCGTGCGCCCCGGCGCCGCGGAGGCGTACGTCGAGGGCGTCTTCTCGCTGCCGGAAGAACTCCGAGTGCTGCTGGGCGACCGGATCGCGGAGGACGCCGAGGAACTCGTGCTCGCGCGCCGCGTGAGCGCCGAGGGCCGGACACGGGCCTACCTGGGCGGGCGCAGCGCCACGGCCGCCGATCTGCGCGAGGCGGGCACGGCGCTGCTGTCGTTCTACGGCCAGCACGAGAGCCGCAAGCTGATGCTGCACTCGGCGCAGCTCGAGATCCTCGACGGCTTCGCCGGCGCCGACCAGTCCGGCCGCCGCGAGGCCTACCGCGAGGTCTATGCGCGCGAACGAGGGCTTGGCGAGCGCCTGCACGAGCTCCAGGAGCGCGCCGGAGCGCGCGATCGTGAGCTGGACCTGCTCGAGTGGGAGCTGGGGGAGATCGACCGCGCCGAGCCGAGCGAGGAGGAAGAACTCGCGCTCGAGGCCGAGCGGAGCCGTCTCCGGCACGTCGAGGCGCTGCGCGGGGCGGCGGCGGCCGGTTCGGGCGCGCTCGCCGGCGACGAGGACGGCACCGGCGGCGCCGCGCTGGCGCTCGCCGCAGCGGCGCAGGCGATGGACGGCGTCGTCGGCGTGGACGAGGACCTGGACGCGCTCGGCGTCCGCGTGCGGGCGCTGGCGATCGAAGCCGAGGATCTGCTGCACGATCTGCATCGCTACGTCGAGGGCGTGGAGGCGGCACCCGGCCGCCTGGACGAGGTCGAGGAGCGGCTGTCGCTGCTCGAGCGCCTCAAGCGCAAGCACGGCGGCACGATCGCGGCGGTGCTGGCCTACGCCGAGCAGTGCCGCACCCGCCGGGACGAGCTCGTCGGCGCCGAGGAGGCGATCGAGGAGGTCGAGGCGGAGCTGGCCGTGGTCCGCGCGGAGCTCGAGGAGCGCGCCCGCGCGCTGAGCGCCGCGCGCGAGGCGGCGGGTGTCGCGCTGGCCGAGGCCGTGCGGGAGCGGCTCGGCGCGCTGGCCATGGAGGGCGCCGAGTTCACGGCGGCGCTCGCACCGCGCGAGTACGCGCCCAGTGGCGCCGACGAGGTGGACTTCCTGATCGCGCCCAACCCCGGTGTGCCCGCCGGTCCGCTGCGCGAGATCGCGTCCGGCGGTGAGCTTTCGCGCGTGATGCTGGCGCTGATGGGTGCCGCGGCCGAGGCCGGGCCGGCGACGCTCGTGTTCGACGAGGTCGATGCGGGCATCGGCGGCGTCACGGCCCGCGCCGTGGGCGAGCAGCTGCGCGAGCTGGCGGCCGGCCGTCAGGTCATCTGCATCACCCATCTGCCGCAGATCGCGTCGCTCGCGGACCGCCACTTCACGATCGTCAAGGACACGTCGGGCGAGACCGCACGCACGACCGTCACCGAGCTGCGCAAGCCGGAGGTCGTCGGGGAGATCGTCCGGATGCTGGGCGCCGACCGTGAGGATGCGGCCGCGCGGCGGCACGCGAAAGAGCTGCTCAAGGCCGCATGACCGACGACCGCCGCACGCCGTCCTATCCTCTTGGAGGCGACATAAGGAGACTTTCTGCAATGCCCGATCCCAGGCCACGAACCCGCTACATCTTTGTTACAGGGGGAGTGGTCTCTTCTCTCGGGAAGGGCATTGCCGCCGCCTCCATCGGCCGACTGCTCGTCTCACGCGGGCTGAAGGTGGCCATCCAGAAGTTCGATCCGTACATCAACGTCGATCCAGGCACGATGTCGCCGTTCCAGCACGGCGAGGTCTTCGTCACCGAGGACGGCGCGGAGACCGACCTGGACCTCGGCCACTACGAGCGCTACACGGACTCGAACGCCTCGCGGGCGTCGAACGTCACGGCCGGCGCGATCTACAACTCCGTCATCCGCAAGGAGCGCCGCGGCGACTACCTCGGCGGCACGGTGCAGGTCGTCCCGCACATCACGGACGAGATCAAGCACCGGATCCGGTTGATCGGCGAGACGCAGGACGTCGACGTCGTCATCACCGAGATCGGCGGCACGGTGGGCGACATCGAGTCGCTGCCGTTCCTGGAGGCCATCCGTCAGTTCCCGGTGGACGTCGGCCGGCGCAACACGATGTTCATCCACCTCACGCTGGTGCCGTACATCGGGCACGCGGGTGAGCTCAAGACGAAGCCGACGCAGCACTCGGTCAACGAGCTGCGCCGCATCGGCATCGCGCCGGACATGCTGATCTGCCGGTCCGAAGGCGGGCTGCCGCAGGACGTGCGCAAGAAGATCGCGCTGTTCGCGTCGCTGCCGCCCGAGGCGATCGTGTCCGGGCAGGACGTCGACAACATCTACAAGATCCCGCTCTACTACCGCAACGAGGGCGTGGACACCTTCATCCTCGAGCACTTCGGGCTCGAGGCCGGCCCGCCGGAGCTCAGTGGCTGGGAGCGGCTGGTCAGCCAGGCCACGCGAGGCGCAGAGCAGTCCGCCGGTGAAGATCGCGCTCGTCGGCAAGTACGTGCAGCTCGAAGACGCCTACCTGTCCGTGGTCGAGGCGCTGCGCCACTCGGGCTTCCAGCTCGGCCGCGGCATCGCCATCGACTGGGTGGACTCCGAGACGCTGGACGACGGCGAGGTCCGCGCGCGGCTCGCCAATGCCGACGGCATCCTCATCCCCGGCGGCTTCGGCGTGCGCGGGATCGAGGGCAAGATCACCGCGGCCCGGATCGCCCGTGAGCAGAAGATCCCGTTCCTGGGCATCTGCCTCGGCATGCAGATGGCGGTGGCCGACTTCGCGCGCCACGTCGTCGGCATGGACGGCGCGAACTCCACGGAGTTCGATCCCGAGACGCCCTACCCCGTGATCGACCTGCTGCCGGAGCAGAAGGAAGTCGCGGACATGGGCGGCACGATGCGCCTGGGCGCCGACCCGATCAAGTTGCACCCCGACACGCGGGCGCGGGAGATCTACGGCGAGGCCGTGATCTACGAGCGCCACCGCCATCGCTACGAGGTCAACAACTTCCTGCGCAAGCGGATCGAGGCCGGCGGGCTCGTGTGCTCGGGCACGTCGCCGGACGAGCGCCTGGTCGAGATCATCGAGATCCCCGACCATCCGTTCTTCGTCGCGTCCCAGTACCACCCCGAGTTCAAGTCGCGCCCGGAGCGTCCGGCGCCGCTGTTCCGGGACTTCGTCGCCGCCGCGCTCGGCCGCGCCCAGGAGCTGCGTCCGGACGAGCTCGCCGCGAGCGAGGAACCGGCCGCCGCGCGGTGAGGCCCGCGAGCGAGGCGGAGAAAGCCCGGCTCAACGACACCTTCGTAGATCTCTGCCGCATCCTCTCCCCGTCGGGGGAGGAGGCGGCCTGCGCGGACCGCGTCGAACGTGAGTTGCGCGGGATGGGCCTCGAAGTCACGCGCGACGACGCCGGGAACCTGCTGGCCCGGCTGCGCGGCCGCGGCGAGCGGACGATCCTGCTGTGCGCGCACCTGGACACGGTGCCCGCGCACGCGCCGATCGAGCCGGTCCTGGTCGACGGTGCGTGGGAGAACGAGCACGACGGCATCCTCGGCGCCGACAACAAGGCGGCGGTGGCGATGCTGCTCGAACTCGCCCGGCGCTGCAGTGTGGAGGGCTCGCCGGTCGGCGTGGAGCTCGTGTTCACCGTCGAGGAGGAGATCGGCCTGCTCGGCGCCAAGCGGTTCGACGCGAAGCAACTGCAGGCCGAGTTCGGCTACGTCTTCGACCACGCGACCGCGATCGGCGAGATCGTCACCTCGTCGCCGACGCTGTACCGGATCGAGGCGCACTTCCTCGGCAAGTCCGCGCACGCCGGCCTGCGCCCGGAGGAGGGCCACTCGGCGATTCTCGCCGCGGCCCACGCCGCCGCCCACATGCCGCACGGCCGGATCGACCCGGAGACGACGGCGAACCTCGGCTACTTCCACGGTGGTGTCGAGTCCACGAACGTCGTCGCCGAGCGCGCCCGGCTGCTCGCGGAAGTCCGCTCGGTGGACCCCGACAAGGCCGAGGACGTGCTCGCGGGCATGATCGACGCGCTCAGCGACGGAGCCAGCCACGGCGGCTGCGACGTGGACGTGATCACGGAGAAGCAGGTCGTCGGCTACCGCCAGAAGCCGTCATCGCCGGCGGTCGTCGCCGCCGAGGCGGCGTTGCGGGCACACGGCTACGAGCCCAAGCGCATCGCCACCGGTGGCGCGTCGGACGCCAACGTCTTCGAGGCGGCCGGCATCCCCTGCGTGAACGTCGCCAACGGCACACAGCACAACCACGAGCCCACCGAGCGCGTCACCCAATACGCGCTCGAGGCGATGCTCGACATCGGATTCTCACTTCTGGAGGAGGCTGCGGCCGCATGAGCTCACGCTTCGAACGGATCGCGAACGAGACGATCTACGAAGGCAAGTTCTTCAACGTCGAGCGCGGCACGTTCCGCCACGAGGACGGGGCGGAGGTCAAGCGCGAGAACGTCACCCACCCTGGTGCGGTCGGCATCGTCGTGCTGGACGGCGACGAGCTCATCTTCGTCCGCCAACCGCGCGAGGCCGTCGGCATCCCCGACCTGCTGGAGATCGTCGCCGGCAAGCTCGACGAAGAGGGCGAGGACCCGCTGGACACGGCCAAACGCGAGCTCGCGGAAGAGGTGGGCAAGCAGGCCGCCGAATGGGAGTCGCTCGGCTCGTTCCTGACGACGCCCGGCTTCACGAGCGAAGAGATCCACCTCTTCCTGGCCCAGGGCATCAGCGACGTCGACGAGCGCCCAGCGGTGGAGGAGGACGAGCGGATCGACGTCGAGACCCGCCCGCTGAGCGACCTCGACGCCGTCCTCGCCGAGACGAAGGACTCCAAGACCCTGATCGCGCTGTACCGCTTCCGGGATCGCCTGAGAGGCTGATTGCAGGCGGAGGGCTCGCCGCTCCGGCCGCGAAGGGAGTGGGGATGGCCGTCGCCGACGCTCCCCTTGCCACGCCTGCGACACGCTCAACCGTTCGAGCACCTGCTGCTCGACTTCCTCGCCTACCTCGAGTTCGAGCGCGGGCTCTCGCGCAACACGCTCGAGGCCTACCGCTCGGACCTGCTCCAGTACGGCGCGTACCTGAGCGGCCGCGACGCGCTCGCCGTCAACCACTCCGACCTGGCCGGCTTCGTCTCCAGCCTGGCCGCGGGCGACGGGGAGAAACCGCCGGTGGCGCCGGCGACGCTGCAGCGCAAAGTCGCCTGCCTGCGCTCCTTCTACCGGCACCTGCGTCGGCAGGGCGAGCTGGAGACCGACCCGACCGCGAACCTGCGCGCGCCGAAGCAGAGCCGCCGGCTCCCGCACGTGCTGAGCCGCGACGAGGTCGGCAAGCTGCTCGAGCAGCCGCGGGGCACCGAGCCCGCGGCGCTGCGCGACCGCGCCCTGCTGGAGCTCATGTACGCGTGCGGGCTGCGCGCCTCGGAGGCGATCGAGCTCGAGACCAACGACGTCGACCTCGAGATCGGCATCCTGCGCGCCCGCGGCAAGGGTTCCAAGGAGCGGATCGTGCCCGTCGGCTCGGCCGCCACCCGCGCCGTCAATGCCTACCTGGCCAAGGGCCGCGGGCGGCTCGTCGGCGATCGGCTCGAATCGAGCCTGTTCGTCAACCATCGCGGCGCCGGCCTCACCCGCCAGGGCCTGTACAAGATCGTCCAGCGCCACGCGGCCACCGCCGGTCTCGCGGAACGGATGAGCCCGCACACGCTGCGCCACACGTTCGCCACCCACCTGCTGGCGGGCGGGTGCGACCTGCGCAGCCTGCAGGAGATGCTCGGCCACGCCGACATCGCGACCACCCAGCTCTACACCCACCTCTCCGCGGATCGCCTCAAGGACGTCTACTTCGACGCCCACCCGCGGGCCAAGATGCGCTAACACTCCTGCCCGTGACCAAACGGGCTTTCGTGATCGTCATCGACGCCTGCGGCGCCGGAGCGCTGCCCGACGCGGCCGACTACGGCGACGAGGGCACGAACACGCTGCAGCACCTCGCCGAGGCCGCCGGCGGCCTCGAGCTGCCGGTGCTGCAGGCGCTCGGGCTCGGCAACGTCCTGCCGCTCGCCGGCGTGACGCCCTCGCCGTACCCCGTCGTCCACGGCCGCCTGCACCCGCTCGGACCGGGCAAGGACACGATCACCGGGCACTGGGAGCTGATGGGCGTGGTCACGCCGCAGCCGCTGCGCACGTACCCGGACGGATTCCCGGACGACGTGCTCGAGCAGTTGCGCGACGCGACCGGGCGCGGCGTCCTGTGCAACCAGCCCTACAGCGGCACGGGCGTGATCGAGGACTACGGCGAGCGGCACCTCGCGACCGGGGACCTGATCGTCTACACGTCGGCCGACTCGGTGCTGCAGATCGCCGCGCACGTGGACGAGGTGCCGCCGGCCGAGCTCTACGCGGCGTGCGCCGCGGCCCGCGAGATCATGTCGGGCGAGCACGCGGTCGGGCGGGTCATCGCCCGGCCATTCCGGGGCACGCCGGGCGCGTTCGTGCGCACCGACGGGCGCAAGGATCTCGCGCTCCCGCCGCCGGGTCGCTCGTACATGCAGGAGCTGCAAGGGGCCGGCGTGTCCGTCCACACGGTGGGCAAGATCGGCCAGGTGTTCGACGGCGTCGGCGTCGATCACGAGTACAAGGGCCCGACGAACGCCGTGGCGATGGCGGCGACGGCGGAGCTGATCGACACGCTCGAGGGCGGGTTCGTGTTCACCAACCTCGTCGAGACCGACCAGGTCTACGGCCACCGCAACGACGTTCCCGGCTACCACGAGGCGCTGAAGGCGATCGACGCGGAGGTGGGAACGTGGCTCCCGCGGCTGGACCCGGAGCGCGACCTGCTGATCATCACCGCCGACCACGGCTGTGACCCGACCACACCGGGCACCGACCACACGCGCGAGCACGTTCCGCTGCTCGCCCGCTTCGGCGAACAGGGTGGTAAGCGGCATGATGGTCCGTTTGCTGACGTCGGAGCATCGGTGCTGAAGTGGCTCACAGACCGAGACGCGCCGCTTCCGGGCACGCCGTTCGTCTAAACCACCAAATTTGCCGCAGACGTAGGGTGAGTTGTGTCGATAACTCGGGAACCCACTCATCGTGCGTTCACTGCTTGACCCATCACGTTTGGCGGCAGTGACCGCCACGGCGCTGCTCATCGGCGCCTGCGGAGGCAACGACGCTCCGTCGCAGGAGACCAAGCGCGCCTCGACGACCCAATCCTCGGGCCAGTCGAAGCCGAAGCCGGCCGCCACCAAGGCGCCGAACGACAGCGAGCAGCTCAACGAGCTGCTGGCGACTCGCGCGGCGGCGTTGCGGGACGGCGACGAGGCCGCGTTCCTGAAGACGTCGACCGGTTCGCAGGCGTCCAAGGACAAGCGCGCGATCGCGAACGCCAAAGAGCTCCCGATCAGTGACGTGCGGATGACCGCCGAGGGCACCGAGATCGAGGGCGAGCACGGGCACGCTGCGCGTCGACATGACCTACCGCTTCGAGGACATCGAGACGTTCTACATCAAGACGTCCCGGATGACGGTGCAGAAGACCGAGGACGGCTGGCGCGTCGCCCGTGACCGCCCGTCGGCGGGCGCGCTCGCACCCTGGGAGCACACGCGCTACAAGGCACGCACGAGCGACCACTTCCTCGCCCTCGCCCCCGCGAAGCATGAAGGTCGGCAGCCTCATGACCGACCTCGAGAAGGGCCGCTCGCGCATGAAGGCGAACCTGAAGGGCGTCAAGGTGCCCGGCAAGGTGCTCGTGATCGTCAACCGCAACAGCAACGACACGCGCGCGCTGACCCGGGACCTGAAGACGCTGAGCGCGCTCGTGGCGATCGCCGAGGCCCAGGTGTTCACCGACGGCCCGGCCAAGAGCGTCAGCGACGTCGCCGGACAGCGCGTGTTCGTGCTCTGGCGCTCCTACGGCAAGGATTCGCGCAGCGGTCGCCGCCAGACGATCGCGCACGAGCTCGTCCACATCGCGCTGGCCCGGCGCACGGGCGGCCGTGTCCCGGTGTGGCTGAGCGAAGGCACCGCGATGTACGTGTCCAAGGACAAGCGCGCCGGCGACGCGGGCGCCCTGCTCAGCGGCGCGACGCTCAAGGACTCGTCCAAGCAGAAGCCGGCGGAGAACGCGTTGTCGCTGGCCCGGCTCTCGAAGCGCGACGCGCTGCACAACATGTCCGCGATCCCACTCTCGTTCGCGTACTCCTACTCGTCCGCGGCGGCGGAGACGATCGCCGCCAAGTACGGCGGATCGAAGGCGCTGATGCGGCTCCATTCCGCCTACAACAGCGAGAAGATCAAGGGCAAGCCGGGCCGCGCGCTCACGAACCGGGTCTTCAAGAAGGTGCTGAAGAAGTCGCTGAACCAGGTCGAGTCCGAGATCGAGGCGTACGCCCGCACGCAAGTCGCCGTTCTAGCCTGCTCGGGCGATATGCCCGAGCTGCCTGAAGTCGAGACGATCCGCGGTCATCTGGCGCCCCACGTGGAAGGGCGGGTGCTGGAGACCGTGGACATCCTCGACGAGCGCTGGTGCCGGCCGCTGGCGCCGGAGGAGATGCGCGCGGCGCTGCTCGGCCGGCGGGTGGAGAAGCTCGGCCGGCGCGGCAAGTACCTCGTCTGGGAGCTCGAAGACGACGTCTTCCTGCTCATGCACCTGCGCATGACGGGGACGCTGCTGCTGGACCCGGACCCGCCGAGCCGCCACGTGCGCGTGCGGCTCGGGCTCGGCGAGATCCGCGAAGCGATCTCCAAGCCGAAGTGGGCACGCGCCGGCCAGCCGGCCGCGCACACCAGCGCCGACCATAACTGGTGTTCGACGACCCGCGGCGGTTCGGGACCGGCGAGCTGGCGCTCGGGCCGGAGGCGCGCGACGCGTTCTTCGACGCGCGGCTCGGGGTCGAGCCGCTCGAGCGCGCGTTCACGGCCGAGCACCTCTACGCGTTGGCCAAGACCTCGCGGGCGCCGGTGAAGGCGTTCCTGCTCGATCAGAAGCGGGTCGCCGGCGTCGGCAACATCTACGCCGACGAGGCGTTGTTCCGCGCCCGCGTGCACCCGCTGCGGCCGGCGAACAAGCTCACGCGCGCGCAGGTCGCGGCCATCCGCGACGGTGTCGTCGAGGCGCTGCTGCTGGGGCTCGAGTCCAAGGGCGCGACGATCGACGACTTCCGTGACCCGTACGGCGTCAGCGGCACGTTCCAGGACAAGATGCTCGTCCACACGCGCGAGGGCGAGCCGTGCCCGAACTGCGGGGCGCTCGTGCGCAAGCTGCGGGTCGCGGGGCGCGGGACGTACGTGTGCGAGCGCTGCCAGACGCGGCCGCGCGGGACGTAGAAGATCCGGCGATCGCGCTTGGCGCCGACGCAGTCGGCTGCCGCGTTCGTTCGCCCTAGAGCACGCGGAAGTACTCGGCGCCTTCGGCGGTCTGGACGATCGCGAAGCCGAAGGCCTCCGGCTCGATGTCGTCTCGCCGGCCGAACGTCCTGACCGCGTCGCGCAGGGTGGCGGGCGCGCCGGCGGCGACGGTGTCGAACACCTCGCCCGGATCCTCTCCCAGCCAGCGGGCGCAGTGGTGGTACGGCGCGAGCGTGCGCATCAGCTCGCGCGGGTTCTCCAGGTACTCCGGCTCGTGGGCGAGCAGGAGGTCGAGCAGCGCGGCCGTCAGCGCGCCGGGGTTGCCCGAGCGAGCGATGCGGGTCGGGCCAGGGAGGCGCTTCAAGCGGCCGCGGCGAACTCCGAGAGCTTGCCCGCCTTGTCGAACGCGACGAGCTCCTGATAGCCCCCGATCGACTCGCCGTCGATTACGACCTGGGGGAACGTCATCATGCCGGTGAGACGCACGAGCTCCGCTCGGCCTTCGGGGTCCTTGGCGAGGTTGATCTCCTCATAGGGGACGCCGCGCTTGGCCAAGAGGGCCTTCGCGACGCGGCAATAGCCGCAGGGCTCGGTCGTATAGACGGTGATCTGGCTCATGGCTTCAAAAAGGATAGTGCGATATCCGGATCGGTAAAAACCGAAGGAATCGTCCTGCGCTCCATTCGCTACGGCGAAGCGGACCGCATCCTCCACCTGTATACCCCGACTCGCGGTCGAGTGAGCGCAATCGCGAAAGGGGTGCGCAAGGCCAAGTCCCGGTTCGGCGGGCGGCTGGAGCCGTTCTTCCGGCTGGACCTCGTGCTCTACGAGGGCCGCAGCGACATGCTGACCGTCACCTCGGTCGAGACGATCGCGGCGCACCCGCGCCTCCGTGAGCACGGCGCCGCGCTGGACGGCGCCGCCCGTGCGTGCGAGGCGGTCGCGCGCATCTTCGACGACGGCGACCCGAACGAGGGCGTCTACCACCTGCTCGCGAACCAGCTCGCGCTGGTCGACCGCGACGTGACCCGGGCGGGCCGCGCGAACTCGCTCGCGTTTCGTTTGAAGCTGTTGCTGGCCGCCGGCTTCGCCCCGCACCTGGCGGGCTGCGCCTCCTGCGGGGAGCGCGAGCACCTCGTCGGCTTCTCCGGCGCGGCGGGCGGCGTCGTCTGCGGCTCCTGCGAGGCGAATGCGTTCCCGCTGGACGAGGACGCGCACGCCTTCATGGTCGCGGCGCTGGGGCGGCCGTTGGCGGAGACGCCGGACGCGCCGCCACTCGCCCTCGCCCAAGCCGAGCGGGCGATCATCGACACGTTGGAGCACCACGCGCACCTGCGGTTGCGGCCGGTGGCGACGCGGTAGGCGGCGCGGCGCGTGGCGCTCAGTGCCGGCGGGGCGGTGAGCGGGACGGGTCCGTCTGCATCGAGGAAGGGCGGGACCCATCGCGCGGCAGGGGTGAGTCGTTTGACTGTCGTTTTCCGACAGTGAGACGACTCGGCCGCAGCGAGGGCGTGCAACGAGAGCGACTCGCGCGCACTCAATCCTCACCGCGGCGGCGGTGCCACCAGCGGGGTGGGCGCCTGTACGGGCGCAGCGGCATGCGGACGGGGCCGGTCGCGGCCTCGATGCGGCTCGCCTGGCGTTGTTCCCACTGCTCGTCGTCGTCGACGTAGAGCGAGGTCACCAGCCAGCCGTCGTAGTCGTCGACGAGGTCCCCAGGAAGGTGCGCTGAGCGTGGATCTCGTCCAGCGTCACCCGGGCCCACCGCGCCAGGGAGAGCTGCCACTCCGGCGACTCGGGTGGGCCGACCCGCTCGGTGTCGACCGCGTACCCGGCCTTCAACGCGATCGTCCGCACGCGCTCGGCCTCGGCCGGCGACGGGACGTACACGGTGTGGGTGATCTCCTGGGGCTCGTCGAGGAGGCGGCCGACGCGCACCCGCAGCGACAGCAGTTGCGCCTCGTCGTTCCACGGCCCGCGCCATCGCCACAGCCGCCAGCGTGCGCGGAGTCGATCCATCCTCGATTCGGGTGCCCGATTCGCGCATGCTTGCAACCGCGGGGTGTCTGGCTCGTTTGTCCGGCTCTGCCATATAGGCTCCGGGCCGATGAGTCGGTTCTCTGTCGCGCTCGCCCTGACGATCACGGGGGTGGCCGCCACGGCTGCCGCCGCGCCCGCCGATGCCGCTCTGCGGACCTTCCGGTCGCCCACCGGGAAGCTCGGGTGCATGTTCTATTCCGATGCCGAGACTCCGCGCCAGGTGCGGTGCGAGTGGAAGGGCGGCAGCGACCGCGCTCTCGTGCTCAAGGAAAGCGGCAAAGGCAAGCGGATCAAGATCACCGACACGGTGTTCGACCCGGACGCCAAGCCGCTCGCGTACGGCAAGAGCACGACCTTCGGGCGCCTGAAGTGCACGTCGCGAACGACCGGCATCACCTGCAAGAGCCTGCGGTCGAACCACGGCTTCACCGTCTCCACCTCCAAACAGCGGGTGTTCTGAGCCATGGCCAAAGACGACAAGTGGGTCTACGACTTCGACGAAGGCTCGAAGGACATGCGCGACCTGCTGGGCGGCAAGGGCGCGAACGTCGCCGAGATGACGCGGGTGCTCGGCGCCGACCGCGTGCCGGCGGGCTTCACGATCACCACCGCGGCGTGCGTGGCCTACATGCAGGCCGACCAGCAAGAGCCCGAGGGGATGGCCGACCAGGTCGCGGAGGCGCTCGAGCGCCTGCAGGAGCACACGGGCAAGCGGCTCGGGGACGACGATGACCCGCTGCTCGTCTCCGTGCGCTCGGGCGCGCGCGAGTCGATGCCGGGCATGCTCGACACCGTCCTGAACCTCGGGATGAACGACAAGTCCGTCGAGGGCCTCGCCAAGGCCACCGAGAACGAGCGCTTCGCGTGGGACTCCTACCGGCGCTTCCTGCAGATGTTCGGCAACGTCAGCCGCGGCATCGACGGCGAGGCGTTCGAGGAGGCGATCACGGCGGTCAAGGAGGATCGCGGCGTCGAGGAGGACACCGAGCTGGACACGGACGCGCTCAAGGAGCTCGTCGACCGCTTCAAGGCGCTCTACTCCGAGCACACGGACGAGGAGTTCCCGCAGGACCCGCAGGAGCAGCTGCGGCTCGCGATCCGCGCCGTGTTCGACTCCTGGACCGGCGACCGGGCGAACGAGTACCGCCGCATCAACCGCATCCCGGACGACTGGGGCACGGCGGTCAACGTCCAGCAGATGGTGTTCGGCAACAAGGGCGACACGTCGGGGTCCGGCGTCGCGTTCAGCCGCGACGAGGTGACCGGCGCGCCCGAGCCCTCCGGCGACTTCCTGCCCAACGCCCAGGGCGAGGACGTCGTCTCCGGCGCGCGCACGCCGCGCGACATCGCCGAGATGAAGGACTGGCTGCCCGACGCCTACGAGCAGCTGATGGACATCCTGCGGACGCTCGAGAAGCACTACGGGGACATGCAGGACACGGAGTTCACCGTGGAGGAGGGGCAGCTCTACATGCTCCAGACGCGCGACGCCAAGCGGCCGGCGCAGGCCGCGGTGCGCTTCGCGCGCGATGCCGTCGAGGAAGGGCTGCTCGACCGCGAGCAGGCGCTGATGACCGTCGACGCCGAGATGCTCACCGCGCTGCTGGTGAAGACCTTCGACCCCCACGCGGACTACGAGATCATCACCACGGGCGTGCCGGCGGCGCCCGGTGGAGCCAAGGGCGAGATCGTCTTCACGGCGCGCGACGCGATCGACGCCGCCGCCGAGGGCCGCGACGTCGTGCTCGTCCGGCCGGACACGAACGCCAACGACGTCGGCGGCTTCCACGCCGCCAAGGGCATCCTCACGAGCCTCGGCGGCAAGGCCAGCCACGCCGCACTCGTCGCCCGCGGCATGGGCGTCCCGTGCGTCACCGCCGCGTCCGAGCTGAAGATCAACCTCGAGGAACGGTGCATCCGCGTCGGCGACCGCGTGATCGAGGAAGGCGACTTCATCGCCATCAACGGCACCAACGGCGAGGTCACGCTCGACGACGTCCCGCTCGTGGACCCGGTGGAGGACCCGGCGTTCGACGAGATCCTCAAGGCGTTCGAGACCGTCCTGGGCTGGGCGGACGACGTCCGCCGGCTCGGTGTGCGCACGAACGCCGACACGCCGGGCGACGCGCGCAAGGCGCGTGAGCTGGGCGCGGAGGGCATCGGCCTGTGCCGGACCGAGCACATGTTCATGGCCGAGGACCGCCAGCCGAAGATGCGGCGGATGATCATGTCCAACACGCGGGAGGCGCGCAAAGACGCGCTCGCGGAGCTGCTGCCGCTGCAGCAGGAGGACTTCGAGGGCCTGTTCGAGGCGATGAAGGGGCTGCCGGTGACGATCCGGCTCCTGGACCCGCCGCTGCACGAGTTTCTCCCGGACCTGCCGGGCCTGGCGGCGCAGGTGGAGCGGGCGCGGATCGAGTGCACGGACGACCTGGACGAGCTCGAGACGCTGCTGGAGACGACCGAGCGCATCTCGGAGGAGAACCCGATGCTGGGCACGCGCGGGTGCCGGCTCGGGATCCTCTACCCCGAGATCTACGAGATGCAGGTCCACGCGATCCTGCGCGCGGCGAAGGCGATGGACGAGCCGCCGCACCCCGAGATCATGATCCCGCTCGTCGACTACGAGCACGAGATCGAGATCATGCGCGAGCTCGTGGTCCGGATCGGGGACGAGGAAGGGCTGCACGAGCTAGAGGACTACACGGTCGGGACGATGATCGAGCTCCCGCGCGCGTGTTTTGTTGCAGATCGAATCGCAAAATTTGCAGACTTCTTCTCTTTTGGCACAAATGACCTGACCCAGACGGCGCTCGGGTTCTCCCGCGACGACGTCGAGTCCAAGTTCGTGCCGGTCTACATGGAGCAGAAGATCATCGATCGCTCGCCGTTCGAGACGATCGACAAGCCGGGCGTCGGCTGGCTGGTGCGGCTCGCGGCCTGGGTGGGGCGGGAGGCCCGGCCGGACCTGAAGCTCGGGATCTGCGGCGAGCACGGGGGCGACCCGGACTCGATCGAGTTCTTCCACATGGCCGGGCTCGACTACGTGTCGTGCTCGCCGTTCCGCGTGCCGATCGCGCGGGTGGCGGCCGCTCAGGCGTCGATCATCCACGCGAACGACCGCTCGTGGGCGGACGCCGGGTAAAAGGTTTGCAACATCCGGGGTTCCCTCTGCCGAGCCAGTCAGAATGAAGGGGTGAGCGCGCCGACCGTCAGTGATTTCGCCTCCGCGCAGCAGGCGCGTGAGGCCATGTGGCTGTCGCCGCTCGCCATGCCGTCCTATCCGGCGCGCCGAGTGCGCGAGGAGGCCGACAGCGCGTGTGCGGACGCCGTTCCAACGCGACCGCGACCGGATCGTGCACTCCAAGCCGTTCCGGCGGCTCAAGCACAAGACGCAGGTGTTCGTCTCACCCGAGGGCGACCACTTCCGCACGCGGCTCACGCACACGCTGGAGGTCACCGGGATCTCGCGCACCGTCGCGCGGGCGTTGCGGCTCAACGAGGATCTGACGGAGGCGATCGGGCTCGGCCACGACGTCGGGCACCCGCCGTTCGGGCACATCGGCGAGGACGTGCTCGACCGGGCCGGGCGCGAGCGCTTCGGCCGCGGGTTCCGGCACAACGAGCACTCGCTGCGGGTGGTCGACGTGCTCGAAGGGCTGAACCTCACCGAGCCCGTGCGCGACGGCATCCTGCGGCACAGCTCGGGTGCGGGGGAGCCGGCCACGCTCGAGGGCAAGATCGTGCGGCTCGTGGACCGGATCGCCTACATCAACCACGACATCGACGACGCGCTGCGGGCGGGTGTGCTGCACGTCGAGGACCTGCCGGTCGACGAGATCGCCATCCTCGGCCCGACCGGGCCGGCCCGGATCGACACGCTCGTCCACGACCTCGTGAAGCACTCCGAGGCCGCGGGGGACATCGTGCAGGGCGAGGAGGTCGGACGCGCGATGTACGCCCTGCGCTCCTTCATGTTCGAGCGCGTGTACCTCGGGCCGGCGCAACGCGAGCAGGCGGCGCGCGTCGAGCGGGTGCTGCGCGGGCTCTTCGACTGGTACTGCGAGCACCCGGACGAGCTGCCGCCGGGCGAGATGCCGGATCGCGTGATCGACTATCTGGCGGGGATGACCGATCGATTTGCCATCCGCGACTGGACGGAGCGCATCGTGCCGCAGGGCCTGGCGCTCTGATGGCGCGGTACACCGACGATTCGCGCGAGCGGGTCCGCGACGCCGTGGACTTCGCGGAGCTCGTCGGCGCGCGCACGGAGCTCCGGCGGGCCGGGGTGGCGCGGCTCGAGGGCTTGTGCCCGTTCCACGACGAGCGCTCACCGTCGTTCGGCATCAACCCGGTCGAGAAGGTCTACTACTGCTTCGGCTGCGGGGCCGGTGGCGACGTCTTCAAGTTCGTGATGGAGACGGAGAACCTGAACTTCGGGCAGGCGCTGGAGTCGCTCGCCGAGCGCTACCGGGTCACGTTGGAGCGGGAGGCCGAGGACCCCAAGGACGCTGAGAAGCGCCAGCGGCGCGAGCGGCTGCTCGCGCTCTTGGAGCGCACCGCCGCCTACTACGTGCGCGTGCTGTGGGAGTCGCCCGAGGCGGCGGATGCCCGTGCGTACCTCTCGGAGCGTGGGCTAGAGGAGAGTGCGCTGCGCGCCTACCGCGTGGGGTTCGCGCCGGACACGTGGGATCGCGTGGTGAACGGCTCGCGGCGCGCCGGCTACACCGAGAACGAGCTGGTCGCGGCGGGGCTGGCCACGCGCTCGCAGCGGGGCTCGATCTTCGATCGCTTCCGCGGGCGGATCACGTTTCCGCTGGCCGATGAGCGCGGGCGCGTGCTCGGGTTCGGCGCGCGGGCGATGAAGCCCGACGACAAGCCCAAGTACCTGAACACGTCCGAGAACGACCTCTTCCACAAGGGGCGGATCGTCTACGGCGCCGACCTCGCGCGCGCGGCGGCGGCGCGGGCCGGGCGCGTGGTGCTGGTCGAGGGCTACACGGACGTCATCGCGCTGCATCAGGCCGGCGTGCCCGAGGTCGTCGCGCAGATGGGCACGGCGCTGACCGAGCAGCAGGTGGACGCGATCGCCCGACTGGCCCCGAAGGCGTTGTTCTGTCAGGACCCGGATCGGGCCGGCCAGGAGTCGGTCGCGAAGGGGATCGCGGCGTTGCGCGCGCACAACAAGGGCCGCTCGACGCGTGCGGTCGAGTTCCGGATCGTGCGCCTGCCGGCGGGCCAGGACCCGGCCGACGTGGCGCAGACGTCCGGCGGCGAGGCGCTGCGCGGGATGCTCGAGAAGGCCGTGGCGATCGAGCGCTTCGAGGTCGAGCGCGCGTTGGAGCAGCCGGACGCGACGACCGACGAGATGCTCGCGGCCGTCGCACCGATCATCAGCACGATGGGGGCGACGATCCTGCGGGACGAGCTGGTCGCGCTCGTCGCGGACCGGTTCGGCATGACGCCGAACCTCGTCAACGAGGCGCTGCGCCAGCCGTTCACGACGGTGCGGCGGGATGACCTGCGCGGGGGAGGACAGCCCGGCCGAGGAGGCAACCCGCCACGCTCCGGCTGGTCTCGGCCGCCGCAGCACCAGCAAGGCCCGCCGCAGCAACGGCAGGCGCCGCCGCACCAGCAGTCCTCGACGCAGCCGCACGGCGGTGTGTCGCCGCAGGGCGGTGCGCCACGCCAGGCAGGCGCGCCGTCGCACGGGGGTGCGCCGCCTCAGGGAGGTGCGCGGCCTCAGGGAGGCGCGCCGTCGCACGGGGGTGCGCCGCCTCAGGGGGGTGCGCCGCCCCAGGGAGGCGCGCCGCCTCGCGAGGGATCGTCCTCGACCCAGCGCGCTCCGCAGCCGGCGCCGCCAGGCCAGCACGGCTCGCCGCCGCGCGCGGCGGCGCCCGGCTCCGCGCCTCAGGCGCCGGACGACTACGACGGGCCGCCGCCGCCCGAGTGGGACGGCTTCTCGGGCGAGGGCGAGGAATTCGACGCCGGGGCGATGGGGGCACCCGCGGATTTCTCCGCAGCGGGCGATCCCGGCCCGGCGGCACCGCCTCCGCAGGCCGCTCAGCCGGGCAGTCAGGAGCCTGCCGGCCGCCTGAGGCGACTCGGCCGGGGTACCACGTGGATCAGGCGCCCCCGGAGGCGTATCAGCTGCCGCCGCAGCAGGACCAAGGCTGGAGCCGTGACTGGCAGCCACGCGGGGGTGGCGGCGGTGGTCGCCGCGGCGGCGGGGGACGGGGCAACTACCGCGGCGGCGGGCGGGATCGCGATCGCGACCGGTACCGGCGCAACGACGCTCCGCCGCCCGACCCGATCGACCCGCGCGCTGCGCTCAACCGGCGGGAGGAGAACGAGCGCGTGTTCCTCGCGTTCTGCATCGCGCTGCCCGAGCACGGGGAGAAGCGGCTCGCGGACGTCGACGTGGACGATTACTTCGCCGCGCCGACGACCCGCCGCGCGGCGGCCTATCTCCGTGGCCGGTTGCGCTCGCCGATGGGCGGCATCCCGTCCGGGGACGACACCCTCGCGCATACCATCGCGGCGCTGGTCGTCCAGTCCGGCAGCCTGGACGCGACGCCCGCGAAGCTGGAGCTCGAGGATCTGCAGATGCAGCTCAACCGGCTCGACCGGCACATCCGCCAGGCCCAGAGCACCGGCGCCCCGGGCGTCCGCGATCTCGCCGCAGAGCGCCAAAGAGTGCTCGACGTCATCCGCCACAAGCTGACCTGATTCCGTCCGGCATACGAACTAGTGTTCGTATCCCCATGGACCGCGAATGGCTCGCCGCCCAACTCGCCGACGGTCGCTCGATCGAGTCGATCGCGCGCGAGGCCGGCAAGTCCGCATCGACCGTCGGGTACTGGGTCAACAAGCACGGCCTGAGCTCTCGCCACGCGGAGCGGCACGCCCCTCGCGGCGGGATCGAACGCGAGCGCCTTCGAGCGCTCGTCGAGGAAGGCCTGTCGATTCGTCAGATCGCGCAACGCTGCGACGTCAGCGCCACCACGGTGCGCCACTGGCTGCAGCGGCACGAACTCAAGACCCAGCCGGCACGGTACGCGCGGCGTGATGACGATCGGCCGGACTCGCTGCTGCGCGAGTGCGCGCGGCACGGGTGGGGCTCGTTCGTGCGTGTCGGCGCTGCCGGTCACTATCGCTGCGCTCGGTGCAACACGGAGGCAGTGAGTGATCGTCGTCGGCGCGTGAAGGAGATCCTGGTCGCGGAAGCGGGCGGCCGATGCGTGACGTGCGGGTTCGATGCGTACGTCGGCGCGCTGCAATTTCACCACCGCGACCCCGCGACAAAAGCCTTCGAGGTCAGCAGACAAGGAATCACGCGCTCTCTCGACCGACTGCGCCTGGAGGCGCGGAAATGCGTGCTACTGTGCGCGAACTGCCACGCGATGGTCGAGGCCGGGCTGCTTCTGTTGCCAGCCGGAGCCCGTAGCGAGTAGTACATTTGAAGGGCACCTTCGGGGGTAGCTCAACGGCAGAGCATTCGGCTGTTAACCGAAGGGTTGTGGGTTCGAATCCCACCCCCCGAGCTTCGCGAGGCCCGCGTCGAGAGACGCGGGCCTCGCGCGTTTCCGGGATGTGTGTCGGCGCGCCGAGTTGGCCCGGCTTCGCACCGTTCCCGGGCGATTCCCGGGATCTGTCGGCCTCGCGACGTTAGTTTGCAGCCGTTTCCGGCTAAAGAGCCTCCATGTCAGGGGGCGGGGCGTCCCTCGCGTGACCAGAGCGCGCGGTGCCCGTCTCGCATCAGGAAGCGGGAGGAAGACCATGCGGAGGCAGGCCATCGTGGCCATGCTGGTGGCGGCGGGAGGTGTCGGCATTCCGGCGGCTGCTCACGGGCAGACACCGGCACCGACTCCGACGCCCCAGCCGGGCGCGGAGAAGTTCGAGAAGATCACGCTCAACGATTTCCCCGGCGAGCCGATGAACCTCGCCGTGCTGCCGGACGGGCGCGTGCTGCATACGGCGCGGACCGGCGAGATTCGCATCCATCTCCCGAAGACGGGCGGCAACGTCATCGCGGCGAGGATGGACGTCTATCAGCACGACGAGGAAGGGCTGCAGAGCGTCGCGATCAACCCGCAGACGTTCGCGAAGGACAAGTGGGTCTACGCGTACTACTCGCCGCCGCAGAGCACGCCCGCGGACAACCCGGCGACGCCGGGCTTCAACGAGGGCGACGCGCCGGACAACGGCACCGCGGCGGACTGGGCGAAGTTCAAGGGCGTGATCCGGCTGTCGCGCTTCAAGCTCAAGGGCAACCGGGTTGACCTGAAGACCGAGCAGAAGATCATCGACGTGCCGGTCGATCGTGGCCAGTGCTGCCACGTGGGTGGCAACATCGAGTTCGACCTCGAGGGCAACCTGTACCTGTCCACGGGCGACGACTCGAACCCGTTCTTCTCGGACGGCTACACGCCGATCGACGCTTCGCCGGGCCGCAACCCGGTGTACGACGCCCGTCGCAGCGCCGGCAACACGAACGATCTGCGCGGCAAGATCCTGCGGATCAAGCCCAAGACGAACAAGCCCGGCTACACGGTGCCGAAGGGCAACCTGTTCGCCTACGGCCGGGCGAAGACGAAGCCCGAGATCTACGCGATGGGCCTGCGCAACCCGTATCGGTTCGGGATCGATCCGGAGTCGGGTGACCTGTACGTCGGCGACTACTCGCCGGACGCGGACAAGGCCGACCCGAACCGGGGCCCGGCGGGCCACGGCCGCTGGATCATCATCAAGAAGCCGGCGAACTATGGCTGGCCGTACTGCGCGACGCACAAGCTGGCGTACAACGCCTTCAACTTCGCGACCAAGCTGTCCGGGCCGAAGTTCGACTGCAAGGCGCCGCGCAACGACTCGCCGTACAACACGGGCCTGACGACGCTGCCGGCGGTCGAGCGGCCGGACCTCTGGTACTCGTACGTGCTCTCGCCGCACTTCCCGGAGCTCGAGGTCGAAGGGCCTGAGGGCAACGACGGCATCGCCCCGATGGGCGGCCCGGCCTACGTGCCGATCGAGGGCAACAAGTCACCGTTCCGCTTCCCGAACAGCTACGCCGGCAAGCCGCTGTTCTACGAGTGGACGCGCGACTACATCAAGATGATGGAGCTCAACAAGCAGGGCCGCCTGAAGGAGATCGACGGCTTCGCTCCGTTCGTCGACAACCCGATGGACATCGAGTGGGGGCCGGACGGCTCGATGTACGTGCTCGAGTACGGTGACGGCTACTTCGCCGAGAACCCGGACGCGCAGCTGTCGAAGATCAACTACGTGCGCGGGAACCGTTCGCCGATCGCGAAGGTCTCGGCGAACCCGGCGGGCGGCGCGGCGCCGCTCACGGTCCAGTTCAGCACGGCCGGGACGACCGACCCGGACGGCGACACGCTCAAGTACGCCTGGGACTTCGACGGCGACGGCAAGGTCGACAGCCGCGCCCAGCACCCGGCGTTCACCTACGAGCGCAACGGCGAGTTCCAGCCCGTGGTGAAGGTGACCGACGAGACCAAGCGCACCGCCTCGGCGGACGTGAAGGTGCTCGTCGGCAACCAGGAGCCGGTGGTCGAGCTGATCACCACCCCGAAGCCGGACGATCCGGCGGCGCCGTTCCAGTTCGGTCAGACGATCACCTACGAGGTCAAGATCACCGACGACCAGCCGGTGGACTGCTCGAAGGTCACCGTGGCCTACATCCTCGGCCACGAGCGGCACGGCCACCCGCAGTCCTCGACGGCGGGCTGCACCGGCACGTTCACCGTGCCGCTGGACACGGGCCACGCCGGCGCGGCGGACCTGAGCGCCATCTTCGGCGCCTCCTACACCGACAGCGCGGGCCTCAACGGCACCGCCGAGGTGCGGTTCACGCCGCCGGCCCCTCCGCACGGCGGTAACTAGCGGTCTCGACGGTCGCGGCCCAGCGTTCCAGCTGGGTCGCGGCCGTGGCGGGCCCCGGGTGCTCCCGCGCCCAGCGCGCCAATACACCCGCCCGTTCCCGCAACGCACGCGAGCGGAGCGCACGCCGGACGGCCAACCGCACGCCCCAGGCCGTGCAGAACCGCGGCGCGAGCCGGACCCCGACGCCCGCCCAGTCCACGCGCGCGGCGTTCTCGGCCATGTCGCCGGCCGCCGGGCAGATCAGCACCGGCACGCCGCTCGCCAGCGCCCGCGCGACCGTGCCGTGCCCGCCGTGGCAGACCACGAGGTCACACTGCGGCATCGTCTCGGCGTAGGACATCCACGGCACGAGCACCGCGTTCGCGGGCGCCTCGCGCTCCTCGGAGATGGCGATGACGCGCACCGGCTCGTCCGCCAAGCCCTCCAGACAGGCCCGCAGCAGCGAGTGCGAGGGGTCCTGCGACGTCGAGGTCGCCACCAGCACGACCGGCCCGTCACCCGGCCCCGGCTCGACCCGCGGCCCGCCCGGCTCCCACAGCATCGGCCCGACGATCCGCGTCCACGCCGGCCAGGCCCGCGGGTACTCGAGCTGCGGGAACGTCCCGATCATCGTCAGTGAGCGCGAAAGCCCGCTGTGCCCGTACGGCAGCGGCGGGAGCCCGAGCTGCGCGCGGCAGTCGTTGTACTCCACGCGCCCCTGCTCGACCCCCATGGCCACGAGCCGGTGCGTCCGCGCCCACAGCGCCCGCCCGACCCTGGTGCGGGGCAGCCGCGCGCCGATCGAGAACGGCGGGAACCCCGGCGGCAGGTCCGGGAAGACGTGGGGGATGAGCGTTGCCCGCGGCACGCCCTCCAGCTCGGCGGCCAACGCGGGCGCGGCGGTGAGGATGTCCGCCACGGCGACGTCCGGCGCGAACGACGCCACGAACTCCCGCGTGGTCCGGGCCGCGCGCACCGCGGCCTCGTAGGGCTTGAGCGGCACCTCGCGCGTGGGGAAGACCTGGTACTCCGGCGCGGCGGCGAACGTCATCCCCGCGGCCTCGGCCGGCTCCCGCCAGCGCTGCCACGTCTCGATCCCGACCTCGTGGCCGCGCGCGACGAGCTCCTCCCCGAGCGCCAGGACCGGGAACGCGTGGCCCGGGTCCCCGAATGCCCCCAGCAGGACTCTCAAACCAGGTCTCGCGCGTACCCGACCATCTGCAGCCCGACCCACGGATGCCACTCCGTGCGGCCGTCCCGCGCCCACCCGCGGGCGCGGTAGAAGTGCTCGGCGGGCGCGCCCTCCGGCGTCCACAGCACCTCGCGCACGTACTGGCGCGCGACCATCTCGGCCTCCGCGCGATCCATCAACGCGCCCGCGATCCCTTCCCGCCAGCGCGACGGGTGCACGAACACGAGCCCGAGGTGCGCGATCGACGGCGCCAGATCCGACGTCCGGAACGCCACCGTGGCGACCAGGTCCGGCTCGAACCGCCCTTCGATGTACGCGTCCGGCTGGAAGTACTTGTTCGCCCAGCCCGGGGGCGGCTCGGGCACGGCCCAGCCCTTCGGCGCCCACTCGAGGTACGTCTCGTCGCACGCCCGGGCGAGCGCGGTGAGCGCCGGCTCGTCCGCGCTGGTGAGCGCTCGGATCACTCCACCAGACCGGCGATCGTGCGCAGCTGCGCGACGCGTTCCTCGAACGTCCACGCCATCGGCGAGATCATCAACGTGCCGACGCCGGCATCCCGGTACACGCGCAGGCGCTCGCGGATGACGTCCGGTGGGCCGACCAGTGCGACGGTGTCGATCAGCTCGCCCGGCAGCGACGCCGCCGCCTCGTCCTTCTTCCCCGCCAGGTACAGCTCCTGGACGGTGTCCGCCGCCTCCTCGAACCCGTAGCGGCGCATCAGCGCGTTGTAGAAGTTCTGCTTGCGCGAGCCCATCCCGCCGGTGTAGAGCGCGACGTAGTGGCGCATGGCGTCGCGGGCGCTCTCGAGGTCGTCGCTGACCATCGCGGTGACCGTGGGGACGATGTCGAAGTCCTCGAAGCCCTTGCCGCCGCCCGCGCGCGCGAAGCCCTCTTCCAGCAGCGGCCGGAACTCGCCGACGTGCTCGGGGGAGAACAGCGTCGGCAGCCAGCCGTCCGCGATCTCCGCGGCCAACGTGGTGTTCTTCGGCCCGATCGCGGCGATGTAGATCGGAATCCGCTCCTGCACCGGCTGGATCGTGAGCTTGAGCGCCTTCCCCGGCCCGTCCGGGAGCGGGAGCTGCAGCGTCTCGCCCTCGTAGACCAGGCGCTCGCGGGACAGGGCCAGCTTGACCACGTCCACGTACTCGCGGGTCCGCTGGAGCTGCTTGGCGAACCGCTGACCGTGCCAGCCCTCGGCCACCTGCGGGCCGCTCGACCCGATCCCGAGCAGCATCCGCCCGTCGGACAGCTGGTCGATCGTGGCCGCCGTCATGGCCGTCATGGCCGCGCTGCGGCCGGGCATCTGGAAGATCGCGGAGCCGAGCTTGATGGTGGACGTCGCCTGCGCCAGCCACGCGAGGATCGTCGCGGCGTCGGACCCGTAGGCCTCGGCCGTCCAGACGCTGTCGTAGCCGAGCCGCTCGGCCTCCAGCACGAGCTCCAGCTGCTGCGGGGCCGTGAGCCCGAGTCCCCAGTATCCGATGTGCAGCCCGAGCTTCACTGCAAGCGTCCTCCCAGCCGTTGTGGACAGCCACCGGACGGCGCTACGGTCGGCGGCGTGCGCGACCCTATCACCGCGCTCGAGCGCGCCATCCGGTCTCTTCCGGAGCCCACCCGCGTCGCGATGCTCGACGGCATCCGGTCGCATCCGATCGTCTGCGGCGCCTACACCGACGGCCGCGGCGGGATCTGCCCGATGCTCGCCGCCCATCGTCACGGCGGCCGCGTGACGATGCTCGCGTTCGCACGCTCGTGGGACGCGTTCACGCGGGCGAAGCGGACGCGGCGCGCCACCGAGCGCGAGCTCCGCACGCTCGAGCACCTGCTGATGGCGTCGCTGGGGGAGGAACGGTCGGAGTTCGCGACCGCGATCGCCGAATACCAGGCGACGCGCCGGACGTTCCCGGACTTCCGGGTCCGCCGGCTTACCGAGCCGCGCCGATCCGGTCCACAAGCCGCAGCAGGTGCAGCGGCGAGAACGGCTTCGTGAGGAACAGGTCCGCGCCGGCGTCCTGAGCGCCGCGTTCCACCACGTGCCCCGAGTCACCGGTGAGCATCACGATCGTCGCGCTCGCCGTGGCCGGGTCGCTGCGCAGCCGGCGGCACGTCTCGATCCCGTTCAGGCGCGGCATGTCCACGTCCAGGAAGACGATCTCCGGCCGCGCGCGCATGGCCTGCTCGACCGCCTCGAGCCCGTCCCCGGCCTCCTGCAGGCGGTAGCCGGAGATGTCCTCGAGCGTCGTCGCGATCAGCCTGCGGATCATCGGGTCGTCGTCGACGATCAGGATCGTCCGCGTCACAGCGCACCTCGCAGCCGGGCGAACTGCTCGTCGGGGATCTGCTCGAACGCGTCCACGACGGTCGGGTCGAACTGCGAGCCGCTGAACCGCCGGATCTCCGCGCGCGCGTCATCCCACGATGAGGCGGGGCGGTAGGGGCGATCGGTCGTGAGCGCGTCGAGCGTGTCCGCGACGGAGAACACCCGCGCCGCGAGCGGAATCTCCTCGCCGGCCAGGCGGTCCGGGTACCCGGTGCCGTCCCAGCGCTCGTGGTGGTGGCGGACGACGAGCTTGCCCTCGCCCAGGAAGTCCACGTCGCGCAGGATCTCCGCGCCGACGACCGGATGCTGGGCGATCAGCGAGTACTCCTCGTCCGTGAGCTGGCTCGTCTTGAACAGGATCGCGTCGGGCACGGCCACCTTGCCGATGTCGTGCAGCAGGAACCCGAACTCGATCTGCGGTGACTCCTCGAGGCTGAGCCCGACCGCGCGGGCCAGCTCCATGCCGTAGGCCGTGACCCGTTCCGCATGCTTGCCGGTGTACGCGTCGCGCGCTTCCACGGCATTGCTGAGCGCCCGCACCGTGGCCCGGTAGGAGCGTCGGAGCTCCTGCGCGCGGGCGCGCTCCTGCTTGAAGACCTCGCGCAGATCCGCGGCGTAGCGCTCCAGCTGCCGCTGTCGGGACGCAGCCTGCTGCTCCGTGCGCTCAAGGCGTGCACGGAGGAAAGGAACTGTTTCCTCACCGGTACCGGCGCTCAAATCGTCACCATCGGGGCCCGCCAACGCTCGACTTAGCCTACTGAGCGCTGAAACGCATCGGCGGCAGGGATCTTGCTGTGAATTACAGCGGGCCCCTCGGTGCGGGAGTTTTGCCTAGCGCCAGCGGTGTTTCGGACGCGCCGGACGGTCCGGCGGCGTGAGGTTCACGATGTCGTCGATGCGCTCGTCCAGCTTGGCGGCCATCTCGTCACGCTGCGTCTGGGTGAGCTTGCCGTCCTTGACCGCCTGATCGAGGCGCTTGGTGGCGGCGTCCTTGATCGCGGCCTTGAGCCCGTCGACCGACTTGTTGTTGGCCTTCGCGACATCCGCGAGCGACTTGCCGTCGCGGAGCTGCTCGTGCAGCTGCGCCGTGGTGATCCCGAGGTACTTCGCCGCGCCCTCGGCGCTCTCGAGGCTGAGGCCGAGCCCGAAGCGGGGGCCGCCGAAGCCGCGGCCGCCGGCCGTGACCGCCGGCCGCCGCCGACCCCTCGGGCCGCCGCCCAGGCCGGGCAGGAGCGGCGCACCCGCGGCGAGCCGCTTCTTCGCGGCCTCGCCCTGCTCCTTGGTGAGCTTCCCGGCGGCCACCGCCGCGTCGATGCGCGCCTCCGCCGCACCCTTGAGCGCCGCGTCCAACTGGTCGCGCGTGACGTTCAGCCGCTTGGCGACGTCGTCCAGGAACGCCTTCTGCGCGGCGGCGCGACCGGCACCGGGCGACTTGCTGGTCGCAGGCCCGGACTGGCCGGCGGCGTACGCTCCGCCGGACCCGGCGAGGACCGCAAGCCCGGCGGCACCGGCGACGAGCTTGCGCTTTACAGAGATGGACATGAACGCAACTTGAGCAGGCTTGCGTCAGAAACATGTAAGAACGGAGGTAGCCTTACGCGCCGCAATCGTCTCCCGGGCCGGTAGCTCAGCGGTTAGAGCAGCGGACTCATAATCCGACGCGCGCAGGTTCGATTCCTGCCCGGCCCATCGTTTCATCGGCTAAAGAGCCAATCCCGGACGAATGCAGTCGCCACCAGCCCACGTGAAGGACAGCGGGCGCCGGATGCCGCGCGGCGCGGTCATCTGGCGCGCGGCCCCCGGGACGTCCCGCCGGGACACCTGACCCCCAAGGTCGCGGAGGCCGCGCTCGACGAGTTGCTTGCGGACGCACGCGCCGCCGAGGTGGTCGAGCCGGCCCGTCGCTCGCCGGCATCGAGGAGGGCGGCGAGCGAAGCGGGGCTTCCGGCGTGGTCACCCGATGGGTCGCGGATCGCCTTCGCGCGACGCTCTCCGGCTGGGAACGGTGAGATCTTCACGATGGCCGCGGAGCTCAGTCGGTCGTGATCAGCGGCCCGTCGTCTCCGAATCGGGATTCGATTCGACGAGCAGCCACTATGCATGGCGCGGGGACAGCACGGGCTGACCGCGCGACTGCTCGTCGCCCAATCCGGAGCGGCGATGTCTCGGTCGGAGACGTCCCTTCCGTGTGGCGAGCCACGCTCGGGGGTTGCCTCGCAGCGCTGCTTCTCGAGCTTCGGGTTGAGGGCGGCCGTCTGACGGCTCCGCCCTCGGTGTGCGTGTCAGTCGAGTGGCTGGAAGTAGTGCTTTCGCAGGTGGTGGGCGACCTTCTTGCCGAGCACGGCGCCCTGCACGTCGGCGGTGCGGAAGTGGATGCCGCTCCAGACGCGCGCGTCGATGATCTCCTTGAGCGCCTGGGAGAAGCGGTCGAAGCTCCTGGGCGGGCAGGGCGCGGGAGAGCACTTGTTGCTGAGCGCCGTGAACGCGATCTTGTCGGTGCCGAAGAAGTCCTTGAGCGCGTGCACGGTCGCCCCGCTGATGCAGGTATGCCCGGACGGGTGGTCGGGGAAGCCGGGCGTGACGAGCGGCGGGCCGGAGACGGGGACGGTCGGGTCGAAGAGCGGCAGCCAGGCCGGATCGGCCTCGGTCGCCGGGTTGCCGTCCGCTCGCGGCCTCGCGGATCGCCGTGATCGGCCGCCAGAAGTTCCAGTAGTACTTGTCGTTCCAGCAGCCGATCGAGCCGTCGGCCGCGGCCAGGTTCGTCATCGCGAACATGCGGGCGCTGTCGACGATGTCCAGCTCCGCGGCTTGCGCCAGCGCCGGAAGACGCGGTTCCAGATCGCGGGCCCGCTGTCCTGCCAGAAGATCGCCGCCGCGGTCTGATCCGCCGTGCGGCTGCGTGCTCGTGAGCGAGCCGAGCTCCTTGACCTCGTTGAGGTCCTCCGCGTAGGCCGCGCTCGTGAGCGCGTTCGGGCCGTCGGTGCGGAGCATCTCCGCGCTCGGGACGAGGAACGGGCGCACGTTTCCGACCCATGGAGCGGGGTCGAGCCCGAAGTTGGGCGGCGTCGGCCGCCAGACGCCGGGGGTGGTGCCGAACGACGAACGTGAACGGTCCGCCGCGGCCGTCGTTCGCCCGCGCGGCGAGCATCGCCGCTGCGGCGGCCTCGCCGGCGGCGATCCCGCCCGTCTTTGCAGGGCCGTCGGGCACGCCCGCGAGCGACGCGTCATAGAGCGGCTGGAGCGTCGGCTGCTGCGTCGGGAACAGGCCGACGAGGACGCGGAAGGCAGCGGTCGCCGCGGCCGCCTGCTTGGAATCCGACGGATCGGCCGCGGGCGCGGCGAGATAGGGCCGGTGGCCCCCGTCGATCGCGTTGACCGCGTCGTAGACCGCGCCCTGCACCATCGCCAAGCTGAGCGGCTGCGACGTGCGGGGGCTGCCCCGCGGCACGCGGACGCCGCGATCGCGTTCCAATCGGTCACCGCGTTGCCGCTGGTGGACTGCGCGCGAGCGGCCGGAGCAAGCGCAACGAGCGCCAGCGGCGGCAACGAGCAGACCGCATCTTGGGTACCTCTTCTACCTGTCTCACGACTCTTCCTCGAGCGATTGTTGCCTTGGCGCTCGGTCGCGCTCCCGGTGAGCGTCCTGGCCGCACGTAGCCGGTTCGGCGGGTTGGAGCGTCTCACGTCTGAGCCTCCGTTCCTCACGGGAGTTGCAGGTAGTCGCCGTAGAACGCCCGCGCGGCCGGGATGTCGAGCCGCAGCGGGTGGTTCATCGCGCGGCAGATCCGGTCGCCGCCGCCGGACACGAAGGCGACGGCGGTGTTCGAGTCGTGCCGCAGGACGGGCGAGCCGGAGTCGCCGTAGCAGGCGCCGCCATAGCCGGCGTCCGAGTTCGTCAGCAGGTGGAGGTGGGTCTTCGTCAGCCCGACGAACTTCGAGGTGGAGAACATCCGCCCCGTGGGCGGCTCGTGCCGGGGCGGCCCGCGCTTGAAGGTCGGGATGAGCCCGTAGCCGACGTTGTCGAACACGGTCGTCGGCCGCAGCGCGCCGCGCTCGGCGAGGTCGTCGAGCAGGCGCGCCCTCGGGAACTGCACCCCGGTCACGCCGGCGACCGGGTCCTCGAGCAGGACGACGCCGTAGTCGGCGTCGGCGGCCGTGTCGTAGGCGAACGCGGGATGCCACGTCGCGGCCGTCGTCGCCCAGTGTCGCCGTCAACGTCGATCGTCACCTCGGGGTCGAAGGTGACCGTCAGGTCGGAGCCGCTGAAGCCGAACGCCGCCAGATCGAGCGAGGCAGTGCGCCGCCGTGACGAAGACGCCGATGCCCGGGTCGGCCTTGTGCGGGCCCGCGTAGAAGCCCGAGCACCAGCGCGTCCTTGATGCCGTCGTGCTCGATCGCGAGGAGGCCGACGTTGGGATGGTTCGTGCCGTCGGGGACACCGTTGTCGATGGCAAGAGCGGGCGAGGCGCTCACGAGCGCCGCGACGGTCGTCAGCGCGACGGCCGCCGCCTTGCGCAGGCGAGAGGTCATCTCATCCTCCGGTGGGTTGGTAGTGGATCTCGAGCGCATGGCTACCTCCTGGTCTCGGGTCATCGCTCGGCCACCGACGGTCGCGGCTCGCGGTAGGAGCCCGGTAGGCGCCTGGCCGTTGCGGTAGAAATCCGGTAGAAGCCCCCGCCGGCCGGAGTAGGGTCGCCCTTGAGGAGCGGCACCATGCAGATCCGGCTACTGGGCACCGTCGACGTAGACCTGGACGACCGTCCGCTCAAGCTCGCTGGCCCGAAGCAGCGCGCCGTGCTCTCGATGCTGGCGCTGAGCGCGAACACGACCGTCTCGGTCGAGCGGCTGGTCGAGGGGCTCTGGGGCGAGGAGCCGCCGCCGACCGCCGCGAAGATGGTGCAGCAGTACGTCTCCCAGCTGCGCCGGCTGCTGCCCGAGAATGGCGCGGCGCGGATCGCGACCCACGGACGCGGCTACGAGCTGCAGATCGACCCGGCGGCGGTCGACGCGCTGCGGTTCGAGCGGCTCGTGGCCCATGCCGCCGACGGCAACGGCGCCCGTGGTGAGCTGGCGCGCGAGGCGCTCGCGCTCTGGCACGGAGCCCCGCTCGCCGGCATGCTCGAGGAGCCGTTCGCGGCCGCGGAGGTGCGCCGGCTCGAGGAGCTGCATCTGGCGGCGACCGAGCTGGCGCTCGAGGACGACCTCGACGCCGGGCGCCACGGCGAGGCGATCGGCCGGCTGCGCGCGCTGGTCGACGAGCACCCGCTGCGCGAGCGCGTCCGCGCGCTGTTGATGCTCGCGCTCTACCGCGCGGGCCGGCAGGCCGAGGCGCTCGACGTCTTCCGCGACGCCCGCTACACGCTCGTGGAGACGCTCGGGCTGGAGCCGGGGCCCGAGCTGCGGCGCCTGCAGGAGGCGATCCTGCGCCAGGATCCCGCGCTCGATCGCGTCGTGCCCGACGAGGCCTGGGCCAGCCGCGAGACCGCGCAGCGCCTCGACGCGGGCGCCGGGCTGGCCTCGCGCCGGCGCACCGAGCTGCGCGAGCTCGAGCAGGAGCTCGCCGCCGACGTCGTCGACCTCCACACGCTGCGCGGCCGGCGCCGCCCAGCCCGGGCGTGCGCAGGCGGCCTGCCCGTTCAAGGGCCTGGAGCCGTTCGACGTCGGCGACGCGGAGCTGTTCTTCGGCCGCGAGCGGCTCGTCGCCGAGCTCGTGGCGCGGCTGCCCGGGACGAGCCTGCTGGGCGTGATCGGGCCATCGGGCAGCGGCAAGTCGTCCGCCGTGCGCGCCGGCCTGCTGCCCGCGCTCGCCGCGGGGGTGCTGCCCGGCAGCGAGCGCTGGACGCGCGTGCTGCTGCGGCCCGGCGAGCAACCGGGCGTCGCGCTGGCCGGCGCGCTCGGCGGCGTGCCGCTGCACGCCGCGCTGGGCCGCGTCGAGCCGGGCGAGCGCCTGCTGGTCGTCGTCGACCAGTTCGAGGAGGTGTTCACGGTCTGCACCGAGCCGGCCGAGCGCGCGGCGTTCCTCGACGAGCTCGCGAGCGCCGCCGCTGCCGACACCGAAGGCCGGCTGCTCGTCGTGCTCGCGCTGCGCGCCGACTTCTACGGCGCCTGCGCGAGCCATCCGCGGCTGGCGCGGCTGCTCGGCGCCAACCAGGTGCTCGTCGGGCCGATGCGCCCGGACGAGCTGGGCCGTGCGATCGAGGAGCCCGCGGCGGCGGCGGGCCTCGTCGTCGAGCCCGAGCTCGCCGCCCGCCTGGTCGAGGAGACCGCGGGCCGCACGGGCGGGCTGCCGCTGCTGTCGACGACGCTGCTCGAGCTGTGGGAGCGGCGCTCCGGCGATCGCCTGACGATCCGCGCCTACGAGCGCACCGGCGGCGTCAACGGCGCCGTCGCGCGGCTCGCCGAGCGCGCCTACGACCGCCTCTCGCCGGCCGAGGCGGCGGTCGCGCGCAACATGCTCGTCCGCCTGGCCGGCGCCGGCGAGGCCGAGGTCGCGGTCAAGCGCCAGGTGCCGCTCGCCGAGCTCGACCTCGGCCGCGACGCGGCGGCCCGCCGCGTGCTGGACGTGCTCACCGCGAACCGGCTCGTGACGGTCGGCGGCGACACCGTCGAGGTGGCGCACGAGGCGCTGCTGCGCGAGTGGCCGCGGCTGCGCGGCTGGCTCGAGCAGGACGCCGAGGCGCGGCGCCTGCACCGCCACATCACGCTCGCCGCGCGCGAGTGGGACGCCGGCGGCCGCGATCCCGGCGAGCTCTACCGCGGCGCGCGGCTCGCGTCCGCGCTCGACCTGGCCGCCGAGCACGGCGACGCGCTGAACCGGCTCGAGCGCGAGTTCCTCGACGAGGCGCGGCTCGTCAGCGAGCGCGAGTCCGTGCGCGCGCGCCGGATGAACCGGCGCCTGCGGATGCTGCTCGCGGGCGCGCTCGTCGCGCTCGTGGCGGCCGGCGCCGCCGGGCTCGTCGCGCTCGACCAGCGCGGCGACGCGCGCCGCACCGCCACCGTCGCCGAAGCCGAGCGGCTCGGCGCCCAGGCGCTGACCGTGGACGAGCTGGACCGGGCGCTGCTGCTGGCGCGCACCGGCGTCGCGCTCGAGGACTCGGTCGCGACCCGCGGGAACCTGCTCGCGGCGCTGCTGCGCGTCCCGCGCGGCTCGCTCGGCGTGCTGCCCGACGTGCGCGACAACGCGATCTACGGCATCGCGCTGAGCCCGCGCGGGGACCGGATCGCGATCGGCGACCACGTCGGCGAGGTGCGGCTGTTCGACGCGCGGACACGGCGCGAGCTCGCGAGCTACCGGCTCCAGCAGGGTCTGGTCCAGCGGCTCGCGTTCTCCCCCGATGGCGCGACGCTCGCGGTCGCCGGGCAGGAGCCCGAGAACGAGCCCCCGGGTGCGCTGATCGACCTGCTCGACGCGCGCACGCTCGAGCGCCGGCAGCGGATCGTGCTGCCGCCCCCGCCCCAGGGCGGGATCGCCGGCGCGAGCCCGGTGTTCACGGCCGACGGGCGCGGGCTGACCGTGCTGCAGACCCCGTTCTCCAGGCCCGAGCCGCAGGCGGTCTTCCGCGTCGACCTGGACCGGCGCGCGGTCGCCGGCCGCCCGTTCCGCTTCCCCGGCGGCGCGTCCGACCCCGCCTACTCGAGCGACCGCCGGCGCCTGTTCGTGACGAGTGAGCCGGAGGACGTCACCTACGAGCTCGACACGGCCGACCTGCGCGTGATCGCGCGGCACCCGGCGGGCGGCAGTGCCGTCGCGCTGCATCCGGACGAGGACCTGCTCGCCGTCGGCGCGGCCGACGGTTCCATGCGGTTCGTCGATCTGCCATCCGGACGCGTCCACCGGCTCGCCGGGAAGCACGATGCCGAGGTTTCTGCAATGGCGTTCTCGGCGGACGGCCGCACGCTCGTATCGGGCGACTCGCACGGGGGGCTGATCGCGTGGGACGTCGAGCACCGTGTGCTGCGCGAGCGGCTGGAGGGTCACGCGGCGGAGGTCTCGACGCTCGTGACGACGCCCGATGGGCGCACGGCGATCACCGCCGGCTCCGACGACGGGAAGGTCGCGTTCTGGGATCTCGACGACTCGCGCCGGCTCGTGCGCGGCGTGCCGCTGGCGAGCCGGTTCGTGGCCGACGAGTCCACGCCGCGCGGCGTCGCGGTGAGCCCCGACGACCGCACGCTGGCCGTGACGCACGAGCACGGCACGGTCGAGCTGCTCGACACCTCCACGCTCGAGCCGCGCGCCGTCCTCGAGGCGTTCGACGAGCCGGCGCTCGCGACCGACTTCAGCCCGGACGGGCGCCTGCTGGCGGTCGCGGGCGACAAGGGCGAGCTCGGGCTGTGGGACGCGCGCACGCTGGCACCGGTCCGGCGCCTCGAAGGCCTGCGCGGCTGGATCCAGGCGGTCGCGTTCTCGCCCGACGGGCGCCTCGTCGCCGCAGGAGACATCAGCGGCGACAACCCCCGGCTGCTGATCTGGGACGTCGGCAGCGGCCGGCAGACCGCGTTCGAGAGCGACTTCCCTCCCAGCCAGCTGACGTTCAGTCCCGACGGCCGGCTGCTGGCCGCTGCCGGCCGCGAGCGCGGCGTCGAGGTGCGCGACGTCGCCTCCGGACGGCTGGTCGGCAAGCCGCCGCTCGACGAGATGGCCCGCTCCGTCGCGTTCTCACCCGACGGCAAGCTGCTGTTCGTCGGCCTGTACAACGGCACCGGCACGTTCCTCTCCACGGAGGACTGGAAGCCCGCCGGCCCGGGGATCCGCGGCCACGGCCAGCGGATCCTCAACGCGCGCTTCACCCCCGACGGGCGGACGCTCGCGACGTCGAGCGCGGACGGCACGGTGCAGCTCTGGGACGTGGCGAGCCGCCGGACGATCGGCGCGCCGCTGGTCGTGCAGCGCAACGTCCGTTCGTCGCCAGCATCCTGAGCCGCGACGGCTCCTACCTGTACGCGCTGCCCACCGGCACGGAGGGCATGCGGCTGGCGCTCACGCCGCGCCTCTGGCGCGACCTCGCGTGCCAGATCGCGGGCCGCGAGCTCACGCGAGCGCGAGTGGGAGGAGGTGCTCCCGGAGCGGCCCTACCGGAAGGTCTGCGCCTAGCGCCGCTGTCGGCGTCGAACGCGCCGGCGTCACCCGAAACCAGCGACGCGATCCGACACCTCTGGATTCCAACAGGAGTTCGCCGGTCGGCTGCGATGGCCGAGCGATCCTGCTTGAGAAGATGCCCGCGAAGCCGGCCCTTAGCGCGCTCCGTTCACGGCGCGCGTAGCTCCTCGAGGATGTCGAGGGCTGCAGGGCAAGGCCGAGCGCAAGCCGGCGAATCCTTACGTCTTTCGGACCAGCCAGAGGACGAGCAGCAGGGAGAACGCGAGAGCGACAAGCACGATCAGCAGGACTTCCAGAACCCCCATCGCCGCGGGATTCCCGCCGGGTGCCCGCGATAGTCGGCGTCGGGTCCAAGTCGGCGCGCGCGGATCGCTCGGGTTCCCGGCGAGCTTGACCGCCGGCCGTCGTCGGATCAGTCCGAGCGTGCCGGAGTGTGGGCGGGCACGCTGCCGAGCAGCGCGTCCTCGGCGGCGTCGTCGGTGTTTGCGCGATCGGCGGGCGAGGACGGCTCGGTGTCCTTCTCGTGGGCTTCGCGCTTTTCCGCTTCGCGCGCGGCGGTGTCGTCGCGGTCTGGGGTCTGGTCGGCCATGGCTGCCTCCTGATGCGTTGGACGCCAAAGTCCTACCCAGCCGCCGCCGAGTTCGCGCAATCAGTGAGCGACGGCGATCTGGAACGACATCTTGCGGACTCGCGAGCGCTGCGCAGCATCGCGGTTCGGCTGGGTAGCACGCAACGATGCCGATCCTCTTCGATCATCGCGAAGCGAAGTCCGGCATCCCGACCGCCCTGGCTGACGCCGGGCTGAACGTCGCGCCGACACAACTGCCCGCCGGCGAGGAGCTTCGGACATGACGCCGACGCCGCACGAATCGCCAACCCTGACGCTGCCCGGGCTGCTGCTCGGCATCGGCCTCGGAGGATTCGTGGACGGCATCGTCCTCCATCAGATCCTGCAGTGGCATCACATGCTCACGAGCGAGGGGAGCTACCCCGCGAGCACCGTCGCCGGGCTCGAGACGAACACGCTCTGGGACGGCTTGTTTCATCTCGCGACCTGGATCGCGACGACGGTCGGCCTCTGGCTCCTCTGGAAACGGCTGCGCCTCGATGCCGCGTGGACCGGACGCCAACTGTTGGGCCTCATGCTGGCCGGCTGGGGACTGTTCAACCTCGTCGAGGGGGTCATCGACCACCACATCCTCGGCATCCACCACGTCAAGGCCGGCTCCGGCCAGACCCTCTCAGACGTTGCGTTCCTCGCGCTCGGCGCCCTCTTGCTGGCCGTAGGGATTCTGACCACACGCACCGGAGGCCGGTCGACCGACGCCCGTGGTGTCCGCCGTGGAACGTGATGCGGGGTGTGACCCAGCCCCCCACGTGTGCTGCTGTCGTATGTAGGACGCTCGCCCTACGAGCTTCTCGTCGGGCGGCTTATCTTCCCTGCGTCGGCTTGGTCTGGCGCTTTTATCTGGGTTCTTCGAAGTCACTGCTTCTGTTCGACGCGTTCGTCGGTCGGGACCAGCGGATGCGGGTGCTCGGTCGGCGTGATGGCCAGGCCGATTCACGTGAACGCCCGCCATGCGGCTACCGCACAGTGCGCGGCGCCAGGATGAAGATCTCGACTTCGATGTCGGGCTCGACGCCGCTGGCGCTCAGGAACACCTCGACGATCCGGCCGGTGTGGGCCGTGACGATCGCGCTCAGCTCTTCGCGCATCGTCTCTTGAAAACGACGGCGCATGTCGATCACCTCCAGGCCTTTGCCCTCGCGGGCGAGGCTGTGCTGGGCCTTGAGCAGCGTGTCGCGCATCACGACGGTGACGAGGCTGTCGTTGATCGTCGTCTCGACTGCGCTCGGCTCGGTGCCGGTGTAGTCGAGCATCACGCTCGCGATCGCTCTACTGATGGCGTCCGCGCCCTGACTCAGGCATCGCGGGCTGGCTTTGAGTAGCCAAGGTGCACTCGCTTCTGTCTCCTACTCCGTGGTCGGGCCGTGTCGCGGAGGAGGGGAGACCCATGGAGTCCCGCGAGCGGCATCCGATCCCTCTGAAGTGCCTCGCGGATCGAACCCGCGAGTCGACAAAAGGCGTCAGGCACCCTGCAGTGTCTCACACCTGCCCGTCTGTGATCGCACTCGTTCGTGTGACAAGATTTGTCGAGCCGAAGCCGTCTGGAGAATTCGCGGACGAGAACCGCGAAGTGCTTCTTGGAGGGATCGGGATTTGCTCGCCGCGATCGCAGGTCTCCTCCTCCGGTCGGGCAACCCATCCACCAGGAGACGTCTGCGAGGCAAGTACGTGACCGAGCCGGACGCTGTCGCGCCGCGAGGTAAGACCGCCCAGGCCATCAGCAACTCGGTCGTGCGGCTGATGCGCGAATACACGGGCCGAGGGCCGACCCAGGCCCACACGACGATCAACCACAACCTGGTGATCGTCGTCCTCCGGGACACGCTCCTGAAGGCTGAGAAGAGTCTCGTCAGTGACGGACAAGCCGAAGCCGTCATGCAGATGCGGCGCCGGTTTCAAGAGACGATGAAGCACGAACTGATCGCCGCGGTCACGGCGCACACCGGTCGCGTGGTCGAAGCCTTCCTCAGCGACAACGCCATTGATCCCGACATCGCCGTCGAGATCTTCATCCTCAGACCGCGCGAACTCGAGCCAGGAGGCCTGAGCATCGCGCCCTCCGTCCCGCGCGAGGTATAGCCAGGCTGCTCTATGCCTTGCGCAGCGCGGCGCGGCGGAGCAGTGGCGCGACGCACCAGCAGACGACACACCCGAGCGTGGCCAACGCGCCGGTCGCCAGCACGACCGCGCCGTCGAACATGAGATCGCTCACGAGCAGCAGGGCGCCGATCATGGACACCGCAACAAACGCAAGGCCGGACAGCGTGACTGGTCCACGAGCGTGAACGGGCCGCGGACGAGCAGCGGGCCGTCACGGTAGGGGGTGATCACGGTTTCCGGGTCAGACATGCGCTCGCTGTCCTTCCACGCGACGCCCACGCACAACCATCACATCCTCCAGTTGCTGGTCGGGCTTCAGCTGGCCGCGCGCCTCCAGCTCCGCGCGTCGCGCGCGCAGAATCGGGCCGAGGGGGCCCCGTGCCCGGTCGGCGATGTCGACCTCGAAGCCGAACGCCTCCAGGGCCGCGCGCGTTTCCTCGCTGCCGCAGACCTCGGAGTGCACGACCAAGAGCGTGCCGCCCGCCGCGAGATGCCCTGCGGCACCGGAACAGATCCGATCCAGGATCGCGCGCCCGTCTGCGCCCGCGTCCGTCGCCCGCCCCGCGCCGCGGGCCGGTGGTGGCGGGCCGGGGACGTAGGGTGGGTTGGCGAGGATCAGATCGAAGCGCTCGCCTGAGACCGCGCCGTACAGATCGCCGCGCACCGCTCGCACGCGCACGCCGTTGAGCCATCCGTTGATGCGAGCGTTGAGGGCTGCGCGCCGTGACACGTCCACGGTCGTGAGCGTCGCTCCGCGCGAGCGGGCCGCGGCGATGCCCGCCAGGCCGGGACCGGCGCACAGCTCCAGGATCGCCGCGCCCGAACGCAGTGGCTCTCGGCACGCCGCGTCCGCCAGCAGCCAGGTGTCCGACCGCGGGCGGAACACGCCCGGGAGGATCACTTGACGCATGTCTTCGGTACGCGACAGCCGAGAGCCGATCGCGGCGATGAGATTGCCGATGATGAGAGACCTCCCAACCGTGTCGTCGAGCCGGACGATGGCCGGCGCCGGGGATGGCTCTACCCCTCGCCGCCGCGTGGCGCGGCCGGCCGTCATCGCCGTGACGGTTCGGCCGAAGAACCGGTGCCACCGGGCGCCGGTCGCGGTAGGGATGGGTGATGAAGGGTTCCCTCTGGCTCGAGACGGCGCCGGCCACGCCCGAGTTCGCCCCGCTCGACGCGGACGTGACCGCCGACGTGTGCGTGGTCGGCGCGGGGATCGTCGGTGTGACCGCGGCCCTCCTGCTGCAGGAGGCCGGCGCCCAGGTCGTGCTGATCGATGCCGGACGCGTCGGCCACGGCGTCACCGGCCACACCACCGGGAAGGTCTCCTCCCAGCACGGGGCGATCTACGCGCGGCTGCAGTCCAAGCACGGTGCGGGCGCCGCCGCGCTCTACGGCGCCGCGAACGAGGCGGCACTGGACTGGATCGAGGCCCGCGGCGTGGACTGCGACTTCCGCCGACGGCCCTCGTACGTGTACGGCTCGCGCGAGGCGATGGAGCGCGAAGCGGCAGCGGCGACGGCTGCCGGCCTGCCGGCTGCACTGGTCGACGAGGCGCCGCTGCCGTTCGCGGTCGAGGCCGCGGTTCGGTTCGACGGCCAGGCCGAGTTCCACGCGGTGAAGTACCTGCTCGGGCTGAGCGAAGCACTGTCGCCCGTGTACGAGCACACCCACGCGATCCAGGTCGGCGATGTCGTTCGCACACCCCGCGGGGCGATCACCGCCGAGCACACGATCGTGGCCACCCACTTCCCGTTCCCGGATCGCTCGCTGGCGTTCGCTCGCGCACATCCTCAGCGCTCCTACGCCATCGCGTGCCGGATCGCCGGCCCGCCCCCGGAAGCGATGTTCCTCAGCGCCGACTCGCCCACGCGCTCGATCCGTGCGGTGCCGGTGGACGGCGAGGAGCTGCTGCTGATCGGCGGCGAAGGCCACCGGCCCGGGACCGGTGGCGACACCGAAGCGCGCTACGCGGCACTCGAGACGTTCGCGCGCGAGCACTGGGACGTGCGCTCGGTCGAGTACCGCTGGTCGGCGCAGGACCCGGTCACCGTCGACTCGCTGCCGCTCGTCGGGCCGATGACGCCGTTCGAGAACCGCGTGCTGATGGCCACCGGTTTCGGCAAGTGGGGCCTGACCGGGGGCACCGCGGCCGCGCTGCTGCTCGCCGACCTCGTCCTCGGGCGCGCGAACCCATACGCCGACCTGTTCAACCCCAACCGCCTCAATCTGCGCGCCTCCGCCACTGCGCTCGTGAAGGAGAACGCGCCGGTCGCCGTACACCTGGTGGGCGACCGCCTCCGCCATCGCGGCCGCCGGGCACTCGACGACCTCCAACCCGGAGAGGGCGACATCGTGCGCCATCGGGGCGAGAAGGTCGCCGGCTACCGCGACGAGAACGGGACGCTGTTCGCCGTCTCTCCCACCTGCAGCCACATGGGCTGCCAGGTCAACTGGAACCGCGCCGAGCGCTCGTGGGACTGTCCCTGTCACGGATCGCGCTTCGCTCCGGACGGGACCGTGCTCGAGGGCCCGGCCACGCACCGGCTCGAGCTCAAGCCTCCAGGTGGCGCTTGAGGTCCGCGAGCGCCCGCGACATCACCGCGTGCGCGATCGCCGCGCGGACCGGGCGAGGCACAAGCCGGCCGGGATCGATTCGGAGTTCGAGCTCCACGCGCGTGCCTTCCGGGACGGTGACGAAGCGCCATTCGCCGGAGAAGTCACGAAAGTCACCGCCGAGGTACTCACAGCCGAGCCGGTCCGGCCGGTCGTAGACCTGGCGCAGCCGGTAGCGCACGCGCTTGAGCTTGGCGTCGACCTCGTACTCGACGACCGTGCCGCGCCCCTGCGCGTCACGCTCCAGCACCGTCGCGGAGCGCACCGCCCGCTGCCACGATGGCAACCGCTCGTAGTCGGTCAGCGCGTCAACACAGGCTTGCGGTGTGCCCTGGATCACGATCGAGCGGCATTCCCCGTAGTCAGGCACGGCATCCCCGCACGAAAGTCACCGCTCGGCTCTACCCACCCAGCTCGACGCTCGTCACCTCACTGACCGGGGGCGACGGGATGCCGAACGCGTGGGTATCACGCCCTCGTCAATTCTCGACTGAAGGGGAACACATGCTGGGAGAACTGATCGCGGCGCTGGTGATCGGCATCATCGCGGGGTACGTCGGACGAGCGCTGCTGCCGGGCAAGGACCCGTTGGGCTTCGTCGGCACCGTGGCCGCCGGCATCGTCGGCGCACTCGTCGGCTGGGCGCTGTTCACCTACGCGCTGGGCATCGGCGACAGCGACAAGTTCGACCTCGGCGGCATCATCGGCGCCGTGCTCGGCACGATGCTTGTCCTGCTCGTCGTGCGCGCCGTGCGCGGCAATCGCCGCCACGCGCACCCCGCACGGTAGCCCTCTCGCGCGGCGGGGCGGCTTCACCCGCATCGGATGACGTGCGTCTCGCCGCGCTCAGGGACGCTCGTGGCATGGACCGGCCACATTTGTCGGACGCCACCCTGGCGGTCGCGAACGTCGTCTTCGAAGCCGCCCGAATCCCCGCCCACGCGGTCGAGCGGCTTCCCGGGATGTGCTTCCTGACGACCCAGGGCACCTACGTGCGGATGCGCCTGCGGTCCCGGGTGGAAGGCGTCGTCGTCGACACGCTGGCCGCCCCGGAGGTCTCCCGGGCGATCGATCGCGTGGTCGCGCGGATCGCGCGCGAGGTCGCTGCGCAACTCGACGCTCAGCGCGCTCAGCCGCCGACGCCACTCCCTCCGCCCGAGCTCAACGCCTCGACGTAGTTGTCGCCGAAGTAGTCGATGGATTCGGCGTGCGCTGCGCGCAGCGCGTCGGCCGCACGCTGTTTGGCCGCCTCGTCTTCGCCGACCGCCACGCCGATGAGGTAGTGACCGGCGCGGAGGTGCTCGGCGTACCGGCGGGCGTCCTCGGCGTCGTCGCTGAACAGCGCCTGGAGCCGCCGCAGGAACTTGCCGCCGCGGCCGTGCGAGGCGCCGTCGACGTCGATGTGGGCGAGGCCTTCCTCGCCGTGGAGGACCTCGTAGTCGTCGGCTGCGAACCCGGAGCCTTCGAGGGACCGGCGGGCGTCCGCGAACGTCGTGTCGTCGACGAGGACGCCGACGACCCGTCCGCTGGGATAGGGAAACGTGTCTGAGTCAGTCGTCACGCGAGGACCTTCGCCTTCAACGTGTCGAACTCGGCCTGCGTGATCGTGCCGTCGTCGAGCAGCGCCTTGGCCTTGGTCAGCTCGCTCGCCGAGCCGTTGGCGCCGGCGACCGACTGGACGTAGCCGGCGAACTCGGTCTGGCTCTGCTGGACGCGCTCACGTTGGCGTTCGCCCATGCCGTCGCCGTTCGTAATCAGGTAGACGAGCGCGCCGAGGAACGGCACGAGGATGATGAACACGCACCAGATCGCCTTCTTGAAGCCCGAGGCGTCGTGGCGGCGGAAGATGTCGCTGAAGATCGCGATGACCATCCAGATCCAGGCGACCCAGCAGAAAAAGATGATCATCGACCAGAACAGGTCGAGGAATGGGTAGTCCGCGGCAAACAGCATCGGTTCGTCCTCCTGAAGGCTCTGAGCACCGGGTGGCGCTCTGGTTACTGCACTGCAACACCGTAGCGGCGGTCGGGAATCATCCGGTTCGGGTGATCGCCCGGGCCCAGCGGGCGTACCGGTCGGCCAGCGTTGCCGCGGTGAGCCCGTGGGCGAGGACGGACAGCCCGACGGTGAGGTAGATCGCGAGCGTGATCAGGGCCTCGTTCGGGAGGCGCGACTCCTCGATGACGATCACCGCGAAGACGATCGACGCGAGCCCCCGCGGGCCGAACCAACCGAGGAAGGCGACCGTCGGGGCACGCGCCCCGAACCCGAGCATTGCCACGGCGACGCTGACCATGCGCACGAGCGTCAAGCTGAGCACGGCGTAGAGCACGAGCGCCCAGCTGAGCTGCGTGAGCGCGGGTCCCAGCAGCACGGCGCCGAACAGCACGAACGTGACGCCGTTCAGCACCGTGCCGAGCTCTTCGCTGAACTCGGTCAGCCGGGCCGGGGCACGGCGATAGGCGAAGCGGAAGACCGCGCCGGCCACGAACGCGGCGATGAAACCGGACCCGTGCAGCCCGACCGCCAGCCCGTACGCGAGCGCCGCGCCGGCCACCGGGATGACCTGCCGCCAGGTCGCCGCGATCAGCTCGTGTCGTCCGGCCTGGATCACGATCCCCGCGATCAGCAGGCCCGCTCCGACCCCGGCGAGCACCCCGAACCCGATCTCCTCGAGCAGCAGCGTTCCCGCGTCACGCCCGTCTGAGATCTCGGACTCGATGTCGGCGATGGCGACGGCCGCGAACAGCAGCGGGACGCAGATCCCGTCGTTGAGCCCGCTCTCGAGGTTGAGTCCCTGGCGGATCGGCTGGGGGACACGCTCGTCGCTGACGACGGCCTGGCCGAGCGCCGCGTCGGTCGGCGCGAGCACGATGCTCAGGATCACCGCCTCCCAGACGGAGAGCACGTCGAAGATCGCGGCCGCGGCCACGGCTCCGAGCGCGATCGTCAGCGGCAGGCCGATGCCGAGCAGCCGGAGCGGCACCCCGACGCCGCGGCGCAACCGGCCGGCTTCGATCCGCGAGGCGTCGCAGAACAGCACGAACGCCAGCGTCCCCTCCGCGAGCGTGCGCACGACGGCGCTGGAGCTGGACAACTCGATGCCGCTCAGGGCCTGCGGCCCGACGAGCAGACCGAACGCGACGAACACCATCGCTGGAGTCAAGGCGGTGCCGACGAGCCGCCTCGAAACGGCCGCGACGGCGAGCAGCGCGAACGCGACGAGCGCGAGCGCCCACTCCATCAGCTGACGACGCTCGGCACCACCGCTGCCGTCGGGGTCTGCAAGCCGTTGCGCCACCCGGAAAGCACGCTGTGCACGGCCGCGGCGCCGATGATCGGGCCGGGCGGCAGCGTCAGCGTCGGCGGGTACAGGATGAACGGCCGCGTCTGTGCGCCGCCGAGTCCGCCGTGGAAGCAGATGAGCTCCTCGAACGCGCAGCCCTCTTCGAGCGCGGGGTCGTAGAAGCTGCCGACCATGATGTCCGCGACGTGCGCGAACCCGTCCGTGCGGCGCAGGTGCAGCGCCGCGGTGGGGGAGAACGGCGCGAGCGGATCCTGGCCCTCGACCCGATCCTCGTCGAGATAGCGCGTGCCCGCCGGCCCCAGCACCACCGCGCCGTGCTCGGCGGAGCGGACGAGCAACCAGCCGATGTGCTCGTGCGTACGGAGCGCGTCGATCAGGTCGGGATGGCGGGCCTGGATCGCCTCCAAGGTCAGCCGCTCCGGCGACTCCATCAGGTAGACGAGCCCGAGGTTGCCCGACCCGAGGACCACGGCCTCCCGGCCGGCGAGGTCGCCCGCGGCCTGCTGGTCATCACGGCCCGTCGCCTCCTCGACGGCGTGGCCGACGACCGCTCGTTGCTCGTCACCGCCGGCGAACGCGGCGACACGGCCGCGCGACAGCGAGCGCTCGACGAGCTCGTCGAGCCCGTACCCGTGGCGTTGCTTGAAGGTCGCGCCCTGGGTCTGCCCGTGGTCGGAGAGCACGATGAGCTCGTACGGGCGCGGGGCGTACTTGCGGGCGCGCTCGATCCGTGCGAACTGCTGGTCGAGCTTGCGCAGCGCCTCGAAGGTGTCCGCGCGCTCGAGCCCGGAGTGATGGGCGACCTCGTCGTAGCTCGCGAACGTCGCGTACACCGCCGGCCGCCCGCGCAGCATGTCCGTGAGGACGCTGTAGACGATCAGGTCACGGACGAACACGCACATCGCGCCGCGCAGGAACGGATAGCTGCCGCCGCGGTGTCCGCGGGGGCGGACGTCGCGTCGCTTCTGGCGTGCGGCCGCGGTCCACTCCAGGACGACCTCCCAGAGGTAGAGCACCAGCAGGCGGGTGACGTTGAAGCCGTTGGCGAGAAAGGCGCGGTAGCCGGGGTTGGCGCGCTTCTCGGCGTCGATCCGGCTGACCGTCAGGATCGACTCGTCGGCCTCGCCGGAGAGCAGGTTGCCGCGGCTCGCGCCCCCGTCGCGCAGCAGGCCGACGCCGGTGGCGTGTCGCCGCTCGATCTCGGCGCAGTCCGCGGCGGACGAGCAGACGACCATCCGGCCGTGCTCCTTCTCGACCCACCGGAACGCGCAGATGTCCTCGTTGGATCCGAGCAGGATCCCCGCCTGGCTGGCGCCCGTCTGCGAGGACAGGTCCGTCTCCCACTCCGCGAGCTGGTAGCCGTGGTCGGCGATCCAGCGCGCCATCGTCGGTGCGCTGCCGTCGCGCAGCGCGCGCTGCAGCACGGGCAGCGCGAGGCCGTCGATCTCGAGGAACACGAGACCCGGTACGTCGGTGCGCGGGATGCTGCCGAGCCGTTTCGCGATCCGGCGAGTCACCTTCAGCTGGTACTCGTCGTCGTCGTTGGTCCCGGCGATCACCTGCGCCGTGACGCCGACGATCGCCATCACCACCGCCATCAGGAGCGCGTCGCCGAACCCGTCGACCCGCAGCCAGGCGGGGAAGACGGCATCGACGAGCAGCAGCAGGCCGGCGTCGACGAGCAGGATGCCGATGAAGCCGATCGCGACCATGAACGGGAGCCGCAGCGCCGCCAGCACCGGCGGCACGACCGTGTTCAGGAGCGCCAGCGAGAGCGCGACGAGCAAGCCCGCGCCGCGCTGCTCGAGCGCAACGCCGGGAACGAGCGCCGCGGCGACGTAGACCGAGGCGGTCAGGATGGCCAGCGAGACCAAGAGGCGGAGGAGCCCGATCCGTGGCGCCGCCGGCGTCCAGGTGACCGGCTCGCCGTAGCTCGGGGTCATGGGCGCAGCCTGCACTCGCGGGCCGCGCCGCGCATCATCCGCTTCGGGTGAGGCCAGCAGCTCGGCGCCGAAGAGCACGATCGCCGCCGCCGAGTACAACAGCGCCAACAGCGCGAGCAGCGCTCCCAGTGGCCCATAGATGGTGTCCAGTCCGGCGACGTTGACGAGGTAGAACGCGTAGCCGGCGAGCCCGGCATCGATCGCAACGGCGGCGACCAGCGCCACGCGCCAGACGTCCGTGAACGCGAGCGCCGCGGGAGCGCCGAGCCGGTAGACGAGCACCAGCGCGGCGAACGTCGCTGCACCGATGACGGTCAGGTCCGCCGCGCGGGCGATCGCGTCGGCCGCGTCGCCGAGCCCCAGCGCGGCGCTGAGATCGACCCCGGCCTGGACGGCGATCTGGGCCGCCAGCGAGAGCAGGAAGACCCCCAGGACGAGCGCGGCGAGGGCGCCGAGCACCGCGACATCGCGCAGCTTCGCGCGCACGAACTTCGGACGCAGGTCGATGTCCCAGACAACGCCCAGCGCCACCCGGAGCGAGCGCGTCATGCCACTGGCCGTCCACAGCAGCGTGGCGAGGGCCACGGCACCGGTCAGCGACGTGAACGCGCCGGCGTTCGCGAGCTCCTGCTCGACGCTGCTCTCGACGGTCGTCCCCGGGAATGCGCCCAACAACCACTCGACGAAGGCGACCCGGGCCGTGTCCGGGAGCACGGCGTCGAGCACCGCCACGAGCAGCGCGATCGACGGCACGATCGCGAACAGCACGCGGTAGGCGATCGCCGCGGCGAGCTCGCCGCACGCGTGGCGGGAGTACGCCGCGGCGGCTACGCGCAGCCGCCGCACGGCTAGCGCAACGTGCGTGCGGCGACCCAAATCATGGCGCCGAGGTCCCGGCGATGGCGGCCTTGCAGTCGGCCGAGATGCCTTGCAGCTGCTCACGGACCGCGGCGACCTGGGCTCGCACGCTGTCGCCATCGAACAGCGACCCCAGCGCCGACAGATACGCGCGGCCGCAGTCGGCGGCGATCTTCGCCTTGGCCCCGGCGGTCTCGCCCCGCGCCTCCGCTTCGTCCACGCGCGCCTGCGCCTGCTCGACGGCGCTGGACGCGTTGTCCGCCGCCCGCTCGGCCGCGGCCTGCGCGTCCTGCTCGGCCTGCGCGATCGTCTGCTTGGCCTGATCGATGCTCTCCGCCGTGGCGTCGACGTCGGCCTGCGTCGCACCGATCTGCCCCATCAGCGCCTCGTAGCCCGCCTGCAGCGCGGCACCGACAGTGGCGCCCTGCTGCTCGTTCTCGTCGAGTTGGGTCTGCAGGGCCTGAACGTCCTTCTGCGTGCTCTCGAGGTCTGAGTTGAGGGAGAGGGCCCAGATCAGCAGCCCGGCGCAGGCCAGGAGCAACACGCCGCTGATCCACATCCAGGGGCTCCGGTGGCGATTCGCCGGCGGTGTCGCGTCTGGCGTCCGGCCGCGCTCGGGTTCGGTCGTCGACATGTCGCCGCCGCCGTCCGTCAGGCCGCCTCGACGGGCTCGCCGAGCGCGTGGCGCAGACGCTCCTCGTCGTCGGCACTGAGCGAGGTCTGCAGGAGCGTGCCGCCGAACGGGCGCACCCGCTCGACGACCTTGTCGCGGGAAGCGGTGCGGCCCAGCAGGACGAGCGCGGCGCCGCCCGGCGGGATGCTGGTCACGAGCCGGCGCATGAACTCGTCGTCGACGCCGTCGTCGGCCAGCTTGCCGGCGACGGCACCGGACGTGGCACCGAGTGCGATGCCCAAGAGCGGGACGAGGAACAGCAGGCCGATGAACCCGCCCCACAGGGCTCCCCGGCCCCCCGCGGAAGCGGCGGGATGCGTCGCCTGGTGCAGCTTGACCTTGCCGTCGGGCCGATGCTCGACCACGACCGCGTCCTCGAGCTGGATCAGGCGCTCCTTGGCGGCCAGGATCAGCTCGTCCCGAACCTGTGCGGCCGTCTGCGCGTCGGGATACGCCACCGCGATCAGGGTGCTCATGGCTGTCGCCTCCTCTTCCGTCGGTCGCCACCAGTCTCGTGGCGTGGCGCGGCCCGTTCCTCACCCGGATAGGGTGATGGCCTTCCGCCACGCGCGCACGATCCTCGGGCTTCCCTCGCCAAGGAGACGATGGCATGATCACGACACGAATTCCGGGCAGCGGTGCGTGGCATCTCGCCCGCCGCGTCGAACGCGGCACACGCCGCCGGCTGATCGATCACGGGGCGCGCGCGACGCTCGCGGGCATCGACCTCGTGCTCGCTTCGCCCTACGCGGAAGAGGCGGTGCAACGGGTCATCGACAGCGCGCTCGCCGAGCGCGCCGTCGCGCGGGCGCTGAGCGGCCAGCTCGTGGAAGTCGTCGGCGCCGACCTGGTGCGTTACCGGGTCGTGGAACGGATGTTCGAAGGCCCGGCGCTCGAGCGCATCGTCGAGCAGGCGCTCGAAAGCCCCGGTGCGGCACGGATGCTGACCCGGGTCGTCGAGAGCTCGGTCGTCGAGGACGCGATGACGCGGACCGTCGAGGACATCATCGACCGCTTGCGCCAGAGCCCCGCGTTGTGGGCGCTGGTCGACGAGGTCGCGCAGAGCCCGGCGGTCCTGGACGCGATCGCCCAGCAGAGCGCCGGGCTCGCCGACCAGGTCGGTGACGAGTTGCGTGAGCGCTCGCGTCACGCGGACGATCGGCTCGAGCACGCCGCGTGGCGGCTGTTCCACCGCCGGTCCGCGGGTCAGCTGCCGACATGATCGACGCGGGCAGCGCACCGCCGAGCTACGCCGGCCTCGCGACACGGACGTTGGCGTTCGCCATCGACGCCGCGGTGATCAACGTCGTGGCGTGGTTCGTCGGCGTCGTGTGCGCGCTGGCGCTGTCGCTGCTGTCGCTGCCCAAGGAGGTGCTGACCGTCTTGACCGCGGTCGCCGCATTCGTCGCGCTGCTGTGGACGTTCAGCTACTTCGTGTTCTTCTGGTCGGGCAACGGTCAGACGCCGGGCGATCGGATGATCGGGATCACGGTGCGCAACGCCACGTCGCTCACTCCGCTTACGGCGCGCCGGGCCGCGCTGCGGCTCGTCTTGTTGCCGCTGTCGGCCATACCGCTGTGCGCCGGGTTCCTGATGATCCTGTTCGACGGGCGGCGGCGCGCGCTCCACGACCGGCTCGCGCGCACCGTGGTGATCTACGTTCCAGCGGCGCGACGCCGGAGACCGGCTGCCCGACAGGCACCGGAGGAGCTCGCGCCGGTGTAACGCGGTCAGGGGTCGCCGGGCGTCCGGGCCGTCGCGCCGCCGGCGGACGTGTCTGCGCGAGGAAGTCGTCCGCGCCCAGATGGCCGACCGCCAGCGATGAAGTGCGGATCTGGTGTGTGCACCCGTGTCATCTCGTCGGTCCTTCACCCGATTCAGGCGATGCGCGCGGCGGGACCTCGGCTTAGCGTCGGGGCATGAGGACACGTGATCAGACCCACCGCGCACCGGTCCTCGCGGCCTACTCGCCCGAGACCGGCGCGCGCGAACCTGTCGAGTTCGGAGTGGCGGCGAGCCGCGTGACCGGCGCGCCGCTCGTGATCGTCGTCGTGGTCGACTCCGGTGAGCATTCCATTCATCGCGTCACAGACGGGAAGCCGGTGATCCCGGCGAGCGTCGCCGCTGCCGTTCAGCACCTGGAAAACGAGCTCGCCACACGCGGCGTGGCCGCCGAGGTGCGGACGTTCGAGGACTCCACCGCCGCGCGCGGGCTGGCGCGTGCGATCGACGAGTTCAGTCCCGAGCTCGTCGTCCTCGGCACCACGAGCCGTGGCGCCAAGGGCGCGCTCCTGCTCGGCACGACGGCCGAGCGGGTCATCCACCTCAGCCCGTGCCCGGTGGCCGTCGTGCCGCACGGCTATCGGCGCCCGGACGACGGGGTCAAGGTGATCGGCGCCGCCTACACGCCGAAGCCCGAGGCCGAGGACGCGCTCGCCGCAGCGGTCTCGCTGGCCCGGAGCGGGGGCGTTGAGCTACGGGTGCTGACCGTCCTCGACCCGAAGTACGCGCAGGAGGAGGCGCACGGGCTGATGGCCGAGCACCGCCGTGAGGTCGGGACGGACGCCAAGCTCGCCAGCCGCATGCGGTACGACCTCGAGACGCAGACGAGAGCACGTGTGACCGAGCTGGCGGGAGACCTGCCCGCCACGGTCGACGTCATCACCGACGAGCCGGCGCGCGCGCTCGTCGCCGCCTCCGCGCACCTCGACCTGCTCGTCATGGGCTCGCGCGCGCTCGGGACGCGGCGGGCCGTCATCCTCGGCAGCGTCTCTCGCCGCGTCATCGACGAGTCCTCGTGCCCGGTCATCGTGATCCCCCGGGACACCACCGACAAGCGCGACGAGCTGCTCGGCGACGTCGAGTCACACGCGCCACACCCCGCTGAGTAGGGGTGGCCTCCGGCCGGTCCGGGCCCGGAGGTCGTGAGCGCCCAGTCGCGGGGTCGAGTGCGCTCGCGCGGCCGTGCTCAGCGGCGCCGGTGGGCGACCCAGAGGCCGCGGAGCAGACGCGGGGTGAGCCACTGTTTGTGGACGAGCGCCGCCGCGCCGCACGCGCGCGCCAACGGGGCGAGCGCGTGCGTGTCCACGGTGGTCGCCAGCACGACCACCCGGGTGCGGTCGGCGGCCCGCAGGCGGTCCGCGAGTTCCACCCCGTCCATGCCGGGCATGCGCACGTCGACGATGACCATGTCCGGGTCCAGCTCGGCCGCTTCGCGCAGCGCCGTGACACCATCGCGCGGCTGGCCCACCAGTTCGAACCCGGGGGTACGAGCGACGATCGCCCGCGCCGCCGCGCCGAAGTCCGGCTGGTCGTCGACCGTCATCAACCGGACCGGGCGCGGCATCGTCAGACCACGCTCTTTGCGCGTGCCGACTCCGCTTCGCGGCTCTGCGCCGTCCGCTTCCACAGCGTGTCGAGCACCACCGCCAGCACCGTGATCGCGATGATCGCGACGAACGTGGCGGGGTCGTTGCGCAGCGTGTCGACGGCGAAGAAGGCGAGCACGATCGCCGAGACGCCGATCGCGGCCAGCGCGATCACCGTGTTCGCCCCGGTGTCGGCGCGTCGCCGGAAGCCCGCCAGGGCCACGAGCACGAACACGCACAGCGCGATCGCGCTGCCGAGCGACGCGATCGCGGACAGGTCCAGGAGGTTCGCCATCGCGAGCACGAGCGCGGCGGTGATCAGCAAGCCGACGTGCGCGCCGCGGCGCGTCTTGCGGCCGAACAGCGGCGGGAACTGGCCGACGGACGCGAGCATCCGCGTGAGCCCGCCGGACGCGTACAGGGTGGCGTTGACCGATGACATCGTGGCCAGCAGCGCCGCGACGGCCATCATGGTGAACCCGGCATCGCCCAGCGCGGGCCGCGCCGCCTCGGCGATCGCGGTCTCGCCGTATTTGATGACCTCGTCGACCGTGAGGGTCCCGAACACGCCGAACGTGATCAGGATGTACAGCGCGCCCGTGATGCCGAGCGCCGCGTACATCGCGATCGGGAGGCCGCGCGTCGGGTCGGCGAGATCCCCGGCCGAGAACGTGATCACGCTGAACCCCATGAAGGCGAAGAACGTGAGCGCGACGCTGGCGATGATGTCCGAGAGCGGCGGGTAGCCGCTGAACGCGAGCAGGCTCCAGTCCGCGTCGGGGATCGTCACGACCAGGAAGACGGCGAAGACGGCCAGCTCGGTGATGACGACGACGGTCTGCGCGCGGTCGACGATGCGCGAGCCGATCAGGTTGATGGCCAGGGTCACGAGCACCACGCCGGTGATGAAGACGTTGTCCCACCACGGCTCGGCGTCGGCACCGATGAACAGCGACGTCGCGTAGCTGCCGAAGGAGACGGCCACCATCGCGCCGACGATCACGATCGCCGACATGTAGCCGAGCCAGGACGCGATCCCGACGAGCCGGCCGTTGCCGAACCCCTCGATCAGATAGGCGATCAGGCCGCCGGAGGAGGGGTAGCGGACGCCGAGCTTGACGACCGTGTAGCCGAGCAGCCCGGCGACGATCCCGGCGAGCAGGAACGAGATCCAGACGGCCGCGCCGGCGACGGCGCCGGCTTCGCCGAGCAGCGCGAAGATACCGGCGCCCACCATCGAGCCGACGCCGAGGAAGATCGCGCCGCGGACGGTCACGCGAGCGTCATCTCCGCGTGCTCGGATGCGACCGGATCGGGACGGCGCAACATCCGGAACCCGTTGACGAGCCCGAGCAGCGCGGCGAGGATCGGGACGAGGATCGCCACCTGCAGCGCGATCGGCCGCGCGTCCTCGTTGATGGCGAGCATCTCGGCGCGGATCTCGTCGGGCTGGTCCTTGAGCTGCGCCTGCAGCTGGGTGTCGCTGAGCACCTGCGCGTCCTCCTCGAGCGCCTGGGCGACCTGCGCCTGCTGCGCGGGAGGCAGCACGGGGCTGTCCTCGGCCATGCGCGTGAACGCGATCGACAGCGTGGCGAGCATGATCGCGCCGCCGAACGCGAGCCCGAACGACAGGCCGAACGAGCCGGCCGCGGAGTTCACGCCCGCGGCCTCGCTCACGCGCTCGTCGGAGACGGGGGAGAGCGTGTAGTTGTTCAGCTGCGAGACGAGCAGCCCCAGGCCGGCGCCGGCGACGATCAGCGGGACGACGAGGGCCCAACCCGACTCCGCGCGCGGGATGATCGGCTCCAGCGCCACGAGCCCCACCAGGACCAGCGCCCAGCCGCCGCGGATCACCGCTGCCGGACGCCGTTTGCCGGACCGCCGGCCCGCGATCAGCGCGGACGCGAACATCGTCAGCGACAGCGGCGCGATCGTCAGACCGGTCTGCAGCGCGTTGTACTCGAGCACCATCTGCAGGTAGATGGGCAGCGCGATCATCATCCCGCCGAGCACGATGTTCTGGAGCATCTGCGAGCCCGCCCCGAGGCGGAACGCGTCCGCCCGGAACAGGCTGGGATCCAGCAGCATCGGGCGGCCCTCGCGCTCGCGGCGCAGGAGCCAGCGGGCGAGCGAGAACAGGGCGACGAGACCGACCGCGATCAGGACGCCGACGTACTCGCCACCCTCCTGCCAGACGAGGATGCCGATGATGACGCCGCCCATCCCGACCGCGGAGAGGACGGCACCGACGGAGTCGACCTTGCGCGAGCCCGTGTAGGCGCACGTCCTTGATGAGCCGCAGGTTGAGCAGCACGACCGCGATCACGACCGCCTCCAACGCGAAGCCGACGCGCCACGACAGCGCCGTCGTCAGAAAGCCGCCGAGCAGTGGTCCGACCGCCGCGGCGACTGCCGCCGCGGCGCCGACCAGCGCGTAGGCCTTCTTCTGCGCGGCGCCCTCGAAGTTGCCGTGGATCAGCGACTGCATCGACGGCAGCAGCAGGGACGCGCCGAGTCCGCCGATCACGGCCCAGAACACGATGATCGCGGTCAGGCCCTGAGCGAAGGTCATGGCGATCGCGCCCGTCGCGTAGCCGAGCAGGCCGAGCACGAACGCCCGCTTGCGCCCGATCAGGTCGGCGACCTTGCTACCGATCAGGATGAACGCCGCCGACACGAGCGCTTCGAGCGCGATCGCGCCCTGCACGCCGCTGACCGTCGTGTCGAGGTCGTCGACGACGGCCGCGATCGAGACGTTCATCAGCGACGTGTCGACGACGAGCACGAACATCGCCGCCGCCAGCAGCAGCGCGAGGCGGTTGTTGCCCTTCTGCTCAGGCATGGCGACGCGCCAGCAGTTTCTTCAGCTCCGACGCCGCCACCACGAACAGGCCGGCGCCGATGCAGATCAGCCACTGGTTGCCGGTGAGCGAGACGGTGTCCAGGACGCGCTGGAGGAACCCGAGCTCCGTCGCGAGGATGATCGAGACGGCCGACAGCAGCGACGCCAGGATGAACGTGCGGTCGCTGAACGTGTCGAGGCTGAAGATCGACTCGAGCTCGTCCCTGGCCGTGAAGGAGAACAGCAGGTTCGCGATCGAGAACGTCGTCAGGGCCATGCTGCGGGCGACGTCCGTCGCCGTGCTGGTTCTCGGCCCAGGCGGCCACCGCGAGCGTGGCGACGCCCATGACGAGGCCGGCGATGACGAACCAGCGCGTGTCGGCGCGCTTGAGGATCGGCTGCTCGGGCTTGCGCGGACGGCGCTTCATCAGCCCTTCGGTCGGCTCCCCGTAACCCGAGGCCGATGGCCTGGAAGATCTGCGTGGTGAAGTTCACCCACAGCGTCTGCATCGGCAGGAACGGGATGCCGGAGACGATGTTGAGGATGCTCGCGCCGAGGAAGGTGACGATCATCCCCGCCAGCGCGCCCATCTGGAAGCGGATGTACTTGACGAGGTTGTCGTAGAGGCGGCGGCCGAGCTCGACGGCCTTGACGATCGTCGCGAAGTTGTCGTCGGTGAGGATCATCGCCGCGGCCTCCTTGGAGACCTCGGTGCCGGTGATGCCCATCGCGATGCCGATGTCGGCGCGCTTGAGCGCCGGCGCGTCGTTGACGCCGTCGCCGGTCATGCCGACGACGTGGCCCTTGCGCTTGAGGATGTCCACCAGGCGCACCTTCTGCTCGGGCGTGACGCGCGCGATCACCCCGATGTCGTCGATCTGCTCATCCGCCTGCTCCTCGCTGAGCTCGGCGAACTGCGCCCCGGAGATCGCGCGGCCCTTGATCCCGAGCTCGCGGGCGATGGCCTCCGCGGTGACGGCGTGGTCGCCCGTGATCATGCGGACCTGGATGCCGGCCGCGTGCGCCTCCGCGATCGCCGCCTTCGCCGCCGGCCGCGGCGGGTCGACGATGCCGACCAGCGCGAGCAGCGTGAGGCCCTCCATCAGCTGGAGGAGGTCGGCGTCCGGGTCGAAGCTCGCCGGGTCGAAGTCCTTGCGGGCCGTGGCCATGACGCGCAGCCCCTGCGACGCGAGCCGCTCGTTCTCGGCGAGGTAGCGATCGCGGAAATCGGCGTCCGCGCTCGCCCGGTCCAGGTTCGGGTCCAGGTGCCAGGTCGCGCGGGCGAGCAGCTGGTCGGGCGCGCCCTTGATGAACCCCCGGACCACCGGCTTGCCGTCCTCGTCGGTCATGCGGTGGAACGTGGCCATCAGCTTGTAGGCGGTGTCGAACGGCAGCTCGGCCACGCGCGGGTAGCGGGCGCGGGTGAGCTCGAGGTCCAGGCCGCCCTTCTCGGCGAGCACGACGAGCGCGCCCTCCGTCGGGTCGCCGATCATCTCGCCGGTCTCGGTGAGCACCGCGTCGCAGGCCAGCGCGAGCGGCAGCATGAACGGCTCCAGCGGGACCTCCGGCTCACCGGCGACGTGCTTGATCTGGCCTTCGGTCGAGTAGCCGCTGCCCGACACGCGGTAGTGGCGACCGGGGAGCGTGAGCTCCGTGGCGGTCATCTGGTTGAGCGTCAGCGTGCCGGTCTTGTCCGAGCAGATCGCCGAGGTCGCGCCGAGCGTCTCGGTCGAGCGCAGGCGCTTGATGATCGCGTTCGCGTCGGCCAGCAGCCGCGTGCCGCGCGAGAGGATCGTCGTGACCACGGCGGGCAGGCCCGTCGGGATGGCGGCGATGGCGAAGGCCACGGCGACCGTGAAGACCTCGGTGAAGCTCTGCCCGCGGAGCATGTTCAGCGCGACCGAGGCCACGAGCGCCAAGCCGGCGATCGTCACGAGCTGCTTGGTCAGCTTCTCGAGCTGGACGGTGAGCGGGGACTTGGAGTCGTCCTGGTGCTGCAGCATCCCGGAGATGTGCCCGACCTCGGTGGCCATCCCCGTCGAGGTGACCACGAACTCGCCCGAGCCGCGCGTCACGTTGGTGTTCATGTAGACCATGTCGGTGCGGTCGCCGAGCGGCGCGTCCGGATCCGCGACGGAGTCGACGCCCTTGGAGACGGGCAAGCTCTCGCCGGTCAGCGCCGCCTCGGCCACCTCGAGCGTCGCGGCCGCCAGCAGCCGCCCGTCGGCCGGCAGCACGTCGCCGGCCTCGATCTCGACCACGTCGCCCGGGACGAGCTGCTCGGCCGGCAGCAGCGCGAGCTTGCCGTCGCGGCGCACACGCGCCTTGATGATCATCATCTTCGCCAGCGCGGCCACCGCGGCTGCGGCCTTGCCCTCCTGGCTGAGGCCGAGCACGGCGTTGAGCAGCGTCAGCAGCAGGATCATGATCCCCGTGCCGGGCTGCTTGACCGGGTAGATCGAGATGATGCCCGCGGCCAGGAGCACGATCTGCATCGGGTCGCGGTACTGGCGCAGGAAGGCGTGCCAGCGCGGCTCGGTCTTGGCCTCGGCGAACTTGTTCGGGCCGTAGCGCTCGATCCGCGCGGCCGCCTCGTCGCTCGACAGCCCGCGCTCGGGCTCGACGTCGAGCTCGTGCACGGCGCCCTCGCGCGACAGCACATGCCACGTGGGTGTCTCGGTCGCGGTCGGCACCGCTGTGGTTGTGGTCGCCATCTCGTTCCTCTTTCAGCCCATGTGCACAGCGGTCTGCACGGCCACCCGGGTGCCGGCGTCGCCGCGGAGCAGCGCCTGGGTGTCGTGGATGGAGCCGATCGCGGCGAAGCCACCGGTGCGCTCGGCGAACCAGCATGCCGCGCGCACCTTGGGGCCCATCGAGCCGGCCGCGAAGCCCTGCGCGGACAGCTCGGCCGGTGTCGCGGTCCGGATCGGCCGCTGGTCCGGAGTGCCCCAGCCGGTGTAGACGGCGTCGACGTCCGTGACGATCAGCAGCGCGTCGGCGCCGATCTCGATCGCCAGCAGCGCGCTGGCGAGGTCCTTGTCGATCACCGCCTCGACGCCGCGCAACCGGCGACCCGCGGGAGACGGGTCGGCGGTGTACGTGGTCGGGATGCCGCCGCCGCCCGCGCAGATCACGAGCACGCCCTGCGCGAGCAGCATGCGGATCACATCGATGCCGAAGATCCGCTTCGGCGCGGGGGACGGCACCGCGCGGCGCATGCGCTCGCCGTCGCGGACGAACGCCCAGTCCTTCTCACGCTGCAGCCGCGCTGCTTCCGCGTCGTCGTAGAGCGGGCCGATCGGCTTCGTCGGGTGCGCGAAGGCCGGGTCGTCGGCGTCGACCTCGATCATCGTCAGCAACGTCGCGAGGTGGCGGTCGAACGGGAGCTCGTTGCCGAGCTCCTGCTCGAGCAGATAGCCGATCATGCCCTCGGTCTGCGCGCCCAGGACGTCCAGGGGATACGTGTCCACCGCGGTGTACGCGGAGCCCTGGAGCGCGAGCAGCCCGACCTGCGGGCCGTTGCCGTGCGAGACCACGAGCTCGTGGTCGAGCGCGAGCGGCGCCAACGCCGCGCACGCCGTGCGCGCGTTCTCACGCTGGTTGTCGGCCGAGAGCGCCTGCCCGCGGCGCAGCAGCGCGTTGCCTCCGAGGGCGACGACGACGCGCATGGTCAGCTCCCGAGGGTGGCGACCATGACCGCCTTGATCGTGTGCATGCGGTTCTCGGCCTCGTCGAAGACGATCGACGCCGGCGACTCGAAGACCTCTTCGGTGACTTCCAGCGCGGTGATGCCGAACTTCGCCTCGAGTTCCTTGCCGACCTCGGTGTCGGCGTTGTGGAACGCCGGCAGGCAGTGCATGAACTTGACGTCCGGGTTGCCGGTCGCCGCCATCGTCTGCGGCGTTGACCTGGTAGGGCATGAGCAGCTCGATGCGCTCGGCCCAGACGTCGTCGGACTCGCCCATCGAGACCCACACGTCGGTGAGCAGGAAGTCACAGCCGCGGACGGCCTCGGCGACGTCCTCGGTGATCGTGATCCGCCCGCCCGACTCGGCGGCGAAGCCCTCGGAGGTCCGGACCAGGGCCTCGTCGGGCCACAGCGAGCGCGGCGCGGCGATCCGGACGTCCATGCCCAGCTTGGCCCCGATCGCGAGGTAGCTGTTGGCCATGTTAAACCGGGCGTCGCCGAGGTAGCAGTAGCGCATCTGCGTGTAGGGCTTGTCCAGGTGCTCGCGCATCGTCAGGTAGTCGGCGAGCATCTGCGTCGGATGCCATTCGTCGGTCAGGCCGTTGTAGACCGGCACGCCCGCCCACTGCGCGAGCTCGTCGGCGATCGCCTCGCCGAACCCGCGGTACTCGATCGCGTCGTACATGCGCCCGAGCACCCGGGCCGTGTCCTTGACGGTCTCCTTGTGGCCCATGTGCGAGCCGCTCGGGCCGATGAACGTCACGTGCGCGCCCTGGTCATACGCGGCCACCTCGAACGCGCAGCGCGTGCGCGTGGAGTCCTTCTCGAAGATCAGCGCGATCTCCTTGCCGGCCAGGCGCTGCTGCTCGCGGCCCTCGCGCTTGGCGGCCTTCAGCTCGGCCGAGAGATCGATCAGATAGCGGATCTCGTCCGCGCTGTAGTCCGTCATCGTCAAAAAATGGCGGCCGCTCAGGTCCGGCTGGACAGTGCTCATGGGGAGGGTCCTCTCAGGCGTCACGGGAAATCGGGCAGGTCATGCAATGGCCGCCGCCGCGCCCGCGTCCGAGCTCTGAGCCCGAGATCGTGTGGACCTCGACGCCGGCCTTCTCGAGCTTGAAATTGGTGGCCTCGTTGCGTTCGTAGGAGACGATCACGCCGGGCGAGAGCGCGACGACGTTGTTGCCGTCATCCCACTGGTTGCGCTCGGCCTCGAACTCGTCACCGCCGGTGGTCACGACCTTCAACTCGCTGATGCCCGAGCGCGTCCTTGACCTCCTCCAAAAACGGACGGTCAGAGAGCTCGCCGCGCACCCCGCCGTGGCCATCGGGCGTGAACAAGATCGGGATGATCTGCGAGACGACGGGCTCGTAGATCGTCACCACGTTGCGGTCACAGAACGTGAACACCGTGTCCAGGTGCATCGCCGCCCGCTCGCGCGGCATCTGCGCGCCGATCACCAACCGCGCCGCGCCCGCCTCAAACAGATTCTTGGCCAGGATGCTGGTCGCGCGAGCCGTGCTGCGCTCACCCTGACCGACCAGCACCACGCCGTCGCCCGCGGGCATCATGTCGCCGCCCTCGATCGTCGCCGGACCCCAGTCGTGATCGACACCGCCGAACCAGATCGGGAACCCCGCGTCACGGAAACGCGGATGGAAGCGATAGATCGCCTCCACGTTCAACGACTCGCGCTGACGCGCGTTCCAGAACATCGCGCTCAACACCAGCCCGCCATACAGCCACGCGCTCGTATCGCGCGTGAACAACTGGTTGGGCAGCGGCGCCAGCACGAAATCCGTCGCACGCAACGCCCGGCCGATCACCGTCCGGATCTCCTCCGGCAACTCCTGCACCGTCACGCCGCCGGTCAGCCGCGTCGCAAGCTCCTCGGCGGGCATCGCGCCCATCCACGCCTGCAACTCATCCGAGAACAGCGCCGTGACCTCCTCCGGCCGCAACCGCCGGCTGAGCACCCACTCGCGCGCCTCCGGAACCGCGAGCGTCTCGACCAGCAACTCGTGCAGCAACAGCACCTCGACCCCGCGCGAGCGCATCAGATCCACGAACGCGTCGAACTCCTGACGCGCACGGCGCGTCCAGATCACATCGTCGAACAGCAACTCACGGCAGTTAGACGGCGACAGCCGCTCGTGCGCAAGATCCGGGCGATGGACCATCACGCTGTGCAGCGTCCCGACCTCGGAGGCGACTCCGAGCGCAGCGGGTGGCGGGAGCGGTCAACGGGGACTCCTTCAGCTCAGGGCGGCCGCGCCGCCGACGAACAGGCAGGCGACCACGAACGCGGCCGCGGCGAACTTCCAGACGAACTGCAGGTAGCGGTCGTAGCCGACCTTCGACAGCGCGAGGCCGCCCATGATCACCGCGGAGGTCGGTGTGACGAGGTTCACGAGCCCGGACGCCGACTGGTAGGCGGTGACCGCGACGTCGCGCCCGACGCCGGCGAAGTCCGCCAGCGGCCCAAGGATCGGCATCACCAGCGCGGCGTGGCCGGACGAGGACGGCACGAGCAGCGCGATCGGCACGTTGACCACCAGCACGATCACGCCGAACACGCCCTGCGAGGTGCCGGACACGGCGTCCTCCATCCAGTGCAGGACGGTGTCGGTCATGTACGTGTTCTTCATCACGACCGTGATCGCGCGGGCGAGCACGATGATCAGCGCCGCCGAGAGAAAGTCCGCGGCGCCGCCGATGATCGTGTTGACCGTGCCGGCCTCGCCGAGCTTGGCGAGCAGGCCGATCACGACCGCCATCACGATGAACAGCGCGGCCGCCTCGGGGAAGTAGAAGGAGGCGAACGTCGGCAGCGGGAAGTCGGTGCCCCAGCCTTCCTGCCAGAGGTCGTTCCAGGGGATGAAGCCGTAGATCATCACCAGGAACGAGCCGGCGAACAGGACCAGGACCAGCTTCTGGCGGCCGGTGAGCTTCGGCACGTCGTCGATCAGGCCGCGCGCCTCCTCGGCGTCCTTGGGGGAGATGCCGACGATCGAGCGGCTCGGGTCCTTCCGGACCCGGCTCGCGTAGCGCAGGACGTAGACGATCGCGAGCGCCACGATCACGAACCACATCGCGATCCGCACCCCGATGCCGTCGCCGATGCTCACGCCCGCGGCGTCGGACGCGACGCCGGTGGCGAACGGGTTGACCGTCGAGCACATCACGCCCGAGCCCGCGCCCAGGAAGATGATCGACGCCGCGACGAGGCGGTCATAGCCCAGCGCCAGCGTCAACGGGACGAGCAGGACGAAGAAGCCGAGTGTCTCCTCCCACATGCCGTATGAGGTCCCGCCGAGCGCGAAGACGCCCATCAGCAACGCGATCAGGACCGAGCCGCTGTGTTTGAAGCGCAGCGCGAGCCGTCCGATGCCGGTCTGGATGGCGCCCGTCTTCATCGTCACGGTGATGAACGCGCCGACCGCGAGGACGAAGAAGAAGATCATCGCCGAGCCGTAGAGCACCCCGACCTCGTCGGCGCTGACGAAGCCGCGCTCGTTCTCGATCCCGTAGAGACCGTTGGGCGGCGCGATCCACAGCTGCTTGAGGCGCTGGTCGAAGGACGTCTCCACGCACAGCTCCTCGCCGGCGGCGCTCGAGCACGCGGGCAGCTCGCGGTAGCTGCCGGGGACCGGGCCGCCGGTCTCGGGGTCGGCCTTGTACGCGCCGGCCGGCACGATGAACGACGCGACCCAGACGAGCAGCAGGACGCCCGCGAGGACGGTGAACGCGGTCGGGAACCGCAGCTTCTTCGGCTGCGACTCGGCGGGCGCCGATGCGGGGTCAGGCGTCGGCGGCGACGTCTTGGTCATGCCTCGCAGCATCCGCTTTCCACCGCCATGCCCGCAATGTGGTGCGCCTGACGGCCCGAGGGGGTGCGCGCACCCTAGTGGCGGACGTGCGCTGAGGAGGCCGCGCCGAGCACGCCGGCCACGCCGCGGAACGCCGAGACCCCGGTGAGCACGCCGAGCGCGATCGACACGATCGCCCCGATCGGCGTGACCAGGTCGCCGAGGTCCGCAGTCGCGGGGTCGCCGAACACCTCAGTCATGCCGATCAGCCCCAGCGCGCCCGGTACCAGGAGCCAGAACGCCGGCAGGAACGTGACCTGCGACGGTGGCCCACCGGGCAGGCGCGCGACCGCAAGGGCGACGGGGGTCATCGCCAGGGCGCCGAAGAAGCCGCTCACGTCGGCGCCCACGAACCGGTCGCCGCAGACCTGCCCGAGCCAGGCCGTCAGCAGGACGAGCAGCAGCCACGGCAGCGAGTGCGGCGGGGCCGAGGAATAGACGCTCACCCCCATCCCGAAGACCACGACCCCCAGCCAGGGAGCCCACGCACCGAGCAGGTTCGTCTCGGCATCGCCGACGATCACCTCGCTCGGCAACCCGGCCAACTCGACGCCGACGACGATGCCGAACGCGAGCAGCGTCAGCTGCACCGCACCGAACACCAGGCGGCTCGCCCCGGCCAGCATCTCGCCCGACGCCAGCTCGACGGTGGCCGTAGCCAGGACGCCACCGGGCAGGAACACCACCAGCGGGGCGACCAAGGTGCGCAGCCCGGGATCGGCAACCCCGAGCTTCACGGCCTCGAAGCTCAGCGCCGAGATGATGATGGCCGACAGCACCGGGACGAGCGCCGTCACGCCCCGACGCCCGCGAGCAACGAGGACCAGCGCACCGACCAGCAGGCCGAACACGGAGGAGACGGCGACGTCGGCGGGCGTCGGCTGGAGGACCAGGCACAGGCCGGCCGTCATCACGACGTACGCCGCGAGCGAGACGGCCCAGCCCCGGCGCGGCGGGAGGTCGTGGATCTGCTCGAGCCGCCGCAGGCCGGCGACCGGCCCGATCGCGCCGCGCTCGGCATCATCCACGAGCGCGTACAGCTCCGAGATCTGATCCAGGCGCAGGGACCCGTCGAACTGCGGTATCGGCTCGATCGTGGCCCAGCCGTCACGCCCGAACGACACGAACAGCACCGTGGGCAGCGCGACGATCCGGGCCCCCGGCGCGCCGCCGGCGTCCGCCACGGCGACCAGCCGCTCCTGCGTCTCGCCGACCGCTGTGCCGGCGAGGCTCAACGCGCGGCCGAGCTCCAGGACGAACGCCTGCAGCTCGGCCGTGTCGTTGCGCTGTGTCGCCGTCAGGGTTTTACTCGGCGGGAGCGGGCTCGCCCAGCGCGGCGCGCAGGTGGGCTTCGTCGTCCTCGCTGAGCGAGGTCTGGACGACCTCGCCGCCGTACTGACGCACGCGCTCGATCACCCGGTCCGGGGTGTCGCTGCGGCCGAGGATGATCAGCGCCGCACCGCCGGGGGACAGCTTCGCGCCGAGCGTCTTGAGGAAATCGTCGTTGACGCCGACGTCCGTCAGCTTGCCGGCCACCGCGCCGGACGCGGCGCCGATCGCCATGCCGAACAAGCGGGGCGAGGAACAGCAGGCCGATGATGCCGCCCCACAGCGCGCCGCCCGCGGCGCCCGCGCCGGTCGTGCTGCCCGCCTGGTGCAGCTTCATCTTGCCGTCGGCGCGGTGTTCGACGATGACCGCGTCCTCGAGCCGGATCAGCTGCTCCTTGGTGGCCTGCACGAGCTCGCCCCGCACCTTCTCGGCGGTCGCGACGTCGGGATAGGCGATGGCTACCAATGTGCCCATGGATGATCTCCTTTGATTGACGATGGTGCCGCGAGATCGTATCGCCCGCGCACTGCCTCACCCGGATCGGATGATGTCCAGGCCCACCGGTGGCTCGATGCTCGGGACCCCCGACGAAGGAGGCATCGATGACCGAAGAGTCCGTGCTCGAGATGGGTCCCATCGACTACGTGGTTCTCGAATGGCCGGGACGGCAGCCGAAAGGCGATGCCGTTCCGCTGATCATCGACCTGGTGGAGCGAGGCATCATCCGGGTGCTCGACATCGCGCTGATGGTCAAGGGCGAGGACGGGTCCGTCGCCGCCATCGACCTCGGCGAGTTCGAAGATCCCGGAGGCTTCGAGGCGTTCGAAGGGGCGTCGACCGGCCTGATCAGCCAAGAGGATCTCGAGGACGCGGCGCAGGCGCTGGAACCCGGGACCTGCGCCGCGGTGCTGGTCTGGGAGAACCGCTGGGCGGCCCCGGTCGCCGTCGCGTTGCGCAAGTCAGGCGGACAGCTCGTCGCGAGCGGCCGCATCGGCATCCAGGCCGTCCTGGCTGCGCTTGAACTGGCTGAGGCGCAGGCCGAAGCCTCGTCCCCGTCCTGAACGCAAGGAGTCACACACATGCCCGGATTGCTCCGCGGAGTGGCCCGCACCGCCGTGATCGCCGGTACGGCGACCACCGTCAGCAACCGCGTCTCGCGCCGCCAGGCGAATAAGTGGGCGGCGCAGGACAGCCAGCCGGAGTACTACGACGCGCCGCCACCGCCACCGCCCGCGCCCGCGGCTGCGCCGGCGCCGGCGGCCCCGCCGGTCGACACCGTCGCCCAGCTCCGCGAGCTCGCGCAGCTCCGTGACGACGGCATCCTCACGGACGAGGAGTTCTCGGCTCAGAAGCGCAGGCTCTTGGCCTGATGACCAAGGCCGAGGCCAGGTCCGAACGGGCGGGAGCGCCGCCCCCCACAGCCGCATGGACGGGCTGGATCGTCTTCGCGTCGATCATGCTCGCCGTCGTCGGGCTGCTCAACCTCATCCAGGGCTTGACCGCGCTGCTCGACGAGACCTACTTCGTCGCCGCCAACTCGGACGCGCTGCTGATCGGCAACTTCACCATCTGGGGCATCGTCATGCTGATCTGGGGAGCGGCTCAGGTCGCCGCGGGCATGGGCCTCAACAGCGGGCACGGCTGGGCCCGCGTGCTCGCGCTGGTGATCGCGAGCGTCGGCATCGTCGTGCAGATGCTGTTCGTCGGCGCGTATCCGATCTGGTCACTGGTGATCATCGCGCTCGACGCGGTCATCATCTTCGCGCTGACGGCGCGCTGGTCGGAGGCCCGCGCCGGGCTGTGATCAACGGTCGGCGAGCGCTTCGTGCAGGTTCTGCGCCTGCGTGGGGGACAGCTCGGACCGAAGCGTCTCGACGCCGGGTCCTGCGAACCCGGCGTCGATCTCGCGTGCCGCGCTCGAGCTGGTGATCGCGAAGATCGCGGACGTGCCCGGCGTGACCCGGTCGCGCACACGCTTGACGAAGTCGTCGATGACGCCGAAGTCGTCGAGGCTCCCGGCGACCGCTCCGGCCGCCGCGCCGAACACCGGGCCGGCGCGCGGGGTGAGGAAGATGAGGCTGAGCACCATGCCCCAGAACCCGCCCCACAGCCGCCCGTTGCCGGTGATGCTGCCGAGCTCGCGGGTCAGCGGCGCGCGCCGTCCGGTCGGCCACGCGATCAGCGCCGCGTCGTCCACGCTGGCCCGCTCCGCAACGACGAGCCGGATCAGCTCTGCGAGTGCCTCCTCGGCCCCATCCGGCGTGGGGAAGCGCCAGACGGACAGGGTGTTCATGTGCTGCCGATCAGACCGGCGTCGTGCCCTCGTTGCACGGCGTCGGAGCGGCATGACACGTCGAGCTTGCGGTAGACGGCGAGCGCCTGGGTCTTGACGGTGTTGGTCGAGACGTGCAGGCGCTCGCCGATCTCGCGGAATGACATGTGGCTCGGGAGCAGGCGCAGGATCCGCAACTCGGCGTTGGTGAGCGTCGGGCCGTCCCCGGTGGCGCTCTCGGCGAACGCGTCCGCCCGGGCCCACCCGTCGTGGATCCAGTCGGCGAGCACGACGTTGCCCGTCGGCGCCAGCCGCGCGGCCCGCGCCAGGAGCCGGCGCGCCGTCGGGCCGTCACTCAGCCGGATCGCCGCGCGGGCGAGCCAGACGTGCGCCTCGCACACGAGCCACGACGGAAAGTCCGCGCGGGTGGCGAGCAGCCGGTCCGCCTCGCCGGCGTCGTGGCGGGCCTGGGCGATCTCGCCGCGATGCGCGGAGACCACAGCCGAGATCGCCGACACGAAGGCGCGGAGCGCGTCCGGTGCGGTCAGCGGGACCGCGGCCCGCGCCTCGCGCGTGCGATGCGCCGCCTCGTCCCAGTCCTCGTCCTCGACGGCGAGCACCGCCAGCTGGGCCTGCGCCGCGGCGGCGACGACCGGGAGCGTCGCGTCGGCACGACCGGCGGCGTCGTCAAGGAGCGCGCCGGCGGTCTCGCGCTCACCGCCCAGATGCTGAGCAACGCCCATTATCAGCAGCGCGAGTGCTTGCCACGGGCTGTCGTGGCTGAGGAGCTCACGCGCGCGAGACGCGTCCGCGAGGGCGTTGACGAACCCGGCCGGGGCCAGGCAGGCGCGCAGGAGCGCCACGGCCGCGTCGCCGCCGGCCAGCGGGTCGTGCTCGAGCAGACGCTCAGCCGTGTCGGTCGCCGCGCAGGCGGCGCGGCGGCTTCCCGTGACCAGGTTGTAGACGGCCGCGGTCAGCGCCAGCGCGACGTCTCCGGAAGGCGCGCACTCGCGGATCGGCGCGAGCCATTCGCCGATCTGCGTGCCGCGGCCCGCAGCAGCGGCCTGCGGCGCATGAGCCCACGCGATCCCGCCCGCGAGCCGGACGTCGCGGCAGGTCATGGCGTGCTCGATCGCGGCGTGCGGGTCGCGCTCGCTTGCGTACCACTCGGCGGCGCGGTGGTGCAGCCGGCGCTTGCGATCCGGCTCGGTCACCGCGAGCTCGGAGCGCAGCATCTGCGCGAGCAACGGATTCAGGCGAAAGCCCGAGTCGGTGCGGTCAAGCGGCTCGCACGGGACGCCGGCGCGGGCCAGCCGCATCAGCATCGTGCCGGAGTCGGACGTGCCGAGGATCGCGTCGCAGGCCGGGCTGGTGAGTGGCGCGAGGATCGCGGTCCGGCGGAGGAACGTCCGCTCGGCGAGGCTGAGCGGACCGAGGACCTCGTCCCGGAGGAACTCGGCCGCGGTCCGGTCGGCGCCGCTGAACGCGGTGATCGCCTCGTCCAGGTCCTCGCAGTCGGCGAGGCCCGTGGTGGCCAGATACACCATCGCCGGCCAGCCGCCGGTGCGATCGAGCAGCCGCTCGAGCTGGTGGCGGTTCAGCCTGATGCCGGCGGCATCGACCAGCATCGCGGCTTCGAGCCGGCTCAGCGCCAGGTCGGCGGTGTCCAGCTCGAGCAGCATGCGGCGGGCACGCAGTCGTCCGAGCCCGGGCGGGCGTGTCCGCGTCGCCAGCACGAGCGCGCTGCGGCGGGGCAGCCGGCAGGCCTGGTTGAGCAGGTGGCGCATGGCTTCGGGAGTGATGCCCTGCGCATCGTCGACGACGAGCACCTGCGCGACGCCGGAGCGCACGCCCAGCTCGATGGCGGCGGTGGCCTCGGCGGCGGACGGCAGCCAACGGAACGGGCGCTCGTCGCGCGTCTCCCACTCGGAGATCAGGGTCGTCTTCCCGTAGCCCGCCGGTGCGACGACGAGCGCGATCGGCGCGTCGGACGCGGCGAGCTGACGCACGAGGCGGGCACGCGGCACCAGGCCGGATCGGGCGGGATCGGTGGGCGCGGTGGGCGTGCGGCCCTGGAGCAGCACGAGCGCGGAAGCGGTATCGGTGAGCACGACAGATGCAGCATCCGCCTGCACGGTCCTGCCCGCCAAGGGAGTAAGCCCGCCGACTCTGCGGGCGCAGGCACCACTGCCCGCGGGAGGCGTGCCCGTCGCGATGCCCTGCTCGTTCCTCAGTCAGCGTGGCTCCGGCAGCGCCGGACACGGAGCGTGCAGCGGCCGATCACGCGCTGGTCCGAAGTCGGCGGCGAGCCCGGTGAGCACGCGCTGCGATGGTCCGCCGCGCGTCTGCGGCGCGCTGAACCCGATCACTCGCGATGGATCAGCGACTCGATCGCGCCACGTAGTGGCGGTGCTCTCCCTGCCGGGACACTGGCACGCGCCATTGCCCGGCGGTCGGGGTCGCATGAGCATCCGGCCATCATGTGCCGCTGGAACGCCTACTACGGCCAGCCGATGGTCATCGACGAGCTCCTGTACCACACGGAGCACGGCCTCATCGACCAGAGCCTGCACGCCCGCCAGGGCGTCGAGACCACCAACGGAGACGGGTTCGGGATCGGCTGGTACGGCGTCGGCGATTCACGCACGCCGGGCCGCTACCGGAGCGTCACGCCCGCGTGGAGCGACGCCAACCTGCGCGACATCGCCGCGCATGTCGCGTCACCGCTGTTCCTCGCCCACATCCGCGCGACCACGGGCACGCCGGTGCAGCAGACGAACTGCCACCCGTTCCGGCACGGGCGCTGGCTGTTCGTCCACAACGGCGCCATCGCCGGGTTCGACCTGATGCGGCGCGACCTGACGCTCGCGGTCGACCCGCGCCTGTACGGCGGGATTGCCGGCTCCACCGACTCGGAGACCCTGTTCTACCTCGCGCTGACGTTCGGGCTCGAGGACGATCCGCTGGGCGCCGTCGAGCGGGCGGTGGGCTTCGTCGAGGCCACGGGCCGCCTGCACGGCGTCGAGCACCCCGTGCAGATGACGCTGGGGTTCAGCGATGGCGAGCGGCTGTGGGCCGTCCGCTACTCGTCCGCGCACCAATCTCGCACGCTGTACGTCTCGGCGAACGTGTCGACGGTCCACGCGCTGCACCCGGACAACCCGCGCTTCCAGGGGCTCACCGACGAGACGCGGGTCGTGGTGTCCGAGCCGCTCTCGGACCTGCCCGGTGTGTGGGTCGAAGTGCCTGAGTCGACGGCGCTCATCATTCAGCCGGGCGGCGACGAGCACCGCCCGTTCCGGCCGCAGGCGCCGGCGGAGGCCGAACCGGTCGCGATCCAGTGAAAGCTGTCAGACCGCCGGGACGAGCTAAGGTGCAGGCATGCCGATCCGTGTGGTGCTCGGCGAGGACAGCTTGCTGGTCCGGGAGGGCGTCAAGCAGCTTCTGGACGTCGATCCCGAGATCGACGTCATCGCCGCGGTGGGAGATCTCGATTCGTTGCGGAGCGTCTGCCGGCGCGAGCGACCCAGCGTGGTCGTCACGGATATCCGCATGCCGCCGACGAACACGGATGAGGGCATCCGGTTCGCCGGAGAGCTCCGCGACGCACAACCGGAGGTCGGGGTCGTCGTCCTCAGTCAGTACGCCGATCCGATCTATGCGCTGGCGCTGCTCGACGGCGGATCGGCGCGGCGGGCGTACCTCCTGAAGGAGCGCGTGCACAACCGCGCCGAGCTGACGGCCGCGATCCAGGCCGTCGCCACCGGCGGGTCGCTCGTCGACAGCAAGATCGTCGACGCGCTCGGTGACCGTGCGGAGCCGGGCGGCGAGCTCGCCGCTGAACGAGTTGACGACGCGCGAGCGCGAGGTGCTCGTCGAGATCGCGCGCGGCAAGAGCAACATGGCGATCGCGGAATCGCTGTTCCTGACCAAGCGCGCGGTCGAGAAGCACATCAACGCGATCTTCCTGAAGCTCGGCCTCGCCAACGCCGAGGACGTCAGCAAGCGCGTCGCCGCGACGCTCATGCTGCTGTCGGAGTCCGGCAGCGTGATCCACACCGCCGACCAGCACTGATCACCGACCACATGGTTCACCCCCTGTGGGCGATGCACGTCAACGCCCAGGCGAGCAGGCTGTGCGGCATGACCAGGTATGGGTGACCGTCCGTTGAGCGTGCAACTCGCGATCGGCGACGCGGTACGGACACGTGGATCGCTGTGGAATCGTCGGCTTCGCGCTGCGCTGGGCGTCGTCGGGGCCGGACTGTGCCTGGTGTCGGTCGGGTTCGTCGTGCACTCGGCGCCGGCCGACGAGGCGGTTGCGCGCGGCACGATCTCGTTTCTGGTGATCGCGGTGCCGATCGCGGCGGGGCTCTACGCGCTCCGCGTGCCCGAGACCGCGCGGTTCGGCTTCGCGCTCGTCGCGGCCGGCCTGGCGTGGTCGGCGACCGCTTTGGGTGAGTCCAGCGAGAGCCTGGCCTACAGCATCGGGCGGGTCGTGGGCTGGCTCGTGTTCCCGAGCCTCATCTACCTGATGCTCGCGTTTCCCCAGGGAAGGATCGGCCGCGGAGCCGGCCGCGCGATCTTCCGCGCGCTGATCGCGGTGCTGGTGCTGTTGTACCTCGGCTCGGCGCTGGTGGTCGAGCAGTACCCGCCGTACACCCCGTGGGCGACCTGTCGCGACGCCTGCCCACCGAACGCATTCCTGCTGCTGGCGGAGGAGCCGGCGGCGATCGCCTCGGTGGTGCAGCCACTGCGCGAGACGCTCGCCGTCGCGCTGTTCGCCGCGGCGGTCATCTCGATGATCCGACGCTGGCGAGCGGCCACGCCCCTGCTGCGTCGCACGCTGTCACCGGTGGTGTGGGCGAGCATGATCTCGGTCAGCCTGCTGGCGGCCTTCTTCCTCACGCGCCGCTTCGCCCCCGACGGCCGCGCGGCGGAGACCCTCGGGTTGCTCTGGGGCTTGGCCGTCGCGCTCCTGGCGGCGGCGTTGTGGGTCGGGTTGATGCGTCGGCGGCTGCTCGTCGGCGAGGTGCTCGGACGGCTGACGGCGCGCCTGAGCAACGGCGTCGACCCGTGGCGGTTGCAGGAAGTCCTGCGCACGTCACTGAACGATTCCACGCTCGAGGTGCTCGTCCCGGACGGACCCGTGCGCTGGGTCGACAGCGGCGGGCAGAGCCACAGGCGGCTCCCGATCGGGCCGGGGCGGGCGTCCACGCTGATCCCGGACCTTGACGGCACCGCGGCGGTCGCGCTCATCCACGGCGAAGCGCTGCGATCGGACCAGGAACTGCTGTCGGCGATCAGCTCCCTCGTGCTCGGGACGGTGCGTCACCAGGACGCGACGAGCAAGCTGGCGGCCGCGATGCGCCAACTCGAGCAGTCACGACGGCGCATCGCCGAGGCCGGCGACCTGGAGCGCGCGCGGATCGAGCGCGACCTCCACGACGGGGCACAGCAGCGCCTGATGATGTTGCGCATCCGACTGTCGTTGGTCGAGGAGCAGCTGCGGCCGGACAGCGTCTCGGGCGCCGACGCCGTGCACGAGCTGGGCGAGGAGGCCGAACGGACGCTGGACGAGCTGCGGTCCTTGGCGCACGGCGTCTACCCGGCGATCCTGAGCGACCGTGGGCTGGAGGACGCCCTGCGCAGCCTGGCCGCCATCACCACCGTCCCCCTGCACCTGCAGACCCGAGGCCTCAAGCGCCTGCCGATCGAGATCGAGACGGCGGTCTACTTCACCTGCCTCGAAGCCGTGCAGAACGCGATCAAGCACGCGCCGTCCGCGTCCGCGGTGTGGGTGCGTCTGAGCCAGAACGCCGACGTCCCTGTCGATCGAGGTCCGTGACGACGGCCCCGGCTTCGTCGCTCCGCGTGAGCCGGAATCCGGGGCCCGGCGGTTGCACGCCGGGTTGCGCAACATGCGCGACCGGCTCGAGGCCGTCGGCGGGTCGCTGACCATCGACAGCGCTCCGGGGCGGGGCACGCGCGTGATCGGGCGGGTGCCGCTGGACCAGGACGCGGACGGCGCGCGCTAGGCGACCTCGAAGTCGTCGACGTCGGCGCCGCCGAACCGCTCGTGGAGCAGGTCGCGCGCGGCGCCGGCGCGGCGCGGATCGCGCAGCTGCACGGTCACCGCGATGCCGCTGCTTCCGTGCTCGTTGGTGCGAAAGCGGGCCTCGACCGGTTTCGCGAGTGAGAAGTCGTGACGACGCAGGAGTGAGCTCACCATGTGGGCGGCGCTGCGCAGCACCGCAGACTTCGGCTCATCCCGGTTCGTCACTGCACCGGCGTCCTTACCCCGGCATGGGTCAGGTCAATTACGAGACTCGCTCCAGCCTTGCGCGCCGTGCATGGCGCACGGGCACACCAGCACGTTGGGCATCATCGGTCAGGTTCGAAGCGGTCGACGATCAGTCCGTGGCGCAGTGCGCGGTCGCTCACCCTGAGCGCGTCCGCCCCGAGCACGTCGAGCACGGTGCGGACGATGCACGCGCCGGCCAGGATCACTTCGGCGCGTGCCGGTTGCAGGCCGACGATCTGCCGCCGCTCGTCGGCCGTGAGGCCGCTCAGGCGCTCGATCTCGTGCTCGATGTCCGCCCGGGTCAGGCGCGTGCCGTGGACGGCGTCAGGGTCATACGACTGCAGGCCGAGCTTGATCGCGGCGAGGTTGGTCACGGCCCCGCCCATCCCGATCAGCGCGCCGGGGGCGGGGCGTCCCGCCAGCCGTTCGAACCCGTTCGCGGCCGCGACGCACACCGCCTCGACCACGTCCGCAGGCACCGCGCGATCGAGGCCGAAGTGCTCGGTCAGCCGCACAGCGCCCACGTCGACACTGAACTGCTCGTCGACGCGACCGCCGCTGCCGAGCGTGAACTGCGTGCTGCCGCCGCCGGTGTCGAACACCACGAGCGCCTGCTGACCGAGGTCGAGCCCCGCGGTCGCGGCGCGGACGGCGAGCCGCGCCTCCTCCGCGCCGGAGATCACCTCCACGTTGATCCCGGTCGCCTCGTGCACGGCCGCGATCAGCACCGCGGCGTTCTCGGCGATCCGCAGGCCCGCGGTGCCGACCGCCACGATCTCCTGCACGTCCAGTGCGCGCGCCTCGGCGACAAGCGTCGCCACCGCCTCCGTCGTCCGCGCGATCGGGGCGGCGCCGAGTTGCCCGGCGCCGTCCAGCCCCTCGCCGAGCCGCGTCACGACGGCACGGTCGGCCAGCGCGTGCCACTCGCCGTCCGCGGAACGCTCGGCGACGTGCAGCTTGACCGAGTTGGTGCCGATGTCGATCACCGCGTACCGCTGCGCGCCGACGCCGAGCATCGTCTTGATCCCGCGCGCGACCGAGACGTTGCGGAGACCGTCGAGCCCGAGGCGTCGCACCGTCGCGATCACGAGACGCGGGTCCTCGCCCTCGATCGCGATCGTCCGTGTCACCCGGCCATCGATCTCCAGCTCAGTGAGCTCGGCGAGAACGCCGTCGATCCGATAGTGGGCGCGCCGCTTGTGCACCGGCACGGTCAACGCGAGCTCGGCCAGGTCATCCGTCTCGTACGTGGAACGGTCGACCGGCGCGGCCGCGTGCAGCGCGTCCAGCACGAAGCGGACGTCGTCGGGGTTGAGCGGGAACTCGGCCTTCATGACGGGACGCCATTGCTCGAGTCCGTCGGCGTTGACGTGCTGGAGTTGCTTGACGTCCATCAGCTGATCGCGGACCTTGACGGACGCGTCGCTGCCGGGCGAGAGCAGATAGAGCTCGTCCGTCTCGCGCACAAGCTCGGGGGACAGGGTGGACAGCACGGCCTCGGCGTCGCCGAAACGCTCGCCGAAGTTTCGCCATTCCCAGCGCGGAACGATCCCGTGCACGACGTCACCTTTCTTGGGGTCTCCAAGGCAACCGGAGGTCACGGCAGGGGGCATCACCCGAACCGGATGATGCCTGTCCGGCGGGCGGTGCCTAGCTTGGCCGTCATGCAGTCGTCGGATCCGATCCTGGTGGCCTACAACGCACACACCGGAGATCGGCGCGCTCGTCGTGGACGCTCGGGCACGGAGCGCCGTCATGAGCCGCCGCCGCCGTCGTCGACGTGGCCGGTGGTTCGACGACATCGCCTTGAACCTGTTCGCGTTGGCCTGGCTGGGCCGAGCGGTGTGGCGGGTGTGGCGCGGCCGCGCGCCGTGGCAGGCCGTCAGACGCGCGACTGGGCTCTGAGCTCGAACGCGCGTGCGATATCGCTGACGCCCTGGAGCAGCGCCCAGATGCCGGCGAAGACGAGCAGCAGGTAGGCCTTGTCGATGAAGAACTGCCCGGCCGTCCAGAACGCCAGCAGGTTCATCGCGATGCCCGCCAGCAGCTTCATCCACCACAGCGGGAAGTCCGCGCGCATAAGGAGCGCCTCGACCGTCCACCAGATGCCGACCAGCATGAAGAGGAAGCCCAGCATGTCCGCCACGCCGGCGAACGTCGCCGCGGGCTGCAGGAAGCAGGCGATGCCGCAGGCCACGAACATGATGCCGAAGGCCGTGTACAGCCACCAGTAGCCGGTGCCGAAGACGGCCTGGACGAGGTTCTGGGCGCCGAGCGCCACGAACATGCAGCCCACGATCACGCCGACCGTCCGCACCGACGCCTCCTCGAACTGCAGGATCACGAGCGACGCGAACATCCAGGCGCAGCCGATGAGCAACCAGAGCCACCAGCGGCGCTGGAAGTCGAGCGTCAGCGCGACCGCATCGGTCGCGCCGTCGACATTCGAGGTGACGGCCACGGGGTGACCTTGACCGGTCCCGGGTTCCCCGCCTCATCCGAAACGGATGACGCACAGCAGCGCGCTCACCCGACGGCTGCGCGCAACACCCGCGTGAGCATGTCCGTGCCCTGCTCCAGACCCTTGATCGGCACCCGCTCGTCAGGGCGCGCTCGACGCCGACCACGTCCTCGTGCCCGGCGAGCAGCAGCGCCTTGCGGCCATCCGGCTCGGTGGCGGGCAGGCGCGCGATGAGGTGCGCCTTGCCCGTCGTGGGGGTCGGGACGATCTCGACCTGGAACCCGAGCGTCGCCGCCGATTCACTACGCCGCGTAAGAGTTGCACAAGATTGCTACCTATTTTGTTCACAATCTTGTAGCCTGCGGCTCCGCCTCCTGCCGAGGCGCCGCGGAAAGCCCTCCGCAAGACGAGGAGAGAACTCATATGCAGTGGAATTCACGGTTGCGCAGGCGCGCGATCGGCGCGCTCGCCGTGGCGGCGATGCTGCCGGCGACCCCGGCGCTCGCCGCCGACCCGGAGGACACGGCGCTCGCCTTCGACGCTGCCGCGTTCACGACCCTGTCCGTGACCGTCGACGGCCAGCCGTTGACCGTGCGCAAGTACACCGAGGTCTGTTACGTCGCCAACCCGACGGCCGTGGCGGCGCGCGCGGGGATCACCAACACGCGCTGCGGCTATCAGAGCATGAACGTGTTCGTGCCGGAGGCCGCGGTCGCCAACCAGCGCGCGCCGATCTACTTCGCGGTCAACAACGCGGGCTGGATGGCCAGCTACATCCGCAGCAGCATCGCTGCCGGTGGGTCCTACAACAGCGCGACGAGCAACGTGGGCGCGGCGCTGAAGGCGGGCTACGTCTTCACCGACATCGCCTCCCGCAGCCGCGGGCTGGTCGGTGCGGACGGCTCGTTCCCCGGCAAGTCCCCCGCCGCCGCCGTGGACGCCAAGTCGGCCGTCCGCTACCTGCGCCTCAATGACACGGCGATGCCCGGCAGCGCCGAGCGGATCGTCGTCAACGGGACGAGCGGCGGCGGCGCGCTGAGCTCGATCCTGGGCGCCTCCGGCAACAGCCCGGAGTACCTGCCGTACCTCGCGCAGGCCGGCGCGGCCGGCGTCGACGCGCAGGGCGCCAGCACGCTGCGCGACGACGTGTTCGCGATCAACGCCTATTGCCCGATCACGGACCTCGGCAACGCCGACGTCCTGTACGAGTGGCTGTTCAACGTGCTCAACACGCGCGCCGACAACGCCCAGAACCCGTCGCCCACCGCTTCGGCGGAGATGGCAGCCCAGTTCGCCGCCTACCAGGCGAGCCTCGGTCTGCGCAACCCGGACGGGGCGGCGCTCACGGCCGCGAACATGATCGACACGATCAAGGCGGAGGTCATCCGCTCGGCCGAGATCTACATGAAGGCCGGCGCCACCAACACGATCCCGGCGCTCGGGGAGAACTTCGTCGTCACCGGCGGCGGCCCGGGCGGCGGGACGCCGCGGACGTTCGTCAACGACTGGATCGACCCCGACAACGCCGCCGACCGCGTGCGCTCGGTGGACATGAAGCACTACCTCTCGTTCGTCGTCAAGCAGGCGACGCTGAAGCCCGCGCCCTCGTTCGACCAGGTGGGCGTGAACGGCCTCACCGGCGGCGAGACCAACCTGTTCGGCGCGAGCAACCAGACCTACCGCAACTACACGCAGTACAGCTGGGAGCACAACTCCGTGGCCGGCGACGGCAGCGGCCTCGACGACACCGGGCTGACCTGGGCGCAGTACCTCGCCCAGCCGAGCACGATCGTCGACGAGCAGGAGCGCCTGGTCAACCCGATGGACTTCATCGGGACGAGCGCCGACACCGCGCCGAACTGGTACGTCCGCCACGGCACGCGCGACCGCGACACGGCGTTCATCGTGTCGATCAACCTCGACCGCGCGCTCGACGCCGACCACCAGGTCCAGAACCTCGACTACCGGCTCGCCTGGAACCAGCCGCACGCCGGCAACTACGACGTGCCCGAGGCGATGGCCTGGATCGCCAAGGTCGTCGGCGAGGCCGGCGACCCGCTGGCCGGCACGAAGCCGGGTGAGGTCGGCGGCACCGTCCCGGCGACGCTCTCGCTCACGCTCGGCACCCCGGCGACCTTCGGGGCCTTCGTCCCGGGTGTGGCCGCCGAGTACACGGCGTCCACGACCGCCAACGTGATCTCCACCGCGGGCGACGCGACGCTCAGCGTCTCCGAGCCCGGACACCTGACCAACGGCGCGTTCTCGCTGGCGCAGCCGCTGCAGGTGGCGTTCTCGAAGTCCACGTGGACGGCGCCGGTGTCCAACGACCCGGTGACGATCAACTTCAAGCAGGCCATCGGGGCGAACGATCCCCTGCGCACGGGCAGCTACAGCAAGACGTTGACCTTCACGCTGTCGACGACCCAGCCGTAGGCCCTACTCGACGGGCGGGGTGCCATACGTGTGGAAGGACTCCACCGTCTTGACACCCCAGGCCTGGCCCTTCGCCCGGTCGGCCTCGGTCCAGACGACGACCGGCTCGTCGGGCGCGTAGACGAATCGACCCCCGGTGGTGACCTCGACGCGGTTGCCACCGGGCTCGATGCCGTAGAGGAAGAACCCCTGGGCGATCGCGTGCTTGGACGGCGCGGCCTCGATCGGGACGCCGGCGTCGACCCAGATGTCCGCGGCGCGCAGGCACTCCTCGCGCGTGTCGACCCACAGCGCCACGTGGTGCAGGCGACCGTGGGCGCGGTGGGCGTCGCGCGTGTAGATCAGCTCGTGGGCGGCGATGGTGGCGCTCATCCAGGCGCCGGCCTCCGAGCCGTCGTCGAGCTGGATGCGCTCGTAGAGCCGGTAGCCGAGCGTGTCCACGCAGAACTCGCGGTTGGCGCGCACGTCGGTGGCGAGGAGGTTGATGTGATCGAGGCGCTTGATCGCGCAGCCGCGACCGGTGAAGCGGCCCGGGACGTTCTTGTGCGCGGGGCGGCGGTCCGCGGGCGCCGCGTAGCGCTCGCACTCGAAGTAGAGCTCGAAGACGTGGCCGTCGGGGTCGCGGAAGCGATACGACGGACCGCGGCCGAGGTCGCCGTCCGTCCAGCCCTCGCCGAGGCCGGTGGCCTCGATCGCGGCGACGCGCCGCTCCAGCGCCTCCGGGCTCCAGGCCCGCAGCCCGAGCACACCCATTCCGCTGGTGTCGCTCGCGGTGAGCTTGACCGACCAGCGTTGGTAGTCGCCCCAGCCGCGCAGGTAGGTCGATGGACCGGCTTCGGCTTCGACGTCCATGCCGAGGATGTCGACGAAGAACGCGAGGCTCGCGTCGAACCGCGGGGTGAAGACCTCGACGGGGCCGAGGTGCGCGAGCTCAGACACGGGCGTCCAATCCGTCCAGGTGGTAGGACAGCGCGCCGGCCTGCAGCTGCGCGCGCTTGTGCGCCTCCTTGGCCTCGCGGGCGAGCGAGGCCTGCAGCACCTCGTCGGCGCGGGCGGGGTCGACGACCGTCACGCCGTCGGCGTCGAGCACGACGAGGTCGCCCGGGCGGATCTCGCACCCACCGACGACCACCGGCACGTCGAGCTCCCCGGGGATGTCCTTCGTGGCGCCCCGCGACCGGATCCAGCGCGCCCACACGGGCACGGCCATCTCGGCGAGCTCCTCGGCGTCGCGCACGGCCGCGTCGACGAGCACGGCGGCGGCGCCGCGCGTCACGGCCTGCGTCAGCAGCAGGTCGCCGAGCAGCGCGACCGGGCGCGGCTCCGGCATCACGAGCACGAGCACCTCGCCGGGTTGGAGGGAAGCCATCACGGCGTGGACCATCAGGTTGTCGTCCTGTCCGCAGCGCGCGATCCGCGCCGGACCGCACGCGCGCGAGCGGGGGACGAGCTGCCGGAACTCGGCGTCGACCAGCCCTTGCCGGCCGGAGGCTTCGTAGACGGTCGCGGCGCCCAGCCGCGCGAACTCGGCGTTCACGACAGCTCCTCGACGACCTGCGGCAGCACGCGCATGAACGACTCGCCGTAGCGGACCTCGGACTTGCCCGAGGCGCGCCGCGCGTGGTTCCCGCGCTGCTCGCCGCGCTGGGCGTAGTAGGTCTGCAGGTACTGCTGCGCGTGCATCTCGCCCATCGCCGCGACCTTCTGGTCCCACACGGACGTGATGTCCACGTGCACGGTCGGCGTGAAGTTACACAGCTCCGGCTGGTGGGGCTCGAACAGGAACAGCTGCGGCGGCGTGATCGTGCCGAACGCGCTCGGCACGCCGGCGCCTGCGGCCAGAGAGCGCGCCCGGTCCACGGCCGCGTACGCGACGGGATGGTCCGGGTTGAACGGGTCGGTGTCCGTGTGCGTGATCAGCACATCGGGCGCGAACGCGCGGATCACGTCCGCGACCGCCAGCAGCCGGTCGCCGTCGATCTGCAGCGGGTAGTCGCCCCAGTCCAGGCAGCGGAAGGACGCGCCGAGGTGCGCCGCGGCCGCTTCCGCCTCCGCGTGCCTGATCCGCTTCACCGCCTCGAGCGTCTGTCCCTCCTGCTTCCACAGCTCGCCGGACTCCCCGCGCTCGCCGTAGGACAGCGCGATCACCTCGGCGACGCCGCCGAGCGCGACCGCCTTGGCCACGGCGCCGCCCGCGCGCCAGACGAAGTCCGCCGAGTGCGCGCCGATCACCTGCACCCGCTTAGACACCGGCCAGCCTCCGCGTGTTCTCGACCGCCATGATCCGGATCTCCTCCTCGCTGAAGCCGGCGTCGAGGAAGCGGTCGGCCAGGAGGGCCAGCCCGTCTTCCACCGGCGGGTTGAACACTTGCCCGAGGTCGCTGCCCCAGACCGTCCGCGCGGGACCCACCGCGCGCGTCGCCGCGAACAGCTCGTCCCACGTGCACTTGCCGGTGTAGGGCGTCGTGAGCGCCCGCTGGAACAGCGCGCCGCGCTCCGCCAGGGCGACCTGATCGTCGGGGCTGAGCTTGTGCGACGGGAACTCGGGGTTGGTCACGACGATCGTCTCGACGCCGGCCGCGACCGCCGCGTCGACGACCGCGAACGTCTCCGCGCGAGACAGATGGCCGGTCGCGAGCACGAGCCCGCGCCGCGCGACCACGCCCAGCACCGCGAGCAGCTCGGGCAGCGGTGCGCCGTCCGCGTCGAGGACCGGCACCGGTGCGGGAGCCGCACCGGCGGCCCGCAGCTCGCGCTCGAAGCGCACCCAGACCGGCACGTTGCCGTCGGGGTCGGCGCCCTCGACCTTGGCGACCTCCCCGGTGGCGCTGACCGTCGGGAGCCACACGATCCGCGCGCCCTGCCGCGCGGCCACCTCCACCGCGGTCGCGTTCAAGCCGCCGACCGCATGGTTGAGCGCGATCGTGCCGACGGCGAGCGAGGTTCCCGTCGCGGCGTTGACCACCGCGGCCCGCTCGGCCGTCGCCGTGTAGTGCGAGGTCAACGCGAACCCCGCCAGCCCGAGCTCCAGACAGCGCTCGGCCAGCTCCAGATCGGTGATCCGGCGCGGGGCGAAGTCCGGTGCGGCGTGCACGTACGGGTCGAACCCGCCGCGCACGAGCTCGCGGGCCTGTGCGGTGGGGACGGGATGGTCAAACACGGCGGTCCGGCTCCTCAGGCGAATAGGCTTGGCGCTTGGTGACCAGCGACGCTTACACAGTGCTGCACACGAACATCGTCTCGGGTGAGCTCTCGCCGGGCGAACGGCTGGTGGAGGAGGAGCTCGCCGAGCAGCTCCAGTTCAGCCGCGGGACGGTCCGCAGCGCGCTGCTGCGCCTGGAGCACGAAGGCCTCGTGGTCCGCGAGCGCAACCGCGGAGCGCGCGTCCGGCGCGTGGACGCCGCCGAGGCCGTCGAGATCCTCGAAGCCCGCGCCGCGCTCGAGTCGCTCGCCGCCGCGCGCGCCGCCGAGCGGCGGACGGACGCCGAGGTCGAGGAGCTGCGGGCCATCACCACCGAGATGGAGCGCCTGCACGCCGCGGGGGAGTTCCTGGCCATGTCCGAGTGCAACGCGCGGCTGCACCGCCGGATCCTGGAGATCTCCCACCACAAGGTCGCGCTCGAGATCTGCCAGCGGCTCAACTCGCAGGTCGTGCGCTTCCAGTTCCGCACCGTGCTGGCGCCGGGCCGGCCGGCCAAGTCGCTGGAAGAACACGCGGCGATCGTCGACGCCATCGCCGACGGCGACCGCGAAGCCGCGGAGGCGGCCATGCGGCTGCATCTCTCGCACGTCGTCGAGACGCTGCTGAAGGTCGCTGCCGGGCACTGAGCTCAGACCGCGACCGCGATCTCGGTCAGCGCGGCGCCGACGTTCGTCAGGTGCGCCCGCATCGCGGCCTCCGCGGCCGCGCGGTCGCCCGCGGCGATCGCCTCGACGATCCGCTGGTGCTCGGCCAGCGACCGCTCCGAGCGGCCGGGGGCGAGCACCGTGCGGAACTGGAAGCGCACCATCTGCGAGTGCAGCCGCGCGCAGATGTCCCGCGACACGCGATGGCCGGAGATCTCGAGGATCCGGCGGTGCAGCACCGCGTTGCGCTCCGACATGGCCAGCAGCTGGTCCTCGGCGTGCAGGCGCCGCATCTCGTTCGCGAGCGTCTCGAGCTCCCGCGCCTCCGTCGTCGGTGCGCCGCAGCGCCGCGTAGCCCGCGGCGAGTGATTCCAGCGCCGCGCGCGCCTCCAGGATCTCGACCGCCTCCTGGAGCGTGAAGCGGCGCACGCGCGCGCCGCGGTTGCGCTCGCGGACGACCAGCCCGTCGTGCGCGAGGCGCAGGATCGCTTCCCGCACCGCGCCGCGGCTGGCGCCCAGGCGCTCGGCGAGCTCCTCCTCGACCAGGCGCTCGCCCGGCGACAGCGCGCCCGAGACGATCGCCGTGTGCAGCTCGGAGTAGGTGCTCATACGCCGGCCGTCGCGCGGGCGGGTTCGTCCGGCCGCTTGATCGCCCGGTAGACGTGCGCGCGCAGCTGGACGAACTCGGGCAGCTCCTTGGTCGCGACCTGGTCGCGCGGGCGCGGGAGCGGCACGGGCAGCGTCTCCTGCACCACGGTCGGGCGCTGCGACAGGATCACGACGCGGTCGCCGAGGTAGACGGACTCGTCGATGTCGTGGGTGACGAACAGGATCGTCACGCCGTAGTCGTGGCGGATCTTCAGGACGAGGTCTTCGAGGTCGGCACGCGTCTGCGCATCGACGGACGCGAAGGGCTCGTCCATCAGCAGGATCTCGGGGCGGTAGGCGAGCCCGCGGGCGATCGCGACCCGCTGCTGCATGCCGCCGGAGAGCTGCCACGGGTACTTGTCGGCGAACCCGTCGAGCCCGACCGAGCCCAGTGCCTGCTCGACCGCGGTCCGGCGCTCGCCCTTGGGTCGTCTGCGCAGCGGGAACTCGACGTTCTTGGCCACGGTCATCCACGGGAACAGCGAGCGGCTGTAGTCCTGGAAGACGAGCGCCATCTGCTCGGGCGGGCCGGTGACCCGTTGGCCGTTGAGCTCGACGGTGCCGCTCGTGGGCTCCAGCAGGCCGGACATCGTCTTCAGCAGCGTCGTCTTGCCGCACCCGGAGGGGCCGACGATGCAGACGAACTCGCCCGCCTCGACCTCGAACGAGACGTCCCCGATGGCGTGCGTGGCCTGCTCGCCACGGCCGTAGGTCTTGCTGAGGTGGCTGACTTTGAGCATCTACTGGGCTCCGGCCCGCGCGCCGGTGTGCCACGCGAGGACGCGGCGCTCGACGAGCGTGAAGACGGCATTGAACAAGTACCCGAGCAGGCCGAGCAAGAGGATGCCCGACCACATCTCGGTGATCGCGAACGAACGCTGGGACTGCAGGATGAAGTAGCCGATCCCGTTGCTCGAAGCCACCATCTCGCTGATGACCATGAGGATCAGCGACAGGCTGAGGCTGGTGCGCAGGCCGGCGAAGATCTGCGGCGCCGCGGCCGGCAGCACGACGTAGCGCAGCCGGTCGAGCCGGCCGATGCGGTAGACGCGCGCGGTGTCGAGCAGGGTCGGCTCGACGCCGGCGACGCCGTCGATGGCGTTGAGCAGGATCGGGAACACGCAGACGACGGCGATCAGGAAGATCTTGGCGTCGTTCTCGACGCCGAGCACCAGGATCGCGAACGGGATCAGCGCCGGGGCGGGGATCGCGCGCAGGAACTCGACCACCGGGCTCGCCATCCGGCGCAGCGTCGGATTGCAGCCCGAGCAGGACGCCGAGGCCGACGCCGAGGACCGCGGCGATCACGTAGCCCGCGGCCAGCCGGCCCAGCGACGGCAGGACGTCCTCGCGGAAGCGCTCGAACACCCAGGTGTCGGCGAAGGCGGTGAAGACGTCGCCGAGCGGCGGGTAGTAGTAGCTGTCCGCGCTCGCGGTGTAGGCCCACACCGCCGCGACCATCAGCAGCGGCGTGACGATCTCGATCGCGAGCTTCTTCGACGTTCATGCCACGGCCGCCCGCTGCGAGGGATGCCAGTGCAGCGCGCGCCGCTCACCGCGCGCGAACAGCGAGTTCAGGCCCCAGCCGAGCAGCCCCGTGGTCACGATCAGCGCGTACATCAGGTCCGTCGCGCCGCCCTGGCGGGCGAGGTTGATCTCGCGGCCCAGGCCCGCCGAGCCGATGATCAGCTCGGCCGTGATGGCGAGGATCAGCGCGGTGGCCGACGCGATCCGCAGGCCCGTGGCGATGTACGGCACGGCGCCCATCAGGGTCACGTGCAGGACCCGGTCCTTGCGGCTGATGCGGAACGAGCGGGCGGTCTCCAGCTGCACCGGGTCGAGGTCGCGCGCGCCGTAGATGGTCTGGATCAGGAGCGGCCAGACGCACGCGAACGCGACCAGGAAGACCTTGCTCTGCAGGCCGGTGCCGTAGATCAGGATCGCGAGCGGGATCAGCGCCACGGACGGGACCGGGCGCAGGAACTCGATCGCGGGCCGGGCGGCGCGGTAGAGGTAGTCGTTGAACCCCAGCGCGAGGCCGAGCGGGACCGCGATCGCGATCGCGATGGCGAGGCCGATCGCCCAGCCCTCGAGCGTGTGCGCGACCGCGCTCCAGAACGCCGGCTCGGTGACCTGCTCACCCAGCGCCGCGAACGTCTCCGTCATCGGCGGGAAGTAGCGGCTGGGGAGCAGGCCGACGCGCACGACGAGCTCGATGAACGCGAGCACGGCGAGCACGCCGATCCACGGCTGCAGGCGCTGGCTCACCCGAAGTTCACGAACGGGTCGGCGTCGACGTCGCCCTTGAGCACGCCGTACTTCTTGGAGGCCTCGATGAGCGTGTTCATCGCGTCGGCGTTGACCTCGGCGCCCCACGTCGGCAGCGCCATCTTCGCGGCGGCCTCCGCCGGCGTCTTGGTGTACGTCGTGATGATGCGCCGGACCTCGTCCGGGTTCTGCTGGGCGAAGTCGAGCGACTTGTTCATCGCGCGCTTGAAGCGCTCGACGACGTCTGCGTTCTCTTTGGCGTACTGCTCGGTGGTGAAGTACTCGGCGATCGTCAGGTCGGGAGCGAGCTGCTCGAACGGCGCGGCGAGCGGGGTCGCGCCGGCGGCCACCGAAGCACCGACGAACGGCTCGACGGCGAACGCCGCGTCCACGCGCTTGGCCTCCAGCGCGGCGGGGACGTCCGGGAACGGGATCTCGACGAACTCGACCTTGGAGACGTCCACGCCCGCCTTCTCCAGGGAGTTGCGGACGGCCACCTCCGGCAGGTTCTTGAGCGTGTTGACCGAGACCTTCTTGCCTTCGAGTTGCTTGAGGTCGGTGACGCCGCCCTTGGGCGCGAGCAGCGCGTCCCACGCCTCGTCCTCGGTGGCGGCGCCGGCCACGCCCGCCGCGATCGGCTTCAGCGGCAGGTTCTGCGCCGTGCCGTTCATGATCGAGGTGACGTTGGAGAAGCCGATCTGGTTGTCGCCGGACATCACGGCCGGGACCACCGCGGCGCCACCCTCGGCGACGGCCGGCTCGATCGTGAGGTTCTCCGCCTTGAAGAAGCCCTGGTCCATGCCCAGGTACAGCGGCGCGAGATCCGCGATGGGGAGGACGCCGACCTTCAGCGTGGCCGGCTCACCGGACCCGCCGCTCGCCCCGCTCCCGTCCGACGTGCTGTCTTCTCCGCCGCACGCGGCGACGGTCAGCGCTGCCGTCGCCGCCAGCATCGCCGCGACGCGCATTCCCTTGATTGGCACTGACGATCTCTCCTCTTCGTTGCCGGGAAGAGGCCAAGGTACGAGCTGTCGACGAGATTGTCAACAAAATTGTTGCTGAGTTCGTGCGAGCTCTCAAGGAGGGCCAAGGCGAGCCGACCGATCGCGGGTCACGAAGGCCATGCTCGCCATCAGGTGGAACTCCAGGACCGTGCCGTCCTCCGTGACCACCGTGACCGCGCGGCCGGCGTCGTCGATCCGCTCGACGACGCCGGGCTCGGTCCCGGACAGCCAGATCACGGTGACCTCGGAACCCTCGGTCAGCGGCGTGCGCATCAGAACCTGGATTGTGGCGGCGCTCGAGCGCGGCGCGCCGGTCAGAGGTCGAGCGTCACCGGGCCCGCGGGGCGGGTGCAGCAGAGCAGCGTGGCGCCGGTCGCCGGGCGGTCCAGCGGCTCGGGGTCGTAGGCCACCTCGCCGGCCACCAGGCCGCTCTCGCAGCGGTGGCAGACGCCGGTGCGG